>JAXGNG010000011.1:0-7378 GCA_040768125.1 Spirochaetota bacterium | reverse complement strand
AGGCGGGGTTGCTATGAGGGAAATTTCTCTGGCGGACTATGCGAAAGATTGATTCATCAGCTTGCTACCTTGTGCTTGCGGAAGCCGCCTCCTGCGGCATCCGGCCTTCGGCGATACCGGCCGTTTTTGCAGCCGGTATAACGCAACGCCGGGCCTCCTGCCCGGCGAGGGGTTAATGTCACACTTTCGCCTTGTGGGGGATGCAGACAAAAAACCTTCCCCAACCTCCGCGTGCTCCGCGCCTCCGCGTGAGGCCACTCCTGATGACCGCAGGGATGGAACTGCCCCGGAATAAAGCGGCCCAGGATAGTGCTAGCCGATCCCGTAGGCTTCCTTCGCAAACTGGATGTTGTTCCGGGCGTTCTCGTACTTGACCCGACCGTAATTATAGAAGTCGAAGTCGATGGTGGAGACGTTCTTCTGGATGAGGCTCCAGAGGAACCAGTAGATGTCAGGGAAGGGCTTGAAGAGGTCCACCAGGCGGAGCGTTCGCTCGAAATCACACCCCTGGCAGTAGTGCTCCACGAAGCTTCGCTCCACCTCGCGGGGCACCAGGATCTCCTGGAACATGTCGGCCAGGTCGTACTCCCTCGGGGCCATGCCGGCGTACTCCCAGTCGATGATGTAGAGCGGCACGGGATAGCGGTCCCCGTATCCCTGTCGGACCAGGATGAAGTTCTCCGCCAGGAGGTCGTTGTGGCCAGCCGTGTACCGGCTTTCGGGTATGTCGATGGCCCGTGAGAGCGTCTCCAGGCGCGCCACGGTGCCGGGGATGTCGAACTCGGGATACGCGGCGCCCAGGCCCTCCAGTATCCCCGCCAGCCGCTTCACCTCCGCCAGGGGGTTGAATATCCCCGGAAGGACGACGCCGCTTTCGTGGATCCTCCTGATGGCGTCGACGATAGTGCCGCGCAGCGACTCGTCCAGGAAGTCTTCGTTCTTAAGCGTGTAGCTTCCGGTGATGTATTCCACGATGGTGACCCGGTTCCCGGGCATGTACCGGACCAGCCTCGGCGAGATGTTCAGATCGGCCATTTTCCGTATGGCATCGGCCTCGTGGTCCCGGTTGATGAAGAGCTCGGTCCTGTCGCCGTAGATCCGCAGGGCCAGGTCGCCCCTCTCGGAAGTGACGCGGTAGAGCCTGTTGGTGATGCCGCCCTTCAGCACCGATATCTCGATGGACGCGCCCTTCCATTCCGGCATCAATTGCAGAAAAAGCCTTTCATCAAGTTCCGCATGCAAAAGATTCAATGATGTGTCCATGTCCCTCCACGGTCGGTCTGTTCGACTGGGCCTTTGCGCGTGATCGGCGGGTCCCCGTGCCCCGCATAGTACCTGAAGGGGGGGCGCCTATGACGCAATGAACCTGACGATCAGCATGAGTACGGAAATTGAGATATACGCCAGGGAGACGCCGCAGAGCACGCCCGTCACCAGGCGCCGGAAGTTGGTGGAGCCGATACCCCCGTACTCCTGGAGGACCCAGTCCGCCGCCATGGGCGCCATGAGGAGGGCGGCGACGGAGAGTGAGCCGGCGCCAAATTTCAATTCATACCCGAGGAGTACCGAGGAGATATAGCCCGCGGCGAAGGAATGATGACCAAGGAACACGCCGGTGCACCGGGCGCACACGGGGAACTGTATTCCCCTGTAAAAAAAGCTCCGCTCGGGAATCCGGTGACACCCCGACCCCGCCAGGGAGGCGTACAGGAATGTCATGATCCTTCTTGCCATTGTGCGCCGCAGTTCTGGCAGACCCGTATCTGCGAGATCGTCGTCTTGATCTTTCCCTTGTCCATCCCGCAGAGCCCGCAGAGTATCCCGGGGATGCTGAAGAGGATGAAGCCGATGATCGACTTGATGCAGCCGAATCCCTTGGTCGTACCCTCCTGCCGGGTGATCGCCTGGACGGTGATGTTCGTTGAGCCGCATTTGGGGCATCGTAACTCGCTCATCTGTCTTTCCACTCCCTGGTGATGGTGGCGCGCAGCCTCTTCGCATGCGTGGATCATGCGGCGCGATACGGGTATTGTCAACATCAATATTGGAGCGGCGGGTGTGTTGGGGGAATCCCCGTGGGAGAGGGGGCCAGGGGGTGAGGGTCATTCACACATACAGCGCCGGGGGGATTGTCCCCGAGCGATCTTACCCCCATGGACCCGGCAATGCCTGACTAGCCCGGCCTAGGGCGCCACGAGTTTCAGTTTCGTGTGCCGGGCGATAATGTCGAAGTCCCGGTCGCGGTGCAGCAGGGGGAGGCCGTTCCTGATCGCCGCGTGGGCGATGAGGCAGTCCAGGCTTTTCCTGACGGCGACGCCCTTTTTCCTGAGGTACCGGTAGAGTTCCGAGGCGCCCAGGGCGTCCGTCACCGGGTCTTCCTCCACGAAATCGAACGAAAGGAGGATCTCCCGCACCCCGGCGTGGTCCCTGTCGGAACGGAACCCCTGGAGTATTTCCATGAGTATGATCGAATGGAGAAAGAGGGGCGCCCCCGATTCCACGGCGCCGGCAAGGCATTCCACGTGCCTGCTGTCGACGCCGTTGAAGAAATCGATCCAGACGGAGGTGTCGACGATCACCCGGCCTACCTCGCGGACCGCATGGCGTCGAGATCGCCGTCCCATTTCGCCCCGCCGCGATAGCGGAGGATCCGCTTCTGCGCGCTCAGGCGCACAAGCTCCCTGAGGGCGACGTGCACCACCTCTTTTTTCGTTTTCAGCTTCGTGGCGGCCATGGCGGCGCGCATCAGCCTCTCGTCGATGTCTATGTTGGTCCTCATGCCGTTCTCCCTATACACAAACATAGTGGTATTTATACACATTGTCAAATGGTTTTTCCCGGGGGCGCCGGCGTTACATAAGTTCTATCTTGAGCTTTTTGCCCAGGGCCGCGGCGGCCCTGTTGAGCGTGGTAAGGGAGAGCGAGTCGTTGTCGGGATCAAGAAGGCGGTCCACGGCGGAGCGGCTGGTCCGCATCTTTTTCGCGAGCATCGTTTTTGTCAGGCCCCCGCCCTTCATGGCGCGGGACAGCTGTCGGGCGATCAACCTTTTTATCGCCGTGGCCTCGACGGACGCGAGGATTCCCTCTTCCTCGAGGAATTCGTCGAAATCGGACCCGATATGGTCGTTTCTCTTTTTCATGGCGCCATCCCGTTTACACCAGCATCATCCGTTTTTGCGCCGTGGCGAGCTCCTCACGCGGCGTTTTCTTCGATTTCTTGATGAAGCCGTGGAGCAGCACCATGGTGCCGCCGCGCGTGGTGAAACACACACGGGCGATGGCGTGTCCCAGGTGCGACCTGACTTCCCACAGCCCCGCGTGGATTTTTCTCACCAGGGGCATGCCCAGGGGCCATCCGTATTGAACGGTCTTGATATCCTCCCCGATAATTTTCCGGTATTCCGGGGGCAACGATTTCAACCACTCGCGCACGTGCTCGTTTCCCCTTTCGGTGCGGAAGAACCGTACAGCGAGAATCTCTGCCGGGTACATATCGGCCGGCATCGGTTTAAGGGTACCTAAAATGGTACGTGTCGTCAAGTGATTTATTCCGTCGGCCTGCGACTGCTGCCGGCGCATCTATCCGGTATCTCATGCAGCGGATCCTTCATGGGTATCGATTCTCTGTGCATGGGTTCTACGAAGGAGGAAGGGGAAGGGTGAACATTTTTTTGGGGGCCCTGGGGGGGCCCCCCCAGGGCCCCCAAAAAAATGTTCACCCTTCCCCTTCCTCCTTCGTAGAACCCATGCACAGAGAATCGATACCCATGAAGGATCCGCTGCATGAGATACCGGATAGATGCGCCGGCAGCAGTCGCAGGCCGACGGAATAAATCACTTGACGACACGTACCATTTTAGGTACCCTTAAACCGATGCCGGCCGATATGTACCCGGCAGAGATTCTCGCTGTACGGTTCTTCCGCACCGAAAGGGGAAACGAGCACGTGCGCGAGTGGTTGAAATCGTTGCCCCCGGAATACCGGAAAATTATCGGGGAGGATATCAAGACCGTTCAATACGGATGGCCCCTGGGCATGCCCCTGGTGAGAAAAATCCACGCGGGGCTGTGGGAAGTCAGGTCGCACCTGGGACACGCCATCGCCCGTGTGTGTTTCACCACGCGCGGCGGCACCATGGTGCTGCTCCACGGCTTCATCAAGAAATCGAAGAAAACGCCGCGTGAGGAGCTCGCCACGGCGCAAAAACGGATGATGCTGGTGTAAACGGGATGGCGCCATGAAAAAGAGAAACGACCATATCGGGTCCGATTTCGACGAATTCCTCGAGGAAGAGGGAATCCTCGCGTCCGTCGAGGCCACGGCGATAAAAAGGTTGATCGCCCGACAGCTGTCCCGCGCCATGAAGGGCGGGGGCCTGACAAAAACGATGCTCGCGAAAAAGATGCGGACCAGCCGCTCCGCCGTGGACCGCCTTCTTGATCCCGACAACGACTCGCTCTCCCTTACCACGCTCAACAGGGCCGCCGCGGCCCTGGGCAAAAAGCTCAAGATAGAACTTATGTAACGCCGGCGCCCCCGGGAAAAACCATTTGACAATGTGTATAAATACCACTATGTTTGTGTATAGGGAGAACGGCATGAGGACCAACATAGACATCGACGAGAGGCTGATGCGCGCCGCCATGGCCGCCACGAAGCTGAAAACGAAAAAAGAGGTGGTGCACGTCGCCCTCAGGGAGCTTGTGCGCCTGAGCGCGCAGAAGCGGATCCTCCGCTATCGCGGCGGGGCGAAATGGGACGGCGATCTCGACGCCATGCGGTCCGCGAGGTAGGCCGGGTGATCGTCGACACCTCCGTCTGGATCGATTTCTTCAACGGCGTCGACAGCAGGCACGTGGAATGCCTTGCCGGCGCCGTGGAATCGGGGGCGCCCCTCTTTCTCCATTCGATCATACTCATGGAAATACTCCAGGGGTTCCGTTCCGACAGGGACCACGCCGGGGTGCGGGAGATCCTCCTTTCGTTCGATTTCGTGGAGGAAGACCCGGTGACGGACGCCCTGGGCGCCTCGGAACTCTACCGGTACCTCAGGAAAAAGGGCGTCGCCGTCAGGAAAAGCCTGGACTGCCTCATCGCCCACGCGGCGATCAGGAACGGCCTCCCCCTGCTGCACCGCGACCGGGACTTCGACATTATCGCCCGGCACACGAAACTGAAACTCGTGGCGCCCTAGGCCGGGCTAGTCAGGCATTGCCGGGTCCATGGGGGTAAGATCGCTCGGGGACAATCCCCCCGGCGCTGTATGTGTGAATGACCCTCACCCCCTGGCCCCCTCTCCCACGGGGATTCCCCCAACACACCCGCCGCTCCAATATTGATGTTGACAATACCCGTATCGCGCCGCATGATCCACGCATGCGAAGAGGCTGCGCGCCACCATCACCAGGGAGTGGAAAGACAGATGAGCGAGTTACGATGCCCCAAATGCGGCTCAACGAACATCACCGTCCAGGCGATCACCCGGCAGGAGGGTACGACCAAGGGATTCGGCTGCATCAAGTCGATCATCGGCTTCATCCTCTTCAGCATCCCCGGGATACTCTGCGGGCTCTGCGGGATGGACAAGGGAAAGATCAAGACGACGATCTCGCAGATACGGGTCTGCCAGAACTGCGGCGCACAATGGCAAGAAGGATCATGACATTCCTGTACGCCTCCCTGGCGGGGTCGGGGTGTCACCGGATTCCCGAGCGGAGCTTTTTTTACAGGGGAATACAGTTCCCCGTGTGCGCCCGGTGCACCGGCGTGTTCCTTGGTCATCATTCCTTCGCCGCGGGCTATATCTCCTCGGTACTCCTCGGGTATGAATTGAAATTTGGCGCCGGCTCACTCTCCGTCGCCGCCCTCCTCATGGCGCCCATGGCGGCGGACTGGGTCCTCCAGGAGTACGGGGGTATCGGCTCCACCAACTTCCGGCGCCTGGTGACGGGCGTGCTCTGCGGCGTCTCCCTGGCGTATATCTCAATTTCCGTACTCATGCTGATCGTCAGGTTCATTGCGTCATAGGCGCCCCCCCTTCAGGTACTATGCGGGGCACGGGGACCCGCCGATCACGCGCAAAGGCCCAGTCGAACAGACCGACCGTGGAGGGACATGGACACATCATTGAATCTTTTGCATGCGGAACTTGATGAAAGGCTTTTTCTGCAATTGATGCCGGAATGGAAGGGCGCGTCCATCGAGATATCGGTGCTGAAGGGCGGCATCACCAACAGGCTCTACCGCGTCACTTCCGAGAGGGGCGACCTGGCCCTGCGGATCTACGGCGACAGGACCGAGCTCTTCATCAACCGGGACCACGAGGCCGATGCCATACGGAAAATGGCCGATCTGAACATCTCGCCGAGGCTGGTCCGGTACATGCCCGGGAACCGGGTCACCATCGTGGAATACATCACCGGAAGCTACACGCTTAAGAACGAAGACTTCCTGGACGAGTCGCTGCGCGGCACTATCGTCGACGCCATCAGGAGGATCCACGAAAGCGGCGTCGTCCTTCCGGGGATATTCAACCCCCTGGCGGAGGTGAAGCGGCTGGCGGGGATACTGGAGGGCCTGGGCGCCGCGTATCCCGAGTTCGACATCCCCGGCACCGTGGCGCGCCTGGAGACGCTCTCACGGGCCATCGACATACCCGAAAGCCGGTACACGGCTGGCCACAACGACCTCCTGGCGGAGAACTTCATCCTGGTCCGACAGGGATACGGGGACCGCTATCCCGTGCCGCTCTACATCATCGACTGGGAGTACGCCGGCATGGCCCCGAGGGAGTACGACCTGGCCGACATGTTCCAGGAGATCCTGGTGCCCCGCGAGGTGGAGCGAAGCTTCGTGGAGCACTACTGCCAGGGGTGTGATTTCGAGCGAACGCTCCGCCTGGTGGACCTCTTCAAGCCCTTCCCTGACATCTACTGGTTCCTCTGGAGCCTCATCCAGAAGAACGTCTCCACCATCGACTTCGACTTCTATAATTACGGTCGGGTCAAGTACGAGAACGCCCGGAACAACATCCAGTTTGCGAAGGAAGCCTACGGGATCGGCTAGCACTATCCTGGGCCGCTTTATTCCGGGGCAGTTCCATCCCTGCGGTCATCAGGAGTGGCCTCACGCGGAGGCGCGGAGCACGCGGAGGTTGGGGAAGGTTTTTTGTCTGCATCCCCCACAAGGCGAAAGTGTGACATTAACCCCTCGCCGGGCAGGAGGCCCGGCGTTGCGTTATACCGGCTGCAAAAACGGCCGGTATCGCCGAAGGCCGGATGCCGCAGGAGGCGGCTTCCGCAAGCACAAGGTAGCAAGCTGATGAATCAATCTTTCGCATAGTCCGCCAGAGAAATTTCCCTCATAGCAACCCCGCCT
>JAXGNG010000010.1:0-16786 GCA_040768125.1 Spirochaetota bacterium | reverse complement strand
GATGGCGATACTCGGCAACATCGACCTGGCCGTCATGGACCTGCCTCCCTCATCGATCGCCCGGGGCAATCTCCTGGAGGCGGCGCGTGCCTCGCAGCGGGCGGCCGACCTCTGCCGGCAGATGCTGGCCTATTCCGGCCGTGGAAGCTTCACGAGCGAGAGCCTGGACCTGAACGAGATCGTCGAGGAGATGGGGCACATGCTCGAGGTTTCCATCTCGAAAAAGGCCGTGCTCCGGTTTAATTCCTCGAAGGGACTTCCACCGGTCGTGGCCGACGCCACGCAGGTGCGCCAGATCATCATGAACCTCGTGATAAACGCCTCCGACGCCATTGGTGAAAAGAGCGGCATCATCTCCGTCTCGACAGGCGCGATGGAATGCGACCGCGCCTACCTTGACGAGACATGGTTGCACGAGCCCCTGGATGAAGGATTGTACGTGTACATCGAGGTCGCCGACACGGGCGAGGGGATGGACCAGGAGACCCTGCCAAAGATCTTCGATCCCTTTTTCACCACGAAGTTCACCGGCAGGGGGCTGGGACTCGCCGCGGTGCTCGGGATCGTGCGGGGCCACCGGGGCGCCATCAAGGTGTACAGCGAAAAAGGGAAAGGGACCACCTTCAAGGTGTTGCTTCCCCCCGCGAAGGAGGCGCCGGAGGGGAGGGGGTTGAAGGGCGGAAATGACAGGGCATGGAGGGGAAGCGGCACCGTCCTTCTCGCCGACGACGAGGAAACGATCAGGGACCTGGGGAAGCGCATGCTCGAGCGTCTCGGCTTTGATGTCGTCACCGCGGCGGACGGGCGTCAGGCCGTTGAGGAGTTCGCGCGTCAACCCGGCGCCTTTTCCTGCATTATCCTGGATTTCACCATGCCCCGCATGGACGGCGAGGAGGCCTTCAGGGAGATGCGGCGCATACGGAAGGACGTGCGCGTGGTGATTTCAAGCGGCTATAACGAGCATGAAATCAGCCAGCGATTCGCGGGAAAGGGAACCGCCGGCTTCATACAGAAGCCTTACCAGCTGGCGGACCTTTCGGAAAAATTAAAGGGGATACTGGATGATTCCGGGCGCCGGCGAGGGAAGGGTGGCCGGAAAGAATGATGGAATGCGGCGCGGGACCCCTCAGTTCCCGAAGCGGGAGAGGTCAACGGCGACCAGGTATTCCCTCACCGAGATAATGTCCTCGATCCATTCCGCGATCTCACCGTCCTCAAGATAGTCCAGGACATCGGGAAGAATGTTTTCCTTCGCGTATCCGGCGTCGACGGCGCCGTCGGAGAGGATCGATGTGTAGCGTTTAGTCAGGTAGGTGGGTTCCCGTGCCTGGTCTTCGCTCTCCCACATGTGACAGTTGACGAGCCCCCGGCCGTTTTCCCACTCGACGGTTCCGTAGGTGTTCGAAGAGAAAAATATTTTTTCGATGATGCCGCTGCCGTCGAGGTATATCACAAGGGATTTCGCGACGTAGTCCTTCTTGAGGAAGGAGGCGAAGGAGATCTTCCCGCCCGAGTCGTCCCGCTCAACCGATAAGAGCCGTATCCTTTCCGAATCGCTCATTGTCGCACCTGATGGGTATGATGGTGATTCTAATGCGACGGCGCCGTCATGGCCGGTACCGGGCAGGAGTATGCGCCGGCACCACGCCGGCCGTCAAGAATTAATAACAGGCAATGGATTTTTTGCCATCCCGGGAGGATTAATTATTGACTGGATCTCCGCGCTGAAGGTAGACTATGGAACAATTCATGCGAGAAAGCGCCGTAACCTCGCTTGCGGCGCGGGAGACAGTCCATGGCCTTCGCCGCAATTGACATCCCCGCGGAGCCTCCGCGGGATCCTGAACTTTTTCGCGACAGGATCGACTTCACCCTGGGCCTGAGGGGTGACATCCTTAACGGCTCTCTTTTCGCGGTTTTCGCGTGCCTGCCCCTGGCACTGGCCCTGACGGGGCCCTTCGAGACAGGCCCCATGGTGTTCAAGCTTTCATGCTGCGCCATACTCGCCTACGTGGGGGTGCGCCTCTTTCTCAGGTTCGCCAGGGCGAAACGCGAGAGATTGCGCGCCTTCACGAAGGGGAGGTCCCGCCGGGGGACCGTGGTGAGCCACGGGAGGACCTTCGTGACCTGGAAAAGCGGAAGGGACTTTACCCTCATCGTGCAGGTCACGGGGGAGGACGGAAGGGTCCTGGAAAAGAAGATCCGGTCCGCCGACCGCGCGCTCCATGAAACCCATCCCCTCCATGAGGAGATCGACCTGCTCCTGGACGCGGAATCGGGAGCGATCTTCGTTCCCGCGGAGGCGGGCCTTGCCGCGACGTTCAGGTGAGGAGGGGATGCCAGGCTCCCCCGCGGGAGCGCCCTCGCCGGAGATCGACGGCGATGAACTGTTCCGCCGCGAGAGCAGGGGTAAAAAGGCCTGCTTTGTCCATGTCAACGAATCCCTGGTCTGTGACGAGAGCCATGTCATGTATATTGACCTGGGTTCATGCGTTTCCGTGGTCCTCTGCGGGGTAGACGAGGGACGCAGGGCCTGGCTCGGGGCGAACCACCTTTTCAAGTCCCGAATCGAAAACAGCGACATGGCCCTTGAACAGATCGCCCATCTCTATCACCGCATCACCGACAACGGAGTCCGCCAGGTGAGGTGCCTCGGCCTGTTCGGTGGCGGGTACCGCGAAAGGAGCCTCGCGAAGGACGTGGCCCAGCTCAACGTCCGCACGGTCCTCGAGGCCCTGTCCCTCTTCAATCTCACCGTGGAGATATTCCAGACGGGTTACGCCCAGGCCGTGCGGGTGCTCAAGTCGGAGGCGATGAACAGCTTTCTCATACAGCACCGCCGCATCGGCGAGCGTTCCTCCCGGATCATTGAGATTCCCCTCGAACAGCTCTTTCCCCCAATCTGACCCCGCAGCCCCTGGCCGCTCCGCCGGGTGTCTCCGGCCCCGGACGCGACGCTTCGATTTATCACACAACACGCGACATAACGTCATTAAAAGTATTAATGCGCCTCTGCGGCTCCTGTCGATGTATTGAACAGAACAGCGACAGGGAGCCGTCGTCCCCCGGCGGCAGAACCGGCACAGCAGCTATGATACGTTCGGAGGGGCGGCCCAATGGTCCCGGAGCACCGCTTTGTCTCGATACGCGAAACCGCCTCGATACTCGAGGTTTCATCGGCCACGGTGCGGAACTGGATCCGCCATGATTACCTGCGTCCCGAGGGGCACAGCAGGGGAATGCGCTTTCGCTACGACGAGGTGAGGGACCTGGAGGCGCGGATTAGAAACGGGGCCCTTCCCCGGCTCATGCGCCGGGCGAACAAATCGGGGGCGCGGGGCACCTTCATCCCCTCCGAATACCTGCGGGACGGGACGCCCCGGGGCTCAATCGAGGAGGCCCTCGCGCTGATACCGGCGGGGAGGGGCGGCGAGCGGGGGATCTTCCTCATGGCGCTTCCCCATGTGCTCCGCCGCACCGACGCGAACCACAACGACCCCCTTCGCCTGATCGGCGAGGGATTCCTGATACCCGGGAAACGGCATCTCGGCCGCGAGCTTGAATCCTGGCACCGGGACCTGGGTCGGTTCCTCCCCGGGAAGGAGGACCTTCGCTTTTTCGAGGCTGAACTTCCGGACCAGAGGGACGTCCTGGGGCTTCTTTACCAGTCGCTGCTCATGGAGGGGGCCAAGGCCAGGGCGGGTTCCTATTACACGCCCGCCGCCATAGTCGACGACATCACCGGCGCCCTGGCGGAACCGGGACGGAAGGCGAGGATCCTCGATCCCTGCTGCGGCACGGGGCAATTTCTCCTTTCCTTCCTTAGAAACACGAAGGATCCGGATGGTCTCTGGGGTTATGACGTCGACCGGGTTGCCGTGCGGATCGCCCGCATCAACCTGATGCTGGAGTTCAGCGAGTATGATTTTGATCCCCACGTGTACCACGCTGATTTTCTCCTCGGGGACCCGCCGTCGGGAGGTAAGGGATTTGACGTCGTGGCGACGAATCCTCCCTGGGGTCTCCACTACGGCCCACGGGAGCGCGCGCGCCTGAAGGAGCGTTTCCCCGGAATCGGGTCTCTGGAATCGTTCTCCTGCATTCTCAAGCGGAGCATTGATTCCCTGAAGGAAGGGGGGCGCCTTTCATTCCTGCTTCCCGAGTCGATCATGCATGTGAAGTCCCACGCCGGGATTCGCGATTATATCCTCAGGACCACCCGTATCGAGGGGATCCGCCGCCTGGGAAGGGTGTTCACAAACGTTTTCACGCCGGTCATCCGACTCGATCTTCTCAAGGGCGCTTCTTCCGGGATGAGCTGCCGCGGACGGGGCATCGGTGGCGGCGCGGTGCGCCAGGAGCGCTTCCTGGAAAATTCAGGCCGCGTCTTCGATATTGACACCAGTGCCGAGGACGCGGAGGTCATAGATGAAATATTCGGGCACCGGCATGTCACCCTCAAGGGACGCGCCGACTGGGCCCTGGGTATCGTCACGGGGGACAACGATGCGTTCCTTCGCCCCGGAAGGGGCGGCGGCGGATGGGAGCCGATTTGGAGGGGAAGGAACATCGAGCACTATTTCCCGGGAGAGCCCGAGAGCTGCATACGGTTCGTTCCCGACCGCTTCCAGCAGGCGGCCCCGGAGTGGAAATACCGATCCAGGGAAAAGCTGATATACCGCTTCATCTCGAAGCGCCTTGTCGTCGCCTATGACGATGCCGGGCGCCTCACCCTGAACAGCGCCAACTGCATCCTGCCGAAACAGGGGGACTACCCGGCGAAGGCGGTCCTCGCGCTCTTCAATTCCTCGCTCTACCAGTTCCTTTTCCAGAAGCGGTACGCTTCCATCAAGGTCCTCAGGGGGCACCTGGAGGGCCTGCCCCTTCCCCTCTGGGATGAACGCGTCCTGGAGGGACTGGTGAGGATGGCCGACGCCGTTCTGGAGCGCCGCGCCGCCATGGAGGAGGCCGACGATTTCATCATGAAACACTACGGTCTCGGCGATGACCGCCGGCGGCACATACTCGGCGCCGTGGAATAAAGCGATAGGGGTGACCTGCTATTACGCCGCGTCGGCGCCCGGCGACTCGTTGACGAAGCGCAGCCTGAGGGCGCGCATCGAATCCAGGTAATCATCGACAAGGGAATCCAGGCGTTCTTCGCGGTATCCCGCCGTGGCGATGGGCGAGCCGAAGGTGACATGTATCGTCCCCGGGGTGATGAGAAGCGAATCGGGTTTGAGGGTTTTCCCCGTGCCTTCGATGAATATCGGCACCAGGGGGACGCCGGTCTTCAGGCAGAGGTGGAAGAGTCCCTTCTTCATGGGCCCGAGATTTCCGTCCCTGCTCCGGGTGCCCTCGGGAAAGATGACGATCCTCCGTCCCTCCCGGATCTGGTCCGCCGCCCGGTCCATGCTTTCTATCGCGCGGGTCCGGTCGCTCCGGTCGATGGTGATGTAGCCGTTGATTCTCATGTGGGCGCCGAGGAATGGTATCTTCATCAGTTCTTTTTTGATGATCCATCCGAAACGGACCGGGAGCACTGCGCAGAGCACCCAGACGTCGAAAAAGCTCTGATGATTGGAGGCGAATATCTGGATCTCACCGGCGTGTATATGTTCGAGGCCCGTAACCCTGACCCGGATGCCGCATGCCAGGAGGATCGTCTGCCCCCATCGCCTCATGCAGAGGTGGGAGAGTTCGCCGCCGGGGCTCACGGGTACCGAGAGGATTGAAAGGGTGCCCCAGAAAACAGTGCTCAGGACGATGAGGAGCCAGCTCAGAATAGACCGGGCGTAGCTTAGAAGTATCATCGGCATCTCCGCGCGGGACTTTTTTTCCTGTTGTGGCGCCGCGTCACGTGTATTCCTTCGCCCTTTATACAGAATGCCGATCCGCAGAGCAATAAAAAAAACGCGTCGCCCCCTGTTCCCGGGCGATCTCGTGCCGGGTCCCGGAAGGTATTTCAATTGACTTTTTTTCCCGCACGCTTCAAGGTATACGGCGCCGGAGATCAGCGCCCCCGCCCCGGGCGGAGGCGGGGTGGTCCCGCGGGATTTTCCACGGAGCGGTGTTTTGCTAATCACGTCACTTCGCCACCTGTTGAGAAACAAGCGTTCCCTCATCGTGTCTCTCCTCATCGTTATCGCGGGGATACTCGTCGTGACCGTGGGGGGGGCCTTCGTCGACGGTAAAACGCGTGATCCGGATTCGACCGTCACCGCGCGCCCGGGAGCAGATCGGGGAAGGGCGCTTGTTCTCACGGATCCCCCCTCGGCACGGAACATCGGGCTCGAGGTGGATTATCTTGAGGACCCTGATGGGCGACTTGCCATCGGGGAGGTGGTTTCGGCTGCACCCGACCGCTTCAGGCCGTCCCACCAGGCGGTGCCGAACTTCGGCATTACCGGTTCGGTCTACTGGATGCGTTTTACACTGGTCAATCCGGGACGCGCCCCCCTGTCTTTCGATCTGGTGGTCGCCTATCCCCAGCTTGACGAGATCATCCTTTTCAGGCCCGTCGGCGGGGGGAGCTACTCCGGGGTCATGTCCGGCGACAGGAGGCCATTCCTGGAACGTGAGGTCCCCGACGTGCGTTTCGTCTTCCCCCTTCGACAGGACCCCGGGGCGGTCACCTACTACCTGAGAATCCGTTCAATAACGTCCCTCAGGGTCCCGATTTCGGTCATCTCCCGCGAGGCGACCTACCGTGATGCCGTTCGCGATGCCGGGCTTAACGGTCTCTACTACGGCGTGCTCATTATCATGATGGTGTACCATTTTTTTATATTTTTTTCCGTGAGGTCCAGGGAATACCTCTATTACGTGTTCTGTATAGGGGGGTTTATCATGATCTCCCTTGTCCTGGACGGGTACGGTGCCCGCTATGTCTGGCCCGGCAGCCCGGAGTTCTCCGTCACCGCCGTGCATCATTTCCTCGGCAACATCCTCTACCTGGTCTTCACCAGGGAGTTCCTGGGAACCAGGGCGCACACCCCGCGCCTTGACAACGGCCTCCTTGCCGCCATCGCGGTGGGGACCGTGGGGCTCGTGGTGAACCTTTTCATCCCGAACAGTATTGAAATGGTGATGCTCGCGGTGGCATGCACCGCCGTCACGATCTTCCTGGTGGTTACGGTCATTTCACTCTCCATTCGCCAGAGGGTCGCCCAGGCCGGGCTATTCGCCGCGTCGTGGTTCCTGTTTATCCTGGCGGTGGTGCTGTATATCGCCCAGGCCCTGGCGGTTATCCCCACCGGTTTCTCGGCGATGTCTCTCTTCAAGACAGCCCTCATCGTACAGATGCTCATCTTTTCCTTCGGCCTCGCTGACAGGATAAACGTGATGCGGAACAGGCTCGAGACGCTCAACAGGAACCTCGAGGTAGAGGTGGTCGAGCACGTGAGAGACAAGGAGGCCCTGAGGAGGAGCGAGGAGCGTTTCCGCGGCGTCGTGGAGAGGAATTTCGACCTCATATTCACCATGGACAGGGAGGGACGCTTCACCTATCTTTCCCCGTCGGTGGTCCCCCTGACGGGGTACCGCGCGGACGAGCTCCTGGGCAGAAGCTTCTGGGAGTATCTCCAGGACGACATGAAGGGCCTGGCGTTGCTGACCTTCGGCGACCTCCTGAAGGGAAAAGAGGTGATCGGATACGAGGTCACGGTGCTGAGGAAGGACGGCATACGCGTGAGCCTCGAGGTGAATATCTCGCCCATCATAAAGGAGACCGACGTAATAGGCTTCCAGGGCATAGGAAGGGACATCACCGAAAGAAAGCTCGCCGAGGAGACCCTGATCGAGGAAAAGGAGCGCCTCTCCATCACCCTCCGGTCGATCGCGGAGGGCGTGATCGCCACGGACACGCGTTTCCGCGTTCATCTCATGAACAGCGCGGCCGAGGAACTCACGGGGTGGCACCAGACCAGGGCCAAGGGGCGTCCCCTCCGTGATGTCCTGGTCCTGGTCGACCGGGATACCGGCGCCAGGAAGGAATTCTCGGGACCGGTGATCGAGGAATTTTCCGCCTCCTCGCGGTCAGGGTCACTCCTCGTCAGGAGCGACGGGTCCGAGCGGATCATTTCGGAGCGCGCGGCCCCGATCCGTGACCGCGGGGGAGGTGTCGGAGGATACGTGTTCGTCATCCGTGACATCACCGAGGAAGTCAAGTTCCGCAACGAGCTTCTGAAGATCGAGAAGCTTGAATCGATCGGCATACTGGCGGGTGGGATAGCCCACGACTTCAACAATATCCTTACGGCCATCATCGGGAATATCACCCTCGCCAGGCTTGTCGCGCCGGAAAACGGGCGGCTCAACGAGATACTCGCCGACGCGGAGCTGGCATCCCAGAGGGCCAGGGACCTCACCCAGCAGTTCCTTACCTTTTCCAAGGGAGGGGCCCCGGTACGCCAGATCGCCTCGGTGGAGGAGATCATACGGGACTCCTCGCGTTTCGTGCTCCGGGGCTCCCGGGTGCGGTGCATCTATGATTTCAAGGAGGGGCTGTGGCCCGTGAACGTTGACGTGGGCCAGTTCAGCCAGGTGATACAGAACCTGGTGCTCAACGCGGAGCAGGCGATGCCCGAGGGGGGCGAGGTCACCATCGTCACGGACAACCTCGTGGTGGAAAAGGATTCCGGGATGCCCCTGGAGCCTGGAAAATACGTGAAAATCGTGGTGTCCGACAGCGGCGTGGGCATTCCCGCCGGGAACCTGTCGAAGGTCTTCGATCCCTATTTTACCACCAAGGCCGGGGGTAACGGCCTCGGCCTCACGAGCACCTTCTCCATCGTCAAGAGGCACGACGGCTACATTTCCGTGGAATCCTTCCCGGGGTCGGGCACCTCGTTTTCCATTTACCTTCCTTCCACCGATTCCGTCGAGGTGGCGGTGAAGGGCGTGGAGGCCCGGCCCGCCCCCGCGACGGGGAAGGTGCTCTTCATGGACGACGACGAGGCCGTCAACGCCACGGCGAGGAAAATGCTCGAGCACCTGGGATTCAGTGTCGAGATCGCCCACGACGGGGGTCAGGCGGTTGATCTTTACGAGCGATCCCTGGACGCCGGGGAGCCCTTTGACGTGGTGATACTGGACCTCACGATACCCGGCGGCATGGGGGGCAAAAAGACCCTCGAGCGGCTCATGGCCCTCGACGGCGGCGTCAGGGCCGTTGTGTCCAGCGGTTATTCCACGGACCTGGTCATGGCGCACTACCGGGATTACGGTTTCAAGGGGGTCATCGCGAAGCCCTACCGGATCGACGAGCTCTCCCGTGTGTTACACACGGTAATGATGGAGGGATGAATGGCGAAGGTGGTGTTTATACACGGCGCCGGGGGCGCCGGGGAGCAATGGTGCTACCAGACCGAACGGTTTCCCGAAAGCGACGCGATCACCCTGCCGGGCCATCCCGGGGGTGAACCCCTCGGGAGCGTCGAGGAGTACGCGGAGTGGGTGTGTCAATACGTCCGGCGGAAAGGGCACGGCGCATCCATCCTGGCGGGCCACAGCATGGGCGGCGGTATCGCCCTGTCCTGCGCCCTCTCCCATCCCGAGATATGCGCGGGCCTGATCCTCATCGGTTCCGGCGCGCGCCTCAGGGTGAACCCCTCCTTTCTGCGCCTGCTGGACGAGAACAGGGAACGGCCCCCGGAATGGTACCGGGAGTATGCCGCGGCGATGCTCGATGGCGTGGATCCCGAGGTTCGCCGGAGGGTGCTTGACATCCAGTGCGCCGCTCCCGTGTCGACCCATCTCAACGACTTCCTCTGCTGTGACAGGTTCGATGTCATGGAGAGAATCGCCGGGATCAGTCTCCCCGCCCTGGTGCTCTGCGGCGGGGAAGACGTCATGACGCCGGTCAAATATTCGAAGTACCTGGCTGATTCGATGCCCGGATCGCGCCTGGTCGTTATTCCCGGTGCCGGGCACATGGTGTTTCTGCAGAAACCCGAGGAGGTAAACAGGGAACTCGGGGAGTTCTTCGCGGCAATCCCCTGATCGCAGGGAAGGCGCCGGCGTCGTCTGAACCGGCGCGGTGTGCTCGTGAAGAAATGCCTCGCGTGTGTACCCATGGCGCGGCCAATGAAGCTTCCGGAAAAAATCATCGATTTTCACGTGCACCTCTTCCCCGACAGGATGTTCGACGCGATCTGGGAATATTTTTCCTCGGTGTACCGGTGGGACATCCGCTACAGGATGTACGCCCGGGAGTGCGTGGCCTACCTGAGGGAGCACAACGTTGAGAAGATCGTCTATTCGAATTACGCACACCGGGAAGGGATCGCCGGGGAACTGAACGAGTGGAACCACCGGTTCCTGGAGGAGCATCCCGACGTTTATTGCTTCGCCGCCTTTCATCCCGGCGACAAAAGGGCCCCCGAACTCGCGGCGCGGGCCCTCGAGCATCCCCGGGTCATCGGGTTCAAACTCCAGCTTCTTGTCCAGCGCTTTCATCCCCACGATGAGCGGCTTTTTCCCCTTTACGAAACGGTCATCGAGAGGGGGAAGCGGATACTCTTCCACGCGGGAACCGGACCCGTGGGGAACGAGTTCGTCGGTCTCGAACATTTTGCCAGGCTCCTCGATCGCTATCCCGATCTCCCGGCAAATGTCGCGCACATGGGAGCCTACGAGTACCGCGGCTTCATGGATCTCCTCGACGCGCATCCCCGCCTCCGCCTTGACACGTCCTTCGCGTTTTTCCGCGAGTTCCAGGGACGGGGCGGGTTCGATCTCGGCGGCGGGGAACTGGAGCGCCACGGGGACCGCATCCTCTACGGATCCGATTTCCCCAACCTGATCCTGCCCAGGGAATCAGAGCTGGAGACCCTTCTTTCATACGGCCTCTCGCCGGGGTGTTATGAAGGGCTGTTTTACCGTAACGCCGCCGGGCTCATCGCCGAACATTCGCGTCAGGGGTAGGGGATGGAATGCAAGGGGCCACAACCGAGGTCGCGGTGGTACGACGGCCTCCTCTACAGGCTGGGTGCCGATCCGATCGCGGGAGGCTCCTTCCTCGGGACCGTGTCCTCCTGGGTGTTCGACGGCGCCTCCGTGATCGATATCGGCTGCGGCGTCGGCACCCTCGTGGTCGGCCTGGCTTCGAAATGCTCCCGCGTGACCGGCGTGGAGCTTTCCCCCAGGATGGCGGCCTACGCCGGGAGGAGGCTCGCGGCGCGGGGTATACTCAACGGGGAGATCCTCCTTGCCTCGGCCACTGAGCTGTCGTCGCGCGTCTCCGGGGGGTACGACTTCGCAGTCATGACGCAGTTCCTCCACGAGCTTTCGGACGGGGTCAGGGACGCCGTCATGGACGAGGCCCTGAAGGTGGCAGATGAGTTTATAATTGCAGATTTCATCGCGCCCTTTCCGGAGGGCCTGAAGGGAAGCCTGATCAGGGTGGTTGAGATGGCCGCGGGAAGGGAGCATAACGGTAATTTCAGGGAGTGGCTTGACCGGGGAGGGCTTGACGGCTTCCTCGAATACCACGGATTGAAGATCGTGAACGAGAGGCGTTTCTCAAACGGGACGGGCAAGATTGTAAGGGCGTTGCCCCGGTGAGCTCGCTGGAGGGATGATTATCCTGTTGACAAATCCCCCCACGCGCCGTATCACGTGGGAGACGAAGAATCCCCCGTGGGAGGTGTCATGCCCGACATGATCGAAACCTACCAGCATCGCCCCACCAGGGCCGAAATCTCCCTGGGCGCGATCCGCAACAACCTGGAGATCGTCAGGTCACTGGTGGGGGAAGACGTGTCGGTCATGGCAATGGTGAAATCCAACGCCTACGGCCACGGCATACAGACCGTGTCGAGGACGCTCCTTGACGCGGGGGCCCGCTACCTGGGCGTCGCCTATCTTGAAGAGGCGGTCTATCTCAGGAAAAGCGGGATCACCGCGCCGGTCCTCGTGTGCGGCGCCATCAACACGGACCAGATAGACGATTTCCTGGCGCACGATATCGAGATCACCAGCAGCTCCATCGACAAGTCGAGGGCCATATCAGAGGCGGCGGTGCGGCACGGCGTCGAGGCGAAGGTGCATCTCAAGATCGACACGGGCATGGAGAGGATCGGCGTTCACTGGTACCACGCCGCGGGCTTCATCGACCGTACGTTGGACCTTCCGGGCATCAGGGTCAGGGGGGTTTTCTCCCACCTGGCCAGGGCCGAGAGCGACCCGGGTTTCACGGAATCGCAGATCAACCGGTTCGAGGAGGCGGTCGGTCACATGGAGCGTAGGAACGCCCGGCCTGAATTCGTGCACCTGGCGAACTCCGCGGGGGTCCTCGGAAGGCCGAAATCGCACTTCACCATGGTCCGTCCCGGCATCATGCTCTATGGCTACGATCCCTTCGGGTACGATCCCGGGCGCGAGTACGCGGGGAAGCGGCTGATGCCCGCCATGTCGCTCAAGACCAGGGTCTCGTATTTCAAGGTATGCCCCCCGGGAACGGGCATCAGCTACAACCATTCATACGTCACGAAGGAGCAGACCAGGATCGTGACCCTTCCCCTCGGATACGGCGACGGGTACAACCGGCTCCTTTCCAACCGGGGCCGCGTGGTGATACGGGGGAGGGTCTATCCCGTGGTGGGGACGGTATGCATGGACCAGATCATGGTGGATATAGGGCCCGGCGGCACCGCGTACAACGGCGATGACGTGCTTCTCTTCGGCGAAATGGACGGATGCGCCGTGCCCCTCGATTCGCTCTGCGAGGCCATCGGCACCATTCCCTACGAGTTTCTCTGCTGGATAAGCTCCCGCGTGCCCAGGGTCTACGTCGAGTAGACGCCGGGACCGCCGGGGACCGTTGGGTCCGCCTCTCCCTTCAGGACTGCGAACCGCGAGAAAAGCAACGGCGCGCCGAAGGAACACCAGAAACCGATGATCCAGTAGCGGGCGAATCCCGCCAGGAGCACCTCCGGCAGGACCGCCTTGAGCCCCAGGCGCAGTGCCGCGATGACGGCGATGCCGATCAACGCCTTCGCCGCCTGCCAGGGAATCCCGGCCCGGGGGGTGAAGGATATTCTCCTCTCCCCGGCCAGGGCGCCGGCGAGGAACCCCGAGAGTGTGCCCGTGGTCGCGTAGATATGTTCGCCTGTGAGGCTGAGACAGGCGATGAGGGGAACGATGACGATAAGGCCACCCAGGGCCCACTCGTTGAATCTATGGTAGTGGGCGTCTCCGAGCGCCACGACGGGCATGATGACCGCGAGGGAGAGGGCGCCGATGATGAAGCCCCCGGCGACATCACCGAGGTAGTGGACACCCAGGTAGAGGCGGGAGTAGGGGACCGCAATGATCATGACGGCCCAGATGCCCCAGAGGAAGGCCCGGCGGTTGAGAATGGCCAGGGAGGTCCAGAAAGCCAGGGAGCCCTGGGTATGGCCGCTCGGGAACCCGGGGCTGCGCGGCGCGTGGCGCAGGGCGAGCTCGCGAATACCCGGAAGCAGTTTCTCCGGGTCGGGCCGGGGATGGTTAACCGCGTATTTTATCCAGTCGTTGAGGGTCATGGTGACCAGGAACGCGGCCCCGGCATAGATCGCGATGCGCCTGTCCCAGCACCAGTAAATAACCGGCAGCGCCACAAGATAGAAGGGCTCATCGCCCGCCAGGGTGATGACCGCCATCACCGCGTCGAGCCATGGCCCGGCGAAGATATGCAGCCCGTTCAGCGTTTCCTCGCCGAAGAGGACGCCGTTGCCCAGGATCGTTTCCATGTTCCTCCCTTGCCGCCCTCCCCGGGGCGCCGCGTTACCGGTGGTATTTTTCCCTCAGCTCCTCCAGGGGAAGCGTCAGCATGACCGTTGTATTGATGGATGATATGATGGTGATCGGGTTCATCTCGCCGATACCCCAGCTGTTCAGGATCACGTCGATTTTGGCGTACCCCAGGCCGAAACCGGACTCGCTCGTATCAATGCAATCGACGAAGAATTCGTGCTCTCTTCCCTCCTCCCTGTAGCGTCGGTGCTCGTCGCGCTTTTCGTGGATCCTGTTGATGTCCCGCCTGAGAATCGGGGCGGTGTTCGTCACCTCGATGTAGATGTAGTGTTCGTCGATCTGGATGCGCAGGATGACCCTGACATTACTCTCCCGTATCGCCGCGCGCATCCGGTTGATGTTTTCAAGCGTGCCGATGAGGGTCTTTTCTTCGGCGGTGCAGGGTCGCCCCTCGCCGTAGGCCCTGTTCTTTATCGCCAGGAGGCGTGATTCCTCGTTCAGCAGTTCCCGGACGACGGAGGACACGTCGCTGGAGTCGAGTATCTCCTCGGCGATGAGATTGAAGCGCTCGGGGATCCTGACCAGGTCGTCGATGTCCTCGTCGATTTCCCTCCCGGTCTTGTCGGGCCATATCTGCCTGAATCGCGCATGTATTTTTTCCCTGAGAAGAAGGTACTTGTAGTTCGACTTCACCGCGTTTTTAATAAGTTCATCGACGCAGGCGAAAAGTTCGGAGGAGAGGGACTCCAGGCCTGCCTGCCTGAGGATCGCCA
This sequence comes from Spirochaetota bacterium, assembly GCA_040768125.1. Taxonomy (GTDB): domain Bacteria; phylum Spirochaetota; class UBA4802; order UBA4802; family UBA5550; genus RBG-16-49-21. Next base: position 2,276 of record JAXGNG010000010.1, on the reverse strand, counting down.
GGCCCGCCTCGATGATCCGGTCCCTCGCCTGGAGGCTGTATATCTGGATGAAGCCTTTTACCTGTCGCATTTACTCTACCCGGTAGTCCGTTCGGGGCACAGGGATACCATGATTCGGCATAAAGTCAAGAGCAATTCACGTGATCGTAGCATCGGGTTATTCGGGTCGCCCCGGTCGCATGGCAATGCCGGGGCGGCCTTCTTCGACGACATCTTGAATTTACGGATTTGAAAAAAAATTGATCTTTTTGTTGACAGAACCCGCCCGTGGGCCATTTATGCCGTCAAGCGGTGAACACCACCGTCCGATACAGTGGATATGGAAAAGCAATTGACGACATCGGCATCCGGCAGCCTTCTCCTCGGTCTGCTCTTGGGCCTTTCCGGCGAACGCGGGGGTCCCGTTTTGTGATGCCTGTACGACAGGGGCAAAAGGCGAAAGCCGTCACAAAACGTGGCGGCTTTTTTTATGCCGGGTGGTAGATGACATGTGAGACGTCATGTCGCCGGCGCGCCACCTTCCGGAATCATGGAGGAATCGGGAATGATCATTAGTGTGTCATCTGCGAAGCGGGAGGAAGGCCGGGGCGTATGCCCCCGATCGCTTGGACCGCGCCGATCGCGACGGAAATCAATGTCTAATATGAAAGGAGAATAACCATGGCCGACAGGGATAAAATATTCATTTTTGATACAACGCTGCGTGACGGGGAGCAGTCCCCCGGATTCACGATGAACATTACCGAGAAGATACTCTTCGCCGAGCAGCTGACGAGACTCGGTGTTGACGTGATCGAGGCGGGCTTTCCCATCGCCTCGGAAGGGGATTTCGAGGCGGTGCGAAGGATCAGCGAGCGGGTGAGGGGGGTGCAGATAGCGGGCCTCGCCAGGGCCAACCCGAAGGATATTGACGTGGCCTGGGACGCCATCAGGGTCGCCGAGCATCCCCGCATCCACACCTTCATATCCAGCTCGGACATCCATATCGAGCATCAGCTGAAAAAGACAAGGGAAGAGGTGCTGAAGATCGCCGTCGAGTCGGTGCGGCAGGCCGCGAGCCATACGAAGAACGTGGAGTTTTCGCCCATGGACGCCACCAGGAGCGACCCGGCGTATCTCGCGGAGATGGTCACCGCCGTAATCGAGGCCGGTGCGACCACCGTCAATATACCCGACACGGTGGGGTACGCCACGCCGTCCGATTTCGGAAGCCTCATCCGGTATCTCTTCGAACATGTCCCGAATATCGGTAAGGCGGTCATTTCCGTGCACTGCCACAACGATCTTGGACTGGCCGTGGCGAACTCCCTCGCCGCCATCGAGGCCGGCGCCCGCCAGGTGGAGTGCACGGTGAACGGCATCGGCGAGAGGGCGGGCAATACCGCCATGGAGGAGGTCGTCATGGCGGTCCGCACCAGGGGCGACCTCTTCCGCGTCAGAACCGACATCGACTCGAAGCAGATCATGAAGGCGAGCCGCCTTCTCACGACCATCACGGGTGTCCCGGTCCAGCCGAACAAGGCCATCGTGGGGGCAAACGCCTTCGCCCACGAATCGGGAATCCACCAGGACGGCCTTCTGAAGAACGCCATGACCTACGAGATCATGCGTCCCGAGGATGTCGGCATCACCAAGTCGACCCTGGTGCTGGGGAAGCATTCGGGGCGCCATGCCGTCATGGAAAAGCTCTCCTCCCTTGGTTTCAACCTCCAGGGCGAGGAGCTCGAGCGTTTCTTCCGTCTCTTCAAGGCCCTCGCGGACAGCAAGAAAGAGGTCTTCGATGAGGATATAATGGTCCTCGTGGGCGAGTCCCTCCACCGGGAAGACGCGGAGCGGCGATATCGCGTGGAGAACGTCCAGATTTCAACGGGGATGTTTTCGCCTCCCATGGCCATGGTCACCATCAAGGACCGCCTCAACGGGAACCGCGAGGTATTCGAGGTGGCCCACGGGAACGGGGGCGTCGACGCGGGGGTCCTGGCGGTCAAGAAGATCACCGGCACCACGGCGCGCATCGAGTCCTTCAAGCTGACGGCCATTACGGGGGGCTCGGACGCCGTGGCGGAGGTCCATGTCACCGTGTCCGACCAGCATGAGGGGAGGGATATCCGCGCCTATGGCAGCTCCGCCAATATCGACGTCTCCATCGCCGGCATTCACTCCTTCGTGGACGCCCTGAACAAGCTTGAGTACATCAAGATTGCCGGGGGGTACCGGAGCGTGATGAACGGCAACGGACGAATATAGAATCGCCGGGGCGGGGGGGGGGGGGGGGG
>JAXGNG010000009.1:0-25243 GCA_040768125.1 Spirochaetota bacterium | reverse complement strand
AGGCGCGACTTGCAGGTGAAGGGCACCATGAGCACGGTTCCGCATTCAGGGCAGACATTTTTTCGGAATCCGTTCCGGTAGTCCCCGCACGAAAGGAGCTTTGCCACCTCGAATTTCTTTTCCTGCGTCAGCTCCCCATACAGGTCTGCATACCTAACCGGGTATATTTCCCGGAATTCACGCCAGTATCTCTGCCATACGCCTTTATATGCGGATTTCCGGTCCATACCCGGGCGGTAGGGCGGGGCGGTTTCCTTCGTTCGCAGGTACATGAAGGGAGAACGAACGTAGAGATGCGAAGAGGAGTATTATACATTGGGGATGTAATCATACTTGAAAAAAATAATCCATCATTCGCCGAGCCTCCCGGCGAATTCTCTTATTGAGGGGGGGGGTGGCGCGTAGCGCCGAGGGGATTCACCCCTCTGCGCCTCCGCGTCTCCGCGTGAAAAAATAATATCATGAGCAGATGTGATAAATGGAACAGTTTTTCCTCTGAGTGACAGAGATACAGTTGCATCTGCAGGGAGCTTGATTCAACACCCTTCCATCAGATCTGCGTCATGAGATAGAGGATCCTGCTCGCGCGCTCGGATTTTTTCTCCGACATCAGCTTCATGATGTAGGGGGTGATGCTCGATCGCCCCGCCTCCTCGGCGTCGGCGTCTATCTGCCTGAGGACGTCTATTATCAGGGGGTCCTCCCAGTTGAGCATGATGTTCACGGAATCCTCCGGAGGCATGTTCACCATCTTTGTCGCGAGCACGCGCACGTTCTGTCGGTATCCCGCGTACCGGTTCTTCTCCTGGTCGAACTTTTTCTTTTCCAGTTCAAGGCCCTTTCTTATTTCACCCAGCTTTTCCTTCTGGGACTCGTATTCCTTCTCCCGCTCCGCGATGAGGGCCTCCCTTTTATCCAGGTCCTCTACCCTCTCCATGAATTTCATTTTTTCCTTCTCGAACTCCTCCCGCTCCACCAGGGAGGGTTCGTCGTCCTCCGCTTCCGTGACCAGTGCCGGCTCGCCGCGCATGCTGTTCACCCTGGATGAGATGTTCACCAGGCCGATATAGTCCAGCCAGAAGAGCCCGAACACGGATATGAAAAGGATGAGCAGCACCAGGTAAAGTATTTTCGCCCTGTTCGATATGTTCTTCATCACGGTCTCCCCGTTGCGCCGGGGCCCCTGCGCGGGGCCTCAGCTGTTTTTCAGGTATGAATTGATTACCTTCTGCACGTATTCCTTCGTTTCCCTGAAGTCCGGCACCCCGCCGCTCTCGTTCACCGCCCTTCTCCCGGCGTTGTAGGCCGCGAGGGCCTTCGTGTAGTCGCCGTCGTATTCATCAAGGAGGTCCCTGAGGAGCGACACCCCGGCGTTGATGTTCTCTCCGGGATCGAAGGGGTCCGTCACGCCGTAGTCTTGCATCACCGAGGGCATGAGCTGCATGAGACCCCGGGCGCCCTTCGGCGACACGGCGGAGGGATTGAAGTTCGACTCGGCCTCGATCACGGCCCTCACCAGGGCCGGGGGGACCCGTTTCGCCGTCGCGTAGTGGTCCGCCAGTCTCTTCATCCCCTCGATATCGTTTCCCCTGACGACCGGCGCCTCTCCTCCTGCATCCGGTCTCATGGCCGCGAGGGCGCGTTCCTGGTGCTCCCGGTAGGTCATCGCGCCGGTTTCGACGGGATGTCCCTGTCGCTCGTTCAGCCCGAACCTGCCGCGGATCTCGGCGATCCGCTTCATGATGGCATACATGCTCTCGGTCATGGGTAGTTACGCGCTTTCCTTTTTTCGCATGTCGTATATGCGCTGGTTCGTCTCGTCGTTTTCCTTGTTGAGCTCCCGGTTCACGGCGTAATCGTGCTCCGCCTTCCGCCTCTCCTTCAGCTTTTCCACCACCTTGCGCGCCCGGGACGCCTCAATGAGACGGTCACGCACCTCTTTGACCCGGGGCTCCATTCCCCTGATCCTGCCCTCCGCCGCGTCAATCGCCCGGAGCGATACGTCGACGAACCGCTCGAAGAGGATCGCCTCCGCGGGAGAATACGCCCCGCTTCTCAGCTTGTCCCCGAAAAGGGACTTCTGCTCATCGATCCTGCGGCGAAGGTCCGCCTGTTTCTCCCGCTCGCGGTTCTGGAGGCTCACGATTCTCGCGAGCTCGTTCCGTATTTCGCGCTCCCTCGCCTCGCGAAGGTTGAGCAGGGTCTGGAGCTTGAAGTTGAACTTTTTCATCCCGCATTATCCTCCTGGCGCCTCTCCCGCGGGGCGGGGGAGGCGGCGCCGTGAACCGGTCACCGCACGATCCGCGCGAAGGCCGGCGTGCGCGCGACAATGTCCGGTCGCGGCGGCGCCTTTCGCTCCGTGAACATGTCGATGAGCCTTTTCACGATCGAATCGTACCTGTCCCGCTCGTATATTCCCTGCCTGAGAAACGCGTTGATCGTATCCATCATCTCTATCGCACGGTCCACGGCGGGCACCGAGCCCCGGGCGTAGGCGCCCAGGCTGATCTCGTCCTCGTGCTCCGCGTAGGCCGCCAGGAGTTCCCGGCATTTGTTCGCCGCCCCGGCATGCTCCGGCGTCACCACGTCCTTCATGCACCGGGAGATCGACTGGAGCACGTCAACGGCGGGGTAGTGCCCCCGATGCGCCAGTTTCCGCTCCAGCACCACGTGACCGTCCAGGATGCTCCTGGCATGGTCCGCGATCGGCTCGTTCATGTCGTCGGCCTCCACGAGTACCGAGTAGAAGCCGGTGATGCTCCCGGTCCGGGAGGTCCCCGCGCGCTCCATGAGCCGCGCCATCATCGAGAAGGTCGAGGGGGGATACCCGCGCATGGACGCGGGCTCACCCGCGGCGATCCCCACCTCCCTCTGGGCCATGCTGAACCGCGTGATCGAGTCCATGAGGAGGTTGACATGCTTCCCGCGGTCCCGGAAATACTCGGCGATGGCGTGGGCCAGGTAGGCCCCTCGTATCCTCAGCATGGCCGGCTGGTTCGACGTGGCCACCACGACCACTGTGTTCTTCATCCCCTCGGGGCCGAGCTCCCGTTCAACGAAATCCTTGACCTCCCTGCCGCGCTCCCCGATGAGCGCCACGACGTTCACGTCCGCGTCGGTGTAGCGGGCGATCATGGCGATCAGTGTCGACTTCCCCACGCCGGAACCGGAGAATATCCCTATCCGCTGTCCGCGTCCCACCGTGGTGAGGCCGTCAATGGCCCGGATCCCCACGGAGAGGGGCGTTTCGATGATGGTCCGTTCAAGGGGATTCATCGGGCGGCTCGTGACGGGATAGCGCTCCTTCGTGTAGATCTCCCCCTTCCCGTCCATGGGGGCGCCGATACCGGAGATGACGCGCCCCAGGAGCTCGTCTCCCACGGGGACCATGAGGGCCGTACCCGCGGCGATCACCTCGGCGCCGGGAACGATCCCCTTCATCTCGCCCACGGGCATCAGCATGACCCGGTTCCGGTTGAACCCCACCACCTCGGCGTAGAGGTACTCGCCGTGGTCGAGGCGTATGCGGCACAGCTCTCCGTATTCCACGTCAGGCCCGACCGACTCGATGACCAGCCCCACGATCCGCTCCACGCGGCCGGTGTGCTTGATCGTGTCAAGGTCCTCTATGATGTCCCTGTATTTCGAAAGGACATCGACCTTTTCGTGTGGCAGTATCTTGATCATACCTTATGTCTCATATCCACGCGGCGCAAAGGCGCGTCTCCGCGCCCCCGCCTAAATCGTCGTCGTGTTCCGTATGGCCTCCTCGATCGCGTCGAGCTGTGTCGATATCTTCGCGTCGATGGCCCCCACGTCGGTCTCGATGATACACCCGCCCCGCTCGACCCGTGAGTCCTCGTAGATGTTGACCTTCTTCAGGGATTCCATCATCTTGATCAGCTCGTCCTTGTGTGCCGTGGTCATGTCGAGATCGGCGAAATTCACCCTGATGTCGATCCGGTCACGGTCCTTCACGCGACGGATCGCTTCTTTTATATTATTGATGACGACCTCGCGGCGCTCCACGATCTCGTCCTTGATCACTTTCCGCGCGATCATCAGGATCATCTCGGTCATCAGCTTTTCCGAGGACTTGATGATGTCGTCGCGGATATCAACGGCGGTGGAGACGATGGTGCCCAGGCGGTCGATGAGACGCATCACCTCGGCCTGGCCCTCCTTGTAGCCCTCCTCCCGGCCGGCGTCGTATCCCTTCTTGTACGCCTCGTGCTCGATCTCGGAGACCTTCAGCTCGGCCTCCTTGATCATCTTTTCCGCCTCGAACTTCCCCCGCTCTATCTCGCGCTCGGATTCGACCCTGAGGCGCTCCATCTCGAGGTTGATCTGCTCCTTCGAGGACTGGAGCTCACGGAACGCGGCCTGGCGCCCCTCCTCCTCGATCTTGGACGCCTTCTTCCGGGCGTCCTCGAGCATCTCCTTGACCTCTTCCTCGGTCTCGCGGCGGTACCGCTCGAGCTCGGCCTCCATCTCCTCGATGGACGGGCCCTGGTAGACGTCGATCGGGTTGCCCTCTTCGTCGACCTCGAATTCCTTGAATTCCTCGGTCTCGATAAGGTTCTTCTGGTACTTTGCCGGCAGCTCGATCTGCTTCGGCATGTTCATCTGCCGGATCTCGCCCGGCTTGAATACGAGCTTAGACAACCAGTTCCTCCTCTCCGGCCCTTGCCACGATGATGTCGCCGGATTCCTCGAGCTTGCGGATTATGTTGACGATCTTCTGCTGCGACTCCTCGACGTCGCGGAGGCGGATGGGACCCATGAAATCCATATCCTCGCGCAGCAGCGCCGAGGCGCGCTTCGACATGTTCCGGTAGATCTTCTCCTGTACCTCGGCGTCCACGCCCTTGAGCGCCTTGGCCAGGTCCTGGGTGTCCACCTCCCGGAGGACCTTCTGGATCGAGCGGTCGTCGAGAAGGACGATATCCTCGAAAACGAACATCCTCTTCTTGATCTCCTCGGCCAGCTCCGGGTCCTCTTCCTCCAGGGCCTCGATGATGATCTTCTCCGTTCCCCGGTCGACGTTGTTCAGCACCTCGACGATCGAATCGATGCCGCCCGCGGAGGTGAAGTCCTCGCTGGCCAGGGTGGAGAGTTTCCGCTCAAGAACACGCTCCACCTCGCGGAGCACGTCGGGAGAGGTGCGGTCCATCTGGGCGATCCGCTTGGCCACGTCGGCCTGGATCTGGTGCGACAGTCCGGAAAGTATCTGGGCCGCCTTCTGCGGATCGAGATAGGCGAGTATCAGGGCTATCGTCTGGGGGTGCTCCCCCTGGATAAAGTTCAGGAGATGGCTCGGGTCGGTCCGCCTGATGAAGTCGAAGGGCCTCACCTGGAGGGACGAAGTGAGGCGGTTCACGATATCGATCGCCTTCTGGGTGCCCAGGGCGCGCTCCAGGACGTCACGGGCATAATCGATGCCGCCGTTCTGGATGAACTCCTGGGCCATCATCATTTCCTGGAATTCCTGGAGGACCTTGTCGCGGTCCTCGGGCTCGATCCTGTCGAGGCGGGCGATCTCGAAGGTCAGCTGTTCGATCTCGTCCTCGCGAAGGTGCTTGAATATCTCGGAGGACACCTCGGAGCCGAGGGAAACGAGAAAAATGGCGGCTTTCTGGCGGCCCGTAAGCTGTGTCTTTTTCGATTGAAGCATCCGTCACACCGTCCTTGCGCCGGAGGGATTTCGCGTCTCTATTATTATCGGCCCGTACATCAATCTTACATTATTAATATATCAACGTCAAACAAAATGCCGCCGGCCAAACAGCCCCCAAAAGGGGCTGTGGGGAGGAAAAAACCATGCAAAAAGGCCCCCACCCTCGGGCGGGGGCCCCATGGCGTTCCGTTATTCCTCGGCCAGCCAGGTACGAAGGAGCTGGGCCACGTCGTCGGGGCGCTCCCGGGCCAGGTTGACGGCGTTTTCCTGGAGTTCCAGGCGCGCCCGCTCTTCCAGGGAAAGCTCCACGTCGATCCCCTCCTCTTCCGCCGCGCGGAGGGCCGCCTCCCGCATCCTCTGCTGCTCCAGGGCAAGGGCCTCTTCCTTGGCGCGGCGCCGCCGCTCCATCTCCCTGGATATCGCGCGGAAGAGAATAAAGCCCACAAAGAGGGCGATGACGCCGATCAGGGCCGCGAGGAGTATCTTCTTGATCTGCTCCTTCTTGCGGAACTCGTTCCTCAGGTCCTCCCAGTAGCGGCTCCTGTCGAACATGATGTTCTCCACCGCCACCTGGTCGCCGCGGCCCTCGTCGAAATTGATGGCCTTTTTTACGATATTCTCCGCCTTCTTGAGCTGCTCAGGCGTGAGGGCCTCCTGGATCGGCTGCTTCGTCGGGTCGAGATCGTACTCCCCGCTGGACAGTTTCGGCAGGCTCTGGAGACCGTCGATGGCGATGGCCACGGAGACCCGCGAGATATCGTAGGGCGCCCGGTCGATCTTGCGCATCGTCTTGTTGACGGCGTGGTTCTTGATCTGCTCGTTCTTGTTGTACTTGGCGAACTGGTCGTCGCTGGCCTTGTACCCGGGAGGTGTGTTGCCCTCCGTGCCGGCAGGGCCCTCGGGGTTCCAGCCATGGCCCTGGAACTGCTCGTCCGTGGTCTTTTCCGAAATAACGAGGGAGTCCTTGATCTTGCGCTCGGAATAGGGAGTGGCCGGGTTGTCCTTTTCAAGCTCGATGGGACTGTATTCCTCCTGCTCCTCCGATACCTTGTCCCAGTTGAAGTCCATGTTGAGACGAAGGACCTGGATCCGGTCCGAGGAGTAGATGCGCTCGAGGCCCGCGCGGATGTCGTTCAGCATTCTGACGCGCGCCCGCTCCTCGAGCTTGTTGCGGTATTCGATGATGGTGTACTCCGTCTTCGCCTTGTCGAGCTCGTCGTCGAAATCCGATATGATGTTCCCGTAACTGTCCGTGATGGTGACGTTCTCCGGTTTCAGGCGTGAACCCACGGCGCGGGAGACGAGATAGACGATACCCTTGATCTCCTTCCGCGAGAGTTTTTCATAGCCGGGCTTGAGGTGCACGGAAATCGCGGCGGTATAGGGCATCTCCTTTTCGGAATAGATGGTATCCTCGGTCATGGCGATGTCGACGTTCGCCTTCTCGATATTCTCCAGGGACTCGATATGGCGCTTTATCTCGTCTCTCAGGGACCGCATGAATTTCACGTCGAGTTCACGCTCCGTCTCGGTCCACTTGGTCATGTCGAAGAGCTTCCATCCGGGAATTCCCCGGGGAATCATCTGCTCCTGGGCCAGCTTGGTGAGAATGACCTCCCGGTCACCGGGTCGCACCATGATGCTCGTCTGGCCCGAGGTTTCATAGCGGAACCCCATCTCGTCCATCTTCTTCGTAACCTGGCCGAAATCGTCCGCCGTGAGCTCGGAAAAGAGGACCACGTTGGGCTGTCCGCTCGACACGGAGAAGAGAACGATGAAGGCGACCACGACCGTGCCGGTCACGACGCCGATGATGACCTTCTTGGTGGTGTCGAGCTTACCGAAGATATCGGTGAGCTGGGTGATTATTTTCTTGAAGAATTCCAGCATAGGGGCCTCCGAGGAGTTTCATCGAAGATGTCGCCCGCCACTCCTTTCCATGGCATCCGCGCATATAATGAGACATAATGCACTTTACAGGAACAAAAAAAAATGTCAATTAATTTTTCTAAAAATATACATAAAAATATACATAAAAATTAATTAATACTTTTCTCTCTCCCGTCACGCGGTTTTCATGGACCGGGCCCGGGGGCGTCCGCGAACGCCCCCGCCCCGCCATCCTGCTACCTCAGGTTAATGAGCTCCCGGTACGCGCGCACCGCCTCGTCCCTCACCGCCCTCGTGAAGCTCAGTGCGATCTCCGCCTTCTGGGCCGCGATCATGACGCTGTGGATGCTGACCGATTCCGGGGCGTAGATCATCTGCTGGGTGAGCTCGTCAGAGGCCCCCTGGAGGTCGTTCACCTTCCCCAGGGCCTTCATGAGAGAATCGGCGAAGGACCCGGTCACGTCGTCCCGGGCGCGCTCCGGCGTCACCACCCCGTCGTTGTGAAGGGGATGCGTGGTCCTCATCGCGATGACATGCCCCGCGGGGCCCTCGTGTATCGTGTTCATTACTGCACCCTCCTTACGGTTTCGCACCGCATCTCGATCTTCGCCGTGCGGTAGATGTCGATCACCTGGTCCCAGGGACGCTCCTCGCGCTTTACCCTGTGGCGCCGGGAAAGGTTATGGGAGACATGGATCTCCCCGTTCAAGGACGTTTCACGGTACATGGCCTACCCCCTTACACCCCGCCCCGGCCGATCTCCAGGGCCTTGTTAAACATCGCCTTCTCGTTATTGATCATCTGCACGTTCGCCTCGTATGACCGCGAGGCCGATATCAGGTCGGTCATTTCCATCACGATATTGATGTTGGGCATCTCAACGTACCCCGTCTTCGGCCCGGTCTTGATGGCGTCGGGGTGCGTGGGATCGTAGACCAGGCGGAAGGGCGACCGGTCATCCTCGATCTTCACGACGCGGACCCCCTTCCCCGGGCCATGCTGGATGCGGTCAGGCACCAGGGGCGACCGGTAGTCGGGACGGATGTTGATGGGCGCGAAGATCGCCCGTTTCCTCCGGTAGGGGCCGCCCTCAGGGGTCCTGGTGGTGGTCGCGTTGGCGATGTTGTTGCTTATCAGGTCCATCCTGAGGCGCTGGGACCCGAGGCCCGTCGCCGATATGTTGAAGCTGTCAAACATTCCCATCGTTCATCCCCCCGGCGTTATATGCTCCGCATCGAAAGCTTCAGCATCCTGAAATTGTGGCTCAGCTGGGACACGAAGGCGTTGTAGCGCATCTGGTTCTTCGCCGCGTCCACCATCTCCTTCTCGACGTCCACGTTGTTCCCGTCGTTCCGGTAGGTGCTGGTGTAATCGAGGTTCACCCGCGGCGACACCGTTCTGACGTCACGCGGCACGAAGAAGGAAATATGCCGCTCCGAAGTCACGAGGGCCGGGAGCCTGTTCTCCTTCTCCCTGGCGTCCATGATGGCGCGCTTCACCTCGCTCTCGAAATTCACCTCGCTTCGCTTGAAGTGAGGCACGTCAACGTTGGCGATGTTGTTCGCTATGACCTTTCGGCGGAGCGCCTCGACGTCAAGGCCCCGCTCGAGAAGGTAGTTGGTGGTCATCAATTTTCCGCTGTCGAACATGTCAGTCCCCGCTTTCGCATGGTTTTAGCCTATTATCCTCATCGGCGGAAAACTGGATTCATTAAGCATTTTTTGGGCGTGGAGACATAATTTTTTCCTGCCCGGGGAGGGATCATCGGTCCCGTTGGACCCGCACGTCGAGGGCGAATGAGCGGAGGTCCCGGAGAAGGGCCTGGAACCTTTCGTTGATCCCGGCCGCGTTATGCTTCCAGGCGAAGGAGCCGTCCCGGTCCATGGTCTGTCCCAGGACAAGGTCATCGAGGCTGCCCATCCCGCCGGCCCCGGAGAGGATGGTGTCGGCGCATTCCCGGTAGGCACCCCGGTCGAAGGCCTCCAGGGCCGCGGAGAAGAAACGGGCCCACCCGCCCTGCCCCTCCGACCTGAGAAGGTTTATGACCTCGAGAAGATTGTCGCGCGCCCGCCAGTCCAGGGGAAACCCTCCTTTCGCTCGGCACCTCCGCGCCCCGCGGCAGGGCGCGTTATGACCGTAAGGCCGCGCGGGGGCCCTGTCAATTGAAATACGGGTCGGCGATATGAGATCATGTTCCGATGGGATGCGGCGGCTATTCCAGGCGGAATATTTTTTCCTTGTAGCCCCAGAGGGAGTGGGCAATATCCCGGCCCTTCATGAAGTTCAGGAGAAGGGGCGCCACCACCTCGGGCTTCTCCTCCTGGGGGATATGGCCGCACTTCTCGATGATGGCAAGGGTCGAATCGGCGATGAGACGGTTCAGCCGGGACCCCAGCTTCACGGGTATCCAGGCATCGTCCTCCCCCCATATGATGAGGGTCTTCTGCTTCACCTCGGAGAGTCGTTCGACGTACTGCTCGATCCGGTCGAAATCTATGTTCTTCGCAAGCGAGACCTGGGCCCGGAGCGCCCCGGGCGTGAGGAGACGCCGGTAGTAGTTCTCGACCTGGTCCCGGGTGATCCGCTTCTTGTCATAGTGCACCTGCCGCATGAGCCACCAGACCATCCACCTCCCGAAAATGAGCCGGGCGGTGTATTCGGTGAAGGGGAGCCTCATGACGTTCAATATCAGGGGCAGCTTCATCCGGAGTCCGCCGGGATCGATCATGACGAGCTTGTCGATCCTCCTGGGATAACTGAAGGCCATGAGGAGCCCCAGGCCGCCGCCGTAGGAATTGCCCATGAAGACCGTTCGCTCGAGTCCCATCCTGTCCATCCAGCGGTTCACGTCCTCCATCAGGTTCTCCGGGGAATAGACAGTGTCCCTTGGCTTGTCGGACCAGCCGAAGCCCTTCATGTCCAGGGACCAGACCGAGTATCCCGCGTCATGGAGCACATGGTCGATCTTCTCCCAGCTGTATGTCGAGGAGGCGAACCCGTGGAGAAGCACGACATCCTGGGCATTTCGCTTCTTCGAAGGCATTTTCTTATAGTGGTACTCCACGCCGTCGATGGTGACGAAATGATCGTATTCGGTCATGTTTTTGAGCCGGCTGTCGGGAAGAGAGGGCATTCTTACGTTCATGGATGTTTCCTTTTTCATAGAAGAATCATTATGGTGATGACGCATTGGGCCGCACGGTAAAAAACGATACCGTCCGGACTGTTTCATAATAACGCAATCCGTACGGCGATTCTTCTCATAATCTGTGATCACAATTATTGAAAAGAGCCTCAGTCCTGAACAGTAGAACTTCGCGACCCGCCTACTTCGCCATAAGGATAACCGTCACGGTGAGCTGTATCGCCGAGAAGGCAAGGGATCCGGCAAAAATCAGCCTCGAGGCAAGGGGTTCAAAGCCCGCATGCCCTTTCTTCTTAAACGCGGCATGCAGAAGGAAATGGCAGATCATGAACCCGCTGAAGAGGATTGAAATGATCCTTCCGGAAAGCGCGTCAAGGGAGACAAGGCCGAAAAGAAGCAGTATGAAAATGGGCACGTGGGCCCAGAGATAGACCGAAAGGCCGGCTGTATCGGAAAGGGAGCGGCCGAAGGAACCGAAGAAGCGCCACTCCCTCCAGTAGGCGCCGTCGATCTCGTGCAGTATTAAAAAGACCAGGTTCAGAAGATACGCCCAGAGCAGGACACGTTCCATCGGTTTTCCCTCCGCGTAATTGCCTCATCCTTCCAAAGACGGGATTGTTATCGGAAAGTCAGTATCGCGGCTGTTCCCGTAAGGTTCAAGGATAAACATGTTTTGTATCAATAAAAAAGGGGCCGCCCCGCGGGCGACCCCTTCTCGTATCGTCGTTATATGCGGGGTCAGGACCTTCTTCTCCTCCGGATTCCCCGCTGGATCATGATGAGAGAGAGGGGAAGCATCATGATGGCGAGGAGACCCATGAGCTCCGCCGCCATGGCCGCGGGGGTGCCCCGGTAGGATGCCGCAACCGCGGCGGAGCCGCAGCCCACGGCACCTCCGGAGAGGAGCCACTCGTCGGCGTCCTTATTGCTCCCGATCCATTTCCAGGTATCCCCCTGGTTCGACGCCGTGGTCGTGGTGAAATCGATCTTCGCCACGTGGTCCTCGTCGATGACGATAGTGTTCTCCGAGGGTTGCGCGACAGGCAGGAGGTGCGGGAAATCGGAGTTCGATATGCTCAACCTGATCCGGTGCCCCTTCTTGAAGATGTTGCAGGTGGGCCAGAGCTCGACGGTGTACTGGTAGAGCTCCCCACCGTTGATCGCCTTCGGCGCGATATCGGGCCCGCTGTAAAGGGGATCGAAGGGTACGTACGCGGGATCAAGGGCGTGCTCAACAACCTTCCGCCGGTTGTACCAGGGGCCCTCCCAGTAGACGTTCGTCGCGCCGGAGGGGTCGTACTGGCGGTGCCATGCCGAGAGCCAGCCCGACGTGACGTTGCGCGCCCTCCCGTCGGGGAATACGTCGTTCAGCTCGGCGATCCACTGCACGTCCTTTTTCTTCATCCCTTCGAGAAGAAGATTGTCCTCTATCTTGAGGGTGTCTTCCACCAGGTCGAAGAGGCCGTCGATCGCCGCCTGTGTCAGGGGATCCGCGAAGTCGGTCCGGGCCCAGAAGGTAAGGGAAATGGGACCCACGATCTCGACATCCTCCGCCAGGGGCTCCGTTGTAAAGGTGATGCACTCCTTTTCGTCCCAGCGCTCGTCCTCCCAGGGCATGGAGGCGTCGATGTCCTTGTTCAGGAAGAACTTCGAGATGTCGGAGACGATGGCGGGCATCCCCATGGTCCACCGCGTCGTGGCGCGGGAGACGAGGCCGTGGAGATCCAGGGGATTGTGCTTCAGCACGGGATTATCCCCGCCGAAATCAGGCGTTTCGCTCAGCCCGAAATTATTGTCGGAATAATACTTGATGAGGCGCCATACCGGCTCGTCGGTGTACCAGTCACCCCCGATTTTCGAAGGAGAATTCTTGGTGAGGTAGAAACTCCTCTTTTCGACACGGCTCTCGGGAAGGGGCCACGATTTCTCAGCGCGCCACTTCTTCTCGCCCATGACGTAGAGGAGGACCGGGAATTCCTCCATGAAGGAGTCTTTTTTCTTCTTTATCTTCCAGTCGAACCAGCGGGCAGGGACCTGGCCTGTCATGATGGAGTTGAGCCCCATGCCGAGGGAGCCGCCCAGGTGGTACCACTCCCCGATGATCATCGCCTTGTCGGAGACTGAATGGTTGCCCAGGGCGTACTGGTAGGTATTCGTCGTGCCCCTGGTGAAGATATCGAACCAACCGCCCACGGAAAACACGGGAAGCGTGCTCGGAATTGTCTTCTCGCCTTCGGGAAAACCCCACCCGCCGTCGGGCTTGACGGGCCAGTATATCTTCGAGGATTTCTTCTGGAAGAACTGCCCGTCGTTGAGATTGTCCGCGTCCATGATCCACCCGATGGTGGTGGGGATATGGTTCACATGCTCCTGCCATATAGCCTTCGCCTCCTCGAAGTCCTCGCTCGTGGGGGCGCCGTCTTCCCCCAGTGCAAGCATGGGGGGCAGTATTCCGAGTATATCGACGATCCCCAGCCAGAGGGGGATGAAGAGCAGGTCGCAGTTGCCCCCGTGCATGACGATGTCGCGGTACGCGTCGGCCATGGGCACCAGGGGGAACAGGGCCTTGAGGTGGAGGGGCTCACCGGTCTCGGGATCCACGTCCACGAGGCCCGCCGTGAGGAGCTGTATGATGGCCATGTAGGAGGGGCCGATCATCCCCACGGTTCCGTCTGACCATACACGGCCCGGAATGAAGGAATCCACCACGTGCTTGATGTCATACTGCTCCACCAGGTCAAAGGACGTCCACTTCCCCTCAGAGGAACCCGTCCCGCGGATGTCGAGGCCCATCAGGTTGTAGCGTTTCCCCACGAGGGGCACGTAGAGGAGCGACATCAGTTCGCGCCGGTAGGGCGTCGCCACGAGTATCGTGGGCAGCTTCTCGCTTCCAGCGGGACGAATCACCGTGGCCCAGAGGTCAATGTCGCCGTCCGCATGGGGGTTGGCCGACGCGGGTATCGTCACCCGGACGTTAAGGTCTATCTTCGCGTCATCCGCCCCGGCCTTGGCAAGCTCGGTCCGCATGAGCGCCTCGTCCTGGCTGGTGAGCTGCCCGGGGCATTCGACGCAGGAGTCGTCGCCTTCGGGCTCGACATAGTAGCGGGAAGCTGCGTCACCATCGACCGTTGAACCTTCCGTCAGTGCCGAATCATTAGATGAAAGAAAAGGAAGAAGAGAATCGCCTGATTCGTCCTGGCACCCGGCACCGGAAAAGATGACCGTTGCCAGGATGAGAATTGCGCACCGTTTAATCGTGACCATGGTACCTCCCGCCGCTGTTACGCCCTTTGATTGGTTTGCTGTTGTTTTGCAGTGAGTTAGTGATCCATATTGAGAAAACAGACTAACGGGACGGTAAAATTTGTCAAGTAAAAACCGACCGGTCGGTTTCATATTTTTTTATGTCACGGAGGGATTGGTTCTCTCAACCAGGACACTGGACGATAACAATTGCTGAAATCTAATGAAGGGGAGGTATACCGATAACTATCGCGGGCTCTCGATCAAGATAAAACAACATTATTTGAGATATGTACATAATATAAAAATTCCCGGCTTAAGAAGCCGGGAATTACCGATAACTATCGCTTAATTTTTACTCTGGCACCGGATCGAAACCGGCGCCTACACGTCGTAGCAGCCGATCTTCCTCGAGATGACGATCCGCTGGACCTCCGAGGTCCCCTCGCCGATGGTGAGGAGCTTGTAATCCCGGAAAAAGCGCTCGACATTGTACTCCTTCATGAGGCCGTAGCCCCCGTGGATCTGCACCGCCTCGTCCACCACGCGCCCCATCACCTCGGAGCAGTAGAGCTTGGCCATGGCCGCCTCCTTGCCGAAGGGCTTGCCCTGGTCTTTCAGCAGGCAGGCCTTGTACAGGAGGTTCCGCGCCGCCTCGATCTCCGTGGCCATGTCCGCCAGCTTGAAGGCGTTGATCTGGAAGGTCGCGATCGGCTTGCCGAACTGCTTCCGCTCCTTCGCGTACTTCATGGCCAGCTCGTAGGCGCCCTGGGCGCCGCCGAGCCCCATGGCCGCGATGGCGAGCCTGCCGTTGTCCAGGGTCTGGAGCATCTGGTGGAACCCCTCGCCCCGCTTCCCCAGGAGGTTCTCCTCGGGAACCCGGCAGTCGTCGAAGTAGAGCTCCCCCGTGTCCGAGGCGCGCCACATCATCTTCTTCGTCATCTTCTTCGTGGTGAACCCCGCCGTGCCGTTGGGCACCAGGATGCAGGAGACCTCCTTCTTCCCGTCGGCATTGCTCCCCGTGATCGCCTGGACCGTGCAGACCCCCGCCATTTTGTTCGTGGAATTCGTGATGAAGATCTTGCTCCCGTTGATGACCCACTGCCCCTTGTCGAGTTTCGCGTTGGTCTTGCTCGCCCCGGCGTCGGAGCCCGCATCCGGCTCCGTGAGACCGAAGGAGGCGAGTATCTCGCCGGAACAGAGTCGAGGGAGCCACTCTTCCTTCTGCTTTTCGTTACCGTAGTAGTAGATGGGACCGATACCGAGGGAGTTCCCCGCCGCCACCGTGGCGCCGTGGGAACCGTCGACCCGGCAGATCTCCTCCACTGCCACGCAGTAGGAAAGGTAATCCATGCCGGCACCGCCCCACTTCTCCGGCACGTAGATACCGAAAAGCCCCAGGGCCGCCATCTTCTTCGTGATGTCGTAGGAGAACTCCTCGTTCTCGTCAAGCTCCTGGGCCTTCGGCCCGATCTCCTTCTCGGCGAATTCCCGGATGTTGTAGCGGAGCATCTTCTGTTCGTCGTTCAGCCAGAAATCCATGATTTTCCTCCAATTATTTCCGTTCCCCCTCCGGCGCGCCGATGGCGACGCCGGGGGCGGAGTTGCCTGTCGGAAACGTCACTAAAACGAGAATCCCCTGGGAAGCTGGTCAGCCTTGGTCCCCGCGGGAACAAAGCAGATGTCCAGGATCGTATACGTGGGGTCCTTTGTCTGGAATATCGGAACCACCTTCATGCCGATCTCGGGATCGCCCACGGCGAGATAACTCATGAAAATCGTGCAGACGCCGTCGAATTCCACGTTGATGAACTTGATCGGCTTGTCCAGGATGTTGAAGGCCCCGGAGCGCTCGCACACCATGAAGGTGTGGATCTTCGAAGTCTTTTTTGCGATATCGGTCATGTCAATGACCGTGCTTTTCGCCAGGCAGTCGGGGCAATGGATCCTGAAGGGCTGGTATACCGACCCCTTCCCCTCGCACTTCGGATTATCGCACCGCGTGGCCATCAGCTTTCCCTGGCTCAGCGACTCGAAGAATATGGCCTCACCGCCGTAGGAGTGGATGTAGGTCATATCCCTCGGGTTGGTTACGCCCATCAATTTCCACCCGTCATCCGCGTTTCGAATCGGTGTGTTGGGCGTCAGGTGATGGAAATCTCCCTTTATCTTGTACTGGTTGTTCTTTACGTGTACCTGTCCGAACATACTCATGGTAATTCCTCCTACGCGTCCTTCTTGATTAGATTATCGGGATCCATCAACACCGTGGCGGTAACATGGGACCCGACTCCGGCATGGCTGATCGCCAGGGCCCGCTTGGCGTCCTTGACCTGGAGGTCGGTCCAGTCAGAGGGCTTCTGGCGGTTGAATTTCTTCCAAATTTTTTCATCGCCATGGATTTCCGCCCAGCGGTTCCATATGTGCGTGGCGATCTCGAAAACCTGCATGATCCCCGTGGCGCCCACTGCGTGCATGCAGCCGATGAGCCCGCCGGAGAGGTTCGAGGGAAGCTTGCCCGGCTTGCCCGTCTTCGGGTTGGTGTGGTAGCAGTCGCCCGATTCCACGTAGGTCCTTCCCTCGCCGTAGGGGCGGATTCCGATATCCTCGTAGGTCTGGACGTCGCTGATGGTAAATGCGTCATGGAGCTCAATGACATCCAGGTCATCCGTCGGGTCCTTGATGCCCACCTGGTTGTAGGCGTAGTAGGCCGCCATGCGCGCCGCCAGGAAGCCCGTGAAGCCCGGGTAGCGCTCGCCGCCGGGGAACCGCTTGCCCAGGTCCTTGTACTGATCCGCCTTTTCATTGGGAAGCAGGGGTATCTCCATGTCACGCCGGTCGGCGGGCCGGAGCGTGTGGGATGCCGCGGTCACCCATATCCTGAGCGGCTTGTGGGGCGAATTCTTGGTAAGCTTCATCGCCGTTGCCTCGTCGCAGATGATGCCGCAGGCGGCGCCCACGCTCATGACACAGCAATCAAGCGCCCTGAGAGGATATGCCACAACAGGCGACTTGAGGACGTCGTCCACGGTGATCTTGAGCGGCGCCTGGGCATAGGGATTCATCCTGGCATATCCGTGGTGTTTGACGGATATCTCCGCCAGGGTCTTCCGGAAGGAATCCTCCTCTTTTCCGAAGACCTTCCAGTACTTCTGTGCCATGACGGCGTAATAACCCGTGTAGATATGTCCCAGGGGGGACTCCCAGTCCTTGTCCGCCGCGCAGGAGATGAGGAAGTTGCCCTCGTCAGTGGGGACTTCGTCCATCCTCTCCCACCCCATGGCGAGAACGCAGTCCGAGTAGCCGGACGCCACGGCCTTCACGGCCTCCCAGAGGGTGGAGCCGCCGGTGGCCCCGCCGGTCTTGACGCCGATGTTGCCGAGCGGGTCGAGACCGAGCCTGTCATGGATGACGGCCTCGCCCAGGAGCTGATCGCCGAAATGGTCGGCGAAGTGGCCATAGTAGCAGGTGTGGATGTAGCTCTTCAGCTCCGCCGGCGTAAGGTTGATAAGCTCCGCCGCCTGCGTCAGCGCGTCGATGCAGAGCTCTTCCGTACGCTTGTCCGGCATTGCCCTGTCGAACTTTGACTGGCCCGCCGTAACAAGGTAGACCGGCTTCATCAGCTTCGGGATAGCCAATTGTTGTTCACTGAATTTAATCATACGCTTTTACCCCTCAATCGTGATCTTGATTTGAATTAATTATGAATCCATCAGAGCGTCCCAGTCCATACAACGACCGAGTCGGCCTTGCTTTTCCCTATTATCATCTGCCGCGCCGGGTTCGACCAGTAGTGGGTGGCGTCCCCTTCAGAGAGAAGAATGCGGTCATCACCGAGCTCGAGCTCTACCTTCCCCCTGAGGACGCAGAGCATCTCCTGGCCGTTTCGGATATTTTTTCTCACCGGTATTGTCTTTCCTTCTTTTATTACAAGCACCGCGGTGTCGATCACGGCGCGATCATCGGGGGAGAGGAAACGCTTCGTTGCAAATCCTGAATGGGGGATGTCGATTTCGCCCCAGTCGCTTTTCCGTATCACCACGAATTTTTCCCGGTTTTTCACCTGGTTCAGCACGTCACCGGCGTTGATGCCGATGGCGTTGCAGATGTTCATCAGGGTGTCCACCGAGGGCGTGTTCACGTTGTTCTCGATCTGGCTCAGGAAGCCCTCGGAGATCTTCGCGCGCTCCGCCACTTCCTTCATGGTCAGTTTCAGCTCTTTCCGGTTCTTTCTGATAATCGATCCGAGATTCATGGTTGATACGCGATCCGACCCCTGTTTTGAACAAGTATTACTTATAGAATATATTTATTATTAGTTAATATTTACATATGCCAATTATTCATTTCCCCTGTCAAGGTATTTACGCGGTTTTTTCCCCGGAGCACAAAAAAACGGCATGTCCGCCATCAGACGGTTCATGCCGTTCCATCACGTCACGGGACATCATCCCATCGCCCGATGCCGCCTCCCGACGAACACCACATGCGAAGGTCGATCGGATAAGAAAATGCGTGTAAAAGCAGTGGTCGCGATTTCTCGCGGGGGGATCCCCAACGGTCCTCAACGTGGAGATTATAAGAAGCGCGTCACCATTACCCCGGCATCATGCTCCTGCCGGGTCCCGGTACCCCTGGAGGCATAGGGGCCGCTCCAGGCCGCACCGTCCCAGGAGCGCGTCATCGCGGAGGATCGCTCCCGTTTCGCCGTCGGCCGCCACGGAGCCGTCGAAGAGGACAATGGTCCGCTCGCAGAGGTCCAGGGCCATGTCGAGATCGTGCGTGGCGATGATCTTGGTATGGGCGAATCCCCTGAGGAGCTCGATGAGCCTTCTCCTCGACCGGGGATCCAGGTTCGAGGCGGGCTCGTCCATAACCAGGATGTCGGGGGACATGGAGAGGACCGTGGCGATGGCCACCGCCCTCTTCTCCCCCCCCGAGAGCCGGTGGGTGGGGCGGTCGGCGAGGTGGAGGGCCCCCACGGTTTCGAGGGTCTGCGTCACCTTCTCGCGCACGACCCCGGCGGGGAGGCCCATGTTTATCGGGCCGAAGGCCACGTCGTCGAACACCGTGGGCATGAAGAGCTGGTCGTCCGATTCCTGGAACACCATGCCCACGGTGCGCCGTATCTCGTGCACGGTTTCGCGCGACAGGGGACGGTCCCCGATCAGGAGCTCCCCGCTCTCCGGGAGGAGTATCCCGTTCATGTGCATGAGAAGCGTCGACTTGCCCGCCCCGTTCGCCCCAATAAGGGCCACGGATTCCCCATGGGTTATGAGAAACGATACGCCCCGGAGGGCCCGCGTGCCGTCAGGGTAGGTGTAATGAAGGTCCGTTGCCTGTACGATATGATGGCTCATGAAAACAGTCCCTCCGCCATGCTCCCGATCCATCGGGACACGTTTACCATCCTGAAAATAATGAACAGGCCGCACCAGGTTATCATAAAGGCGAAATCTCGTGCCCCGAAGCGGAGTGGAGCCAGACGCCGGAAGGTGCCGTCAAAGCCGCGGCTTGTCATCGCCAGATAGATTCGCTTTCCCCTGTCAACGCTCCTGAGAAGGAGGGTCCCCGCCATGGGGCCGAATACCCCGATCCCCCTGCCCCTTCTCCCGGATGAGCGCAGGTCCCGGGCCCTGAGCATCCTGGCCGCCTCCTCGACGAGGACGAAGATATATCGGTAAAGAAAGAGGAGCTGAACCGCCAGGACCCGCGGCACCTTCAGGCGCTCCAAAGCGAGACAGACGTTGTAAAAGCCGGTGCAGGCGATCATCGCGATCACCGAGCCGAGGGTAAGCACGAATCGGAGCATGATCGACAGCGCCGAGAGCCATCCCCCGGAAATGGCCAGGGGGCCGATCGACATTGCAACATCCCGGTCGAACACGGGATTGAAGGCGGCCACGAATAACACGAAAGGGGTCAGGTACAGGATTTTTTTCGCCAGGTAGCGCGGCGGTATACTTCCCGCCGCGGCAAGGTAGACGGGATAGGACGCGAAGGGAACAAGCATCGAAACCGCGTACCTGTCCATGGACATGACCGCCACGATGAACGCCAGGGTGGTCACGAGCTTGGCCCTGGGGTCGAGTCGGTGAACGGCGCTGTCTTCGCAGGACAGCAGGTCCATGTATCCCAGGTTCTGAAGTATGGACTCCGACGAGGTGATGACGTCCTCCTATTTCAGCACGCGCGCGCAATTAATGAAAAAAAGGCAGGGTGACGGCATGATCAACCCTGCCCTTCATGTACGATCACATTGTTCCGCTCCGTTATTCCTTCGCAACCCTTTTTCGCTTCCTGGCGATATAAATGACCGCGCCGGCCGCCGCGGTGAGGGCCAGGACCAGGATCCCACCGAGGATACCGGCGAGGGAGGTGCCGCCGCTCACCGCCGGCCACTTTCCCTGGTCTTTGGAGGGAGCCGTTTCTTCCGATTCACTGAAACCGTAATCCGGCATGATGGACGTTTTCTCCTGGAGGGATCGCACGAATCCGTAGATGCCCGTTTTGGCATCATCCATCTCCCCGGCTCCCGTGGTTTTGCCAATCGACCATTCCAGGCCGTCGGGGTGCGTTGATGCGAACCAGCTGAAAAGCACCCCGAAAACCACCGCCGCCGCGCCGAGGCCCGCCAGGAGACTCTTCCGCGAGGAAGGTTCCGCAGCTCTTCCGTTAAGCAGCTCCGGGCTCACCCTCATGACGAACAGGGCCACCGCCGCCGTGGCGATTCCCTCCACCACGCCGATGGCGAGATGTATCGGCTGCATCAGAAGAACAAAGGTTGAAAACGGCAGTGCCGAGATGCCCGAAAGGACCGTCTGGATCACCACGGCCAGGGAGCCGAGTTGGAGCCCCGCCACGGCGGCAATGAGTGATCCCGCGACAACGCGCAGCTTCGATCTACCCGTTCCGGCGACGGGCCTGTACACCAGGGGATAGGCGATGAAGCAAGTGAAAAACCCGAGGTTGAAGATGTTGCACCCAAGGGCCAGGAGGCCCCCGTCGCCGAAAAAGAGCGCCTGGATGATCAGCACCGACGCCATGGTGACGAAGGCCGCGTAGGGACCGAGTACTATGGAGAGGAGGAGGCCTCCCCCTATATGGCCGCTCGACCCCGTGGCGGGTATCGTGAAATTCAGCATCTGGGCGGCGAAAATGAAGGCCCCCATGATCCCCATGAGGGGAATCTTCGCGCTGTCCATTTCGTCGTTGAGCTTCTTGGATGAATAGGCGATGACCCCCACCGTGGCGGCATACATGGTGCCTCCCACGGCGGGCGATATGAGCGCGTCAGCCATGTGCATGAGAGAGCCTCCAAAAATGTTACTTTTTATTTATTCGTGTTATCTGTCAATATAATTTCCCCCCGAACATTATCTCAATTCTTAAAAATCCGAATGATTGCCATTCAATTCGCTGCGTGAAGATACGGCGAAACGAGGTCTCATTGGCGAGAATACGCCTGTTGTCGTTGACCGCGGGATGTCATGTGATCTTGTTCAGCCCGATGCCCTCCGCGATGTTGAAGGCGTGGTCGCCGATTTTCTCGAAGCTGGTAAGCATGTCAATGAACACAAGCCCCGAGGGGACGTCGCAGGCGCCCTCGTTAAGCCGTTCGATATGCGTCGTCCGGAGCTCCTTCCTGAGTTCGTTGATACGGTTTTCGAGGATGGTGGCCGTCATCATGATCCCCGTCGGTGACCTCATCAGGCTGTCGTGGATGAGCCTGAGTAGCTCCCGCACCTTCGCCGAAATCTCGTCTATCTCCTCGACGGCGCGATCCGAAAACGAAAGCTTGCCGTCATACTTGCGCCTCACGAGCTTCAGAAGATTCTCGCAGTGGTCGCCGATCCGCTCGCAGTCGTTCACCGCGTGGAGGAGCATGGAAATCTCGTAGCTCTGGTCCTGGGAAATGGAGTCCTTCGAGATCTTGACCAAGTATTCCGATATCTCCTTTTCAAGACGGTCGATGGTGCTCTCCCTGGCCTGGATCGCCTCCACGGTCACGCCGAGCTTCTCGCCGGGCTTGCCGAAGACCTCCATCACCATGTCAAACATCTCTATCACGATCCCTATCATGCGCCGCGTTTCGAGGCGGGCCTGGTTGATGTTGATCGCCGGCGTCGAAAGGAGGGGACTCTCGATATATATAAGGTGGAATTCCTCGGCCGCGGCGGCGCCTTTCTTCTCCGGCACAAGGCGCGTGGCGGCCTTCGCGAGAAAACCCGTGAAGGGAAGAAACACCAGCGCGTTCGTCACGTTGAACATCGTGTGAAAGGCCGCCATGTGATCGGCGATGACCTTCGACCGCTCGGCCGCCACGGGGGAAAAAACGTCACCGGGAACGATCCAGTTGACCATGGGCACGAAGAACCAGTGGAAACAGGCGAGGACCCAGACGACACCGAACACGTTGAAGAGCATGTGGACCCTGGCGGCGCGCCGGGCCGTCGTCGAGGCGCCCATGGAGGCGAGAAACGCGGTTATGGTGGTGCCGATGTTTTCGCCCAGGATAAGGGCGCAGCAGGTGTAAAAATCGATCAGTCCGTTCACGGCGAGGGACATGGTCATGGCCACCGTCGCGCTCGAGGACTGGACGACCATGGTGACGGCGGAGCCGATGAGGACCACCAGGACCGCCGACGGGAGTGTGTCCGCCCTGACCATGGACATGATGTTCATCACCGCCTCGGAGCCCCGGAGGTCCTTTACGGCGGAGTTCATGATGTCCAGGCCCAGGAAAAGGAGCCCGAAGCCGAGGATCACCTCGCCCCACTCCTCGAATTTCTCGCTCTTGAGAAAGCGCATGAAAAAACCGATCGCCACGGCGGGAAGGGCGAAGCTCGTCACCTGCACCTTGAAGCCCAGAAGGGCGACGATCCATCCCGTGACCGTGGTGCCGATGTTGGCCCCCAGGATGATCCCCACGGACTGCGTGAGGTTGATAAGCCCCGCGTTCACGAAACTCACCAGCATAACCGTCGTGGCGCTTGAGGACTGGATGAGGGCCGTGATGCCAAGTCCCGTCAGGAGACCCAGGAACCGGTTGCTGGTCACCTTCGAGAGGATGTCCCGCAGTTTCTCGCCTGTGGCCTTCTGCAGGGCCTCGCTCATCACCTTCATGCCGAAGAGAAAGAGCCCGAGCCCCCCCAGTACCGTTATCGCGATTTTCAAACCGGTCATTGAAGCCTCGAGTGGTATGGCACCACGCAAATCGCACGATGATAGATGGAATCACATGCCGATGGCCATGTTTTCCCGTCACTGGATACTACAGTAAGAGGGGGCTGGAATTGCAAGAAAAAAGCATTACTGCCATTCCAGGATTTTCGGCATCTCAGGAATCCCGGAAGCATACACAATGAAGGTATTGGCTCAGCTTTATAATGATGGAATTGTTGCCACTGAGACACCGGGGCACGGAGGAACTACTGGATATCGAATTTCATATTTATAATTAAGAAGACGCCCTTCTTTATTATAGATTCAATATTCAGAAATTGTGAGATCGGGAATATGGCCCTGTCTCCGTGCCTCCCTGTCAATGAACCGGGACTTCTTCCCCGGTTCATTGACAGGGGACCCCGCAGGGTCCCCGTGCTAGGCCTCCACCTCGGCCCGGACCTTCTGGAGCACCTCGGCGCCGGTCTGCTTGGCGACCTTCAGGTCGACGATGCCCCGACCCCCCGATACGTCGGCCACGGTTCCCTCAATGGTGAGGACGTCCTCGATCATCACCGGGGCGCTGAAGCGGCAGCGCAGCTTCTTCATCTTACCCGGGTCGCCGAGCCAGTCGGTCACGGTCTTCGACGCGAAGGCCAGGGTGCAGAGCCCCTGGAGGATCGCGCCGCCAAGACCCACCATCTTCCCGATTTCAGGGTCGATGTGTATCGGGTTGAAGTCAAGCGACGCCCCGGCATAGTAGAGGGCCCGGTACTTGTCCACGGTCTCGGTTCCGCTGAATGTCGTTCCTTTCTCAACCGCCATGACTGCCCTCCTATTTTCTCACCACGAAGGTGTAGGTGCCGCGGCACACGTCGCGGCCATCCTGGTTTTTCGAATTCAGCTCGATCGCGATCACGTCGAGCTTCTCCTTGTTCTTTATATCGCTGATTTTCGCCGACGTGGTGATGGAGTCGCCCGCCTTCACCACATCGAAGAACTCGAGCTCCTGCTCCCCGTGGACCAGCATCGCCATGTTCAGGTTAAGCTCCTTGTCCAGGAAAACCGGCTCTATAAGGTACGCCCCGAACACCACCGCAAAGGTGGGGGGCGCGATGATCGCCCCGTACTTCGACTTCTTCGCGAAGTCCTCGTCCACGTAATGGGGGTCGAGGTTTTTGATCGCCTTCGCGTACTCCTTGATCTTCTCCTTGCTCACGTCATAGGTGTACGACGGGTAGGTCTTGCCGATGAATTTCGTGTCTATTGCCATGGTTACCCCCTTGCTCTCGCGATCTGCCCTCCCCCTCGATGGGGGAGGGTCGGGTGGGGGTGACGGGATCAACAGGGTCCCTTGTCATCACCCTCCCCCTGCCCCTCCCATCAAGGGAGGGGGGCAACACCTGCGGACTCAGCTCGCGTATTTCCGTATCAGGTCCTTGGCGATGAGCACCCGCTGGATCTCCGAGGTCCCCTCGCCTATCTCTCCCAGCTTGGCGTCGCGATAGAGCCTCTCCACGGCGAACTCCTTGATGTAGCCGTACCCGCCATGGACCTGCACCGCCATGCTCGATATCTGCGTCGCCGATTCGGAGGCGAAGACCTTGGCCACGGAGGCCAGGACCGCCGCCTCGGGGTCCTTCATCTCCTTGGCCCAGCATGCCTGGTAGATCAGGAGGCGCGATACGTCGGTCATGATCATCATGTCGGCGAGCTTGAAGGCCACTTCCTGGAACCGGTTGATCGGCTTGCCGAAAGCGGTACGTTCCTTCGAATATTTGTTGGCGTGCTCGAGACACTTCACCGCGATGCCCAGGGAGACCGTGGCCATGCCGATCCTCCCGTACTCCAGGGTCTGCATGGCCTGGATGAAGCCCCTGCCCACCTCGCCGAGGACGGCGCTCTCCGGCACCTCGCAGTCCTCGAATATCAGCTCCGCCGTGGGTGAGCCGCGGAACCCCATCTTGTCGAATGGTTTGCCCACGGAAAAGCCCTTTGTCCCCTTATCGACGAGAAAGCAGGTCACCCCGGCTCCCGGGCCCTTCTCCCTGTCGTTGTAGGCGAAGACGAGTGCCACGTCGGCGATGGTGGCGTTGGTGATGAAGGTCTTCGTGCCGTTGATC
>JAXGNG010000008.1:0-45828 GCA_040768125.1 Spirochaetota bacterium | reverse complement strand
CATTGTTGATGAAAATGACGGTGATCTGCTCCCCGCGGTTTGCCGAGTGGATCGTTTCCGCCGTTCCGATGGCGGAAAGGTCGCCGTCACCCTGGTAGGTGAACACAAACAGGTCGGGCCGCGCGCGCTTGACCCCCGTGGCGATCGCCGTGCCCCTTCCGTGGGCGGATTCGATCACGTCGAAGTCAAAATAAAGATAGGCAAGGACGGCGCACCCGGCGGGGTTCACGCATATCGCGCGCCTGCCGAGGTCCATTTCCTCGAGGACCTCAGCGACGAGACGGTGCACGATTCCGTGTCCGCACCCGGGGCAGTAATGGGTGACCACGTCCTTCTTGTAGTATTTCGGCCATTCGTTCTTGAGTTTCATTGCTGCGTCTTCACCGTTTTCTGGTACTCGCGGTAGATGATCCTGGCAAACTCGATCGGCGTGGGGACCACGCCGCCCGGCCGGCCGTGGAAAACGATTTCCGCCTCGCCCGCCAGGGCGATCTGCACGTCTTCGAGCATCTGGCCCGTGCTCATTTCGAATACCACGAACTGCTTAATCCGCCTGGCCAGCTCCGCGAGGACTTTCTTTGGAAAGGGCCAGAGGGTGATGGGGCGAAGCAGGCCGGCTCGGACGCCGTCTTTGCGGACGCGCTTTATGGCTCCCTTGGCGATCCGCGCCGTCGTGCCGTAGGCGATCACGACGATCTCCGCGTCTTCGAGCATGTATTCCTCGTGCCGCGTCTCGTGCTTTTCGATCTCCCCGTATTTTCGCACCAGCTTCCAGTTGTGTCGCTCCATTTCCATTGCGTCCAGAATCAGCGAGGCCATGTAGCGGCTCGGGCCGTCGCCGCGTCCCCGGAGCGCCCATTCCTTCTCCGGGAGTCTGCCCACAGGTTCCGGGAATACCACGGGCTCCTTCATCTGTCCCATCATGCCGTCGGAAAGCATCATGACGGGAGTGCGGTAGCGGTCGGCGACGTCAAAGGCGTGGTAGGTGAGATCCGCGATCTCCTGGACCGACGCGGGAGCGTATACCGGTGTGCGATAATCGCCGTGGCCGCCACCCCTGGTGGCCTGGAAGTAATCCCCCTGGGCGGGGGCGATGTTTCCCAGGCCCGGCCCTCCGCGCATAACATTAATGATAACGGCCGGAAGCTCGAATCCCGCCAGGAAGGAGATCCCCTCCTGCTTCAGGCTTATTCCCGGGCTCGATGACGAGGTCATGGCCCTCGCGCCCATCGCCGCCGCCCCTATCACCATGTTAATGGCCGCGGTTTCGCTCTCCGACTGTATGAAGACTCCCCCGGCGGCGCGAATGTGCGAGGCCATGTACTCGCCCAGTTCGTTCTGCGGGGTGATGGGATAGCCGAAATAACAGCCGCACCCGGCGCGGATGGCTGCCTCGCCGAAGGCGTGGTTGCCGCTGATGAACACCTTATTCATCATACACCTCGATGGCGACCTCGGGGCACACGAGGACACATACCATGCACCCCACGCAGTTTTCTTCGCTGGCCGCCTCGGCGTAGTGGTAGCCGGCCCTGTTCAGGTTTTCCGATTCAACGAGGACGTTCTTGTTGCAGTATGTAATGCAGAGACCGCATCCCTTGCAGAATTCCCTGTTCACGACAACATGACATTTCTTTGTTCTGGTCATCTACCCGACCGCTCTCCCTGACGCGTACTCCGTTCAAACAGGCACACACTACAGGGGGTCGGTTTTTTTTCAATACAAAAATTTTCGGGTCCCCGGGCCCGCCATATCCGCCTTCAGCCGCCTTACATGCTGCGCCGGTAGCGTCCGCCGACCTCGTAGAGCGCATCGGTGATCTGCCCCAGGCTGCAGTACCGGACCGTGTGCATGAGCTCCGCGAAGATGTTTTGCTCTGAGAGGGCCGTCTCCTGAAGCCGGCGCAGCGCCCCGGGGGCCTCCTTCGCGTTCCTCCTCTTGAACTCCTCGAGACGCCTGAGCTGCGAGCGCTTCTCCTCCTCCGTGGCCCTGGCGAGCTCGACCTTCACGGGGGTTTCCTCAGCGTCCTGCTCGTTCTTGAAGGTGTTCACGCCGACGATCGGGAGCTCCCCCGAGTGCTTGAGGTGCTCGTAGCGCATAGATTCCTCCTGGATCGTGCCGCGCTGGTAGCCCTTTTCCATGGCGCCCAGGACCCCGCCGCGCTCGGTGATACGATCAAACTCCGTAAGCACCGCCTCCTCGACGAGGGCCGTAAGCTCCTCGACGATAAAGCTTCCCTGCCCTGGATTCTCGTTCTCCGCCAGGCCCCACTCGCGGTTGATGATCTGCTGGATCGCCAGGGCCCGCCGAACGGATTCCCTGCTCGGCGTGGTGATCGCCTCGTCGTAGGCGTTCGTGTGAAGGCTGTTGCAATTGTCGTAGACCGCGCAGAGGGCCTGGAGGGTCGTCCTGATGTCGTTGAACTGGATCTCCTGGCTGTGAAGCGATCGGCCCGATGTCTGGATGTGGTACTTGAGCATCTGGGACCGGGGTCCCGCGCCATACTTTTCGCGCATGGCCACGGCCCAGATCCGCCGCGCCACCCGGCCGATGACCGTGTATTCCGGGTCCATGCCGTTGGAAAAGAAAAAGGAAAGGTTCGGGGCGAAGCTGTCCACGGGCATCCCCCGGGAGAGGTAATACTCGACGTAGGTGAACCCGTTGGCCAGCGTGAAGGCAAGCTGGGTGATCGGGTTCGCCCCCGCCTCGGCGATATGATAGCCGGATATCGACACCGAGTAGAGGTTGCGCACGCCATTCTCGATGAAAAACGACTGGACGTCCCCCATCATCCTGAGGGCGAAATCGACGGAAAAGATGCAGGTGTTCTGTCCCTGGTCCTCCTTCAGGATGTCCGCCTGCACGGTCCCCCGCACGTTCACCAGGACGTCGGCGCGTATCCGCTCCCTTTCTTCGGCGGTAGGCTCCCGTTCCGTCTGCGCGACGAAGCGCCCCACCTTCTGGTCGATGGCGGCGTTAAGGAACATGGCGAGCATGATCGGCGCGGGACCGTTGATGGTCATGGAAACCGAGGTATCGGGGGAACAAAGGTCGAATCCCCCGTAGAGCACCTCGACATCATCCAGGGTGCAGACGCTGACGCCCGAAGTGCCCACCTTGCCGTAGATGTCGGGCCGCGTGTCGGGATCGCGGCCGTAGAGGGTCACCGAATCAAAGGCCGTCGAGAGCCTGGTTGCCTCGAAATTTGAGGAGAGGAGATGGAAGCGCGCGTTGGTGCGCTCCGGGTTCCCCTCCCCGGCGAACATTCGCGTCGGGTCCTCGTCCATCCGCTTCAACGGGAACACACCGCCGGTGTAGGGAAAGCGCCCCGGCACGTTCTCCTCCCGGAGCCACCGGTATATCTCGCCGGGGTCCGTGAAGCGGGGAAGGGCGACGCGGGGGATCCTGCTTCTTGACAGCGACTCGAAATACAGGGGTGACCGGATCTCCCGTCCCCGGACCGAGTATACGAGTTCCTCGGACCGATACTCCCTGCAAACGGATTCCCACTCAGAAAGGAGTTCCGATGTTTCGCCGTCGATTCCCTTCTCCTCGCGGTCGGCCGCCTCCCCGAGCAGCCCGGCAACGGAGTCAGCGTCCTTCACCAGCAACGCCGCCTCCCGCAGGTGCCACAGGCGCCTCACCGCCGCGGCCTGCTCCTCCGTGCGCCGGTGGTAGCCCCGGACCGCGTCGGCGATTTCCGCGAGGTAGCGCGTTCTCCTGGGCGGTATGATTATGGTCTTCGACGACGAGGCCCTTCCCGTGGGACGCGCGAGGGAAGACGTGAAGGCGGTCCCTCTTCTCTCGTTAACGAGATCGAGCAGATGGTGATAGAGTGCGGTGACGCCGTCATCGTTGAAGCGGGAGGCGATGGTGCCGAAGACCGGCATCTCCTCGGGGGACCGGCCGAACTCCTTCCTGTTTCTCTGGACCTGCTTCCGGACGTCCCGGAGGGCGTCGTCGGCCCCCTCCTTTTCGAACTTGTTTATCGCCACGGCATCGGCGTAATCAAGCATGGTGATCTTCTCGAGCTGCGAGGGCGCGCCGTATTCTCCGGTCATCACGTACACGGAGATGTCGGCGACATCGGCGAGGCCCGCGCTCCCCTGCCCCACCCCGGCCGTTTCGGCGATCGCCAGGCCGAAGCCCGCGGCCCGGACCACGGCAAGGGCGTCCGCGAGGGCGTCGGAATAATCGGGGCTCCCCTGGTCAGCGGCAAAGGAACGCATGAACACCCTCGGGCTCCCGATGGCGTTCATCCTGATCCGGTCACCCAGGAGGGCACCGCCGCTCCTTCGCTTCGCCGGGTCGCTGCAGAGCACCGCGACGCGAAGATCGCCGAAGTCTCTCAGGAGGCGCACGATGATCTCATCGATGAGGGACGACTTCCCGGCGCCCCCCGTGCCGCTGATGCCGATGACGGGCATCCCGTCACCCTTCGCCATGCCGGCTATCTTCTTCCTGATTTCATTGAACGCGACACCGCCGTTCTTCGCGGCCTCCTCCGCCGCGGTGATGAGGCGCGCGATCAGCCGCGCGTCACCCTGAGAGACGCCCTCGATTTCCCTGGCGTTCACCGGGGGGACCGGCCGGTCCATGCTTTTCACCATGTGATTCACGATCCCCTGGAGGCCCCAGGAGGCCCCCTGCTCGGGGGTGTAGATCGCCGTCACGCCATAGGATTCAAGCTCCCGCACCTCCTCGGGTACGATGACGCCGCCGCCGCCGCCGAACACCTGCACGTGAGATGCGCCGCGCTCCCTCAGGAGGTCTATCATGTATTTGAAAAACTCCACGTGGCCGCCCTGGTAGCTCGATACCGCGATCCCCTGCACGTCCTCCTGCAGAGCGGCGCTCACGATCTCCTCCACCGAGCGGTTGTGCCCCAGGTGCACCACCTCCACGCCCGTCTCCTGAAGAATGCGCCGGAAAATATTTATTGATACGTCATGTCCGTCGAAGAGCGACGTGGCCGTGACCATCCGGATGCGATGCCGTGGAGCGTATGCCGTGTCGTCCATTTCCTTTCCCTTCATTGCAGTATTTTCCCGAGGCACGGCGCCGTCACCGCCGTGCCTTTCCCGCCGCGCCGTAGAGACCGAGAACAAACTCTGTCTGGATCCGCACGTAGTCGTCTATGCCGTATTTCCTTCCGAAAAACCAGCGCCTGAACGTCCACATGTGCCCGAGTACCGTGATGGTGTGCGCCGTTACCTCGACGGCGTCGTCGCCGAGTTGCGGGAGGTCCCCCGAGGATATCAGCATCTTGATCAGCGTGATGAATATCCCTGTGATGCGGACCTCGTTCTCAAGGACTTTCTTGCGCCACTGGCGGGGCAGGGACTTGCTCTCCTGGTAAATGAGGAGAATGTGGTCGCTCATGCGGTCGCAGACCGCGAAGTACTCACGCAGCGCACCGGCGAGGATGTTCTTACCCCTGCTCGCCCTGGCCATGGCCTCAATAACGCCCTTCTCCACCTCGGCGTGGATCGCCTCGCATACCAGGTAGAGGATCTCCTCCTTGCTCGCCACGTACTCGTACATGGAGCCTATCGGCATCCGCGCCTTCGCGGCGATCTGCCTCGTCGTGGTCTTGTGAAAGCCCTTTTCGATGAAGAGGCGAACTGCGGCGTCGACGATCTGCCTGACGCGCCGATCCGCGAGCTCCTGGTTCCTGCCCTTCGCGCCGGCCTTTGGCTGTGGACTCTTTTTCCCCATTCCTGCGTTTCCCCGCCGCGCCCCTCCCCGGCGGACCGGCTCCCCCTCGTCCCGGGAGGGCTCAGCCCGAAGATATGTCCGAACGAGCGCTCGGTCATTATCCCGTCGGGGCCGGATCTGTCAAGAGAATTATCACGCCGACAACGGAAAACCGTTTTTTACCCTTCGAAATAACCCGCGAGACGGTCCCGGATTTTCCGTGAGACTTCGCGGTCGATTTTCTTTATATGGTACGCTGAAATGCCCCGCTCCCGCGACAGGGAAATTGTTTTGCGATCATGAAAGTTGTTTTCAATGAACAGCGTCTTCTTGTCATCCGGAAAGGAATCAATGACGTCGCACATGGTGGAGATCACCTCACCCCTGATGAAGCTATTCTCGACGTTTTCATAAAAACGCCTGTCCATCATCACCTCGTCGAGGTTCATGCTTCGTATTTTCGTCCGCTCCAGCTTTTTCCTTCGAAGATGGTCAATCGCCGCGTTCTTCGCCACGGTAAAGAGAAACGCGATGGTCGCCGGGGACTCGGGGTCGAGGAAGAGACCCCGCTCCCATACCTTGATAAACACGTCCTGGCGCAGCTCTTCAGCGAGTTCGGGATCGCATACAAAGCGCTTGATAAATCGCGCGATCTTCACCGCATGCCTGCGGTAGATCTCGCCCGCGTTGGCGCGCAGGGCGGCGATATCGATTGCGTTGTTTTCCATGAGTTCCTCCTTCCCCCTCGTCGGGCATGACATGCAGGCTCCCGCCCCGTGGTCCCTCCCTCTCCCGGGCGGGGGGCCGTCTCCCCCATGCATACCACGGCTCATGCGGCCCGCGCAACCAAAGGCAAACGAACGCTAGCAATCACGCAACAAGCGATACAGGAGAGGAAATGAACGTCACGGCCCCCCCGAATGAAAGATCGGCCCCGGCCCGACGCACGCGGAGGATACAGGAAAAAACCTTGCATTATTGCCATGGCCGGAGGATGGTGTGCGCCATGAAGACCCGGATCATCCTGTGCCAGAAACCCCTGGGGGAGCCGATCACGCGTAACGACGTGGAGGCAATGAGGCGGTTCAGGCCCCACTTCGTCTGCTATCCCGAGTATTTCTTCGTGAAGAAAAGCCTGGGGACGCAGGTGCAGACGCCCCACAACCAGGCCCGCCAGCTCCAGCGGCTCGCCGTTCTTTCCCGGGAGCTTGCCACCGTGGTCGTCGGCGGCACCATGCCGGAGCTGTCCGACGGCACCGTGTACAATACCTCCTTCGTGTTTCACGGCGGAAGGATGCTGGGACGCTATCGCAAAAAACGCCTCTTTTTCGCCGAGGTGGGAAAAATTACACCGGGAGATGCGTACAGGGTCTTCGAGGCCCACGGGATAACCTTCGGCATACTCATCTGCGCCGACGTGTTTGACGAAGAGGGATTTCTCTTCATGAAGGAACAGGGTGCCCACCTCGTCTTCTCCCCCACCTTCTCCCCGAGGAAGGAAGAATCCGCGGAAGAAAAATTCGCCCGCGACCGGGACATCTACGTCCGGGGCGCCGCGCTTTCCGGTTCGGTGATCGTGAAGGTGTGCGGGGTAAAATCGGATTTCCGGAACTTCCTCCAGGCCAGGAGCCTCATCGCAGACGGACGCGACGTCATATTCCGCGTGATGCCCGACGAGGAGGACCGCGAGATGCTCATCATGCGGGAGATCGAGGTGTGAGGCCCGCCACCACCTCCGTGACGAGCCTTTCAAGAAGCCCGTAGGAGAAGTGCTCCCGGGCGATGGCGTAATTCCTTTCGGTCATCCGGCGGCGCTTCTCCCCGTCCTCAAGAACGACCCGCACATCCTCCACGGTCCCTTCCGTTATGAAGCCGTCGAAGAGGCAGAGATCGAACCCCAGGGGCTCGATATCGGCGATGAAGACCGGGTAGCGGTTCATCACGATCGGCTTTTTGAAGTACAGGGTTTCGAGAAAGGCATTGCCGAAACCCTCGCAGGCCGATGGGTAGGTCACCAGGTCCGCGGCGCGATAGACATCGGCGATGGTGAAGGGACGCTCTCCCGATGACCGCCCCGTCGACACGACATGGTCAATGTAGACCAGGCGCACGTTCCTCATCCGCGCGTATTCCTCGAGCCTGAGACGGTACTCTTCTCCCTCGTCCCCCGAGGGGTGTGATATGACGAGTTTCCTCCCCGCGCCGGGGAGGCGGTCCACGAGATCGACCGAGCGCTCGATGCTTTTGCGGGGCACCACGCGCGTGGGCTGGAGCACCAGGTAGTCGCCCGGCTCAATGCCCGCCGCCTTCCTGATCGAAGCGATCAATTCCGGGTCCGTCGGTCCCGGCGGGTTGTCGAAATCGAAGGTGTTGGGGATCACCCTGCTCGACACCCCCCTGCGGTGCGCCAGGGACACCTCCGCGAGGGAATTGATGACCACGTGGCGGATGGAGGGCAGTGCCGGCGGAAAGGCCATCTGAATGTAGTCGGCGACGCCGTTCACCAGGAACCTCTCCCGCTCCCAGGCGAAATCATGGTGGTGGGCCACCGTCGGCATCCCCGTCTCGGCGATAAGCTCGGTTAGGGCGATGCCAAGCGGAATGTTCATCGGTATGGTCAGGGAGTTCTCCGCCACGATGCAGTCAATGCGGTGCGTGTCGATGAAACGCTCGAGGCCCTCCCGGATGCGCGTGGCCGCGTCATGGATCAGGCGTGTCATCTCCCTGGTGCGGGTGACCCTCCCGAATACCCCGCCGTGTATCGTCGCGATATCGGGATGCCCGAAATGGGCCTCCGGAATGATGAAGCTCCGTTCCAGGGGCCTGTCGCTCTCGCCGGCGCAGTAAAAACACGCATGGCCGCTGCGCTCAAGGATCGCGGCCCATTTTTCTATTTCATGACTCACGCCGTCGGTCCCGGCAATGCGGGTTGATATGAAACCGACGACGCTCATGCTCCCGCCCGCGGAGGCGCCTTACCCCGACCCGTCTTCACCATCATTACAGCTCCGGGACCGACTGTTCATCCAGGCTCCCATTAAATTTTTTTATCTCCGGCTTGACGCTCTCAAGCCTCTGCCGGGAATCCTCTTTAAGCCGGTCAACCCCCTCCTGTGTCTCGCTGGAAGTCGCGTCCGTGGTTCCCTTGACGCGTTCGATGTTCTCTTTGTCGCGCGCCTTCTGCTCCTCGACCTTCCGCTGGTCCTCGGCCTTCCTGCGTTCGACGGCCTCGATATCCTCCCGGCGCCGGTCCTCGACTTTCTTGCGTATCTCCTCGCGGTTCTCTTCGAATCGCTTCCGTATCTCCTGTTTCATTTCCCTGAAATTCTTCTTGATGTCGCCCATGAGCCTCCTGTTTTCATCGGAGATGTCCCTCACCGTCATGGGCTTGTCCTTCTCCACGACGACCTCCTGCTCGTCTTTGACCGTTACCGATTCCTGTTCCGGAGCGGTTTCGTTCTCCACCTCCACCGAGCCGTTCAGGCAGGCAATGAGGCTCTTCAGCTCGTCGGATTCAACGAGGAACTCGGTGCCCCTCACCGCCGCGATCATGGTCTGCGAGCTCACCTCGAACCGGTCATTCTTCGCAAGTTTTTTCACCACGCGGCTGAAGACCCTTCCCGTCCTCACATGAAACAGCGTGGCCTGGGCGTCGTTGCTCAGGTCATGCGAAAGGGTCTTGATCTCGACAACGCTCTTTTCGAGAATTTTCACCGCGGTTTCATCGAAATAAATGTCCACAAAGGAAAGCGGCCCGGTCTCGATAATCATGCCCTGGCGGATGACATCGCCGATTTCCGCCTGCTTTCTCTTCCCATCGTCGACGATGGTCACCGAACCGGCGATAAAATTCACCATGCCCTCCCGGGCAACCTTGTTCTCCTTCTTGCAGTTCACGCCCATGGCCACAATCACCACAAGGGCAAGGTACAGGCATCGTTTCATGGCCCCCTCCAGGCTATCGGATATTCGCGCCGGCGCCATGCCGATCCATAACGGTCACGCAGAACTCGCGCCGGGAGGTTAACAGATACCCTTTCCGGGGCAAAAGTCAAGGATAATACCTTCCCGAAATCGGGAGCCCGCGCGCCCGGTCCGCATGACGCGCCCCGCGGCAAAGGGGATTTTACCATCGTATAGTAATTGACAAATGCCCCCTTCGATTTCACAAACATACAGACCCTTTCATAAAGGAACCGCCTCATGAAACAGATCAACATAGGCCTCATCGGCTTCGGGACCGTGGGGAGCGGCCTCCACCGACTCATCCGGGACAATGCCGATGTCATCGCCCGCCGCACGGGGATCAGGGTCACCATCAAAACCATATGTGACCTGAGAAGGGAGCACGTGAAAACGCATGCCCCGGGCATCGTCGTCACCGATGACTGGAAGTCCGTGGTCAATGACGGCGCCATCGACATTGTCGCGGAGCTGATCGGCGGAATCGACCCGGCCCGTTCCATCATTACCGCGGCCCTCGAGAGGGGCAAGGGAGTGGTGACGGCGAACAAAAAGCTCCTGGCCGAGGAGGGGGCCGGGATATTCAGGGCGGTTCAATCAGGCGCGGGCCGTCTCGGCTTCGAGGCCGCCGTGGGAGGCGGTATCCCCTGCGTCCTGGCTCTTCGCAACGGCCTCGTGGGCAACCGCGTCCGCTCCATCATGGGAATCCTGAACGGGACTACGAACTACATTCTCACGAAAATGCAGGAAAGCGGCATGCCCTTCCCCGAGGCCCTCGCCGTGGCCCAGGAGATGGGATTTGCCGAGGCGGATCCCACCTTTGATATCGAGGGGTACGATGCCGGGCATAAAATCGCACTCCTGGCGATGATCGCCTTCAACCGCGAGATCGGCTACGGCGACATACAGATCGAGGGAATAACCAGCATAGGCAAGAGCGACATCTCCTACGCCGGGGACATGGGTTACGTGATAAAGCTCCTGGGCATCGCCAAGAGCGTCGAAGGGAAGATCGACATACGCGTGCACCCGACGATGATCCCCTTCGACCATCACCTGGCGTCGGTCCGCGATGAGTACAACTCGATCATGTTTGACGGCGACATGACCGGTCCCGTGGTCCTCTCCGGCAGGGGCGCCGGTGCGGAGCCCACCGCGTCGGCCGTCCTCTCTGACATCGTCCAGATGGCGGTCCAGGGCGACGCCTACGCCCCTCCCCTCGTCATGGAGGGGCCCGCGGAATTCATCGAGCCGAAGAAGCGCGTGTCCCGCTACTACATCCGCATGCAGACCGACGACCGCCCCAACATCCTCGCCCGGATCGCCGGCGTCCTGGGCAGGCACAATATCTCCATCGCCTCCGTCATCCAGAAGGAAACCCATCCCGAGCACGTGCCCCTCATCTTCATGACCCACGAGGCCGTGGAGGAGGGGATGCTCCTTGCCATGCGGGAGATAAAGGAATTCGATTTCATCCACGGCGAGGTGATGCTCATACGGGTGGAGGATTCGCTGCAGGGAGGCCGGGAATCATGAAGCCCTTCAGCGCGGAATTCAGGTGCGTGGCCGGGTGCGGCGAATCGTATCCCCTCGATGAAGTGGTCTACGAGTGCAGGAAATGCGGCGCCCTCCTCGAGGTGACCCATGACCTGGAGGCGCTGAGGCAGCGGTCCGCGAAGGAATGGCGCGCCCTCTTCGACGGGCGCGTGGGCACCACCCGCTGGCCCTACGGGAGCGGGATCTGGAGCAAAAAGGAATGGGTGGCCCCGGCCGTGGCGGACGAGAACATCGTGTCCATGTTCGAGGGGAACACCAACCTCTTCTGGGCGCGGCGCTTCGGGGAGATGCTCGGCATGAAGGACCTCTGGGTGAAGATGTGCGGCAACAGCCACACGGGGTCCTTCAAGGACCTGGGGATGACGGTCCTTGTCTCCGTGGTGAATGACATGATCCTCCGCGGCAGGAGCATCAAGGCCGTGGCCTGCGCCTCAACGGGGGACACCTCCGCGGCCCTGGCGGCCTACGCCGCCTACGCGGGAATCCCCTCCGTCGTCATACTCCCGGCGAACAGGATCTCCACGGCCCAACTCGTCCAGCCCATGGCGAACAACGCCATCGTGCTCTCCCTGGACACCGACTTCGACGGCTGCATGCGCGTGGTGCGGGAAATCACCAGGGATAACACCATCTACCTGGCCAACAGCATGAATTCCCTCCGTATCGAGGGGCAGAAGACGATATCGGTCGAGATGGTGCAGCAGTTCAACTGGGAGGTGCCCGACGTGGTGGTGATCCCCGGCGGGAACCTGGGCAACGTCTCGGCCCTGGGGAACGGATTCAGGATGATGCGCGACCTGGGCCTCATCGAGCGGACCCCGCGGATCGTCCTGGCCCAGGCCCAGAAGGCCAACCCCCTCTACCTCTCCTACCTGAAGGGCTTCAGCGACTTCACCCCGGTGACGCCGGAGAAGACACTGGCGTCGGCCATCCAGATCGGCGACCCGGTCTCCGTGGGCAAGGCGATCAGGACCCTGAAGGAGTTCGACGGCATCGTGGAGCAGGCGAGCGAGGAGGAACTGGCCAACGCCGCGGCCCTGGCGGACCGCACGGGGATGTTCTCATGCCCCCACACCGGCGTGGCCCTGGCGGCCCTCATCAAGCTCGTGGAAAACGGCACCCTCTCGAAGAAGGACCGCACCATCGTCATCTCCACGGCCCACGGCCTCAAGTTCTCCGAGTTCAAGGTGGGGTACCACGAGGGGACGCTGAAGGAAGTGGAGAGCCGCTACGCCAACCGCCCCATCCCCCTCCCCCCCGACGCCGGCGCCGTGCGGGAGGTCCTGGAACGGGAGTTCCGGGCGCGGGCATAGACAGGGGAACCGCTTCCGCGGCTCACGGGAGGTAGTAGTACCCCACGCCGCCGTCATTGGCGTCATTGCCGTCATCGGTATACTCGAGTTTTGGGCGGTAGTCGTATTCAGGGTCGGCATCCTCGCCATAGATCGCGTGAAGGGCGTTCTCCCGGCCCGCGCCGCTGTTCCACTCGAATTCCGGGTCCTCCGTCACCACGTGGTTCCAGATCTTCAGGTTGTCGATGGCACTCGAGCCGTCCCCGATGTTGAACCCGGACTGGACGCCGACCGCCAGGGGACCGCCGCCCGAAACCGGCGAGTTGGTGAAGAGCAACAGCTGGCCGTTCACGAACACCTTGATCCGGAGGGAGCCGTCAGTTTCAAAGCCGTCATTGTCCCAGATGACGTACAGGTGGTTCCACTGCCCGGGAACGATCACGCCGGTCACGCTTGAAACGGGACTCGCGTCGCCGGCGAAGACCTCTATACTGTTGACGGTTCCCCATATATTGAATTTCGCGATAATATACGTGGCGTCCGTGAGATTTATCTTCAGCTGGTTCAGGTTCTGTCCCGAGGCGACCGTCTTCCACCATACGGAAAGGCTGCCTTTTTCGAGGTATCCCGTCATTTCATTTCCGAAGGGCTGAACCGTCGTGAATGTATCATCCCACAGGTAGGCTTCCTTGCCCCATCCGCTGCCGAATTTTCCATCGGCGAAGATCGTGCCCGCCCTGTTGATCACCGGGAGATTCAACGGGTCGTAGATCACCGGGGAGGTCATATCCGCGTCCGCGTCGCAACGGCTCCAGTATGCCGGGCGGGGAAGCACGTACCTTCCCGTGGCAGGATCAATAAAGAACTGCTTTTCCCGGGGAGTTCCCATCATGTCCCTGGTGCTGAGGAGCCTTTTCGCCACTGGCGTCAGCCCCAGGTCGGAGAGAAGGTTCCTGCCGCTGTGCACCATGCGGATGAATTTTCCGCCGTCAAGGCCACCCCACGTTCCCGTGTCAAAAACGCTCTCCAGGGAATCGCCGTAATTGAAGAGGCCGGAGAGGGGCGCTCCGCTGTCATCGCTCATTGTCTCGCCGCATATGCCGTTTCCGGGCAGATCGTTCAGATCTCCGAAGGTGCCGAAGGCGCGGTCCGCGTCAATATTTTTGGCGTCCTCAAGCTCGATATCGCGGACGTCCCTGCCGTAATAGGTCTCGATATGGGCGCGCAGGGTGATCTCCCACGAGGCGAGGAGGGCGCAGTATTCGTTAAAGTATTCGGGATAATTGTCCATTACCGGATCGCTCAGGAGAGCGTCCTTGATCTGCTTGAGCCGCGCCAGGTCGTCCCGCGCCACGTTGGCCCTCCACCTTAGGAGCGCCATGCGGCTGTAAAAAAACGGGGCGTAGGCAATCCTGAGCTGGCTCATCTCCCGCATGAACGCCGCGTCGGAGAGAAGCATGTTTCCGGGCACCTTTTCATCAACGTCGAGCCTTTGATTGAGAAGTTCCGTGCGCTGTACCGCGGATTCATAGGCATTCCGGTAGAGCGTTTCATACCCGTTCGTGAAAAAGTCCTTGATAAGGTTTCTCCGATAGGTTGCGTCGACATTCACAAGCTGGGCGAATTCACTCACCTTTGATTTTATGGTATTCCGGGCCAGGACCAGGTTCTGTTCCTTGAGCCATCCCTCGATGTTGGTGATCTGGTATTTAATTTCTTCCAGGTTAATCATCATGACGTTTAAAAGTTCTACCATCCCAGACACTTCCGTCCTATGAGTATAACAGAAGGTGACCCATTTGGAATTTGTGTAAAAGGGTTCCATATCGGGATAGTATGAAAAGGGTTCGCTGAATGATGGGAAACCCGATCCAGCGGATGATGACCGTATCGTGGGTTCGGACGAAGTAATGCCCGACGATATACTCTTTGAAGCGACACCGCCGAAATACGCGTCAACCTTGCTCTCTCCCTCGTTCGTCTTGATATACGCCTGCAGTTCTTCGGCATTGATATCCAGCTCTTCCCACCACTGTTCGGAGAGGGGATTTTCACCGGATACTCCCAGGTACTCCACGAGGGGCACCTGCTGATAGCGCGCCACCTGTGCCGAAAATTCGGGCGTGTCAGGCATGCCGGCCGTGGCCATCTCATTAAGGCGCGCGCCGTTCTCGTTGTCGTACATGTATTCCATGTACTGCATGGACGCCGTGCCTTCAGATGCTTCACCGCCGGAAAAAGGGAATATGCCGCTCCCGTCGTCCTTGCAGCCGATCACCGGGACCGTCAGAATCGCCGCTATTGCCATTGCCGCCAGCTTTTTCATCATAATCCTCCAAAAAGATTTCTTCTTGTTATGCCGGGCGGGTTGCCGTTACGCGATCACCCGCCGAGCAGGCCGTTCAGCCCTTTTCTGAGCGGCGTCAGGGGAAGACCCAAAGTGACAAAATTTTTTAAAAATTTTGACCGCTTCGATTGTTATCGCCTGGAAAACGCAACAGTCCGTCCATTGAGGGAACGTCTTATAGCGGGGCAGATAGTTATCGCCTTCACGCAGAGTGGCGGGAAAGGACCCGATTGTTATCGTACGCACAGGAAGGATTATTAGAATGAAACGGCATTCACAAACCGCCCATCCGGGTTGTCATTTTTATGAGTAAAATAAATTTCCACGATCAACGATATATAAAATTGTTGACCGGGCCGTTGACTTTCACGATTATGTTGAAAATTTTTCAGAAGCTATTGCCTTAAGGTCGATGAAACAGAACATTCTCGCCATTATCATGGCCGCGGCGCTATTGATCGCCGCGGAGCGGCACAGTTCCGGCCTCGGTCTCGGATTGAGCATGAAGGACGATCCTCCCGGCATGCCCCAGGCTCCGGAGGTGACCTTCTCGTCTCCCATGGCGCGCCTCACGCACAGCCTCACGGGCCTTGATCTCGTGATGGATACCGCCGTTGCCAGGGACCGGCTCTTCAACTACCGGCTCACTATCGAATGCACAAACCACTCCCTGCGGCAGGAACGCCTTTTCTCAAGCCGCAGCTACCAGGTGAACCGCCTGGTCTGGGCCAACACCTTCGGGTTCGGCCTGGTGAGAACGCATCTTTTGAGGATATGGGTGGGACCGCAGATCGCCTTCGCCTACGAATTCAGGAACAGGGACCGCTTCATCCTGGGCAGCTCGATATACACTTCCCTGGGTCCCGTGGTGGGGGCCAACATCCATGCGTGGAAAAACGTGACCCTCGGCTTCGAACTGGGATTCAGGACCGGCTTGATCGCCGCAATCGAGAAGCCCCGCACTGGCATCAGGCCGGAACCCATCGCGTCCATGCGCCTCATTTTCCGCGGGTCGGATTCCTATTCGCGGGGAGCCCTGTAGCACGACTGGATCAGAATCGCAACCCCACTCCCGCCAGAAAGGAGAGGAAGGAGAGGGTCCCCCCTTTTTCGAAGATGACCCCGTAATCCGCGCCCGCGCCGATCTGCACGTTCTTCGGAAGGTTGAACTCAAGCGAGCCGCCGGCCGAAAGGACCGGCTGAAATCCCCTTCGCACGGATTTCCCCAGCCTCAAGACATCGGCGTAATAGGTATTGAGTATATAGCATCCTCCAAAAGAAACCCTCGGAACAATCGAGACGAACCGGTAGGTATAGGAGTACCCCGCCTGAAACATGAGAGGGGCCATCAGGGTATTGTGCACCGTGCCTCTCCCCTTAAAAAACATGACCCTGGTATCGAGGCCGAAGAAAAGCCCCCGTACCGGGAGGTCCTGTACCCTGGCCGTCACAACCGCTCCGTAACCCTCCCGCGTCAAGCTGCGCAGATACCCCACGGGAACCGAACAGACGAAATGGGCAGTGACGAAGACGGGATAGGGGAACCTGAATCCGGGGCTCACGGCTTTTCTGATGCGGGCGGCGACACGCCTGGCCACCTCGGCAGTCGCGGCACGCAGGTCCCTGGCCTCGCGGACGTCCCTTGATTCCGTGAAGATGATCCTTCCCTCTTTGACGTCCACCACCTTCACGTTCACCGTGAAGGCGTCGAGGCGATCAAGGCTTCCGATGATAACATAGTCACCCTTGAGAAGCCTGCCGATCTTCGTGGCGCAGCCCTCGTCGCGGCATTCAGCAAGCTGGAGCTTCCGCTCCCTCACAAGGTCGGCGACGCGGCTCTGCTCAAGGATA
Organism: Spirochaetota bacterium; assembly: GCA_040768125.1. GTDB lineage: Bacteria > Spirochaetota > UBA4802 > UBA4802 > UBA5550 > RBG-16-49-21. The sequence goes on along the minus strand of JAXGNG010000008.1, from coordinate 29,120 downwards.
TCGAAGGAGCCGTCCCTGAAGAGATTCATTTCCACGGCGTTGCGGACGATGCCGGCCATGGCGGGATCGGCGTTATTGGCGATAAAATCGATCACGGCGACGCGGGGCTTCGCCTTTCCCCCGGCCCGGGCGGGAGTGGGAAATGATATCACCGCACAAAACAGCGCGGCGAAGGCGCACAGGCACGCGACAATGCGGCAATCCGGGCGCAGCGTCATGGCATCCTACCTGAGGCTGTTGTATATTTTTTCCGCAAGACGATCGCCGGCGGATTCAAATTCATCCTCCGTCGCCACGGTCTCCGTGTCATAGAACAGGATGCGCGCGTCCCCCACGTTCACCACGCGCGCCGTCACCGTGTACATGCCCTCCACGTGCTCCACGGTCCCGAAGAGCATCATCCCCGATTTCTTTCCCCTCCGGCCGTGGCGGAGGTTAATGACGCGGTCATCGCCCCTCAGGCGCGCCAGTGTTCCGGCGATTCGGTCGCTGAGCCCGATCGCCCGCGCTTCCGCCAGGTCCACGGCCTGGAAGGGCCGCACACCGATCCGGTCCTCGATGACCTCCCGCGGCTCCGCTGCTTCCCGCGCTTCATCGCCCGGGCCGTCCTGCTTCTCGAGGAGGGTACGCGGGATCTCCCGGACCACGGCGGGAGGCTCCGCGAGACCGGTCACGAGGAGATAGATGCCCGAGGTGACCGACGCCGCTCCCAGCACGGCCAGGATCCCCAGGATTACCGCGCTTTTCACGATCGTGACGGGAACGCCGAGCTTTTTCAGCGCGAAGAAGAGATCGGACACCATGGCGAATAGGATCGAATATCCCCCGGCGCGCCTCAGGGTCCGCTTGAACTGCCGGCCCTTCTCCTTCCTGATATGGTCCCGCACCCCGGGCGGCACCGGTTCCACGAGCCGGTATTTCAGGAGCACTTCTTCGAAGAGGCCGATGGCGGCGTCATGTTTCATAGAAGCTCCTCAAGGCTGTTGATCCCCTTTTTCCTGAAATAATCGCAGAGCCGCTCCACGATGAGGCCGTACCGGTATCGGACCTGCCGCCTGTTAAGGCCAAGCTGCGCCCCCGCTTCCTCGTAGGTGAAATTATTCACTGCCACCAGGTCGAAGAGTGTCCGGTCCGTCTCGTCCCTGAAATTGTCCATGTCCTCGATCGCGTCCTTGATCATGATCCTCGTGTCCCTGAACCCGTTCACGAAGGAGAGGCCCGCGTCGTCGAAAACCTCGTCGATGTCGACGTCCCCCGGCTTCTTTTTACGATAGTAGGCCATCACCTCGAGATTGAGGGCGCCGTAGAGCCATTTGCGCCTGTTCTCGACCTCGTCCATCTTCTGGTAGAGCCTGATGAAAAGCTCCTGGCAGATATCCTCCGCGTCGTTGATATTGCCCACCTTCCGGTAGACCGTGCTGAACACCACCGGGTAGAGCTCGTTGTATGATTCGGCGAAATCCCTGTTCCTGGCGAACATCCGCGTCACTCAACCCGTTCTCTTGATATGCGTCCTGATCGACGTCCGGATGACAAAAAAATTTTCCTCGCGACACTCATTCTACAGCGTCCTCGAGCAGTATCGACATCTTTTTCAGCGTTTTGATGTTGAACCGGGCCCCCTCCAGGAGGCCGCGATAGAGGTAGCGGGACCGTTTCGCCACGAGGGCCTCGTCCCCCAGGGACCTGTCCCCCTCGTCGATCTCGTGCCCCTCGGTGATGGTATGGACCACCCGCTGGATGGTGATGCTGATCATCTCCTTCGCGTGCGTCTTCGATTCCACGATCCCGTCCGCGTCGGAAAGCTTTTTGAGCAGGTACGAAACCTTCCCCTCGTCCGGGGGAGCGCCCTCCTTCGCGCTCATGAGCGCGAAGAGGGTATCGGAAAAACCCTCGGCACGTTCGATAACGGGGATGAGCGATTCGATCTCCCCGAGGACGAGGCCGACGCGTTTTCGGAGCCCCTTCACCGCCCCGGAGGCGTTTACCTTTTCCGCGGCGGCGCGGTACAGCCCGTCAATGCGGCGTTCAATGGCCTCCCGCGGCTCCGGGAAAGATAGCTCGTCCGCTCTCACGTGACGTACGCCGGGAATCATGGCGCCGTCGACCGTGGCGTTGACAAGCCCCGCGTCCCGGCGCTTCTCAAACCATGACAGGAATATCATCATCTTCTGGTTGGTGTGCACGTTCCCGCCACGGATCCCCCGCACGAAAATCTTCGGGAGGGCGGTGAGCTGGAATCGATTGAACATCTCCGCGGTATAATTCCTCCGCGTCCGCAAATGGACCTGTTCGTCCAGGTAAGATCCCCGGGCGTGGGCATACCCACCGGTGAAGGCGAGATCCTGTCCCACCAGGACCACCGGCGAGGCGCCGAGGCGCCGGGCGAAATCGTAGGCGTTCGTCGACACCGAGCCCCCGTGGGCGATCTCGCCTTTTTCCCCGGCACAGCGTTCTATCCACCGCAGCAGTTCGAAGGCCACCCCGGTGACCGCAACCCTTCCCCTGAAAAAGCGGAATACCGAGGGGTGGACCATGGGGTCCGCGACGAGTATCGTGGACCCGGGCGAGGCGCCCTCGAAATAGCGCGCGTTGAGCGCCTGGGGGTCCACGACGAGGCAGAAATGGGGCTCGATGCCGTTCCGCCGGAGAATTCCATAGGAAGTATCCACGGCGACAATGACCGCGCGATCCCTGTTCGCACGAAGAAAATCAATGCTCGCAAGGAGCGAGGGGCCCGCCGCGGCCACGATGGCCGGGATGCCCTCAAAGGCGCCGTAAAATGATCCCGCCCCCGGTGAAACCGCGAAGACGCCGATGTTCCTGGCGATATTCGACGCCCAGGCCTTTTCGAATTTCGCCAGGGTCGCGATATTCACCTCCTTCGTGGAGAGATAGGATCTCACGATGCCCTGGAGGTTGCCGTAATAATCCGGGTCAGTGCGGAAAGAGCCGCGATGGGTGATCAGGGTGGATCGCCGGGAGGACTTCCCCCTGAGGGCCTCGGCGATATCCTCCTCGCGGGGATCGAGAAGGAGGACCAGGCGCTCGTCGGCGATGAGCCGCGCGAGATCACGCCGCGACAGGGCCCCGAGGAGCATGCGGGGGTTCCGTTCGATCACCAGGGCGATCGCATCGGCCCCCATCCCGGCGAGAAGCCGTTCCACGTGGTAGCCGAATCCGAAGCCGAAGACCACGAAAAGATCGTGGGCCCCGGCGTCGATCCCGCCGATGAAGCGCTCCGCTTCCTTCACCGGGTCGAACCTGCTGTGCACGAAGACCCTCCCCCCCTCGGCCGCGACGGAGGGGACGAAATCGCCCGCCGGGGTCTCCACCGCCTCGATGCTCCCGTCGTCACTGACCCCGCCAAGCAGTTCGCGGAGAGCGGGGAATCGAACCGCCAGGGCCTCCATGTTCCTCTCAGCCATTTCCATGCTGTTCATATCGTATAATTGATACGGAAATTTCAAGGGAAATATCCGGGCCTGGCGGCAGGGGGGATCATTCCATGAAAAACAGCAGCACTTCGGCACCGCTTTTCAGGCGTGTCCCCGGCGCGGGTCGCTGCTCAACGACCCGTCCGGAACCCCGGATTGCGTAGCGCACGCCGATGGTACGCCGCATTTCCACCAGGAGGCCAAGGGCCTCCGGAAGCCTTTTACCGCTGAAATCGGGCATTGTTCTTCCGTCGAAGACGGGCTTTTCCAAGGGCGCGCGCACCGGCGTTTCCGCCCTGACCAGGGGCGCCCCGGCGCCCAGGCGGATCAATATCGGGTCGATGAGCCTGCCGAAGACCGGGGCGGCGATCCTGCCTCCCGACTGTTTGTCCGCGGGGTCGTCGATGACCACGAGAACGCACACGACGGGGTCCTCGCAGGGAGCGACGCCAATGAACGAGGCGAGGACCCTGTCGGAATATCCTTTCGCCCGCACGAACTTCTGGGAGGTTCCGGTCTTCCCCGCGACACAAAAGCGCGCGGAGCGCGCCGCGGTTCCGGTCCCCCCCTCCACGACGCCACGCATCATGCCAATGAGATTCTCCGCCACCGCCCTGGTCACGACCCGTCCTTTCACCGCCGGCGCGAAGCTCCTGACACTGGCGCCGTCGTGCTCGGTGATCGACTCGATGATCGTCGGCGCGATATACACGCCGCCGTTCGCGATGGCGGCAAAGGCCGCCGCGAGCTGCACCGAGGTGACCGATATCTCCTGGCCGATCCCGATCGAATACTTGGAGAGGCCCGACCATTTCTCCACGGGCCTCAGAATCCCCTCGGTTTCACCGGGAAGCTCGAGGCCGGTCCTTCGGCCGAAACGAAATGTCTCCAGTGTGGCGAAAAGGTCCTTCTTCCTGAGCCCCCTTATGGCCTTGATAACGCCCACGTTGCATGAATGACGCATCACGTCCTTCATGCCGAGCGTTCCGTGCACGGCCGTGCAATTGATCCTGACGTCGGCGATATCGATGTATCCGGCACATTCGTATCTCTTGTCCGCCAGGGAGGGTCTGCGAGTAAGGATCGAGGCGAGAGAGATTATCTTCATGGTCGATCCCGGCTCGTAGGAATCAATGAAGGAAAAATTTCTGAGAGCGAAGGGGGAAGATGAATGAAACCGGTTGGGGTCGAAACCCGGGCTCTTTGCCATGGCAAGTATCCGTCCCGTCTTCACCTCCATGACCACCACGGAACCCTGTTTCGCGCCGTGACGCGCCACCGCCTCTTCAATTTCCCTCCCGGCCTTCTCCTGTATGTAGCGATCGATGGTGAGGCTGATGTCCCTTCCGAAGACGAGCCCGTCAGCCTCGCGCCGGAATCCCCCCTCCCTGCCCGACAGCGCAGCGTCGAAGGAGTATTCTATGCCCGCGAGGCCCTCGTTATCAACCCCCACGAAGCCGACGATGTTCGACGCGAGGCCCTCGTGGGGATAGACCCGTCGGTATTCCTTCCTGAAATGAAGGCCGGGCAGACGGAGCTTCCGGATCTCCCCGGCGCTTTCATCATCCATCTTTCTCCTTATCCAAACGAAGCGACGATTTTTTTTGAGCTTCTCCAGAATGCTGTCCGGGGAAACGCCCAGGACGCGCGAAACGGCCCGGGCCGTTCCCTCGGGGTCGCTGATTTCCTCCGGATTTGCGAAAAGCGAGTGGGACTTTATTGAAAGGGCAAGGATGAAGCCGTCGCGATCGTAAATGGCGCCGCGGCGCGCATCCGGCTTCATATCATCCGGAAGCACGACCCTGGGAGAGAAGTGGAGATTGAAGAGCCTTACAATGAAGCCCAGGGACAGAAGCGCGAAAAAGAAACCCGCGATGTAAACCCGCCGCTTGAATGCCGTCTGGTTCATACGCTGTCCGGCGTCTCCTGGTACGGGGCCTTAACGCGTCGACACGGGATCGCCCGCCGGAGGCCCGGCGGGGAACCGGACGTCCTTCGTGGATTCACCGTATCAGGCCAAACCTCGAGAAATCCAGCCTGAAGACCTGGCCCGTGTTCCAGTAAAGGATGAACGCACGTCCCTTGACCCGCATGATGTCCAGGTAACCGAAGAATCGGCCGTCCTGGGAATTTTCACGGTTGTCGCCCAGGACGACGAGCTTCCCCGGAGGAACAACACCCTCGATCCCCTTCTCACCTTCAGCTCCGAAGCTGAAAGACCTGGTCACGCCCTTCACATAGGGCTCCGACCGGGGCTTGCCGTTGATGTAGACCCGACCGTCCCTGATCTCGAAGAGGTCCCCCGGCACGGCGATGCAGCGCTTGATGTAATCCTTGTCCTCGTCATGGGGCGGCCTGAAAATGATGATATCGCCCCGCCGGATATCCCGCAGGCCAAGGCATGACAGGTGCACCGGGTGCTTCATGAAGAGCATCCTGGGTATGACCGGCCCGTAGGTAACCTTCTCGACGAAGAGGTGGTCCCCCACCCTGAGGGTGTCCTCCATCGAGCCCGTCGGGATATAGTAGGCCTGGATCAGGAACTGTATGATATGCACCGCCAGCACAAGTGCCACGGTGATGGCGTCGACGAAATCCCATATCTTTTTATAGATGACCGTTCTCCGCGGCGCCATGTCCTGGAACAGCGCCACCAGGGCCTCGCGGTCCTCCTCTTTCAACAGCATGCAGGGGAAGGAGAACAGGCCGTTCTTCTTCCGTATCAGCAGGTTGCCCAGGAAATTGCGCTCAAGGTAGGTGATATCGGCAGCGGGAATCGTCACCGATTCGCCGGATCCCGAGAGAACGATGCCGTCGGGAGCGACGGTGATCGATCCTCCCCTGAAGCGCCTGTACCCGATGACATAGTTCACGAAACGCGCGAGAAAAATCACCGTGGCGATGGACCCGATGAAATACACAGGCATGAAAGGCGTCTTCACGAAGGGAAGGGCGGCCGCCAGGAAGAGGGTGCAGTAAACAAAGAGAAAAAGGTATATCGCCCGTTTTAAAAAAAAGAGCGATGCGTCCCGGCCCGAAATGACGGGATAGCGGGACTCTTCGATCGATGTGGGATCAAACCGCAAGAACTGGATCATTGTTAACTCCTGAACATTATGCTCACCGGGAGGCACGACACTTTTCGGCACTCCGCTCAGTCGCCGCCCCCCGTCAGGGATTGGGATAGGCGGCATGCATTGATGCTACGGCGGCGTAATTACCGGACCGCGCGAGGGGCCGCGCATCCCGCGGCCCTCATCGATCGCCCGGGGGAAAGAAAAACGCCCCACCATCAATCGCGGGTGTCGATACGGTAATTTTTGAAGCGTTTTTCATGATGCCGGTAAAATGTATTGATTTAATAACAGCGTCTATATAAAATAGACATATTCAAGTGTCTACATTTTTTTTTCATATGAAAGAAATATCAGAAACCATAAAGAAGTTCACGCCTGAAGAGATCCGGGAGCTTGCCGCGCGGATCGGATTGAAAAAAAAATCCAAAAAGGACCTGCTCCACTCCCTGACGACGATAACGGGCCTCCATGGGCTCCTCAAAACCTTTGACGCCGGATCACTGAAGGTCCTCATGGCGGTCTACGAGGCGCCCGACGGAATAACCTTCGTGGAGATCCAGAAGAAGCTCAAGATGGAAATTCCCGTCATTGAGAAAGCGGCGGAAGCGCTCTCACGCAGTCTCCTGATATACACGATCAAGAACAGGCAGATGCTCCACAGCAAAATGGACAAGGCGTACGGCATATCGGAAATCGCCGAAATCCTGCATATCGTGGAACCCAGGACCGTGGCCGAAAGGCTCCATAAGAACTACCTCCACCTCGAAACGGCGATGATGAACAGGGAGCATCTCCAGCCGATGAAAGACCGAGAAATGAAGGAATTCCTTACCTTCATGGCCGAATCGGGCTGCGTCATATCCCTCGACACCGCGCGTGATCGCCTCCCCCTGAAATCGGCGGAAAAAATAATCAACGGTGTCATATCCCAGAACCTGGCATACGTGTTTCAATGCTACCGGCCGGAATTCAACACATTTCTTGTGCTGAACGAGAAGGCCTGCCCATCCGTGGCCCTTCTCGACGACGCCGGGGAGACGGGTTCGAAGCAGACCGTCCGCAACCGCTATTTCCTGCTGAACAACCTGCTCCACGGGTTCGACGTTATTTCGACATTCGGTCTCTTCCTCACCAAGCAGATGGAATTCAGAAAAATCGACATTCGCCGAATAGCCGATGCGATGCTTCCCTTGAGCGACATCGGCGGCACTGAGCTCCCCGCGGAAGAGTCGGCACAGCTGGTCATGTACCTGCTCAACCGCCTCGGTTGCCTGAAAATGAACAAGGACATCGCCGGGATATCCCTGGCGGAGATCCGGAATGAGATCGCCCAGCCCCTCATGCTCCTCAGGCGCATATTAAAATCCCTCGACCAGGGCCAGGGCGGAGGCTACTTCGCCCCTCCCATAGAGATGCCGCGTTACGAATGCGTCAAATCGATCATCAGGCTTCTTTACAAGCTCAAATCGGTAACGCACCGGTATCTTGAAATCGCGCTCCTCACCCGCTCCCTGAGCGAATCGGACGAACTCTCCCTTTCCGACAGGCTCATGGACCTGGCGGCGGAACGGGAGCGCTTCGCCATCACCCTGAATCTCCTCTGCATCACCGGAATTATCGACATCGAGGGGTCCAGGATCGCGCTGTCCGATATCGGGATCGACTTCGCCAGCCAGATGCTGAAGGCCTACCCCACGGGAGAAAGAGAGCCGGGGAAGAAAAGCGTCTACATCAACCCTGATTTCACCCTGGTGATACCGGCCCGCGAGCTACCCTCCGAATCCCTCTACCACATCCTTACCCATACCGACATCACCAAGCATGACGTCATTATCAACGCCGTCATCAGCAAGGCGTCCATCGTGCGCGCGCAGAAGAGGGGGATGGGCCTAGACAGCTTTCTCAACGCCCTCTCGGCGCACTCCAAGAACGAGGTGCCGCAGAATCTCTCGTTTCTTTTGAAAGAATGGTCAAGCCAGACGATCAGCATCGGCGTTTCCCAGGCCATACTGCTCGCATCGAGTCACCCGGAATTCATCGACGAGCTGATGCTCGGGATGGCGAAGGAGGGAATCACCGAGCGGATTTCACCGAAACACGCTCTTTTAAAAAAGGAATACATCGATGAAATCATTAAGCTTGCGAGGAAAAAGGACGCCGTGATATCGCTCTTTAACGAGCTGGAGGAGGAAGACTGAAGTCGGGAAAACCCGTCAATCCTTAATGACCCTTATGACGTTTTTCGCCTTCCAATTGACATACTGCTGCAGGGCCTTGATGGTATTCTCCCGAACGAAAAAAAGCTTGTTATTCAACTTGACCAAGGCCCCCCGGTAATGCGTATACTTCAACTGGTGATCGATCCATCCCAGGAGCTCCACCTTCTTCCAGTTGGTCGTCGTCTTGAGTACCGGCAGCTTGCTGAGATGCAGTTCACGGATTGACCCGTTCTGCACGGCATCGGCTAAAATCAGTTCCCATTCCATTGTGTCGGCCCGTAGTATTGAAAAGAGTACCGAACGTCCTCAGGATGAGCCCTTGCGCTTCGCGAGCTCGGCATTCAGGCGCTCGACCTCGTCGGCCAGCTGGGTGTTCCGGTCCCTCTGCCTGGTTATCTCCTTGTGGAGTTCGATGATTTCGTTCCTGCTCATCTCCTCGACCTTCTCCCTCGCGTCGATGATCTTCTTGGCGTCGTCAAGCTCTTTAGCGGAATAATTGATCACCGATTCCTGGGCGGTGATAACCTCCCGGGCGTCCAGCATCTCCTTGCGCCTCAGTTCAGCGAGCATTTCCTCCGCCTTGATGCGATCCCGCATGTCGTAAAGATCCATCTGGCGGAGGAGGGTGAAGTCCCGTATCGCGGTGCTCAGGTTTGTCTGTTGGCGTATCAGGTTTTTCTCGAAATCGATGATTTTTTCAAAGGCCTGCTTTTCCTTCTCGGATTCAAAGACATTCTTGCGGTTGATGTCCATCAGGCCCTCGTACGCCTCGATACGGGATTCCGCCTCCTTTGAAATGAACCGCATGAGCTCCCGGTAGCGCTCCACGATGATCGATTTTTCCAGGAGAAGAAGGAATTCCCGCTTGTCCACGGGCCTGTTCAGGAATTCCAGGTGCATCAGGTTGTAGTTGCCCCTGGAAACCGATTTCACCTGGCTCTTCTTGAGCATCAAAAACTTGAGATAGCCCTGGAGACGCCGGTCCTTTGAGATCTCGTCAAGGACCACATCGGGGGCGGAATCGAGGATGTCATAAATAAAAATATTGATCTCGTCGCTGATTATCGATGATTGCGCGAGCCGGTGGCCCGTAATGATGTTCACCGTGAGGCCGAGGCCCGTAATGGCGTTTACAAGCTTAGTCCCGCCATCGTTGTCCCGCACGTACCAGATCGTAACCTTTTCCATGCCAGCGTCCTCATCCCGCATCATTGTTGAAACATAGACCCGCGGCAAGTAAAATTACAACTACTTTTTTCCCGGGTCCGGGGAGTGAGCCTGTTGTTCGGCAACCTCGAGGACGATCGCCCCGTCCCCCGCCCTCCTGATTACGACGTCGGAAGCCCTTTCACCCGACAGCCTCCGGTCAGAGGACCTGAGGCTGAGGAAATCGCTGGTCTCAAGAAAGTCCCGGAGCAGTTCGATCCGCTCCTCGAGCACTCCCTCCACGTCGTCCGTATCGAAATACGCATCCATGAGCCGCCGGAATTCCCTTTTCGCTTCGGTTTCGATACAGTGTTGACGCAGGTGAAGATTGACCGTGACATCCATGACCATTCCTCTTCCATCGCGTGATTGCACAAGAGTAACGGAACATTATTTTTTTGCAATTACGAAACGGAGAAAAGGGATTTTTCCCATGGTTCTCCCGCAAAAATATTTTTTTAAATTGTACTTGCCATCATAACGTCCCCACGGTTTGTGTCCACAAATTAACTTATGATGCTGCGAAATATGAAACCACTGAAAGCTCTTATCGTCGTCGCCGCCCTCTGCGGGTTCCTCATGGGGACCTACACGTCGCTCCTTTCCTGGGGACTTATCAACCTCTTCACGGACAGGGAGTTCACCGCGGAGGGGCTTGAAAAAGCGGAGGCCTTTAATCCTGACCGCGATATCCTCTTCCTTCCGAAAATCGGGGGCAGGGATATCATCGAATCGTCCCGGGACCTCTCCATCTGCCGAAACCGCGAAGTCCGTCGACACATCTATCTCTACCTGACGAGCAAACGCCCCTACCTGGTGCGCGCGATTGAAAGATCGCACCTCTACGAGGAAACGATCAGGAAGGTATTCAGGGAAAACAGCGACATCCCCGAAGAACTCATCCTCCTGCCGCTCCTCGAGAGCTGCTTTGATCCCTATGCCGTTTCAACCAGCAAGGCCGTGGGACTCTGGCAGATTATGGATAATACCGCCGGTCCCCTGGGGCTCAGGACCGATCGCTGGATAGACGAGCGCCGGGACGTGGAAAAATCAACCGCGGCGGCGCTGCGCCACCTGCGGACAATGCACTCGCTGTTCGGTCGCTGGGACCTGGCCCTGGCGGCCTATAACGGCGGCGCGGGCTATCTGAAAAGGACCATGGAAAGCTCCGGCATCCATGACTACTGGCAATTGATCGAAAAGGGCCTCCTGCGGCAGGAGACAAGCGAATACGTTCCAAAATTCATCGCCCTTATGCTCATCTACAACAATCAACGCCTCTTCGGCATCCATGAAGATATCACCCCCCCCGAAAAGGCTGAAACCGGACGGATAACCCTCGAGCAACCCGCCGACCTTCGCGACGTGGCGCGTGTCGGGGGCGAAAAAGTCGAGACCATCAGGAAACTCAACCCGGAGCTCAAGACGCTCATCACGCCCCCGACCATGCCCCGCTACAGGCTTCTGGTTCCCCTCGAAGCCAAGAAAAAGATGGAGAAAAACCCCGAAGGGCTCTACCGGTCAGGGATAACCAGGGTCATGACGCACCGCGTCAGGGCCGGGGAAACCCTCGGGGGGATTGCCCGGCGCTATAAAAAAAAACATCGCATATCATCCGCTATAATCGCCTGAAAAATCCCAATTCAATAAGGCCCGGACAGGTTATTTACATACCCTACTGACGGCGTAATCCGAAAAAATCTCTTGTCACGGCGCGGGGCCCTGCTACACCTGTGTCAATAATACGAATATCCGAGGAGCACGATCATCCATGGACATGTACACAATTACAGGAGGGAGGAAGCTCTCCGGGGACGTAAAGATTTCGGGAGCGAAAAACGCCGCCCTCCCCATCATCGTGGCGAGCCTTCTTGCCGACGGGGAAACCGTCCTGAAAAATGTACCCGACCTGAAGGATATCCGCACGATACTGCAGGTGATCGAATGCCTCGGCGCGCGGTACGACTTCGACACCGGCGAAAACACGCTCCGGATAAGGATCGGATCCATTCGCAACGCCGAGGTCCCCTACGACCTCGTGAAGACCATGCGGGCCTCGGTCTACGTGATGGGTCCACTGCTGGCCCGGGCGGGGGAGGCCGATGTCTCGCTTCCCGGAGGCTGCGCCATCGGCGAGCGGCCCGTCGACATTCATCTCTCGGGCTTCGAGGCCATGGGAGCGACCATCGACCTTGAACACGGCTACATCAAGGCCCGCGCCGCTTCGCTCAGGGGCGCTGAATTCAAGATGAGGAATGTTTCCGTCGGGGCCACGGCGAACCTGCTCATGGCCGCGGTGCTGACCAGGGGAAAGACCATACTCGACAACTGCGCCATGGAGCCCGACGTGGTCGACCTGGGCACTTTCCTCATGAAAATGGGCGCCAGAATAACGGGGCTGGGGACCGAACGCATCGAGATAGAGGGAGTGGAGCGGCTCAAGCCGGTCACGCATACCATCATGCCGGACAGGATAGAGGCGGGGACCTACCTGATTGCCGGCGCCGCCACGCGTGGGGAGGTCCGGGTGACCGGGATCGAACCCGCACATATCGGCGCATGCCTGGAAAGCCTTTCCGAGATGGGGTTCCAGGTCAACGCGGGGAAGGACTGGGCCTCCGTGGCACCCACGGAGGCGCCGCGAGGCGCGATCATCAAGACACTACCCTATCCCGGATTTCCCACGGACCTCCAGGCCCCCGTGATGGCCCTGGCGACCACCATCCCGGGGATCAACGTGGTTATCGAAACGATATTCGAGAACCGGTTCACCCACGTGGCGGAGCTCCGCCGCATGGGGGCAGACATCACCGTGGAGGGCAATGTCGTCATCATACGGGGCGTGAAGAATCTCTCATCGGCACCGGTCATGATGTCGGACCTTCGCGCCGGCGCGGCGCTTGTGATCGCCGCCCTGGCGGCGGAGGGGGAAACGGAAATCCGGCGCATCTATCACTGCGACCGGGGCTACGAGCGCCTTGATAAAAAACTCTCATCCCTGGGGGCCGCCATCCGGCGCGTCAAGGGCGGTTCGGCGTAGTCGTTCCCGCCGCATCAGCAACCCCGTCGAACTCCGCGAGCACCGCTTCGTTCTCCTGGGGATAACGCAAATTCACCAGAAAAATCGCAAGGGCATTGGCAGCGAACCCCGGCGCCAGCTCGTAGCAGTATGCGCCCAGACCGAGGTGCTTCCAAAGCACGAGGACGGTGGTTCCCGTCACCATCCCCGCGAGGGCCGCGCGCCACGTGGTCTTTCGTGAAAAGAGCGCGAAGAGCACCACGGGACCGAAGGCCGCCCCGAACCCTCCCCAAGCGTACGCCACCACGCCAAGGACCGTGGCGTTGGGATTGAGGGCGAAGAGGTAGGCCACGAGGGATATGACGATGACGCTCAATCGACCGACCCGCATCTGCTCACGGTCCGTGGCGTTTTTCCTGATCGCTTTCAAATAGATGTCTTCGGTGATGTTCGATGAACAGACCAGGAGCTGGGAATCGATGGTGGACATGACAGCGGCGAGGATGGCCGAAAGAAGCACCCCGGCGATCCAGGGGTTGAAGAGACGGTCGACCAGGCGGATGAACACCTTCTCTTCCTCGCCGCCGGCAAGCCCCGGGAAAAGAGGCATGGCGACAAAACCAACGGCCACGGCGCCCAGAAGAGAAACGAAAACCCAGGCGAGAGCGATGCGCCGTGACCTCGGTATCCCCGAGGGGCTCTCGATGCCCATGAATCGCGCAAGGATGTGGGGCTGGCCGAAATATCCGAGACCCCATGCCACGGAGGAGATGATGGCGAGTGCGGGCATGTCGCCTGAGGGCAGAATGCCCGCGGGAATCTTCGCCGCTTCCATGGCGCTCGTTATGCCGCCAACACCACCGGCGTCACCAAAGGCGAAAAGGGGCACGGTCACGATAGCGAAGACCATGATCGATCCCTGGATAAGGTCGGTCCAGGACACCGCGAGAAAACCCCCGAGGAACGTGTAGAGCACGATCACCGAGACTCCGGCGGTCACGGCCCAGGTGTAATCAATCGCGAAAACCGACTCGAAGAGCTTGCCGGACGCCACCAGCCCCGAAGATATATAAATGGCAAAGAACACGAGGGTGATGAGGGCGGTCATGGTGCGCAGCAGGCCCGTGGGATCGCGAAACCTGGCCTCAAAGAAAATGGAAAGCGTCAGGGCATCGGTTATCTCGGTGTAGACGCGGAGCCGCCGGGCGACAAATCCCCAGTTGCACAGCGTTCCCGCGAAAAGCCCCATGGCGATCCAGACCGCCGCCGGGCCGCCCAGGTAGACGGCGCCGGGCAGGCCCATGAGGAGCCATCCGCTCATGTCGCTTGCCTGGGCCGAAATCGCGGTCACCCACCGCCCGAGTTTCCTCCCCCCGAGAAAATAATCATCCACATGTGAAGACCGCCGGTAAAAATATAATCCGACCCCGATCAATACAATCAGGTAAAGGGCAAAGGTTAGAAATACCGGCGCATCCATAAAGGCTTCCTCATTGTGTGATATGATACCATCATGAGGATAATGAATGTTTCAAGAAAAATTTTATTAATGTACGATTAGATCCGTTAAAGTTTTGCCGCATGATACACAGGAGATGCAACCCGATGGAAACCACGCTCAACCTTCACGCTGCCACACTGGGCAGGATAAATGCAGCAGCCCGCGCGAAGGGTGTTACACGTTCAGCGCTGGTACGCATGCTCTTCAAGCGAATCATGAATGACCTGTCTGACCCGGATTCAATCGGCGTGGTGGTACGATATCAAGGCAGACGAAGGCCTGAGGAATGGCATGTTTTTCATCTCCAGGTGAGGCCGGACGAATATGAGTATTTTCTGGATTTAAGGAAGCTTCTTAAAATGTCCGTTTCGCTAATTCTCGCCATTGCGGTAAAAAAATACCTGAAAGTAAAGAAGGTATTATTAACCGATAACTATCGATATAAAAACTATACAATAATCAAAATGACAACAGGCAACATACCCACATGGAAATTCATCTGGGGCTATCCTCGCACCATGAAGAAACTCCTCCTTTAAGCCCTCACCGGTAAATTTTAATAATGCCCAATTTTACCACTGCCGATACTGTATATGACATAAAGGGGGCTGCCATGATTCGTGGTATTTACACCGGCGCGAGCGGAATGATCGCCCAGCAGGCACGGCTCGACACCGTTTCGAACAACCTTGCCAATGTCGACAAGACCGGCTTCAAGAAGGACCTCACCCTTTTCAAGGCCTTTCCGGACATGCTGATACGGCGACTGCGCGAAAGCGGTCTCGGGATAACCCCGGCAGGCTCCTATGATTCCATGCCCTACGTTGGGAAACTGGGAACAGGCGTCGAGGTAAACGAGGTCTACACAGATTTCGCCCAGGGGTCACTGCAGCGCACGGAGAATAATTTTGACCTGGCCCTGGAGGGACAGGGGTTCATGACGGTCCAGACGGAACGTGGCGAACGCTACACGCGGAACGGCTCCTTTACCATAAACCAGGAGGGGATCCTGATGACCCACAACGGGTATCCCGTCATGGGGGAAAATGGCATCATCCGGGTCCAGCAGAATAACTTTATAGTAAACGAGCGCGGCGAGGTGATCGCCAATGCCGCCATCGGTCCCGACGAGCTCGCGAGCATGGCGAACAACGACTGGAGCCAGCCCGTGGTTGTTGACCGGCTCAAGCTTGTGGACTTCGAACATATCAGGGAATTAAAAAAGGAAGGAGACTCCCTCTGGAGAGAAACCGAGTTCTCCGGGCCGCCGCTTCCGCCGGACAGCCTGAAGGTGGTACAGGGATTCCTGGAAAAATCTAACGTGAACATGGTCCGGGAACTCGTGGACATGATCGAGGTCCAGCGCAGTTTCGAGGCCAACCAGAAAGCGGTCCAGGCCCACGACGCGGAACTCGGCAGGCTCATCAACGAGGTCGCCCGGTAATCCCATCGTCCTCGGCAATAATTGATCCACAATTATATCCATTACAATCCTGCCATGCCGCAAATGCTTGACAAAAGGGTGGCATCGCCCTATCCTCTTCCCACGTCAATGCGCATCCCAATCCGGGGTCTATCTCAGGCATGGGAAAAATACGCCTCGCACTATCATTTGCACTAGCGTTCCTGTTAATAATTCCCCTGGAAGGTGAAGTATTCGCCGCTGGCGCCGATTGCTGGCGCGAGATCCACGAGGGCTGGACCGTCCCGCCCGGGATACCCACCGAGGTGTACAGCCTTCTCAGGAATACCGCCCTGCGGGAAAGCGGCCCCGTGGAGGCGCAGACCATACTTAGGAAACCACGCGGAGTCAGTTCCTGGAGCATCTACCTGAAAACCAATACACGGGCGTTGTTTTCCCTTAACGGCACGCCCCTTCGCGTCCAGCCCCTTTCCGACTTTGAGTACCGCTACGATATCCCGGACGGTTTATGGAAGGAATCCAACGACCTGGAACTCACGGTCGCCCCGGGGAAAGTGCCGGCAAACGTCACGCCGGCCCTCTACCTCGCCTGTCAACGGGGAATCCAGCGGCTCAGAAACGCGACCATCCGTATCGACCAGGATCTCATCGATGACGAGGGAAGCGTCGACCTGTCGGGACCGGTGTTCATGAGCGTCCTTGACGACGGCGAATACCTCGCTTTGCAACGGGACCCCGGGGACTACCGCATCAACGCGGGTGAAGCGATCACCGCCCTGGCGCCGGCCCCCGCGGGTCACTTCCTGAGTAAAAGCGGGGATCCCCACCTCCTCACGGAATTCTCCATCGAACTCTCACGAATGCCCGACAGGCCCCTCTGCCTCTTCATCAACACCATCACGGGGCCGGACAGGATCTATCTTGACGGCACCCTCATCGGCTCGACCGGCACGCCCGGCGACACGCGAAGGCTCTATTACGACAGGACGCGGATTTACCCCATCCCGGACCGACTTCTCCAGCCCGGGAACGCTCACAGGATCACGGTACTCTCCACGAGATCAACGGACTATCTCTTCGGTAATATCGAGGGAACGGACCTGAAGATCGGCAACATGGACGCCCTCATCGGGGAGCAGAACCTCCGCGAAACCGTCGCCATTGCCATCGCGTGCATCTATCTTATAGTGGGACTCTACTACGGGCTTCTGTTCCTTCAAAGGAGGGAAAACAGGGAGTATCTCTTCTACGCCCTCGCGGCCGTTTCGCTTTCACTATATTTTTTCCTCCGGACCCAGACGAAATACCTGCTCTCCGATGATTTTCTAACCCTTAAACGCATTGAATACGTGACGCTCTTCCTCATGATGCCGTTCCTGGCGCTCTTCATGCACTATTTCTTCCCGCCGCGGCATACCGTCACGGAAAAGCTTTTCAGGGGCGCCCTCTACCTCTACCTCCCCTGTGCCGTGATCCTGGCCGCCGTCCCCATCGCGTCATCGGACATCAACACGTGGAACGCCATACTTCCCTATGCCCAGGCAACGTGGCTCGTCCCGGTGCTGTATCTCGTCTACCTGATCACCAGGGAAACATTCTACTTCGCGGCGAAACCCTTCGCCCTCCGCGGGGGTAACGACGCGATGAACGGCGGGAAGGATGAACCCGCCGTTCCGAGGGCCGCATGGAACAGGATGGCGGCCCTTCTCCCCGGCCCCCTGGCGCAGGCGGCCATGGCGCGGCCCCTTTCGTTCCTCGGGAGGGTCAGGAAGGCCGGTCCGGACGGGGCCCTGATGATCATCGCCGTCTTCATCATGATTGCCTCGGCGGTGCACGACGTCCTCATCGACAGGCAGGTCATAACCGGGGCGCGCCTCACCACCTACGGGACCCTGTTCTTCATGCTGGGCGTCGCGGGCATTCTTTCCAACCGCATCCTGAAGCTCTATCGCCAGGTGGGCGTCCTTAACCGGAGCCTCAATGAAGCCGCCGCCGTATCGGCACGAAGGGCCGAATACCTGACGGGCATCATCAACGGCGTGGACATCGCGTCGGGGGACCTCGTTTCCGTGAGCAACGAGCTTACCGAAATCGAGCGCACCTTCTCCTCCCTGTCGGACGAGCAGGCGGCGAGCAGTTCCGGCATGAAGGCCGTGTTCAAGGACCTGACGGATTCCATAGCCGCCATCAGCGAATCGGCGGAAACCCAGGCCGGCGAGGGGAAAAAGACCACGGACATGATCGAGATATTCAACCGGACCCAGGGGAGCGCCACGGGGACGATCCACGGCGTGCTCAGAGAGATATCGGGAGTCGCGGAATCCAAGGACGAGACCGAGCGGAACCTCGTGGAGATGACCTCCACCATGCGCGTGATCAACGAGGGGGGCGCCGCCATCAAGAACTTCGTGGAACTGATCAATGACATATCGGACCGCATAAACCTGCTTTCGCTGAACGCCTCGATCGAGGCGGCGCGGGCCGGGGACCACGGAAGGGGCTTCGCCGTCGTGGCGGACGAGATCGGCAAGCTGGCCACGGCGACATCGGACAATTCGCAGGAGATATCGGCCCAGATCACCAAGATCCTGAGCGACATCAACGAGGGGATGCGGCGGGCCGAGGTTACCAGGGAATCCATCGAGTCTATCTTCACGGTACTTGACGCCATCATCGGGCGCATGGACCAGGTGGAGGGCCTGATCGCCAGCCAGGCCGACGCATTCCAGGACGTCATCCTCCAGGCGGAGAGAATAAATTCCCTTTCGGGAGGCATCGCCGCCGCCACCGTCGACCAGATGAAATCCATGGAGAGCAGCGCCCTGGCCGTGGAACGCCTCTCGGAGATTGCCGAGGAGATCGCCGCCCTGGGCAAACGGATACTCGCCTTTACCGAGACGATCAACGGCAAGTCCCGGGAACTCCAGAAACTTATAGAGGAGACCGCGTGAGACCGGCCCATACAGCCGGGTATGCTCACGGGAGGAGGCGCGGGTGAGCAAACGGATCCGCCACGCCTGGATCGCGCTGACGGCGCCGAGGTCGGCCGATTTCGACGAGTCGCGCAACGAATACCTGACCAGGATCGTCAGCATCATCAGCGTCGTTACCTGCGGCGGTGCCTCGCTCTTCTTTCTCGCCGGGTGGCTCGCCGGCACGGTTCCCCTTGACTCGTTGCTGATTGCCGCCTTTCTGGCGGGGATCTTTTCCCTCGCCTGGTGGCTCTCCTCCCGGGGAAGGTGGCGTCCGGCGGGCATCATGGCCCCGGTGCTCATCTACCTGACCGCAGTCTACGGAAACTACATCGGCGGGGCCGGGGCGCCGGCCATGATCCTCTACGTCCTGGCCGTGATCCTCGCCGCGGTCCTCATCGGCCAGAGGGCGCAGTGGATCGTTCTCTTCTTCTGCGTCGCGGCCTACGTGGGAATCGGGAGCGCCCAGTTCTTCGGGCACCTCGCGCAGCTGCGCTATACCGCCACGGCCCTGCCGAACCGCCTCATCATCGTGACCGCCGTCTACCTCGCCATCTCGGCTCTCATCTGGTTCATGGTGCGCCAGTACCGCGGCGCCCTTGCCGAGGCCCGCTCCTCGGCGCTGGAACTCGAATCCATTGCCGAGGAGCTGACGGAGACGAACCTCAACCTGGAAAACGAAATCGCCGAGCGCCGACGCGCCGAGGCCGCCCTCACCGAGAGCGAGGAGCAGTACCGCATGCTCGCCGAGGCCTCCCCCGAGATGATCTACTACGTGGACGGGGCGGGAACCGTGCGCTACATAAACAGGGCGGCGGCGGGCATGTTCAACGCGGCACCGGGAGACCTGGAGGGAAAGAATATCAGCGAGCTCTTCCCCCCGCACCTGGCCCAGCGTCATGTGGAGGCGGTCCGCGAGGTCATTCGGAGCGGACGGACCCTTTACTCGGAAGTGCTCGAGTCGTTCCCCTCGGGCGACATATGGATTGAGGCGCGTCTCTCCCCCATCAGGAATTCCGCGGGCACCGTCATCGGCGCCCTGGGGCTCTCCCAGGACATCACCGAGAGAAAGCAGGCGGAAGAGCAAATCCAGGCCTCGCTCAGGGAAAAGGAGGTCCTCCTCCGGGAGGTACACCACCGGGTAAAGAATAATTTCCAGATCATCGTAAGCCTCCTGAGCCTCCAGGCGAGAAACATCGAAAGCGACGATACGACGAGGATATTCAACGATTCCATCAACAGGATCAGGGCCATGGCCCTCGTTCATGAAAGCCTCTACCGCTCGAGCGACATCTCGGAAATTGACTTCGCGTCCTACATCAGGACCATCTCAGAGGAAATCTTCGACAATTACGCGTCGATCGACCGGCGGCCCGAATTCCGCCTGGACATCGACGAGATACGCCTCGCCGTCGACCAGGCGATCCCCTGCGGCCTTATCGTGAACGAGCTGATCACCAACTCCCTTAAATACGCCTTCCCCGCGGGAAGCGAGCCGGGACGCGTCATGGTTTCCCTGAAATGCTGCGAGAACGATACGGCGTCTCTCATGGTCGCCGATGACGGCGTGGGCATGCCCGAGGGCTTCAGCGCCGCGCAGTCCCAGACCCTCGGGATCGAGCTGGTGATGCTTCTGGCGAAGCAGATCCAGGGCTCATGGGCCATCGATCGCGCGGGAGGAACCGCCTGGTCCATCACATTCCCGCGGCATAAAAGACAGGCGCAATCGCCGGGCAAATGAACGGCCCCCCGCCATCGCCGAGGCGCCTGTTTCCCCATCAGCGCCTGGCGATAAACCAGACAAGAAGGGCCACTGAGGGAACCACGAGGGCCGCTAGGAGGAGGGGCTCGCGCTGTATGATCGAATGGTCATGGATGATCGCGCAGGCGATCCCCGACAGCGCGCCGCCCAGATGGGCCTCGTGACCTATGCCGTCGCCGCCGCGCCCTATGCCGTAAAGGGAAACTACCATGAACAGCAGCGCGAATGCCCAGGCGGGTATGGCCACGGGGAGGGGAAAGACATAGACGCTCCCGCCGGGGAGCATGAAGATAGACGCGAAGATAATCCCCGCCACGGCACCCGAGGCCCCCAGGGCGGAATAATCCGGTCTTTTCCTCCGGGACGCCAGGGCGAGGAGGTTCCCGATGATTCCCGAAGGAAAATAGACCGCCGCGATCATGGTGGGTCCGAAAACCGCCTCCATGTGAGCCGAGAATGAATAAAAGCTGAACATGTTGAAGGCCAGATGGACCCAGTCCCCGTGAAGGAAAAGGGGCGTCACCAGACGATGCAGTTCCCCCTTCCGGAGTATCGCCCCCACCCGGAAGAGGAACCTCTCGCGAAATGCGGTGGACCTGAACGCCGCCACCGAGGCCGTCACGGTAAGGGCCACCGTGGTAAAAGTCACCAGGGGGATCGTCATGCCGCCGGCACTCACCCGCGCCATCCCACCATGAGGTCGTTCTCCATCCCCGTGGCGATCCTCTCGATCTTCCCGCACCCGGCGTCGTGAAGCCAGTCCCGCATCTCGCTTTCCGTGTAGCTGTCACCGCCCGGTGTGTTGACCAGCATGTTGATAGCGAAGATCACCCCCCGGGGCGGCGAGGTCCTGTCCTCGTCGATGATATGGTCCTGTATCACGATCCTTCCGCCTGGATTCAGGGACTCAAAGGCCCGCCGCAGAAGCCGCCGGTTCCCCTCGGGCGAGTTGATGTGCACGATGGCGGAGAGGAAGACCAGGTCGTAGCCGCCGCCGAAAACATCGCGGTTATAATCTCCCGCCATGACGCCGATGCGGTCCTCGAGGCCGCTCTCGCCGATATAGCGCTCCGTCAGGGGGATCACATCCGGGAGGTCGAACACCACGGCCCGGATATCCGGCTTTCTCCGGACAAAGGCCATGGAATAGACGCCGGAACCGCCCCCCACGTCGAGGATTCTCGATACGCCCTGAAGATCAATGTGGGAAACCAGCTCATCGGCGGTTTCCCTCGCGCGATGATGCATCGCCTCGATGAAATGGGCGAGGGAGAAGGCGTCATACTCCCGCGCGGTCACCGACGTGCCCTTCCTCACCGCCTCGGTGAGGGTGCCCCAGGTGCGGTAGAGATTCAGCATGTGGCCGATCCGGGAAAGATAGTCCTTCGAGCCCTTCACGAGGTAGCGGGCGGAGAGATCGGTATTGGCGTACCGGCCGCCGCTCTTGCGCAGCAGGCCCATGGCGCAGAGGGCGTTGCAGAGCCGCTCGGTCCCCCGGGTGTCCGCGCCGATGCGGGACGCCACCTCCGGGCCCGACAGCGACTCGCCGCCGATGGCGCTCCACACGTCGAGCTCGAAACCGGTCAGGATCAGCCTGCTCCGCTGGTATCCCGACGCCGCCGCGATAATATCGCCGGGGCCGTCGATCGGAGGTGGGACGGTGTACTGCGTCATTGACGTTCACTCCTCGGTGTCGATGGCACACCATGGCCCCGCGGGGAGATTTTGGCAAGGCTTTTTGGATGAATCGCCGGCCCGGGGAAATCAGCGGGCGCACTGGCGGAGCAGTTCGCGGATGAAGGCGCGGTAACAGCGGTCGGCCTGGGTTTCCGTCGCGCCATCGAGCATGAATCGAATGGTCTCCGCGTCCTCGAAGGAAAAGAGTATCCTGGAAGAGGCGCTCATGATATGAATGACGGTGTTTTTCCTCAGCATGGCAACCTCCCGTTTCCGGGCGCCTGCTCACTATATCGGAACAATCATCCGAAGATATCAGATTAATTCCCCCGCCGCCGGGCCGCGAGGCCCGCCGGCGGAGGCGCGCGGCCCTATTCCTCCCTCTTTCTCCCCCGGAAGAGCGCCGCGATCCGCTTCCTGTTCCAGACAACGACCCCCACGAGGACACCCAGGGGAACCAGGTACACGAGCCCGTAGGCCAGGCCGAGCAGGATGTTCACGAGGTCCACCAGGGCGTCGCCGAAGGGCGGCACAACGACGCGCTCGGGAAGGTCGGGACCGGCGATTTCAACGCGGACCGACGCCCACGCTACCCGGTCCCTGATCCGCCACTTCTCCTGCTCCGAGGCGTCAAGTCGGTTCTCGCTCTCCTCGAGGGCATTCTCGATGTCTTTCCAGTTCTTTGCCGTCGGCGCCGTTCCGGCCGACGCGGCGCCGCGGCGCGTGATGCGCACCTGTTCACGGCGCGCTGCCCGCTCCTGGAGCACCATCCCCTCGGTATGGTCGGTCACGGTGATCCGTTCCGACTTTAGGGTACCGATCCGATCGATATCGCGCAGGGCGTCATAGAGCCGCTCCGACCGCACCCTGATTTCGGAGGTCACGAAGGGGCGCTTGCCCTCCATGGAGGAGGTGCTTTCCTTCACGTAGCCGTGCCGCGCCGTGGCATCGAGAAGCTCCCGGCGGGATTTCATGAGGTCCTCGCTCTCGTAGGAAAGCTCGACGCGGTACTCCAGGAGGCGACCCGACGCCAGGTCCGCAGGGGTGATGAAATGGCCAATGAGACCGGGACCGTCCCTTCTCGCCGCCTTCGCCGCGCCGCCCTCGGGAGACCCCGGCATGACGTCCTGGACCGCGGCCCTGTCCATGGCAACCTCGCTCTCCATCGCCATGGGGGCCTCCGCCTCCTCCATCTGGGCTTTGTCCGCCTTTTTGCATGAGAAAAGCGCCGCGACAAGCACCACGCAGACCGCCGCGGGCAGTGCCCGTGTTGTGAACATTCTAAACCTTGATTTCATTACTTCCTCCCGTAACGCGCCCTGGGGCATTTCTGAACGGATCGGGGTTGCTGCCCCGTATCCCTTTGACCGTACCCGCGAAAATTGGTTCGAACAAAACGATCACCGGATTGGATCATTGCCGGGAATCGCCCCGGGGGAGCGGCTCCCGCCGGGTTGCGCCATGGTTACCGGCGGAGTTCCCCCCTGACCGGTCCGGTCATCAGGGTCCCCCGCAGGAGATAGTTGGCGTAAAAATACATCTCCCTGCCGAGAAAACGGATGCTGCTTCCGATGCTGCGATACCGGCTCGTGGGAGTGGGGGCGCGACGCGCCTCCATGCCGAGATCCCGGGCGAATATCATGGAGCGCTTCATGTGGAGCGGGTCGCTCACGATCAGGTAGGTGCCCAGGCCGTTGCGCCGTCCCACATCCCTGGCATGGAAGAGGTTCTCCGCCGTGGTGCGCGATTCCACCTCAATCAGGATGTCTCCCGCCGGCACCCCACGGGAAAGGGCGTACTGCCGTGCCACGACCGACTCGGGAGGCTCCTTCAGACTGTCCGGCGCGCCGGTGAAGATGATTTTTTTCACGTACCCGTTGTCATGGAGCCAGATGGCGTGCCGTATCCGTTCGCGAAAGACCGGCGAGGGCTCGTCGCCCCAGGTCGCCGCGCCCAGGACGATCGCGGCGTCGGCGTGTTCCGGCGCGGCGAGCCTCCCGCTGAACACGACGCTCCCTGCCACAAAGGCGACAAACCCGAGGCACAGGAGGAGGAGGACCCCGAGGGCCCTGGCCATTCGCTTTATGATCATGGACACATTTTCACCGGGAAGGATAATTATTCAACCGGAAAATGGCTACAGGTTCACCGGCTTCGGCTCGCCCTTCTCGCTGTCCCAGTAGGGCGAGATGTCGAGGAGACGGTTCACCACGTCGGGAAGGACCGAAAGCAGATGGTCCACGTCCTGGTCCGTGTTGAAGCGGCTCAGGCTGAAGCGTATGGAGCCGTGGGCCGAGGTGAAGGGGACCCCCATGGCCCTGAGAACATGGGAGGGCTCCAGGGAGCCCGACGAGCAGGCGGAGCCGGACGAGGCGGCGATGCCGTTCTCGTCGAGATAGAGAAGGATCGCCTCCCCCTCGATATACTCGAAGCCGACATTCGACGTGTTCGGCACCCGCTTCGTCCGTTCGCCGTTGACGTGGGAGTTCTTGAACAGGCCCAGGATGCCGTTCTCCAGGCGGTCCCTGAGGGCCCGGACGCGCCCGTCGTACACGCCCAGGTGGGCCCCGGCGAGCTCAGCGGCCCTGCCCAGGGCCACGATGCCGGGAACGTTTTCCGTACCGGGCCTGCGCCCCTTTTCCTGGTGGCCGCCGAAAAGGAGGGGCCGTATCCTCGTCCCCCTCCTGACGTAGAGGGCGCCGATCCCCTTCGGCGCGTGGAACTTATGGCCGGATATGGAAAGAAGATCGCACTGGATCGTGTTTACGTCGATGGGGATCTTCCCCGCGGCCTGGACCGCGTCCACGTGGAAGGGGACTCCCCGTTCCCGGAGAAACCTGCCGACCTCATCAACGGGGAACACGACGCCCGTTTCATTGTTCGCGTACATGATGGAGACGATGGCCGTGTCGTCGTCCACGGACCCCTTCAGGATATCCATGTCGAGGTTGCCCGCCCCGTCAACGGGCACGTAGGTGACGCGGTACCCGTCCTTCTCCAGCTTCTTGCAGAGGGAGAGCACCGCCGGGTGCTCGACCCGCGAGGTGATGATATGTCGCTTCTCCCGGTAATAGGCAAGGGCGCCCAGTATCGCCATGTTGTCGCTCTCGGTACCCGTGGCGGTGAAGACGATCTCGTACTCGTGGTCGGCGCCGATAAACTCCGCCACCCTCATCCTGGCCTTCTCGACGTCCCGCGCCACGGCGCCCCCGAAGGTGTGCATGCTCGAGGGGTTGCCGTAGGTGTCCCCGAGAAAGGGGAGCATGGCCTCCAGGACCTCGGGCGCCACCATGGTCGTGGCATTGTTATCCATGTAGATAACCCTTTTCATATCACGCGTTACCGCTCCCTTACCTGACTTCATGGACCACGATATCCTCCTCTACGAATTCCCGCAGCTTCGCCTCCACGAGGTTCTTCATGGTGACATCGGAGACCGGGCAGTTCACGCACTGCCCGCGCAGGCCCACGTGGACATTCCGGCCCTCGATGTCCATGAGTTCGATGTCTCCGCCGTCCCTCTGGAGTATCGGCCGTATCACGTTGGTGATCGTCTCCTCCACCATCCTCATGCGGGTGATGTTGCTCAGGGGCTTCTTCGCCGCCGGGGCCCCCTCGTCGCGCGCGCCCTCCGCCTCCATCTCGCGGAGGATGTCCTCGATCTTCGGGATGCAGGACCCGCAGGCCCCCCCGGCCTTGGTGAAATTGGTCACCTCCTCCACGGTCTTCAGGTTGTTCTCCTTCACGACGCTCCGTATCAGGGCGTCGGTCACGCCGAAGCAGTGACAGACGATCTCGCCCTCCGTGTCGACGTGGTCCGTCGTCTCCTCGCCGCGCCAGTTTGCCAGGGCCTTCTCCAGGGCCTCGTTGCCCATGACCGAGCAGTGCATTTTTTCCTCGGGGAGCCCCCCCAGGTAATCGGCGATGTCCCGGTTGGTTATCTTTGCCGCCTCCTCGACGCTCTTCCCTATGATCATCTCCGTGAGCGCCGAGGAGGAGGCGATGGCGCTGCCGCATCCGAAGGTCTCGAACTTCGCGTCCCTGATGATTCCCTTGTCGTCGATCTTCAGGTAAAGCTTCATGGCGTCGCCGCAGACGATGCTCCCCACCTCGGCGAAGCCGTTGGCGTTCTCGATCCTGCCCACGTTCTTCGGGTGCATGTAGAGTTCTTTCACTTTATCGGTATATTCCCACATCGGAATCCTCCTCCGGAACCGGCCCATTCTTTACCACCGCGGCGGTGACCTGTCAAACAGAAAAGACAAGGCCGCCCGTGTCAATCATACCGGCGCCACGCCCTCCCGTCATTGACCAGGGTCAAGGCAAAGGGGTCGTTGGATCCGCGTTTGGCGGGAATCCGGTTCCCCCTGTCCGGTATTTTAATATATTCTAAAATATCGGGCCCGTCAAGTTTTTACCCGCCCTCACGGTCAAGCAGGTCAATAAGATCAAGGGGGGACCCGAGGAGACGCCTCGCGCCGTTCTCCCGGAGCTCTTGCGCGCCCCGGAATCCCCAGAGGACCCCGACGGGAAACATCCCCGCCCGCACCGCGGTCTTCATATCGGTCCCCGTGTCACCCAGGTAGAGGAATTCCCCCGGCTCGATCCCCATCTCCCGGGCGATCTCCAGGGCCCCCGCGGGGTCCGGCTTTTTCGGCACACCGTCCTTCATTCCCGCCACGACGGCGAATTCCCACCGCCCCAGGAGGCGGGCAGCCATCTCCTTCGTGAAGTCATCAGGCTTGTTCGAGAGGATCGCCAGGGGCATCCCCCTGCCGCGAAGCGCGTCGAGGAGGCTGTCAATGCCCGCATAGGGAATGGAATAGCGGTGCCATCGCCGGGCGTATTCGCTCCGCATCCCGGCGACCATGTCGCGCACCGTCCGTTCGTCATCCCGTCCCGGGGGCACGACCCTGCGCACAAGGGTCTCCATGCCGTCACCCACGAAATCCCGATAGCGGTCCACGGGGTGCGGGGGGAGGCCCCTGGCCCCGAGGACTGCGTTCATCGATTCGGCGATGTCCCGGAGGGTATCCAGGAGCGTTCCGTCCATGTCGAATAGCGCGGCGCTATGGTTCATGATATGATTGCCTCCGCGTCCCCCGCGCCTCCGCGCGAGGCCCGTCCCTCTCCGGCGCCTCTCTCCCACGCCCCGGCCAGGTGGTACGCCGCGATGCCGAAGGCCACGGCCACGTTCAGGGAGCCCTTCGCCCCCCGCATGGGAATCTCCACGGCCATGTCGCAGAGGGCGAGCATCTCCGGCGTGATCCCCCGCACCTCGTTGCCCAGGACCAGGCACGCGGGGAATGTATACTCCGCGCGGTCGTAGGGCACGCTCCCCTCCGTCCGCTCCAGGGCGATGATCCGGTAACCGCGGCTCCTGAGAGAGCGGACCGCCTCGAACTGGTTAGGCACGTACTCCCAGGGAACGCTCGCCACGCTTCCCAGGGCGGTCTTCTCGATTTCGTTTCGCGGGGGATGGCCCGTGTGGCCGCAGAGGTAGAGCCGCCCGACTCCCGCGCCGTCGCAGGTGCGGAAGATCGATCCCACGTTGTGGAGGCTCCGTATGTCCTCGCAGAGGACCGCCATGGGAAGCCGCGCTTTCATCAGGCGTTGCCCGGGGGGGCGAAGCGGAGAACCGGCCATCCCTTCTCCGTCGCGCGCTTCTCCAGCATCGGGTCCGGGTTGACCGCGAAGGGGCGTCCCACGAGCTCCAGGAAGTGGGCGTCGTAGACGCTGTCCCCGAAAAAGGCGCACCGGTCAAGGGACACCCCGGCGTCCGCGGCGTACTTCCGCCCCAGGAGGACCTTCCCCTCGCCGAAGCTGTAGGGCCGCGCCGCTTCGGCGAAGCGGCCCTCGCGGACCTCGAAGCGGTTGGCGATCATGTCGTCCATCCCGAGGTGGCGCGCGAAGGGGCCGGCGATCATGTCCTGCTGGGCCGTGAGGAGCACCGTCCGGCATCCCTTCTTTCCCAGGGCCGCGATCACGCCGGCCGCCTCGGGATAAATCCGCCCCATGCCCGATTCGCGGAAAAACGATTCGCCCATGGCGCGAAACTCATCAGGGGAGAGACGGCCCATGCGGAAACGCTGGCAACGGATATACTCCTCGATGTCGAGGCGCCCCTTCCGGAAATCCCGGTAGAGGCGGGCGAGCCAGAGTCGCTCCGCCCAGGCCCGGGGGCTCAGGCGGGGCCGCCAGGAGGCCCAGATAAAGTCCGTGTCGCCGTCGGTGATGGTCTCGTCGAGGTCGAAAAAGGCGATGGCGATATCGCCCGCGATGAGGTCGGTGATGTCCATGGCGCAATCCTTCGCGGCGCGGGCCGCGAAGGCCACAACTGAATCAGGAGTCGTGATTAATCAAGAAGATAATCGGGACGGCGGTGCAAAAAGCGCTACTCCCCGTCATCGTAGCGCGCGCGCTCGTGGAGCTCCCGCACCAGGGCGTCAAGGTCCCTCGACCCTTCCGACAGGGTCCGGGCCCCCTCGGTGTAGACCTGGGTCGCCTCGTTCAGGCTCGTGATCGACCTGACGATCTCGGCGATGGAGCGCTTCTGGTCCTCCATGGAATGGGCGATCTCGTCGGACATCGACATCACCGTCGTCGCCTCCCCGGTGACCCGGTCGTTTATCGTCTTCTGCTTTTCCATCTGCATGGAGATCCCGTCGACCTCGGCGCCGATGGAGTTGACGCCGTCGATGATATGGCGGATGGTGCCCACGGTGGATTCCACGTTCGCCATGCCGCGGCCGATCTCCTCGACGTTCTCCTTGATGAGCCGGTCGATCTCCTTGATGCTCGCGGCGGTCTGGTCCGCCAGCTTGGAT
>JAXGNG010000007.1:0-194829 GCA_040768125.1 Spirochaetota bacterium | reverse complement strand
ACCGGACGTCGGAGAGCGTCAAGAACATCGGGCAGCTCATCGCAGAGAACGAGAAGGAGATCGCCGGGGGCAAGGCCCACGTGACGGGCACGGTCGAGACCATAAGCTCCATCATCCGGGGGGTGACGGAGAACTTCAACGCCATGCAGGCCATCGCCTCACGCATGGAGGCCCGCCTGGAGGCCAACGAGGAGGTGAACCGGAACGTGGCGGCGGTGCGGTCGAAGACCGAGGAGATCAAGGTCGCGGCGCGCGAGCACAAGATCGCCACGGAGGAGGTCGCGAAGACCGTGAGTTCCATTAACGAGCTGACCCTGGCGAACTCCACGGGGGCCGAGGAGATACTCTCAAGCACCGAGGAGCTTTCCGGCATGGCGGACAACCTGAAGGTCCTGATCAATTCTGTCGATATAGAGGCGTAGCATAACGAGGGTCGGGGAAGAGGACGCGATCCGGCAAGAAACAGTTCATGGGGGGGTGCCATGGAAGGAATCATTGATTACCGGAACATACACGACATGCTGCGGGTGACCTTCGAGGGCTCCCCCGGAAAGGACGGATACCGCTGGATACTGGATGAGTCGGGGGAGACCGCTTCCGTCACGTGGCGGGGCTTCTACGGCGAGGCGAGGGCCCTCGCGAAGGCCCTCATCAAGGCGGGGATCCGAAGGGGCGACCGGGTCGCCGTCATGGGGTTCTGCTCCTACCGGTGGGTCCTCTGCGACATCTCCTCGGTATTCATCGGCGGCGTCACCGTGGGGATATACCATTCGCTCCTCGGCGAGGACTGCCGGTACCTCATCAACCATTCCGGCGCGAAGATCGTCTTCGCCGAGGACGCGGGCCAGCTCGCCAAGCTTCTCTCCATCCGGAAGAAGATCCCGAAGGTGAAGAGGGTGGTGCTGATGTACGGCCCCATTCCGGCGGCGGGGAAGGGCTGGGTCGTCTCCCTCGACGAGTTCATGGCCGCGGGAAGCGGCGTGAAGGAGAAGGACCTTGACGCCAGGATAAAGGGCGTGCGGCGCAATGATCTCGCCTCCATCGTCTACACCTCGGGCACAACGGGGGTCCCCAGGGGGGCGATGATCACCCAGGACAACATCATCTTCACGGCCCAGCTCGTGAAGCTCTGCATGCCCATACGGGAGACCGACGAAACCTTCCTCTTCCTCCCCCTGCCGCACATCTTCGCCAGGGTGGACATCTACGCCACGATCATATCGAACATCACCCTGACCTTCTGCCGCTCCATCGAGACCGTGGTGGACGACCTGAAGATCGTGCGGCCCCACTGGTTCCCCAGCGTGCCCCGGGTCTTCGAGAAGGTCTACATTAAAATTAACGAGGGGATCGAGGAGAAGGGCGGCGTCGCCCGCCTTCTCTTCAACCGGGCCATGAAGGTCGGGTACCGGGTGAGCGACCTCACTATGGAAAAGCGCCCCGTGCCCTTCCTGACCGGACTCCGCTACCGGATCTACTCGAAGCTCATCTTTAAACGGATCCATGACGCCCTGGGGGGAAGGATCCGGTTCTGCGTGAGCGGCGCCGCCCCCCTGAACCCCGCCGTGGCCCGGTTCTTCCACGCCGCCGGGATCATCATCCTGGAGGGCTACGGCATGACGGAGAACACTTCCTTCACGAACGCCGGCGCCATCGATAATTTCAAATTCGGTTCAGTGGGATTTCCCGCCCCCGGCGTGGAGCAGAAGATCGCCGATGACGGGGAGATCCTCTTCCGGGGCAGGAACGTGATGAAGGGATACTATAAAATGCCGGGGGAGACGAAGAGGGCCCTGAAGAGGGGGTGGCTCCATACCGGGGACCTCGGCTACGAGGACCCGGACGGCTTCCTCACCATCACGGGCCGGAAGAAGGAGCTCATCATCACCTCGGGGGGGAAGAACATATCCCCGGCGCGGATCGAGAGCATCCTCCAGACCTCGGCCCTCATCAACCAGGTCTGCGTCCTCGGCGACGGGCGCAACTTCATCGCCGCCCTGGTCACCCTGAACCCCGATACCCTGAAGGAGCGCGCGAGGAAGCAGGGCATCGCCTTCAGAAATGTCGATGAACTCCAGAATCATCCCGCGGTGAGGGGCCTCGTGGAGGTAGAGATCGCCGCGGCCAACAGGAAACTCGCCTCCTACGAGTCTATCAAGCGCTTCCGCGTGATGCCGGAATTCACCATCGAGGACGGGCTCCTGACGCCCACCTTCAAGCCGAAGAAGAGCGAGATAGCGAAGCGTTACCGGCGGGAGATCGAGGAGCTGTACGCGTAACCGCGGCAGGGCGAGTTGCTGATGGGTGGACCACCCGGGGCAGGGCCTTTCGGCAGGTCCAGGGACCACCCTTCGACAGGCTCAGGGACCGAGACCCGGTGGCCGGCCTGCCACCACCGTCAGGGTGTCGATACAATTAAGCACTCTCTCCGGCGGTTTTTGCGTGCCATGTCACCATCTTTGTGTCAGAAATATTGATACGGTCCATTGTGTCCCGTGGACCCATCACGGCTGAGGGCCTTTCCTGTATGAAGATAATCAGTATGGGTTTTTTTTATTCAGCAGTAGTTCTACTTTTAATTTTTCTTCCCTCTGTAAATCTTGAAGCCGGCACGCTGGTTATTCATTCCCTGAATAATGAAGTATCCCTCTCTGGAAACTGGAAAATAAGAATTGGTGATGATAAGGATTATTCATCAGTTGATTATGATGATTCATCGTGGGATGATATTTATATGCCGGGCAGTTTTTTACAATATGAAAGATTTCATAATAATTCTGAGAAAAAGATCTGCTGGCTCAGAAAAAAAATTATTATAACAAAAGAGGTAAAACATGACAACATGGGGCTTATCCTGGGAACAATATCGAATGCTGATGTAACTTTTTTTAATGGTGAAAAAATCGGTTCATTAGGCAGTTTTCCTCCTGGTGAACAATCAATGTGGAATTTCCCCAGGCATTATGCCGTTCCTGGAAGCACAATACATTACGGCGGAATAAATGTAATAGCTATCAGGATATCGTATGGTTTATATGGAGACATGGTTGGGAAAATTGCCATTGCAAATTACAGGGACTGGAAACAGGACTGCTTGAATTTCAACTTGCTGAACATAACATTATGCTATGTTGTTATCGGAATTGGTCTTGGTTTATTTATCATGTTTATGTTTTATTTTTCCAGAAATCCCGAGGAAACCGAATATCTTTTTTATTGCATTATGCTTGTTGCGGGCTTTTTCATTATTTTTGATTTCTGTAACTTTTGGCCATGGATATATGGCAATGATTATTTTAGAAGGAAATTACTGCTTTTTTCTTACATGTCTTTAAATGTTGCGTTCCCTATTTTTCTTCACAGACTGTTTGAATTTGAAAGAAAGACAATTGAGCGGTTACTCTATATAGCCTTAATCGGTTATATCCTTGTTGATATATTTCTATTTTTACTGTCATATGATGACTTCCTTGCAAAAACCATTGTGCTGATATTTTTATCAATAATCGGAATATACAATTTGTCCTGTTACTATTACGCTGTTTTTAAAGGAAAGGAATATGCAAAGATGTTTGCCATCTTTGGAACGTTAGGCACGTTGTCAGGATTTCATGATATCATTGCCAAAATACTGAAAATGACAGGAATGAATATATCTGTCTGGGGGTACCATTTTTTTCACATGAAAATTGCTTTTACAGGGATTTTTATCTTTCTAGGAACAGCGATGGTAATGGTATACAGATGGATAAATCTTTCAAGAGAAGTTATAGATTTAAATAACAGCCTGGAAAATTATATCATTGAAAACACATTATTGCAAAATGAAAAAAAATTAAGGAAGAATAGCATTCAATTTTCGAATAAGTTCAAGGAGAAAATCCAAAAAGTCGCCGATTTCATTGCTGAAAATTATTTGCATGATCTCTCGCGGGAAGGACTGGCTGCGTATGTTGACATGCATCCTGACAGCCTCAGCAGGATGTTTAATAAATATACCAGCATGAAACTCAGTGATTATATCTACAATTTGAGGGTCGTTGATGCCAGGGAAAGACTCGTGGAAACGAATGAAGGTATAACAGAAATCGCGTTATCAGTCGGGTTTGAGAACCTGAGGACTTTTAACAGGGCCTTTAAAAAATTCATGAAAATGACGCCCGGAGAATTTCGAAAAAAGAACAAAAACAAGTAAACTGCCGCTGAATCACTATTTCGCCTGCCGATACAATCGTACACTATCAATTCTTTCAGACAATTTTTGATTAATCAGAATTGTACCAGACTTACTACCCGGGTCCTGTTACATTTAAATCGGCAACTCAACATTTCAATCACGAACACATATGCTTGTGATAAGATTACATCCATCTAGTTAAACGTTGAATACTGAAGTGGATAAATGAATCTGAGGGGGTTAGAAATTTAATGGATGCAAAATATCACAATTCTGAAAAACGCAGATTTCAAAGAATTCCGATTGTTAAGATTCCTGCTCTCTCGTCAGACCTGAATTTCATAGAAAGGGCCCGAATCATCAATGTAAGTGAAAGCGGCGCTCTGATAGATCATCCGGCTTTCCAGAATGAAGGGGATATTGTTATGCTTCGCCTGTGGACGAATCAGGAAAAGATACTGTATCTGGCTGGAAAAATCATCAGAAAAGCCGGCGCTGAAAGGTATGGTATAAGTTTTATTGAGAACAGCTATTGGAATTATTACATGTTATCCTTAAAAAACATTCTTGATGCTGCAATCATGATAGTATCGCGAACGTGCAGCCAGGAAGAGTTCGCAGAAAGATCGGTCGGTCTTCACCGAATTCATGAATGTTTATGATTGTAAGTATTATTCAATATAAGATACACGCCGGTTGAAAGAGACGATTTATCGTAAATAATATTTGAATTATTATAATCAATATAAATGACAACTGAAATACAAGCCTACAGGAAGAAGACGATCTTCTATTTCACATGCCTGGGTTCGGCATACCTGGTGATACTGGGAATCGTTAATATGCACCTCTCAAAATACATCATATGTGTATTGGATTTTTCAATCGCGGGGATACTGATTCTTAATCTGCTTACTCTGGTGAGAAGGAATAAAATAAAAATCGCCGCAACGGTCATTCTGATATTGCTGCTGTTGTTTTATTCGTATCTGTTTATTGAAGGGGGGATCAAAAACACCGGATATGTCTGGCTCTTTACATATCCCATGGCGGCATTTTTTTTCAAGGGAAAGAATGGGGGCGTTGGATGGGTTGTATTTTTTTTCTCGATCATTATGCTCTCCTTCATCCTTTCAAAAATCGGATTGATTGCGCTATCACAAGGGGACTATTTTTTTCTGATCTTCTTCTTTGCATTTCTGCTTATAACGGCTTTTGTATACCTGTATGAGAATATCAGAACCGAATCGGAGGAGGTTGTCCTCACAAAAAACAATACGCTGGAAACACTGAACCGGGAACTTGAATATCTCTCGACCCATGATCCATTAACCGGAATCTATAACAGACGGTTTATAATGAAAAGTCTGGAAGATGAATTAAACAGGTCCAGGAGGTATGACAATATATTTTCAGTGCTATTGATTGATATTGATCATTTCAAACTCATCAATGACAGATATGGACATCAGGCGGGCGATATGGTTATATCCGGGGTCGTGAGAATATTTCTTGATCATCATTTACGTGAAGTCGATATTTTCGGCCGCTATGGCGGAGACGAATTCCTCATTATACTTCCAAGCACTGATCACAATGGCTCCAGGATCGTCGGGGAGAAGCTTTGTGAGTCAGTGAAAAATAAACAGTTTATTGATCCATTGTCGCATGAATATATACCGGTCAGTCTCAGCATAGGTATTTCAACAATTGCAACATATAAGGAACGGGACAGGATATTATTTGAAGCTGATACGGCATTGTATAAATCAAAAGCAGATGGACGGGACAGGGTTACTGTTTATTCTCCTGAATTTCATCCCGGAAATGAGGCGATATCCAGCGTTTTATTATAACCCTCCATAATTCATGCAGTATAAATTTCAAGGCCACTGCCCTTCAGTTTTTATCTTATAATTGCTTTTCAGCGGTCCAGTATTTGTTCACATACAACGCATTGTGCAGCATGGGCATAATTGCAATTGAGTGGAGTTTCCTGGATAATTAACCGTCACCGGGACCGCGATCAAATAGTGCTTGACGTGTGCGCTTTCGTTGAGGGTTATTTTATGCACACACTACACCATGAGAGGTTCATGCAATGAACGAACCGCACCGCACCGGAATAAAATGGGCGATATCCTGCCTCGCCGTGCTGATGACCCTTGCCGGAGCATCCTTCCTTGCTCATGGCGCGGACCAGGGCAACGATATGAAGCAGATGGCGGACCACCTTGCATTCATGGGCTACGCGTGCACAATCGAGGACGAGGGGAAAAAGCTTCAATGCACCACGGACAAGCCGACGCCGAACTTCACGGTCCGTCAGCAAAACCTTGGCTTCCTCATCGCGGCCATCTTCAAGGGGAACGAGCAAGCGAAGGAGCAGCGCGCCGCCTTCCTGAACCTCGTGAATGAATTCAATATCCTGTCCATCGCGACCCGCTACTATGTCGACAAGGACACCGATCTTGTCCTCGAGGCATGGCTGCCGGGGGTCTACAGGAGAGACGACTTCACCAACGCCGTCGACAATTTCAATAACGACTGGTCGAGGGTGGTGTCGAAACACGAAACCGAGTTGAAAAAGTTCATAAAATAAACTCCGTTTCGGGTGGGTGGTTGTGGTCTTGACGGTGCCTCATGCCCATCCCGGGTAAGGGCCTTTTACCTGTATGGCACATTACTCCTGACTGAACGACTCATGGTCAGTGCCATTTATTCAGACCATCAGCAGTAACGCGTAATCTGCCTGGAATGTCCCATGGAAAGAATGGTTCATAAATCCTACAGCTTTGAAGAAGCGGAAGAATGGAACATTGAATGACGCATGTATAATAGGAGGGGGAAATGTACTACATTAAAACTACCGAAAAAGAATTTATTCAAGCATGCGCAGATCTCGAGAATGCCGTGAAAAACAACGGATTTGGAGTTCTTACTATTCACGATCTTGGCGAGACTCTTAGAAAGAGGAGAATTGATTTTAAAGAACAGTGCAGAATATTTGAAGTCTGCAACCCGCAACAGGCAAATAAAGTAGTTTCAAAAGAGATGAAACTCAACATGGCGCTCCCATGCCGCATTTCGGTATATTCTGAAAAAGGACATATCTATATCGGATTCCTCAAGCCGGCTCAAATGCTTGCTGCACTTTCTCAGGACGATGAACTTGAAAAAGTTGCCGCCGAAGTTGAAGAAACTATCACAAAAATTGTTGCGGAAACGGTATAAACTGTCGAACGTGCCTCAAGCCGGAAACATCCGTTCTGGGAGTGAGTCTTTTCCTGGATATTGATGAACAGAGACAGAATTATTAGAATCGCCTCCATAACCAGCGTGCTCGGAAACGCCCTGCTCGCGGTTATGAAAATAGCGGCCGGCTTAATGGCCGGGAGCCTATCCGTGCTGGGGGACGGCATGGACAGCCTCGCCGACGTATTCATATCCCTGATAACCCTGGCCATCTCTATTGTTATTATTAAGCCTCCGGACAAGGAGCACCCTTACGGCCATTACAGGGCTGAAACGATCGCCACCTCCGTTCTGGCATTCATAATATTTTTCATGGGGGGGCAGCTGGCCGTATCGACGGCGGGCAAGCTCCTTCATCACGAGCCAAACCTGGTGCCGGAAATGATGTCCGTGTACGTGACGGTTTTTTCTATCATCGGGAAATTGATCCTTTCCTTGATCCAGTACAAACTCGGAAGAAAAGCCGGGAGCCAGATGATCATCGCGAACGGCAAAAACATGCGCAACGACATCGTTACGTCGATCAGCGTGCTCGTAGGCCTGGCGTGCGTCTATTTCTTTAACGCGCCGGTCATCGACAAAATACTCGCCATCATCATAGGCGTGTGGATCATGATATCCGCCGTTCGTATTTTCAGGGGCACCGTCACGGAACTCATGGAAGGAGAATCGGATATTGTTTTATATAATAAAGTATTCGAAGAGGCGAGGAAAATCGACGGTATATCCAATCCGCATCGCGTACGGATCCGGAAAATCGGCGTTTACTATTTGATTGAAATGGATGTCGAAGTCGACGGAAACGCCAGGGTTAATGATGCGCACGCCAAAGTAAAGCTCCTTGAAAACAGAATCCGGGAGTCCATTCCCTATCTCTATGATATCGTTATCCACATGGAGCCTCTGGGAAATGTAGAGGAACAGGAATGCTGGGGACTTAATGAGAAAAACGCATATTAAATTCCCGGCCGGTCGCTTGAACATGAGTTCCAATGGCCCCGTCCCGCAGTTCTGCCTTGCCAGGTCCCTGGCTGATGCCGATAGGGTTGCCGGGCCCCATCCCGGGCAAGGGCCATTTCCTGTATGATGCTACAGGCCTGATCAATCATCTGAGAGTATAGGGCCGCAAATCAGCACAGTTATATATACTACAAAAACAGTGTCATGGCCAAAGACCCATAAGTCCAAGGATGGTGCCGCTGTAGAGAGCGCCATCCAGGCCGATTTCTGTAGCTGCATAGGCGCTGTTATAGAGCGGGAGCATCCCCATATCCTTGAAGTAAAGGGACTCTCCCGTGTCCCAATCCAGTGCTTCAAAACCCCAGACACCCATTCGCTGGCCCACATCATATACCATGTTTGATGCTGCACTCATGGTGGGAATACCATTGGGATAACTGACATTACGATTGACCCAGGCGGTTGTGAGTGTTTTTAAATCAGGGTCCCACTGAAATTTCTCAGCCCCGTAAGGGGCAAGCCAGTAAAGCCCTCCCATGAGCAGGTCAATTATCCGGTTATCAGTAGAAACCTTCATGAGATTGTTCACCACCAGTGCGCCGTATCCGCGGACACAGACTGACTGTTCTGACATTGAGCTTTCTGCAGTCTTGTCTCCGAAAGTGATGGGAACCTGGGCGGCAATACGCCTGTCTTTTGTCCCGGGGATCTGGTGCCAGTTTCCTGGAATTGCGTCGCGCCAGAAGAGAACCAGGTTCATAAGCTCACTACCGTCGGTAATCACAACAAATCTATCTTGCGAACCTGTTCCCATAAGCGTAGGCGTGGAACCGGACCCGGCACCAAGCCTGATACTGGAACCTCCCTCACCGGTTTCATAATCTGCTGCCCAGCCTCCCTTTGCAGGATCAATTGTCAGCTCTTTCCCCGTCCACTGGACCCTGTACATTTTTCTGCTGGTGACAACATATATCCCGCCATTCTCATCACAGGCAATGGAGTTGGATATTTCATCGTCGGGACCGAAACTGTAATAAATGGCTCTGCTTAAGTCTCGGGAAAGAACCGCCACGATGCCTCCTGCGGTGACGAATGCCAGCATGCCGTCATGAGTGATGTTCAGGCCTACAATACGGTCGTCTTCATTGTAATAATTTGCAGGGATCTCATATACCCCCTTTACCTCGATACCCGACAGTGCATCACCGTCCCGTTTGTCTCCATAGGCAAAAATTTTATTGAAACGGGGCACGAAGAATATTCCCCTGCAGTCAACCAGGGTGTAGGCGCCGGAGAGTGCATCATCAGTTGATATAAGCGACGGCAGGGTGACATCCTCCTTGAGCTTCATGTCTATAAACCTGAAGCCGCTGCCTGTATCACTGGCCTTGAAAACATATCCAGTGGAGCTGCCCCAGAGGACCCGTGACCCGTCGCGGTATTTACCTGATACGGCAATGGTGATAATGCCGGGCAGACTGATATCAAAATCCTTGGCGAGACCTTTTATTTTGGATGGCCCTGCATATGGTGAGGATGCCTGGGCGTAGGGATTCCTGTGGCTCATGGGCCAGGGTGAGTCTGCCAGGAAAGGATTTTTTGGCGGTTCATTGCCATCATCAACAATGGACGGTGTGGTATTGTCACAGGCCATAGTGAAAACAATTACGAGGATCAGGAAAAGCGTGAAAAATGTTTTTGGAAAAATTAAACTAACAATATCAAAAGGTGTACATTTTTTCATATATTCTACCCCAGAATCATGATTGTATGGCATTATAGGCAGTATATGAACGATGTCAAGTAAAAACTGACATGTCAGTTTATTTACATCCAGAAATTCCCGCTTTATCGTGCACGCGCAGGGGGGATTTCAACCCCGGTAGGGGCACCCATACCCTCGGTATGACGATGTGCGGCTGCTCGGGGCTCGCCTGGGGTGCGGGAGGATTCTCCACCCGAAAATTTCAAGCACCCTGTACGGCAATTTCTGCTTTACCTGGTCCTCTCAGTGTGCCATGGGTAGTAGTGGTGAAACGCATTCAGTGGCGTGGGCCGCATTCCGGGTGGGGGCCTTCTTCATGTACAACAAATTACTCTTGACTGAACGACTCATGGTCAGTACCATTTATTCAGATCATCGGTAGTAACGCATAATCAGCCAGGAAGGTATTAAGGCAGGAAGGTTCTATGGAAAGAACGGTTCATAAATCATACAGCTTTGAAGAAGCGGAAGAATGGGACATTCAACAATGCGTAGCGATGACTCCGGAAAAGCGTTTGGAAATAGCGCGCATTCTGAAGGAGCGCGCATACGGAAAAAATCCACCCGGCATGAAAAAGACGCGCGTCTTTAAAAAAATGAAAATGCAATGACGGCATTACATTTCAGCCAGGATATAATAGACTTCCTCTCGGCGCTTTCACGGCATGACGTTGAGTATCTGATCGTTGGAGGCGGAGCCGTTATTTATTACGGCTACCCCCGTCTTACCGGTGATATGGATATCTTTTATAATCCGGCAGAAGATAATTGCCACAGCTTGTTCAATGCCTTGAATGATTTCTGGGACAATTCAATACCGGGGATAGAATCATATCATGAGCTCATGGAAGAAAAAGTAATCATCCAGTTCGGCACCCCGCCAAACCGCATTGATTTGATAAATCATATTTCAGGGGTGACATTCCCGGAGGCATGGAAATCACATGTTGAAGAGAAGATCGACAGTAAAGGCCGCATAATACGTATCAATTACATCAGCCTTGAAAATCTCATAAAGAACAAACGGGCAATACGGCGCAACAAGGATATGGACGATCTCAGGTATCTGGAATCGGTTAAATAAGTGTTTAAGAATTTCCCCCGGCCCCCCCTTGCGAAGGGGGGGCCGGAGGGATACCCCCACCGTAAAAAAAATAGTTGCGCAGCAATCACGTTTCTCCACCATGCCTTCCATGAACGGCGAAACGAGAAAAGAAGAGATCGCGAACAGCATCACCCACGGCATCGGCGCGGCCCTGAGCATCGCCGCCCTGAGCATACTGGTGGTCTTCGCCGGCCTTCGGGGAGACGCCTGGAGGGTGGTGAGCTTTTCCATCTACGGCTCCACCCTGGTCCTTCTCTACCTGGCATCGACCTTCTACCACGTGTTTTCGAATCCGCGCGTCAAGAGGGTCTTCCATGTCTTCGACCATTCCGCGATTTTCCTCCTCATTGCCGGGTCCTACACGCCCTTCTGCCTTGTGACGATCCGTGGCGGATGGGGGTGGAGCCTCTTCGGCGTGGTATGGGGCATCGCGATCTTCGGCATCGTGTTCAAGGCCTTTTCCACCGGCAGGTACAACTTCGTGTCCACGGCCCTCTACATCGCCATGGGCTGGATCGCCGTGATCGCGATCAAGCCCCTGGTCGCGCAGCTCCCCCCGGGGGCCTTCGCCTGGATCCTCCTCGGGGGGCTTTCCTACACCCTGGGGGTCATCTTTTACGCCTGGGAGCGCCTGCCTTACGGCCACGCCATATGGCATCTTTTCGTTCTCGGCGGGAGCACCCTCCATTTCTTCGCCGTGCTCTTCTACGTCCTCCCCATGGCCTGACACCGGGGGAGCGGGGAGCCCGGCTCCGTTCCGGGAATGATGTGCGGTACATACCCTGAAGGAGAAGCGCGATGATAAAAAAACACCTGGTATTCCTGCTGCTGTCCCTCTCCCCGGGTTTCTTCATGCCCCACACCGCCGCTCGTCCGGCCGCGGCGAGAACCGATAATTCCGAAATGAAAGGCGTGGACGTCGAGGGCTTCGGAATCCTGAAAAGAATTCCCGGCCTGTGGCACGGCCCGGTCTTTTCCTCCACGCCGGCGGGGAGTTTTGACGACTGGCACGTGGATTTTCGCCCGGTCTCTCCCGGGCAGGTGTCGCAGTATTCCACGCTCGACGCCGATACCCTGAACTACATCAGCTTCTTCATCGTGAAACATGGCGGCCGCCTCAAGGTCGCCATGCGCACCGAGGGCGTGTTCCAGAACAAGGGATGCGTGACCTACGAGGTCATCGACAGGGCGAGGGAGACTGAGGGGTATTACCGTTTTTCCGATTTCCAGGCGGGGCCCCGGCGGGCCTACACCGAATTCAGGTTCCGGGGGGACGGATTCGTCATGGAGGTGTACACGAGCAGGTTCAACAGGGATTATCCCCTGTCCCTCCATTCTCGATGGACGGCGAAGCTCGGCGACCGAGGCGCCGTTTCAGGGGCCATGGAACATTTCAATTTCCCCCGCCCCGTCATGGTGAAGGATTTTTCCGACGTGTTCGCCGGCATGAAGGAAAGCATATACTTCACCTTCGAGAAGGACCCGTACGGCTCGGCCTCCCAGCCCTACGTGGGAAGCGTCAACGTGCGCATATCACACCAGG
The DNA here is from genome assembly GCA_040768125.1 of Spirochaetota bacterium. GTDB lineage: Bacteria > Spirochaetota > UBA4802 > UBA4802 > UBA5550 > RBG-16-49-21. The sequence goes on along the minus strand of JAXGNG010000007.1, from coordinate 182,024 downwards.
GAGGGCCCGGGGTTGCGCGAGGAGAGAAAACGCTCCTCCTCCTTACCGTGAAGCCGCTCTTCGAGGGGATCAAGTATAAAAAGGAAAACTTGAGGTATCTTTCCCGGTACGCCTATGTACCCGCGAGGGCGACGCGCCATATCTTCCGCAACGTGCATCCCGGCACCTACTACCTCTACGCCTTCAACGACGTGAACAACGACAGGAAGCACCTCACGGGGGACTACATGAGCTCCAACGTGAACAATGTCATTACCGTCGCGCCCGGCTCAACCGTAGCGGCGGACGCGGTGATTGATTTCATCATGCCATAGCGCCGCGTCCCGCGCGCACCTGCCGGAATATTCGTTTCCCCGCGGCATACTCTGCTTGACTTCGCCGCTCCCCCGTGGTTTCATGCTGCCAGGGATACTGTCCCGGGGGGGGGGCGCGCGGAGGATGGCGCACGATTACACATCATCAGGATACGCCCTCTTCGCCGGGAGGCTCAACCTGATGCCCCAGGGGGCCCCGCCCGGGGAGCTGCTCTTCTCCATCCTGAAAATCCTCATGAGCGAGGAGGAGGCGCGCCTTCTCTCCCTCGCGCCGGTGAAGCCCTTCACCGCGGAAAAAATGGCCCGCATCTGGAAGATGGACGAACCCCCGGCGCGGCGCATTCTCGAGGAGCTCGCCGGGCGGGCCCTTCTCCTCGATTCCGACGGGACCTACGTCCTGCCTCCGCCCATGGCGGGGTTCTTCGAGTTCTCCATGATGCGCTACCGCGACGACATCGACCAGGAGGCCCTGGGAAGGCTCTTTTACCGGTACCTGAACGTGGAGGAGGATTTCGTCAGGGAGCTCTTCACCGGGGGTGAGACGCAGATCGGAAGGGTCTTCGTGAACGAGCCGGCGCTCACGGAGAGGAACGCCCTCCAGGTCCTCGATTACGAGCGGGCCTCCCACGTGATCCGGACGGCGACGCATATCGGCGTGGGGGTCTGCTACTGCCGCCATAAGATGAAGATCATGGGGCGGGAGTGCGGCGCCCCCATGAATATCTGCATGACCTTCAACTCATCAGCGGCCTCCCTGACGAAGCATGGTCACGCCAGGGCCGTGGGCGTCACGGAGTGCATGGGGCTCCTGGAAAAGGCCCGCGATCACGGCCTGGTCCAGTTCGGCGACAACGTGCGGAACGGCGTGAATTTCATCTGCAACTGCTGCGGCTGCTGCTGCGAGGGGATGATCGCGGCGCGGCGTTTCGGCATGCTGAACCCCGTGCGGACCACGGCCTTCATCCCGGTCGTCGACGAAGCGCGATGCAACGGCTGCGGTAAGTGCGTCGACGCCTGTCCCGTGGGGGCCATGACCCTGGTGTCGGCCAACGACCCCCTGAAACCGAAGCTCAGGAAGGCCCTCCTTGACCGGGACGCCTGCCTGGGGTGCGGGGTCTGCGTCAGGGCCTGCGCGCGGGGGGCCCTGGAGCTCGAATCCAGGGAGGAGAGGACAGTGACTCCAGTCAACTCCGTGCACCGCGTGGTCCTCATGGCCATCGAGCGGGGAAAGCTCCAGAACCTGGTCTTCGACAACCGGGCCCTCCGGAGCCACCGCGCCATGGCGGCGGTGCTGGGGGCGATCCTGAAACTGCCGCCGGTGAAGCGGGCCATGGCAGGCGAACAGATGAGGTCGCGCTACCTCGTGAGGCTCATCGAGGGATTGCACATATAAAGAGAGCGGGGGCGCCGTTTCGCTTCCGCTTCTTTATTACAGGTTTTAGTCCGGCGACGCCGCGGGGTTCGCCGGTCACTATCGCACGCATGCAGGGAGGTCAGCAATGAATTGTATTGTTCGCATTATCGTCGTCGCGACGGCATGTGTCGTCGCACTCTCGTCACCTCTTCGCGCCCAGGATGATCAGGCGGGAGTAAAAGGAGACGCGTCGTTCCGTCCGACCGCGAGCCTGGGATTCAACTTTCTCTATACCTGGTGGCGGCCCATGCTGCCCCTGGTTTCGCAGGCCGATCTCGCCCTCGGCATCGCAATGGTGCTCCAGGGAAACCCCGCGGGGATCTTACTGGCCACGGACATGAAAGACAGAAGGGTCACGCTGTCGGGACCGATCTACGGGCCCACCCTCATGGTGAAGGTGGCGCCCCGCTGGACCATTTCCGGGAATTTTCTCTACGGCAGCTTTGATTACGAATATGGATTTCTCAAAATCGTCGGGATTCACAAGCTCGAGGCGGACCTGATCGCGAGCTACCAGATCCTGGATTGGCTCCGTTTCTACTGGGGGGGGAAATATTTCGGGATGATCCATTCACTCGTGGAAAACCAGAAGGGGGGCATGGGCCTCGGGTTTGCCTTTAACATCCACCTCTACCGGGGCCTCTATCTGCTGCCGAACGTGTCGGCCCTGGGCCTCGCCGACAAGGACTGGCTCACCGCAGGGGTGAACGGGACCCTCTCCCTGGCCTACTATTTCGAGAAGATACGCCTCACCGTCGCGTTGGGGGGCAGGTGCCAGTACCTGAAGGACGTCTACCAGCACAGGAATGAACGTGCCCTCATGCTGGTGAATCGCGGCAGGGGAGACCGGGACGACCTGTTTTACGGCCCCACGCTATCCCTGGTCTACACGTTCTGAGGGCGACGATGAGCACGTCATATTACCATGAAACGCAGGGAGGACTGCCATGAAAATCGCAACACGATTCGCTGTCGCCGCGCTGGCCTGCGCGCTTGCCCTGGCCGCTCCGGCGCGGGGGGAACCCGCCCCGGGGGAGGAGGGCGGAGTGGCCCCTGCCGGCTTTTCGCCCCGGGTGAGCCTCGGCTTCAGCCTTATCTATACCTGGTGGAGGCCGATGATTCCCGAAACCACCAAGCAGGGGACTGCCCTTGCCATCGCTTCGGCGTTGGCGGGTAATCCCGCCTGGGTTTTTGCCCTTGCCAGTCAGGAGGCGCGGCCCCACTCTTCATCCGCCCCGGTGTTCGGTCCTTCCCTCCTGGTGAAGGTCGCCCCGCGGTGGAACCTCTCCATGAACGCCCTGTACGGGAAATTCGAGTTCGAGAGCCTCGATGATGAGACGATTCACAAGCTCGAGCTGGATCTCATCGCGAGCTTTGCCGTCTTCGATTGGTTCCGCGTGTATGGGGGGGGCAAGTACTTCGGGAGGATCAACCCCGGGGCGAAAAACCACAAGGGAGGGATGGGCCTCGGGGTCGCCTTCAACGTCAAACTCTACCGCGGGCTCTACCTTCTTCCGAACGTCTCGGGTCTGACCCTCGGAGACAGTGAATTCATCACCGCCGGGGTGAACGGCACCCTCTCCCTGGCCTACTATTTCGAGAGGATCCGGCTCACCATTTCCCTGGGGGGGAGGTGCCAGTATATGAAGGATGTTCATGCCTTTGACGAGTCGGTGAGGATTATGCGGGACGATCTCTTCTTCGGCCCCTATCTTTCCCTGGTATATACGTTCTGAGGCCGCGGGAGGCGGATCAGGCGTCGTCGCCGGCGACGCTGCCGTTGAGGATCTCGATCCGCCGGTAGAGCATGGCGAGGATGCGGGAGAGGCGGTCGGCCCCGACCTTCACCCGCTCCATCACGGCGTTGAGGCGCTCGACCGCGCCGGTGACCGCCTCCGCAGATTCCTTCTCCTCCCGGGCGGAGCGGGAAATTTCAGACGAGCCCGCCACGATGAGGCCCATGCTCTTCTCGATTTCGCCGGTGAGGCGCTCCTGGGAGATACAGAGGTCCAGGATGATGTCGATGCCGCGGTTCACGTCGTTGACCGCGGTTTCTATCTCGCCGATCGATTCCGTGGAATTGCCGATGAGCTCCCGCTCCTCCTCGATTTCCCGCACCGTGCGCGCCACGTTCTCCTGGATGAGCTTCGCCTGGCGCATGGAGTTTTCCGCCAGCTTGCCGATCTCGTCGGCCACGACGGCGAAGCCCCTCCCGGAATCCCCGGCACGCGCCGCCTCGATGGCGGCGTTCAGGGAGAGGAGGTTCGTCTTTTCCGCCATGTCGTTGATGATCTCGGTGATGGCGTTGATGGCCCTGGATGACTCCTTGATTTTCTCCATCCCCTCGATGACCGCCTGGAGCCTGGTCCTGCTCTCCGAGGTCTGGGTCTGGCTCCGGTAGCTCAGGTGGGCCGCCTCCTTCGCCGCCCCGGTGATCTTCGTGAGGGACTCCAGGTACTCCACAAGGAGCCTGCGGCCGCTCCGCATCGCCTTGTCCTGGCGCGTCGCGTGGTCCGCGATCGATTCTATCGAGGCGAGCATCTCGCCGATGGCCGACGAGGTCCTGCCGAGATGCTCCTCCTGTTCTCCCATGCTCGTTCCCAGGTCGGAAGCGGTTCCCTGGAGCTCGCGGGAGAGGCCGTCAAGCTCCGCCGTGGACTCCCTCACGCTTCCCAGAATGCCCGAGAGCCGCAGGTTCTTGTCCTCGATCTCGCGCCCCGTGAGGGCGAGCTCTCTCGCGATGACCCCGGTGCGCTGTACCAGGAGTATCCCGAAGGCGATGATCAGGGAGGGATAGGCGAAGTTGATCCAGAACACCTCGAAGGGGATGATGTTCGATATGGCAAGGGCGTCGTGGACGATGCAGACCATGAAAAAGGCGTAAAAGGCCAGTATCACCCGGGCCTCGCGGCTGCGCCTGACCAGGGCCGAGACGATGATGTAGCCGAAGAGGACCTGTATCACCAGCATGAGCCCGCCGATGGCGTTAAAGCGCCACCCGGTGACCGGGTCTTCCGGCGTCGCCGTCATCGAGAGCGCCCCCGCCGCCGCGGCCCCCAGCCAGATGATCATGTCGATGCGCCGGCTCCTGATGTCAAGCATGATCCCAAGCAGTGTCACCAGGAGGGCGATCTCAATCCCGGCCAGGGTGTAGTAGAGCTTGTCCTGGGTGTTGAAGTCGATGACGACGAAATCGGGAAGGTAGAAATGAAGGGAGAGGAGGCTCCAGAGAAGGGACGTCGCCGCTAGGAGGAGGGCGGTTTTCGAGCGGCGGTCCATGAAAAACTGCGCCAGGGCGAAAAGCCCGACGAAGAGGGTGATGAAGCCCAGCCCCATGGGGGCATGTTCCGCCTTGAGGCGCTGGAAGAAGCTGAAGGTCCGCACGGCCTCGCGATGGGCGATGAAGGGGGCGCCGTTGAAGAGGGCGTGCTGGTTGGTGAGCACCCGGATGGCGACGGTGTTCGTCCCGCGGGGCCTCGCGCACTCCGGGGGGACCAGGTAGTGCCGGTCGTAGAACCAGGCGGAGTTGAAGTCGGGGTAGTCCCTCCCCGAGGCCCCGATGAGGGCGCCGTTGAAGTAGACGCGGTCGGTGTCCCATATCTTTCCCACCTGGAGGGCGAGCTCAGCGCCGCGTAAATGTTCCGGCATCGTGAATGTTTTCCTGAGCCAGAAGACCTGCCGCTTTTTTTCCGTGGACATCATGCCGGGGAGGTCGATGGATCTCCAGCCTGAATCGTCGAAGCGGGGGTCACGGAAGATCTCGCGGTCCCCGGTAATTATTTTCCAGTCCCGGGATAGGTCGAGGCGTTCCTTTACTGCGCAGGAGGTAAGGGCGACGGCGGCGATGATCGCTGCGGCGAGGCCGATGGCCCGGCCGGCGGCACGGCGTCGGTCTTGAACGGGCTGGGTTGTTCGCATAACGTTGCAAGTATACACCAGGGCCGCCGGTATAGCAACGCTTTTTTGTCTCCCTCCCCGCCGGCCCCGGGGAGGGCCTCAGTTCCGCGCGAAGTTAACGAGACCGGTCGCCATGAAATAGAACTCGTGATCGCGGTTGACGAAATAGAAGTTTCCCCCCGCCGAGAGAAAAAGGGCGAACGATCGGCTGGGGATCACCCCCGCGAGGCCCAGGTAGGCCCCGGGCGCCCAGGGGCCGGGGATCGTTTCACGATCGTACCAGGGATGCTTCGGCCTTCTCGTGCGGTACGCCGAGATGAGGCCCGTTTCTAGTCCCACGAAGAAGACCATGGCCTGGACCCCCGCCCTGGCGTTGACGCTTTTACTGATGAAGCGGTAACCCCCGTCGGCGCTGAAGAAGACCGAGAATATGTGGCTGAAACCCAGGCGGTAGCTCGCGTAGAGGCCGAGGTCGGTGAAGTCCCTGCCCGCGGCAACATCGAATGATCCCCCCAGGGCGTTTACCTTCAGGATGCGGTTCATGCCGTTTGCCAGGGCGTCTTCAGGCGTCAGGGCCATTGTCACCGCCCCGGCGAGGAGTATCATCGCCAGTGTCTTTTTCACCATCGTCTCCCCAGGGCATTCAGCGCCCTTTGTCATGAAGTTGCGGGCCGCGTCCCTGCAGCCTTTCACGGAAAAACCGGCCATGAAATCATACCCCGCCATCCGTGACGCGATCAAGAAGAAAGCGCGGGGCGGGGAAAAAATAGCGGGCTTTATTAATCAAGGTTCCAGGTGTTTCCCGGGATGGTTCCGGGGGAAACCGCCTTCAGCGGCGGGAACGCTCTCCCGGGCGCCCCACGCCGGTTTTATCATTGCCATTAGCGGGGTGAAGGGGTAGGGTGGCCAACGTTGCGGAGCTGCACCGGCGCGGAAAAAAACGACGCGGTGAAGGAGAGGAGGAATGAGTTTGCGCGCATCGCTTTTCGGAATCATCATCGCCCTGGCGGCGACATCATGCGTGTCGACGCCGCCCTTCAGGGACAAAGAGGGCAAACCGATCGAGGGAAGCATCGCCGTCATGGAGAAGGTCACCGTCGGGGGCATCGACCAGTGGCTCTTCATCCGGGGCGCGGATTCCTCGCGCCCGGTGCTCCTCTTCCTCCACGGCGGCCCCGGGAGCCCCGAGACGCCCCTCGTGAGGTCCTTCTGCCCCGACCTCGAGCGGCTCTTCACGGTGGTACACTGGGAGCAGCGGATGTCGGGGAAGAGCTATTCGGGGAACACCCCGGAGGAATCGATCACCGTTGAGCAATACGTGCGCGACACCCTGGAGGTCACGGCGTATCTCCGGAAGCGCTTCGAAAGGGACAGGATTTATCTCATGGGCCACTCCTGGGGGTCGATCCTCGGCGTGCTCACGGTGAAGCGCGACCCGCGGCCCTACCACGCCTTCATCGGCATCGGCCAGGTGGTGCACCAGATCGAGGGCGAGGAGCTGTCATACGATTTCGTCATGTCGAAGGCGAAGGAGAACAACGACAGGAGGGCGGTACGCCGCCTTGAAAAGATCGGCCGCCCCCCCTATCCGCGGGAGCGGATCGTTTCCTCCCTCTGGAAGGAGCGGAAGCTGGTCGTCAAGTACGGCGGCGCCTTTTATTCCGGGGAGAACCGGAAAAAGATCATGCGGGCGCGCCATATCCTCTGCCAGGATGAATACAACCTCTGCGACAAGATCAACTGGATACGGGGCCAGATCCGTCTCTGCAGAAATCTGTTCAATGAAATACTCGGCATCGATCTCCGGGAGGCGGCGCCGCGCCTCGAGGTGCCCGTCTACTTTTTCCAGGGGGCGCACGATTACCAGACCCCGGCGGCGCTGGTGAAGGATTATTTCGGCATGCTCGATGCGCCGCGTAAGGAGCTCTTTCTATTCGAGAACTCTGCCCACTCGCCCATCTTCGAGGAGCCGGAACGCTTCATCGAGCTTGTGAGGGATAAGGTCCTGGAGGGACGGTGAAAATGGATGACGGTCAGCGCATGGCGCGAATCACGGGCTGCCCGATTCAGAAGGAAATCATGGAAACCGTGATCGCCGACTGCGGCATCGCATCGGCAAAGACCCGCCATGGACGTCATCCCCGGTCTCTCCTCGAAACAGGACCCTCCGGGGTCCCGGATGAGGGAGGCCGGAGATCGGCTTCGTGAAGCGGGGGCCAGGTGACCCCTACTTCACGAAGAGCATTTCCCAGAACTTCGGCATGGGCCACTGGTCGTCGGCGATGTAGAGCTCGAGCTCGTCGACCTGCGCCCGGACCTCGACCATGGAGGGCCTGATCTCGTCGCAGAAGTATTCCGCCTCCTCCTGGTGGCTCGAGAAGCCGTTGCGCCGTCCCAGCTTGGCCTTCAGGGCGTCAAGCGAAGCGCAGGTGCCGGTGATCAGCTCCGAGACCCGCTTCAGCATCTCCTTCTGGCGCGTGAGGTCCACGGTCGATCCAAGGACCTTTTCCGTTCCCGCGATGGAGGAGGCCAGCCGGTCCTGGTAGTTCACGGACGCCGGGATCACCTGGCCGAGGGCGAGGGTGGCGAGGGTGCGCGCCTCGATCTCGATGTCCTTGCAGTATTTTTCGAGTCGTATGGTGTAGCGCGACTTCAGCTCCGCGGGAGAGAGCACGGCGTATTTTTCGAAGAGCTTTATGTTCTTATCGCTGTTGAGGGCCTTCGTAGCCTCCGGGGTGGTCCTCAGGTTCGGAAGGCCACGCCGCTCGGCCTCGAGGTGCCATTCCTCCGAGTAGTTGTCCCCCGTGAAAAGGACCGGTTTCACCTTCGGGATCTCCTCTTTCAGTACGTCGAGGACCGTCTGCTTGATGTTTGCCAGGCCGCGCGCTTCCAGGAGGGAGGCTATCTCGTCAAGGCTTTCCGCCACGATGGTATTGAGCGTCGTCGCGGGAAAGGAAATGTTCTGGGCGGACCCCACGGCGCGGAATTCGAACTTGTTCCCCGTGAAGGCGAAGGGTGAGGTCCGGTTCCGGTCCGTGTTGTCCCTGCTCACCACGGGGAGGGAGGAGAGTCCCAGGTCGATGATGCTCTTGTCCGTGGCGTCGGAGGCCTTGCCCTTCTCGATACTGTCGAGTATGGCGGTGAGCCGCGCGCCCAGGAAGATCGAAATGATCGCCGGGGGCGCCTCGTTGGCGCCGAGACGGTGGTCGTTCCCCGCCGAGGCGACGGAGGCCCGCAGGATGTCGGCGTGGCGGTGCACCGCCTTCATGATGGCCAGGAGGAACACAAGGAACTGGATGTTGTCATGGGGTGTCTTCCCCGGGTTGAGGAGGTTTATCCCGTCATCGGTGGAGAGGGACCAGTTCACGTGCTTGCCCGAGCCGTTGATCCCCGCGAAGGGCTTCTCGTGGAGAAGGACCGCCATGTTGTGCTGGCGGGCCACCTGCTGGAGCTTGTCCATCACCAGGAGGTTGTGGTCAACGGCGATGTTGGCCTCCTCGAATATGGGGGCGATCTCGAACTGCGCGGGGGCCACCTCGTTGTGCCTGGTCTTCGCCGGTATCCCGAGCTTGTAGAGCTCCTCCTCCACCTCGTGCATGAATGACTGCATCCTCTGCTTGATGCTGCCGAAGTACTGGTCCTCGAGTTCCTGCCCCTTGGAGGGCGGGGCCCCGATGATGGTGCGTCCCGTCAGGACGAGGTCCTGGCGCTTGTAGAAGTAGTCCATGTCGATGCAGAAATACTCCTGTTCCGGGCCCAGGTTGGAGACGATCCGCCTCGATTTCCTGTTTCCCAGGAGGCGAAGTATCCTCAGGGCGCTGTCGTTCACCGCCCTGACCGATCGGAGGAGGGGTGTCTTCTTGTCCAGGGCCTCCCCGTTGTACGAAATAAAGACCGAGGGAATGCAGAGGGTGGTGCCGATCCCGTTCTTCCTGAGAAAAACCGGGCTTGACATGTCCCAGGCGGTGTAGCCCCGCGCCTCGAAGGTCGCCCTGAGCCCTCCGCTCGGGAAGCTGGATGCGTCTGGCTCGCCCTGTACGAGCTGTTCCCCGGAAAAGCGCTCGATCACGGTCCCTGGCCCGGTGAATTCGATGAAGGCGTCATGCTTCTCCGCCGTGGCCCCGGTCATGGGCTGGAACCAGTGGGCGAAATGGGTGGCGCCGTTTTCCAGGGCCCATTCCTTCATCGCGTGGGCGATGGCGTTGGCCGTGTCGATGTCGAGCATCTTTCCCTTCTCGATCTTCTCTATCAGCTTGTTAAACACGCTTTTCGGGAGCTTCTCCTGGATGACGGCATGGCTGAAGGTGTCCTCGCCGAAGTAGGATGATATGGGAACGTGTTTTTCCTTCTCGGCCTGGTATGTTCTCTCGGTGGCGATAATCGGGTTGGTCTGTTTCATTGTGTCCTCCAGGGTGATGCGATAGTATCCACGGGTGTTCCCGGACATGTCATGGTTGAAAATAGTAGTTAGCGGTTTTTTTTGTCAATACTTGCCCGGTGAATTCGGGTTCAAAACGGCTTAATTTAACATCAGCGTAATAGAGATCGATGGTGCCGGCGTTCCGGCGCCCCGGATCGGCCTACCCGCGTCGACGATCACGGGGGATGATCAGTAATCGTGGGGCCCGCGCCTCGAAAAATCAAGAATAAATCATGTCCCGGAAATTATTATTGAAAATAATGGGCGCGGGTTCAGGATGGAAGGGCACGCCGCCGGTGACCGGCGTCGCATAACGAGGCAGCGGGATCGGCCGTTTTCCGGGATGAACATAACTGAGATCAAGCGCATCATCAGGGAGGAGGGACTCCGACCCGCGAAACGCCGCGGGCAGAATTTCCTCGTCGATTCAGGGATTCTGGAGAAGATCATGGGCGCCGTCGCCCCTTCCCGGGACGACCATATTCTTGAAATCGGGCCGGGCCTTGGCGCCCTTACGGGACCGATGATCGAGAGGGCCGGCCGCGTCACCGCCATTGAGATCGATTCCGGCTTCTACCGCTACCTGTCGAAAAGGTTCGGGGACGCCCCCAATTTTTCGCTCCTCCACGATGACGTGCTCAGGACGGATCCCCGGGAATCCTACACGAAGATCGTTTCCAATCTTCCCTACTACTGTTCGTCGGAGATCCTTTTCTGGATGGCCCGCCGGGAGGCGCCCCTGGCCTATGTGATGGTGCAGAAGGAGCTGGCGGGGAGGATCACCGCCGGGGCGGGCGAGAAGAACTACGGCGCACTTTCCGTGACCCTGGGCTTCCACTTTGAATCCCGGGTCCTGTTCCCGGTATCGTCGGGGTGCTTCCATCCGCGCCCCGAGGTGGATTCATCCTTCCTTGCCCTTCGCCGGCGGGAACCGCCCCCCCTCGGGGAGGAGGAGGCCGCGCTCTTCCGCCGCCTGGTGCGCTCGGCCTTCTGGGGAAGGAGGAAGACCATGCTCAGGTCCCTCGGGGAGTCACCCCATCTGGATCTCGGCAGGGAGGGCGCGGCGCGGATTCTCGAACGCGCGGGCGTCGCGCCCACGGCGCGGGGAGAGGACCTGGCCCCCGGGCGATTCATGGCCCTTGCCCGCGCCTGGGGCGAGGAGATAACGCGCGGCGCCGTCGACGCGGGAGGCGGGAGTGGGGAATGACGCGATGACACGGATCGACCCCGACACCCTGGAGGAAGTCCTCTCGCGGGTCCAGAGGCCGGGGCGCTACATCGGCGGGGAGATGCACGCCGTCGTGAAGGAGGAGGCCTCTTTCCGCGTGGCCCTCTCCTATCCCGACCTCTACGAGATCGGCATGTCGAACAACGGCATCAGCATTCTCTACGATATCGTAAACCGCCTTCCCGGCGTCGCCTGCGAGCGCGTCTTTGCCGTGGAGGCCGATTTCGAGGCGGCCCTCAGGGCCTCGGGCCTTCCCCTCTACACCCTGGAAACCTTCACGCCCCTGGGGCGGTGCGATCTCATCGGATTCAACGTGGGCCACGAGCTCCTGGCGACGAATATTCTCCAGATCCTCGATCTCGGCGGCGTCCCGCTTCTTCGCGCGGACCGTGGCGAGGGATGTCCCGTCGTGATGGCAGGCGGCGCGGCGTCGTCGAACCCCATGCCCCTCTCCGATTTTATCGACGCGTTCTTCATCGGCGACGGCGAGGAGGGCATCGTTGATCTCATCACGACGCTCATGGAGGCGAGGGCCCGCGGGCTCCGCCGCTCCGACGCGATCAGCCGCCTGGGCTCCATCGAGGGAGTCTACCTCCCCGGGGCGCAGGCGGCGGCCCCGGGGAGCCGGGCGCGGAAACGCGTCTACCGCGGCGCGGACCTGGCGGACCCGCCCCGTCCCCTGGTTCCCCTCATCCGCATCGCCCAGGAACGGGCCGTCGTCGAGGTGACCCGGGGGTGCGGCAATTTCTGCAATTACTGCCACGCCGGGTTCTTCGACCTTCCCTACCGGTTTTACGATCACCGCGCCGTGGCGCGCCGCGTTTTCGAGATCGTGGGGAACACCGGCTACAACGAGGTCACCCTCTCGTCGCTTTCCATCGGCGATTACCCCCGCCTGGTGGAACTGGTCAACGGGATCCTCCCCGGGCTCACGGAGAAGGGCGTCTCGGTTTCCTTCCCCTCCCTTCGCGTCGACAGGGGGACCCTCCCGATCATCGAGCGGATATCCGGGGTGCGGCGCGCCTCCCTCACCTTCGCCGTGGAATCGGCCTCCGAGGCGATCAGGGTCCGGGCGCGCAAGAGCCTCTTCCTTGACGATCTCGTCGAGATCGTGCGCCACGTCAGGGCCCGGGGCTGGAAGGTGATCAAGTTCTATTTCATGCTGGGCCTCCCGGGGTGCCGGGAGCACGACGAGGCGGGCGAGATGGTGCGGCTCCTGGGGGAGCTCCACCGCGTCGGGGGCCGGGGAATGGACATCAACGTCACCGTGTCCCCCTTCGTGCCCAAGCCCCATACCCCCTTCCAGCGGGAGCCCCAGATGGGCCGGGAATATTTCGAGGAAGCCGTGGCCAGGATAAAGCGCGGTCTCCCGCGATCGATCCGCATCAAGAACCATGACGTCGGCGCCTCGGTGATCGAGGGGGTCCTGTCGCGGGGCGATGCCCGGCTGGGGGAGGTTATTGCCGCGGTCTACCGGGAGGGCTGTCGCTTCGATTCCTGGAGCGAGCATTTCCGCCATGATGTCTGGAAGGCGGTCCTGGACCGCGTCATTCCCGGCTGGGAGGAGGGGCTGGGGCGCCGCGACGAAGCGGTCCTCCCCTGGGACATGGTCACCACGGGCTTCGAGGCGATCGCCCGGAAGCGGGCCGGGGAGGACGCCGGGCGTTTCTGCCCCGGCCGCCTTCGCCAGGTCCGGGGCGAGATCGACGGTCAGCGCGTCGATGACGCGACCCGGGCCTTCGAGAGGCGCTACGCCGTCCGCGCCAGGGTGCGGGTGCGGTTCTCGAAGACCGGGTTTACGCGGTTCGTTCCCCACAACGATTTCATGGAGATCGTGAAGCGCGCACTCCGCATGGCGGAGGCGCCCGTGGCCATGACGCGGGGGTTCAACAAGCGTGAGCGCCTTGCGGCGGGGTATCCCGTTCCCCTGGGCGTGGAGAGCGAGGCGGAACTCGTGGACATCGATTGTTTCGATGATGTCGGCGAGGGGTTCGCCGGGGGGCTGAACGCCTTTCTCCCGGAGGGGATCCGGGCCCATTCCATGGTGCCCCTTCCGGAGGGGGATTCCATCATGGCCTCCGTGGCCGTGGTGGAATACCGGGTTACGCCGCGTCACGACGGAGTGGGCCGCGCCATGGAATCCGCCCTGTCCGGGGAATGGGAATTCGTGCGAAAAACCAGGAAGGGGGACCGGAGGGTTCCCGGGGCCGCGGCCATCCACTCCCGGGACAAAGACGGCGCGGGGTCGATCATACTGCGGTTGTACGCGGGTCGGGAGGACGCCCTCAGGATCGACGATGTCGTGCGCTCCCTCTCAGGTCTCGCCGACGGCGAGCCTGCCGATCGCGCCGCCGCCATGGTGAAGACAAACCAGTACCGCCTGGACGGGGAGGTCCTGCGTCCCCTTTAGGGAGGGCGTTTCAGGGCATTTTTTGCTTGAAATGGCCGTCCCGGGAGGGTATATTGATACCGGGATATGAAAGGGCATTCCATGGTTCGGGGAGGGGATTATGGAAATTACGAACATCAGCGGGCCTGACATGGTGCCGGGGGGATTTTCACCCCAGGGGCCGCAGCGGGAGCCGGAGCCGGAAAGTGAGCCCGCACCCGTTAATAATCGCGGCGAATCGACCGATGATACAAGAGGGACAACGGTAGACACCTACGCGTAGGAAGGCACCATGGCGGTAAGCAAGGCGGAAAAGGCCGCGTACAACGACGAGATCAAGGACATGAAGCGCGACGTCGAGCAGATCAGGAAAACGGTCAATGACGTCACGGCGAAGAAGAAAAAGAGTCCTTCCATCAAGAACTATTACAATTTCGAGATGGCGGCCCTCAGGATGGACGCCATCGAGAGGCTCATCAAGATGAACGACCTCTCGATGGAGATGCTGGGCATACGGAACAGCAATTTTCTCGAGAACGCCAGGCGGGAGTTCTACCGCGTTCTGCAAGATCTGGAGGAGGTGGTGGGCGACCAGATCGACCGCTCCCTCAAGGAGAATGACGAGCACCTCGCCACGGTGAGCCGGCTAAACCCCACCCATATCCTCAATCTTGTCCAGCGCATGAACCGCATCCTCACCGCCATGAAGAGCGGGTTCGGGCAGGATTCAAAATGGAAGTGGTCCTTCGTGGAGCTCCAGGCAAGGATCGCGGTCATAATCAAGAACATTACCAGCTTTTCGGATATCCAGCGCATGCGGGATCCCCGGTCGCCCCATTTTTACGAGCGACGGGACCTGATGCAGCTCTGTAAGGAGAGCCTCACCGAGGCCGCCCGCCAGTACCGGACAAAATACGAGATGGCGGGAAAGGCGAGGGACGACTTGAAAAAGTCGATCGATTACCTCGCGGTGTTGCGGAAGATCCACGCTCTTTTCGGAGAGGAAGCGGAAGCCTCCAAACTGAAGAACATTATTGAGGCCGGAAGGATGGCTCTCGATGCTGACGACAAGGCGAAGGACAAGAGTAAAAAAGAGAAGGATAGAGAGAGGGAATCGGTTCGATAGCAAACCCGCCCTTCGACCGGTGCGGGTCTTCCCGTGGGCCCGTTAAAATTTTTTCACATCATACCTTTTTTTGTTTTTTAGGCTTGACTGCAGTTATTATTTTTATTAATCTATTATTAGCACTCGGATATATTGAGTGCTAATAATAGATATCCCTATGGCTCGAGAAATAATAAAAGACAGGCCCCTGGACGAGAGAGAATCCTCCATTCTCCAGGCAGTGGTATATGAACATATCTCCACGGGGAAGCCCGTGGGATCGCGGTCCTTTGTCCAGAAATACTCTCTTTCAATTTCGCCCGCCACCATGAGAAACATCATGTTCGATCTCGAGCGGATGGAATACGTGAAACAGCCCCACACATCGGCGGGGAGGATCCCCACCGACAAGGGATATCGCTTTTACGTCAACTCGCTCCTTGACACCTACGACCATTCCATGAAGGATCACGAGATCCAGGTCAGGGAGGAAGCGATAAAGAGGGAGGTACAGCTCGACAAGATTTTTTCCCTCATCACCAGGATGCTGTCGACGGAATCGCGCTACGCGGCGATCATGCTGACCCCCAGGTTCGACTATACCGTCGTGAAGCGGATCGTCCTGGTACCCATGGACCAGAGCGAGGTGCTCTTCATACTGGTCACCAGGACGGGAATGGTGCTCACGCGCAAGGTCCTGATCTCGTCCACGGTAACCCAGGACGAACTCTACGATTACTCCAAGTACCTCACGGGGGAACTGGGGGGGTATTCAATAAACGACATCAGGGAAAGGATCTTCGACCGGCTGCGCAGTGAAAAGGTCCAGGGTGTGAACAAGGAGATGGCCCTGGATATCGCCGAGCTCGCCGTTGCCGAATACGAGGAGCCCCATCTGCATATTGAAGGCATCGAGAACCTTCTCAAGATCCCGGAAATGGTGGAGGAGGAGCGTCTCCAGAGCCTTCTCAAGATCATAGAGGAAAAAAACATCCTCCGGCGCATCCTCGAGCGTGCCCTTGAGAATGACGGGGTCTGGACCCTCATCGGGGAGGAGATCGAGGATGAGCGGGTGACGGGATGCAGCATGGTCTCGACGTCATACAAGATTGGCAACAGGCTGGTGGGCGCCATCGGGGTGATCGGGCCCACGAGAATGGATTATGAAAAAGTTGTGCCCCTCGTCGACTACACGGGACGGGTGGTTACCGAGCTCCTGACCAAGGTCTCCACCTGAGAGGCCGGGACGGCGGGAGCGGCGGATGGATGAATGAATCAACAGGGAACGGAAAGGAATTCATGGAGAAACAGAAGGAGAGCCGTAAAAACGTGACGCGCGATCCCGCGGCGCCGGAGAACATGAACATCTCCGACGAAGCGCTTGAGGAGAAAATGGAAAAGGAAAAGGCTGCCGAGGAGCGGAGAAAGGACGAGCGGAGAAAAACGTACAGGAGGGAATCGGACCGGGTCCTCGCCGAGGAGAGGGACGGCGCCGTGGAGGAGAACCTCCGCCTCAAGGATGAAATGGAATCCCTCAAGGACGTGATGCTCCGCCGCCAGGCGGATTTCGAGAACTACAAGAAGCGTGTTGCCCGTCAGCATGCCGATGCCCGCGTCATGGCGATACGCGATTTCGCCGGTGATATCATCACCATCAACGACGATCTCATCCGCGCCGTCGAGGCATCGGAGAGCATCGGCGGGGACGTTTCCGCCGAGGACGCCCACCGGTCCTTCGTGGAGGGGGTGTCGATGATTTCCAGGCGCATCGAGGAGGCCATGGAGAAGTACGGCGTGACCGAGATAGATGCCCTGAACCGGCCATTCGACCCGAACTTCCACGAGGCCGTGGAGATAGCGATGAGCGATGACGTCGACTGCGACACCGTCGTCAAGGTCTACCTGAAGGGGTTCAGGATCGACGACCTCGTGGTGCGGAGCGCCAGGGTCAGTGTGGCGAAACCGAAAAGGGAGGGCGACGCCTCCGGCGGCGGTAAGCCCGTAGAAGGAGACGTTCACTGAGCGGGGACGCGGGTCCTGCCCGACCCCGCTTTAATGCATGATATCATTAAATCTTTGGCTCAAGGAGAAGAGACATGAGTAAAATAATCGGAATAGACCTGGGCACCACAAACTCCTGCGTGGCGGTGATGGTGGGCGGCGAGCCCGTTGTCATCCAGAACTCCGAGGGACAGCGCACCACGCCCTCGATCGTGGCGTTTACCGACAAGGGCGAGAGGCTCGTCGGCCAGGTCGCGAAGAACCAGATCATCACCAACCCGGAGAACACCATACGCTCCGTCAAGAGATTCATGGGGCGGCGTTTCAACGAGATCGCCAGTGAAATAAAGATGGTGCCCTTCAAGGTGAGCGACGACGGGCACGACGGCGTGCGGGTGAGCACCGTGGCGGGGGAATTCACGCCCCAGGAGATATCGGCCCGGGTGCTGCAGAAGATGAAGCAGACGGCGGAGGATTATCTCGGCGAGAAGGTGAGCCGCGCGGTCATCACGGTTCCCGCCTATTTCAACGACGCCCAGCGCCAGGCGACCAAGGACGCGGGGCGCATCGCCGGCCTCGAGGTGGAGCGGATCATCAACGAGCCCACGGCGGCGGCCCTGGCCTACGGCCTTGACAAGGCGAAGCACAACGAAAAGATAGCGGTCTACGACCTGGGGGGAGGCACCTTCGACATATCCATCCTGGAGCTTGGCGACGGCGTGTTCGAGGTCAAGTCGACCAACGGCAACACGCACCTGGGGGGGGATGATTTCGACCAGCGCGTGATGGAATGGCTGATCCAGGAATTCAAGAAGCAGACCGGCATCGACGTCTCGGGCGACAAGATGGCCCTCCAGCGTCTCAAGGAGGGCGCCGAAAAGGCCAAGATAGAGCTGTCGAGCAAAATGCAGACGGAGATCAACATCCCCTTCCTCACGGCGGACCAGTCCGGGGCCAAGCACCTGGTGATGAACCTGAGCCGCTCGAAGCTGGAGCAGCTGATCGAGGACCTCGTGGAGTCCACGAAGGCGCCCTGCCTGAGCGCCCTGGAGGACGCCGGGCTCACCCCGGGTGATATCGACGAGGTCATCCTCGTGGGCGGATCGACGAGGATGCCGGCGGTGCAGGAGCTGGTGAAGCGGATCTTCGGGAAGGAGCCCCACAGGGGGGTCAATCCCGACGAGGTGGTCGCCGTGGGCGCGGCGATCCAGGGCGGAGTTCTCTCCGGCGACGTCCACGACGTCCTTCTCCTGGACGTGACGCCCCTTTCCCTCGGCATCGAGACCCTGGGCGGGGTCATGACGAGGCTGATCGAGCGGAACACCACCATACCCACGAAGAAAAGCCAGATATTTTCGACTGCGTCGGACAACCAGCCGGCGGTTTCGATCCACGTGCTCCAGGGCGAGCGGGAGCTCGCGGCGCAGAACCGGACCCTCGGGCGTTTTGACCTGGTGGGCATCCCGCCGGCGCCCCGCGGCATTCCCCAGATCGAGGTTACCTTCGACATCGACGCCAACGGCATCGTGCACGTTTCCGCGAAGGACCTGGGGACCGGGAAGGAGCAGAAGATACGGATAGAATCATCCAGCGGCCTCAGCGAGGACGAGATCAAGAAGATGGTGCGGGACGCCGAGGAGCATTCAGCCGAGGACAAGCGTACCAGGGAGGTCATCGAGGCGCGGAACGAGGCGGACACCCTCATCTATTCACTGGAGAAGCTGCTGCGGGAGAACGCGGACAAGGTCGAGGAATCGGAGAAGGGGGCAATAGAGTCTGAGATCGCCGCTCTCAAGAAGGCCATGGAATCGGACGATGTGAACGCCATACGGGAAGCGAGGACCAGGGTTGAGCAGGCGTCCCACAAGTTCGCCGAGCGGATGTACCAGCAGGCACAGCAGGCCCAGCAGAGCGGTGGAGGTCCCCAGCCCCAGCCGGGACCGGAGCAGGGGGAAGCCGCCTCCGGGGGAGAGGAGAGCGCCGGCGGGGGAGAAAAGGTATATGACGCGGATTACGAGGTCGTGGACGACGATAAGAAATAGGCAGGCGGAGAAGCGCGTACGAATCGGCGAAAGGGTGGTTACAGGGGCTGAATCGAAAGTAAAGGTGACCATATGCCACGGAGACGCAGTGTCACCGGGAAATTGCCGAAGGTTGAGTCGGGGTGGTGATCGAAAGTAATAATTGCTCTGCGTCTCTGTGCCTTTGTAGCACATTACAGGGCAACGCCCGTAGTGCCAGGACATGGGCACGACGCGCGTTGTTGACATGTCAATAGCGTTTGTGTATATTTTATTAACTATGCCGGCGACCAGGACCCGGGGGTCGACGGCGATGCGCATGTAAACGGGAAGGAAAGGACCATTGGGAAAACGAGATTATTACGAGGTGCTCGGCGTATCCCGGAACGCTTCGGAACAGGAGATCAAGCAGGCGTACAGGAAACTGGCCCTGCAGTACCACCCCGACAGGAACAAGGGGAACAAGGAATCCGAGGAAAAGTTTAAGGAGGCGACCGAAGCCTACGAGGTGCTGAGGGACCCGAAGAAGAGGGCCTCCTACGACAAGTTCGGCCACGAGGGCGTATCGGGTTTCGAGGGCTTCGGCCGCGGCGCCTATTCAGATTTTTCGGACATATTCGGGGATTTCGATTTCGGAGAGATCTTCGAGGGGTTTTTCGGCGCGGGGTTCGGCGCCAGGGGAAGGCCCCGGCGCGGCCGCCGCGGTTCGGATATCCAGTATGATCTGTCCATAAGCCTCGAGGAGGCAGCCGCCTCCAAGGAAGTGCAGATAAAGGTGCCGCGGCACGAGACCTGCGACGTCTGTAACGGCACGGGCTCGAAGGCCGGCACCAAGCCAGCGGTGTGCCCCGTCTGCTCGGGTTCGGGCCAGATCCGCCAGACCCAGGGCTTTTTCTCGATCACCCAGACCTGCTACAAGTGCAAGGGCGAGGGCAAGATCATCTCCTCGCCGTGCGGGTCGTGCCAGGGCAGCGGGCTCAAGCTCCACAAGCGTACCATAACGGTGAAGATTCCCGCGGGCGTGGAATCTGGATCCCGGCTGAAGATCACCGGCGAGGGCGAACAGGGTCCCAACGGGGGCACCAGGGGAGACCTCTATGTCGTCATCCACGTGAAGAAGCATGACATCTTCGAGCGGCACGGCAACGACATCATATCCCTGATCGACGTGTCCTTCCCCATGGCCTGCCTCGGCGGCGAGATCGAGGTCCCCACGATCAACGGGAGCAAGGCGAAGATGAAGATACCCCCGGGCACTGAGAACGGCCAGGTGTTCAGGCTCAAGGGGAACGGCATTCCCTATCTCGGCTCCTATGGGAGGGGGGACCAGCTGGTGAAGATCAACATAAGGGTCCCCAAGAAACTGACGCCGCGCCAGAAGGAGCTCCTCAAGGAGTTTTCCACCCTCGACGGCGAGGATGTGGGTCACGGCGGCAGGGAATTCTACTGAGGGCCCGGGCGGGCTACTCGATCCTGAACTTCTCTATCTGCATCCTGATCTCCGCGGAGAGCTCCCCGATCTCCTGTGAGGTCGCGAGTATTTCATCGGCGTAATTCACCAGCTCCTGCGAGTCCGCGTTCACCCTCTCTATCGTGGATGAGATCTCCTTGTTCGTGGTCATCTGTTCTTTCGTCGACATCGAAATGTCGCTGGATATCTGCTTGATGACGTCCGTTTTCCCCCTGGCTTCCGAGGCGGTGTCAGCCAGGAGCTTCAGGGTTCCGGAGAACCCCGAGATGATGGCCCGCACCGATTCGATAGATTCGATGATGCTGTGAAAGGCCTGGGCCGTCCTGGTGACGATGCCCGTTCCCGAGTCGACCTGGGCGCTTCCCTCCTTGACCAGCTGGGTGATGTTCTTCGCGCTCATGGCCGTCTCCTCGGCGAGCTTGGATATCTCGTCGGCCACGACGGCGAAACCCTTGCCCTGGTCGCCGGCCCGGGCCGCCTCGATGGCGGCGTTGAGGGAGAGGAGGTTCACCTGTTCGGAAATGTCCGAGATGATCTTGATGATCTCGGCGATCTTGGAGGTGCTTTCCTTGATCTTCCGCATCTCATCCACCGTCACGTTGAGGTCCTTCTCGCCCAGGAGGGCGCTCTCCGACGTGGCGGTGATGAGATCGGCCACGCGCATGGCCTCGCGGTAGGAATTTTCGGCCTCCGAAGACATGCGCGCCATACGTGCCGCGTTCTGGTCCACGTTCTGGTACTGGTTCTCCGATCGCGAGGCGATCTGCTCCATGGACGCGAGGGTCTCCTCCAGGGCGGCCGACGTTTCCTCCATGGCCGAGGCCTGGTCCTGCGACATCTTGGACATCCGGTTGCTGATCCGCGCCATTTTTTCCGAGGAGTCCGTGAGCTTCCTGATATGGCCGGCCATGGAGGCGATGATGTTTCTCTGGGCCGTGAGTATGCCCGCCATGGTCCGTGTCATCACGCTGATCTCGTCCAACCCGCCGGTGTCGGAGGCGTCCACGGTGAGGTCCCCCTCGCCGATGCGGGAGGCGATGAACCTGGCCTTCCCGATGGGCGTGACGAGCATGGAGGAGATCACCCGGTAGAGCACGATGAAAATAACCGGTATCTCGACGATGATGATGATGAGGGACCAGAGGAGTATGCCGTTCATGGGGCGGTCGACAAAGTCGCGGTAGTAGCCCCCCGCCGCGATGGTCCACCCGAGCGGCTCGTAGCGGGTGAAGGCGACGATCTTTCGCTCCCCCTCCCAGTCGTATTCAATCACGCCGCTTTCCCTCGCGAGCATCTCCTGCATGAAGTCCCGGTCCGAGATGTTCTGCCCTTCCCGGTCGGGGTGGATGAGCAGCTCCCCAGCGTCGTTGACCACGTAGGCGTAGCCCCTGGAACCGAAGGTGAGGCTCCTGATGACGCGCCTCAGGTCACGGAAGCGCGTGTCCGGCTCTCCCCGCCGGGGCAGGTACGTCTCGTCGGAGTAACGCTGCACCACCAGGTCGTGGACGCTCCGGACGGAGGCCTGGAGGTCCGTGGTGACCATGTTTTTAAGATTGGACCTGACGAGCAGGTAGTTGAAGGCGAAAAAAATCGACGTGCCGAGGCCCGTGGTGATGAAAAACGCGAGTATGAGCCTGAAGGTTATACGGTGGCGGATCTTTCTGATGTAGG
Source organism: Spirochaetota bacterium (assembly GCA_040768125.1). Lineage (GTDB taxonomy): Bacteria > Spirochaetota > UBA4802 > UBA4802 > UBA5550 > RBG-16-49-21. Next base: position 160,093 of record JAXGNG010000007.1, on the reverse strand, counting down.
ATAATGGGTCCATGGCGTTACTCGGAATCTCGGTATCCCGGCGCGTCCCCATGGGGGGATAGTGCCGGTGGGCAGGAGCCCGTCAGTATCTTTTTCCATATCGGGCGCCGTGTAAAGAAGAATTTCTTGTTCCCCGCCGGGAAGGGGGGATTTTTTACTCTTGACGTGGCGGGGGTATGTGAACAACGTGTCAGTCATACATGATCAGGGAGTGGGAGATGCTACCAATAGTCGATTACGGAGGGATCGCCATCGTGATCCCGAAAGTGGCCGCCGTGGGCAATATCATCGAGGACAGCGGCAGGTTCGGATTCGAGGTATATCTTTCCGGGATGAACGAGCCCCTCGTCATCGGGTTCGACAGCGAGAAAGAGGCCTCGGATTCACGGAACGAGCTCATAGGAATAATCGCACAGTTCCATTACGTGAGAGAGATGGGGCCGGATTATGATATGGACGATATGACCGACGAGGACATCCCCGAAGGGGATGGCGAGAGGAAGAGCGAAAAGCACTGAGGGGCCCTGCCCGGCCGGCGCATCCAGGACACACGGGGACCAGAGGAATGATACGGAACGACGTTGAGCTGCTGTGCAGGGGGACGGAGGAGATCCTTCCCCTCGATGATTTCAAGAAAAAGCTGGAGCGCTCGGAAAAGGAGAACCGCCCCCTTGTTATCAAGGCGGGGTTCGATCCCACGGCGCCGGACATACACCTGGGGCATACCGTGCTCCTCCGCAAGATGAAACACTTCCAGGATATGGGGCATACCGTGGTGTTCCTGATCGGGGATTTCACGGGAATGATCGGCGACCCCTCGGGCCGATCGGCGACCCGGAAACCCCTCACCAGGGAGCAGGTCCTGGAAAACGCCGAGACCTACAAGCGCCAGGTATTCAAGGTCCTTGACAGGGAAAAGACGAAAATCGTCTTCAATTCAGACTGGTGCGCCCCCATGGGGTTCTCCGATGTCCTGGATCTCACGGCGAAGTATAACGTGGCGCGCATGCTCGAGCGGGACGATTTCGACAAGCGGTACAAGAGCGGCGTGCCGATCACCATACTTGAATTCATGTATCCCCTGGTGCAGGGTTACGATTCCGTTGTCCTGAAAGCGGACGTCGAGCTGGGGGGGACCGACCAGAAATTCAACCTCCTCGTGGGCCGCGATCTCCAGCGCGAGTACGGGCAGGAGCCCCAAGTCATCATGACCGTCCCCCTCCTCGTGGGCCTGGACGGCGTCCAGAAGATGAGCAAGTCCCTGAACAACTACATCGGCATCAACGAGGCACCGAAGGACATCTTCGGCAAGGTGATGTCGATTTCCGACGATCTGATGTTCCTCTATTTCGAGCTGGTCACCGACGTGCCCCGGGCCGAGATAGAACGGTACCGGGAGGGGATCCGGGACGGCTCGCTCCATCCCCGGGACGTCAAGGCGGGACTGGCGCGGAATATTTGCGCCCAGTTCTACGACGAGGAAACCGCCGCGGCGGCGGCCCAAGAGTTCGTCCGCGTCTTTTCGAACAGGGAGCTACCGGACGAGGTGCCGGAATTCCGCGTGCCCGAGGAGGAAAAAAGCGGCGGGAAGGCCTGGATCGTGAGGCTCATGGTGCTTTCGGGGACCGCCTCCAGCAACGGTGAAGCGCGCCGGCTCATCAGGGGGGGCGGGGTGTCCTTCGACGGGCAAAAGATAACAGACGAGGACCACGAGATTTCCTTTCCCGCCGGGGGAATACTCAAGGTGGGAAAGAGAAAATTCGTCAGGGTGACCGGCTGACGACTCTTCGCCCTCGTCCTTTTTCAGGACCCCGGACGATTCCCGCTTGCGTTGAAAGGTCGACCGGTCTATCATAGTCCCCGCCCATGGGGGCGCCTGGGCTGACACGCCCGGGGCGGGGATGAATCCGCTGTTTTTTTCCCCCCGCTTAACAAATTCGTAACACCTCTGGATAATCAATGTCCAACTCAGATAGCGACGACATACAGGTGATCGACAGGGTGCTCGCGGGCGATGTGGAGGCGTTCTCCTCCATCGTCGACAGGTACCGGGACAGGACCTTAAATTACGTATACTCCCAGATAAAGGATTATGACGAGGCCCTTGACGTGACGCAGGAGATATTCATCATGACGATCGAAGCCCTGGCTTCGTTCAGAAGGGAGTCGAAGTTCTCGACCTGGTTTTACAGCATCATGGTCAATTACTGCAAGAATTACCGGAAAAAAAACAGCCGTTTCAACCTGGTCCCGATCATGGGATCTCGCGGCGACACTGAATACGACCTGCAGCTGCCCGACCTGAGGGAAAACCCGGAGGAGGAGGTCATCATGAATGACTCCCTCAGGATCGTGAGGGAGGAGATCGACCGGCTTCCGGAGGATTACCGTGAAATTCTGCTTTTGCGGGACATCCAGGGGCTTTCCTATAACGAGATCGCCGAAATACTGGATATCTCCCTGTCCAACGTGAAGGTGAGGATCCACAGGGGTCGAGAGTATCTCAAGAACAGACTTCTCGAACGAGGTTTGCTATGACCGGCAATCATGTTCCTTTTGAGATGATGTCAGATCTTCTCGACGGCCTTGTCGCTGAAGATGGGGAGCGTGAACGCTTGCGCGCCCATATTCGGACCTGCCCCTTCTGCTCCCTCGAATACGGCCGCCTGGAGAAGACGGTGAGGCTCTGCCGCCTGGCGGGGAAGGCGCCCGACGCTCCCGCTGATTTTTCATCTCGCACGCTCGAGCGGATAAAAAGGAAAGGACGGGCAAAGCAGTACCTGCGCGCCCTTCCCGCCATCGCCGCCTCCCTGCTGATCATCGTGGGCTTCGGCCTTTTCGGCACGGGGACGCGCGACGTGGCGTTCATCGGGGACGGCTCGGCGCGGGGATCGCGTCATGAATCCGAGCGGGTTCTTGATATCATCAGGAAACACAACGCCTCCATATCCCAGGTGACCGGGGAATACGTGGAGGGTACCGTGCCGGCGGCTTCATTCGAGGATATGCGGCGCGGCCTCGGGCAACGCCGCGTGGCGTACATGCCCGCCGGGGATGCCGACCCCGCCATGGGAGAGCACTGGGGCAACGCCGTCGAGGAGGTGGGCCTCGGTGAAGGCCAGACGGGAAGGGTCTGGGCCCCGCTCCATGACTACGGCCCCCCCGAGCGGCTTATCCGATTCCGGGTGTACCGCTGAAAATATCCCCCGAAATATAATTCGACGCCGCGGTGACCAGCCCGCCGCACACGCCCTGGGAGGCGATGAGGGAATAGGCGTGGACCATCTCGTCGTAATCCGCCTGGGCGTCCTCGATGTGGACCACCCCGTAACCGCGATCCGATGCGTCCCGTGCCGTTGTTTCGACGCACTGGCTCGTGGCAAGCCCCGTGAACACCAGTTCGGAGACCCCCATGCCGCGGAGGAGCGCGTCCAGACCGGTGGCGGTGAAGGGACTGAAGGTCGTCTTATCGATGACGGTTTCGCCCCGCATCGGCGAAAGCTCGGCGATGACCTTCGCCATGGGGTCCTGCGCCAGGGGATAGACGCCGTCGAATCCCGCGAGGAGCCCCTTTCGGTAGGTTTCTTCGAAAAAGGGGTGAAGGTCGGAACGGTCGGGCTTCGTGCCGCAGAGTCGAAGATACACGACGGGAAGGGAGGCCCCGCGGAAGTGTTCCAGCAGGAGACGTATGTTCGGCACGACCGTCGCGCTGCAGCGGTTGCGGATGTAATCAAGACACCCTGCCTTGAAGAAATTAAAATAGCGCGCGTAGGGTGAATCCGGCCTCAGGTAATAATTCTGCATATCGACAATGACAAGGGCGGGGGCGGATTCCTTCATGGCTCCGGGTACCGTGGGGCTTCATCGTTTCGTCAGGTATTCAAGGGTTTCGCGGAATTCGTCGTAGAATGCCTTCAGCTCGTCGTTCTTTCTCAGTGACCTGAATTCGGGTTTCTTACCCTCGCGTATCTCGGCGAGGTAGTTTCGCATGACGTGCAGGGGTCCCGTGATCTTGTGGGAAAGAAAGATGAACTGGGAAAAGATGATAATGGTCTGCGCGACGGTCATGATGATCAGAATGTAGAGCACGATACGGTTGTTTTTCCGTATCCCCTCGTGGTTGCCGTTGATCTCGTTGGTGAGCTTCAGGTTGTTCTTAAATGACTCCTCGCATTTTTTCACCGCCGGGTTTCCCGGGTCCTGGAGGGCCGGTATGGCCAGGAAGGTGTCGAACATGCCCTGCTGGGTGTCGATGATGGCGTCGATGTTGTCGTTGTTTTTCCCAATCAGCCTGTCCGTGTCCGCGGCAAAATAGAGGAGGGCGGCGCAGATTGCCAGGGTGGTGACGAGGGGCAGGATGACCGCCCGTGCTGAGATCCTGAGCTGAAATTTTTTATCAAGCACGTATTTTTTTCTTGTCAAAGCCATTTGTGACCTCGATAGTAAGAACGGTGTAACGGGGGGTCCGCCCCCTCCTAATCGTACACGCACGATGCGATTTTAGTCAATGACTTTTGCCGTTCCCGGGTCACCGGTCATGAATTTTTTGGGGCGGCACGCTCCGTGGACCGCCCCGGGCACGCGGAACCGGGAACGGCGTGCCGGGGAGCCGGGTAACCATGAATATCCTTAACAACATCATATCCCTCGCCGCCTCCGCCATGATCGTCTTCGTGACCGTTTTCGTCCTGGTCAAGGACTGGCGAGACCAGGTGATGCGCTATTTCGCGGTCTTTTCGAGCTCCGCCCTGGGCATCCTCTTCACGATGTTCCTCACCTACGCCTTCCCCGAAGAGTTCGACCTGACCATGATGAACAAGATAACCCAGCTTTCGACGCTCATGACCTTTTCCTCGCTGTTCTGCCTTTCCTTTGTGTTCCCGAAGCGGGAGAAGCCCTTTCCCTTCTCCATAGCCCTGGGCATACTGCTCCCCGCCCTGGCCATGGGGATTACCGTCGTCGTGACCGATTTCACCATCACGCGCGCCTACTTCGATGAAAACGGGAAATTCATCCGCGACTTCAACCAGGAATTTCCCGGGTACACCGTCTATGCCGCCATGGCCTTCATCTACGTCCTCTCCGCCCTGGGGAATTTCGTGCGCAAGTATGTCACCACGAAGGAATACATCTACCGCCTCCAGATGCGGTATCTCTTCGTTGGCTCCACAATCTCGATCACCCTGGCATCGGTCTTTTCTATCATCATGCCCGGCTTTTTCGGCTATTCGGCCCTGTATGTCATCGGGCCGTCGGTGGCTTCGTTCTTTACGGTTATTTCCCTTTTCTATTCCATCATCGCCTACAACATGCTGGACATACGCACGGTCGTCCATAAGACCCTGGTCTACGTGGTCATTTCCATGGTGATCTCGCTTCCGATATTCGGGATCATCTGGATATGGAACAGCGGCGCCTGGGGTCTCGAAACCATCCCCTCTCTCCTGGTCGCGGGAGTTGTCGTGTCGGTGTTCATACTCTTCTCGGTCTACGTTCAGCCGATCATCGACCGCGCGTTCAAGCGGAAGCAGTACGCCTTCGGGTCGATCGTCGACAATTTCGTCCGCGATATTTCGGAAGAACGCAACCTCGATGACATCGTGCGGCGCACCGTTGATCTCCTCCACGACGGGCTTTCCCTGCGTCACGCCTTTTTCATACTTCTTGACGACGAGACCCGCACGTTCAAGCTCTATTACTACAAGGGCGACATCGAGGGGTTCACCCTCCCGCCACTGGAAAGAAACAGCTCGCTGATCCGCTGGTTCGTGCGGAATCCCGAGATGCTGCAGCTCTCCCGCGTGTACACGGACGACAGGTCCTTTGCCGACGTCAGGGATGAAATCTCCTCGTTTTACAACGATAACGGGCTGCAGGTCGTCATACCCCTCTATCACGAGCGCCGCGTCGTGGGTCTGCTCTGCCTCGGTGTCAAGGAAACCCTTGCCGGCTATCACTCGGATGAAATCGAAAAGCTGCATCAGCTCCAGATAAAGAGCAACGACTTCTTTTCCACGGCCCTGACCTACCAGAAGGCGATGCAGGACCAGATGGTGTCGCGGACCGTGGATCTTTCGGCGCGCATCATCGACCTGTCCACGCCGGAGTCGCTTCCCGTGATTGGCGCCGTGAAATTCGGGGCGTTCATCATCCCGAAATACGCCAGGGGAAGCGACTACTTCGACTTCATCAGGCCGGGGGAGCAGGGTGTGGGCCTCCTCGCGACAGACATCGCGGGTGTCGGCGTCCACAGCGCCCTCTACTCGGTGCTGCTCCGCTCAGCTTTTCACGCAAGCGTTCACGACGCCCCGGCGACGCAAACGGTCATGCAGAACATCAATACCGTTCTCTGCGACTACGGGAAGGGGAAAGGGGCCATGGTAACGGCCTTTTACCTCTATTACGACACCCGGTCCATGCGTCTCATGTATTCCAACGCGGGATATCCTCCCCTCGAGCTCTTCAGGATCGACAAGAACAACTTCGACACCCTGGACACGGAGGGAATTCCCCTTGGCTATGAAAGGGACGGGGGGTACGGGATGGGAAGAACCGACCTGGAGCGGGGGGACATCGGGATCCTCTACTCGAAGACCCTGACGACTTCGAAGAACCAGAGGGGCGAAGAGTACGGACTCCGCAGACTCAGGGGCGTCGTATCGGAAAACAGAACGCGCGGCGCATCGGATATTGCCGGGCAGATCAAAAATTCATTCGAATCCTTCATGGGGCTTGCCTCGCCGACCTCGGACCTCGTGGTGATTGTTTTCAAGATCGTGTAATCCGGCTATTCACGCACCGTGCGGTTTACTGCCCGCCGGTTCAACCGTTCTTCCGGGAAAGGCTTCTCCCGGATTGTATTCTGCCTTCGCGGAATTACACGATATTTCTCGCTTCTGGCATGAAAAATTTTCATATACGTATTGACGTTTTATGAAAAATTGTATACAATATAAATGATTCCTCGATCACGCGTTACCGGCTGTATGCGCGTTGTTCATGGCCGTGACGCAGGAACGTGTATCCCCCCCGCGAGGGCTCGGCACGAAGGACGTATCGCACGTGAAAGAGGAAATTTTGATATCATACATCAATTGTGAGTGTGGAATCGGGGGTGTTATCCATGGATGAATCGATCCAGGGCGTGAATCGCGCGTATGTCACCGAGGATCACGATGTGTTCCTCTCCAAGTCGATTTTCGGCGAGAACTACTGCAAGGAGCTCCAGGCGATTGACAAGCATGAAATCGTCGTTAAGATCTGCGACATTCTCGGAGCCGATCCGTCGAATCTTTGCCTGGCGGAGAAGATATTCGAAGATCTCAAGCTGGAAATAGCGCGGTACGTCATCCATCACGAGTATTGCCGCCAGAACGGCGTCTGTTCCCAGCTCCTCCTCTGGCTTGACGGCACGATCAGCCCGGCGAACGCGCGGAAACTTTCGCGCTTCATGGCGAAATATCTCAAGTAGGCGGCGCGGCGGCCCCCGGCATCCGGGTGTCGCCGGCGATGCACCCTGAAGGCCCGAGAGGTGAGTATCCCGTCGTTACTGCTCCATGCCTGCTGCGCACCCTGCGCGGCCCACGTCTGTGAATTCTTCGAAGGCTCATACGACATCACCCTCTATTTCTACAACCCCAACATCGCGCCCCTTTCGGAATACCTGTCGCGGCGCGCCGAGGTGGAACGCCTCGCGGAGATAACGGGAATACCCTGCCGCGAGGGGCCCTTCCAGCCCCGGGACTGGACCGCGCGGGTGAGGAAGTACCGGTTCCTGGGGGAAGGCTCTCGTCGGTGTGAGGAATGTTTCAGGATGAGGCTCGGGGAGTCGTTTCGCGTGGCCGCGGAATCCGGGATCAATGCCGTCGCCACGACCCTCACGATAAGCCCCCACAAGGACGCGGAAATGATCAACCGTATCGGCGCATCCCTCCAGGAAGCGTACGGCGTACGGTTCATCGGTGAGGACTTTAAAAAGAGGGGAGGCTATCAGCGGAGCGTTGAACTCTCGCGGCGGTACGGGTTTTACCGGCAGAATTATTGCGGCTGCGTCTATTCGAAACTCGAGCGGACGCGCGGTTCATCCTGGGCGAGGAGGGCGCTTCAGTCCCCCCAGGCAATGCCCTCGTAGTTCTTGATCCGCTGTTTCGCCAGGAAATTCTTCCATTTTTTTTCGATTTTCGCGCCTCCCACGTCCGCGTCTGTAAAGTCGGCGTTTTCCAGAAGGGCCCCCTCGAGATTGGCCCCGGCAAGGTCCGCGCTGTTCAGGAACGCGCCCTGGAGGTTCGCCCTTGACAGGTCCGCGTTGCGGAGGATTCCGCCGACAAGATTGCATCCCTGGAGATTGGCCCCGGCCAGACCCGCCTGGAGCAGCACGGAACCCCGAAGATCGGCAGAGGTAAGGTCCGCTCCCTTGAGGCGCGTACCCTCCATCTGCGCCTGCCGTATGCGCGTCTCCTTCAGGTCCGCGTCCTGGAGGTTCGCCCAGCTGAGATTCGTCCCGGTGAGGTCCGCGTTGGAGAGGCGGGCCCCCTCCATGTTCGCCTTCCTCGCGTCGGCTTTCGTCATGATGGCCCAGGAGAGCTCCGCGCCCCCGAGGTCCGCGTTCTGGATGTCGACGCGGGTAAGGTGGGCGCCGGTAAGCTCGGCGCCGTTGAGGTTGATGCCCTTCATCGAGAGGCCCGAGAGCTCGGCGCTGTTCAGGAACGCGCCCTTCAGTATGGTGTTGTTAAGCCGGGTTCCCGTCATGACGGCCCGTCGTAGCCTCGCCTTGGAGAGATTGGCGCCGTCGAGGTTGGCGCCCCTGAGGTTCGCCCAGGTGAGATCGGCGCCATTGAGCCGGGCGCCCTGGAGCTTCGCCCCTTCGAGGCGGGCGGCGCTCATGGCCGCTCCCATGAGGTTGGCGTTGCGCAGGTTGGCCCCCCTGAGGTCGGCGTTGGTCAGGTTGGTTTCCTCGAGCTTCGCCCCGGAGAGGTTCGCCCCTCCGAGGTGCGCATTGCTCAGCTCCATCTTCCCGCTCATAGCGTTGTTGTAATCTGTCTTTTTTCTCTGTGCCTCTCCCGAGCAGGCGGAGAGCAGGAACATGATCGCCATGAGGGCGCAGGCCGCGGCAAGATGGTCCCGGGCCGTCTTGGTCCCTTCCGGGGGATATTGGCGGCGCCTTTGATTACTTTTCGTCGATTTCATCTATTTCCTCTCCCTGGGCGTGAAGTCGTGCCGCCTCTTCTATCGCCTGTCTGTCGCGCTCGTCAAGACGGGCCCCGCCCTGAAGGAGCAGGCGGGCGACCTCCATGTGACCGTTGATCATCGCCTTCATGACGGCGGATTGGCCCGCCTCGTCCCTGGCGTTCGGATCGGCGTTTTTCCCGAGGAGGGCGGTGACGAGGGCGTCGTGGCCGTCCGCCGCCGCTTTTATAAGGGGGGTCTGGCCGAGGTTGTCAACGACGTTGATTTCCGCCCCCCGTTCCATGAGCAGCAGCGCGACGTCACGGTTCCCTTCCCCCGAGGCGTACATGAGGGGGGTGGTGCCGTCATTGCTCCTGGCGTTCACCCGCGCGCCTTCTTCCATCAGGAGGGAGGCGATTTCAACAAAATCCTCCTCGGCGGCGATTGCCAGGGCCGACCTTCCGGGATTCGTCTCCTCCCGTGCGTCCGCGTCCGCTCCCCGCTCGAGGAGACCGCTCACGGCGGTCGCATCGCCCCGTGTCACGGCGGTGACCAGCTCCCGGTTGAGTTCGCTCTTTTTCGAGCACGCCAGGAGAAGGAGCAGGGCGCAGCACCATGCACCGGTGTGCATTCTCATCGGATACCTCCCGCGTGAAGGCAACAATTTCCTCGCCATTCGGCAAAAAGTCAAATGAATTTTTAATCATGCCCGGCGCGTTTCGGCCGCCGGAAATTCTGTTCATGGGTTTTTTCTGCATTCGTATATCATCATGATGGAACGGCTCAACGATCAGCAGTATCGCGCCTCGCGCGCCTCCGGAGGGGTGAGCCTCGTCATTGCCGGTGCGGGAACAGGCAAGACGCGGACCCTGGTGGAAAAGGTGCGCAACGTCATGGGGGAGCAGTCCATGGAAGGCGCCGAATTCCTGGTGCTCACCTTCAGCCGAAAGGCCGCGGAAGAGCTCCGCGAACGGATCGGCGGCGACCTCCGTGTGACTGCCGGGACCTTCCACTCCTTCTGTCTCGGCCTTCTCCGCGACAACGCCGATATCCTCGCGGGCATGCGGGGCGTCGCGGGTCTCCCGAAGGTGCTGAATGAAGAGGAGAGGAAGTCGATACTCCGGGACCTGGCCATGGCGGATCTCAGGAGGTTCCGGGGCCTTCCCGCGCGCATGGCGTGCGAATTGCCCGACGTGATCGATTCCATGGACGCCCGGGCGAGGAAGCGGCTCGAGGCGGCGGGGATCCTGCGTGAACTGGAGCTTCTCAGGGCTGAATTCGTCGAATACAAGAGGAAGCGGAACCTCATCGACTACGGGGACATGATCGACCTCGCCACGGCCCTTCTCGAAGGGCACGACGGGGTGCGCGACGGGGTCCGGGCGCGGTACCGCTATCTTTTCGTGGATGAGTTCCAGGACGTTGCGCCGGATAACGTGCGCCTCCTGAAGCTCATCCTTCCCGAGGGCGGGGGCAACCTTTTCGCCGTGGGGGATGACTGGCAGTCGATATACGGGTTCCGCGGGGCCCGGGTCGAGTATATCGTCAGGATGCGTCGTCACTTCCCCGGGGCGAGGGTATACCGGCTTACGATTAATTACCGGTCCCGCAGGGAGATCGTCACCCTGTCAAACGCCTTTATAAGAAAGAACAGGTTTCGTACCAGGAAGCGCCTCAGGTCGCACCAGGGGAAGGGAGGCCGCGTGCGCCTCCATGCCGTTGCAACAGCGGAGGAGGAGGGAGAGATCGTACGCGGGGTCCTTGCCGCCGCGGGCGCCGGCCGCACGATCGCCGTGCTTTACCGGAACAACTGGCAGGGGCGCTTTCTCGCCCGTCACCTCTGTTTCGGCGACGAATGCCCGGACGCTCATTTCATGACCATGCATGCCTCGAAGGGCCTCGAGTTCGATGTTGTCGTGGTCGCCGGCGTGGCCGATTCGATCATCCCGGACCCCGCCAACGATATCGAGGAGGAACGGCGCCTCCTGTACGTGGCCTGCACCAGGGCCCGCCGGGAGCTGCATGTCATCGCGCGCTTGAACGAAAGGGGAGAGGTCGCCCGCTTCGGGAGGGAGCTGGGGCTTATTCGTACCCCTGGGATTCCCAGAAATCGTCGCCGAGCAGAAGCTTCGATCCCTCCCATCGTATGATGCCTCGCGCCGTGAGCCGTTGGATGAGGCGCGAAAAGGTCTCGGGAATAGTGCCGATTGCCGAGGCGATCTCCTTCTTGGGGAGGGTCAGGTCGTAGGACGCGTGCCTGCCGTAATGCTCGGCGATGAAGCGGAAGAAGCGCTCCTCGACGTCGTACGCCGTGAGGTAGAGTATCCTTCCCGCCAGGTAGCGCTGCTTCTTCATGAGCACGGAGATGAATTCCCTGCGGAAGTCCTCGTCTTCGAGAAGTGAATAGAACGCCGCTCGTCCCATGGCGAAGAGGGTCGTGTCGGTCACCGCCATGGCGCTCACGGGGTAGCGGTCTTTCTCGAAGAGGACCACCTCCGCGAAAATCTCGCCGGGAGTCAGGAGCTTTACGGTGATCTCCCTCCCGTCCGGCGCGCTCTTGAACAGCCTCACGCTCCCGGCGATGAGGACATAGAAGGAATCCCCCCGCTCCCCTTCCAGGAATATCATGTTGTTCTGGGATGCCGGTATGATCTTCCCCCGTCCGGTCATCTGCCCGAGGGCCTCGTCGCTGAAGCCGCTGAACAGCTCGGAGAGTTTCAGTATCGCGTACAGATCCATGGCGTGGAACCCCGGCATGCTTCCGCCGCGGGGAACTCCCCACGGCGGCGTATCCGCAGAATAATCAGGTTCACGCCGGGAATTGACCTGCGTCAATGACTTTTTAGTTATTTCTGTGGAGATTGTTATCCGGGGCGGATATATTTACGTCGCCCTGGGCGATGAATCGGGCGGCTACCTGGGTACGATGGAGGTGACCCGGGACCTCACGGAGAAGAGGAAGCTCGAGGGGGAGCGAAGGCTTCTGAATTTCCCGTAGGAACAGTGGACCGCTCCCGGGTCTGCGTGCGCCTGCGTCCACGAAAAGGAGATGAACGATGAAGGAAAATGATGCGAAAAAAAGCGAATTCACGGACAGGGGCGTGGCCCTTGAGGGCCTTGTCGATTACCAGGAAGGGGCGGTGGTGAGCCGCACGGTGATGAACAGTCCCGCGGGAACGGTGACCCTCTTCGCCTTCGACGGCGGCCAGAGCCTTTCCGAGCATACCGCCCCCTACGACGCGATGGTCACCGTGCTTGACGGCTCGGCGGAAATACTTATATCGGGTACGGCCCATCGCCTGGGGAAGGGGGAGATGATCGTTATGCCCGCCGGGGAACCCCACGCGGTGATGGCCCCCGGGCGGTTCAAAATGATGCTCGTCATGATCAGGGGCTGACGTGCATCCCTGCCCGTCAGAGGCCCTTTGACGCATCGGAATTAAAAAACCCCTGGAGGCCGAATGGGTCGGGCAGTTCCTGCTCACGCCTGAACATGAGCCCGCGCTCCCCCCTGTTGTTGAGGTACCTCGACAGCCCCAGGGGGATCATCTCGGGCGCCTCGACTCCCGCCTTCGCCAGGAGCTGTCTCAGGAGGGCCTCGGAGCGGCCGGCGAAGGCGATGGCGTCCCCCAGTACGCGCGTCGTTTCGGTGGGATTGTGGAAGCCCAGGGAGTTTTCCGCGTTGACGAAGACCACCCGGAGGAACGCCTCCATGTACGCCTTCTTCGCGCGGTTGTAAAGGGCCGTGTCGATCGCCCCGCCCCCGTCCCGGTGGGCATGGGCCCTCTCGAAGAGCTTCGCGACTCCCGCCGTGGCGTAGCCGGCCCGGTTCAGGAGGGACATTGTCCTGTCCTGGATCGCGAAGACCTGCTCCCGGAGCCATGGTGCGGACTCGGTATGGCACTGGGCGCAGGCCCGGAGGTCCGCCTTGAGGGGACTCGTCACGTCGTGATCGGATATCTTGTAGGAGCCGCTACGACGGTAGGGCATGTGGCAGTCGGCGCAGGAGACGCCCGCTGACCAGTGGACGCTCTTCCGGCTGAAGAGCTCGAATTCCGGGTGCCTGATGTAGGGCATGTCGAACCCGGTGACGCTCTGCGTCCATTCAATGCGGCGGTAATCGGTCAAAAGGTCCCTGATGATGTTCTCGATGGGGATGTCGCCCCAGGAGCTTCCCTTCCATGGCATCGTAACGTCGGCGGCGACCTTCTTCTCCCGGTCCCTCGGAACGAAATAGGTAATGTGGCACTGGGCGCAGGCCATGACCCTCTTTTCCTGGTGGGTGAGGTCTTTCTTGCCGATCATCTCGATGGCCTTCGTGATATGGGCCTTGTTGGTGGTGAGGCCCATGGTATCCGGTTCATGGCAGTCGATACAGGCGGGGCCAAGCTCCCGGTTCTTTTCCGGGATCATTTTCAGGGCGTCCCTGAAGGCTTTCGTCAGGTACGACATGCCATGTTTTTCGACGAAGGGCCTGTGATAGGGAGTTTTGCACGCCAGGCACACGCCGCCCGGCTTCGTGCGCGAGGGATCGATCTCGATCTGATCGATAACGGCGTAATAATGACCGCGCGGCTCGTTGTACTCCACGCCGAACCCCCAGCCGTTGTAGAGCAGGGCCGAGAAGGGGTACTGGCTCAATTTGTCGTAGATGACCCGGTCTTTGTCCCAGCCGCGCTTGTACCTGCTTTTCCCCGTCGGCTTCGGCTCCTTTGTCCTGAGCCACGCTTCGTACTGCAGTGGATAGACCTTGCCCCATTCCTCAGGGTCCACCACGCCCTCCTTGATGAGGCCCACGGTGATCGGCTGGGGTTTCGGGGGGCCGCACTCCGTCAGAAAGGATATGGCCAGGGCCGCGGCGACGAGCAGCGTTATTCCGTGGTGTTTCATGGTTCCCTCCGGTTCGCGGCGGTGATGTCGGAAAAACCGAAATCCCGCACGTTGTGATCCATCCTTCGATGGCAGGACCAGCAGTTCATCCCATCAGTGTTGATGCGCGATACCATTTCACCGTGGCACCTGGTGCAGTTGTCCCTGATGACCCTCTTCGCGTGGTTCGTGGCGGTGATCCGGTCGGGATACACGCCGCTGAAGAAGGAGACGACGTCCTTGGTCCCGTCGATCCCCTTCCATACCAGGTGGTTGACCGGGTTGTCGTTGGGGAGGTGGCAGTCGACGCACCTGATGCCGCGGTGCACCCCGGTGATCAGCCAGGCGGCGTACTGGTCGTTCATGGGATGGCAGAGATTGCAGAACTCGGGGCGGGCGGTCTGGTCCAGGAGCCCCCGGGGGGCGAAGGCGGCGGTTGCGAGCAGCACGATGCCGCACGCGGCGATCACCAGTTGTTTTCTTGTGATGCTCACCGGTATGAACCTCCGCCGGAATCCCCGGGCGCATCTCGCGTACGCCCCGGACTGGTTTGAGGCCGTCACCCGGTGCTGTCTGGAGCGACGATGAGGGCTCCGGGTAATCGACCTCCTCTCCACGCTGTCGAATATAATGCATCATAGAATCGAGTCCTGGTAAAGAATTTTTTTAAACATTCATGTTGACTGATCCGGAACCGGTCGATCTTGACCTGGGTCAATGACACCGGTTCCGCGTTTCATTATCATGATATGCATACCCGCGGTCCGGCGCTGATGCGGCGGGTGATGTCCGGGAGAGGAGGCCTTTATATGAAAAGGAGTATCATCACGATTGACGATGAAAAGTGCAATGGCTGCGGTCTCTGCGTGCCCGACTGTCCCGAGGGGGCGCTCCGGATCATCGACGGCAAGGCGCGCCTGGTGAGCGATCTCTTCTGCGACGGCCTCGGGGCCTGCATCGGCACCTGCCCCGAGGGCGCGATCAGCGTGGAGACGCGGGAGGCGGAACCGTACAATGAGCGGCTGGTGATGGAAAACGTGGTGAAACAGGGCCCCGGGGTCATAAAGGCCCACCTCGGCCATTTAAAAGACCATGGAGAGATGGGATTCCTGAGAGAGGCCGTGGAGTATCTCCAGGAGAGGAATATACCCATCCCCGACTACGACCCCGCCGTCCCGGCGGGGGAGGCGTGCGGGTGCCCCGGGTCGGCCGCCATCGACATGAGGGGACGGCGTCATGAAGGTCACGGCGCCGGCGCACCGGGCCCGAAGGTCGCGTCGGAGCTCCGCCAGTGGCCGGTACAGCTCAAGCTGCTCAATCCGGGCGCGGCGTATTTCGAAGGGGTCGACCTCCTGGTCGCGGCCGACTGCGTGCCCTTCGCCTACGGCGACTTTCACCGCGATTTCCTGGCGGAAAAAACGGTGATCATGTTCTGTCCCAAGCTCGACCCCTACGTCGAGGAGTATATCGACAAGCTCGCGGCGGTGTTCTCGCGGCACGAGATCCGTTCGATCACCGTGGCGCGAATGGAGGTCCCCTGCTGCGGCGGCGTCAACGTCATTCTCCAGAGGGCGATGGAGAAGGCGGGGAAGACCGTCCCCGTGAAGGAGGTCGTAATATCGGTCAGGGGTGAGGTGACCGGGGAAGGATCAAGGGCCGCGGCGGGGGCGTTGTAACCTGACATCGTCCGCCATGGGAATCGGCGTCGCGGGTCACGGTAACGGACAGTGACGAGAGGCATCGGAAGGAATGGGGTCCAAGAACAATTTAATGAACACGCTCTCTCGTGATGTTCGTAAAGATGTCGAGGTGCTCGCGGAGTTCATTCATATGTACTGCGAGGACGTCCACCCGGGCGCGGCCAAACACCACGCCGTTGCCCGCGGCGCCGCGGGACGGTACCTCGAAGGGATTTCCTTCACCTGCTGCGATGAATGTCGCGACCTTCTTCTCCATGCCGTATCGAAGCGCATCGTCTGTCCCTACGATCCAAAGCCGTCATGCAAGAAGTGCCCCACCCACTGCTACGCCCCGAAATACCGTGACATGATACGGAGGGTGATGCGTCATTCCGGGATGCGACTTATAGCCCGGGGAAGGCTCAGGCTTATAAAAAAATATTTCTTTTAAAAAGCTCGCACAATTCCCGCGGCGTCCCCCCGCCTGTACGGCCGGGATGCAAAGCCGGATATCGCGTGCGCGCCCCCTCCCCGATGGAACCAGATTAATTTCTTGACGTGGTCGCCCGGAAAGGTTCTCCTACCATGAGGAACGCCCTGGTTGATCATGGGGCATAGTGTACCGCGTTTCGGTTTCCGTCCCGGCCCGGGATGCGCAACAGGGGAACGCCGACGGTAACGAGGTCGATTGGATCCATCATGAAGATACGCCGCACACGTTCCCCTGCTTTCATCCTCTTCGCCGCGCTTATTGTTGCCGCGGCAGCGGATCTTCTGGCGTATAATCCCTCGGACAGCATCAGGATGGTCGAGTGGGAGAGCATGGCCCGCGCCTCCGCGCCGTTTATCCGCGTCGGCTTCGCCGCTCCGAAGATGATCCAGATGGCGGACAGGGACCTGAAACGCTATTACAACGAGTCCTGGGGCCTCATGGCGGATTGTTTCTTTTACCGGAGACGGAGCCGCCGGGGCAACGGTTTCGACATCGGCGCGCGCTTCACCTACCGGGATTTCACCATAGGGCGGGATGTCCTCGAGAAAGAGGACAAGCTCGTGTACGAAAGCAACCGCCTCCACATGATGTCATGGGACCTGAGCATCCGGGGGGTTATCGGCGTCCAGTTTCTCCATGTACTCTGGCAGTTTTACGTTATCGGCGCGCCCAGGCTTCTTCATTATCATTCCGTCCTCAAAAAAAACAGGGAGGGAGGGCCCGACAGGCGAATCGACCTGGTGTCGATAGGCGTCATCGGCGGGGCGGGCATCGAGGTTGCCCCGGTTCCGATGCTTTCCATATTCGCGGAATACAACATCGGCTATACTCCCGTAGGTGTTTCGCACAATAACGTCGAGGGGCACCAGGTCTACGTCGGTTTTTCGTGGCGCGTCCTGGGGCGGACGGCCCCGATTATATTATAACCGGGGGGCACGAGGTGAATTGCATGATTGCCCGGAGGATGCCATGTGTGATGGAATAGCGAAGCGGTTATCCACTGTCCTGCGGACCCTGCGCTGGGTTGTACCCGTGGCGTGCTGCGCCGTCGTTCTCTCCTGCGCCTTCGGCGACGAGGACGCGATTGAATCACTCTACGGGAAAAGTGAAAACCCGCTTTTCCTTGCCGTGGGAACTGACGGTGCCGGAAAGATGATCCTCGCCTCTGAAAATGGGCGGACATGGTCGGGGAACCTGGTGTCCGGAGGGGGAATAAACCCCCTCAACGCGGCGGGATACGGTGGCGGTCGCTTCATCGCCTTTGCTTTCTACGACAACCTCCCCGGCGCGTATAATCTATTCGTTTCTCCCGATGGGTTCCTCTGGGCCCGCGGCAACACGCAATGGGATATGAACGTGGCGGACGTCATGTCCTGTAATGGGCTCTTCCTGGCGGCGGGGTCAGACATACCCACCAATACTTCGGCGATCTGGGCCTCGATGGACGGCCTGTTCTTTTCCGATGTTTCCGCCCCGGCGGAGCCGTTCCAGACATTCATGGGGATTGCCTACGGCAACGGGAGATTCGTGGCCGTGGGGGATGACGTGATCTCCGTGTCGCCGGACGGCCTGGCATGGTCATCCAACCTGGTGACCGTTCCCTCCTACAACATGCATGACGTGGCGTACGGCGGGGGAGTGTTCGTCGCCGTGGGAGAATCAGGCATGGTAATCGTGTCGCCGGACGGCCTGGCATGGTCGGCGCCCTTTTACGTGCATTCATCATGCGGTGTCGACCCCTGTCACCTGAACGCCGTTGTCTATGATTCGGGGAAATTCGTCGCCGTGGGCGACCAGTTCGCCATGGGCGCGGTGTTTGTCTCGCCGAACGGACTGGCATGGACTGGCAATCTGCACGACGCCGGCTCGTCACTGCTGGACGTCGCCGGCTGCAACGGGACGTTTGTCGCAGTGACGGGGTGGGACGATTACACCAGCTCCCACGACGGCATTTCCTGGAACACGGGGAACTTATCCCCGGGAGCGCAGATATACGGCGTGACCTGCCGTCCCTGAGCCCTGTTTCCGTTGAAAAATCCATCCGACATAATCGGAATTTGTATTGACACGCCGGGGTGCGGGAATAATGATCCGGTACAATGCGACCCTGTGTATGATATGCCGCGTTCCATCCGGGAGACATGGTGTCTTTTCCGTGACGCCGCCCCGGCCGCTTTTTCCAGGAGGACCAGATGAAGGAACATGACGTGTACTACGATTCCTACAAGGAGGAGCGTGACCTCATCCTCGAGTACAACCAGGTCGATCTGAGCAACGCCAGGATAGTCAACATCCTCGGCGTCGGCATCGACAACATCACCCGCGCACAGGCCGTGGTGAAGGTCATGGAAATGATCAAGTCCGGCGGGGTGTATCACGTGATATCCCTGAACCCCTACAAGCTGCAGCGGCTAAAGGGGAACGCCGATCTCCGCGTCGTGTCGGGCGGCGCGGACATGCACCTGGCGGCGGGGGCGGGGATACAGTGGGCCGCCTCCGTTCTGAAGACGCCCCTCCGGGAGCGGATCCCGACCCTGAGCTTCATGATGGACATCATCCGCATCAGCGAGATCAAGGAGTATTCCATTTTTCTCGTGGGAGGAAAGCCGGAGATCACCGAGCGCGCATTCTTCAACATCAAGAAGTCGTTCCCGAAGATCCGGATCGTGGGACGTCACGGCGGCTATTTCAACCCCGAGCGCGAGAGGTCCGTCGTGGAGGCGATGCGGAAATCGGAGGCCACCATCATATTCGTGGGCCTCGGCTTTCCCCGGGAGGACCGGTGGATCGCGAAAATCAAGGGGGAATTCAAAAACGCCGTGTTCATAAGCATCGGCGGCTGCATTGACGTTATCTCCGGCGAGGTGCGGAAGGCCCCGGCGTTTTTCATCGAGAGGGGCCTGGAGTGGTTTTACCGAATCATCACCCGTCCCTGGAGGGCGGGCAGACTGGTGCGGGTTGCCTTCTTTTTCATCATGGCAGTCGTGAAACGGCTTTTTTCCAAGAAATAAGGGCGCCTACTTTTCGTACTTTCCCCGCTTGGCGATGGTATCACGGGCGTTTTGCAGTTCCGGGTTGCTGATTTTCGCCCTGCCGAGGGTGAAATGGGCGAGGACCTCCCTGTTGTTGCAGGAGCGGCACTGCACGATTGCCTTCCCGTCGGAAGTCCATTCTGATATTTCCACGTACCGTGAACTGCAGTTTCTGCAGAAGATCACCGAGATGAAATTCCCCATGATGCCCTCCCCCGTGAGTTGACGAATACTCCCACCGCGGCGCGTTTTTGGCAAGCCGTTTTTGCCGGCCTCACTCCACCGTCAGGGTCATGACGGAAATATCCTCGCGTATGCCCACGTCCCCGGCATGGGTGACGGCCAGGGCGATGACGCCATCGATGAGGTCGTCGCTCCGGTGTGCCTCCTCCTCGAGGAACCGCATCACTTTCTTGAGGCCGAGATGGGTCCCGCTCCGGTTCCTGACCCTGAGGAGACCGTCCGTGACGATTACGAACACGTCTCCCGATCTCAGACTGACGGCGACGTGTTTCGATTCCTCGAAGTTCCTCTCCAGGCTCCGCGCCCCGAACCTGAGATAGCGCGCCACGCCGTCGCGCACCAGGACCGGGTATCCCGCCCCGATGTTGAGAAAACGGAGCTTCGTCTCGCGGAGGTCGAGGACACCGTAGAGCAGGGAGGCGTTCAGTATCGGCCTGCCGTCCTGTTCCATGATGCGGCGGAGGAGGCGCAGCAGCTCGACGGGGTTGCGCCCCCTGGTCCTCGTGAGGGCGCTGATGGCCCCGCTCACCAGGGAGGCGTTCAGGCCCCCCGGCACGCCCTTGACGTGGAGGTTCCCCATGGCGATGCCGATCTGATCGTCGTCGAGGGTAAAGAGGCCGTGGAATTCCCCGCCGATTTCAAGGGCCGTCGTCGACCGCGCCCTGATCCGCACGCCGGCGAAGCGCGTGTCGATCGAGGGTATGAGCGCCTCCTGGATCGCACGTGCCGAGGCCAGTTCCGCGTTGATGCGCTCTTCCCGTATCGCGTTCTGGAAAAAAATGGCGTTCTGAACCGCCAGGACCGCCTGGTCCGCGAAGTGCCTGAAGAGCGTCATGTCCTCTTCGGTGAACTCGGGACGGTTGACCGGGTTGATCGCCTGTATCACCCCCAGGAGTTTTCCCTTGAAGAGGAGGGGCATGCAGATAATGGACCGGGACACGAATCCCGTCAGCTTGTCGAAATTCGGATCGAAGCGGCGGTCGCGGTACACGTCGTTGACCATGAGGGGCTTGCGCGACTCCGCCACGTAGCCGGCGATACCCTGGCCCGTCTTGAGCCGGTATTTTTCCGTAAGCTCCTCGCCGGCCTCCCCGAGGGCGACCTTGAACACGAGATCGTTCGACTCCTCGTCATACAGGAGCAGGGAACTCGTCTCCGTTTCCATGATCTCCTTTATGGTTTCCATTATGAGGGTGAGGAGACGGCCCATGTCGAGGGTCGAATTGATCATCCGGTTGATGCCGACGAGCTTCGTGAGGTTATGTATCTTGCGTTCGACATCGGCGAGATCCACCGATGCTTTTTTCTTTTTAAACATGACCGGCGCTGTCCTTGTATTTCGATTTCATGGCATGAAATCCCGCCACGACGCATTCACATGGATTGGCCTGCACGGGCGGTCCTGTTGACCTCCCGTGGTTGCGGGGTGATATGATCAACAGTTCATATATCGATTAATCCCTTTTACGCAAGCATTATTTTATTGGATGGTAAAATAATCAAATGTAAAGAAAGGGCGCCGTCCCCGTTGCATAACCTTTAACTATGAGCGACGCGCGCGTTCGGCGCTCCATGCGTGACCACTGTACCAGGGCCCGTGTCGCGGGGAATTCTCATGCCCGGGAGAAAGAAAGCCGGGATTATTTTACTGCCGGTAAAATACAACTTCATGTGTAATGGATAAACGACAAATTAAATAATATTACGTTACAAAAAAAAATCAATTGACATTTTGTTTTATACGTACTAGTTATCACTTGGTGCGAATTGTACTGAAAGAACCTGACATTAATGATCAGCGGGCCGCGCAGTGTTGGTTGTGGTGTCAGGTCTTTTTAGTATGTGGGCGCCATTCTGAAGGAATTTTTGCATTTACTTACAAAAACGTATTTCAAGCTAAGGAGGATTTTATGAAAAGACTTTTACTGTTTCTGGGGGCGATACTGTTCGTTTCCGCTTTCGTGGCGGGGGACCTTTTCGCCTACAACTACAGCCATTCGACCAGCTTCACGCGGACCCAGGCCCGGGCGGCGACGATCAGCTCCGTCGACTCGGTCTACTACAATCCCGTAGGCCTGGTGAAAATGGAGAATGGCCTGTATATCGACCTGGGGAACCAGATGGGCGCGAAGCGCTACATGCACAAGTTCCTCTTCGGGAACTACCATGACGCGACTCCTTCTTGGGTAATGCCGAATCTCGGCCTTGCGTGGAAGAATGACAGGGGCGCGATCTTCCTGTCAGTGTACGTGCCCGCCGGGGGCGGAACGGTTAACTACGTGAACAAGTTCGGGATCGGCACGCTTCTTCTCGAGCCCGCGGCCGCTGCGGCTCCGATACTACCGAGCAAGGTGAAAGCGAAAAGCTTCTGGATCCAGAGCTCCGTGGGCGGCGCCTTTGCCTTTACCGACTGGCTCGCCGTGACCGCCGGCGTGAAGTTCAGCATGTACAACGGCGAACAGGCGATCGGCTACGTGGGCCTCGGCACGATTTCAAAAGAAGTCACGACGGCGAACGGCTTTTCCGGTTTCGGCGGCATCATGCTGACCCCGGTCAAGGAAGTGAGCATTACGGCCCTCTACTCCAGCAAGGTCATCGCCCGCGGGAAGAACGTGGATGTGAAATTCCATTACAGCAAGATCGCTGAAGAGCGCCTTCCCGACTATGTCCTCGTGGGCCTGAACGTGAAGCCCACGGACACCATCGAGCTCCAGGCGCAGTGGCAGATGAACTTCGCGGGACAGCATGATTATGCCAACACCAGGGGCGAGAGATTCGCGTACCTTGGCCTTACGAACCAGACCAATTTCGCGTACGCTGACCTTATTAACCCGACCCTGGGCGGCAACTCCGAGAACTATAAGTATCGCCATGACCACAAGATCGGCCTCGGCGCGGAGTTCACCCTCCACAAGATGTTCCTGGCGAGCCTCGGCGTGTCCTACGGGACCCAGGAGAAGTATCCCAGGGCGCAGTCTCCCTTCGATCCCAACCTGAGGAACATCGGCGTGGGCCTCGGCTTCAAGATCATGCCTTCGGAAAAGTTCAGCATCGAGCTTGGCGGGGCGAAATACACCTATTTCACCGATCACATGGGTTTCGGCCTGATCAAGCTGAACAAGAGCGTATGGTCCTTCGGCATCGGCCTTACCGCGAAGGTCATGTAAGACACTCCGGTCCTTTGAAAGGCACGGAAAGCGGCGGGTTTCTCACCCGCCGCTTTTTTTTCGTTCATGGTCCTCAAAAAGCGCGCCATTACCGCCGGCGGTATCGTTGCCCCGGCCGTCCGGGGAAGCGCCCCGATAAATTTGAATTGCGTATTCCCGGGGAATAGATCATTCTGTCAGCAATGACGATGAAAAGAGGATAAACGCTCCATGAAACGGGCCGCACTGGCATTCTGCATCACCCTGGCCTTCGCGTCGCGCGGGGTCCTCGCCTCCACCGAATCGGAAATGAGCGTTGCCTGGCTCCGCACCCAGAGCCGGGCGGCCGCCTCGGGCACCGTTGACGCCGCGTACCACAACCCCGCGGGCCTCGTGGGACTCGAAAAGGGATTCCATATCGACGCGGGGTATCGCCTCATGGCAAAGACCGCCGCCTGGTCAATGGCCTTTACCAACGGCAGGGACGAGGCGGGCTCCTGGTTCATCCCGAACTTCGCCGCGGTCTACCGGGGCGGGCAGGGGGCTCTTTTCATATCACTCTCCATGCCCGAGGGCGTTGAGTTCATTGATCACCGGAAGCCCGTGGGAGGGATGCCCCTCCCGGCCTATTTCTCCCTCGGACTTGACAGCATCCAGATGGGGACCCTCCGGAACGCGGGACTAACGCTTTCCCTGGGCGGCGCCGAGCTGCCCGTTATCAGCTACGTGAAGGCCTACGGCTACTGGCTCAAGGGAAGCCTGGGCGGCGCCTTTTCCCTTCACGAGTACGTCGCCTTCGCCGGGGGCGTGTCGTGCGGATACTACGAGGGCAGCAGTTCGTCCGGCGTGGCGGGACTGGGGACCGTTGACCGCGTCGACAGGCACGCCTTCGGATGGTCGGGCTTCGCCGGCCTGATGGTGGGCCCTCCCGACAAAAGCGTGCTCTCGATTTTCTATACCACGAGGCTCATCGCCAGGGGCACGGAGCGAAACGTTAAATACCACTACTCGCGGATCATGGAGCGCCGCCTCGCCGATTCCCTCTCCATAGGCCTCAATTTTAAATCGAGCGAGGGGGCCTCCCTTCAACTGTCCTACCGCCTGGACTTCACGGGGGAGCGCGGCTTCGGGACCAGGAACCTCCTGACGAAGAGCCACGAGTTTTCCTATTTCGATTGGGCCACGGCGGTCCTCGGGGCCCCGGCCCTTTCGCTGGTGCCCCTGGTCGCCAGCGGCAACGCCGAGAACTACAAGCACCGGCACCGGCACGGCATCGGGGTCGGGGTGGAGTTTGAGGTGAGTGGTTTCGCCCCCGGGATCGGGATATCCTACACCACCCAGGAAAAGTATCCCCGGGCGCAGAACCCCTTCGATCCGGATCTCGCCAGGATAGGCGTGGGCATGGGCGTCAGGATCAGGGCCTCCGAGGGGGTTTCCATCGAAAGCGGGACCGCCTACTATTTCTTCATCACCGACAGGATGTTCTTCGATTCGATAAAGCTGAACAAGTCGGCCTGGACCTGGGGTGTGAGCGTCACGATCAGGGCGGGGTAGGGGTTCTCAGGGGAGGCGCTTCAGTGCCCGGAGAATCTTCTCCGCGTCGTCGTAGCGCCCGAGCTTGCGGTACGCCTTGGCGAGGCTTCGCGCGACGCGGGGGTCCTCCACGTTCATCTCCCGGGCGCGCTCCAGGTGGGGGAGGGCGCCGGCGGTGTCCCCCTTCATGTCATGGGACCTTCCGAGGAAAAGATAGACCTCGTAATCCCTCCGCCCCTCCCGCAGCGCTGCCGTGAGGCGGTCAATGGCCCCCCCATAGTCTCCGATTTCGAAAAGGGCGATGCCGTGATAGAAAAGCAGGTTCGGGTTCTGCCCCGGCGTCTGTCTCCGGAAAATGTCAAGGATGTCCCTGTAGTGGCGGCGGACAAAGAGGGCGCGGACCGTTTCCTCGAGAATTTCCCCGGGGATCTTCTCCCTGCCGTATGCGAGGAGGATCATGTCGGCGCCCCTGACGCCATCGCCGAGGTTGATGAGCGTCCTACCGTAAAGCGCCGCGATATCGCGGTTGTCGGGATACACCAGGGCCAGGGTCCTGAGAAGATCGGCGGCCCCGGCATGGTCTCCCCGGCGGTAGAGCTCTTCCGCCTTATCGACCTGGTCCTCCGGCGTCAACTTTCGAACAGTTTCCCAGTAATAGCTGAGATAAAAGACGTAGATCCGGCGGCTGTATACGTATGAGAGGACCAGCGCCGCGGCAATGACGATAACAATCAGGTAGCCCCTGATCGGTTTCCGTTTCTTTCCCATCGTTCTCCTCCGGGATCATCCATACGCCCCCGGGCGGGTAATTTCAAGCATATTACCGCTCCGCGGCGATAAATCGAACGGCGGGGACGTCACCATGCTGATTGATTGATCGCGCTGGTTGCCGGCGGTGCGCCCCGATGGTGCGGCCGCGAGTAAAAATTATTGGTTGAAATATATTCGACGGGGAAGTACCCTTGCATGAAAATCTTTAACATATTCGAAATCCATTCGTTTCACCATACAGGAAAACACCCATGCAAAGGCTCACGTTGATTATCATGATTCTGGCGGTCTTTTCGGCTTCCGCCCTTTTCCCCATTCCCGCTGAGGAGGCCGTGGGGAAATTCAGGGCCAGGATGCTCAGGATGGAGAAGCTCACGGGCGTCATTTCATGGACCTCCCTTGACGGGCTGACCTATTCGGGAAGCTTCAAGTACATGGCGCCGGACAAGATCTATGTCAAGTTCACCTCCCCGTCGGTGAAGATCCTCGTCACGAACGGTAAAAACCTCTGGATATACTCCCCCGTGAGCGAGCTCTGCGGTGTCCAGGAGCTTACCCCTGGCTCGTCATCCGGGGGGATCGCCGCCCTCGTGGGCGGATACGAGGGCATCGCCTCGGGGGACGAAGCGGGTTACGTGATCAAGCTTAAAAACGACGACAGGGTGTACCGCGAGATAATCCTGAGCGTCGACGGCACCTTTTTGCTGAAGGGCGCGATCTTCAAGCGGAGCGACGGACGCGTCATGAGCTTCTCTCTGTCCGACGTGAGCACCGCCGCGGAGGTAAATCCCGCGCTGTTTGATTTCAAGGTGCCCGAGGGGGCCCGTATCGTGACAAACCCGTTGCAGATGAGATGAGGCAACGTGGCGCGCTTCCTCACAGCCTGCCTTGTCGTTTTGATCGCCGCGACGGCCGGTGAGTCCCGGGCGCAGGAGCGGGAACGGGAGCTCGTGTACACCTTCGTTGGGCCCGTGGGAGGCGGTGGGGTCCAGCGTGTCACGACCAGGGACTGGCGGAATATCTACCGAAGCGAAAGCTCGGCGGGAAATTATTACCACGGGGGATTATCACTCTGGGTCGTCTCGCGATGGCTGATCGGCGACTTCTCCGTGCAGTACGCCTACAATGAGTATCGAAAACCGCTTCATCACTGCTATGTTACCATTTCCGGAAAGGCGGCGTTCACGGTGAAGCAGATCGTCACCTTCGCGCCCGGCATCGGCCTCTACTTCGAATCACCGCCTTCGAACAGGGGTTTCAGGGGCGGCGCCGGGGTGAGAGCGCCCCTGGCGGTAATGTTCCACACGACCTTCGATACAAGGCTTTTTATCGAGGGATCGTTCATGTACGGCTGGCTCGGAATCGGCGACAGGTCCACGAAGATGTCATTCGGAGCAAATCTGGGGTTTATAGTAAAAGTTGGAAGAATCTAGGGGCTCATCATCGGGAAGGAAAAGCGAGGGCGTTGGATCCCTCTCCCGGTGGCGTGGTGCCACCCCGGCCGTGAAGCGCATCCTTTTTTGGGGCGGTTTCGGAAATGCGCGGGGCCCGGCGGCACGATTGTTCGTGCCGTCTCTTTTTTTATGCGGCATCGTCGCAGGCTCCATCGTCACCGCCGCCGGATGGGCTTCCGGACGATCCCTGCTCGTAACGGGGGCATGCCTGGTTGTCATGGCGGGGGCGTCACTACCCATCATCTACCGTAATTCAATGGCGGCGCGGGAGGGATCGTTTTTCGAGAGCGGGAACGCGGTGCGTCTCGGGGCGCTTCTCCTCCTCGGCGTGGCGCTCTCCGCGGTTTCCTTTTTTCGCGTCAGGTCCCTCCTTGGACCCGTGGAACCCCTGCCCCCGGGAACGGAGTGGATCGCCGAGGTCGAGAGCGTGAAGCTCAGGCGGTACCATGTCGAAGCGGTGGCCCGGTTCGCCCCGGCGCCGCCCCGGGGGACTACCCGTTTTTCCGAGACTCCGCGCCGCCGCGGGTTGCTGCGGTGCGGGGCTGATTTCGATATCGGCCCCGGGGACGTGGTCCGGTTTTCCGCCAGGCCCCGCGAGATCGCGCCGTCGGGGGATCGGGGGAGGGCCTTCAGGATGAAGGGAATCGGGCATGTGATCTACCTCGAGGATGCCCCGATTCTTTTCCTTGAGCGCGCCGGATCCTTCCGGGAAACGATACGGAAACGCATCGCGGAAAACTGCGACCGCCTTTTCGGGAAGGATTCATCGTCGGCCGCCAGGGCGCTCTATTTCGGCAACCAGGAGTTTATCGACAAGGGGACCCTGGCGGACTTCAAGCGGGCGGGGGTGCTCCACGTTCTTGCCGCGAGCGGGCTTCACGTGGCCGTTGTGGCGGCCCTCCCGCTGTTTCTTCTTGGCCTTGTCCGCCTTCCCATGAAGCTGATCCTCGCCGTAACGGGCCTCCTTGTTCTCGGATATCTCTGGATCACCGACATGCCGGTTTCCCTTATGCGCGCCTGCGCCATGTTCCTCCTGTTCGGGATACAGCGAGTCCTGGACAGGAAGGTAAACGTGTTCAATGCCCTTTTCCTTTCCGCGCTCCTGATCATGATGCTCCACCCGGAAGACCTCTTCAGCCTGGGATTTCAGCTCAGCTACGGAGCGACCCTGGGAATACTCCTGTTCCATGGCCCCTACCGGCGCGCCCTGGAGGGCCTCCCGGGGCCCCTTGTGGGCCCCCTGTCCGTTTCCCTGGCGGCGCAGACGATAGTGGTCCCCCTGATCCTGTACCGCATGAACGAGATCAACCTCGCGGGGCCCATCGCGAATCTCGCGGTGATTCCGGTGATTTCGCTTTTCCTGGTCGCTTCAATCGCGGCCAATCTTCTCTCCCTCGTCACCTCCGCCGCATCATGGCTGGGCCTTGCCGGGGACTTCCTCTACGGCGCCGCGAGGATGATCGCCGGACTTTTTTCCGGGCTGGGTCTGCACCGGGCCGGAGGGGATGCGTGGAACGCGCTCCCCGTCGTCATCTTCTGTCTCGCGGCCCCCCTGGCCCTGAGGCGATTCCTTCCCCCGCCGCTGCTCCTGGCCCTGCCGGCCGCAGTCGTGACGGCATGGCTCGTGATTCCCGGCCCCTGGAACGCGCGGCGTCACGCCACGATATTCAGGCACGAGAATGGCGCGCTCGTCCTCGCCAGGGAGGGGTCGGCCCTGACGATCATCGGCGTTCCTCCCGGGAGGCGCCACCTCGGGCGGGTCGCCGAGGAAGCAGCCGCGGCTCAATGCCGGGAGGTCGTGCTCCGGGCGCACCGGGGGGACTTCGCCACCCTCACGGGATTCGAATACCTCGCGCGGCGTCTCCCCGTGCGGCGATGCCACCTCCCCGGCGATTTCCGGATCAGGGGGTACACGGAGCGGTTTTTCAGCCTCCTCGAGCGGGATCGGGCAGAGCTTGTCCTGGAGGGGCCCGACGGCGCGGCACACATGGGTGGCATGACGGCCCCGTCAACATGGGCGGGCCGTCTCTATGCCAGGATATCCGGGCCCGGGACCGCGGGTGAGGGGCCCGTAACCGACGCCGATCCCGGGGAAATCAGGCATATAACATTGCGGTAGGGATATGCCGATAGATGAAGTGCCCGGCTTCGAAAATACCGGGCGAAACGGTCAGCGATGAACTATGATTCGAATGACATGGTGAACGAGTTCGAGCGGGGAGGAGAGGCCTACGTGGCCTTCCAGTACCTGAGCAAGGAGATCGAGAACGGGATCAATGCCCTTCTCGCGAAGATCCTCTACCGCGGCGACATGGGTTACCTTTACGACACCCTCGAGGCGGTTCTCCGCGAGTTGATGCACAACGGCGTCAAGGCGAACATGAAGCGGATCTGGTTCAACGACCTTGGCCTCGACATCACCAACGACGGGGAATACCGGGAGGGCATGGCCCGGTTCAGGGAGGTGGCGCTTCATCCCGACCGGATGAGGGACCGCCTCCTCGAGAGTCCCTACCGCGTCGTGGTCACCTTCAGGAAGGGGGCCGATTCGATCCAGATCGACGTCGCCAACAACGCCCGCGTGCTTCCCGCCGAGCTGGAAAGGATCCGCGCCCGCCTTGCGAGGAGCGCCCGGTGCAAAGGCTTCTCCGAGGCCTACGAGGACATGTACGATTCCTCCGAGGGCGCCGGCCTCGGGATCATACTGACGGCGCTCCTCATGAAAAACGCGGGCATGGGCCGGGACGATCTGCGCGTCGTGTCGGGGAATGACTCCTTCACGATCACGCTGCGGATTCCAGGGGAGCTGAAAAGCCGGGAAACCGTTACGCACATAACCGGGAGAATACTCGAGGACGTGCGCGCCCTTCCCACGTTCCCCGAAAGCATCCTGCGGCTCCGGCGCCTTTGCGAGTCGCCCGACACGACGGTGGAGTCGATTTCCGGGGCCATCTCCCATGATCCCTCCATCGCCGCCGAAGTCATCAGGCTTTCCAATTCCGCGGCGTTTGTTCCCGGAAGGCGCATCAGGAAAATCAGCGAGGCCGTCGTCATTCTCGGAATGAAAAACATTTTCTCGCTTCTCACGACCGCGGCGGCGCGGCGAATCCTCGACAGGCGCTATCGGAAATTTGAACAGGTATGGGAGCACTGCAACAGGACCGCCTTCTACGCCAGGAATATCGCCATTGACGCCGGGCGTTCGGATCTCGTCGACGGGGTGTTCATCGCCGCGCTCCTGCACGACATTGGTAAAATTGTATTGCTCTCGACGAACATGGATCTGGTGAACCAGGTTGCCGGGATAGTCGGCAACCGCAAGATACGGTCCACCACGATAATCGAGGAACTCTTCGTGGGCATCAGTCATTCGACCATCGGCGCCCTCGTCGCCGAGCAATGGAATTTCCCGGACGAGCTGATCGAGGCGATACGGTATCATCACGCCCCCCTTGACCCGGCGGTGAAGCACCGCGACCTGGTGATGATCGTCGACCTGGCGAACCAGATACGCAACCAGGAGCACCGGCAGCTCGATATCGGTTTTTACGAGTCGGGGGTCCTGGAACGCTTCGGCATCGGGACCCGGGTGGAGCTCGAGGCGCTGGCGGGCCGTCTCAGGGCCCGCTATGACAGCCATGAGGAACTCATCGGGAGTCGGCGCCAGTGAGCGGCTATCTCGTGCAGGATACTCCCGGGGGTAAAAAGACCCTCCTATACAGGAATTCCCGCGACGTGCGTATCCACTCCGCCTACGACCCCGAGCGCGAAGCGGAGAGGGCGGTGGCCGCGTTCAGCGCCGGCCGGGCGTCGATGATAGCCGTTTCCGGCCTGGGACTCGGCTACCATATTGCGGAGCTCGGGAGGCGATTCCCCGGCGTTCCCCTCGTGGTTTTCGAACGGGATCGGGAAGTCATTGATATTGCCCGCCGGGCCTGTCCTGAATTTCTCGGGGGCGTGAGGATCATAATGTCCTCCGCCGACCTTCCCGCCCTCTTCGAGGAAGTTGACATGTCGGGATTCCGCGGCGTGGCGCACTACCTGCATCGGCCCTCCTACCTCATCGATGCCGGGTTCTACGACGATCTCATCAGGGAGACGGGGAGGTACGTGTCGTCCAAGATAAGCGACCTTCTCACGCGGCTCGAATTCGAGGAGCGATGGGTCGAGAACATCATTCAAAACCTGCCCCACCTTTTCACCGCCACCAGGGTGGGCAGGCTCTTCGGCGCCTTCCGCGGCCTTCCCGGGGTGATCGTCTCCGCCGGTCCCAGCCTGCGCCGAAACGTCCGGCTTCTCGCGGAGATGAAATCACGGGCGCTCATCGTCGCCGTCGACACGGCGGCGCCGGTGTTACAGAAGACGGGTATCGCTCCGCACGTCATCATGACCCTGGACGCCCAGAAACACAGCATCAGGCACTTCCTTCCCCTCCGGGGGGATGGCGCCGCCCTCTGCGCCGACATGGTGTCGTGCCCCCCGGTCCTGCGCGATTTCAGGGGCAGGCGCATCGTGAGCACCACGTCGAAATACTACACGTCCTCCCGGGGCGACCTGGAGAGGGAGCCCACGCCGTTCATGGAGTGGGTCGAGGGCCATGCGGGGCCCGTCGGTGACGTGCAGTCGGGGGGGTCCGTGGCCACCAGCGCCTTCGACCTGCTCCTGAACCTCGGGTGCTCGCCCATCGTCCTGGTGGGGCAGGACCTCGCCTATACCGGGAGGGAAATCCACTGCAGCGGCACCCATCACAACGACGGTTGGCTCCCCGGGATCACCCGCGTGATGAATCTCGACACCATCAACCAGAATATCGTCCGGCGTCGCAAGATCAAACGGGTCCCGGCCTACGGCGGATCGGGCCGCGTGGTTTCCGATTTTGTCTTTGACCTCTACCGGGGATGGTTCGAGGACTCGGCGCGGAAGGTGAAGGTTCCGGTCATCAACGCCACGGAAGGCGGCGCCCGGATCGAGGGCGCGCGGGAGGAGTCCCTGTCCTCCCTCGCTGCCCGCCTGCCCGTTCTTGATCCGGATCCCGGGTCCATCCTGGAGCGGGCCCTGGGCGGGAACGGCGGGGAGGCCCCCGGGAAACTGGCGCGCGCCCTCGGGGGAATCATCGAGGCCCTCGGGGAAATCCGCGGAGCCGCTGAAAAGGGGCTTTCAGGAAAGGAGGCGGTGCACAGGGCGGAGGAGTTAACGGATCGGGACGACCTGCGGCCACTTCTCAGGCCCTTCATGGGGAAGTCCCGCGTTTTTCTCGCCCGGTACGACGCCGAATCCGACGAGGCGCGGCGAAGGATTTTTTCGGAGATTATTTCCGCCGCTGAGAGGCTGGTTCCCCTCCTGGAACAAAGCCGCCGCGCCCTCGAATCCCTCTGAGGGACTCCCGAAACCACGGGCGCTTCTTTCCGGCCCCCCGCGGGGGCGCTTCGGCCGCCAATGTCTCAAGTCGGGGCGCCGATGGGGCCGATAATGTTACTACCACAGCCCCCCGCAACGGAGGATGATTCAATGTCACCACGAGCCGGCGTTATCGCCTTCCTCGTCATGATCTCGGCGGCGGCCATGGCCGCCCGGGAGGCTGCGCCACCCGCCGACACCGTGGACTGGGCACGGGGGATCGTCGCCGCCCACGCCACGGGCCGCGTGGTGATAAGCGACAGGGGAATACCCCTGGAGCGATATGGCCGGCAGGCCATCTCCCTCAACCGGGGCAGGGTGGAGGCCTACCGCCTCGCCAGGGAACGGGCCCTGGAAAAGATGTATCGCCTCCTGGGAGGGGTCAGGATCGACGCGGATACCCGCCTTGACGAATTGCTTGAACGCGACCCCGTTTTCCAGACGAGGATCACGGAGGTGGTGTCGGAAAGGACCAGGTTCCGCGAATTTCCCGTTGGCTTCGACGGTTCGGGCTGCAGCGCGGAGCTAAGAATCGGCGACCTGCTCCTTGCGGTGCCCTACCGCTATCCGGAGGAACCCTTTCCGTCGAGGATTGACAACCCGATTCCTACGGCCTACACGTCCCTCGTGATCGACGCGCGCGGCCTGGGCGTCGAGCCGATGATCCTGCCCTCGGTGTTCGACGAAAACGGGCTCGAGGTGTACGGTCGGAACATGGTGGATATCCGGCACGCGACAAGGTTCGGGATCGTGCGGTACGCCGCTTCCGAGGATGAGGCCATGGGACAACGCCTCGCGGGGGACCGTCCCTACTATACCGTGGCCCTCAGGAACCTCAAGGGATGCCCCGTTATCGCAGACCGCGACGTGCGAAAGATCTTGAGCAGCGCCCGCACCGTGGAGAACCTGAAGAAATGCAGGGTGATTTTTATTATTGAAAAAGAAAAGAGGTAGTGGTATATTCTAATCACCGATGCCTCTTCGTGGCGTGATAATGAAGGCGCGCTGTCCCCGGGGATCATCTGCTCGGGGAACGGCGAAAGGGTTGGCACATGAACATAAGGGACTACAGGAAATCGGTTGACAGGGCATCATCGGGGATCGATCGGCTGATCGACGGCATTCCCCACAGGACAAGGGACACGATACGGAACCTTTTTTATTTCCTGGTCTTTGTCATGATGGTGGGGGGGGCGGTGTACGGGGTGAACAGGGGACGGGAGTCCGCGAAGATAAAGAGCGCCCCCATCATCGACACCACCAACGAGGCCTTCGAAGTGCGGATGAAGCAGGAGCGTGAGGGAGGGGATTTTTCCGCCATGCTTGATACCGAGCTGATCAACGAGATGAAGCGCGTCGACATGGAGAAGGTCCAGTTCCCCACGCGGGTAAACCTTGAGCCGGAGCTCGACAGCGGCATCATGGAGCCGGAGAAGCGGCGCCCCGAGACGACCCTGCCCGAACCGGGGACCGGTGACCCGATCCTGGACGGCAACTATGGAAGAAAGCCCGTCATCGAATCCGAAGTGGGGACGATTGAAAAGCGGGCCGCTCCCCCCGCCGTGGAGGGCAACGCGGTCATGGACGCGGAAAAGAGATCCATCACTCCCCTGGACTCTCCGCTGGACGGGAAATCGGGCGATGCCATGAAGGCGGCGCCGGAACCCGGGGCGACGGGGGAGAGAAGAAATCTGCGGAAAGGCGACATCCGGGCCCCGGGTCCCCTTATCCGTGACGAAGGAATAATCGGAAATTGAAGAATACCATAGCGTCACTGCTCGTATCACTGGCCGCCATTCCTGTTATCGCGGCCCTTTCATTCGCCGGGGACGCCGCGGGCTCGCGCGTCGACAGGGATTACCGTCAGACCCGGGAGATTATCGACAGTATCCTGACCGAGGATTCCAGGGGGCCCGACGGTCCCTCCCGGGAAAAGGACGCGCCGCCTGTCCTTCCTGACGAATCGAAGGAACAGCCCCTTCCGGTGGAGGGAGAAAAAAAGCCCGCCCCTCCCTCCCCGGACGCCGCCTCGAAGGAGGAGGGCGCGCCGAAGGTGTCCGGAGAGGAAGAGGTGCTCCTGAAAACAGGGATCGACTTCTACAATAACGGTCTGTACGATCCCGCCCTCAGGAATTTCCAG
The DNA here is from genome assembly GCA_040768125.1 of Spirochaetota bacterium. GTDB lineage: Bacteria > Spirochaetota > UBA4802 > UBA4802 > UBA5550 > RBG-16-49-21. The sequence continues at coordinate 126,171 of JAXGNG010000007.1, read as the reverse complement.
GAAATGGTGACGCGGTTTCCCCAGGGGACCTTCCGGGAGTCCGCTCGGTTCTGGATGGGCAGGATACACATGAAGGCGTATCGTTACGACGACGCGATAAGGGAATTCTCCGCGGTTACGCCCGAGTCGGGGGATTATCCCGCCTCTCTCTACCACGTCGCCGAGAGCTACCAGATGAAAGGGAACAGGGTCGCCTCGATCGAGAACTACCAGCGGGTATTCGCGCGCTTCCCCGACCACGAACTCGCGGACAGGGCCCTCCTCGCCATGGGGAAGCTCTACCTGGCGGGCCGGAACGGGGCCCAGGCCCTTGACTCCGCGGTGAAGCTGATCAGGAATTACAAGGACCGGGACACCGTCGATGACGCCTACTACCTCATCGGCAAGGTCTACGAGGGAGACCCGCTCTTCAAGGACATCGAGACCGCGAGGAGGGTGTACCGCCGTTTTCTCGAGAAGGGGAAGGCGGACCGCCGCTTCGGCGCCTCGCCGCTGAGAAAGCGGGTCGAGGATGATCTGCGGCGCATCGAGCGGGTGTACTTCAAGATGGAGAGGTGAGGGGGCGCCATGGCCGATCAGGGCAAATCGAAGTACCTGTACCGGGACACCGGTCTCACGTCGAACATGGAAGATTACATGGAAACCATCGTCGTCCTTTCCACTGAGAACCGCGTGGTGCGCGTCAAGGACATCGCGAAAAAGCTGGGCATCAAGATGCCGAGTGTTTCCGCGGCTCTCGCCAAGCTCAAGGACATGGGCCTCATCGAGTACGAAAAGTACGGTTTTGTCGAGCTCACGGAGGAGGGCCAGGTCATCGCCGACTGCGTGCTGAAGAGGCACAACTGCCTTGCCGATTTTTTCTCCACCGTGCTCCAGATAGACTGCGAGGCCGCCGACGGCGAAGCCTGCAGGGTGGAGCACTGCCTGTCGCCGAAGACCTGCTCGCAGCTCCACCGCTTCCTTGACTTCTACAAGGCGGAAGAGGCGGCGGGCAGCGCCTGGGTGGAGAGGATGAAAAAGTCCCTGAAATAACAGCGCCCCCTTTCGGGGGCGCCTCGCTAGCTTGCCTTTTCCTTTTTCTTCGCTTCCATCTGCTTCAGGACCTTTTCCTGGATCTCCCTGTTCACGGGAACGTACTTGAAGAACTCCATGGAATAGTTGGCCCGTCCGCTGGATATGTTCCTGAGCTGGGTGGCGTAGCCGAACATCTCCATGAGGGGAACGAATCCCAGGACCTTCTGTGCTCCCTTCCGGTAGCGGCGCATTGACTCGATGCGTCCCCGCCTCTTGTTCAGGTCTCCCACGACGTCCCCGATGTAGTCGTCCGGGGTGTTGACCTCTATTTTCATCATCGGCTCCAGGAGGATCGGGGCCGCCTTCAGGAAGCCCTCCTTGAAGCATATCGCCCCGCAGGTCCGGAACGCCATGTCAGAGGAGTCGACCTCGTGGAAGGATCCGTCGAGGAGCACCACCTTGACGTCCACCACCGGGAAGTTCGAGAGGATGCCCTCGGCCATGGCCGAGTCGACGCCCTTGCGCACCGAGGGGATGTATTCCACGGGGATGACGCCTCCCTTGATCCTGTCCTCGAACTCGAAGCCCTTGCCCTCGTTCGGCTCCAGGCGCATGACGGTGTGGGCGTACTGGCCGCGTCCCCCGGTCTGCTTGGCGTGCTTGTATTCGCTTTCAATCTCCCGCGTGATGGTCTCACGGAAGGCCACGGAGGGCTCCCCCACCTCGGCGGTGACGCCGAATTCGGTCTGGAGACGGTCGATGATGATCTCCAGGTGAAGCTCGCCCATTCCCGCGATGATCGTTTCGCTGGTTTCGTCGTTGAACCTCACCGTGAAGGACGGGTCCTCCATGGAGAGTTTGCGGAGGGCGGCACCGAGCTTTTCCTCCTCCTTCTTCGACGGCGGCGTGACCTTCATCTCGATCACCGAGGGCGGGATGAAGATCGATTCCAGGAAAAGGGGATGGGCCGGGTCGCAGAGGGTGTCCCCCGTCTTGGTGTATTTCATCCCGATCAGGGCCACGATATCGCCGGGACCAGCGGTTTCAACCTCTTCCCGCTCCTTGGCCCTGATGCGGAGAATTCGTCCGATGCGCTCCGTTTTCTGCTTCGTTGAATTAAGGATCTGCATACCGCTTTTAAGCTCGCCGGAGTAGACCCGGATGAAGGTCTGCTGTCCGACGTAGGGGTCGTGGATGAGCTTGAAGGCCAGGGCGGCGAAGGGGTCCTTCGACGAGGGGTGCCGCGTGTGCGATTTTTCCGGGTCATCGATGTCAATACCCACCACGGAGCCGATGTCGATCGGCGAGGGGAGCAGGTCGACGACGGCGTCGAGAAGGAGCTGGATGCCCTTGTTCTTGTACGCGGACCCGCAGAAGACCGGCGTGATGAGCATCTTGATGGCGGCTTCCCGCGCCGCCTTTCTCAGCAGGTCCACGGGGATCTCCTTTCCTTCGAGGTAGAGCTCCATCAGCTCTTCATTGAAATCAGATATTTTTTCTATCATCTGGTTCCGCGCATCGGCGGCCCCGGAACGGAATTCCTCGGGTATATCAACGACGATCCGTTCCTTTTCCTTGAATACATAGGCCTTTTCGGTGATCAGGTCTATGCATCCCTGGAAATTGTCTTCGGCGCCCATGGGCATCTGGAAGGGGACGGGATTGGCGTCCAGGTATTTCGTCATCTGGGCGAGGACCTCGTTGAAATCGGCGCCCACCCGGTCCATCTTGTTGATGAAGGCGATGCGGGGCACCCGGTACCGGTCCGCCTGGTTCCAGACCGTCTCGCTCTGGGGCTCCACGCCGGCGACGGCGCAGAACACGGCGACCATGCCGTCGATGACCCGGAGGGAGCGCTCCACCTCGACCGTGAAATCCACGTGGCCCGGAGTGTCGATTATGTTGACCATGTGGTCGTTCCAGACGCATGATATGGCGGCGGAGGCGATGGTGATCCCTCGCTCCTGCTCCTGCTTCATGAAGTCCATGGTGGCTTCCCCGTCATGGACCTCTCCCAGCTTCCGGGTCGTGCCCGTGAAGAAAAGCATACGCTCGGTAACCGTTGTTTTGCCCGCGTCAATATGGGCGGCGATCCCGATATTTCTCAATTTCTGTAACGGCATGGTATTCCTCTCTAAACAGTATAATGAAATCGGGGCGGTGCATGATCATCGCCCCTCTCGGTGTGCCGATTCTAGGTCGGATGTCCCGGGAAAATGAAAATAAAGGGCATATTCCCGCGGGCCCTTTATTTGTCAAGATAAAATGATTGATAAATTATTTTTGTCCGTTTTCCCTGAGGGATGCCGGCGTTTCCCTGGAGGGAGCCCTGGAGGCGATGCCGCCTTCATTCCGTCATAATGGTGAGCAGGTCAAGCTGGAGCCGTGCCTGCCGGGCGTAGATTGAATCGGGATGCTGTTCGATGATATCGTTGAACACCTCCATGGCCTTTTGCTCGTATCCCATCTTGTCGTAGCATACGCCGGTATTGAAGTAACCCTCGATGCCGCTTTCCGATGTGCTGTATTCCTCGTAGAGGGTCCGGTAGTGGCGAAGGGCCTTCAGGTACTCCAGGCGGCCGAAGTAGATATCGGCGATGAGCTTGTGGGCTTCGTGGCGGTGGACGCCGCGCTGGTAAATTTCAAGGTACTCGTTGAAGGTCTCCAGAGCCTTTTCCGTCATTTTCAGCTTCATGAATTCCAGGCCGTTCTGGAATTTCAGGTTGTCCGCGAACACCTCCAGGTTTTCGCGCTCCGATTGCGCGTCCTCCGCGCGCAGTGCGATGGGACAGGCCGCCAGGAAAGCGAGGAATACGATGAAGGGGATCCGTGTCATGGTCCACACCTCTTATAAGGTAGTTATCCTGAATATCGGCCGCAATGCGACATAACGTTATTTATTTTTTCTGCGGCCGGGAATAAAAGCGGGACAAATTTTTCTCCATGGCTTAAAAATGGATTGAAAATGACGCATTGTTATCGTCAATGGTTTTTGATTTTTTTTATTCGCAAGGGGTTGATATTTGTAACCGGACGAGATCGGCACAAAGGATGACCGGAAGAAGTCTGAAGGTAGCGTTCGGAACCGCGGACGGGAGCCGGCCGATGTAAGGGATGGTTGATCGGCAAGCCAGCATTGACGGCTCCCCCGTGGAGCACCGCGATGGTGGCTTTTTTATATCATGACCCCCGGGGCAGGCGGACGCGGCGGGGGATGACGACGGAAAGGGGGAGTACGGCTATGGCGAGGGTGATTATTATCATGGGATCGGAATCCGACAGGGATCATTGCGCGAAAATCGCGGGCGCCCTTACGCGGCTCGGCGTCTCCTCCGTCATGCGGATCGCCTCGGCCCACAAGGTCCCCCTCAAGGCGCTGGATATCGTGCGGGAGTACGAGAAGGACCCCGTGGTATTCATCACCGTGGCGGGAAGGAGCAACGCCCTTTCCGGCTTCGTTGACGCGAACACGGTCCGCCCGGTGATCGCCTGCCCGCCCTACAGCGAGCGGTTCGCCGGCGCCGATATCTTTTCCACCCTGCGCATGCCGTCGGGGGTGGCGCCGATGCTGGTCCTCGAGCCCGAGGAGTCGGCCCTGGCGGCGGTGAAAATACTGGCGTTACATGACGCCTCGCTCCTGGAGGCGGTGAAGAACCATCAGGAGGGGAAGCGCGCTGAAATCGAGCGCGCCGACTCGGGGATACGGAATACATAGGTTAGGCAGCCTTGATCTACAAGGAGAAAACGCGATGAAATTGTCCAGGAGAATACAATTGGTGAAGCCGTCTCCCACCCTGGCCCTGTCCGCCCATGCGGCGGCGCTCCAGGCCCAGGGGATCGATGTCGTGGGGTTCGGGTCCGGTGAACCCGATTTTGACACGCCGGAGCCGATCAAGGAGGCGGCCAAGAAGGCGATCGATGGGGGTAAAACAAAGTACACTCCCGCCGGCGGCATCAAGGACCTGAAAGAAGCGGTCGTCGCGAAGTTCGGGCGCGATAACAATCTCGAATACGGCGCCTCAGAGGTGACCATCAACTGCGGCGGCAAGCACTCCTTCTACAACCTGATGCAGGTGCTCCTCGACGAGGGCGACGAGGTGATCGTACCCGCGCCCTTCTGGGTCTCCTATCCCCCCATGGTCCTCCTCGCGGGAGGGAAGCCTGTCATCATTGACTGCCCGGAGGAAGAGGGATTCAGGCTTTCCCCGGAGCGGCTCGCCGGGGCGATTACCGACAGGACCCGGGCGGTGGTGATCAATTCCCCCTCGAATCCCACGGGGGCCGCCTATCCCCGCGGTGACCTCGAGGTTCTGGCCGCCGTTATCGGCGACAGGGAGATCGCCGTTATCTCCGACGACATCTACGAATCGATCCTCTACGACGGGGCGGTCTTCTCCAACATGGCCAACGTGTCGGACGAGATGAAGCGCAAGACCTTCGTGCTGAACGGGGTCTCCAAGGCCTATTCCATGACGGGATGGCGCATCGGCTACATGGCCGGCGACGCGGCGGTCATAAAGAACGTGGAGACGCTCCAGAGCCAGTCGACGTCGAATCCCACCTCCATCGCGCAGTGGGCCGCCGTGGCGGCCCTGACCGGCGACCAGGGCGTCATCGCGCCGATGCTGGAGGCCTTCACGAGGCGACGGAAGCTCATCGCGGAGGGACTCAACGCCGTCCCCGGGATTTCCTGCTCGCTCCCCGACGGCGCTTTCTACGCCTTTCCCAGGGTGAGCGGCGTGTACGGGTTGAAGGGGTGGGGTGACGTGGCGGCGCGCTACGAGGGGGGCTCTTCGTCGCGTCTCTGCTCCTACCTGATCGACGAGGCGAGGGTCGCCGTGGTGCCGGGGATCGAGTTCGGCAACGACGACCACATCCGGCTTTCATTCGCCACGTCCGACGCGAACATCGTCAAGGGGGTGGAGCGAATCGGCGAAGCGATCGCAAAGCTGACGTGAATACCCCGGCGATACGGCATGCCCCGGTGAGGACCTGCGGCGCAATTCTTTTCACCGCCCTCGCGGTTTTCGTCCAGTGCGGTGCCGGTCAGGACCGCCTCTTCAGGGCGCCGAAAGAGAAGCCCGCGGCCTTCAGGGAAGTATGGGGCTACCTGATGCGCGGGGAGGAACATGAGCTGAAGGGAAACGAGCCCCTCACCGATATCTGCTATTTCAGCGCGCGCGTGGACGGGAACGGGAAGCTTGCGGGACCCCGGGACCTTCCCGGGGCGGTGAAGAACCGTTCCGCCAGGTGGCATCTCGTCGTGGCCGAGATATCGAATTCCCTCCTCATCGGGACCTGCATCAACCCCTCCCATCCGGCGAGGAAGGCATTGATGAAGGATATCATCGATTTTTCCGGATCATTTGCCGGCGTGCAGATCGACTTCGAGGCGGTGAATCCCTGGGACCGCGATAATTATATTTCCTTCCTGGCCGACCTCAAGGCGCTACTCGGTCCTGAAAAAATCCTGAGCGTGGCGCTCCCCGCCAGGGTGCGGAAGGTGGCCGATGCCTACGATTACGCCGCCGTGGCTGCGGTGGCGGACCGCGTCGTGGTCATGGCCTATGACCAGCACTGGAGCACCGGAGAGCCGGGACCCGTTGCCTCACTGCCATGGTGCCGCGATGTCGCGGCCTACGCGAAGAGCGCGATACCCGCCGGAAAGCTCGTCATGGGCGTGCCGCTTTACGGACGGGCATGGCAGGAGGCGCAGCACGGCGGCGCGCTCCGCGATTCCCGCGTGCGGGAAATCTTGTCCCGGAAGCGCCCGAAGGTGGAGGTGGATCCCGAGAAGGGGCCCTTCATGGTCTACACGGAAAAGGTCCGGGTGCGCGCCTACTTCAACACCCTCGAGAGCCTCACGGAGCGAACAAGGCTTTATTCGAAAGAGGGGGCCCTGGGCGTTGCCTTCTGGCGGATCGGCCAGGGGGATGCGAGGCTCTGGGACCATGTCAGGGTCGCTGAAGCAGCGAAGGAATAACTGAAAAAGTAAATAAATGAGAGGTACACGATGATCGGTTGCAGTTACGGCACCCTCTTCAGGGTGACGGTTGGGGGCGGTTCCTACCAGGAGGGGCTCATAAGCCATATCCAGGGGGTTCCCTCGGGAATTCTCATCGATGAGCGGGAGATATACTTCGAGCTTCTCCAGCGCAAACCGGGCCAGGGGGAGCTTTCGTCACCGCGCCGCGAGCCGGATATTCCCGTTATCGTCACCGGGGTGAACTCGGCGGACACCATGCCCGGTTTCGAGAACGAGGGCCATACCAACGGGACGCCCCTCACGATCCTCATCCCGAACCTGGACCGGCATTTCGAGCACGTGGACGCCTATCAGCGCACCAACCGGACGCCGCGCCCCGGGCACGCCTCCTACGCCTCGTACCTGAAATACGGTTCTTTCGACGACGCCATCGGTGCGGGTATCTTCAGCGGACGCTACACCTCGACCATCGTTGCCGCCGGCGCCGTGGCGCGGCGCGTACTGAAAGACAGGGGCGTTGAAATATTTTCCTACGTGAAGGAAGCGGCGGGAGTCGCCATGCCCGACATGGATTACGATACCGTCAGGGACCGCGTGAACGTCTTCAAGGAGTTCAGGGCCCGCCATGATCCCGTCTACAATCTCGTGTACGGCGAGGGGCGCATCAGGACCGGCATGCGGATGCTCGAGAAGATGGCGGTCCTGGCGGAGATAGAGCGGATGGTGCCCGACATCAAGCGGAAGCCCTTTGATGAGAAAGAGGTGGAGGAACTCGTTGCCATGGGTGCCCACCCGGTCCTCAACTGCCCCCACCCGGATGCCGCCAGGGAAATGTACGACCGGATCATGGCGATCTGCGAGGAGGGGGATTCCTCCGGCGGCCTGGTCGAGGTGGTGGTCCGCGGACTTCCCGCCGGGGTAGGCGAGCCGGTCTTCAGCAAGCTCGACGGGGAGCTCGGCAGGATGATGAGCATCGGCACGGTCAAGGCCGTGGAGGTGGGCGCCGGCATGAAGGTCAAGGACATGACCGGGAGTCAGAGCAACGACCAGATGTTCATGAGGGAGGGGAAGGTGGCCTTTTCCGGCAACAACGCCGGCGGCATCACCGGTGGCCTCACCACGGGGCAGGACGTCGTGGCGCGGCTCGCCATCAAGCCCACCCCCACGATCGCGAAGGACCAGACGACCATCGACAAGGTGTCCCTGACCGACCAGAAACTTTCCGCCATCACCCGCCGCGACCCCACCATCGTATCGCGGGTGTGGCCCGTTGCCGAGGCCTTCACCGCCATGGTGGTCCTCGACCAGTATATTTCGAACCTCGCCTACCAGGAGATGCGAAAACCCTACGGGGGCTGAGCCCCCATGGGGTCCCCGGCATGCGGTCAGGGGGCGGCGTCATCCGCCCCGGCGCCGCGGGGTCCCCGTGCCCTGAACACCACCAGCATCAGTATGGCCGCGAGGTACATGGCGCCCGCCGCGTTGAAGGCGGCCAGGTAGGTGCCCGTCCGGTCTATCAGGAAACCGAGGGAGAGGGCGAGGCTCATCATCCCGCCGTTGAAGCACGCCGTGAAGATGGCGTTCGCCCTGCCGCGGTCCGCGCGGCTCACGATGCGCACCATCGTGGAATTCAGGAGGGGGTAGAGGATCCCGTGGGTGAAGCCGTACAGCACCCCCACGACAGCGAGCACCGTATAGGAGCGGAGGATATTCATAAGAAGGAAGAGCACCGACCCGGTGGAAAAGGCCGCCATGAGGAGGGACGAGCTCCTGACGCGGCCGATCTTTCCGATGAAAAAGAAGCGTATGCAGATCAGGACGGCGATATATATGAGGAAGAAGTATGAGAACTTCATCTCCGTGGTCGTGCGTATGAAATTGGGCAGGTAGGTGATAATCACGCCGAAGCCCCCGGCGAATATCACCGTGACCAGGGCCAGGAGGGCAAAGCGGGGATTTCGCAGGAGCCCCAGGGAACCGCGCTGTTCCTCGCCGCCGTTTTCCGGCTCCCCGGAGGGCAGGCGGGGCATAAGGTAGGTGATCATGAGGCTCCCCGTCACGAGAATCACGGAAATGATGAACAGCAGGGAATGGGAATACCCCAGGGAGAGGAGCATCTCTCCCGCGAAGGGGCTCAGGGCGTTGCTGAGGGCCCCGGTGACGCCGTAGATGCCGATCGCCTCGGCCGCGTCCTCCGGTGACACGATGTCGAATATGATGGTGGTCCCCAGGATCATGGCAAGGGAAAACCCGATGCCGTGGAGGATGCGTATCAGGAGAATAAGCCAGGTGAGGGACGAGATGAGAAGATAGGACGCGAAGACGGCGACCAGGATCATGTAGCCCAGCCGGAGAAGGCGGACGCGGTCCCTCCCCGACATCAGGCCGCCGATGAATACCGCGGCGAAGATGGCGACGACCTTGTCGATGTTGTTCATGATGCCGATGGTTGATTCCGACGCGCCGAGGTCCTTGAGGAAAAGGGGCAGCAGGATGAAGAGCGAGTTTCCCAGGAAGAAAAGGAAATTCGCCAGGGCGAGACTGTAGAATGTCCGGCCGTATTTTTTCATGGATCAAGGATAACCGGCAGTGGCCGAAGGCAAGCAGTTTTTTCCCCGCGGCCCGGTCCCTCCACGGCGCAGGGCCCGCCGGTGAAGCGCGCGTCACGCCCGATGGTACCTGGCTCCCGGAAAAATGTATTGCATTTAATTCATGCCGGGCCATACTAGATGCACCTCCGCCCCCGGGCAGCGGGGACGGATCCGAGAAGGGAGGAATGAGAAGATGGAGCTGAAAGAAGCGATCCTGAAACGACGGAGCGTACGGAAATTCACCGATTACCGGGTGACCGACGGCGAGGTGCGGGAGCTCCTCGATGCCGCGCGGTGGGCCCCTTCCTGGGCCAATACCCAGGCATGGGAGTTCGTCGTGGTCCGCGACGCAGCCATGATCCGCGACATCGCGGCGACCTACACGGAGAACAACCCCGCCACGAAGTGCACCCTCGCGGCGAGCGTCGTCATCGTCGCCTGCGCCAGGACAGGGGTATCCGGCTCAATGAAGGGGGCGAAGGAGACGGCGTTCTCGGAGTGGTTCATGTTCGACCTCGGCCTGGCGGTCCAGAACCTCTGCCTCAGGGCCCACGATCTTGGCCTGGGGACCGTGATTGTCGGCTCCATGGACCATGACGCCTGCGCGCGGCTCCTCGATCTTCCCGGGGGGGTCGTTGCCGTGGCGGCGATTCCACTGGGAAAGCCGGCGGTGCCGGACAAGGCGGGTCCCCCCAGGAAGGCCCTGGAGGAGATCGCCCGCACTGAGCGCTTCGGCGGAAGCCCCCTGCCGTGACCGCGACGGGAGTACGCCATGACTGAACCCGCCGTGCGCCTCGAGTACCGTGACCGTATCGCCGTCATGACCCTTGACAGGGAGGAGAAGCGGAACGCTTTCGACGAGGCCATGTGGAAGGGCCTCGAGAACGCGGTGGCCCGCCTCAGGGCCGATCTCCCCCGCGCCCTGGTCGTCACCGGGGCAGGCGAAGCGGCGTTCTGCGCGGGTTTTGACGTGAGCCCCGGCAACCCCCAGGTGGAGCGCATGGCGAAGGCGATACAGGCGAAGAGCCGCTCCGGCGCGGAGGACCTCCTCCGGTATATCCGCGGCGTGGTCGACGGGCTCGCCACCCTTCCCGTGCCGGTCATCGCGGCGGTCAACGGGCTCGCCTACGGCGGCGGCGCGGAACTGGCGGTGCGGTGCGACCTCCGGGTCATGGATCCCGGCGCCAGGTTCTGCTTCTCCGAGGTGCGCCTGGGATTGATGCCCGACTGGGGGGGCGGCGTGGCCCTGGCGCGCCTCCTGGGCGGCTCGCGGGCCGCCGATCTCATACTCACCGCCCGGAAGGTGGAGGCCGATGAGGCCCTTCGTATCGGCCTCGTGAACCGGGTAAGCGCACCGGGGAAGTCCCTGGATGAATCCCTTGCCATGGCCCGGATGATCACCGCGAACGGGCCCCGGGCGGTCAGGTCGGCCCTGGCCGTCATCCGCCGCGCCTCGGGCCTCGCCCCAGGGGAGGCCCTCGAGTTCGAGACCATGGTGGCGGCGGACCTTCTCGCGTCGGGAGAGTGCCTTCACGGGATCACCGCGTTTCTCGACGGGAAGGACCCGGAATTCCCCGATCCGGAAAGCTGAGATCCCCGGGTGTCCCCGATAGTGCGGGGACGCTGATCACGAACCGCGAGGTGGACCGCCCCATGTTCATACCCGCCACATGGCAGGAAGCGGAATCCCTAGGATGGGAACGGTGCGACGTCGTCCTTGTTTCGGGCGACGCCTACGTCGACTCACCCTTCATGGGAACCGCGGTCATCGGCCGGGTCCTCATGGACGCGGGTTATCGTGTCGGCATCATCGCACAGCCCGACATGAGGGACGACAGGGACATCGCCTGTTTCGGCGAGCCCCTCCTTTTCTGGGGGGTGAGCTCCGGATCCGTGGATTCCATGGTGGCCAATTACACGGCCGCGGGGAAGCGGCGGATGCGGGACGACCTGACCCCCGGGGGGCGCAACACGCGGCGGCCCGACAGGGCCGTGATCGCCTACGCGAACCTGATCCGCAGGCATTTCAAGGACACCGTGCCCATCGTCCTGGGGGGAATCGAGGCGAGCCAGCGCCGCGTGGCGCACTACGATTACTGGGACGACGCGATCCGCCGTTCGATCCTCTTCGACGCGAAGGCCGATATCCTGGTCTACGGCATGGGGGAGCGCGCCGTCCTCGATCTGGCGGAGCGCCTCCGGGGCGGAAAGGACTTCCGCGGCATTCGGGGAACATGTTATATCGCGCAGGAGAAGCCGGGATCCTTTATCGAGCTTCCATCGTTTGAGCGCGTGTCCGCGGACAAGGGCGAGTTCATCGAAATGAACCGCATCTTCTTCACAAATGCCGACCCGGCCCGTGGCGCGGGCATGGCCCAGAGGCATGGGAACCGCTACCTCGTGCATAATCCCCCGGCGGCGCCCCTCTCCTCCGAAGAGCTCGACCATGTCCACGGCCTGGGCTTCGAGCGCGACGCGCACCCCCTCTGTAAAAAAGGGGGGGAGGTGCGGGCCCTCGACACCGTGCGCTTTTCCATCGCCACGCACCGGGGGTGCTTCGGCGGCTGCGCCTTCTGCTCAATCGCGACGCACCAGGGCAGCGCCGTGGTGTCCCGGAGCGAGGCGTCGATCCTCGCCGAAGCGAGAGGATTCACAAAGGACAGGCGCTTCAGGGGAATCATCTCAGACATCGGCGGGCCCACGGCGAACATGTACGGCATGCTCTGCCGGCGCATGGCGGGGAAGGGGACCTGCGAGGACCGGCGGTGCCTCACCCCCCATGTCTGCCGGAACCTGGCGGTGTCCCACAGGAGCCAGATCAGCCTCCTCAAAAAGATCCGGAAGATACCGGGTGTCAGGAAAGCCTTCATCGCCTCGGGAATACGCCACGACCTGGTGATGGCCGACCGCGATGCCGGGGAGGAATACCTGGACGAGGTCGTGCGCCACCATGTCTCGGGACAGCTGAAGGTCGCCCCCGAGCACTGCGTGGACCGGGTGCTGGACCTGATGGGGAAACCCTACGCCGAGAGCCTCCTCGCCTTCAGGGACCTCTTCACGCGCCTCAACCGCACGGCGCGGAAGAAGCAATTTCTCACCTACTACTTCATCGCCGCCCACCCGGGATGCACCCTCGGCGACATGACGGAACTCGGCCGGTTCGTCTCCCGGGAGCTCCACATCGTCCCGGAGCAGGTGCAGGTATTCACCCCTCTGCCGTGCACCTGGTCTGCCGTGATGTTTTATACGGGCCGAGACCCCTTTTCCGGTGAGCGTCTCTTCGTGGAGCGGTCAAACCGGGAAAAGGAGCGGCAGAAGAGGGCCGTGACCCGCCGGAGGAATTAACGCGGCGGGTCGAGAAGCCTCCGGCGCCCCCGGGTATCAGGCATAGGTAACCGAGGCAAAGCGGCGCCGCACCCCCTGCCGGAACCGGAAGGCTGGGTGACCCAGGATCATCGCCAGGGCGACCTTGTTTTCAACCGGAATTTTCCATTTCTTTTTCAGATCTTTTTCCCTCTCCAGCGCGAAGGATACGGTCCCTATCATGCAGGTCCCCAGGCCGAGCGACTCCGCGGCGATCATCGCGTAGGTGCAGGCGATGTGGCCGTCCACGGGGTCCGCGTAGGGGGACTGGTGGAAGAGCAGCGCCGCCGGGGCGCCGTAGAAGAGGTAGTCAACGCCCTTTTCCCGGTTTTCGATCATTTCTTGTGTTATGGGCAGGATGAAATCCCGCATTACTTCGAGGTCGGCCTTTTTCATGAAGGGGCGCATGAAGGTCAGCATCACGGGATTGAAGAATCGTTGCCACTTCCCGAATACCTTGATGATGTCACCGGTGAATTCATGGACCCGGTCACGGCCGTGGAGCACCACCACGCCGACGTCCGAGGGGGGAATGCCCATGGGAGCGGAGGAGGCCATCTCCAGGATTGTTTCGATCAGGCCCGTATCCACGTCCTTCTTCGAAAATTCCCTCACGCTTCGCCTGGAGCGGAGGAGCGCCTCCAGGGCCTGGGGCGTGGCGCGCTTCTCCTTCGGCGGCAGGGCGAAGGCGTCGTCCGGTGCAAGCCTTCTCCCGGTGACGGTGATGGCGCCCTTCGGGCAGACCATCATGCAGTGGCCGCACCCGATGCACCCCAGGCCGTTTCCCGGGACCGCCACGGGGGCGCCGCCGGCATCGATGATGGTGAAGGATTTGCAGACTTTCACGCAGAGGCCGCACCTCGTGCAGCGCGTCATGTCGATGACGGGGACCGCGGCCTCGTCGCCGAACCCGGTCCTGATGGTGGTGCCCGGTTTTCGTTCCATGGTATTACTCCTTGTTGACGGTTATAAACGTCTCGCATAATTCGCGGATCGTGTTCTCAAGATCGAGGTCGTCATCCACCACCAGGTAGCCGGCAATGCCGTCAAGGGCCGCCATGAGGGAGAGGGCCGCGGCGCGGGTCTCCATTGGACGAAATTCTCCCGATTCAATCCCCTTCCGGTAGAGCCCCTCGAAGAACGAGGCCATCTGGCCAGTGTAGCCCCGGAAATGCCCACGGAGGCCGGGATCCGATATCGTCTTGGTCATGGTGAGAAAGACGAAGGAGAGCTCCGTCGGGTGCCCGGTCCAGTAGGTGAGGTAGTTCCGTATATAGCCGGCGAGGCCAACGACGGCCGAGGCGGCGTTCATTGCCTCCTCCATGAACCTGATGATCGGCTCCATGAACCGGTCGTTCGCCATGACCAGGATGTCGTCCTTGCTTTTCACATGGTAGTAGAGTCCGCCCTTGGTGAGGCCCGCCCGGGCCGCAATAGAGTCCATGGAGGCCCCTTCGTATCCCTTTTCAACGAATTCAGGAATTGCGGCATCCAGGATATCACTGATTCGCTTTTCTTTTGATTCTTTCCTTGTCATATAATAAACATACCGACGGTCGGTATAAATGTCAATATTTTTTCACTTTTTTTTCTGGAAATGTCCAGCGGTGTCAGAGCAACTTCCATATTAAATATGATACCATGACCGCTCTTGGTCCCGGAGCGGATCATTCCGGCTGAAAAACTATTGTCATCCCGGGGCGTATTCCTATCATTGCCGGGCCGGGTGGGCATAACGTGATATGATTAAAGTCAATAATCTATCGAAGTCATTCGGAAGCCAGCTTCTTTTCGATAGCGTGAGCTTCACCATCAATCCTAAAGAGAGGGTGGGACTCGTGGGCCGCAACGGCCACGGGAAGACCACGCTTTTCAGGATTGTTATCGGTGAGGAATCGGCCGATTCGGGGGAGGTGGCGATCCCCCGGGGCTACCGGATCGGTTACGTGACCCAGCAGCTGCTGTTCACCGAGGACACGGTCCTCGCCGAGGCGTGCAGGGGCCTCCCGGAGGAGATGCACGGAGAGACGTGGATGGCGGAGAAGATCCTCTCCGGCCTGGGGTTCACCAGGGAGGAAATGGCGCGTTCCACCTCCGAGTTCTCCGGCGGGTACCAGGTGCGCCTGGGCCTGGCCCGGGTACTGGTCTCGGCGCCCGATCTCCTGCTCCTTGACGAGCCGACGAACTACCTCGATATCGTCTCCATACGCTGGCTCGAGAAGTTCCTCCGCCAGTGGAAGGGCGAGCTCATGGTGATCACCCATGACCGCTCCTTCATGAACAGCGTCACCACCCACACCATGGGCATCCACCGGAAGAGAATACGCAAGATCCGCGGCGACACCGACGGGTATTACGAGCAGATATTGAAAGAGGAGGAGGTCCACGAGAAGACGCGGCTGAACGATGAGAAGAAGCGAAAGGAGGTGGAGCTCTACATCAGCCGCTTCAGGGCCAAGGCGAGGCTCGCGGGCATGGTCCAGTCAAGGATCAAGGCCCTGGAAAAGAGCCGGAAACTCGATCGCCTTGAAAAGATCAAGACCCTCGATTTCTCCTTTTCCTCGCGCCCCTTCCCGGCGCGGGTCGTAATGGGCGCCGAGAACCTCTCGTTTTCCTACGGCGGCGAGGATCTGATCCGCGACTTCTCCATCACCGTGTCGAAAAATGACCGGATCGCGGTGATAGGCAAGAACGGAAGGGGGAAGACCACGCTCCTGCGACTCCTTGCCGGGGAGCTTTCCCCCCGGTCCGGGCGCGTTCATTACCACGGCGAGACCCGAACAGGGTATTTCGCCCAGACCAATACCTCGCGGCTGAACCCCGACTACTCAGTCGAGGGGGAGATCATGGCGTCCGGCTGCGACCGCCAGCGCGCCCGTGATATCGCCGGGGCCATGATGTTCGAGGGGGACATGGCGCTAAAGCGGATCGGGGTGATCTCGGGCGGCGAAAAGAGCAGGGTGCTCCTGGGAAAGATACTGGCCCAGGAGTCGAACCTGCTCCTCCTGGACGAGCCCACCAACCACCTGGACATGGAATCCAGCGACGCCCTCCTTGCGGCGATCGATGAATTCGACGGCGCCGTGCTGATCGTGACGCACAACGAGATGTTCCTCCACACCCTGGCGAACCGCTTCGTCGTGTTCCAGGGCGGCGGCATATCCGTTTTCGAGGGGACCTACGGCGATTTTCTCGCCAGGGTGGGCTGGGAGGATGAAAGAGATGAGGGAGGACAGGGGCCTGGCGGTCCCGGACCCGGGGCGAGCAAAAAAGAGTTGCGTAGGCTGCGCGCCGACATACTCACCAGGAAATCACGGTCCGTGGCCCCCCTGCAGGCGCGCATGGCCGAGGTGGAATCATCCATCGAAGAAAGCGAAAAGCGCCTGGAAGAGCTCAACGAAGAGATTATCGCCCTGTCGGGCTCGGGAGAGGGCGGGGCCATCGCGCGTCTTTCCAAGGAGAGCCACGCCGCCCGGGCGCGCATCGACGCCCTCTACGGCGAGCTCGATGCCCTCATGAGTGAGATCGAGGAAAAGGAAGCGGCGTTTGACGATGAGATGGCGGGCCTGGGAAGCGAATGATCGGCGCAATTCCGGGGCGTGGAATGCCATCCCCCGTGCCGTCCGGGAAAGCCTTCATCGGATCACACGATGGCATCGGGTGGGAGCACCGTGTCCCCCAGGTCGAGCATGGCGTTGATAAGGGATACCCTCGTGAAGCGGCAGAGGTCCCCCGGTGAAATATCCTCCTCGACGAGAACGCCCTCCGAGATGAGCTCCTCGCGCTTCGTGCCCCGCAGGAGGGGCGAGGCGGGGGTGCGCCACCGGGACCCGTCGTAGAGCGCGATGTTGCTGAAGGATGTGTCGGTAACGAGTCCCTTCTTCACGATCAGGATGTCGTCGCATTCCACTTTTAGCTCGAGAAGCCGCGTGAAGGCCGATTTGTCCTCCACCTTGTGGGAGTAGGAGATCGCGTCATCACGCACCAGCTTCAGGCTCCGCACGGCGCGCCGGGCATAGGCTTCGAATTCCACCCTCCGGATCCTTTCATCGCAGAGCACCCGGCACTTGAAGAGGCCCTGGCGGCACTGGTGGGGGATAGAAAGCGACGCCGACAGGTCGACGGGCTCCATAGCCCCGAAGAGCTCACGGCGGGAGTCGTTCAGCCTTCGCTCATGGAGGGGGAGGTTGAAGAAGCGGCCCTCATCCACACGGATGCTTTCAAGCAACAGGGACATAGATCTTCTCCAGGAGCTCGCGGTATTCCCTCTCGGGATCGCTGTACACGGTTATGCCGCCGCCGCTTTTATAATAGTGCTTCCCGTCAATCCGCTCGATATAGCGGATCATCACGCCGCTGTCCAGGTCGTTCCCGTCGAAGCAGCCCATGACGCCGGTGTAGTATCCCCGGCGGTAGCCCTCCACCTCCCGGATGATCTCCACGGTCATGCGCTTCGGGGCGCCGCATATCGAACCCGCCGGGAGAAGGGCGGCGATGATTGAGCCGATCCGCTCCCGGTACCCCTTCTCCAGGCGTCCCCGCACCCTGGAGCTTACCTGGTAGAGGTCGCGGTGGGGGGACCGCACCTTTTCGACGTAGCGGTATCTGTCCACGGTGACGCAGGAGGAGACCATGTTCAGGTCGTTCCGTATCAGGTCGACGATGGTGCAGTGCTCGGCGAGCTCCTTCCCGTCGAGGAGTATTTTCTCCACGGCGCCGGGGACCGAGGCGTCGATGGTCCCCTTCATCGGGTATGAGGATATCTCCCTTCCCTCAATGCGGACGAAGCATTCGGGCGAGAACACCACGAGGCGGTCCCTGATCCAGAGGCGGTACCGCGCGCGGCTGGCGGTGAAGATATCCTCGAGGGAGCGGTCAATCTCGATCTCCGTGGGGAAGGTCAGGTTCAGGAGATAGGAGTCGCCCCTCATCTGGCGCGCCACGGCGTGGTTGAACATCTTCCTGTACCGTTCGTAGGCGATGGGGCGAGTCGCCAGGGTTACGGGTACCCCACGGGGGGGCTTCCGGAACGCGCCGTCATAGTTGGTTATGCCGTTGATGGAATAGCGGATTTCCCCGGGATCCACGTCGGCGAGGGGAATCACCAGGGGATGCTCCATTTCGAAATCGATGATAAAGAGGAAGGGCGTCCCCTCGGCGCCCAGTCGGTTCATCGCATCGGCCATCTCCATGGAGGCCGGTGTGGGAACGGCGCCGGTTGTCGATGCGGCGGATTTCACGCGATACGCGCCCGCGCGTCGAGGGCGCAGGCTCCGGAGCCGTCGAAGGGGAGGCGCACGGGGTTCAGGTCGAGCTCCCGTATCCGTGGAAACGCGGCCATGAGGTGCGATACCCGGCATATCATGTCGACGTAGGAGGCGATATCGGCGGGGGCCCTGCCCCGGGCTCCCTTCAGGAGGGCGAAGGACCTGAGCTCCTCGAGCTTCGCCGCCACCTCGTCCCTCCCGGCGGGACAGAGGAGAAGCCGGACGTCCCGGAAGACCTCGATGTAGATGCCTCCGTAGCCGAAGAATATCACGGGGCCGAAGGAGTCGTCCTGTTTGCCGCCGATGAACATGTCGTGGCCATCTCCCGCCATCTTCATGACCCTGACGCCCCCGAAGCGGGCGTCGTGCCGGTAGGAAGCGAGGCCCTTTTTAATCGAATCGAAGGCCGAGGCGACGCCGCCGTCGTCACGCACGTCGAGGATGACGCCCCCGGCCTCGGACTTGTGGAGGGCGTCGGGGGAGACCAGCTTCACCACCACGGGATAGCCGATCTCCCGCGCCAGGGCCGCGGCCTCCTTGGCCGTGGCCGCGGTGCCGGATTTCGCCGCGGCGATCCCGAAACGGGAGACGAGTTCCAGGGTCTCCTCGCCGAGGTCCCCGCTGTGTTTGCCGACCCACTCTTCCGACGTCGGGAGGTCGATTCCCTCCGGCAGGGGCCTCTCAACGAGGGCGTTCTGCTTCCGGGTGTGGTAGTCGCTCTGCTTTTTCAGGGCGATCATCATCTCCTCGAAGCTGTCGAACAGGGGGAAGTTGATGTTATGCTTGATCGTGGAGATCGTGGAGGAGAGGCCGAAGATGCAGGCCCCCAGGGGCTTCCCCGAGGAGAGCATGGTTCCCGTGGCCTCCTTCGACACGTCAGTGTGAAACATCTTGTAGAAGACGTCCTCACCCTTTGGCATCTGTGGCCACTGGCTCACGAAGACCGCCCCGTCCACGTTGTCGTTGTGCATCACCTCGTAGAATATCTTCGTGTGGAGGTTCGGGTCGTAGATGTCCCCCATGTCAAGGGGGTTGGAGAAGTTGATGACCCCGGCGTTTGAGAAGCCCTTCAGCCCCTCGTAGAACTCTTTCCCCGGGTCGGCGAACCGGAAGCCGATCTTTTCGCAGAGGTCCGCCATCATGACGGTGATCCCCCCGGCGGGGCTCATCATCATGACGCGGTTGCCCCGCATGGGGGGGAGGTCGAAGGCCTTGGCCACGTTGATGAAATCGTTGAAATGCGCTATGCGGATGATCCCCGCGCGCGCGAAGGCCGCGTCGATGATCTCGTCGTCGTTCGAGAGGGCGGCGGTGTGGCTCATGGCGGCGCGGCGGCCGGCGTCGGTGGTGTTGGACTTGAGGATCATGATCGGCTTGTCGATTTTCTCCGCCGCCGCCAGGAGGTCAGCCCCCCGGGGGATGCTCTCCAGGTACATGCCGATGATCTTCGTCTCAGGGTCGCGACCGAGATACTCCAGGAAGTCCACCTCGTCGAGGTCCAGCTTGTTGCCGATGCTGGCGAACTTCGCCATGCCCACGTTCTCGTCGCTCATGAAGTTCCAGAGCATGATGCCCACGCCGCCGCTCTGGGAGATTATGGAGAGGCCGCCCTTCGGGGGCGGGAAGGAAGGCACGAAGGGGAGGCAGAGGCCGTTGGCGGTGTTGGCAACGGTGAGGCCGTTGGGCCCCACGAAGCGGATGCCGTGGCGCCGCGCCTTCTCCTTCAAAAGGGCGGCCAGGTTCTGGCCGTCCTCGTTCAGCTCGTTGAACCCGCCCGAGGGGATGGCCATCCAGCGGGTCCCCTTGGCCCCGCACTCGTCGACGATGGCGGGGATGTGGCGCGCCGGCACCAGGGAAAAGACCAGGTCGGGGACCACGGGGAGGTCGGTCACGCTCCGGTACATCCGGATGCCGTTCACGTCATGGTCCTCCGAGCGGGCGTTGACGCCGAGGATCCTTCCCTTGTAGCCCCACCGTATCATGTTCTCCAGGACGAGCTTCGGGATGTTGTTCTGCTTCGACGACAGGCCTATGATGGCCACCGATTCGGGGTAGAAGAGCTTATCCATCGCGTTCTCCTTTGTCGCGGCGCGGCGCGCCACCTTCATGAGGGAGTCGTTTTCCCACGGGACATACCGACACGCAGATCCCGCAGAGACTCGCGTCGATGCCCACCCGTTTCCTCGTAAGTGCCCGGCAGGTTTCCCTGCACAGGAAGGCGTTGTAAAAATCATCGCGTGAGGCATGCACGTCCCAGGATCTTCCGTTCGCGGCCCCGGCAGGGCAGGCGTCCACGCAGAGCCTGCAGCTTCCGCACCTGCTTTCATTTACCGGCACGGCGGAGTCCGCGAGGGGCGAATCCGTAAGCACCGTGGCGAGCCTCAGGCGCGGGCCGAACCGCTCCGATATGAAGAGATCGGTCTTGCCGATCCATCCCAGTCCCGCCCGGGTGGCGGCCATCTTGTGGGAAAAGTCGGCCGAGAGGGTCTTCATGTGGCGCCCTTGGATTTCCGAATCGGACATGGTGGGCGCCACGGCGAGGCTTCGTATTCCCCGGGAATTCAGCGCTTCCGACAGCGCCGCGGTGCGTTCTCCCAGTTCGCGGTTGACCTCAGCGTAGAGACGATGGTAGTCGGCATTGGGACCTTCGGCGATCGAGTCGATGATCGCGTCATCGAGCCGTTTTCCCACGGCGATGCAGTGGGAATAGATGCCGAACCTGCCATGGAGGAGGCCCGTCATGTCTCCGTGGCCGTGGATATACCCTTCCTCTTCCGGTATCATTTCCGCGATAATGGACGAGATTTCCACTGCCGGTTCATTCCGGGGGCATCGGCGATCCGCCGTTACCCCCGGTATCACTCCGCGAGAAGGATGTCCTGCAGCGAGGAGAGCTTCAGGATCCGCTTGATGTTGTCGGAGCAGTTGACGATAACGAGCTTGCGTTCAACATCCTTCATCTTCTTGGAAAGCGTCAGCAGGGCCCGTATGCCGGAGGAATCAATGTAGTCGACCTGGGCGAGATCGATTTCCACGTTCTTCCCGAAGCCGGGTATGCTCGACACCTTGTCGCTGAAGGGCTTGATGGTGGTGGATTCAAGGTTGCCCTCAATGATCAGCTTCACCGCTTCGTCGGTCTGGTTGATTTTTATAAGCATCGCTCCCCCCTTCACCGGGCCGTTTCGCGCGGCCGGTAACGATATAGTGTGATAAATGTAGGGCCGGCCACCCGCCGTGTCAAGAAATCTTTACTGCGAAGGGCGCCCGGGGAACGACCGGCCGGAGGTGCTCCGGTCAGTAGAGACTGAATTCACCGGCGCCGAGGAGCTGTCCCCCCCGGGTCCATACCTCGACGACGTAGCGCCCCGGTCCCTCCAGGATCGTATGCCTGGACCAGGTTCCGAACCCTTCCTTCCTGCCGCCATGGATTTCGTTGAGGGGCACGGAGAAGAGGCGTCGGCCGTTGTGAAACCATACGTGGCTGATCTTTTCCGAGAGCCCCCGGGGGGCGAAAATCGATGAATAGAAGATGACTTCGGGCGTTTCCGTTGCCCTGGCTGAGCGGAATGGGGCAAGGGGACGATACCCCTCGATGCCGAGACACGCCGCGGAGCGCGTCATCTTCAGCGGTGCGGGGGGAATCAGGCTTCGCCCGAACCAGAGGAGGAAAAGAAACAGCAGGGTCCCCGAAAAGAACACCAGGCCGCTCTTCACGTTCCTGGCCATGTCGATGTGGGGATAGATGAAGAGCCCCGCGGCGCCGGCGACGATGCCCCCGGAAACCAGGAGGCTCAGGATGTTACCCATGCCGAAGAGCACCGGGAAGAGAAGGTTGAGGACGCAGAAAAAGGTGAATGCGTAGAAGAGTGAGCTCCGCAGGGGGTGCCGCGCGATCAGGCGGAGGTAGAGGGTGAACCAGCTCGCGATGACGACCATTGCGACGATGAGGGGGACGAACACCATGTTCCTCGACGGGAACGTCGTGGCCTCCATGTAGAAAGGCAGGACGAAAAGGAGGAGGTTGTTCAGGACGAAGATGAGCGCCGTGTCCCAGAGCGACGTCAGGATGCCCTTTCCCCCGCGGTGCAGGTAGAGCCTGAACATGATGGAGGAAAACGCCAGGATGACGAACATTATGCTGACCGGTATGTTCTCGAACCCCCGCTTGAAAAGCACCAGGGCGGCGAGGCCCGTTGAGAGGGAGAAGACCGGCTGGAGGCCCATGATGCGCTGGAGCCCCCTGGGCCATGCTTCGATAAGGGCCCGCGCGAAGGATACCAGGCCCCGGAACCCGGCGGGGTAGTCGTCTCTTCGGGGGAACCCCTCGGTGAAAAAGCCGATGATGGATTTCCGCATCACTCACCCCCGGGATCCGTCGGCCAGGAATGACGGGGGTATCGGCCCCTGAGCTCCTTCCTGACCTCCCGGTAGGAGCCCTTCCAGAATCCCGCCAGGTCGTCGGTTATCTGCACGGGCCTGCCGGCGGGGCTCAGGAGATGGACCAGGAGGGGCCGTCCGCAGAGGGTGGGGGTCCTTTCGCATCCGAAAAGCTCCTGGATTTTCGCCGCGAGGACGGGAGTCTCGCCCGTTTCGTAGTCGATCAACTTCCTGGCCCCCGACGGTAGGGTTATTCTCTCCGGGGCAAGGGAATCAAGCGTGGCCTTTCCCCCGCGGCCAAGGAAACGCTCCAGTGCCCTCAAGAGTGATGCCTCGGTGAATACGGGACCGCCTCCCCCCCGGGCGAAAGGGAGAAGCCACGAGGGGGCCTCCCGGGCCAGGCTTTCAGGGGAGAAATCGGGCCAGGGCACGCCGCCCTGATTCTGAATGAAAACGC
The DNA here is from genome assembly GCA_040768125.1 of Spirochaetota bacterium. Taxonomy (GTDB): domain Bacteria; phylum Spirochaetota; class UBA4802; order UBA4802; family UBA5550; genus RBG-16-49-21. The sequence continues at coordinate 103,116 of JAXGNG010000007.1, read as the reverse complement.
ACCTCGCCAGGAGCCTCCGAGAGGCGGCGCCCCAGGGAAGGCTTTCGATTCCCTTCTCGCCGAGACGCGCCGTCACCATGGCGCGCAGTTCCTCATCGCCGGGAGGCGCCGCCGGGAGTTCCCTCAGGGTAATGGCGCCGTAGCGGAGGCGTGACCGTACCCGGGGGGTCCATCCCTCCCACTCGACCGCGCGTTCCACGGCGGTGGACCCGCCGCCCATGATCTCCAGGTCCGCCGGGGTGATGGGCGCCCCAAGGAGTATCCTGGCGTCGGTCTCTCCCCCGTCGAGGTCCGCGGCCACGAGGAACGCGTCCCCGGCGAAATGACCCTCCAGGCGCGCCGCCCGTCCCGTTGCCGTGAGCCAGCGGCCGGGACCGGTGTTCCGGGCGGCCCGGTCGGGATAGGCGAGAAGCAGAAGCCGGCCGACGAGACCGGGGTCCGCGTCATCCGGCGAAAGGGAGGTGTCGCCCGCCCCGGCGGCGCGGAATATCCGCCGGGCATTATCGAGTATGCGTCGCGCGGCCCCGCGCCGCGGATCGCTTCCGGGTCCCTGGAGTGCTTCCCGCCATGCCGCGACAAGGTCGCGGAAATCGGGCGAAGGTTTCCCCGTTTGGAACCGTTCCTCGAGCAGCGCGGCGGTGATCGCCGCCGTGGAAAGCCACCCCCTGCGCCTGGCTTCGACGATCATGCGGCCCAGGCGGGGATGAACCCCCAGGCCCGCCGCGTGTCTGCCCGATTCCGTGAGGCGTCCGTCGTCCCCCGTGAGGCCGAGGCTCCGCAGCAGCCCGGCGGCCCGGCGCAGGGCGGCATCCGGGGGCGGGGTGAGCCACGTCAGGTCGCCCGGTGACGATGCCCCCCAGAGCAGGGTCTCCATGAGAAGGGGTGCCAGGTCCTCCTCGAGCATTTCAGGGGGCGTGAATTCGCTCCGTGCCTTGCCTTCCGGCCACCACCGGCAGCAGGCCCCGGGGCCCAGTCGTCCGGCCCTTCCCCTTCTTTGCTCCGCCGAGGCCCGGCTTATCTCGACTGTCTCCCAGTGGTTCATGCCGGTCCGCGGGCTGTGGCGCACGCGGCGCTCCAGTCCCGAGTCGACGACGGCGCGGACCCCTGGGATGGTGAGGCTTGTCTCCGCGATGTTCGTGGCCAGGATAACGCGGCGCTCCCCATCCCGGGGCGGTTCGAGTACGCGGCGCTGTTCCCCCGGGGGAAGGGAGCCATGGAGCGCAACGATCGCGAGGCCCCGGGCCCGGGCCAGGGGTGTGAGTCGTTCCCCGGTACGCCCGATCTCGCGCCAGCCGGGCAGAAACACTAAAATGTCGCCGTCACGCTCGGCCTCGGGGCAGCGGAGGGCCATGTCGACGAGGCGCGCTGCGCCGTCCCATGGCCTCTCGCCGGGCAGGGGAGGGCGGTGCTCCACACGCACCGGGAAGGGACGCCCCGGTATGGACAGCCGCGGGATAGTCTTCCCCCCGGCGGCCTTGACATCCGATTCCGCGGTGGCGGACATGAAGAGCATCCTGAGATCGGGACGGATCGTTTCCCGGCATTCCATGGCGAAGGCGAAGGACAGTTCGGTGGGTATGCGGCGTTCATGGAATTCATCGAAGATCAGGGTGCCGTAGCCCGCGAGCTCCTGGTCGTTCTGGATGATCCTGATAAAGACGCCGTAGGTGACCACCTCGAGGACAGTCCCGGGGCCCACGATCGTTTCGGTTCTCGTCCTGAGGCCCACGGTATGCCCGGTTTTTTCGCCGAGAAGGCGGGCGATCCGGTCGGCGGCGGCGCGGGCCGCGATGCGGCGCGGCTCCATGAGGATGATTTTTCGGCCGTGGAACGATGAATGGCGAAGGAGGCCCCAGGGCACGATCGTGGTTTTTCCGGATCCGGTTTCCGCATTCAGGATGAGCATGCCCTCCCGGGCCAGGGTGCCCGTAATCTCATCAAGCCTTGTATACACGGGAAGGTCCCGGGGCGCTTCACTGTTCATGATGATGACCGCAGTAATGCATGTTCGCCGTGACCGGCGGCGTCGCCGTCCGTGCCGTCGGGGAGTACCCGGTGCGGGCACGCTCTCGGCGCTCGTAAGCTGATATGATCCCGTGGGGGATTTGTCAATCGAATTGCGATCAGAGTCCGCCGGGGTCTTTTGCCGTATCGAGACGCAGGCGAGGCGCGCCGGCGCATGCCCCCCCGATAGAAAAGGCGGAACATGAAAACCCGGCGTTATGTCGCATAACATCCAACATGATTTTTTTTTCGTTACGACACCTGTTATCGATTTTACCCTTGACACGTCGCGATTGTTCTTGACATAATTTGAGGTGTTGTTCCTGCGACCGAAATGTGTTAAGGAAGGGGTCTTGTAAACGAAGAATTTTGTGAAAGCCGGGGGAATCTCAATGCGCAAGGGAAGAGTTTTCACGAAACACGATTACGATCGTATCCGCAATTATATTGAAAAGGGCAACGGATCTCAGCGAATGGAAGCGGGTAGCGTCGAGGTCCTGAGGCGCGAGCTCGTCAGGTCCCGTCCCGTCGATCCCGCCGATGTCCGCCCCAACATCGTGACCATGAATTCACGCATCTGCCTGAAGAACATCGGGAACGGCAGGAAGGAGTTCTATTCCCTTGTCTTTCCCGACAGCTCCGAGGAAAAGGAATCGCTCTGCGTGTTCTCGAAGATCGGCGCCCAGGTGATCGGGAATCCCATAGGCACCGTGGTGAAGGACAGCCACGCCGGCGAAAACTACCTCATGATAGAGGAAATACTCTACCAGCCTGAAGCCGCCGGCGATTATTACCGGTAACAGGGACCCGGCAGGGCGCCGGGATTCCCGGAGAATCGCCGCGTAACCCATCTCACGCGTGCCGTGCCAGGGCCTGTTTGAGAATATCCATCCCCTCCATGGCTTCCCCGCGCGTAATGGTAAGAGCGGGGAATATCCTGATGACGGTCCCCTGGGTCACGTTGATCATGAGGCCTCTTTCGAGGCATTCGTTCTGGATGGCGGCCGTCGTGGCGGAATCCGCCATCTCGACGGCGATCAGGAGCCCCTGTCCCCGCACCTCGCGTATCAGGCCGCCGAATTCTCCCTGCCATCCCGCCAGTATTTCGAAGATGAAGGCGCTCACGTCGCTGACGTTGTCGGCGATCCTGTTTTCAATCAGGTGGCTGATGACCGCGCGCGATACCGCGCACCCCAGGGGGTTCCCGCAGTAGGTGCCCCCGTGGTCCCCGATCTCGATTTTCTCCGCGATCTCCTCCGTCACCGCGAAGGCGCCGAAGGGGAACCCGCCGGCGATGCCCTTTGCCATGGTCATGAAGCCGACGTCAAGGTCGTGGCGCGAGGAACAGAAGAAGGCCCCCGTGCGGAGAAAGCCGGTCTGGATCTCGTCAAGGATCAGGTGGACGCCGTTCTCCGCGCAGAGGGCGGAGAGGTCAGGGAGATAGCTCTCCGGCGGCACGATGATCCCCCCCTCGCCCTGTATCGGCTCCACGATCACCGCGGCGACGTCATCTCGAATCACGCGTCGTATCGCCTCGATGTCGCCGTAGGGCACGAAGAGGTAGTGGGGCATGAGGGGCTCGTACCTGTCACGATGGGAGGCCTGCCCCGTCGCCGAAGCGGTGCTGATCGTCCTCCCGTGAAAGCTGTTAAGGGTGGATACCACGTTCTTCCTTCCCGTAATCTTCCGGGCCAGCTTGATCGCCGCGTCGTTGGACTCGGCGCCGCTGTTGGTGAAGAAGATCCTGGTGAGCCCGTGGGGCAGGATGCCGCTGAGGAGGAGGAGCAGTTCCGCCCTGGGCGGGGAATAGGTCTTCCCCGACTCGGGGTTCTGGATTATTCTGGCGCTCTGTTCCGCCAGGGCACGGGCGATAACGGGGCTGGCGTGGCCGATGCAGGTGACGCCCCAGCCGGCCGTGAAATCGAGATAGCGTTTCCCGTTTTCGTCGAACACGTACACCCCTTCGCCGCGCTCGATGGAAACGGGGATTTTCCTGAATACCGGGAGAAAATACCGGTCCTCGATGCTGATTGTGTTCATGTTCTTGTCCATATCATTCACCCCCGTCCTTCCCGCGGTCATGTCAATACAGAAGGTACTCCCCCTCGATCCTGGTCACCGCCCCGCCGCCGAAGAGGACACGCTCCCCGCCACGGGCGTCGCGGCGCCTCCTGAGCTTCACCAGGTTGAACCGCTCCCTCTCCCCGTTCTGCTCGATCAGTATCGTGTCCCTGTCGAATCGTCCCTGTTCGATAAGATAGTAGCCGAATGCCGAGTTTCCTGACCCCGTGGCGGGGTCTTCCAGGTAGCCGAAGGTCGGGGCGAAGACGCGCACGCGGTAATCATTGGTCTCCTCCGCCGTATCCGGAGTGAACACCTCGATGATGTCCACTCCTGCGTCCAGGCAGAAGCGTTTCAGCTCCCAGGGGTCGGGTTTCATGGCGAGGAGGGGCTCCAGGCTTCTCACCGGCACCAGGAGGGTCGTGAGGCCCGCGTTGATCGCCGAGATCGGGAACCCGTCGTCGATCGCGTCGGCGCGCAGCTTCAAATGATGGGCGATGTCGCCGGCGCTCACCGTGAGTGATTGTGCCTCGGGAATGGGAGCCATGATGAACACGGCGTCCTCCCCGGCGATCCTGTTCTGCACCTCGAGGTCCCCGCGTTTCGTCTTAATTCTCAGCACATCGTGCTGTGCCAGAACGTGGTCGTTCCGTATCAGGTCGTAGAGTATGGCGATGGTGGCGTGGCCGCAGAAGTCGACCTCCCGTTCGGAAGAATAGTAGCGGAGGTCGAAGGATGCCGCGGATGTCCGGGTAACGAAGCCCACCTCGTTTACGAAGCCCTTCAGCTCCCCGGCGATCCGCAGCATTTCCTCCTCGCTGATATCCGTACCCGCGTCGAGGCGGATGTACCCCGCCGGGTTCCCGTCGGAGCCGGACGTGGCGAAGGCGTCGATTTTTTTGAAGGGGAAGCGCTTCATCACATGGGGTCCGCGATCAGCATTGCCCTGGTGATGATTCCCATTATCATACCCGGGGGCTGCGGGAACGGCGCGGTATTCACTGGTCGCCGTCCCTGTGCGCCAGGTCCGGCGAGAAGGCCGGGATGCAGATGGCGATATATTCCGCGCCCCCGGGATGGGGCGTGCTGTACCTGACCCATTCACCCTTCTTCACCGCCAGGGCCTGGTTTTCGCCGATTTCATGCCGCTCGTTACGGCCTTCCGCCACGAGCGTTCCCCTGAGCACGATGGTGTACTCGTCAAATTCCGGGGTCTGTCCCGGTTCGCTCCATCCCCCGGGGCTCTTCATCCTGGCGATGCTGATCTCCCTGTTCCCGGAATTAACGTTGCCGATGAACTCCTCGATCAGCTTCGGGGGAGCGCCCGCGGCCTGCAGCCTGGTTATCTCTGTTATCTTCTTCATGCGCTCATTCCTGCCGAGATCTTATCCCAGCTTTTTCACTATGAAAGAGGCGATAAACGCCTCGAGAAGGCTCAGGGGAACGGCGAAATAGAGAAGGCTGAAGGGAAGGACCCCCAGGTTGCCGATAACGACCCACATGAGAACAAAGCCCGCGAGCCATGAAATCAGAAACGTCTGGATGAGGCTGAATTTTTTCGCCAGGAGGAAGATGACTGTCGCGAAGAGGAGCGACCAGAGTCCCCAGATGGCGCCGTTGACCGGCTCCGAGGGAAAGGTGACGCCCAGGGCGCTGTAATGCTCCACCCAGTATGATTTGAACAGCAGTTCATTCCTGATAAATTCCGACGCGCTTATCCAGGCGGTCGCGAGGATTATCGAAAGAACGGGTTTTACCATGCGTGACATGATCTTTTTCCTCCCCCTTGTCGTGACGTCGATGCGGCATCAGTGATGACAGTATACCGGGCCCGGTGACTCCGTCAATTCTTCTTTGATCCGTATTCCCGACGGTTCATCCATGAACGGTTATGACGACATTCCCTGCTTTCCGGCCCGATTCGACGTACCTGGCCGCCTCGACGATGTCCTCCAGGGGGTAACGCCGGTCGATGACCGCGCGGTACTTCCCCTCCTCGAGAAGTCCCCTGAAAAGGATGATGTCCTCCCGGCTGTCCCTGGGCAGCGGGAATCCCACCCGCCTGCCGCGGAAGAGGGGAGTCAGGAGGGAGAGGAACACGTTCTGTCCCAGGAAACCGAGCTCCGTCGAAAAGTAGAACCCGCCGGGACGGAGCAGCTTTTTGCAGCGGAAGAACGAGCTCTTCCCCACGGCGTCGATCACCACGTCGTACTCGCTGCCGTCCTTCGTGAAGTCCTCTTTCGTGTAATCGATTACCCGTTCGGCCCCGAGGGATTTCACCAGCTCGAGGTTCCGCGTGTCGCACACCCCGGTGACCCGCGCCCCGTTGATTCTCGCCAGCTGGACGCAGGCGGAGCCGATGGACCCCGACGCGCCGTTGACCAGTATGGTCCGCTCTTTTCCGAAGTCGATTTCCCTGATGTAGTTTATCCCGAGCATCAGGCCGTCGCAGACCGCGGCTGCCTCTTCAAACGAGGCCTTCGGGGGCATGGTCGCCAGGGAGCCGCTTTCGGGCATGACAAGATACTCGGCGTGGGCCCCGAATTTCGAGGCGCTCAGGCCGAAGACCCGGTCCCCGGGCCTGAAGGAGGTGACTTCCTTCCCTGTGGACTCGACCACGCCGGCGAACTCGCTTCCCAGGATCCGTTTACGGGGCCTGAAGAACCCGTTGATGGGCCGTATCAGGAGGGGATATTCCGGCTTCCTGAACCCGCAGTCCGTTCTATTGACCGTCGTGGCGTGGACCCTGATGAGCACTTCGTTGCTTCCCGGGACCGGTTTTTTCACCTCTTCGATTCGGAGGACCTCCGGTGGACCGTACCGCCTGTATACCGCCGCTTTCATATGACTCCCTCGCATGATCTGGTTGTGTTCGCCATCCTGTCGTATGTGCCCGGTTAACGCCTGAGGAATCGATACCTCCCCCGCGGGTTTTTTCAGAAAAGCGCCCGCTCCATCCATCTCCCCGCGGCAAAGGAACCCAGCATCAGGGGGAGCGCCAGGAGTGCGCACACTCCGGCGCCCAGGGCCAGTGAGGATGGAGTGTATTCGCCCTCTTTCAATCCCCGACGTAATAAGTAGAATGTCACGGGAACGTTGAACAGTACGCCCGTGAGAACTCCTGGGGCATAACGCCCCGTCATGACCGTGGCAGCCAGATGGGGTATGAACACGTTGACGAGTATCACCACCAGGGTCCCCCCCATGAGGAGCTGCGCCGGGCGCGTTTCGCGTCTCGTGAAATAAAGGATCACCCCGTACACCGCCAGGGTGACGACGGCCACGGCGAACCGGAATTCGAAGGGGCCCACCGGTGGATGCCAGGGGCCCGCGGATCGCGACCATTCCGGAAGCCAGATGGCTTCCTCGATATTGTGAAGGGTCTCGGAGAGGGCCACTATCCATGCGATTTTCCTGTACGGCGTCTCTCGCAGGCGCTGCAGTACGGTTTTCATCTTACTATTGCCTTTCTCCACTCATCGGCAGGCACTCCTCAGGGGGTGCCTGCTTTCATCTCAATCTCAAAGACGGTCACGGCGTTTCCCCTCAGCAGCACCCTGTTGTCCCCCGTCATTTCACATTCCATTTCGCCGCCCCGCCTGGAGGCCTGGTAGGACCGCATTACCCTTTTATTCAGTTTCTTCGACCAGTAGGGTGCCAGATAGGAATGGGCTGAGCCCGTCACGGGGTCCTCGTTGATGCCCACCATGGGTGCGAAAAACCTTGAATAGAAGTCATACTCCGGTTTTTCCGATCCGCACGTCACCATGAACAGGGTTTTTCCGCATGAGCGCAGTGCATTGAAATCAGGGGTAATGCGAGCCAGCTCATCGTAGCCGCTGATCTCGATCAGGTGGCGTTTCCCGTCCGTTCCGGTAAACAGTGGTATGATACCCAGGGCGCGGTTAATCGCTTCATCGGAGGGGACCTCCCTGACCTCGATTGCGGGGAAGTTCAGTTCAATCCTGTCACCCACCTTTTTTGCCGACAGTCTCCCGGTTTTGGTATTAAACAGCAGCTCTTTCTCAGTGCCTTCCCGCCCGGTTTCCCAGAGTATGTGCGCCGTGGCCAGGGTAGCGTGACCGCAGAAGTCGATCTCTGCCTCTGGAGTGAACCACCGGAGGGTATACTCGCCGTTTTCTTTTACAAAGAATGCGGTTTCCGAAAGATTCATCTCCATGGCGATGTTCTGGAGCAAACGATCATGGGGCATGACGTTCCCTGGAAGGATGCACACCCCTGCCGGGTTTCCCCTGAAGAATTCCTTCGTGAACGCGTCTACCTGGTAGAGTTTCATGGCGTGTGTCCTTGTGGCCTCGGTGCCGTTGTTTCTGCAGGCAGGCTGCGATGCGGGGCGCTAGGTCGTCCCCCGGCCCCGTGAACCGGGGCATATCTTCCGGCACGCGAAGCATTTTTTCAATACGTATCCCTTTTCATTTTTATAGACCGACAGGGGCCGGCATTTGTACTGGTCGACGGTGATCCCGTCAAGGGCGTTCACCGGGCAGCCGTCGATGCAGAGAGCGCACTCTTCCGGGCAGGACCGGTCTATCACGGGATCTCCTTCGAGCTCATGGTCCAGGAGCAGGGCGCCGATCTGCATCATGTTCCCCAGAGTATCGTTGATGAGCAGGGTGTTTTTCCCCAGGTAGCCCAAGCCGGCGAGATGCCCCGCGTGCCGTAAAGAAAGAATACCCCTTCCATGGGTACGTTCCGTATCCCAGTACTCATAGGGATCGTCGGAGGGGATGATCACGCTGTTGATGCCGTTTCTTTCAAGGGCCAGTGAAATCGTGAAAGCCGCTTCATCGACCTGCTTGGTTACGAGGTCATTTGCCCGGGTGTAGGGAACGCAGCTCTCTGCGTCCAGGCAGGCATGGGGCAGTTTTTTCGCGAAGACGAGGACCGACTTGCATGCACGGTAAATGTCCTTCGGGTTGAACCCTTCAGGAGCCCCGGCGAACCGTTCTACGGGGGCGACGCCGCATATATCCGCACCCCACCTGTACGCCGTCTCCTTGATTGCGTCGCTGTCCATCACGTATGCTTTTTTCCTTTTAACATGTCTTTCGGATCCATGGGTAGCCTGCCGAATTCGATTATTTTTGTAATCACCAGCCCCACGATGTCATCGTCCAGAGTGCCCCGGGCCTCCATGAATCGATCAATGACCGACTGCGCGGGAAACGCGCCGTCTTCCACGAGGAGGGGGCTCGAGGGATACCGCATGGGCCTGCTGCCTTCGTCGACCGCGTTGTGGAAGAATCCCCTTTCCGAAAGCCATGTGAGGGAGCGCTCGGCCTTCGAGACGTCATAGCAGAGCTGGAACCCGCGTATTTCATTGGTGTCCGCCTCATACCAGACGATGAGGTGAAAATAGTCGTCCTGGAACCACCTCCTGAACACGCCCTCCTCATTCTGCGATACTGATAGTTCCTGCAGCATTGTCGTATCTATCGGTTTTGTGTATGCCGTGTGAACACGCATGGGATTTCCCCCGCGCGTCGAATGTCACCCGTGCCGTTCGACGGTTGTAGTAGCAGTCAAGTATGAATTAATCAAGCAGTATATTGCATGGCACGCGGCGGAATGTACAAATAAATCACGAGGAACCCGTCCGGACGGCAGGGGAGGCGGGCTTGAAAGCTGCATTCCGGGAAAGCGGTGCGGAGCGATTACCGAATGCGCCATGGGAAAAACATGGGTACACGTTTTTTGTAGTCGACATAGACCTGGCCCAGGCGCTTTTCAAGCTCCGGCTCCTCCACCATCTTGAGTTCCCACACGTTGATCGCGATGAAGAGGGGCGTGAAGAGACACAGCAGCGACAGGGAACGAAGCAGCAGGGCCGCGCCGAAGAGCTGGATGAAAATCCCCGTCAGCATGGGGTTCCGCGCGTACCGGTAGGGCCCCGAGGTCACGAGGGCCGGGGGCGGGCTCAGGGGCACGGGCGTGCCCTTTGCCCTTAAAAAATGAATGATCGACCATGCCATGAGCGTGAACCCGATGACGATGATCGGGATGCTGACGAAAGGATTGTACGGCCAGTCAAAGAGTGGAGGGAGGGGAAATAGAGAATCGAACTCGAGGGAAATCAATATGAAGAAACCGACGAAACCCGCGTACAGCAGGCCCACCAGGGGCGCGAAGAGTATGCGATATTTCACGGTACCGGTGGCGATCCTGTGTACCAGTTCTATCCATTTACCCGTCAAGGACATGGCGTTCACCTCCGCTCTTCGCGGAATGCGGTATGGCAAGGAAACCGCCTGGTTCCCGCTCGCCGCGCAACCGGTCTTTTCGCCTGGAGAGCGGCTCGGATGGCTCCCCGAAAGGATGACGGCCCCGCGCAGTGATTACCATATATATGGCACCAATCGGTACCGAACACTTTTCGCATACTCTGAATACCCCTGCAATTCCGTGGACAGCGTGGCATCTTCCATGGCGGTCCTGACGACAAACAGGATCGCGGATAATGCGGACATCGTCAATGCGTAGAGGGATCCCAGGGCAAGGGGCATGGCGGTCATCATCAAAATGAATCCGAGATACCCGGGATGCCTGATGAAGCGATAGGGCCCCCGGGAGGCCACCTGGTGATCGCGATCCATTTGAATTCTCACCATGGTGGAGAAGAATTTGTTGGATACCATTGACCAGGTGACAAAGATCGAACTCGCGAAGTAGAGGATCAACCCGGCGATATATATACTGACGTGCAGCTGGCCGCTCCAGGCAAAGCGGTAGTCAAGGCCTGAAATGACAGACACCCCCAGCATGGGGATAATGCCGATTTTAGTAAGAACCTTGTCCCATTTCTTCGCATCCTCCTTTTTTTTCCCGCGCTCTTCAATTAACTCGGGAGGAAGCAGGAATCCGTTTATGATTAGGATAAGGATGCTCAGGGCCAGGAGGATCCAGGGCCATTGCCACTCTATCGTCCCTGCCGAGACGAAGATGCAGAGCCACTGGATAACTAATGAAACAAGTATCTGCCCAAATCTTCTCAGGATATTCCTGTTCATGGTTCCCTCCTGCCGGCCCGCGATACCTTCAACCGGATAAACCGTCATGAGCCGTTAAGCCGCTTGTGTATCTGTTCTATGGCTTCGGTGACGAAATCAACCGGCATGGTGATGATATTCGAAATTTCATCGGTTGATATTCCCTCGCTCGATAGACGGAATGAGAGAAATTCCATTGACTCGCCGATTTCAATGATGTGTCCATCGGGGTCGTAGAACCTAGCGACCTTCTGCCTCCATGGCTGTTCCCTTACCTCATGGATGAATTCCACATTGTTTTGCTTCAATTTTTCCACCATTTTTTCAATATCATCATGCTCGAAATAGAGCTCAAAGCCGTTGCTCCCTTTCGTAATGGGTTTCCCGTCAATCAATTCAGAAAAATGGGATCGCAGATGCAGGGCGAAATCACCTTCGAAGGTAATGTTTTCCCCGAAGTCATATTTGATTTTTTGTTCCAAAAGGACTTCGTAGAATTCCCGCGAGGCCCGTATGTCTTCAACGACGATGAGGGGGCAGATATATTTCATGACAATCACCTGCGTGGTGGCCCGGGAGAAGAATTCGGGATCCCGATAATCAATACATCTTGACAGGCGGTGATATCCTGTAAACATCAATTTACGGGGTCAGAAAAATGATGAGGGAAATCTTCGCGACAATCTGCCTTGCCGGGGCGATCCAGGCCCTGCTCCTCTCCCTCGTGTTGATAATCAAGAGAAGCAACCGCGGTGCCAACCGGTTTCTCGCCCTTTTCACGATATTCATGGCCCTGGACGCACTGGAGCTTTATCTCGCGTCAAGGGGATACGTCGTCTCGGCCCGCCCGTACCAGTTCAGCGTCATTCCCTATTCGTTTGTCTTCGGTCCCTCGATCTTTCTTTACGTCGCCCTTCTGACCGCGCGCATCAGCGCCGTTTCAAAAAAACACCTTCTGCTCTTTGTGCCCTTCGTGCTTACCCTTGGCGTCAATATCTTCCTCTTCGCCGCGTTCGAAACGCCCCGATTGCCGCGATCCGTGCTGCACGCCAACTTGCTTATTAACGGCGGGGGGCTGGTTTTTGAAGCGCTGCTGTACGGCGTATCCCTGTACATGATCCACACCTACATCGGAAGGCTGAAGGAGTATTTCTCCTCCATTGACCGGATGAAGCTTTCGCTTTTCAGGATGGGGCTCGTGGTCCTGATCCTCGTGGTCCTCGCGTTTTTTATTTCCCTTGCGTGGGAGGGCCACGTGAGACGCGAGTACAAGCTTCCCGACGTCATCGCCATACTCGTGAGCATGGGCCTCGGATTCGTCATCGCCCTTATCGCCATGGTCCAGCCCGAGATATTCAACCGGGTGCGCATCGTGGAAAAAGCCGTTCCTGATGAGGATGGTGAAGGGCCGGTTCCAAGGTATGAAAAGCTGAGGCTTCCAGCCTCGGACGAGGAAGGCTATGTGAAAAAGCTGAAGAGGGTCATGGACGAGACAAAACCCTACCTCCGGGAGGAGCTGACTCTCCAGGAACTGGCCGATGAGCTCGCCATGACCACCCATCATCTCTCCATGGTGCTGAACATCCACTTCAAACAGAATTTTTATACGTTTATCAACCGCTACCGTGTTGAGGACGCGAAGCGGAAGCTGGCCGGTCCCGATTACCGGGACCACACCATCCTGTCCATCGCCTTCGGCTCGGGTTTTAATTCAAAGACAACCTTCAACCAGATGTTCAAAAAATTCACCGGGAAGACTCCCGGGGAATACCGCAGGGAACTGTCCGCGCAAAGCGGCACGTAGAAAAAAAACGGTACGGGTTCAGTAACCCGGACGACAGGTCCTGGCGGACATGGTATGCTCCGGGTTAACGGAACGGGTGCGGAGGCTCCCGTCCCGATTACCGAGGAGGATGAGACATGATACTTCGCACCGCAATGAATCTGATAACCACAGGGGACCTCCCGGCCCAGTTGAAAATGGCCGGGATCATGAAGCATGAGGGCCGTCTTATTTTCTACCATGCGGGCATCGAAACGGGGCTGTTCAGGTCCCTGGCCAGGCCTTCGACCCTCGAAGAGCTCGCCCGTGAATGCGGCATCGCGGACAGTCAGCTCCTGTCGTCACTGCTGGACCTGGGCCGTTCGCTCGGTGAACTATCGTGCAGGAAGGGGAACTACCGCCTGAAGGGAGCCATGGCGAAGGCCCTGGGGCGCAGCGTGCCCCTGGCAGAGCTCATCAGGGAAACGGTGCGCTACCATGGTGACGTGGCGTGCGGGCTTCCCCGGTATCTTCAGCGTGGGGAAAAGGGGGAGTACCTTAAGGAGTTCGGCCGCGTGATCGCCGAGTCGTCGCGATTGATGGAACCGCTGATCAAGGGCTTCATCTATCGCACGGTCGGGAAGTCAGCGCCTCTTCGGATTCTCGAATTCGGCTGCGGTGCCGGCGAGTACCTGAAATACTATGTCGATATCAACGGCGGGAACGGGGGGCTTGCCATCGACATCGACGCCTCTGCCGTGGAAATCGCGCGCAGGAGACTACGGGAGAACGGTATCGAGGAAAATTTCACCGTGCGCCATGAGGGCATCCTGGACGCCGGATCATGGCGGGGAGAACCATTCGATCTCGTCACGTCCTATTCAAACATATATTATTTTTCCGACGATGAAAGGATGAAATTGTTCGAGACGGTCCGGAAGCTTTTAAGGAGTGGCGGCAGGTTCATGCTGACCACGGCCATGAAAAACGGGACCCTCTCCTCCTCGTACTATGACCTCATTTTCTCCGCGACGCGGGGCCTCTACCCGCTGCCGCGTAAAAATGACATCGTCACCGACCTGAAAAGATCGGGGTTCCCACGGGTGAAGACCGTGAATCTCCTGGGCAGGTCCTTCACGGGGATCGTGGCCCAGGTGTAGGCGCGCTGTTTTCCGGGGCCATCAGGGCTGACCACGTAATGCCTCCCGCGCGGTCACCGGCCCCGGACCGCTTTTTTCCTCCAGAATATTCCCACTTTCCGCGCGTACTCTATGTAGTCCTTTCCGAATCGGACCGCCAGGTCATTATCCTCGATAATGGTATAGCTGATAAAGAGGGGTATCCATATGATGGAATAGAGCAGCAACGGCAGGCTGTTCACTACCATCGCGATGCCGAGCCAGGAGAGCATTTCACCCAGGGTCTGCGGATGCCGCATGTAATGGTAGATTCCCCCGTAGAGGGTGCTCTCTCTGCGCGGCGCCGCCGCCTCCCTGCCCGCGATGATCGTGCTGTATACCATGAAGCCCAGGGTAATTAATGTAATAATGCCTCCGGGTATCTGTATTACCAGTGCGTTGTGTTCTACTATCCGGTAGTTGTATGCATCCCCGAATATGAAGAGTATGTATCCCCCCAGGGTCAGCATTTCGAATGCCATGGCCGCCACGCGGACTCTCCCGCACAGCGGATAGGCCCTCTCCCCGATGCGCAGCGCCAGGGAAGCAGGTTGAACGCTGATGATATAGAGAATCGAGAACGCGATCGTCCCGATGGCGATGCAGGCCAGTGCGAGCAGGGATATCATGGCACCGCCTCCTTTCGTGTCGTGATTGTTGTGCCGATCGCGTGCCGTCGCCGCGTCGCGCCGGGCCGTGACGTTATGACATGCGCATCGGCTCGTCGTCGTTAATCGTCGCGGTTAATGAAAAGAATCGCACCAGTTTCAGGGGATTTGATTCTTTATAATCGCGCATGGTAAATCCGATTTTTTGCAAGTATTCCGTGAATTCCCCGGCCGTGTACATCCGTTCATACGGGTGGGCGGAAAGAATCCGCCACAACCTGCCGATGCCCGTGCTGAATGAATCGAGGGAGAGATCCTCGATGATAAGTTCGCCCCGGGGCTTCAGTACCCGTCGTATTTCCCGTAAACAGTCTCTCCAATCGTGGACATGGTGGATGATGCCGAAGTCAAAAATCGCGTCAAACCGGTTGTCCGGGAAATCAAGATGCGCCGCATCCATCACCATGAACGAAATCGAAGGATCGGCGGTTCGTTTCCGGGCCTTCATGATCATCCTTTCATCAAGATCGATCCCGATAATCGTTTCCGGTGAAAAGTATTTTTTGATCAGCCGGGCGCCGTTCCCGCTGCCGCAGCCGATTTCCAACGCGGTTTGAATATTCCGCGGCGATGTCATGGAACGCAGTATTTTCAGCTCATACCGCTCCTGAACAAAGGCCCGCACGGGGCTGTTCATGGCAAGATATTCTAGTCTATTCAGTTTCAATTATCCGTTACCGTAGCAATCGAAGATGACGGTACGCCGGTGGCGCTCCCGCTCTCCCGGGGGGGCGTGTCACCCGTATTTTTTCAACAGCGCTTCATGGACCCCGGCGTATTTTTCATGGATCATTGTTTTGTCAAATTCCCGGAATTCGTCCAGCATGGCATCAAGCTCATCATTGGAAAAATATTTTTCGGTTTCAGGGAAGAAGACCTTGTCTTCTTTTTCTATATGCACGGGATAAAAATTGATCAGGTATCCGAGTTTCTCGATAATGCTATCGATGCTTTTTGAGTCCCCGCCGGCGTATCGCCCTGTCGCGTCGACCAGCTCCTGCACGGCCTTCCTGGCCGCGACATGCTCCTCGACGAGTTCGCGCATGCCTTTCGCGTCGGTATCGCTCAATTTCTTCTTCTCAAGTTCCCTGAAGAGGATGTCTTCTTCCTTGCCGTGATGGGTGCGATCCGCGTAGGTCCTGATAAAGTCAACGACGGTATCGATAAAGAGAGGATCTACAGCCCGGCTTTTCTTTATTCTCTCAAGTTCCCTGGCGGCGAGGGTTAACATCTTTTCGATCAGGCGGTGTTCTATCATAAGCGGACCTCTTGGTTTCATGGCATCCTCCTGAATGATTGGGGTATTCGGCTTTCTCGAGGTGTTATCGGCATTATCCCGATTCAGTGCCTTTATACGGAAAGTATATGCCCGGGAGGAAGATTTTTCAATAATTTTATTGGAGGATGCCCGCCAATGGGCCAGGCGAGAGGGATCCCTTCCCTGGCGGTGTTATTGTAATTTTCCCGCCATGGACGGGAAATGTTTGACATTTTCAGAAAATGTCATCTTGTAAGGGAGGGTCCTGGTGTACGCGGCAAGAATTCTAAATTACCACGCAGAGGGCATGCCATGCTGAGATCCGGAAAGGCGATTATTCTGCTGATCGGCGTATCTCTATTCTTTTTATCAAATTCTATTACAGCCGCCGGCGTGAAGGTGAAGTACAGCTCGGGGGAGAGCGTCATCGTGAGGAGCATGCCCGATCAGAAGTCACCGCCCGTCGAGAAACTCGCGAAGGGGGAGGCGGTCTACTTTCTCGGCGAGACGAGCGGCAACCGGTCCAGGATAACCATCAACAGGAAAGAATATAACGAGCCGTGGCATAAAATCAGAACGGCCAGGCCCGGTTCGCAGAAAGAGGGCTGGGTATTCGCTCCACTCCTGGCGGACGCCCCTCTTGCGACAAAACGATTCGCCGTGATCGCCTTCACCGACACGGGCGATGTCAGCGAGGACTGGAACTGGTTCTTTCATGACATTACCGTGGCCTTCAAGGGAAGCAATGTACACGTCGTCCATTCGACGAATGAACCACTGGCGCCCATCGGCCCTTCGAGCGCCCCCTTCGATATCGTAGATATTGGCGAATACATTAAGAAACATGGCTGCGGATATCTCTGCTATAAAAATGGAGAGGTCACCCTCCTGGCGTACGATACGAGCGATGTGACAATAAAGAAAGTGAAGGAATTCTTCGGTATGCGTTGAGGGCGATACCAGGAGAAAATTTTTATTGCACCATCCTTCGCGGGATGATAACCTGCTTGGAGAGGTGGGAGAAGGGGATCGCCTCCGTGTAGCGAGCTCCCCGGGAAACCATCGGCAGCGGGAGAGCTGCGGGGAGGCGCAGATGGAGAAAAGGCCCTTTTTATCACGCGTCGCGTTCCCGGTTTTGACCGTCGCGGGGATCGCATTTGCCTCGGGATTCATCTATTTCGCATCCGGTGGAATGGAGCGCTCCATGCTCCACACGGTGACAGCCTCCCTCTCCGGGCTCGCCTACTTCCTGGCCATATCATTCGGGCCCCTCTACGTCTTTGCCGCCACGCGCCTGCGCGGTTCGTCGATTCCGGAGAGCGTCCTCGCCTCGTCGGTTACGCCCTTTCTCTGGATGACGAAGGAGGTGCTGGTCCTGACCGGGTCCCACCCCTTCATAGAATGCCTTTACTGGTATCTCAATCCACTGAATATATGGCTCGCACTCCTCATGGTCGCCGAGTTCGGCGCCGCCGCGCTGATCGTGAGGAGTAAAAAGAAGAGAATGGGCGTTGTCGTCGGGTCGGTCCTGGTGCCCGTGGCGGTCATTGCCGGCAGCCTCACGATATTCGCCCTGATGTACGCCTGGGGAAAGGGGGAGAACCTCTATGTCATCTTTCTCGAGGGATACAGGGCCCTCTTCGGCAGCGGGGTATAGGGCCATGCCGGGATGGATCGGATCATTACCGTGGAGGATGCGGGGATGAAAAAGGAAAAGCAGGCTCTCTCCCGGGGGGATCGGATCACGCGGCGAAGGATGCTCGGTATTGCCGGGACTCTGCTCGGCGCCGGCATCACGGGACTCGGGGGATACGGGGCATTGTCAAGGGCGCTCCATGCCGGGGAGAATCCTTCCTCTCCGGAGGCGCGGGTCCGGCCCCGCGGGAAAAAGGCGAAGCCCGGCAGCCCCAACATTCTCTTTATTCTCGGGGACAACCACAATGCCGACACCATGGGGTGCGCCGGGCATCCCTTCATCGAGACGCCGGGCATGGACCGCCTGGTGCGGGAGGGCGTGCGCTTCGAACAGGCCTTCAACACCACGTCGCTCTGCAGCCCCTCGCGCGCCAGCATCCTGACGGGGGCCTACGCCCACCGCCACGGCGTGAAGAACAATCACACGCCCTGGACCGGCACGCACACCACCTTCCTCGAGCACCTGAGCCGGGCCGGGTATGCCACGGCCTTTATCGGGAAGTGGCACATGCCGGGGAAGCTGCCGGATCTCCCCTTCCTTGACCTTTTCGTCACCTACACCTACCGGGAGGGACAGGGGGCCTACTTCAACTGCCCCATGATCGTGAACGGACACGAGGTGCCGTCCCGGAAGCCCTACATCACCGAGGAGGTGACGGACTACGCCACGGAATTCATAGACCGGGCGGGGTCGCGCGACGACGGCAGGCCCTGGTGCGTCTACATCTCCCACCGTCCCGGGCATCCGCCCTTCCAGTCACCCCGGGGCATCGCCGGCATGTACGATCACCGGGACGTGAGCGCCGTGCTCCCTTCCAGCGTTGATCCCCTCTGGTTCGGCAAGACGAAGGGCAACGTGTTCCAGGGCGTCATGATGGGCTCCTACCATGGGCAGTACCGGCGGTACTGCGAGACCCTGACCGCCATGGACCGCGATATCGAGAGGATCCTGGAGCACCTTGACCGGAGGGGACTCGCGGAGAACACCGTCGTGATCTACATGGGGGACAACGGGATGCAGTGGGGCACCCATGGCCGCCACGGCATACGCGAGCCCTACGAGGAATCGATCCGCCTGCCCTTCATCGTCAGGGCCCCGGGCATTATTCGCGACGCCGGGGCCAGGAGTAGGCAGATGGTCCTGAATATCGACATCGCCCCCACCCTGCTGGACCTCGCCGGGGTCCCCGCCGCGGGGGACATGGACGGCATGAGCATCGTTCCCCTGCTGAAAGATCCCGGGAGGAAGTCCAGGGACGCCTTCCTTCTCGAGTTCTGGCGCTACTTCCCGGAGAACACGCCGGGCTACCGGGGGATCCGCACGGACCGCTACAAGTACGTCGAGTTCGAGCGGGGGAGGGGCCCCTGGCTTTTCGATCTCGGTGAGGATCCGAAGGAGAAGCGCAACCTCTACGGTGGGAAGGGAACGGAGGCCCTGGCGTCGAGGCTGAAGAAGCGGCTCACCGCGTTTCCCGGGCGGTAGGGCGTACCCCGCGACGCGGGTAGCGGTCCCGGGGCGATCCAGGGAACCTGAAGGAGGCGGACATGGAAAAGAAGATCACCCGGAGAGAACTTGTAAAGAAATCCCTGAAGATCGGCTCCGCCGTCGGGGGCGCCGCCCTCCTGGGAGGGGGCGCCTACAGCGCGCTGCGCACACGCACCATAGACGAGCTCTACGGCGACTATCCCCCGAAAGCCGCCGACTATCCCCTTCAGGTCGTCAACGCCGCCGCGCCGAAGCCGAATTTCATTATCGTCTACTGCGACGACCTTGGATACGGCGATCTTGGCTGCTACGGCAACAGGGCCATCCGCACGCCCAGCATTGACGGCCTTGCCCGGGAAGGCACGAAGTTCACCGACTACTACGCCTGCAGCGCGGTCTGCGGTCCCTCCAGGGCGGGCCTCCTGACGGGGCGCTATCCCTTCCGCACGGGCATTATCGGCAACGTGTATCCCGAGCGGGAGTCCTTCGCCACGGTGCTCGTCAGAAAGCTCTCGAACACCCTGGGGTCCCTCGGCATCGTGGACCTTCGCGAGACGTACACGGCACGGGGCGTCTCGCGCCACGAGATTACCCTTGCCGAGGGTCTGAAGCGCGCCGGGTACCGAACGGGGATGGTGGGGAAGTGGCACCTGGGCGACTACAGCAAGGATCCGGAATTCAATCCCCGGCGTCACGGATTCGACAGCTACTTCGGCGTGCCCCACAGCAACGACATGGTTCCCTGCCCCCTCTTCCGCAACGAGGAGATGCTGGAGGCCGATATCGGCACGAACCAGGCGCGTATCACGGGGCTCTACACCGCCGAGGCGTTGAAATTCATAGACGAGAGCGGAGACGGCCCCTTCTTCCTTTACCTGGCCCACACCTTTCCGCACCAGCCCCTCTACGCCTCGGAGCGGTTCGAGAAGAAATCGAAGGCGGGCATTTTCGGCGACGCCGTGGAGGAAATCGACTGGAGCGTAGGGCGGATCGTGGATCTCCTGAAAAGAAAGGGGCTCGAGAAGAACACGGTGATCGTCTTCACCAGCGACAACGGCCCCTGGTACGAGGGAAGCCCCGGGGGGTTCCGGGGCAGGAAGGGCCAGAGCTACGAGGGCGGCTTCAGGGTCCCCTTCATCGTGAGATGGCCCGGGCGCGTACCCGGGGGCCGCACCAGCGGCGTGCCGCTCATGAACCTCGACCTCTATCCCACCTTCCTGCACCTGGCGGGGATGGGCCTTCCCGGGGACCGCGTGGTGGACGGTAAAAACGCGTACGATGTGTTCACCGGGAGACAGCGCCGGTCGCCCCATGACGCGATCTACTACTACCACTACGATCTCCTGGAGGGGATCCGCATGGGCCGATGGAAATACGTTCCGAAGATGAACCGTTACACCTGGCCCGTCGCCAATGACGCCGCCCCCGTCCCGAATACCCTGGGGCGGAAACAGCTGGGGAACCGGTGGCCCCTCCTCTATGACCTTGAGAACGATCCAGGCGAGAGCTACAACGTGATCAATACCCATCCCGACGTGGCGGAGAGGCTCGAGGCGGCCCTGGAGAGCTGGCGACGCGCCGCCGAGAAGAACCCCCGGGGCTTCGGCCCCTCGTGAGGGGAGCGAAAAAAAGGAAGGGGCGGATGGTATCCGCCCCTTCAGCATGAGATGCGTACCATGAAGAAACCACTCAACCACGTCCTGGTCAAGCCCGCGGGCCCCGATTGCACAATGGCCTGCGGCTACTGCTTTTACCGGTCGAAGGCCGGTCTTTTCCCGGGAACGCAGACGCATCGTATGAATACCGGGGTCCTCGGCGAGTTGGTCCGCCAGGTGATGGAGCAGGGGCCGGCCGATGTCTCCTTCGGCTGGCAGGGAGGCGAGCCCACCCTCATGGGCCTGGAGTTCTTCCGGCGCGCCGTTGATTTCCAGGAACGCCACGGCCGGGGGAAGACCGTGGGTAACGGTATCCAGACCAACGGCCTGGCGATCGACGGGGACTGGGCGGATTTCCTCCACCGGTACCGCTTCCTCGTTGGCCTCTCCATCGACGGACCCGAGCACGTCCACGACCGCTACCGCCGCACGGCGGGGGGCGGGCCCACCTGGAAGAGAGTCCTCGACGCGGCGAAGGTCCTCCTCGACCGCGGCGTCTCCGTGAACGCCCTTTCCGTGGTGAACGAGTACTCGGCGGGGTACCCGGAGGAGATCTACGGTTTCCTGAAAGAACAGGGCCTCGCGTACATGCAGTTCATTCCCTGCGTTGAGACCGATCCCTCCTCGCCGGGAAGGGCGGCGTCCTTTTCCGTCTCGGCAGATGCCTATGGCCGATTTCTCTGCAGGGTCTTCGACCTCTGGCTCGGCGATTTTTACGACGGTTCGCCCTCCACCTCGGTGCGTTTCTTCGAGTCGCTCCTTTTTTCCTACGCGGGGTTTTCTCCCCCCGACTGCGCCCTCATGGAGGAGTGCGGCGTGTATCTCGTGGTGGAGCATAACGGCGACGTCTACTCATGCGATTTCTTCGTGGAGCCCGGGCACCGCCTGGGCAATGTCATGGAGGGACGGCTGGATGACATGCTCAACTCCCGGGACCAGCGATCCTTCGGCATGATGAAAAAAGCCGTGCCGCCCGCCTGCGCGGAATGCCCCTGGCTCATCTACTGCCGCGGGGGCTGCGTCAAGGACCGGGTACGCGATCCCTCCGACGGTGGGATGAGCCACTTTTGCGGGGCCTACCGCGCGTTCTTCGCGCATGCAGACGCGTCCCTGAAAAAAATTACTGACGAATGGCGGGCGAAACAGGAGGCGCGCCGGCGCGCCATGAGCGCCGGGCTCCGAAACGTGGGACGTAACGATCCCTGTCCCTGCGGGAGCGGGCTCAAATACAAGAAATGCTGCGGCAGGGACGGCTGAGTAGTTCGCGCATTTCCTCCGGTGTCATTGACCCCTGGCGGGCCGGGCGCGCCGCCGGTAAAGCGCTTCATGCAATCTTCGCGACCTTAGAGGCTTTCTTACCGGTTCCTTTTCGCTATACGGGTCATCTCAATGAATCATCGCGCTGTGCCCGTATGAATATAGCCTTCGAACCCTGTCCAATCAGGCGGGATTCATTGATGGCGAAACCCGCGTCTTCCACAAGCTCGCATGCCTCGGCCAGCCTCAATGTCCGGGCGGCCACAGGCGGTTTCCCGTAGGTCCTTACATAGCGGACACCCATTCCAATCCTTTGAGAGAGACTCATCCCTTCCATGGTAAAGCTTATAACGATAATCCCGCCGTTTTTTTTCAATACCCTCCTGCTTTCTGCCAGCGTCCTGCCGGGTTCAGGAATAACATGCAGAAGATTTATCATGACTACATTGTCGAAACTGGAATCATCGAAGGTAAGAGAGAAGCAGTTCTGCTTTCCCAGAGTGATAGTGCTCACATCCCGCAATCGATTTTTCGCCGCCATGAGCATTTCGTCGGATAGGTCCGTGGCGATCAGATGGCGTGCGCTGGATGCAATCGCCCGGGAATACATCCCGTTCCCGCAGCCGAGTTCCAGCACTTCGCCTGTCAGCGACTGATCGTTCAGCATCTCCCGAATGATTGATATATTTCTCGCGCCGGCGACATAGTTGTTGCGCTCATCGAAGTCGGCGGCAAATCGAGACCAGTATGTCTCTCTTATTTCCATCTGCTTCTGCTCTTTTTTTGACCGGAAGCGTTACTATTCCCGCGTTTTCACTTCCGTGGCGATCTTATGCGCTGTTTGATCATCGCTGCGAATGCACCGGTGAGCAACATAGCCGGCGGGACCCTTGTCGGCTATAGAGCCGCACATATTTCTAGATTAAACTACAGAGATTATTATAATCGTTACCAGCTAGCGTCGCGGTTTTTCATCAACGCATAGATGAATGATATCCGTTCTTTCAGTTCTTTATAAAAACCTGCCGTCTTGCGATTGAGTTAATATAATCATCCTCGACAAGAGAGAGGCCGGCATTTTTGCACAATTCAGGATACACGTTATTCCAGTTGTCCCTGTTTTTTTCACCAAAATATACAAGGGGACACCATAGTATCCCCCACAATCCAATTTTCGGTTTGCTCCAATCGATATACATGAACACTCCACCCTTTTTCAAGACTCGCGCCGTTTCCTTTATCGCCGCCCGCCTGACGGCCGCGGGAGTCGTGTGAATGGCCATTGAGGACATGACGCAATCAAACGAGACATCCTCGAAGGGCAGTTCATCCATTGAGTTTTTTTTAAATGACAGATTGCACCTGTATCCATTCGAATTCTTTCTCGCATAGCGAAGTTGATCCTCGGATATATCAATCCCGATAATCTCCGAATCAGGATGGGCGGTTTCGGCCAGGGCATAACTGAGCGCCCCGGGACCGCATCCGAGATCGAGGGCTTTCATCCCCGCCTTCAGGATATAGCCCCCTGTGCATTTTCTGTAGTAGCCAGCTCCCATGCCTAAAAGACTGGCCGCGCGCCGGTAGCCGGCTCCGGCGGCCAGCCCTTTAAATTCATGTCCCTTCCCGTTCATAATACCTCTCCCCGGTCGTCAAATCGCAAATGTGCTATCCTGTCATGACCATGATTCTGAACCAGGAATTACGCGTTCGCCTTATGCAACTTTCGATACAGGTCCGTTTGGGAATCATTTCCCCAAAATTTTTCCCTGGCATGATTTCTTCATTAAAATACTTCCCATGAAGCTTCTGTGCAAGTTTGGCGGCACGTTAGCCCGCGCAGGGATCTTGTCAAGCATAAAAATAGGTAAAACTAATAAAATTAGTTTAATAGAACTAGCTTTTAAGCCGGGTGTCGTTCTTTCGAAGTTTGAAAGAAAAATGTATCTGGCAACGTAATGTTACTTAATTTGACGAGACCAGGCGTGTTATTGCTGCATGGATCAACTGGTATAACATAGAACGACCGCATCAGGCACTGGGGCATAAGAATGAAGGGATCACCAATCATGTCAGGTGGCTTGACAAGAAGGAGAGTACTGCAAGGGCCGGGTGCGCCATCGGCCCACTGAATAACGGGGAATTATTCCCGGAGACCGGGGTAATGGCGCACGGTAACGCCGTATCAGGCGCGGATTTTCCGCCTGTTTATGAATATATGTTTATTGTTAGGGCAGGTGCCCAAGGTATTTCCAAAAGAGAACCCAGAGGACTGTCAATAGTGATAGCACTACAAACATGATAGCAATAAATATTTTCGCCACACGGGAGCTGATTTTTAATGAATAGACCATTACATGGTAGAAAAGAATAATTATGATTAGAATTAAAAAAAATGATACTAATTGCCAGATCAAAAAACTGGTTATCGTCGGAAAGAAAGAAAAAACAGATAATGGATAAAGTATTAATAGATTCGATGTGATAGTAAAATGTACTTTGAAGAGTTTGACCCCATTGAACATTAGAGCAATTGCATAGTGGCAAGCAAACAAGAATAGAAAGGCATTACAATAATGAATAATTGACCATAGGGCATATCTTGAATTTACGATATCAGTAATGGAGTATTCACCGGATTTGATAATACATGACAAATGGATTATTTCAAATAATAGATAATATACTATTAATTTAAATATACTCTTACTGTAGCTGTCTTCTAAAATTATTTCGGAAAAGAAAACTTTTGGATTTATGAATATTTGAAATGTATTTTTATACAATGAATTCATCATGGGTGATGCTAATGGTAAAAGATCTGGCAAAGATGGCGGTTAACGCGCAAACATTGCCGAACCCGCAAAGCGGATTGCCGAGCACTGCAGGCCGGCATTAAGACGGCCGAGGAGCGCAGCGGTTACACCGAGTTGTGCGTAGTTGGCCAATAAGTTCAATATTATTAGAATGATTCATTATGATCTTCAACTTTCCAGTGGCCATATTCATTAGTGTCTATTATATACCATTTGAGAATTTCAAAATCATTTAAGGTTTGTGAAAACTTTTTATACTTGGAATATGAACATGTTGATGCACAGAAAACAGGATTCCCTATTCCTTCTTCACCAGATTCTTTTTCCCAATGTATTGTAATAATATAATGTTGGATTTTATAGGTGCCGAATCTGTGATGATTTCGTGCTTCGGAAATTTTATAGTAAACTTTAACTTTGCCATCTTTATAGAAAGTATACTCATCCATGCTGCTTGCAAAGCTATGTGCAATTCGTTTATTAATTAGGAAATCATTATTGCCTTTCTCGTACAAACTGACAATTTGTTTATAACGATTTTGCCAGGAATCACTGGAGCGCAAATGTTCCAGGTCGGAATCATGAGAAATGTATTGTATTGATGGATAGCCATTCAAGATGGATAATTTAAGATTTTTAAATGATTCATTTATTTTCTTTAAGCGACTATAAGAGCAGGCAATATTATAATAGGATAAAAATGATTTTTCATAATTCAATTCAATTGAAATTTCATAAGCTTTAATTGAATTAACCAGCTCACCGATATTTGACAAGCTGTTGCCATAATGGTAATACGTTTCAGGAGGAGTATAATAGTCTAATGAGTTTTCATATTTTATAATTGCAGCATTATCTTTTTTTTGCTTATACAATGCAATTCCTTCATTGACTAATCTAATGGCATTTTTATATGAGGGATTATCCTTGTCATTTACACCATAATAATGATTGCTGGCATAGCCGCTGTTTAAATATTTATCACGAGGTGAAGCGTTTAAAATGACAGGGAAAATTATTGTAAATACGATAATAAAACTTGTAAGTAATTTCATTTTTTATACACCCAAATATTTAGTTGGTTAATTACGCGCAACGACCAAGCTTGCCCGACGTCAGGCTGGCCCTTTGGCGTGGTGTGCCGAAGACCGAGGCTCGACACTCGATCATCCTGATCAGCGCACCGCAGACCGGCATTAGGCCCCGATGAGCGCAGCGGTTACGCTGCGTTATACGCCGTTTTGACCCGCCCATTATTACGGTTTATAATAGTTATCAATAAATTGTCGTGGAGTAATGATTTTTATTTTTAAATATTCTTTTAATGATAATAGGTCATTGTCACCAGTTATTATGATGTCTGCTTTAATGCTTTGAGCTAATAAAAGAATATTATTATCATCTTTATCTCTACAAGCTACTGGTGGATCACCTTTAGGGATTATTTTAATAAAAATGTTATTTAAAAATAAATTTACCCGAATGAGTTCTGATTTAGAAGCATGTAATTTTTTATCTAATTTTGATAAGACTTCATCAATAATCCAGGGTGAGATAAACAGTTGATGTTTATCAATACATATGTCCAATACGCGAAAAGATAGGCCATGGGTAATGAATGAAGATAAAATGACATTAGTATCGAAAACGATTTTCATGAAATATCTTTAAAAACATCTTCATCAGTAAAATAACCAGCTTTTTCTCCATAAGGTATCAATAAAGCCCTTAACTCACGGAATTCTTCTTTTGCTATATATTTTTCAATAGCCTTTTTTACCAATTCACTCTTTGAAACCTTTAAGCGCTTTGCAGTTCTTTCAACTTTAGTTTTTAGTGCTTTATCGACACTTATTGTTAATATCTCTCTCATGGTATTTATCCTATGGTATATCTGTAATAATATGTAATACAGCCATTGGAAATTGTCAAGAATATTTATTACTATAAGCGGGGCAAAATGGCATATAACGTTCCCGGCGTATGCGACGTTTTCACCGTTGCGATAGCGGAGGTGAAAATGTGCCGGAGCGCCCGTCTTCATATTTTGGGCGCGGAGGCCGAGGAGCGCAGCGGTTACGCTGCGTTATACGAAGTTTGCGCGCGCCCTTTTATTAAGATGCCTGCAAAGTTGAAAGTGAATGTATTTTATCTAATTCTTTCGATATTTTATATTTTTCTTCTTCTAAATCAAAGTCATTCTGTAAACCAAGCCAAAATTCAGGAGAATTACCAAAAAATTTACTAAAACGCAATGCGGTATCGGCAGTAATTCTCCGTTTCTTTTTAATTATTTCAGAAATCCTGGTTTGGGGTATATTTGTTTCTTTAGCCAAACGATATGCGGTAATATTTAAAGGTTCTAAAAACTCTTCAAAGAGAATCTCACCAGGATGTATATTTGGCAAACGTTTCATATTTACTCCTCATTATTTAATGATAATCAACAATTTCAACATTATATGCATTTCCTTCAGTCCATTCAAAACAAATTCTCCATTGATCATTTATTCGAATACTATGTTGTCCTTTTCTATCTCCTTTTAGAGATTCCAATTTATTAGAAGGTGGAGTCCTTAAATCATTAAGAGATATTGAATTATTGATTATTCTCAGTTTCATTCTCGCTTTTCTTTGAATGTCTGGTGGTAATTTTGTTGATATTTCGCCTCTCCAAATTTTTTCAGTTTCTTTTGAATGGAACGATTTAATCATATCACAATAATAATGCCAAGCGATAGTAACGTCAAGCAGGATTATGAATAATTTGAAATTTTATTGAGAATAAGCGTGTAGTGCCGAGCACCGCAGGCCGGCAATAAGACGGTCGAGGAGCGCAGCGGTTACGCTGCGTTAAGTGAAGCGGCCGAACACGATAAGTATTATTCGCTTTGAGGCACGGATGCCGAAAAGCGAGTATTACAATCCTGTCTTTCTTTTTAAATGAATTACTGGAACAGCATCAAGTGCCTTGGCGACTCTCCGTAAAAAAGACAGCGATACATTTTTATAATTACCAGACTCTATTCTCGCTATTGCAGGTTGGGAAGTACCAACTTTATCAGCTAATTGTTTTTGTGTCAATTTAGAGCTTTTTCTTAAATTAATAATTTCTTTTGCTAAGCTAAATTCTTCATCAAGAGCACTATATTCTTTTTTAAATTCTTTATTTTTTAATTCATTTTTAAGAAGATCATTATAGTTATATGATTTTAATTTTTTCATATTATTCCTCAGTATATAGTTTCATAAGTTTTAAGGCCTTATTAATTTCAGATTTATTTAATTTCTGATCTTTTTTTATATAACCTGAAGTTATAACATAAATATACTGTTCATGATGGAAATAAAACAATCTACAAATATTATTTCCCAATTTAATCCTTAATTCGAAAAGATTCTTCGTGCCGGTTACTTTTTTAGTATGGGGCTCCTTTAAAAATGGTCCAAATTCTTGTAATAAGTCAATAGTCCTAAAAGCCTTTGCGCGAAATTTAACTTCAAGATTTAGTAAGAAATCTTTTGCAGGTTCCAGGATAATTACAGAATACTTCATTAATGCAATATATCAAAAATGGTATATGGTGTCAAATAGATTTCGATAAATAAGTAAGCCCGCCAGGAGGGCGGGCAAAAATTCACGAGGCCGTTTCACTTAACGTTCCCGGGGTAAGCGACGTTTTGCCGTAGCGCAGCGGAGGCAAAATGTGGCGAAGCCCGAGGAGCGCAGCGGTTACGCTGCGTTATACGCCGTGGCAAATTAGTATAAATCTATACCGCCGAAGCACAGGACGTGCGAAGGCGGGTTATTTAAATAAATCTTTCAACAGAAGTTTTAAATATTTTAGAAAGTTTCTTGGCCATTTTCAGACTAATTGGCCGAGTTCCATTTTCCATATTTGAAATATGCTGTTTGGGAATACCCCCCAACAATTCCCCCAGTGTGACCTGAGTGAACCCTTTATTCATTCTATAGACTTTCAAATTAGTTCCAGGGGTCATTTTGGTTTTAATATTTTTATACCAATCTGTTTTAAAGACGTCAACAGATTCATCATCTTCATTAATTAAATGAAGATTTTTCCCATACTCTTTCTTGAGTAAGGAAAGATGCCTTTTGGATATTTCACCCTGTATATCAATTTTAATATGGGGCGTTTTCACGTGAACCTGCATAATACACCTCAATTAATATATTATTTTCATAGAATTCCCAGCAAGCGACCCATTTATACATTAAATGACAATGGTATTTATTTTTTCCAATTTTACTAAAGTTTGCCCATTGTTTTTGAATTGGACCGAACTCTTTAAGATCATCGAGTAAATTTCCCATTGCTAATTGTGCAATTTTAGGCATTTTTTCAATACCTTTAAGAGCACTTTTTTTAATAACAACTTTATACATAAGCAAAGGTAATCAATAATAGGTTACACGTCAATACTTATTTGAAATTAATAATAAGCCCGCCACGGATGGCGGGCAAAAATTATAGCTTGCCATGGCGTATAACGTCTCCGGCGTAGCCGAACCCGCGCAGCGGTTTGCCGAGCGCCCCGCCAGCAAGGAGCGCTTTACCCTCCCCAAATACGCGACGCAGCTGGCGGGATAGGCGCGAGTGCCGAGCACCGCAGGCCGTCAATAAGACGGCCGAGGAGCGCAGCGGTTACGCTGCGTTAGCTGAAGTGGACGCCCAATAAATTGCGAAAAGTATCTACTGGCTGAGTCACGGATGACGAAGCCAGGCCATTAACTAATAATTATTTTATATTTTGTTAATAGTTTATTATCTTTTTCCATCAACGATAATATTCGTTGAGCCGGTCCTTGTGGAATATTTCGACCGGATTCCCAAGCTTCAACTGTTTTAATTGAAACACCTAAAATAGTGGCAAATGTGGATTGTGATAACTTTAATTTATTTCTAATTTCTTTAATTCTCGAGGAATTATAATTGGGTACAGGTGCGATAGATATTTTTGCCTTTTTTAAACCGTGGACAGGTTTACCTTTTTCATAATCAATAGCTTCATTCAAACCTTTAACGACACTAGAATATATTTTATTATTTTTCATTTCATTTACCTTAATTAATAATATTAATGCTTTTTTAATTCATTTTCTAAAATTGTAATAAGCTTTTTAATTTCATTACATTCAGATTTAGTAAAATTATCTTTTTCTCCTTTTTTATAAGCTGTTACTAAATAAATCTTTTCGTAAATAATAAAATCAATATAAGCTACTCGTAATCCTCCACTTTTCCCTTTGCCTTGAACAGCCCATCGTAATTTTCTTAAACCACCGGTTCCAGGAATAATATCTCCATGATTTGGATAAAGGCAAAGATATTGCTGTAAAAATCTTAGTTCATTATCACTTAAACCTAAATGTTTCCAAGCTTTATCAAATTCAGGTAAGATAATAAATTCTCTATTCATAAGATAATATAATACCCTACCCAATAGGGTGTCAACAATTATTGTTTATTTATATAAACGCCGGCCAGGACGGCCGGCGCAAAGTATATAAGAGGCGTCCATTTCAGCTAACGTCCAAGCGTACGCGATGCTGGCCATTCGTGGAGCGCGCAGCGCGGAGCGAAGGGCCAGTGTAGCGGTATGTTTGCATTACGTAGTGGCGATTTCAAGAACTTTTCGGAGTGGGGGAGTGTGGTAACGGGAATAACCAGTAGCGCCGCGTACGCTTTGTTGGTCGAAGTGACCGCAAATAGTATAAAGTATGATGCGCTTTGAGCCCACGGATGGGCGAAAAGCTGGTATAACTATTACTACACGTGCTGAAGAGATTCAATTGATTTTATGCTGCTGATCTCTTTCGATTTTAAAGCAATTTCTTCCCTCAGATCATATTCAATTTGTAATCCTAGCCAGAAATCAGGTGTTGTTCCAAAGAATTTAGAAAACCGCAATGCGGTATCAGCAGTTATGCTTCTGCGTCCTTTTAAAATTTGAGATACTCTCGTAGGAGGAATTTTTGTCTCTTTGGCTAATTTATAGGCTGAAATTTTAAAAGGTATAAGGAATTCTTCCTTGAGGATTTCACCAGGATGTATATTGGGTATTCTTTTCATAACACTATGCTCCAGTTTAATGATAATCGATTATTTCCACATCGAAGGCATCAGAATTATTCCAGATAAAGCAAATTCTAAATTGATCATTGATTCTGATGCTGTACTGTTCTTTTCTGTCCCCTTTTAATCTTTCAAGTCTGTTCCCGGGAGGGATCCTTAAATCATTTAACTCCTTGGCGCGTTGAATCATAAATAGTTTCCTTAATGCAATTTTCTGTGTTGAAACGGGGAACTTTTTTGAAAAGATCTGGTTCCATATTTTTTCCGTTTCTTTGGATTTGAATGAACGTATCATGACTCAATAATAACGTCTGGCGTTAATAACGTCAAGGATTAAATTTCAAGATTAGAATATTTGCAATAATAAGCCGGGCAGGACGCCCGGCATACATTCATAAGCGGTCATTTCGACCAACGTTCCCGGCGTATGCGACGTTTTCACCGTAGCGCAGCGGAGGTGAAAATGTGCCGGAGCGCCCGTCTTCATATCTTGGGCGCGGAGGCCGAGGAGCGCAGCGACGAAGCGCATGACGCCGTGTTATACGCCGTTGGCTCGCCATGATACAAAAGAGTGCCGGAGCCATGGATGGCGGAGGCAATTATAAGAATATTTTCTTTTTTTAAACAATAAAAAAATATTTCTTGCAATAAATACAATGTTTAATAATGTTTGATAAAGTATGGCAAAGAATAACAAACATAATAATTTTGAAGCCTATTTTCAAATTAATGAAGCTGCTTCATTTCTAGGTATTTCAGCTTCTACTTTAAGAAATTGGGATAGGCAAGGCAAACTGGAAGCATTCAGGCATCCAATAAATGGATACCGACTTTATAAAAAAGAAGATTTGCAGAAAATATTAGATAATATTGGAATAAATAATGAAAAAACAGAAAAATGAAAAGAGTACCATTCTTGAAATAAATTCTAACGACGAAAATCTTGATGATAGAAAGATTGACCCACGAAATAAACTTAATGAATTAACTGCAAAAGAATGGATTCAAGAAACAGTATCAGTATGGACGCAAAAAGGGCTTGGAGCAAATCATCCAGATGCTCAAATTGAAAAACAGCATCCGGCCCCTTTTTCATTTACTGATGTCAGTAGGTTAATACGATTTTTTACTAAAACAAATGATGTTGTATTAGATCCATTTCTTGGAGTCGGCTCAACATTAAAAGTAGGAAAGGAGTAGGATTTGAATTAAATAAGAAATACGCAAAACTAGCAAAAGAAAGATTAGCATCTGAAGGGTGTCTTGATCCATCCTGCCTGACTTGCACCCGCCCTCGTAGCTACCAACTCAGCCTCAATAAATGACTGCAGGTGCCTTAAGTTAGTTGTAGCACCAGCTATCCAAGGTATACCTCTACCTTGCTGTGGTCTTTCTTTGATATAGATATGTATAATTTCATCTGCAGGTATACGCACAGAATCAGGTACATGAGTACTATAAGGATCATCACCAGGATGCTCTGTATACATGTAATATGCTACACACGCACCATACTTATCATACTCTTTCCCCATCCTGATTTTATTGCCATTACTTAGAGTCTCGTTTTTTGTAATAGGGCAGTAGTCAGCATCTAATACCTGTAGCGCATATGTCCACTTGTTACCAAAGGTGTGTATAATTCTAAGAAATATCTCACCATCTCTAGCTATTGCCTTTACAATCACACCTAACAAACCCTTTAACGAGAAATCCCTACACATGGTGCAATTGCCATACTTAGACCACTCATACCATTGTGTTTCAATCAGTGTATTTGCAAAGGTATCAAGCTTACCATTTATATCCTGACTCTTGCACTGTAATGTAAAACCTTCTTCACCAACTACATTGATTTCCAAGAGTCTTAAAAATCTTTGAAAATATGTATTGTTACGTGCAAAATCTCTGCTACGTGCCCTGATGGTCGCTAGGTTATAGACTAACTCTGCATCTGCTGATTTGTTTAGTACACTCCAGTCACCCATCAAGGCACCACTCATGGCAGCAGAAAAAAACCTAGCAGCATCGTGTGTGTTGGTTGTAGGTGCAGATACAGGTACAGGTGCATCCTCAACCATAATAGGTGCTGACCGCTGAAAAAATGATTTTATATTTTTTAGTATTGCCATTTAATCACCTATGTAAACCTGATCCGTATAGTACTATTTGGTACATTCTCGCCACGTACCAATCTTTCTGCTGCATCTTCTTGTGCTACTTCCATCTTATACCTGTCTCTCCACTTAAGTAACTCTGTTACACTCATCCGTGTAAGAGACCTCCCCGCTATGCTATACGTGTATACATCTTTAGATGCTCTACCCTCTAACAAGTCCTCGATTGCATCTAATACCTTACGTGCATGACTCCTTCTGTCAGTGGCACTGGCAAATCCAGGTAATATCTCTACTGTGCCTTGCTCCGGTACAATGGTAGAGGTACTATCTGTCAGTACCATAACATAGCTGTACTTACCAGCTATCCATGTGCCTGTTGATGATTGTAGTACCCATGCATCACCATCTTGTGTACCGGTAATGGTATATCTATAGGATGCATTTGAGATTATGCATGTACATGTATAGTCTGTGGCTGTATACTCAGAGTGAGACCAGGTAAAATCTACATCAGCACCCACTGTTAATGTTTTTGGTATATTATATAACGTCACCACTTAACCCCCTGTGTCACCCAATTGGTACCCCGTACATGTGCTTTTGGTCTCGCTTGCTGTATCCTGTTAGGCACAGGCTCTACTGGTTGTACCTGTGCAGGTTTTTCAGGCTCCTGTACTACAGGCTCCTGTGGTATCAAATCCTTAAGTGCAGCCCAATTGGGATTAAGTAATACTGCACTTGCATATGCATATATGAGACAGTCTAACGCCTCATTCCTCTCTCTTACCTTAACATACCTTCTCACAATCCTGCCCATCTTCCATGTGGGCTTTATAACCTCTGATGATAACTGCTTAAAATATTCCAAATCTAGATGCTCAGGAAACCTAACCATCCCAGCTTTCATCTTTGCAAAAATCACATCTTTGGCAGTATCTACACCAAGTGAAAACAAAGAGGCTCTAGCCTGATTATTTTTGCTTGCTCTACCTACTACCGGTCTCCCTGTCTCACTACTCCCCTTACCTGCATATATGCGCCTTGGTTCCCTCGCTACAGTCCATCTCAGTACCACATCAGGCAAATAACCAGCATCAACCATAACACTAACAATATTGAACATTGCTCCTGACTCATGCTTGATCGGTTCCTGTATCAACCTATCTAATTGTGACCATGCCTCTGGTAATTGTGGATCTCCATATATAATCTGATGATCCAAGACATAAGGTGTATAATGCTCACCCCAACCAACTATACTTGCCTCTAACCGGTCCTGCTGTACATCAACACCTGCAGTAATGCATAATACATCCATTGGTGCTCTAGCAGGGTACTGCTGTCTCCTCTCATACAACTCTATATCATCTATCTGCTCCACATCCTCTGTCCAAGTCTCACCTAACATGGTGTTAGTCCATACCTTCAACTTAGATGTGTCTTTCTTAGAATCCAAAAACTTTGCTACTATCTCTCCCCAACTCAACCAACCAAGAGGTGAGTATAACGCTGAAATGTGAAAACCTGCAGTTTCCTGCCCAGGATTCTCAGCTACCCAGTGACCATGTGCTAACATATGTGTCTTGTGATGCTCATCTATTCTACCCTGACAATGCACACACTCATAATATACATCTGTCACCTTTCCTGCATCATCTCTAGCAAACTTAACTTGTGCCCACACCAGCTTTTGATATTCACCACAGAGAGGGCAGGGCACATGATAATACCTCTGATCTGATAATTCAAACTCTCTCTCTATCCTGCTAAATCCTCTGATAGTAGGTGTAGATATGAGTAATACCTTTCTGCTGTGATAGGTGTGTGTCCTCACCTCTGCTAGTGCTACAGGATCTCCCTCACCATCAACATCACCTGCAAATGCATCTATCTCATCCGATAACAGATACTTTACGGGCATTGATCGTAGCCCCGCTGCACTGTTGCTACCTGTTATAAGTATAATCCCTCCAGGATATCCCTTGCTCTGTATGGTATTGCTGCTATCCCTCTCTCTTGCAGGTGATACTCTATCTGCCAACACCTGACTACTATCTATAGCAGGTTGTAATCTCTGCCTTGACCATCTTTTACCAATCTCTACTGTGGGCAGTACACATAATGCAGGACCGGGGCTAAGGTGTATCTGATATCCTATCCAGTTTAAGCCTACCTCCGTACCTCCTACCTGAGATCCTTTCATCATCACTACTCGCCTTACTGGTGATGATGGGCTAAGACAGTCCATAATCTCTTGTAGATAGGGTGTCCTCGCAGTCCTCCACGGTCCTGGCTCTGCACTCGCCTCTGAGGTAAGGTATCTATACTGATCTGCCCACTCAGAGATAGATACTAAAGGATCTGGTTTCAATCCCTCTGCCAATGCAGTTAGATAGACATCACTCATCGTCTACCTCTATCGATACTGTATCTAGTGCCTCTGTGATAGCTTCTGCTAACATCTGTTCTACTAGATGTACATCTGGTGTTGCTGCTAGCTGTGTGCTGATTCGAGTAGGGATACCCAGCATACTGTCTCTGATCTGTCTGCCTGTTGCAAATGCCTTTTGTCTAACTTTCTCAACTCGGATGAGTTCGCCTCTTTCCTCTGCAAGTTTGAGGTCTAGCAACTCTGTCTCTCTTTGGACCTTGATCTTTCGAGCTTCTGTGAGGTCTACTGTATCTGTGCGTTGGTCTTTGAGGTTAGCCACATATGCTGCAACACTATCTATTGTATATCTACCTCGTTCAGTCCTAACTAATATATCATCTTTAACTAGTGCGGGTACGTTATTCTTTGCAATACCTAATATTGTACTAACTTGCTTCAGCGATAATGTTTCAACTTTAGCTTCAATCATATTCTATCATACCTAACACTAAATTCCTGTGCCTAACTAAAAATGGTGGCCGACGATAACCCGCACCCGGTGGCACCCTTGCAAGTACCTTTTACACATTATCACATGCGCTTTGTTATACGCTTTGCCGATTGCATGGCCACCCTAGACATAGCAGCATCTACAATCTTAGGTGCCTCTGTCTGTAGCATAGTGTTGATGGCACTTATTGTACTGTTATCAGTTAACATCTTACCAATACTATGTGCATGCTCACCACCACGCACATGCTCTGGTCTATTGATTGGTAGTCTGCCCTGTCCTGCACGTACAAATACCTTACCTATCGTCTGTGGTATAAATGCATTTGGTATGTTATATGACTTAGCACCCATACCATAAGTCACACCTGCAGGTCTAAGATCCTTAGCCTTTAGATCCCTTACAAGATCTAAGGTACGGTTACTACCCCACAGATATACACTACCATCCTGCATCTTACGTATTGCTATACCCTTGGTCGCCTTTAGTGGTACCCTGAATGTCTGAGACATTGTACGTCTGGCTACTGATCTTGCCTTTGTAGCTATACGAGACATCGCCCACTTATATGCCTTTAGATGCTCTTTGGGTGATAGTAGTACACGTACCTGACTATCATCTACTACCAGTCTAGCCACACCCCTGCCTCACATGCTTACTATGATCTACTACTGCCACAGGTGACTGTACTCTTGGCTTTCTTGATAGTGCGAGTGTATATATATGAACCATGTGCTCTATATATTCACACGCCTTAATCTTATCTCGCTCATTGGGATAGGTCACAACAACAACATCATCATCATATAGATGTACAATGATATCCAGGGTATCATCAACAATAGTAAATCCATCTATATCATCCATATCATATGGTCTACCCCTAAGCACTATTTGCATCATCCACCCCCATGCTCCTAGCTACTCTCCTCATCTGCTTCTTTGCCCGATTCAACGCATCACCTACTGACCAGATGGTGGCATAACCTAATCTATCCTTAATCTGATTTAAGTTATATCTATCGAGATATCTCATCTCGATAGCTGCCCGGTACCTGGGATTGAGACTATCCATCATCTGATCTAGTATCATCTGTGTGTGGATCCTGTCTGTCTCATCTTGTACTGTGCCATATCTATCATGTGTATCATCTACTATCCGATCTATACTATCATGCACATAGTGACCGTGCATGATAGCCCCAAGCAACCACAGTCTAATGCCGACATAGTAATACTGCTTCCAGGTCCTGCCCCCATCTGGGCGGTAGCGTCTGGCTGCCTCACACATAGCGAGATTGCCTATGGCTACGGCATCATCTCTCTCCAAAAATCTCCAGTTGTCATACCTAGACCACCAGTAGGTGGATATCTTCTCGGCATAGGCTATGTCCTCATCAGTGATAGCATGCATACTACCCCCGCATAACAGGCATAAAATTGCCCCCCTCACACCGAGGGGGGCGGGCTAAAGGAATGGAAATGAAATGTTTCAACTTGGGGTAGATTTTTTACCCCTCTATATATATGTCATTTTGGGGCCGTTTTGGTGCATGAAAAATGGAATTTTTTTTATTTCACCAAAAAAAATTCATTTTTTAGGTAGTTGATCCTCCTAACAACTGTTGTATGGGATATCCCTAAAGATCGGCCTATATCTCGTGTAGTAGCCTTACTGAAAAAGTACATTTCTACAATTACACGATCCTGAGAATGTAAATTATCTAATAGATGTAGAAAGTATTGCCTGTTTTCCTCTACTATGAGATCCATTGCTAGATCAATGCCAGCATCCACCATATCTGCCAGTTCTAGAGTGGGGATATTCTTACACCGGTTGAGGGCTGCACTTTTAGCAGTCTTACAAAATCTCTTCCAAAAATTTTGCACTCCTGTTGATGTTTCACAGATCAAACCAGCCTCTGTCAGTGCTAGTAGGATCTCTCCCTCTGTATCACCGATGTTATCCAGGTTGTATCTCCAAAAATACTTTTTTGCCAATCCTCTTGCTAAGTTTACATTATGTTCTAGTAACATCAATAGTATCTCCAAAATTTTTCCCCTTTACAGGGGCTTTGAGTTCGGTATAAAATATATATATAATTTCATTTTATCTTGTCTTGTATAGTACAGTAAGAAATAGTACAAGACTCACAAGTTCCATTGCAATATGCATACTCGTTTCTATCATCACTCTCCTCCTGTATCTTATCGTAGGTAGCCAGGACATACTGGATATACGCTAGCTTATCCACCTGTCTCCACCATTCCTGTCCATTCTGCATCTTAATCTCAATCTCATCTAAAATATCGTTTCTGAGTTTTCTGAAAATTTTGATTGTTTCGTTTTCCATATCCTTTTTCTCCTTTAGTTTTGTAAAAATACTGAATAGTTGAAATTTTCCCAATCCATCTCTGCATTACACTGTTTACACATTCTATCTAAATAATTTTCTATTATTGCTCCACACCCACACTTATAACTCCAATTAGTAGCCTCTGATTCCGGTGTATCTGATGGGTTCATATCATCAAATTGGTATCTCTTATGTGGAATTGGAATGTATGCTGATGCATTAGTAGTAGGCTTGCTGGATATTTTGACGGATCCATCAGATGGATTTTGTAGCTTATGTGTTAGGATTCCGATGAGATTTTTTATCCCATGAGTAAAGTTTGGGATTTCACTTGCCACATCATCTACTGCCCTTTGCACATCCTCTACACCATACTGATCAGCTAACTTGGCTATCTCCTTAGATCTCCTATCAGGAGGAGGAGCAAGGATAGTAGCGGTATCCTCCAGGAGTATATCTGGCACCACCAATTCCAGCCCAAGTGGGCGGGAAAATTCCGAGGTACTGTGTAAAATACTATCATTATCCTTACTGCCCTGCAATCCCCTATGATCGTCGTCGTCGTCACCCCTACGGGCGATTTCTAAGGGGGGTGCATCAGCACCCCCCTTAGGATCGTCAGCCGTGGTGATCGATGACGTAATATCTATTGTAGTTTGTACTGTAGTCTCTGTAGTAATCTCTGGTATTGCTCCCACGCTGCCGGGAATGGAATCCACGCTGCGTGGAATTGATTCCACGCTGCTTGGAATTGATTCCACGCTGCTTGGAATGCATTCCACACCATTTGGAATGGTAGCATCATCTATGCTCCTATATCCATCTAATGCATATCCCAGCTTTGCCAGATCTCTCTGTATTTTAACCAGGTTTACTCTATACTGTAGGGTTCTATCCCACCCGAATTTAGGGTTATTTCTGGAGTGCAACCACTTTCCAGCTACCAATTCTTTTATGTGGTTTCGTATGGTTTCTGATGATACATCTAGCATCGTCTCATTTTTAATGTCTACAGCGGTTTTATAAATCCAACCATGTGTTTTTAATGTATCTAGAAAGTAGTCTACTTTTGTGTGTTCTGCTATATCTCGGCTTTTCCTTATAGTAGATATTCTAGCCTTTTCTTCATCAATATAGATATCTGTGTCTTTTGTACGCTCAGACCAATAAATAAACTGATTGAGTAAGACTGCAGATACCATACTACCAGTAAGATCTACTAACTCTTCCTTTATAACCGCTCTCTTTAGCTTTGTTGCTTTCATACCATACACCTCTTATTCCCAAATAAATTCCCATCGATCTGCATAGTCCAGGGCACCATATCCCAAGCTAGCTAACTCAAAATCAGTAATACTCTTAGTATAATTTTTCAATATGTAGCAAAACACACAGTTTCTCCTATATCTGTTTTTGATTATCTTAAAAGGCAGGAATACTCCCAGTTTTTTCTGTTGTCTCTCAGTAGCTCCTGCATACATACTATCAAACTCACTTTCAAAGTGGTTTTGTTTAAAAAGTTTTAACTGTTTGTTGATCTGTTCTGTGTAATTTTCCATGTCCTTTTAGCTATTTTTGTACTACTAAAAAGAATAATCCTTTTCACCTTCGATTTTTTAAGGATAATTTTTGCATTTTTTTAAAATTTCTAATTTTTTCTTTTATTTTTTCGCGCACGAGTCTCTCTGCCTCTCGGAGGGCTGACCGGGTGAGATGATCTGAGGCATCCAGATACTCAGCGAGTTCTGCCATGGTATACCCCTGCTGGTAGCGGAGCACGAGCAGATCCCTGTAGGGTGACCGGAGATCATCGATGGCATCCCGGAGCATCTGCATCTGGATGGATGGCTGCTGATCGAGGTAGTAGAATCCGAGATCCCAAGTGTGTGATGTGAGGTAGGGGGGAAGGTCTTGGATTTCACTCATGGCAAATCTCCTAAAAAAAGGGTGATGGTTTCCAGCCTCATCACCCCAGTGCCACAAGTTACCTCCAAGTATCTTGATATGTATAATATACAAATTAATTTAGATAGTGGCAACAAAAAAATAAAAAAATTTAACATTTGTTAGTTGCTATCGCACAATAGGGTACCAAATATACACACCTTTATACGCACAAAAGTGCGGATAAAGTGCGCCTAACACAAGTTATGTTTTTTTGCTTGCCGATCTCTACTATAGATAGTATTATATATCTATGTACATAACAGTAACTGACCTAGCAAAATCCATTCATACCCCACCATCAACCATCCTGCTCTGGATCCGCCAGGGTAGGCTACATGCAGTACGAGTAGGCAAACGATATTTACTGACTTGGGCACAGGTACAAAAAGATTTGGGATTAGATGCCTTGGAAACATCTTGACATGGTGTATGTATGGTGTATAAAGGGCACATTGATCTTTGACAACAGTGTGCCCTCCCTGTCTATCAGACAGGAGGAAATGAATGAGTTACAAGATACTTAGAACGTCTGCCAGGTCTAAAAAGGTAGTTGTAAAGTTTGATGCGCTGGTTAGTGGCATCAGGCATAGGCAACAGGTTACATGCTACAAATCTGATGTAGATCACCTCTATAGAAAGTGGTTAGCAGGTCTGGAGAGTGGTAGATCAGATCTGAGGGGTAAGAAAATATCAGATTTGATGCCTGAGTATCTGGATAGTGCATCACAGACTCAGAGACCTATCATTTACAAACGTACTACACATATATGTAGTATTCTTGTAGATATGATAGGTGATAGAGTGGTAGCAGGATTTGCACCAGCGGACGTGGAAAAGCTAAAGTGGCGATTGACTACGGATCATAGAGAGTGGGCACCTGCCACCATCAACATGTATCTCAGTGTGCTTTCTGCTTTCTTTTCATGGTGCCAGAAAAATGGGCACTATGATAAGATCAACCCTTGCCAGGGTAAATCCATCAGGCACGACAATAGCAGACGGATATACCTTGGCCCACAAGAGGTAGCAGATTTGTTGGCTAAGGCACAGAAAGTGAGCACAGATTTTTATCTTTTTGTTGCCTTAGCTGCTAAGGCAGGTCTTAGACGGTCTGAGATTGTTGGTCTTACTTGGGATGAGGTAGATCTAGATAGAGGGATCATTTGTCTTAGTGCAGATCGTACCAAAACCAAAAAATCTCAGGTTAGATACCTTACACCAGATCTGGTTGCTACTCTTACCAAACAGCCTAGAGATACAGATAGAGTGTTAGATAGTAGTGCTAGCAGATATCACTGGCAGAGGATCAGACATACCTTACCAGATGGTACTAAGCTGAGGTTACATGATCTTAGGCATGTGTATGGGCAGACTCTATATGATTCAGGTGTTGATATATCAGATATACAGCACTTGATGGGACATTCATCTGTGCGGATCACTCAGGCTAGATATGTACATCACCACAGACCGGATTTAGGATCTAAGGTACAAACTCTAGATAAAGTTTTTGAGATCAATGGCAACAATCATGGCAACAATTCTTTTGGAAGGGGTGTAAGTGCTGATTCTATCAGGGGTTAGTTATTTTTAGCATCGCAGCGGTTACGCTGCGTTGGGCGCAGTGTTTTGAAAACATTACTTAAAATCAATATAATTAAAATTATGCGTATCATTTATATTATATTCTGGATATTTGTATGCCAATATTGGATTTTCTAATTTTGTGCAGGCTGGACTTGATCTAAATGATATTTTAAATCCCAAATTATCAAATGTTGTTAAATAAACCATATCATATTCGGTATCATCATTGGGTATATACATAAATATATTTTTATATATCATATCGTCTGTGGACCATACATCATCAATATTAATAGTATTCCATCCATAAATTGTTGGTTTATAGAAAATTTCATGAGGATAAGTTATATAATTAAAGAACATACAAAATATATCAAAAGAAATATCATATGGGAATGTTAATATATATTCATGATCATCAATACAAAACATTCGAATAAATATAGCATAATCATTCTGATTATATAGATTACAAAATTGCGTAATAGCTTTACTAATATCATTGATATGAACATTTTGTATATGAATAATTTTGAAATTATTATTATATTTTTGCGGTATTTTTTTATTATTTGGACGTGATTTTTTTAAATATGGTTTATTAAACTTCAATTTAAATAATAAATATAAAATAATGGCAACTATTAAAAATATAAATATAAGAATGTGTTGTAATGGCATATTATTATTTTATCAAAACAATATTTCAAAACATTGCGCCTAACTAACCGTGGTCGCATTTTGGATAAGAGAGAAAAGGATACTATTGGACGAGTAAAAGTCAATCGAAAATCTTAACCCAATTCATTCCCTGTTAATCACAAAAAAAATTCATTAATCGGTCCATTGATTCGTTTAAGCCGTAAGGATAATTACGGAGGGCAATGTCATTATGGTGAAGAACAGTTTCCTGGACCTGTTGCTGGAGTCATGCCGCCACCGGAATCACCCGAAATACATTTCCAACGAGGACATTCGGGAATTTTTTCGGGAACATGAAAAGGATATCGGGTACGGGGATTTTATCGCCATCCGGAAGTATTTCCAGGAGGAAGTGATGGTGAAGAGAAGGGTCTTCGTTGAAATCGAGAAAAGGTTTAAGAGTGACCCCGTCGTACGGGTGTCGCCCCTGGACGGGAGGGACGTGCCGGTGCGGAGATACCCCCCGCGGTTCAAGGAATGCGTGGAACTGCTGAAACTGAAGCGCTATTCGAGGAAGACCATCAAGATCTATTCCTCCGCGCTTCTCGCGGCGAACGAGTGGCTCCTTGAGGTCAGGAATAGGGACATCGAGGGGGCGTCGCAACGGGACCTCCAGGATTTCTTTCTCTACCTGACGGAGGGTAGGGGCCTCTCCCTCTCCTCCATGCGGATCCATCGTTTTTCACTGTCGTTCTATTATCGCCATGTGCTGAACCGCCGCGTGGACCTCGCCTTCGTCGAGGGCCTCAGGGAGTCGAAACACCTTCCCGTGGTCCTCTCCCGTAAGGAGATCGGGTCCCTCCTGGGGGCCATCGACAACCTGAAGC
Source organism: Spirochaetota bacterium (assembly GCA_040768125.1). Lineage (GTDB taxonomy): Bacteria > Spirochaetota > UBA4802 > UBA4802 > UBA5550 > RBG-16-49-21. The sequence goes on along the minus strand of JAXGNG010000007.1, from coordinate 59,749 downwards.
ACCGCACCATGGTCGCCCTCATCTATTCATCGGGGCTCAGGCTCTCGGAGCTGCTGGGCCTCAGGGTGCGGGACGTCTCCCTGGATGAGCTCACCATCCACGTCAAGGAGGGGAAGGGGAGGAAGGACCGGGTGACGATATTCTCCGAAAAGATCCGGGAGGACGTGGCGCGCTTCATGCGGGGGAAGGACCCGGGGGAGCACCTCTTCCAGTCCACGGCGCGGGGGGGAGGGGCCCTCTCCGGGAGGTCCGTGCAGAAGGTCCTGGAGCGCGCCCTGAAGAGGGCCGGCATCGCGAAGAAGGCCTCGCCCCACGACCTGCGCCACTCCTTCGCCACGCACCTTCTCGAGGACGGCATTTCCATCAGGCATATCCAGCTTCTCCTGGGACACAGGAGCATCGCCACCACCTCCATCTACACGAAGGTATCGAGCCCGCGCCTCAAGGGGATCAGGAGCCCCCTCTGAGACCGGGGCGGGGGCGCCGGGGAACGGCGTCTCTTTTCGTGTATGATGGGAAGGCGCGGCGCGCATCATCCTCCTTATTTGAGGCATTCGCGTCGCCTCCATTAATTGCTTGAACTCTCCTTCCTGTATGGTAGGGTGTACCTGCTCCGGATATCGGACAGGAAGGCCCCATGCGCGCTACCGCCGCCCTCATCATGACAACCATTCTCGCGTTCTCCGGCTCAGTCGCGGCGCTCACGAAGGAGGACGAGGAGGCCCGCCGGCGGGACCTCTCGGCGATCAATTCCTGCCTGGCCGGGAAAACGGACCCGGGGTCCATGCTCATCCGCGCCTCCATCGGGGGGGACCTCGAGGGGGTGAAGCGCGCCATGGCCCGGGGGGCGCGGGTGACCTTCCGTGACGCGTGCCCCGACTACCGGCGGACGCCCCTCCTCTGGGCGAGCTTGAGCGGCAGGGAGGAGGTGGCGGCCTTTCTCATCGGGAAGGGCGCCGACGTGAACGCGAAGGACTCCGATTCCATGACCTCCCTCATGTGGGCCGCCTTCTACGGGCACGCCGGCGTGGCGGCGCGCCTCGTCGCCGCGAAGGCCCGCCTCACGGACCGGGACCGGGGCCTCGGCTACACCCCCCTGATGTGGGCCTCCTGGAAGGGGAACGCGGCGACGGTGGGGCTTCTCCTCGAGGCCGGGGCGGGAACGAACGCGAAGGCCGACCTGGACGTCTCCCTGAGCTTTGCCGCCGGGGCCGGGCACGAAGAATCGGTCCCGCTCCTTCTTTCCGCCGGGGCCGACGTGAACGCCCTGAACGCCGCGGGGAACACGCCCCTCATCGAGGCCGTGGACAGCGGGCACGACGGCATCGCCCGGTTCCTCATTGAAAAGGGCGCCGACGTGAACCACCGGGGCGTCGGGGGCCTCACGCCCCTCATCATGGCCTGCTCCCACGGCCGCGCGGAGGTCGCCCGGGCCCTTCTCGAGGCCGGCGCCGATCCCTCCTACGCGAACCGCTACGGGAACAGCGCCCTCATCTCCGCGTGCAGGAACAGGGGGAGCGCCGCCATCGTGGCGATGCTCATCGAAAAGGGCGTTGACGTGAACCGCCGGGACGACGGGGGCTTCACGCCCCTCCACTGGGCGGCCTTCTTCGGGCACGCCGACTCGGCCCGTCTCCTCCTCGCCGCCGGGGCGGACGCGGGGGTCCGCAACGGGAAGGGAAAGACGGCCCTGGGGATCGCCCGGGAGCGGAACAATGGCGATATCGCGAAGATTCTGCGGGAGGCCGGGGCCGCGGAGTAAGGCGGCGCGCCGGCACCTGAACTGATACCGGACCCGGCCCGCCGCCGGTCATCCCGATCAAAGGAGGAACGCCATGCTGATTCAACTTCCCTGGGGCCCCGGCACGCTTCCCCTCGAGGTCCCCGATACCTGGGACGTGGTCATCCCGAAGCGTCGCGAGGCCGCGAAGAAGGGCGCTTCGAAAAAGGCCCCGGACGAGCTCGCCCTGGTGCGGGAGTCCCTCAGGAAACCCGCCGGCGCGAAGCCCCTGGGCTCCCTGCGCCTCCGGGGGAAGAACGTCGTGGTGATCGTGGACGACAACACGCGGCCCACGCCGGTGCACCGCTTTTTCCACCTCGTCCTCGACGCACTGAAAAAAGCCGGGGCCACTCCCAGGAAGGTCACGGTTATACCCGGCCTGGGCATCCACACGCCCATGACCGAGGCGGAGATGGCGGCGAAGCTGGGGCCGAAGAACCTGAAGGCCGTGACCTGGGAGAACCACGACGCCTTCGACCTCAACGCCCACCATTACTTCGGCTCCACGGGGAGGAACACCCCGGTCTACCTGAACCGCCGCCTGAAGGACGCGGACCTCATCATACTCGTGGGGGTCATGGAGCCGCACCTCTGGGCCGGCTTCGGCGGCGGCCTGAAGAACATCCTCCCCGGCGTCGCCTACGCGGAGACCATAGGGATCCACCACGGGATCCTCGCCGAGCCCCCCTACCGGGTGAACCGCGTCGGCATGATGCCCGAGGATAACTCCTTCCGCCGGGACCTGGAGGAGGTGCGGCGGATGATCCCGGCGGAGATCTTCTGCATCAACGTGGCCATCGACCACGAGAGGCGGATCATCGCCTCCTTCGCCGGGGATCCCGTGGAGTCGCACCGGGAGGGCGTCGCCTTCATCGCCCGGGAGCAGGGCCTGCGCCTGGAGCGCCGCGTGGAGGGCATCATCCTCAACTCACATCCCTTCGACATCAACTTCAAGCAGGGGATGCGCTGCGTGGGGAACTCCTTGCCGGCACTGGAGCCCGGGGGCGCCGTGATGTCCTGCATGCGCGCCGAGCGGGGCCTCGACGACATCATACCCCCCGAGGGATCGAAACCGTTATGGCTCGCGAAGCGGGTCCTCCGGATCGCCGGGGCCTCCCGGGTGATGAAGGTCCTCGAGAAGTCCAGGAAGGGCCTGAATCCCGAGGAGAAGTTCCTCGTGTACTACTCGATGCAGCTCATGCGTGAGTATGACTTCTTCATTCACGCCCCCACGATAACGCCCGCCATGGCGAAGAGCCTCGGGTTCTTCGTCCACTGCGAGCGCCCGGAGGACGTGATCCGCCGGGGCGTGAAGAAACTGGGAAAGCGCGCCAGGGTCGCGGTCTTCACCGAGCCGGGCGTGACCTACCCGATCGTGGGGTGACGCCATGGGATCGTTTACCTGGGACCACCGCCTGGAAACCGGGATTGAAAGCATCGACGCCCAGCACTGGGAGCTCTTCAAGCGCTTCGACGCCCTGGAACTGGCCATTTACGAGGGGAGGACAAGGGCCACGACGGAGCTGGTCATCATGATCGAGTACCTCGAGCGGTACGTGACGGAGCACTTCGACGCCGAGGAGGAGCTGATGCTGAAGGCGAACTACCCGGACCTCTCCCGGCACCGCGCGGAGCATGAGAAGTTCAGGCTCCTCTTCGAGGGATTCAGGAAGGAGTATAAAACGAAGGGAGCGGATTTTTATCTTACCCTGGACGTGGACAGGGAGCTCAGGAAATGGTGGGAGCATCACATACTGACAATCGACATGGCCTATGTTCCCTTCCTGAAGGGATAACAAAAGCTATCCTGAAAGATCGCCACTGAGGCCGCATGTTCAGACGTGCGGTCGCAACCGCCTCCCTGATTGTAACGAAACGAGGGGGACGTGAAGAAGCCCGCTCCTTACTATTTTCCCATGACTCTCCCTGACTCCGTGTCTCAGTGGCGGAACGTTAGTTACAACGTTCCCTTGGTCCCGGCCGCCGCGGTGCCCTCTTCGCCGCGCGGTCTCAGGTTTTTCTTGAAGTCGCGGTAGTTCCTCACGTAGTGGTCGGCGGCGTCGAGGATCTCCGCGGTCTCCTCCCCGGTCACGGGGCGGACGACCCGGGCCGGGGACCCCAGGACCAGTGAGTTGTCGGGGATCACCGTGCTCCCCGTCACCAGGGCGCCGGCCCCCACCAGGCAGTTTTTCCCGATCCGGGCGCCGTTCAGCACGATGGCGCCGATGCCCACCAGGGTGTCGTCCCCCACGGTGCAGCCGTGGAGCATCGCCCGGTGGGCCACGGTGACCCCCCGGCCGATCATGAGGTCGCGCCCCTCGTCGCAGTGGAGGACCGCGCCGTCCTGGATGTTCGTACGGTCGCCGATCTCGATCGTGCCATGGTCACCCCGCGCCACGGCGCCGAACCAGACGCTCACCCCGCTCCCGATCCGTACGGACCCGACGACGACGGCGCTTTCGGCGATGAAGTGGTCCCCGTCGGCGAATTCGACTCTCCTCTCACCCAGGTCGTAGATCATGATCCCCCCTTTCACGGTGGTGTCGTTTCCTGATACAGGGGGGGAGGCGGCCCGATTGATCAATGAATTTTTCATTTTTCGGCGGGGCGCCGCGGCGCCCCGCCGAAAAAGAAAAGGGATTGATTTTCACGGCGGCACCGGCGAGACTAGCACCGCCGCCGGCGACGGCGGCAGGCCCCGGGGGAGAAGAACGACAGATGGGAACGGTCCTGTATCGCGCGGTTGAGCGCCTGGGATCCGGCGCGATCCGGCTATGGTCGGAGCTCGCGGGCTTCGCCTCCTACCTGGCATCCATAGCCGGTTCATTCCGCTCCCTCCGCGTGGTCCGGCTCAGGTTCCTGGTAAACATCATGCTGAGCCAGGCCCGGTTCACCGGCATCAACGCGCTCCCCTTCCTCATCATCGTCGCCATGCTCGTGGGCGGGGTCGTCATCGTTCAGGCCATCACCAACCTCCCGAAGTTCGGCATCGAGGGGTATTTCAGCAACCTCCTGGTCATCATCATCGCCCGGGAGCTCGGGCCCCTGATCACCGCCCTCATCGTGATCAGCCTTTCCGGCACGGCCATGTCCACGCAGATCGCGACCCAGAAGTGGAGCCGGGAGATACTCTCCCTGGAGATGGCGGGGATCGACCCCCATCTCTACATCCTGGTCCCCCGCATTGCCGCCTCGACGATATCGATCTTTTCCCTCATCATCTTCTTCGATATGGCGGCCTTCCTGGGGGGGTACCTGATTTCCCTCACTTCGGTCTACACCCCCCTGGACACCTTTTTCTGGAACCTCGCCATGGCCTTTTCCCTCAAGGACCTCCTGGCCACGGTGATCAAGAGCCTCATCTTCGGGGTCCTGATCCCCCTCATCAGCTACTATTACGGGATGAAGCCGCGCTCCAAATTTGAGATACCCATTTACGTGTCGCGCGCCGTAAGCCGCACGCTCTTCTCCGTCGTGGTGCTGAACGTGGCGGTCTCGGTCCTCTTCTATTTCAGCTGGCTGGAGTAAGCGGTGGCGGCCCTCATTGAGTTCATCGACGTCAGGAGTCCCGAGCCCCCCGGGGAGGGCCTGGAGGGCGTTTCCTTCGCTATCCCCCCCGGGGAGAACGGGATTTTCTTCGGCATCGAGGGCTCGGGGCTCCGAAGCCTCACCCCCCTCATGACCGGCATGGAGGAGCGCTACGAGGGCGATATCCACTTCCTGGGGAGGTCCATCCGCGACCTGGACTACCTGGGGCGGCAGCGCTACCGGAACGGGATCGGGTATATCCACGGGGATTACGGCCTCATATCGAACCTTGACGTGGAACAGAACATCTCCCAGCGCCTGGAGTATTACGCGGGGTACGATCCCGCGGAGATCGCGGAGATCGCGGCGCGCCTCATGGAGACCCTGGGCATCTACCGGAGGCGCCACGCCCGCCCCGTGGAACTCACGCGGTCGGAGATCCTCCGGGCCGCCTTCGCCCGCGCCACGGTCCACGACCCGGAGCTCCTCATCATCGAGCACGCCTTCGTGGACCAGTCCCCCCTGAATATCCGATCCTTCATGGAGGTCCTGGAGGAGCGCGCCGCCCGCGCCGACCGCTCGCTCGTTTTCGTGACCTACGAACCGGAAAAATTCCTTGATTTCGGCGACCGTATGTACATGCTGTATGAAGGACGCCTGGTCTTCACTGGTACGGGAAGCGAGTACCGCGTCTCCGACAATCCCTACCTTCAGCAGTACCGGAGCGTCTCCATGACGGGGCCGATGAGAATCGAATGAAGGACGCGTGAAGAAATGAAAGGATTCACCATGGACGTGCCGCGAAGGGCCTGGGCCGCTGCCAGGGGGGCCATGGGGAAGCTCGAGTTCCGCGTGGGGCTCTTCGTCCTCATCCCCATCGTCGTCGTCGCGGTCTTCATACTCCTGAACCTGGGCTATTCCCTCTTCACCTCCACAATGGACGTTTACGTGAAGGTCAACAGCATCACCTCGCTCAAGAAGGGGACCCCGGTGCAGATCAAGGGCTACCAGCTCGGCCGCGTGGTGGAGATCCGCCCCATCTACAAGCCGGCCCTCCACTTCCTGGCGAAGCTCCGCATCCGCAGGGATGTCGAGCTCTACGAGGACTGCTCCGCCGTGATCACGAACCTGAACGTCATCGGCGACCCCGTGGTGGAGCTGCGCAACCCGGAGAAGAAGGGGGCATTTTTACGGGAAGGGGACGTGATCGAGGGCATCGAGTCGGGAAGCATCGAGGAGATGATGGCCAGGGTGAACACCCTCATCGGCGAGGCCACGGCCATCCTCTCCATCTACCGGGAGATCTCGATGGAAAGCCGCCAGGACATCGGCCGGCTCATCACAGGCCTGGCCGACAGCGTCAACGGCATCAACCGGGTGATCCAGAATTCCCAGAAGGACATCCTGGAGATCATCGGCAGCATGCGCAAGACATCGAAGACCCTTGACGACGTTGCCGTGGAGATCAAGAAGAACCCGGTCAAGTTCCTCTTTCGCGGCACGAAGGAGTGACCGGCTACCCCTTCTTCTTCATGTTCACCGTTTCCATGACGCGGTAGGGCTGCTTCCCCTGTGATTCGTGGTATATCCGTATGAGGATTTCCGCCAGGATCCCGATCTGTATGAAGAGGACGCCCAGGACGACGAGGAGCACCGTCAGGAGGAGGAGGGGGTTCCTCGTCATCGAGTGGTTAAGCAGTATCTTCATGACGATGACGATGGCGAAGGAGAAAATCCCGAGGAGGAAGAGCAGGAAGCCGGTGCCGCCGAAGACGTAGATCGGCTTCGTCGAGTAGCGGCCGAGAAAGGTAACGGTCACCAGGTCGAGGAGCACCTTGAAGGTACGCTTGATGCCGTACTTGGACTGGCCGTATTTCCTAGCGTGGTGGGTGACCGGTATCTCGGTTATCCTGGCCCCGATCCAGGAGGCGTGGATGGGGATGAAGCGGTGCATCTCCCCGTAGAGGTTTACCTGCTTCAGGATGTCGCTCCGGTACGCCTTGAGGGAGCACCCCAGGTCGTGAAGCCTCACCCCCGTGACCCAGGCGATGAGGGCGTTGGCGATCCTCGAGGGGAGCTTGCGGCTCAGGAAGCGGTCTTTCCGGTTTTTACGCCACCCGCTCACCACGTCGTAGCCCTCCTCTATCATTCCCACGAGGGTCCCGATGTCTTGCGGGTCGTTCTGGAGATCGGAGTCCATGAACACGATGATCTCCCCCGTGGCGAAATCGATCCCCGCCGCCATGGCGGCGGTCTGCCCGAAATTTCTCCGAAATATGACAAGCTTCACGTTCCGGTCCTTCGCGGCGATCTCCCGAAGGATGTTCGGCGAGGCGTCGGCGCTTCCGTCGTCAATGAAGATGATCTCGTGGGACCTCTTCAGCGGCTCCAGGGCCTTCCTGATCTCCTCGTACTGCAGCCGGATGTTGTCTTCCTCGTTGTAGACCGGGAGCACGACTGAAATATGCGGTCTCACCGGGGACTTTTTTTTCGCGGTAGTGCGCGTGGGCATGGCGGCTCTCCGGCCCGTGGCATCGAAAATTTATTCTTGCAAAAAGCAAGATTACCGGACCATCTGCAATAATACAAATCTTTTTTGGGCCGGCGGGTCAAATCCGCCCCCGGTGGAAACCGAACAGGGGAAAGGGCGCGAGGGGCATGATCGAATCCAGACTCTCATCCATGGTCGAACCCCTCCGCGAGATGCTCGGACAGTTCGCCGACGTCGTCGCGGGGTACCGTGAGCGGTCGGGTGAGCGCATCTGCGGATCGCTCTGCGATCTCATCCCGCCGGAGATACCCGCCGCCCTGGGCATGCGGGTCATCAGGGTCCCCGCGCCCTCCGAATGGGGGTGCCGCGCCGGAGGACTCGCGCGCCTCGGCGATCTCGGCGGGGTGTACGATCGCGTGGTCATCCCCGAGACCTGCGCGCGGAGGGACCTGGCGGCGGTCACCGGCGCGCCCCTCGTCGCCTTCGCCATGCCGACGGGGTGGGGCGAGGAGTCCCGGCGCCTCCTGGAGGAGCGCCTTGACGCGTTTCTCCGGGCCGCGGGATGCGGCGGCCTTTCGGCGATCGACGCCGCGGCCCTCGCGGCCGCCACGGAGGAATACAACGACCTGCGCCGCCTGGTGCGCGGCATCGCCGCGGCGCGGCGGGACAGGCCGGAGCTCCTCTCCTGCAGCGACCTTGCCGTCGTCATGGAGGCGGCCTCGGCGCTTCCGCCGGCGGTTGTGGCGGGGCACCTCGCTTCGATCCTCAAGGCCCTTCACCGTGAGGAGGGCACTGCAAAGCGCGACCTCCCGCCGGTCCTGGTCTATGCGGGCTGTACCGGCGAATCGGCGGTTTTCGACGAGATCGAGGAGGCGGGGTGCCTGGTCGTCGAGGACGACGCATGCTCAGGCCGGAGGCAGTTCGACATGTCCCACGATCCTGGTGCGGCGGACCTGGCGGGGGAGATCCTCGACGCCTGCACCTACCGCCCCCTCTGCCCCTCGGTGCGTCCCCAGGGGGAGCGCGTGGAACTCTTTTACGCCATGTTGAAAAGCCACGGTATCGAGGCGGTGATCTTCATCGAGGACCTCTGCTGCCCGGCCCGGCGGAGGGAGATCGCCCCCCTCCGGGTGCGTCTCATGCGCTCCGGGGTGGATCCCCTCCTGGTGACCCGCGCCGGGGCGGCGGCTATGGTCCGCGATTACCTTTCGAGGGCCTGAGGCGCGACGTGCTGGGGGCTACCGCGCCACCATGCCGATGTAATCGGACGCGATCTGCAGGGCCTCGCGGAGAAAGAGGTCGTTTTCCAGGTCGATGAGCTTTTTCCCGTCGTCCTTTTTGAAGGATTTCTCGAGCTCCTTCTGCTTCTGCTTTTCCATCGTCGATTCCTCTTTCAGGCTGATCGCCCTGCTGTTGAACTGCTCGCGGTACTTCTGGATCTTCGCGTTCAGCTCGCGGTAGTCCTTGCTCCCGTTGACGCGGGATGAGGAGAGGGCGGCCAGGCGGCCGATCATGCCCCGGTCGACCATGCGGTAGTCCCGGTGGGGCGCCGGGTCGATCCTCTTCCACTTGAGGGGGTAGCGGTTCTTGCTCTCGCCGATGTCCCAGATGGAGGTGATGTCGGGGACCCGTATGTCGGGGGCGATGCCGTTCAGCTGGTTCGAGGCGCCGTCGGGCTGGTAAAAGACCGATATGGTGATCTTGATGGCCCCCTTCTTGAAGGGGAGCTCGTTGTACGACTGCACCGTTCCCTTGCCGAAGGTGGGGTCCGGGCCGATGATGATGCCCCGGTTGTAATCCTTGATCGCGCCGGCGAGGATCTCCGAGGCGCTGGCGCTGAACTTGTCGATGAGGACCACCAGGGGCCCTTTGTAGACCATGTTCTCGTCGTTGTCATGGACCACGTGGGGGGCGTTCCTGCCGTCGACGATCTGGAGCACCGGGCCGCTCTCGATGAAGAACCCGGCGATGTCGATGGCCTCGTTGAGGAGCCCCCCGGGATTGCCCCGGAGGTCGAGGATGACGCAGCGGACCCCTTCGGATTCGATGCGCTCCAGCATATCCCGGATATCCCCCGAGGAGCTGGTGTTACGCTCCTTGTCGTAATAAAAAGACGGGAGCTTGATGTAGCCCACCTTTTTCTTCGGGTCGTTGCCCAGGAGTATGATTTCCGATTCAGCGGCGCTGTCCTTCAGGCTTATCTCCTCGCGGGTGATGGGCACCACCATCCTGAGGGGCTTGTTGTCCTCGTCGGTGGCCCTGAGGACGGTGAGCTTCACCACGGTGCCCTTCGGCCCGCGGATCTTTTTCACCACGTCCCGCAGGTCCATGTCGATGACGTCCACGGGCTCACCGTCGCGCTGCCCCACGGCGATGATCTTGTCGCCCGGCTTCAGGCGGTACCGCTCGGGAAGCTTGTCCGCGGCGCCCCCGGTGATGATCGACTCCACGATGACGAAGCCGTCGTCCGACCTGAGACGCACCCCGATCCCCTCGAGCTTCAGCTTCATCGAGATGCTGAAATCCTCGTTTTCCTCCTGGGTCAGGTAGTTCGAATGGGGATCCAGGGCCATGGAAAAGGCGTTCATGAAGCGGTCCAGGAGACGCCCCTCGTCGATCTCGTCGACGCGCCGGTTGAGGAGATCGTACTTCTTCACGAGTTTCTTCTTCGCCTCCTCGAGGCTCTGGCCCGATGAGGTGTAGTTCAGGAGCTGCAGCTTGATGTTCTTTCTCCAGCGTTCACGGAGGTCGGCCCTGTTCGCGGCGTAATCGACCTTTTCCCTGTCCACGATGATTTTTTCGTCCGTGGTGAAGTCGAAGGGGCCGTTGACGAGCTCCCTGATGATGACGTTCGTTTCCTTGAACCGTTTCTTGTACACGGCGAAGATCTCGTCGATGAAGGAGAACTCGCCGCGCATGATGTAGTCGCCGATTTTGTCGCGGTGGCGCTCAAAGCCCTCGATATCCTTCTTGTAGAAGTAGTATTTCCCGTGGTCCAGGGACATGATGTAGTTGTCAAGGGTCCTCCGGGAGAGTTCCTCCGTGAGGGAGTGGTGCTGGACGTGCATCGCCAGGAACTGGTTGACGAGGACGGGTATGTCCGATTTTTTCAGGCCCTCCGACTTCTGGACGCACGAAATGATGAGGAAAATCGTCAACAGCGGGATCAGGTATTTTCTGGACATGGATCGGTCTCTCCGGTTCTGTATTGCAGGCGGCCTTTCGTGGGCAATTACGCCGCCCTATTGCCGGTTATCCGGGGAAAACGGGCAAAAGGGATTACGCGCTGCTGGGGGCCTGCGGGTAAAATCGAAACGGCAGGGGGAATGACGGTACCCGGTGCCTGTCGTTGCTCCCCTATTCAGGGCGGTTAAAGGAATAAGTCAATAAAAATTTCAAAAGGTTACCTATATTACCTGCATCACAGGATATTATTCCGTGGTTGTTTCGGGTCTGCAATCGCCCTGAAGGCGGGATGTTTTTTTATTGACACGCATGGCGCCGCGGTGTGTGTGAAACAGGGTATGTCCAGTGACGAAGAGCTTGGTATTCGTTGCCGTCATGGCGGTCCTCATGGGCGGGTGCGTCGCGTACCGCCCCCTCGAGGTCGAGAGAAGGCATTATCTCGGGACCCTTCCCTCCGGGGAGGAACCCCTGACGGCGGCAGCGCCGCACTTCCGCACCACCGTGGTCGTCAGGTATCTTGCCCTGGTGCGCCGTGGGACCCCCGTCGCGTCGATCAACAACCGCGCCGTGTCCCTTGCCCTCGAAGGCCGGTACGAGGCGGCGCGGATCCTCTTTCGTGAGGCCCTCGGAGAGGGCGGGGCCACGGCGGACATCCTGAACAACCTGGGGGTCGCCAGTGAGCTTGCAGGCGATCGCGCCGGCGCCGTCGAGATGTACGCCGGGGCCTGCCGCCTTGACCCCGGCAATCCCTACTTCATTCATAACTTCCGAACCGGCGTCGATTACCGTCCCGGCGGGGAATGAAGAAAACCGGATAGGACCGATGCTGAAGGATTCATTCCAGCGAAGGCATGATTATCTGCGGGTTTCCATAACCGACCGGTGCAACCTTCGGTGCCGTTACTGCATGCCCCCCCAGGGCGTGGAGCTCCTTTCCCACGACGAGATACTCCGCAACGAGGAGTTCGTCCGTCTCATCGGCGTCTTCGCGTCCCTCGGCGTGATCAAGGTCCGGTTCACCGGCGGCGAGCCCCTCCTCAGGAGGGGGATGATCGACATCCTGGCGCAGACGAGGGAGCGCCATCCATCCCTTGAGCTGTGCCTCACGACGAACGGCGTGCTCCTGGGAAAGTATATCGACGAGCTGAAACGCCTCGGCGTGATGAAGCTCAACATCAGCTGCGACACCGTCTCGCGGGAGGCCTACCGGGAAATCACCATGCGCGACGCACTCCCGGACGTCCTCGACGGCATTGACCGCGCCCTGGGATACAGCTCTTTCGATATCAAGATCAACGCCGTGCTTTCCCGGGAGACCATCGACGGCCTGGAGTCCTATCTCGACTACTTTAGCGGCCGTGACGTGACCCTCCGCTTCATCGAGATGATGCCCTTCGAGGGAACGGAGGGCGCCGTGGATTTCATTTCCTCGGACGAGCTGGTCGAGCGGCTCTCCTCCCTCGGCGAGCTCGCGCGGAACGTCCATGGCGATACCTCCGTTGCCGTGATGTACGGGTACCGTTACCGCGGCACCGTGCCGATGCGGATCGGGATCATACCCCCCGTCACCCACAAGTTCTGCTCGTCCTGCAACCGCCTCAGGCTCACCTCGGACGGCCGCCTCAGGACATGCCTTCACTCGGTCTCGGACCACGACCTCAAGGGGCCCCTCAGGGACGGCGCGGACGACGGGGCCCTCGGGCGGATAATCGTCGATGCCGTGAAAACGAAACATGAGGGGCACGCCCTGGAATGCCGTCCCGAAGGGGGAGGCTGCTACTCCCTTACCCGTTCGGGCTTCATGTCGAAGATCGGGGGATAACGGGGCCGCGGCGCCCGTGAACCGGGAATACAAGCGTGGAGAGGATGAAATGAAAAGAGCCTGCCTGGTGTTGATGGTGATGATCACTGCCGCCGCCCTGGCGACGGGGTGCGCGAAACAGACGCGCGAGGCGGAGCGGGACGACGCGTTTTCCATCGAGTGGGAGTTCAGCAGGGCCGACGACGGCGCCCTCGTGAGGACCGGCGCGGTCCTGGTGATAAAGGGAAGGAGAAACCACCGCCATCCCATCGGGATCTATGACGGGCAGGTGAAGAGGATACTGAGCGCCGGGGAGATTCCCCGGGAGATGACGGGGGGGACGATCTCCGGTTTCGTTACCATTGCCGGGGGGAGAGGACACGAGGTGATCGTGCGGTACGATGAACGGCTCCGGCGCCTGATCATCATGGAGAGGCCCTGGCATGACAGGCTCCCGCCGGGGCCCTTCAAGACCGTGCATACTATCCAGGTCCCGGACATGCATAACGAGGATACCGGTTTTTGATCCCCCCGTGCGAAAATACTTGACATCGATTCCGAAAGCATTTCTGGTGATAGGCCTGTCTGAGGGACGGCCCTTCCGGCCCGCCCCCCCGGGGGAGCGGGCCGCGGGAAAAACTGGATTCCGGGTTCGTGATGCTCTTTAATTCATGGCAATTTTTCGTCTTTTTCGGCGTGGTGGTGGCGGTCTTTTTCTCCATGCCCCAGCGCTACCGGTGGATGCTCCTCCTCGCCGCCAGCTATTTTTATTACATGTTCTGGAACCCGAAGTACGCGCTCCTGATCGTCACCACGACGCTGGTCGTGTACGGCACGGCCCTCATGATGCACGGGAAGACGGCGCGCGTGAAGAAGCTCTGGCTCGCCCTGAGCGTGATGACGAACCTTTCCATCCTCTTCATGTTCAAGTATTTCAATTTCTTCAACTCCTCCATGAAGGGGCTCTTCGCGCTCCTGGGAGTCCCCTACGACGTTCCGGCCCTGGCGCTTCTCCTCCCCGTTGGCATATCCTTCTACACCTTTCAGGCCCTGGGCTACACCATCGACGTGTACCGGGGCACCAGGGAGCCGGAGCGCCATCTCGGCTATTTCGCGCTCTTTGTCTGTTTTTTCCCCGTGATCCTCTCGGGGCCCATTGAGCGTTCCACGACGCTTCTCCCCCAGTTCTTCGAGAAGAAGGAATTCGACTACCAGAGGATCACCGACGGCCTGAAGCTCATGGCCTGGGGGTTTTTTCAGAAACTGGTGATCGCCGATCGACTCGGCATGTACGTGGGCACGGTCTACAACAAGCCCGAGCTCCACACCGGGCTCCCCCTCCTTCTCGGCACCTATCTTTTCGTGATCCAGGTCTACTGCGATTTTTCCGGCTACACGGACCTGGCCATCGGCACGGCCCAGGTAATGGGGTACCGGCTCCTCCCGAACTTCAGGAGGCCCTATTTCGCGAGCTCCCTGGCGGAGCTGTGGCGGCGGTGGCATATCACCCTCATCTCCTGGTTCCGCGACTACCTCTATATTCCCCTGGGGGGGAACCGCGTGCCCCGGTGGCGCTTCTACCTCAACATGATGATCGTCTTCAGCCTCTCGGGCCTCTGGCACGGCGCCCAGTGGACCTTCGTGATATGGGGTTCCCTGAACGGCGTGTTTCTCATCATCAGCCGTATGACCCATGGCCCCCGCGAGTGGGTGCGCGGAAAGGTCTTCGGGGCCCTCGAAGGGGCGCCGGCGGCGCTCTTCTTCGTCTCCGCCCTCGGGGCCGCCGCTTTAGCGGTACCCGGCGGACCCGTGGTGGCCGGAGCGGGAGCGAGGATAGGCGCCGGGGTCCTGGCGCTTCTCCTGGGGGCAATCGGCGTCCTTCGCACGAGGAAGGCGGCCTACGGGCGTTTCATCTCACGGGCGAGGACCTTCTGGATGATCGCGGCGACCTTCCATCTCTTCGTGTTCGGCGCGGTCTTTTTCCGCGCCCGAAGCGTGTCCGACGCCTGGTACATACTGACGCACTTCACCGGCACGAACGTGGGGCGCCTGACGCTCCATTACGACGCGATCCAGTTTTCCCTCATGCTGCTTCTCGGCGTGTTTCTCTTCGCGGTACATTACGTGCAGGAAACCCGCGGAAGCATCAGGGACCTGATACGGACGAAGCCCCTGGCGGTGAGGTGGACCCTCTACGCCCTTCTCGGGGGGGGTATTCTCCTCCTGGGCGTGCGCGGGGCGGACCAGTTCATATATTTCCAGTTTTAAGCGCATGGGTGGCCCTTTGAAGCAACTTGTTATAAAATTAATCGCGATCGCCGTTCTCTCGGCGCTTCCTCTCCTGGGGTATAACTATATTTTTGATCCCCACCGGGTCCTCCGGAAGAACTACGAGTCGCTCTACGTCTGCCCCCACGAGCGGTTCGTGAAGGTCGACCACGTTCTTAAAAACCCGGAGAAGTATGATTCGTTCCTATTCGGCTCATCGCGGGTGAGCCAGGTCCCGGTGGAGGCCATGGACCGCGCCGTCGGTGGGCGCCACTACAACATGACCTTCGTCTCCGGGGTCGTGGGGGAGTACCTGCGGGTTCTCGAAATCTTTCTCGACAAGGGGATCGAGGTGAAGCATGTCGTGGTGGGCGTCGACTACTTCTCCTTCAAGATGCTTCCCCTGGAAAACATGGTGCGCAACAGGATGTATCCCCTGACCCTTCGTGACAGGATCGATTTCTATTTCACGTTCCTCACCATGGAGCCCGATTTTTCCCTATTCAAGGAGATCAAGTTCGACGGGAAGGAGGCGCGGTATGACCTCACGGGAACGGGGGAGTACGTGTTTCTCAGGAGGGAAATGAAGATCGATGCGGACCCCGCCTCCCATCGCGCCCGCTTCAAACAGCCGATTTTCACGATATGCGCGAAGCGCCTGGATGAGACGACGGCGGAGCTCAGGGCCATGGCGGACCTCTGCCGAAACCGCGGCATCGCCCTGACCGTCTTCATCAACCCCGTCAATCTTTCCTCCTATCTCTGCGAGGACATCGCCTTCATGAACGAGGTGAGGGAACGAATCGCGGGCATCACCGATTTCTGGGATTTCAGCGGTTACAACTCGGTGACCGCCGACGACATGAACTACGTCGACATCATCCACTACCGGAAAAAGATCGGGCCGCTGATTGTCGCCAGGATGTTCCCGTCGTCGATCCCCGTACCCGCCGATTTCGGCACCAGGGTGACGAAGGCGTCCCTTCCGGCGTATCTCGAGGCCTGTCGGCGGGACTACGAGGTCCAGCGCAAGCGGCTCAACCCGCCCTGCATGCCCTGCGTGTCGGTGAAGTGAAAGGGTTATCGGCCCCCGCCATCTCCTCTCGGGAACCTCGCGTCCTTCGCCCTTCGCCGGTGCAATAAGTCTCTCCCGTTGAGCGCGAGGCTCGCCGCGGCGCAGGCGAGGAAGATCCATAGCGTCGCCGTGTCCACCACCTTCTGCGGAAGGTCGAGGCCGGTCAGCTCCATAATAAGGAAATGGATGTAGGATTCCGAGGTGATGGGGCGGCCCAGGGCATCGCGGACCTTCCAGTGCCAGTCCGTGCAGAAGCAGTAGCCCCAGCCGTACCAGAAGCCCATCACGAACCAGGAAAAGGCCGTGACCAGCACCGTGGCCAGGTGGATCCTCCTGGTCCGGCGCCATATCCACCCCGCCATGTTGAAGAGTGTGAAGAGGGTATGGAAGACCAGGAAAAAATGATCGAGAAATGCCGTCGCCGTCCTCCCGTGAATGAACTGGCTTCGATGCATCGTATCCCTTCCCGGGGCCATGTCAATCGTTTTCACCGTGTGATTGTCCATGTTCATACGGGTATGGACAAGCAATGCTAAAGAGAACCACGGATGGACACGGATGGACACGGATGGACGCGGATGAGCAGGGAAATTGCTTATTAAAAAAGCATAAACCTGATGGAAATCGGAATGCAGGGAATGGAGCGAGATTCTCATTCTTTTTTGTGATGTATGACGCGGGATGCCTGCCTTGTCCAGTATGGGATGCACATCATTATAAAAGGGAACCACGGATGGACACGGATGAACACGGATGGACGCGGATGAGCAGGGAAATTGCTTATTTAAAAAGCAATAATCCGACGGGAATCGGAATGAAGGAAATTGAGCGTGATTCTTTTTTATAATGTTGTGATGTGTGATGGGGTGCTCCCGCCCGTGTGACCAGATTGGTATGCATATCATGATAAAAGTGAACCATGGATGGACACGGATATGCAGGGTAACGTGATAGAACTGCAAAAAAACAAACCCATTGAAAATCTGGACACAGGGGGTTTAAAATGATGCACTTTTATTCAAATAATATAGTATATCCGGTTATTACCTTGGTTCATCAATACGCCTGATCCGTGTTCATCCGTGTCCATCCGTGGTTCATTGATTATTCTGTTTATAATGAGAGCTCAATGGAGATCAGAGCCTTTTGTCTGCACCCGGGCGACTATTGGTTTGACCTTCGGCGCATGTCATGATATATTGAACGTATTGTGCGACTGTCGCGGCGGCACGGCCGCCAGGCATGACGCGCCATCAAGGAGGTGACGCATGGAAACGATCGATGCCATACGCTCCCGGAGGGCGATCAATTTTTTCGACCCCTCCCGCGGGGTCCCGGAGGAGAAACTCCTCGAGATCATCGAGGTCGCGGGACTCGCCCCCTCGTCGGGAAACCTCCAGCCCTGGGAGGTGGTCCTGGTAACGGACCCGGAGAGGAAGCGCGCCCTGCGCCGCTGCGCGAGCAACCAGGCGAAGGTTGAGGAGGCGTCGGCGGTACTCATTATAATTGCGAACCCCGGTGCAGTGGAGGAGAACCTGGACGCGGTCATGGAGGACAGGATCGCCGGGGGATACGTCGCGCCCGATGCCGCGGAAAAGCAAAAAGCCTATTTCCTCAAGGCCTACGGCGGGCGGGACAGCGAGCCGAGGAGGATCTTCGCCGTGAAGAACACCTCCTTTTTCGCCATGAACGTGATGATCGCCGCCGCGGGCCTGGGGTACGCGAGCCACCCCATGGACGGCTTCGATGCCGCCGAGGTCAAGCGTGAATTCGGCATTCCCGGGGACCGGGTTATACCGCTCCTTATCGCCGTGGGACATCCCGCGCCGGATTTGAAACTGCTCCCGCGTCCCGGACGGCGCGGAACGGGAGAGTATGTCATGATGAACGGATTCGGGAATAGCCGGGGGCCTTCATGACGAAGGAGAACCGCCTGGCGGGCCAGAAGAGCCCCTATCTCCGCCAGCATCTTCACAATCCCGTGGAGTGGCATCCCTGGGGGGAGGAGGCCTTCGACCTGGCCCGTGACACGGACCGCCCGATATTCCTCTCCATCGGCTATTCCACCTGCCACTGGTGCCACGTCATGGAGCGTGAGTCCTTCGAGGACGAAGAGGTGGCCCGCGCGCTGAACGGCTCCTTCGTGGCGGTAAAGGTCGACCGCGAGGAGCGGCCCGACGTCGATCGGGTCTACATGGCCGTGTGCCAGATGCTGACCGGCAGGGGGGGGTGGCCCCTCACCATACTCATGACCCCCGCCCGGCGCCCCTTCTTCGCCGCCACCTATCTCCCCCGGGAGAGCGCCGGGGGTAGGGTGGGGCTCCTGGAACTGCTCAACCGCGCCGCGGAGGTATGGAGGGAGAACAGGAACGAGGTCGAGGAATCAGCCGCGGCCGTTGCCGCGGCGCTGAACCGGCCCGCTCCGGGTGGTGATGCCGTGTCCCTTCCCGCGGATATGCCTGACCGGGCCTTTCGTGAACTCTCGGACCGGTACGACCCTCTCCACGGCGGCTTCGGTGGGGCGCCGAAATTTCCTTCGGCCCATAACCTTCTGTTTCTCCTTCGCTACTGGCACGTCACGGGGGAGGAGCGCGCGCGGACCATGGCGTGCGAGACCCTTGCGGCGATGCGGCGCGGCGGAATCTTCGACCAGCTCGGTCACGGCTTCCACCGATATTCCACGGACGCGCGGTGGCTCCTTCCCCATTTCGAAAAGATGCTCTACGACCAGGCGATGATCGCCATGGCCTCCTGCGAGGCGTACCAGGCCGGCGGCGACGAGGGCCATGCCGCCGCCGCCCGGGAGACGTTCGAGTACGTGCTTCGTGACATGACCTCGCCCCGGGGGTTCTTCTATTCCGCCGAGGACGCGGACAGCGAGGGGAGGGAGGGCCGCTTCTATCTATGGTCCGCCGGGGAGCTGCGGGACGTCCTGGGCGCCGACGACGCGGCCTACGCGGGGGAGATATTCAGGGTGCGCGGGGAAGGGAACTTCCATGATGAAGCGACGGGGGTACTCACGGGAGAGAACGTGCTTCACCTCGGCGGTGCACCCCCCGCGGACGGGCGCTTCGAATCGGTGCGGCGGCGTCTCCTCGAGGCGCGGGACCGGCGATCCCGTCCGTTCCGCGACGAAAAGATCCTCGCGGACTGGAACGGCCTGATGGTCGCCTCCCTGGCGGTCGGGGCGCGGGCACTGGGGGACCATTGCTACCGCGCGGCGGCGGAGGGCGCCGCCGGGGCCATCTGGGAGGAGATGGTGCGGGAGGATCGCCTGGCCCACGCGTGGATCGACGGCGAGGCCTCGCGTGAGGGCTACCTCGACGATTACGCCTTCGTGGCGTGGGGTTTCCTGGAACTCTACGCGACCGCCTACGACACGCGCCATCTCGATCGCGCCGTGCGCCTGGCACAAACGATGCTTCGCGTCTTTTCCCGCGGCGCCGGTGGCCTCGGATTTTCCCCCGGGAACGGGGAGGCCCATATCGCGGACTTCAATGATTACCATGACGGGGCCTACCCCTCGGGAAACGGCGTCGCGGCCTTGGTGCTTGCCAGGCTGGCCCGCCTCACGGGGGACCCTTCCTGGGAGGCGCGGGCCGGCGAGATACTCCGCGGCGCGGGGCCTGGCCTTGCCGAACACCCCTCGGCCCACGCCATGCTCTGCGCCGCCATGCTTCATCTCGGCGAGGGTGCATCCGAGGTCGTGGTGGCCGGTAACGAGGAGGACCCGGTGTTCCGTGGAATGACGGTGTTCTTGATGAACAGTTATCTTCCCCACTGCGCCGTCCTGGTGAAGACGCCCCGCCGCGAGGGCCCCTCCCTGGATGACCTGGCGCCCTTCACGGCGATGATGTCGCCTTCCGGGGGAAGGGCGACCGCCTGGGTCTGCAGGGGCACGCGCTGCGGCGCCCCAGTGCATGCCGTCGATGACCTCGCCGGGCTCCTTGGAAAAAGTACTTGATTTATTTCTCTCGCTGTCGGGAATATTGTGGTACACACACGGTGGTATTCGAGTAGGACCGGGGCGCCCGTTCCAGGCGGGGGCCCCGCATCATGCTTAACGTGCCCTATTTCCGAGACGCCGCGGCATGCGTATGAGTGAAGAACGGATGTATGACAACGTGACGGTGCTCCCGCGGGGCGGCTACCTGGTCGATACTTCGATCGGCTACATACAGTTCGGGTCGCCCCCCGAGACAATCAAGGACACCATGGGCATGCCCAAGGACGTGCCGCAGATTTTCGTCCTCACCGCCGAGCTTTTCAACTGGATCAAGGGCATCAGCATCGCCGAGATCGAGTTCCCCATATACTACAACTTCTTCCTGAGGAAACGGCGCACCACCATCATCTGCCGGGAACACCAGTTCGAACAGATGAAGAAGGTGCTCCAGGAGTCGCTCTTCGGTCCCGCGGAATTCGATATCGGCGCGGATTACGGTGCCGACGGGGAAATGTCGGTCCCCGACATCAGGAAGGAGATGGAATTTTTCAGGAAGAACCTCAAGTTCTCCGACCTCCTCTCCGTCGGCATTTTCAAAAACGACCGCTTCACCATCCGGGGGATCACCGTGGAAATACTCGGGAACGGCGGTTTCCGCGTAAGCGAGGGGGAACGGGTGATCGCCGAAGTGCCGCCCCGTGTTGAGTACAAACCGACCTACCTCATCGGCAAGCGGTTGCACGAACCCTTCAGGCCACCGCTTTTCGGGGTCACCTGCCTGGGGCCGAGCCACGGGTTTGATCCGGGGGAAAACACCTCGGGATTCATCGTCTGGCTCAACCACAACGGCATCATGGTGGATCCCCCTGTCAACTCCACGGAATGGCTCGTGGACTCGAACGTGAACCCGAAGTTCATCGATAGCATCATCCTTACCCACTGCCACGCCGACCATGACGCCGGGACCTTCCAGAAGATACTGGAGGAGCACAAGGTGACCGTCTACACCACCGAGACGGTGATGCACAGCTTCCTCAAAAAATACTCGGCCCTGAGCGACATGCCCTCTTCGTACCTGATGAGGCTCTTCAACTTCCATCCCGTGAAGATAGGGATACCGACGTTCATACACGGCGGACGATTCGACATATTCTACACCCTCCACTCGATCCCCACGATCGGGTTCAAGATGAACTTCCAGGACCAGAGCTTCGTTTACTCCTCCGACCACAACAACGATCCCGCGATACACCGCGAGCTCCATGAAAAAGGCATTATCGGGCGCGGGCGCTACGAGGAGCTGACCAGGTTTCCCTGGGATTCGAAGGTGATCTACCACGAGTCGGGCATCGCCCCCCTCCACACGCCGATCTCGATATTGAACGCCCTGCCGAAAAAGGTGAGGAAGAGGATCGTGGTTTACCACATCGCGAAGAAGGATTTCCCCGTGAAGACGGACCTCACCCTGGCGCGCTTCGGCATCGAAAATACCCTTTACTTCAAGACGGCGCCCCCGCGGTTCGAGACCGCCTACCAGATCCTCGGCATACTCAAGAACCTTGATTTCTTCGAGGACCTTCCGATCGCCAAGGCCCAGGAGTTCATGGACATCGTCGAGGAGGAGCGGTACCGCAAGGGGCAGGTGATCATCAAGAAGGGCACTCCCGGGGACAAGTTCTACATCATTTACTCGGGGAACGTCTCTGTGGACAGCGGGGGCCTCGAGCAGAAGAAGATATACGGGACCTACGATTATTTCGGCGAGGTCGCCCTGGTGACCGACCAGACCCGCGCCGCAGACGTCATGGCCGAGACGGACCTGGTGGTCTACACCATCGCCCGGGAGAAGTTCCAGAATTTCATCATCGGCACCGAGTTCGAAAAGACCCTGAACAGGCTGGCGCGGATACGGAACAGCGAGACCTGGAACCTTCTCTCCACGAGCACCTTCTTCCAGCACTGCACCTCCTCCCAGAAGACCTGGCTCGAATCGATATTCATTCCCATGGAGATGCCTGAGCCCGGCACCCTGATACGGGAGGGCGAGCCGGTCTCGCACATCTACATCCTTCGTAAGGGGTCCGTTGAGGTCTCCCGCAGCGGCAGGCGCGTCGCCGTGCTCTCCAGGGGCGACTTCATAGGCTCAGTGCAGCGGCTCACCCAGGACGAGCCCGACGATTACACCTTTGCCAACCGGGAGCCCGTCTCCGTGTACGGGATGAAGAGCGAGGACATCAGGGCCTTCATGGACAAAAACCCCGGCCTGTTGATGAAGCTGGTCTACCCGTTTTAGCCCTGTTTTTATCTTGACGAAAGGACCTCCACGGCATTGAGTGCTTGAAATTTCGAGGATGCGGCGCCCTGGCGGGGCCGCCGCGCACAGAGGGTATGCTATTTAATTCCGTCACATTTCTTTTTTTCTTCCTGCCCATTACGTTGATCCTGTACTTTTTCCTCCGTAACAGGCCTGTGGGCAGGAACGTCTTCCTTCTTGTCGTGAGCCTCATCTTCTATATCTGGGGCGAGAAGGTCTATACCGTCCTGATCATCGTGATGATCACGATGAATTACTATTTCGGCCTCAGGATCGCCCGGGGCGGGGAGGGCCGGAAGCGCGTTCTGGTCATTTCGATACTCTGCAATCTTCTCCCCCTGGTCTTCTTCAAGTACACGAATTTCATCGTCGCCAACATCAACGTCCTGATTGAACTCTTCGGCGCGGAACCCTTCCCGGTTCCCCGGATCCACCTCCCCATCGGGATATCCTTCTTCACCTTTTCGATGCTCTCCTACGTGATCGACCTCTACCGCGGCAAAACCGACGTGGAGCGGAACCCTCTCTCCTTCGCCGTTTTTTTCGCCATGTTCCCGAAAATGCTCCAGGGCCCCATCGAGCGCTACGCCAATATCGCCGGTCAGCTCGTGGAACGGCGCGTCGGCGTCGACGACTTCGCCTGCGGGGCGCGTCGTTTCATTACCGGCCTGGGGAAGAAGGTGCTGATCGCCAACGTCGCCGGGGCCGCGGCGGACAAGATCTTCGCCATTCCCGCGGGGGACCTCCCCATCTCGATGGCCTGGTTCGGCATCTTCTGCTATGCCATGCAGCTCTATTTCGATTTTTCAGGCTACACCGACATGGCCATCGGCGTGGGGAGGTTCTTCGGCTTCAGGCTCATGGAGAACTTCAACTACCCCTACGCGGTGCGGTCATTCCGCGTCTTCTGGCAGCGGTGGCACATTTCGCTGGCCTCCTGGTTCATGGATTATCTCTACATACCCCTGGGGGGAAGCCGGGTAACCCGGTGGCGGAGCTACTTCAACCTTCTGACGATATTCTTCCTCACGGGGCTCTGGCACGGCTCGGCATGGACCTTCGTCGTCTGGGGCACCCTGAATGGCGTGTTCCTCGTCATCGAGCGGATTTCGAACCGGTGGACCGAGCGGATCTGGAAGCCGGCGGGTCACGCCGTGTTCATCGTGTTCTTCTTCGTGCAGCTCACCTTCTTCAGGGCCGAGAGCATCGGGTACGCCCTTCGCTTCATAGGGGCGATGTTCGGATTTCCCGGTGCCGGGGCGGGCGAGCAGAGCGTGCTGCAGTACCTGGGAAACAACGAGCTGGTAATAGCCCTCTGCCTGGCCGTCATCGGCTCGATGCCCGCTGTGCCCGCCGCCCGGAAGCGGATCGAGGCATTCATCGAAGCCCGGACGGGGGCGGTACAGGGCGCCCTGGGCGCGGCCTACGGCGTGTTCCAGGTGTCGGTCCTGGCGGGGATACTCGTCCTTTCCTGCATGGCCGTGGCGAGCGATACCTACAATCCCTTTATCTATTTCCAGTTCTAGGGTGGCGACATGAAGAACCGGTACGCAACGGCGACGAACATACTCATCATGGTGCTTTTTCTTTCCGTGCTCTGGCTCCCCATCGCCGACAACATCTTCACTATCGCGCCGACCCTGCCCAACACGGAACAGCGCTCCCTTTCGGAACTCCCCAAGCTGCGCCTGGACCGTAGGTCCATAGCCGATTTCCACGGGAAGTTCGTGAAGTATTTCATTGATAATTTCGGCTTCAGGAACCACCTGATACGCTGGAACAGCCTCTTCAAGCTGAAGGTCCTCGGGGTGAACCAGTTCCCCAAGGTACTGGTGGGGAGGGACGACTGGCTCTACCTGGTGAAGGACGACGACGGGAACAACCCCCTCGATTTTTACCGCGCCATCGGGATATTCCGGAACCCCGAAGAGGTCGCCGCCTGGGCGCGTCCCCTGGTCGAGATTGACCGGCGCCTCCGGGAGAAGGGGATACGCTTCATCGTGGTCTTCGCGCCGATGAAGCCCAGCGTGTATCCCGAGTACATACCGGGGTATTTCAGGCCCGTCCGCGACGTCACCAGGCTCGACCAGGTCAAGGAGTACCTCGAAAAAGAGACCCGCGTCGAGTTCATCGACCTTATGAAGTCTGTAAAGGAAGGGAAAGAGGGCCGCAGGGTGTTCTTCAAGTACGATGTCCACTGGAATTCCTACGGGGCCTATTTCGCCTACCGGAGGATACTGGAGGACCTGGCGGGGCGGTATCCTTCCATAAGGCCGGCGTCCCTTGAGGACTACCGTGTCAAGTGGATACTCCTGCCCGGGGGGGACCTCGCCGGCATGCTCGGCCTCAAGGACCGGTTTATGGAGGAGTATCCCGATTTCAAGCCCGTGCGGAAACACCGGGCCGGGAGGGCGCCGGTGGACTACCCGACTAAATTCAGCCGGTTCACCGAGGCTTTCGAAACCCGTGACGGGTCCCTTCCCCGGGGCGTGGTCATCCATGATTCCTTCTTCAATTTTCTAAAGCCTTTCATGGCCGAGCACTTTTCAAGGCTTGCCTGTTTCCAGGGCTATAGCCGGTTCGACTTCTCGGTGATCGAGAGGGAGAAGCCGGACGTGGTGTTTTTTGAAATGGTGGAAAGCTACACCCAGAAATCGCCGGCCTACGTGACGATCCTTGAATCCAGGTGAGGCGTGTACGGGGAAAGGGGTCTATTCACCCTTCTTCCAGAAGCCCAGCCTGTCGAGCTTGAAATCGCCGTGGCGCACGTAGACATAGGCGAGAAGGAACGCCCAGAAGGCAATTCCGACAAGGATCGCGTAGCGAAGGTAGATTATGACGTTGATCGGCATGCCTTCCATGATGCGGGGAGTGAAGAAGAAAAATATAAGCCTGAATATCACCAGTTTCAGGATGAAGTCGGCCGCCACGATGGCCAGGGGTACGGCCACCAGGGCCATGAATATCCGGCCCGCCATTGTGTTGGTGCTGCTCATGGTGTCTCCCTTTCTTCCATGGGGTATGATGCCAGGATACACGGCATGGCAGGCTGATCAATCAATTTTTTCCGGGGCTGCTTCCATGCCCCGCCCATACATTCCGGGGGAGGCGTTCCCATGGCCCAGGTGGCGGTGATCCGGTGCGGATCCTATGACATCGACGAGGTGCGCGGCGCCGTGGCACGCGGCGTCGGTCTCCTCGGGGGAGCGGGTGCCTTTGCCGGCCCCGGGAAGCGCCTCCTTCTAAAGCCGAATCTCCTGGTGGGCGATGATCCCCGGAAGTGCGTGACCACGCACCCGTCGATATTTCGCGCCGTGGCGGAGATCTTCCTCGCCGCGGGGGCCTCGGTTTCCTTCGGCGACTCACCCGCCGTGGGAAGCACCGCCGGGGCCGCGAGAAAGGCGGGGCTGCTCGCCGTCGCTGATGATCTCGGTGTCGCCGTGGCGGATTTCTCCGAGGGCGTGGAGGTCTTTTTCGATAAGGGGGCGCAGAACCGCAGGTTCATCGTCGCCCGGGCCGTCAGGGAGCACGACGTGATCGTCAGCCTCCCGAAGCTGAAGACCCACGGGTTCGAGAAATTCACCGGCGCCGTGAAAAACCAGTTCGGCTGCGTTCCCGGCATCAGGAAGGGGGAGTACCACATCAAGCTCCCCGACCCCGGGGGCTTCGCCCGTATGCTCCTGGACCTGAACGCCCTCGTGGCGCCGGCGCTCTACATCATGGACGGCGTGGTCGCCATGGAGGGGAACGGCCCCCGGGGAGGGCGGCCCCGGCCGATGAACTGCATCCTTTTCTCACGCGATCCCATCGCCCTGGACGCCACGGCGTGCCGCCTCATACACCTGGATCCCGCGCTTGTCCCCACGGTGAAGATCGGCAGCGAATCGGGACACGGCGCGGCCCGGGAGGAGGAGATAGAGATCCTTGGCGACGACCCGGAGGGCCTGCGGTGCCCCGATTTCGACGTCGACCGGTCGCCCCTCAGGCCCTACCGCACCAGGGGAGCGATCCGCTTCGTCGCCAACCGCCTTGTGCCCCGCCCCGTGATCGTGAATGAGAAGTGCGTCGCCTGCGGCGTCTGCGTGGAGCTTTGCCCCACGGTCCCGAAGTCGGTCGACTGGGGACCGGACGGAAGGTCGGCGCCCCCCCTGCATGATTACTCGACCTGCATCCGGTGCTACTGCTGCCAGGAGATCTGCCCCGAGGGGGCCATCGAGCTCAAAACCCCCTTCCTCCGGAGGATATTCGGGGGAGGGCGCGCATGCCCGAAACAATGACAGGGCGATGGCGGGCGGGGTCCCCATGATTCAGGGAGGTGCATGACCATGTCTATCGCGAAACCCCTTGCCGCGGGCGCCGCGGCGATCATGCTGCTGTCCGCCGCCGCGGAGATGCCGGATGGCCCCGGGCCGGCGGGCGTCGCCCATTATCGCGCCGGTGAAACCTCTCACGCCTTCCGCGACACCATCGCCCTGAACCCCATGGAGATTGACGAGGACCCCTATCGCGCAGGCATCCCCGAGGAAGAGAGCCCCGCCTCCTCGGTGTGCGCGGTACGCTTCACGGATGCCGCGCAGCGCCGCTATTTTCTCGCGACCTTCGACACGGCCCGTGAGGCCGCCGCGGCGGGATACCGCGTGACCCATCATGGCGCCTGCGGCGCCTGCTCGACCCTCCGGGACCTCGACGTGTACCTGCGCCATCCCGATCTGACCCGGGCGGCGAGGAAGTGCGCCTTCCGGATGTCCCGCCGGGGGATAACCAGGTGCCTGGAGGGCCTCGGCATGTCTTCCCCCTGCGCCCGGATCTGGTACTACAACATACGCAACACGGCGCGTCACTGCCTGGGTATCTGCCTCCGCTCCTGGATGCGGCGGGAGCCCTACAACGGCGCCGACGGGTCCCTGAACCGCTGTCTCCGGTGCGACGAGGAGAAATCGGGGCCCCTGTTCAAGAAATACGCCGGGAGGACAAGGAGGAATTCCGGCATAGAGTCGGAAATCCGCCGCGGTGAGGAAGAGGTTCTCCCCGTGGGTCACGGGTACCAGTGATCTGAGCCGTCCCCGGGGCGGCTTCGTTTTCTGCTTGCCAGTGCCGCCCATCGTGGCATACTGAGGGCGAGATGAGAGCGCGCGCCATTATCATTATCGCGGTCCTGTTCGCACTCCTCGCCGGCGCCCGGGCCTTCCCGCCCATTCCCGGATCCATAGAGGTCGGGGATTGGAGCATACTTCACCTCGAGGACGATTCCCCCGCGGTGGCGCGTTCCGCGGCGGGGTGGCGACCGGTTGATCTCCCGTCTAAGTTCCGCGCTCCCTCTCCCCGCGGTCGTGATTTCTCCCACCTGTGGCTAAGGGGCCGCTTCGACATCGGCGGCGACCCGGCGGAGTATTACGGCATCTCGTTTGGCAGGATCCTGTATACCTACGCCATCTATCTGAATGATTATCTTCTCGATGAGAAAACCCCCGGGGAAATCGGGAACCTTCACAATCCCGAGGGGTGCGTCATACCCCGTGGGGTGTTACGGAAGGGAAGGAACGAGCTGCTCATCCGCCTGGGGGTATACGGCGAGGAGTACGGGGGCCTTCCTGACGGCGTCTTCGTCCAGCCAAGGCAGGAGTACCGCCACCTGAAGAATTTCCTTGACCTGATGTACAACCAGCTCCCCATCGGGATACTCCTGCTCCTCGTCGGCACCATACTCCTTATGATCGCCGTCACGATATTCTACGGCGCCGACCGGCTCTTTTTCTACGAGATCCTCGTCCTGATTTTCAATGTTCTCTACATTATCACGATTTTTTCGCCCTACAAGCCCGTGCCCCTGGGCTGGATATCACCCATGCTCATGCTGACCATACCCCTTTTCGCCATGCTCGCGATTCTTATCATCCAGGCCCTTTACCGCCTTGAGCTTGACCAGTACAATCGCGTCATTTTCCCGCTTCTCCTGGGCGCCGCCGGGGCCCTCTTCATCATCAACACGCGCCTTCCCGGTTTCTACCTTAACCCGGCCATGGCGGTCCTCGTGATGGTCATGTTCTTTCCCTCGGCCCTCTTCGTCGCCTACCGGTGCAACCGTTTGCGCCCCGACCGGTTCAAGTTCGCCGCCGTCGTGATGCTCATATCCCTCCTGGCGGCGGCGGGCCTCGCCGAGGTGTATCTCTACATGTCGGGGAGCCGGTACTCCTTTCTCGTGGTCACCTATTTTTCCCCCTTCGTGATCCTGGGACTCGTCATCCTCGGCTCCAGGGAATACCAGCGAAGGGTGTTCTCCCTGAAAATACTCTACGAGACCCTGCGCACCGCCGGGGGAGGGGGGGATACGGGTAAAGTGGAACCGGGTAAAAAAAGGACCGTTACCGGCTCAACGGAGGAGAAATTGAAGGGGATCATCGCCTTCATCGAGGAGAATTATACCTCCGATATATCCCGGGAGGGCCTGGCTGCCGCGGTGGACATGAATCCCAATTATTTCAGCGGTCAATTCAGGGAGTACACGGGAAAGAAGATCAACGATTACATCAATGAGCTCAGGATCCGCGAGGCGGTACGGCGCCTGGGCGGCACTGACGAGAAGATCATCGATGTGGCCCTCACCACGGGGTTCGACAGCCTTTCCACGTTCAACCGCGCCTTCAGGAGCGTGATGGGAACAACCCCAAGCGAGTACCGGCATCAGAAAAAAAACCATTAATTTTCGTCCAAAATCGTCAAAAATACAGAATCTGTAATTTTGAGTTGAATGAAAACGTGATAATCTGCTATTTTCAGGTACAATCCGTCCGGACGGTTAACAATGAAATGCTGAATCGGGGGATTGAAAGCAGGGGATTCGGAGATACAATTCAGGAGCAGCAGTGTTCCGCCACACACCACACCATCAGGGAGGTCTTTTAATGAACATCAGGGCAGTCGCATCAGTGATCGTCATGGGGATTTTTCTGGCCGGCACGGCGGCCTTTTCAATGTCAAAAGCACCGACCCCTCCGGGGCAGCCTGACTACGGATACGGCTCCGGGGAGAGCTACATCTGCAACGGGTTCACGGAAATCGTGTTCGGCAGCGGCAGCGACGGATCGAGGGTCTGGTACTATATACCGGACAGCCTGAAGAACGGGGCCACGGCGCCGGTGGTGGTATTCCTCCACGGGCAGCTCTGCATCGCCCCGGACATCTACATGGCCCATATCGAGCACCTGGCGAAACAGGGCTACATCGTGATCTATCCCCAGTTCAACAAGGGAGGCCTCCTCGGGCTCATGTCCGACCTGATGACCGACGCGGACCAGAACAAGTACCTTGCCCGGGCCATCACCGGGGTCAATAGCGCGCTTTCACGCATTGGCTCCATGGCCGACCGGAACAACGTCACCCTCTACGGCCATTCCCTGGGCGGGCTGCTCTCCCTGGCATGGTCGTCCGACGCCTGGTCGCCCAAGAACATCGTCCTCGCCGATGCCTGCGTGGACGCCAAGGCGGGAATCCCCACCTTCGTGCAGTCCATGGTGAAGATCGTCGAGATCGACTGGAAAACCAAGATCGCCTCAACGGTGTGCCCGGTGATCGTGCTCACGGGCAACGACGACTCCCTGGCCCCATCATCCCAGGCCATGGACATCTACTACCGGCTCACGAACGCGGCGTCCCGCGTGGTGTACCAGCTCCGGACGGACACCTACGGCAAACCTGATTTGAAGGCCGACCACATGGCGCCGATCAGCGACGACGGATGGATGCCGTCGTTCATAATGGAGATCTTCGGCGGCGACGGAGAGGTGGACGCCACGGACTATCGGTTCTACTGGGCCGCCCTTGACGCCGCGCTGAACGACGAGACCGCGGTGATCTTCGACATGGGCCGCTGGAGCGACGGGAGGGCGGTAAACGGCGTGGCACGAATGGCCCCGTGAGAACGCGGCACGATACCCCCCGGTAACTCGCCGCGCTTTCGCGTGTACAGGGACCCCCTCTTCCGAGGGGGTCGTTTTTTTCCGGCCGGTGAGGGGCGTGAAAAAGAAGGCGGGCGTGACCGGATATGCCTTGACATCCGACGCGTCTCCCGGGTAACCTTCACTACCCCGGGATCGAATGATTATGAAAAAACTTCTCCGCGAGGAATCCGAGGTTCTTCTCCTGCATCTTTTTTTCGCCCTTCTATGCGCGGCGGTGCTGCCCGTGCCGGGCGTGGCCATGGGGGTGAAGCTCTTCATCCTCGTGGCGGCGTACAATATCGCGGTGCCCCTGGCGGGCACTCTGCGCGGACACGCCTCCTGGCGTGATGTCTGGCTTTTCGCCCTGATCCTTAGCCTCTTCCAGGTTGTTCCCGACTGGTTCCTCTCCGATGTGCTGGGGGTCCTGGTGTTTCCCGAAGACGGCTTCCCGAAAATCGGCACGGTGTCGGGATACATGGCGGGTCTCTGGGCCATACCGGTCTTCATCATCGTCTACGCGGGAACGCGGGTGCGGGAGCGGCGCTCTCCCGGGGCCGGCTACCTGGCCGCGGCCATCCTGTCCCTGGCGATCTTCGGGGCTTCCGAGGCAACGGTGTGGATGCTTCCCTCATGGTACGCCCGTGGTGTCCTGATGGCGGGTCCCGTGGCCGTCTACATCATCATCCCCGAGGTCATTCTCGGTATCGCCTGCCTTCACGCGTACGTGACGACGCGGGGCGCGGGCATCCCCGTGAAAGCCTTCGCCGCCTTTATCGTGATGCAGCTCTATCTCGGCAGCGCGGCCTTCTTCTATTTCCTGATCGAGCGGGTGATACGGTAGTTACGAGTGGATCACCGCGATGATCCTTGCTGGCGTGTCCCCGACGCAGGAGACGCGGTGGTGAAGCGTCGAGTCGTAGTAAACGCTGTCGCCCGGCTCAAGAGTGTCCGTGTACTCCCCGAGCTGGATTTCCACCCTTCCCTCGAGGACGAAGAGGAACTCCTCCCCTTCGTGGTTGTAGGGCGTTCCTTTTTTTGATGCTGGCTCCAGGGTCACGAGAAAGGGTTCCATCTTGCGGTTGATCTTGTCCGGCGCCAGGGACTCGTAGGAGTATCCGTAACGCACTCCCTCCTTGGACGCCACGCGCGACGTGGGAACGCGCTCGTCCTTCCTCACGATGGTAAAGGGCGCGGTGCCCTTCTGGTCGAAGAGGCGCCCCGTTTCGATGTCAAGGCACCGCGCGATCTTCATCAGCGCTCCCAGGGGCGGTGAGATGAGATGGTTTTCCACCTGGGAGAGGTAGGCCGTGGAAAATCCCGTTTTGTCCGCCAGTTCCGCCAGGGAAAGCCCCCTGTCGTCACGGAACGCCCTGATCTTTTCACCCACCTTGACCCTGACTTCGTTTTCTTCCATCGGTTCCTCCCGTCGTTGCGCCCGGACTGATTGTATTGAAACCCCTGCGCCGTAACTGTCAAACAGAATTTATCAACGGGGGTTCGGCTGAACTGCCATGGGTACCTCGCATTGTGCTTCCATGTCAATCGTGAGCCCGCGGCGTGACCATCTCCCGTTCCATGAGCCCGCGCCGGCATATAATTTATTGATTACCCGACAGATTTTGTTGACGTAAAATCGCAATTTTTTATAGACTGGCAGTGGCATTTAAAAAGTTTTATTTGCCTAATAATTAATGTCAGTATATATTACAGAGTACGCACGGTGATTAAGTAGTATCTGAAATAATGAAAAGGATGTTGACCCGTGGCATACATCACGATTGACGCTGACCGCTGCAAGGGCTGCTACTTCTGCGTCAAATTCTGCCCGAAGCAGCTTATCACCATATCGGAGACCCACAATCGCGTGGGATATTTCCCCGCTGTTTTTCTTGAGGACAAGAAGGACCTCTGTACCGGCTGCAAGACCTGCGCTATCATGTGTCCCGACACCGCCATCGAGGTGTTCAAATGACGGAAAAAAGTCTGACGAAGGGCAATATCGCCCTGGCGGAAGGGGCCATTCAGGCGGGATGCCGTTTCTACT
Organism: Spirochaetota bacterium; assembly: GCA_040768125.1. Taxonomy (GTDB): domain Bacteria; phylum Spirochaetota; class UBA4802; order UBA4802; family UBA5550; genus RBG-16-49-21. The sequence continues at coordinate 27,379 of JAXGNG010000007.1, read as the reverse complement.
TCGGATATCCCATAACCCCGCAGAACGATATCCCGGAATACCTGGCGCGCAATTTGCCCAGGGTGGGGGGGACCTTCATCCCCGCCGAGAGCGAGATCGCTTCAATAAACATGGTCCTTGGCGCCGGGGCGTCGGGGGAACGGGCCATGACCTCTTCTTCGGGCCCCGGGATTTCCCTCATGCAGGAGGGGTTTTCCTACATTGCGGGCTCAGAGATTCCGGGTCTCGTGGTGAACATCATGCGGTGCGGCCCGGGTCTCGGCGGCATCTCGCCCACCCAGGGGGACTACAACCAGGCGGTGCATGGCGGGGGGCACGGCGATTACCGCAACATCGTCCTCGCCCCGGCCTCGGTCCAGGAGATGTTCGACCTCACCATCAGGGGTTTCGATCTCGCGGACAAATACCGCATGCTGACGGTGATCCTGGCAGACGCCATGGTGGGGCAGTTTCAGGAACCGTGCCGTCTCACCCCGGAGAACCCCGTCGTGATACCGGAGAAGCCCTGGGCCCTCCGCGGCCGGGAGGGTCGGGAGCCCCGGCTCCTGAAATCGCTCTACCTGGGCCCCGGTGAGCAGGAGGCGCACAACCTCGATCTCCGGGCGAAATACGACGAAGTGGAGAGGAACGAGGTCCTCTGCGAGGAGTGGTCCCTGGACGACGCCGACCTCATGGTGGTCGCCTTCGGCACGCCCTCGCGGATAACCAAGACCGCGATACGCATGGCGCGCGAAAAGGGGATACGCGTGGGCCTCCTGAGGCCGATCACGCTCTTCCCCTTTCCGTCGGAGCGCATCAGGCGCCACTCCGAAAGGATAGGGAAGGTCCTGGTGGTGGAGATGAACACCGGCCAGATGCTGAACGACGTGAGGATCAACGCGGACCCGAAGGCGGCGGTATCCTTCTACGGGAGGCCGGGAGGCGGCATTCCCTTCCCGAACGAGGTCCTCGCGGAGATGGAAAAGGCGCTGAGGTAACCCATGGAAAAGGTATTCACCCGATCATCGTGCCTCAAGGACACCGTCACCCATTTCTGCCCCGGGTGCACCCACGGCATCGCCCACCGCATCGTCGCCGAGACGATCGAGGAGCTGGGCATCGTTGACCGCACCATCGGCATACCCGGGGTGGGATGCTGCGTGTTCCTTTACAGTTATTTTCCCATCGATGTTCTCGAAGCGCCCCACGGCAGGGCCCCGGCGTGCGCCACGGGGATGAAGCGCGCCCAGCCGGACAGGATCATATTCGCCTACCAGGGCGACGGGGACATGGCCGCCATCGGCACCTCGGAGATCATCCACGCCGCCAATCGTGGCGAGAACATCACCGTCATTTTCATCAACAATTCCGTGTACGGCATGACGGGGGGGCAGATGGCGCCGACGACCCTCCTGGGACAGCAGACCACCACCTCGCCCTACGGCCGGAACTTCCAGACCGAGGGCTACCCGATCAAGATGGCGGAGATGCTGGCCACCCTGGAGGGCGTCGCCTATTCCACGCGGGTGGCCCTCCACTCGCCGAAGCACGTGAACCAGGCGAAGAAGGCCGTGAAAAAGGCCTTCCAGATGCAGATTGACGGGATGGGGTTTTCCATGGTGGAAATGCTTTCCACCTGCAACACCAACTGGCGCGTATCGCCCATCGAGGCCCTGGACGTGATCGAGCAGCAGATGATCCCCTATTTCCCCCTCGGCGTATTCAAGGAGCGGACGGGGCAGGATTTTCTATAGCAAGGGAAGAAGGAGCGCTCATCCCGCGCCCGGCTCCGGGCGTCAGGGGGCGGGCGCGACGCGAGGAAACCATGTACTACGATGTGATCATGACGGGCTTCGGGGGGCAGGGTATACAGACCATCAGCCTCTTCGTGGCCCTGGCGGCGATGAAAAAGGGACTGGAGGTGACCTATCTTCCCTCCTACGGCGTGGAAAAGCGCGGGGGACGCACCGATGTCTACGTCATCGTGTCGGACGAGGAGATCGGCGCTCCCATCACCAACGCCCCCTCGGCCCTGATCGCCCTTGACCTCATCGGCCTGGAGTTCTACAAGAAGACCCTGAGGGAGGGCAGCCTCCTCATCGCGAATACCAGCCTCATACCGGAGGATAAGATCACGGCCCCGAAGGGGGTCATGGTGGCGGGCGTCCGTTTCAACGAGGAGGCCGTCGCCATGGGGAACCCGAGGCTTGCCAACATGCTCACACTGGGGTGCTTTGTCGAGCGGACCCATTTTCTCGATTACAACGATTGCGAGGCAGTGGCCGGCGAGGTGATCCCGGATCGTCTCCGCGAAACGATCCCCGACAACCTGAAGGCGATACGGAGGGGCATCGAGATCGCCCGGGGCCTCGGCTGATCCCGATTATGACCCTCCGGTTCTCCCCGAACTGACGGGGTGTTCAAAAAATAACCGATTCCGGTGAACGCTTTCCCGCCAATAATATTTGACAAACAGCCCCCTGTTTTTAATCCTTGGCTCAGACGCGCGATACAGGTGTCCCCCCCGGGGACGATGTTCATATACAACCCAGAAATTCAGGAGGAATCCGTCATGGCGTTAAATCCCATTGTCGACACGCGGGATACGATGTTCATTCTGTTCGAGTTGTTCAAGGTTCACGATCTGAGCAAATACGAGAAGTTCGCAGATTTCGACCGGGACACCCTGGAAGAGGTGGTGAACCTGGGGGAAAAGATCAGCGTGGAGCAGGTCTATCCCTTCAACAATGCCGCAGACAAGAAGGGGGCGCACTACAAGGCCGACACGAAGGAGGTCATCATCCCCGAGGAGTATTTCGCGGGACTCAGGGCCTACTACGACGCCGGTTTCCTGAGCCTGGCCACGGACCCGAAGTGGGGGGGCATGGGCATGCCGGAGACCATCTACTACACCGTGACCGACTATTTCACTGCGGCGAACTGCGCCTTTACCATGTTCCCGATGCTGGCCATAGGCGCCTGCAACATGTACATCAACTTCCTTCCCGATATGCCATGGAAGCAGATCCTCATCGAGAAGATGCTCACCGGGGAGTGGGGAGGCTCAATGTGTCTCACCGAGCCCGACGCCGGTTCCGACGTGGGGGCACTCAAGACCAAGGCGGTGAAGAACCCCGACGGGACCTACTCGATCAAGGGCCAGAAGATATTCATCTCCTCGGGCGATAACAACTTCTACGCGAACAACGTTCACCCCGTCCTGGCGCGGATTGAGGGCGATCCTGAAGGGACCAAGGGGATTTCGATATTCCTGGTGCCCAAGTACCGGATCAACGATGACGGCTCCCTGGGGGAGTTCAACGACGTGACCTGCGCGGGCATCGAGCACAAGATGGGGATCCACGGGAACCCGACCTGTACCATGGTCTTCGGCGACGAGGGCAAGTGCCAGGGCTACCTGATGGGACAGGAGCGCCAGGGGATGAAGATCATGTTCCAGATGATGAACGAGGCCCGTCTCTACGTCGGCGGCCAGGGCGCCTCGGTGTCGAGCGCGGCCTACATGCACGCCATCACCTACGCCCGGAACCGGGTCCAGGGAAAACGGGTCGAGGAGATGATGAAGCCCGACGCGAAGGGGACGGTGATCATGAACCATCCCGACATCAAGCGGATGCTCCTTTCCATGAAGGCCCGGGTCGAGGCCATGAGGACACTGACCCTCTACTGCGGCTACCTGACCGACGTGATCCACGTGGAGAAGGACGAGGCGAAGCGGGAGGCCCAGGCGCTCCTTGACTTCATGATCCCGATCAACAAGGCGGGGAACACCGACCAGGCATGGGAGGTCGTTGCCGACGCCATACAGGTCTACGGCGGCTACGGCTTCTGCTCCGACTACCCCGTGGAGCAGTACGCCCGGGACGCCAAGATACTCTCGATCTACGAGGGCACCAACGGCATCCAGTCCATGGACCTCACCATGAGGAAGCTCCTCATGGACAAGGACATGTACAACTACGCCATCTACAAGAAGAAGATCAACGAGACGATAAAAGCGGCCAGGGGTGTCGTCGATGACCGGTACATACAGGTTATGGAGAAGGGGCTGGCCAAGATCGAGGAGGTCGTCCAGTTCATGAAGGGCCTCATTGAGAAGGGCAAGTATCTCCACATCTTCGCCAACGCCACGCCGCTCCAGCAGGCCTTCGCGATGCTCTCCTACGCCTTCATTCACCTCTGGTCCCTGACCCTGGTGACGCCGAAGGCGAAGGAGCTCTGCGGCGACAGGAAAGGGGCGGATCTCGACGCGTTCCTCGCAGATAACGCCGAGGCGGCCTACTACACGGGCCGCGTGCTTTCGGCGCAGTTCTACATCGGCGCCGAGTTACAGAAGTTTTTCGGCAAGTGCGACTATATCCTGGCCGGCGAGAGCGCCGTCGTGAAGGCGACGTCGCCGATTTTCACCGGAGCCCTGGAGCAATAAGGGGAAGACAGGGGCGACACGGACAACACGAGGCCGGCGGGGGCTACCCCGCCGGCTTTTTTACGCCCTGGAGGGCGTCGCGCACCCCGGCGGGGACCGGGAGGGTGAGGGACGCCTCCCTGACGATGCCGCCGTAGAGGAGGGCCAGGAGGTGCAGGTCGATGCTTTTCGCTTTTGAAATGAAATCGAGTATTCGCAGGCTGTTCCCGCCTGTGGCGTCGAGGGCCAGTTCCACGCGGTTCATCATTCCCCCGGGGCGAGAAAAGAGAATCGAGACCACGGCTCTGTCCTCTTCGTTCGCAACGTGCCAGGAGGGGGTACCTTCGACGATTTCTCGAATAACGTCGTCATGCTCCACGTGGAAGAAACGGAAGCGGCGGCCCTCCGGAAGCACGAGGGTCTGCCCCGCGTAGGTGACGTGGGAGTAGAAGTAGGCGCAGGCACCGTCACGTGGAAGGGATTCGCCCTGTTTCACTTTCTTGAACTGCTTCAACACCCTGTCCAGGTCGTCTGCCGGCGTCCCTTTTCTGAACAGCATTGTCCTTCCTCCCTCAATGGCAATGGCCCTGATCCTAGCTCGGGGGAACCACCTGTCAAGCAATGATTGGGATACTACAATAAGGTAAGAAAATCCCCCCTTCCCCCCCCTTATCAAGGGGGGTGGCGCGTCTTGCCCTGAGCGGAGTCGAAGGGAGCGCTGGGGGATTCTCCCCTTCTCCCTTTGGGAGAGGGGGCAGGGGGGTGAGGGCATGGCACGCCCCCACAGCGCCGGGGTGATTCCCCCTCCCCCCGTGGGGGAGGGTCGGGGAGGGGGTCGTCAATCTGGTTGAAACCCGGCGCCGTTAAAACACCGCCTTCACCCCGCCGTAGCAGGCGAACCCCGGCTGGCGGTATCCGAATATCTCCTCGTATTTCTCGTTGGTAAGATTCTCAAACCGGACGTGGGCCTGGAGCTGCTCGATGATCCACCAGGAGAGCGCGAGGTCGAACTTGAAGTGGGGATCCAGGGATGCGTACCAGGGGAACTTGAAGTAATCCCTCCGCTTCCCCGTGTAGGTGAAACCGAGGTTGACGTTGCCCCTGCCGAGAAAGGCGTAGTTCACCGAGAACCCGGCACGGTGGCGGGGTCTCCGGATCATTTCGCCGCTTCGGAAGGTCTTGTTCTTCGAGACCGAGTAGGTGTAGTGGCCGCGCAGGTCGAGGTCCTCGAAGGGCAGCAGGGAGGCGGCGCATTCCACGCCTCGGGTCAGGGCGTCGATATTGTAATAGCGGCCGAAGCTGTCGATGACCGTGTCGTAATGTATCATGTTCCGATAGTCGATGCTGAAGTAGTTCGCCTCAAGGACGATCCGATCCCCCCATAGGGGCTGCTCCACCCCCGTGTCGAAGCTCAGGGTGCGTTCAGGCTTGAGGTACGCGAAGGTTAAGCGGTCGTAGCGCTCGAAGTTGTTGTACCGCTGGTAGAGGGAGGGTATCTTGTATCCCGTCGTGACGCTGCCCTTGAGGCGGGTTTCCGTCACGGGGATCACGAAGGACCCGGAGAGGGAATAGTCGAGGTTCTCCGGGAGCTGGTCGGGCCTGGTGTAGCGGATGCCGGCGATGATGAAGATCCGTTCGACAAGTTTCAGGTGGTTCTGCAGATAGGCGGACCAGGTACCTTCGCTCTTGCTGACGGGGCTGAGGGGGTCCATGGAGCCCCACCAGGAGGGCGGGTCGTCGCTGTACCACCACCATGGCATCGTGTCGGCGTATTCCTTTTCGTAGGAAACGCCGCAGGTGATCTCGTCAACGTCCATGATGGTAAAGACGTTCCTGAATTCACCGGACAGTCGTTTTCCCTTGTACCACATGTTGCTTATGCCGCCCCAGGAGATGGCGTCCTTCGCGTCCGGCATGTCCCGGTCCCTCTGCATCTGGTACATGTAGGAAGCGGAGAGGTTCGCGTCCCACCATGGGAATACGGGGATCCGGTACGCCAGGATGCCGGAGAAGGCGTCGTTTTCGAAGGCCCGGTTCGTGTCCTCGCTGTAAGAGCCGTCGTCGATCTCGGATTTCGCGTCGGTGTAGCGAAGGGCCAGGGAGAGGCGGCTGTCCCGGACCGTATTCACCCCGACGCGCGCCGACGCCGAGGTGTTCTCGTAGCCGTCGGGGCTGTTTTTTTCAATAGAGTACTTCATCCCGCGCCAGGTGGAGGTGCGGTCGTAGCCCCGGGAGTCCAGGCGGGACGCGGCGAAGCTGTAGTCCGCGTCATCGGTGCCGCCGCTGACCGAGGCGGTTTCGCGGAAGGTGTAAAAGGAACCTCCCTCGAAACCGACGGCGACCCGGGGTTTCCCGGCCCCTTTTTTCGTGATGATGTTCACCACGCCGCCGATGGCGTCGGAGCCGTAAAGCGTGCTCTGGGAACCCCGGATGATTTCGATGCGCTCGATGTTCTCCGTGGTAAGATGCGCGAAGTCGAAGCCGTTTCCCGGCGAGGTGGGGTCGTTCACCTTGACGCCGTCGACGAGGACCGTCACGTGGTTCGAGGCGGTGCCGCGGACGTAGAGGCTCGCGACGCCCCCCAGGGAGGAGTTTGACGACATGTAGATACCGGGCTGGTTCTTCAGTATCTCCGCAACGGAGCTTTTCTCGGTCCGTGCGATCTCATCGGCGGTGATGACCGTGACCGAGGCCCCGGTCTCCCGCCTGTTAATGCCCGTCTTCGTGGCCGTGATGACGATATCGGAACCGCTTTTCATCCTCCTCGGGGGCTTCTCGCTCTCCGGTTCCTGGCCTGGTGTCGACGGCCTGTCGCCGGTAATTTCCGAGTCGACAGCGGCGGGTTGTTCGGCGGTTCCGGGGTCCTGGGCGAAGAGCCCGGCGGCGGCGAGGCAGGCCCAGAGCACTGCGGCCAGTGCGGCAATGGTACGTTTCATGGCATTTTCCTCCGAAAGCGATTGTTGGTGACGGATGTCCCGGCCGGCAGGAATGGCGCATGAAACGAACAACGCACTCCCGGGGGAGTGCGCGCAAGCCATGAGTGAACGTCGCCTTTCGGCGTGTTAACCGGCTCCCTGTCCTCGGGGATATCTCAGTCATGGAAGTTCTGGCTTATCCGCCGCGGCGGAATCACAGTTGCGGGACAGCGCGGGATTTACACCCGACTTCCTCCAGTTATTAAAAAGAACAATGCTGTGAAACGATAAAAAGCGAAGGGAGTACCTGTCAATGAAAAAATCGGTCTTTCCAAAATTTTACGGTGCGGAATGGGCATTCATGCATCAATGAAAGATGGTTCGCGAAGGGCGCAGAAACGCTGAGAAAAAATCTATATTCAATGGACCGTAAAGGGACGCTGCATGGAGCCGGGAGATGATGAGTGTTCATCTCATGTTCTCTGTGACTTCGAGCCTCTGTGGCCGTCATCCCCGGGAACGGATCGGATCACAGTCATCCATGGTCACCGGATCTTTATATACTCGATTTCCCCTTTTGAATGCTCCTCTTTTGACGAGAAGAGGCAGTAGACGCCGCGCCGCGTGAAATGCGGGGTCCTGACCGGCTCGATCCTGCTCGATACCTTTTCCCCGTCGATCGAGAGCGTCGCGAAGCGGCCGTCGTCGCTCTCGAGAAGGTAGTTCTTCCATTCCGAGGCCCGGATGGGGATGGTCCTGCCAGCCGCGATGACGCGGTCTTGCCCCAGGGTGAGGGTGAAGGCGGAGGCGGGGTCCGCGCAGTAGGCAATGACCGTCACGGCGTCGCCCCCGGTGAAGCGCGCCCTCGTCTCGACGGCGAAGGCCCGCGTCGCGCCGTGGCGGGAATAAAGGCCCGTTATCGAGCCCTTCGCCGAATCAAGTATCGCGATTTTTTTCCCGTCCTTCACGGCGAAGTTGATCCCCGTCACGTCCCCTCCCGGCACGTGGGACCATTCCGCCGGGGTATGGGAATCGCTCCATTCCTCGAAATGCTCCTCCATGGTCCACGCGGCATCGGCCGCGGCGTCGGGATACTTCGCAAGGTCCACCGGCGCCATGAACTTGCCGAAAATCCACCCCCGGGGGCCCCTGAGGCTCGCCACGCGGTACCAGTAATCGCGGGTGTCGCCGACCTGGGTGGTGTCCATAGACTTTTCCAGCTGTATAAGGATTTCGTCCCGGGCGATCTTTCCCACGAGCTGACCTTCCACGCCGGGTGAGCTCCTCAGGTTCACGTTGTCCCCCGAGCAGGAATAGAGCTTCCCCGTTTCAGGGCTCGTGGGGTAGCGCCGCAGATAGGCGAGGATCATCCGCCAGACCGCCTCCTCGCTGCCGGAAATCTGGAACGAACCGTCCCGGAGCCCGTCGAAGAGCGTCTGTATCATCTGACCGATGTAAACGGTGTTCGGATGGTCGTGGTAAAACTGGATCATGGCCGGAACCAGCTTCTCCGGGGAGCTTTTACCCATGTTGAGCACTTCCTCGAAGCGGAGATCCTCGATCAGGGGGCTGCCCCGGTAACGGGAATTGAATTCATCGTAGAATTTTCCCCGCGGCGCGATGCGGGCCCTTTTCATGGCGGGAATAAGGGTCAGGTCGCCGTCGATTTCCCTGTTGAGACGCGCCAGGTAGTCCGTTATTTCACGGACGTTTTCCCCGTAGTCCTCTTCGTTCTTCCGCTCCTGGGCGGCCGCCTCGAGTTCATCGCTGAATTTTTTTTCCAGCTTGAAGGCGAGGCCGTTGATAGCGCGACAGCGGTAGTAGTAGATCTTCTCCCCCGTGTCGTAATCCGCGGTCGGGGCGAGCCTGTTCAGCATGACGATGGCGTCCCTGAAGTCCCCGCTCTCGAAATCTTCAATCGCAGATTCAAGGTCATCCCCGGAGAAGAGAAACGCCGCTGCCACGGCGAGGATGACGGCGATGGCAACTGCGATGATTCCGATGATGGCTCCCTTTTTCATCCTTCGGCCCTCGTGATTGGAGTGGTATCTGTTTTCCCTTTCCGGCGGGTCACCGGCGGGGTCACAGTTTTTTATGCAGCATCAATTCGATCAGGCGATGGCCCTCGGGAACGAAGAGGCCCGTGGCGGCGGCGGCGGCCTCGCTGAAGGCGCGTCCCCGCATCGATTCAAAGGGGGTCCCCTTCCATCCGGAGGAGGAGTAGAGGCAGAAGGGGACCGGATCGTCCGTGTGGGTCCTCAGGGCCAGGGGGGTGGGGTGGTCCGGCAGCACCATGAGGGCGTAGTCGGGATAAGCGGAAAGGCCGTCCATCACGGGTCCGACGATCTTTTCATCGAAGTCCTCGATGGCCTTCAGCTTGTGTTCAAGGTTTCCCTCGTGGCCCGATTCATCGGGGGCCTCGACGTGAAGGAGTATGAAGTTGACGTCCGGGAGGGCTTCCAGGAGGGCCCGGGCCTTTCCGGCGTAGTCCGTGTCGAGATATCCCGTCGCCCCGGGCACGTGGACCGGGGAAAGCCCGGCGGCGCGCCCTATCCCGTGGATCAGGTCCACGGCGGAGATGGTGCGGCCCCTGAGGCCGAAGCGGGATTCCAAAGTTTCCATGGCGGGCTTTCTCCCGCAACCCCAGAGCCACACCGACGTGGGAGAACCCGCGAGGCGGCCCCGGGCCCCGGCGACCGCCGGCGACGCGGCGATGATATCGGCGGAATCCGCCATGATGCGCCGGAGCATGTCGGAGCCATCGCCGCGGGGGAGATGGTCCGCCGCGGGCAAGCCATGAATGTCGTGGGGCGGGGTCGTGTCCGGCATGCCCTCGTGGGGATAGTTCCGCCACACCAGGATGTTCCGGTAGGAGACGCCGGGGTGGTACTCAATGCCCGGGATGGCAAGGGACGCGGAGAGCTCCCGCATCACCAGGGCCGAGAATTCGGAGGAGATGTGCCCGGCGCTGAAATCGTGCATGACGCCGTCCCTGATCTCCACCATGTTGCAGCGTATCGCCAGGTCCTTCGGGCCGAGGTCGATCCCCATGTTAAGCGCCTCCAGGGGAGCGCGGCCGGAAAAGGCGACGCGGGGGTCGTATCCCATGAGTGAGAGGTTCGCGATATCGCTCCCCGGGGGCATCCCCCCCGGAACGGTGCGCGCCAGGCCAAGTATCCCCTCCCGCGCCAGGGCGTCCATGCGGGGAGTGCGCGCGTACTCCAGGGGGGTCTTTCCCCCCAGGGATTCCAGTGGGAGATCGGCCATGCCGTCACCCACCAGGATGACGTATTTGGAATCGTTACGGGGTTTCATCCATCCAGCTTGAGCCGTCAGAATAATATTCCTTTTTCCAGATGGGGACCTTTTTTTTGACGGTATCGATAATGTAGCGCACCGCCTGGAAGGCTTCATCGCGGTGTGACGATGACGCGGTGATGAGTATGCTCGGTTCTCCGATATCGACGCGGCCGTAGCGGTGGATGACGACGCAGCTGCCCAGTGACCATTTTTCCGAGGCCTCTTCCGCCAGGCGCGCCAGCTCCCTGCGGGCCATTTCGCCGTACACCTCGTATTCCAGGTAGAGCACGGTTTTTCCCCTGGAGGTGTTCCGCGGGCGGCCGATGAAGCTGACCACGGCCCCGTCCGATGCGGTGCCGGTCTCCGCCATGGCGCGGTTGATGTCGATGGGGTCCTGCTGGAGCTGGATGGATATCATCGCCCGTCCCTATCCTCCGCTCACGGGAGGGAATATGGCCAGCACGTCCTCGTCCGCCAGGGCGGTGCTGTCGGGGCAGTAGGCTTCATTCACCGCGAACAGGAGGGAGCCGTCAAGTCGCTCCAGGGGGCGGTAGTTGCTCTTCAATTGCCCTAGGATCTCCCTCACGGTGATCCCGGCGGACACGGTGAGTTCCTTCTCATCGAATCCGCACATCTCCCTGACGCTCGCGAAAGCCTTGACCCTGATCTTCATCTTTTCTCCTCACCGCCGGGAATCGATGGCCGCCTCTCCCGTCATCCCTTTTTCAGCCTCTTGTTCCTTTTGTCGAGAAACAGGTAGTGCTTGATGTAGGGCTGCAGGGCGTCGCCGAATTCCGACGCGATGACGCTCTTCGGGTCCCTGAGAATCTGGAGGAGGCTTTTCTTGGTGATATCCTCTTCAATCGTGTCGATGATTATCTTGAAGCGCTTGATAACCTCTTTGTCAACGGCGTCATGGGACAGCTTGTTCATCTCGGAATAGAGTTTCAGCAGGTTGACCTTTTTTGCTTTGGCTTTCGAGGGCTTCGGCTCGGTCCTGGGAGGCGCCTTTTTTGCAGGCGCCTTTTTCTTCGGGGCCACCTTTTTTTTCTTTTTCACGACCCGTTTCGGCTTTGATGGCATATTCTCCCCCCGGTGATACGATGATTGAGCGCCGATGGTAGAACATCGCGAATGGCTGTAAACACAATTTTTTAAAAAATTTTTTGTGCGGTACAACGGCTCCGGTCTCCCGGGCAAGGGAAACCTGGCGCGCATGCCGGGGATTATGAAGGGTCACCGGCGCTCTCGGGTAAATATTTTTCCCGTTTTATCCGATACTATTCATTGAGGCGAGAAGGACCGGCGCGGTGATTCCGGGTATATTCCGCTCCGGGCAATTCCCCGGATGACGCGCGGGGAGGAAGAACGCCTCATTTTTCGGCAATCCATAACGTGATGGGGTCAGCACCATGAAATGTTCACGCTGCGGCAGGGAGATCAACAGTCTTAACCACTACTTCATTCCTCGAAAGAACAGGAAAGAGGGTCTCCGTTACTGCATCAGATGCGCCCGTGAAGAGCGGATCGTAACTCTGGTCTGAAGATGTTCCCGCGCGCCGCGGGGCATGCTTGCTGACCATAACGCGGGCGGCGGTGCCACGCCGGGGCCCGAATGGTATAGTTCTTGACATTGCCGGCGCCTCCCCCCCTATCCTACCACGGCAACTGACCGATGAAGATACCTATGACGAACATGGCGCGCGCGGGGATCATGGTGGCGCCGTTCCTGCTTTTTCTCGCCTGCGCATCCCCGGAGGGCGCGGCACCGGTCCCCGGGCGAATCAACCGGATCGTCTCGCTCTCGCCCTCCCTGACCCGGCAGGTCATCGATATGGGGGGAGGGGAACTCATCGTGGGGGTCACCTCCTTCGACGGGTTCAGCCGCGGGGGCTGTGCCGTGGTGGGAACCCTCCTCCAGCCGAATATCGAGAGGATTATCGTCCTTGAGCCTGACCTGGTCCTTTTCTCGGGAGAGGACGGCCCGGTGCAGAAGCTCGAGACGCTGAAGCGCGCGGGTATCGCCTTCCGCCGTTTCGGGAGAAACCGCGGGTTCGAAGATATCTGCGCGAATTACCTCTCCCTCGGCGCGCTTTTGGGGAGGAGGAACCTCGCCGGGGAACGCGTGGCGAAGTACCGCGCGCGGATGCGGGGCATGGTGCGTCGTAACCAGGAACGGTCTACGCGTCCCCTGACGGCGTTTTTTCTCTCCTGCAGGCCACTCATCGCGGCGTCGGCCGAATCCTTCATCGGCGGGATCATCGCGGATTCCGGCGGCGTTTCCGCCTATGCCGGCGCGGGAATGCCCTATCCCCTGGTGTCCCTCGAATCCCTGGCGGCCCTCGATCCCGATGTGATTATCTGTATGACCGGCGAGGATGATCTCCGGGAATTCGCCGGAAGGCTTTCGGATTTCCCCTCCATGAAGGCGGTGGCGCGTGGCCGGATCCATCTCATCGATCCCGAGATCGTTCCCTATTACACGCCGGCGGATTACGTCACCTCCGTCGGCATGGTGTCGGCCCTCCTTCACGGCGCGGCGGGGGAGGGACAATCCGTGACGGCACGCGGGAGCGGGGGATGATGGCAGGAGGGGAGGGTCCGTCATGCGGGCGCGTTACAGGGCGCTGATTCTCCTTGGGGCGGGGCTTTTCCTTGTCGCGGTGTCCCTTTTCATCGGCGCGAAAACCATCACGCCGGCGGAAATGGCGCGTCTTTTCATCGAGGGTCCGGGCAGCGTCGATTATACGATAGTCGTGGGACTCCGCCTCCCCCGGGTCATCCTGGCCCTGGTCATCGGGGCCTCCCTCGCGGTGAGCGGCACCGTTCTCCAGTCCGTGCTGAAGAACCCCCTCGCCGACCCCTATATCATCGGCCTTTCAGGCGGTGCGGCCCTGGGCGCCACCGTCGCGATCGTCTCCCGCGGGGGGGCCGCCTTGGTTTCCGCCGCGGCCTTCTCCGGGAGCCTCGTCGCCATCGCCGGGGTATTTCTTCTTTCGAAAAGGATGCGCCTGGGCACTACGGGGCTCATCCTCTCCGGCATCGCCCTGGGGTTTATACTTTCCTCGGCCGTCATGCTGGTCTACGCCCTCTCGCGGTCGGACCAGATACACCGCGCCATGCTCTGGCTCATGGGCGACCTCTCAGGGGCGCGTTACGATATGCTGAGGGGCCTGGGGATCCTCTCCCTCCTCCTCGTCATGGCGGCCATGATGTTTCACCGGCACCTGGACATCATCTCCATGGGAGACCGTTTTTCCCGGAGCCTCGGCGTCACCGGTTTCGACGTGGGCGCCCTTTTCTGGATCGCCTCCCTCCTGGCGGCACTCGCGGTGTCCCTGGCCGGCGTCGTGGGCTTCGTGGGGCTCATCGTGCCCCACGTGATGAGAAACATCTTCGGGCCCTCCCATCTCAGGCTTGTCCCAGCCTCGGCCGCGGGGGGAGCCCTGTTCCTCCTCGTATCCGACGCCATCGGCCGTTCCATCGCCCCCCCCTTCGAGATACCCGTGGGCATCATCACGGGCTTTCTCGGCGGGATCTTTTTTCTCGTTCACATGGTGCGGAGGGGAGGGGGATGAGGATATTCGAACTGCGCGACATTGAGGCGGGATACGGCGCCGCGCCCGTGCTCAGGGGATTTGATCTCGCTATCGAGGAAGGTGAGTTCATATCCGTGATCGGACCCAACGGAGCGGGTAAAAGCACGCTGTTGAAGGCGCTCTCCCGCGATATCGCCCCCTCGTCGGGATCGATCGCCTTCAGGGGGCGCCCCCTGAAGGAGTACCGGGCGCGCTCCCTGGCCCGGGAGCTTTCCGTGATACGGCAGACTCCGGAGGCGACGGCCCCCTTCACCGTCGGAGAGTTCATACGGATGGGAAGGTTCCCCCACCGGGGCGCCTTCGCCCCGATCTCCGGTGATGATGAGGCGATTGTCGAGGAGGCGGCGGAAACCACGGGGGTGGCGCACCTCCTCCCGCGGCGCCTCACGAAACTCTCCGGCGGCGAGCTCCAGCTGGTGCGCATCGCCCACGCCCTGGCGCAGAACGGCAGCGTCATTCTTCTTGACGAGCCGGTGACCCACCTCGACTTCCATCACGCCGTAATGATAATGGATATCCTGTGGCGCCTGAACGGCCGGGGCGCCACCATAATCACCGTGCTGCACGACATCAATCTCGCCTCCGATTATTCGGGAAGGATCGTCGGAATAAAGGAGGGGCGGATTGTCATGAACGGTTCCCCTTCCGGGGTGCTGAAATTCGACCGGCTGGAGGAGCTTTTCGGCGCGCGGTGCATCGTCCTCGATAATCCCACCACGGGGAGGCCCTTCGTGTATCCCGTGCCGGGGTATGTTAAGTAAGGCAGGCCAAATCGTAAATGAAAAATAAATTGCCACGGAGACACGGAGGCGCTACCACTCGTCTGACCGTCGGTCAAGGTAGCGGTCCCGCACCGTGGCGGTGATGTCGTCCAGGTAGAGGTACTCCCACCGCCGCGAGGACACCTCGGGACCTGCGGTGTGGAATTGAATCTGAAGGATCTTCATCGTTTTCCCCTGGTTGAGAAAATCGTCCGCCTGGGCGATGGTATTCACGAGGCGGACCTCGATCATCCGCCACCCCGAAGAATGGATCCTCCCCGCCCTGAGCAGGTGGCGTTTCCCGTCGGTGTCGCCGAGGAGGAAGGAGAGCACGCCGTCGGTCTGTATCCCCCGGGCGTGAAAGCGTATGCTCCTGCAGTGCCCTTCGATGCTGATCTCCTTCGCCGGCGTGATTATGAAAACGTCGTCGCCCCCGGTGTGCATCTTCGCTTCAAGGTACTTCCTGGAGTCGGCCCTGGCGGGAAGGCGATCCCGAACGGCGAGGTCGGCCTCTCGTCCTCCCGGCTTGGTGCACGTGATCTGCGCGGCCCCGTAGGATGTTGTCTCGAAGTCTTCCAGGATGATCTCCCTGTACATCGGCGGGAGGGCGCGCTCCCCCGCCGGGCCGTCGAGGGCTTGAATCGGCACAAGGACCGCCGCCATGAGGAGCAGGGATGAGAAACGATAGCGCATTGATGGTTCCTTCGATGGAAAAAAGTCCGCGTCCGCGCGCCGGCGGCCGGGCCCCATTTTACAAAAAATCCGGGGCATGTCAAACCATTTGCTTCGGCAGGGGATCGCCGGTTCCTGAATTTTGCCTGCCGGTACGGAATATGCTTGAAAATATCGGCCCGTTGGCCTATAACGAGCAGCCATGATGAGTGTCCCGGATACCCCCTTCCAATTTTGCGCCGGATATCACAGCGCCGGCAAGTTCGAGCCGTATCCCATCCGATGAAACTCTCAGCCGGGACGAAGCGGAGAACCGCGGCATGGCGATGCGCCGCCATCCGGATTCTCCTGATTGCATGCGCCTTCATAATCGTCGCGGGGGCAGCGGCGGCGAAACCGGCGATGGAGGAGGCGACGCGTCCCCCTGACACTAAGCACCCGGTGACCTATAACTGGTTCTGGCTCTTCTACGAGGACGAGCGGGGGAGTGACACGGCCACCTTCGTGGTGCGCCCTTTCTACATGAAGCACGGGACGGGGGAGTCCTTTTTCCAGGCCTCCCTGATGCCCTTTCTTTTCTGGCGCTACCGCGAGCCGGGATACGACAGGTGGAAGTGGCTCTTCGGGCTGGGCCAGTCGGACGATGTCCGGCGGGGAGATACGCGCGATTTCGATTTCGGTTTTTTCCCGCTCCTCTTTTTCGGTTTCGGTACCGATTCGGCGAGGGAGAACTACTTCTTTCTCTGGCCCCTGGGCGGCACCATGAAGGGGAAGTTCGTAACCGACAGGCTTTCGGCCTACATATTTCCCGGGGTGCTTCTCTTCTTTTTTTTCCCTCCCGCCACCCTTCTGTCCTACCAGACCCTCGCCTGGGGGGCCATTTCACTGCTGCCCGCCTACCTCTCCTACGAGGTGGGGGATTTCCGCGCCTGGGGTATCCTCTGGCCCCTTTTTCACTACGGCAGGGGGGGGCTCCGCGAGGAATTCAGGCTCCTCCCATTTTATTCCCATTTTGTCAAGCGGGGATGGTACGACAAGTATTCGTTTCTGTTCGTGATCAACTACCAGCGCTACTATTACGTCGATGATCTCCAGCAGACCTTTTTTCTTTTTCCCCTCTTCGGAAGAAAATGGAGCCGATCGGGGAGAACATCCGCGGTGACGCTTCTCTGGCCCTTCTTCTCATGGGGCTATGACAAGCGGATCGGGGACTGGGAGCTGAATATCCCCTGGCCCCTCGTGCAGTTCAAGGACTGCGAGAATCCGAAGATACGGAAGCGCATTTTCTTTCCCGTCTACGGTCATTACCGCTACGTCAACAACGAAACGGTTTTCATCACGCCGTTCTATTTCAGGCTCACCAAGAAGTCGTACCGTTTCGATTCCCAGCAGCACATTACCCTCCTGGTGTTCTGGTTCTACCGGAGGGACTATCACCGCAATGCCGATCCCTATTACGGCAGGCGGTGGCGGTATTTCAAGCTCTGGCCGATCTTCAGCGTGGAGTACAACGATCTCGGGGACCGGGCCTTTAATCTCCTTGCGCTCCTGCCCTTCCGCGACAGGGAGGGATACGAGCGCCTCTACCAGCCCTTCTGGTCCGTCATCGAGTTCGAGCGCTTCCGAAACGGCGAGCGGCGCCTGGGCCTCCTGCTTAGGCTTTACCGCCAGCGCTGGGGCACTGATTTCTTTCACGTCAAGATTCCCTTCCTGATTTCAGCGGCGAGGCGCGAAAATCGGTTGACTGAGCTGACTTTTTTTGAGCATATGCTTGGTTACCAGATGAGACCAAAGGGAAGGTATATGCGGCTTTTCTGGATCCCGATACGGATAGGGGAGGCCGTTGCCCTTCGTCCCGGTGAGGATCGGGATAATCGCGGGGATGAGATGTCCCTTGCGCGGGGCGGTTCCCTCCTTCTGATAGAAAGGCCCCTGGAGGCCGCAACCGCAACACGCCGTTTCTCATGGAGGTGAGCTCTGCCGACGCAGCACCGGCGGAGAGAGCACGATGATCGCAGACACCGCAGCGCGGGGGCTCTCACGGGTCGGCCGCTCGCTCTTCCATTTCATGGAATTCTCTGGATACACCATCACGCTCCTGGTCACTTCGGCGCGCTACTGCACGAACATTGTCGCCCGCCGGAGGGAGATCGCCCGCCAGATGTACAATGCCGGGGCCCGGACCTTCGCGGTCATCACCGTGGTGGCCCTTTTTACCGGCATGATACTCACCCTCCAGACCGGTATCGCCCTGAGGGACTACAACATGGAGGAGAACATCGGCAATGTCGTGATCGCCACGCTCACCAGGGAGATGGGGCCCTTCACCGCGGCGATCATCCTGATCGCCGCGGTCGGTTCCGCCATGGCCGCGGAGCTGGGCACCATGAAGGTTTCCGAGGAGATCGACGCCCTCCAGGTGATGTCGATCAGCCCCGAGGACTACCTGGTGATGCCGCGCCTCGTGGCCCTCACCGTGATGCTTCCCGTGGCGACGATCTACGTCAACACCCTGGGGGTCATCGGGGGCGCGGTGATCGCGAAATCCCATCTCGGCATATCATTCGGGACCTTCTATATCCATGTCCTCGAGTCTCTCTGGTTCAAGGCGGTGTACGTGGGCCTCTTCAAGGCCTTCGTGTTCGGCATCGTGATATCCGTCATCAGCTGCGCCCACGGGCTTCGGGCCACCGACGGGGCCCGGGGCGTCGGCCGCGCCACGAGGAACAGCGTCGTGGCGTCCTTCCTCCTGGTGCTTATCGTGGGGTATTACATCACCGACATCTTTTTCAGGGAGGGACTGTGATACGCCTGGAGGAGGTGCGGAAGAAATTTAACGGCCACGCCGTTCTCGACGGCGTTTCGGTATCGGTTAAAAAGGGCGAGACCTTCGTGGTGATCGGTCTCTCCGGGTCCGGCAAGACCGTGACGCTCAGGCACATCGCCGGTCTCGTCGACCCGGACGGGGGAGAGGTGCGGATCGCGGGCGAGAGGATGAGCGGCGCGTCCAGGGAGGTGAAGGAGCGCCTCAGGAAGAAAATGGGCGTGGTGTTCCAGTCCGGCGCCCTCATCAACTGGCTTACCGTGCGCGAGAATATCGCGCTTCCCCTGGTGGAGCGCCGACACCCCGCAGGGGAGATCGATGAGCTCGTCGCGGACAAGCTGCGGCTCCTGGGGATGGCCGACGCGGGTGGCAAGATGCCGGGGGAGCTCTCGGGGGGGATGAAGAAACGCGTCTGCCTGGCCCGCGTCCTGGTGCGTAATCCCGAGATAATACTCTACGACGAGCCGACGTCGGGGCTTGACCCGGTGATGTCGACCGTAATCAACGACCTGATACGCCGCATGCAGGGGGAATTCGGCGTAACCTCCGTGGTGGTGACCCACGACATGTCCAGCGCCTACCATATCGCGGACCGGATCGCCCTTCTCTACGAGGGGAGGATCATCCAGTGCGCCGAACCGGGCGCGATCCGCGATTCGGAGGACCCGGTGGTGCGCCAGTTCATCAACGGCTCACTGGCGGGGCCGATTCGCGTCGACTGACGGGCGCGGCGCCGGCGATCTGTTTTGGTGTTGATTCCACCGCGGCGTTGTGCTATCCTGGCGGCGCGGAGAGGGCCACGAGTGAAAGGGCAAGGGACGCGTGATGGAAGAGAAACTGAAAAGTGAGATTGTCGTGGGCGCGCTTTTTCTCCTGGCCATGGCGATCCTCGGGTATTACACGATCATCATGTCGCGGGAATTTTTTGAGCCCCCCGCGGCGTCGCGGATGTCGGCGATATTCCCCAACGTCGAGGGACTCGAGATCTCGAACAGGGTGAAGATAAACGGCGTCGAGGCGGGGAAGGTGGAGGATATCCGCCTGAAGGGGCACATGGTGGAGGTGCGCATGAAGATGTTTTCGAAATTCACCCTCTACGAAAACTACGCCATCAAGATAAAAAGCGATTCGCTACTCGGCAAGAAATTCGTGGGCATTTACCCGGGGTCGCCCTATGACGGCAGCGGCGTGGCGCAGGCCGTCGTGGAGGAGCGGGAGGCCCTTCCCGGGAAGTACGAGGACGCCATGGGGGCGCTGACGGCCCTCATCGAGGAGAACAGGGAGAACATCAATGCCTCGATCCGCAATATCCGTGATATCACCGCGAAGATAAACAGGGGGCAGGGGACCGTCGCGAAGCTGATAAACGAGGACAGGGTCTATTCCCAGACGGACGAGCTCGTGAAGGAACTCAGGGAAACCATCGAGGACGCGCGGGAACAGGCGCCCATCACCAGCTTCCTGCGCGCCGCGCTTACGGCGTTCTGACGGATCTGTCAGTCGCGGCGGTAGAGCGAAAGGATGAATTCGATAAGCTTGGGCGTGTCCACGCTGATCGGGTCGATGAACTCGAGAATGCCGGCGAAGAGAACGATGACCTGGGTGATCCTTCCTATGAATATCGTCTCCTCGTCATTTCCCGGCGCGGTTCCCTTCATCTCGTCTATGGTCCCGGCGTAGACATCGAGGTGGTTCCGGATGAATTTCCGAACGATTTCCCTGATCTTCTCATCCTCGAAGCTGTAGAGGATGATGTTGATCAGGATCCGCATCGTTTTCTTGTCCAGCAGGAATTTCTCGATCCCGAAGAGGGTGGTGATGAGGGCCCTGTCGTTCTTGTCAAGGTCCAGGTCCTGGACCACGCCGGTCTGGTCCCGCTGGATCTGGCTGAAGAAGCCTTCGATGAGGGAGACGTAGAGCTCCTCCCGGGTGGGGAAATAGTGCCGCAGGCCCCCTTTCGAGAAACCCGCCTCCCTGGCCACGTCCTCAAGGGAAACCTGGGAATAGACGTCCCTTTCAAGGCAGCGCTTCAGCGCTTCAATGATATGCTTCTTCTTTTTAAGTACCTTGAGTTCTTTTTTCATGGCAATGGAGCCCGCAGTTCCTCCCGCCCCCGGGATGAAAAACAGATCCTTTATGGGGCGGATGACGATTGGATGAACATGAAACTGGACACAATTTAGCCTGACCGGATGGTATTGTAAAATATATTACAATTTTGTAAATAAATATTTTACAATACCTGTAATTATGGCCAATCTAGTATTTTCATTGACAATATTCGGGCCTCAAACTCAATTTCGGTGATTCGGAGCAGACATGCCTAAAAGGACCGACATTTCCACGATTCTTATCATTGGGTCCGGCCCGATAGTTATCGGTCAGGCCTGTGAGTTCGACTATTCGGGATCCCAGGCGTGCAAGGCCCTCAGGGAGGAGGGCTACCGGGTTGTCCTGGTCAATTCCAATCCTGCCACCATCATGACGGACCCCGATCTCGCCGACCGGACCTACATCGAGCCGATCACTCCCGAGATCGTGGAGAGGATAATCGAGGCCGAGCGCCCCGACGCGGTCCTTCCCACGGTGGGGGGGCAGACGGCGCTCAATACCGCCCTGGCCCTTGCCGACAGGGGCGTCCTGGAGCGGTACGGCGTCGAGATGATAGGCGCCTCGATCGAATCGATACGGAAAGCCGAGGACCGTGAGCTTTTCAAGAAGGCGATGCTCGCCATCGGCCTTGATGTGCCGCAATCGGGACTGGCCTCGTCCGTCGACGAGGCGCTGGCGGTCCTCGAACGGATCAACCTGCCGATCATCATACGCCCCGCCTTCACCCTGGGGGGCTCCGGTGGCAACATCGTTTACAACCGCGAGGATTTCATCGACCTGGTGACGAAGGGCCTCGACGAGTCGCCTATCCGCCAGCTCCTCCTCGAGGAGTCGGTCATCGGGTGGAAGGAGTTTGAGCTCGAGGTGATGCGGGACCGCAGGGACAACGTGGTCATCATATGTTCCATCGAGAATATCGACCCCATGGGCATCCACACCGGGGACTCCATCACCGTGGCGCCCCAGCAGACCCTGAGCGACCGGGAATACCAGAACCTGAGAAACATGGCCATACGCATCATCCGCGAAATAGGCGTCGACACCGGCGGATCGAACATCCAGTTCGCCGTCAATCCCGCGGACGGCAGGGTCATCGTGATCGAGATGAACCCCCGGGTGAGCAGGAGCTCGGCCCTGGCCTCGAAGGCAACGGGGTTTCCCATCGCCAAGATCGCGGCGAAGCTCGCCGTGGGGCTCACCCTCGATGAGATACCGAACGACATCACCAGGGAGACGCCGGCCTCCTTCGAGCCCACCATCGACTACGTCGTGGTGAAGGTGCCCCGGTGGGCCTTCGAGAAATTCGAGGGGGCCGATTCCCTCCTGGGGACCCAGATGAAATCCGTGGGGGAGGCGATGGCCATCGGGCGGACCTTCCGCGAGGCTTTCCAGAAGGCCCTCCGCTCCCTCGAGATCAACCGCTTCGGTTTCGGGTCCGATGGCGTGGTCCGCATCATGGAGATGTTGAAGCGGCTCCCGGAGCGCCATTCCCGCGACATCATAGAAAAGGAACTGGTGAATACCCGGGAGGACCGGATGTTCTATCTGAACGTCGCCTTCAAGCTGGGATGGAGCGTGGAGCGGATCGCGAAGCTTACCGGGATCGACCCCTGGTTCCTTCACCAGATCGGCGACATCGTTACCGCGGCGCGGGAGTTCACCGAGGAGGCGAAGTCCCGGGGCATGACGGCGGAGGGGGTGAGGCGGATGAAGCGCCTGGGCTTTTCGGACCGCCAGCTCGGTTACCTGGCGCACCGCGAGGAGCTCGCCCGACTCCATGATCGCGGCCCGGAATTCCAGAAGGACTATTCCCGGGCCCTCAGGGAGAAGGAGGATGCCGTGCGCGCCTTCCGCCTCGATCGCGGAATCCTTCCCGGGTATCGCCTCGTGGACACCTGCGGCGGCGAGTTCGAGGCGTACACGCCCTACTACTATTCATCCTACGATGAGGGTGACGAATCCGCGGATTCGGCGAAACGGAAAGTCATGATCCTGGGCGGAGGTCCCAACCGGATAGGCCAGGGGATCGAATTCGATTACTGCTGCTGCCACGCCTCCTTCGCGCTCCGGGAGGAGGGGATCGAGTCGATCATGGTGAATTCCAACCCGGAGACCGTGTCGACGGACTACGATACCTCGGACCGCCTCTACTTCGAGCCCCTCACCCTCGAGGACGTCCTCGCCATATGCCGGCGCGAGCGCCCCGAGGGCGTCATCGTCCAGTTCGGGGGGCAGACGCCCCTGCGTCTTGCCCGGGAGCTTGAAGCAAGCGGCGTGCCGATCCTGGGAACATCCCCCGATTCGATCGACCGCGCCGAGGACCGCGAGCGATTCGCCGAGGTGGTGAGAAAACTCGGCCTGGATCAGCCCGAAAATGGCATCGCCTTCACTGAGGAAGAGGCAGTAGCGGTCGCCTCGGGGATCGGCTACCCCGTCCTGGTGCGTCCGAGCTACGTCCTGGGAGGGCGCGCCATGGCCATCATCTACGATGAAGAGAGCCTGGTCCGGTACATCGCCACGGCGGCGGAGCTCTCGCCTGAGCATCCCATCCTGGTGGACCGCTTTCTCGAGGATGCCCTGGAGATCGACGTCGACGCCATTTGCGACGGCGAGTCAGTCTACATCGGGGCCGTCATGGAGCACGTGGAGGAGGCCGGCGTCCATTCCGGCGATTCCGCCTGCATGATCCCCCCCGTTTCCCTGGGAGAGGGGATGGTGGCGCGCGTCCGGGAGGCCACGACGGCCCTGGCGCGGGAACTCGATGTGCGGGGGCTTCTCAACATACAGTTTGCCATCCGGGAGGGGGCCCTCTACGTCATCGAGGTCAATCCCCGGGCATCGCGCACCGTGCCCTTCGTGTCCAAGACGACGGGGGTGCCCCTTGCGAAGGTGGCGGTAAAGGTGATGCTCGGGGCGAAGCTGGCAGATTTCGGTCTCGGCGAAATGAAGAAAATCGAATTCGTCAGCGTCAAGGAAGCGGTGCTTCCCTTCAACAAGTTCCCCGGGGCTGACACGCTCCTCACGCCGGAAATGAAATCCACCGGGGAGGTGATGGGCATTTCGGACAACTTCGGAGAATCATACTACAAGGCCGTCCTGGCCGCCGGCGATTCGCTTCCCCTTGAAGGGACGGTGCTCCTCTCCATGAGCGGGCGTTTTCGCGGCGAGTTCCTTCCCGAGGTGCGCGATCTCCACGCCGCGGGGTTTCGCCTCGTGGCCACCGAGGGAACGGCGCGTTTTTTCAGCGAGAATGGCATTCCCTGCGACCATGTTCACAAGGTGAGCGAAGGTCGGCCCAACGTCATCGACATGATAAAGAACAACACCATCGGGATGATCATCAACACGCCCGGGGGAAAAGTATCGAAGGACGATTCCTACCTGATACGGCAGGCGGCGGTGCGCTACCGGGTGCCCTACATGACCACCCTCCAGGCGGCGCGCGCCGCCGTGCGGGGCCTTCTCGAGGTGATGCGGAGAAAGGGCATGAGGGTGCGCCCGATTCAGGAATACCATAAAGAGGTGGTGTGAGGATGGAAAAACAGCTCGTGCTGCGGGGCGAGGAGATCGCCGAGATCATCGAGAGGCTGTCGGTGCGGATACATGAAGATATCGCCGATGCCGGAAAGCTCGCCGTAGTGGGTCTGCAGACCGGCGGCGTGGAGCTGGCCGACCGCATTCGCGCTCGCCTCGAGGCGCTCTCGGGTAATCCGATTCGCAGCGGCACCCTGGACATCACCTTCTACCGCGACGACCTCGCCACGAGGGGCGTGCTCCCCGCCATCAAGGAAACCTCGATCTCCTTCGACATATCGACAATGACGATCCTCCTCGTGGATGACGTCATCTTCACCGGGCGCACCGCCAAGGCGGCCCTGGAGACCCTCACCTCCTTCGGGAGGCCCAAGGCGATAAAGCTCTTCGTCCTGGTTGACCGGGGAAACAGGGAACTGCCGATCCAGCCCGATTACCGCGGGTTCACCCTGGAGACCGCCGTGAATGACACCGTGGACGTCATGCTCGGGAAGGGCGGTACCGGAGAGGACGCGGTGTACCTCGCGCGGTCCGATTAAGACCCGGGGATTCCGCCACGGCCGTTGCATTTACCTTGATAATTCCGATTGATGGTGATATGTTAGTAGTGGTACACTGTCCGCGGCGGCACGCGGTGTTGTACGGGTTCGCAGTTACCGGGGAAAAGGATCCGTCGATCCCCGGCAGGAGGGAGGCGCGCATTTGAAACGTAAAAATCCCTGGATGGTGCTTTCATTAGCGCTTGCGTTCGGTCTCGTCATTATTCTGCTTTTATGCGGCCCCTGTGGTCCCTGCGGTCCCTGTCGCGATGGCCGCCCGGTGCCGGATGACCCGGCATTGATCCCGGAACCGTCTCCCGTCGGAGGGGTGGACCTATCGGAGGGTGCGGCTGACGAGGCGGCGAAGCCGCGGCGAACCTCCCGTTCCCCTGGACGCCCCGCGCGCGACCTTATCTCGTCACCGCGACGCGTCGTCCCGGCCCCGGTTGACGACACGATGGAGGGATCGTCGAAGCACGCCATCGCGCCAACGGAGGAAAAGACGGAACCGGAGGAACGGGAGACAATCCCGGAAAAGATCAGCCCCCCTCCCGTGCCCGATCCTTCCGCGCCCGAGGAGTACGATTTCCGGACCAGGCTTGAAATCATCACCGGACCGGCTAAATGACACGGGCCGCCCCGGGGTGTCCCCGCCCGTGTGCCCCCGTATGTGCGTGAAATATCATTGACTCACGGGGAAGAATCGGTATGCTGAGAGTGCCGGTATCGTGGGGCACGTCATGCCGCGTCCGGCGAATCCATGAGGGGGAGCTCCCCGTTGGGAAAACCCAGAATACTTATCGTCGAGGACGAAGCCGTCATCGCCATGCATATACGGGAGAGCCTCACGGGACTCGGGTACGAGGTGTGCGACATCGCCGTCACGGGAGATGAGGCGATCGGCCTCGCGCGGGAATGCCATCCGGATCTCATACTGATGGATATCGTGCTCAAGGGGGGTCGCGACGGCGTCGCGACGGCGAAGGTAATCCGGTCGTCAATGGACATTCCCGTGGTCTACATGACGGGAAACGCCGATATCGCCACGGTCACACGGGCGCGTGACACAGACCCCTACGGGTACATATTGAAGCCCGTTGAGGTGGTCCACCTTTTTTCCACCGTCGATACCGCCATCGAGCGCCACCGCCTTGAAAAGAGCCTCCGGGAGAGCGAGGAGCGGTACCGGCAGATCGTGGAAAACGTACCCTGGGGGATCGCCATCCATGCCGGGGGCAGGATCAAGTTCATGAATCCCGCGGGTCTCGATATCACTGGATTCGGCTCTCCCGACGAGGTCCTTGAAAAAAGCTATATCGAGTATATCCACCCCGATGACCGGTCCACGATGCTGCAACGGTTGGAGAGCCAGGCTGAAGGGGAGCGCCTTCCTCCGATACAGGAGCGCGTGATTCTCGATTCGGGCAAGGAGCGTACCTTCGAGTTTTCCTCGATTCCCTGCCTGCACCAGGGCGAATCCGCGACCATGGTATTTTTCAAGGACGTAACCGAGGTCTTGATTGCCGAAGGGGCCCTCCGGGAGGGCGAGGAGCGCTTCAGGGCCCTGGTGGACAACCTCCAGGGGATGATCTTCGTCATGAGGCCGGACGGCACCGTTATTTTCGAGAATCCCGCGGCGGCGGTGATGCTGGGGCGGTCCATGGTGGGGGAAAACGGATTCGATTACATACACCCCGAGGACATGCCGACGGTCATGAGGGATTTCGGTGAACTCATGGAAAAGAGAAACCCTCACATTCCCACGCAGTTTCGTCTTCGTAAACCCGACGGCTCCTGGATCATTGTCGGCGCCCTGGCGACCAATCTCATTGAGAACTCAATCATCGGGGGTCTCCTGGTGGTGCTTCATGACGTGACGGAGGAGGTCGAGGCACAGAGGGCCCTCCGGGACAGCGAGCGTCGCTACCACGCCCTCTTTCACCAGTCCCCCGTGGGCATCATACGCTTCGACACCGGGTACGCCGTCACCGATTGCAACGACAGGATGCTCGAGATTATCAACACCCAGAGGGAGCGCCTCGTGGGCCTTGACCTGCGGACACTCAAGGACCGGAAGGCCGTCGAATTCTTCCGGGAGACGCTGGAGGGAAAGTCCCTCACCTACGAGGGGCCCTACCGTGCCACGACGAGCAACGCACTCGTGTGGATACGCTACACCACGAGCCCTCTCAGGGACGACGCGGGGGATGTCGTGGGCGGGATCGCCGTGATGGAGGACATCACCGACCGGATACAGTGGGAGAGGAGATTGAAAATCTCGGAGGAGCGGAACAGGCTCCTGATCGAGCATGCCGGCGAGGGGATCGCCGTCATCCAGGAGTGGCGATTCGTGTTTTCCAACCCGCAGTTTCAGCGGATGATCGGGTACGGAGCGACAGAGCTGGGTGGGCGGATTTTCACCGAGTTCTTCCACCCGGAGGAGCGCGGCATGATCGAGGAACGGTTCCGCCGGAGGCTCCGGGGAGAATCCGACCCCGCGAGCTACGAGGTGCGTCTCCTGGGCGCCGGCGACGTGGTGAAATGGGCCGAGCTCAATACCGTTCTTTTCCAGTGGGAGGGGAACCCCGCGGCCCTTCTCTTCGCCCGGGACATCACGCCGAGAAAGCTCGCCGAGGAGGAGCGCCAGCGACTCGAGTCACAGATCCAGCAGACGCAGAAGCTCGAGAGCCTGGGCGTCCTTGCCGGGGGCATCGCCCA
>JAXGNG010000006.1:0-279826 GCA_040768125.1 Spirochaetota bacterium | reverse complement strand
CCCCGCCTCGCCGGCCCGGGCCGCCTCGATGGCGGCGTTCAGGGCGAGGAGGTTCGTCTTGTCCGATATGTCGCCGATCATCTCGATTATCCCCGTCATCATGCCTGAGCTCTCGTTTACCCGCGAGAGGCTTTCGCTCATGGCGCCCAGGACTTTCCCCCCGCGGTCGGCCACGTCGGAGACCTCGCCCGTGAGTCCCCGGGTACGGAGTATCCGCTCGGCGATCTCGATGACCGTGCCGGAGAGCGTCTCGATCTCACCGGAGAGGGCGTGCATCCTCTCGCGCTGGTTGAGGGCGTTGCCCGAGGCGAGGTCCACGGCGGCGGAGACCTCCTCCGAGGTCGCCGTGATCTCCTCGATGGCCGAGGCCTGGTTCTGGGACTCGGCGGAGAAGGACTCCGCCCGGGAATGGAGCTCCCGTGAATGGGTCGAGAGCTTTTCCGAGGTCCCCACGATGGAGCGGTGAAGACCGGCGATCACGCGGTACTGGTCCTCGTTCTTGCGCGACTCCTGGACCGCCCGTTCCAGGGCCCGGTTATTGATGCCGCAGATGAGGTAGGCGAAGAGTCCCGCGATGATTATCGCGATGATCGAATCCGATGCGTAGTCCAGGGCCACGTTCCCGGAGAGCCCGAACCTGGGGACCGCGTACAACAGATAGGCGCTGAAAATGAGCACGTTCGCCGCGGTATACCCCACGATGGCCAGGCGCTTTTCCGTGACGGCGATGGGCAGGAAGGCCAGGATGGCGGGGATGAACACGATGGATCCGAGGACGACGAGGACATCGGGATCGTTGTCGAAAAACATGGTGCTCCAGAGGGTCGCCAGGAAGATCACCATGGTCAGGTGGGCGGATACGGCGAAATGGCCCTTCTTCAGCAGGATGAGGATGCCCAGGATGCAGGCAAAACCCGCCACGACGGGGAGCTGCACCTCGATCTCCGCGGCCCTGATGAGGTTGACGACGATCACCGCGGGGAGGATGAGGAGCGTCACCCCGCAGATGACGAACACGACTTCGGATTTCCTGCGGATCACGTAACTCGCGTCACGGTATGATCCGAGGAAATAGCTTCTGATTTTATCCCGCATGCGGTCCTCCTCGGCTGTCGTATGCCCCGGGGAGGCCCCCGGCGACCGGGAATGGTAGCATTAAACCCGCCCGGTGATCAAGTAAAAAACGATCGCGCCGGCATATCATGTACGCCCGGGCATCATCGGCGATTCCCGGAGCCAGGACGCGAGGAGCACGTTCACCCCGGCGAGGACGATGAACACGACCATGAAGGGGATCATTCCCGCGAGGTTCATCCCCACGACGAAGACGATGCCCGACACCTGCCCCGCCAGGAGGATGATTCCCTGGGAAAGCGATTCCGGCGCGGGGAAGCTCACCTCGGCGGCGTACTGGAACCCGATGGGCCCCGCGGCGCCCAGGAGAAAGAAACCCATCACCGCCGAGGCGGCGACCATGAGGCCATAGTCCCCGGCGAAGGCCATGCCCGCCAGGCCCGGCGTCATGCAGGCCATGGCGCCGACCAGGAAGGCCTTCCTCCTCCGGAGGCGGTCCGAGAGGGCCGGGAGGACAAGGGCCCCGACGATCCCCGCGATGAACATCGCCCCCATGATCATCCCCGTCTGCTCCGTGGTGAACCCCTTGATCTCGCAGACCTGGTCGATCACCATGGTCACGGCGTTGAACATGCCCAGGCCGATCATGAAGAGAAACAGGACGATGACCATGTCCCTCTTCGAGAAGATGTGCCTGAGGCCCTCACGCGAGAGGAGGCGCTCCCCCGCGCCCTCCTCCGAGGGCGGCGTGGGTGGTGCCTCGCGCATGAAGGCGAGGAAGGCCCCGGCGATGACCGCTGACACCACGCCCCAGGTCATGAGCATCCCCCCGAGAACGGGCGCGCCGCCGGCGCTTCCCACCATGTGCGGCGTTGCCACGTTCACCACGATGAACCCGACGAACTGCGCCAGGGTGGCCAGGCCCACGGCCGTGGCCCTCTCGCCGATGGGGAACCACTTCACCGCCAGGCGGGTCACGGCGTTCAGGATGAAGGGCTGGGCGATGCCGAGGCCCACCTGGGACGCCACCATCATGGCGTAGCTTCCGGCGAAGAGGCCCTTCATCATGGCGAAGATTCCGGTCAGGGCCGCGCCGATGCCGATCCCCCTCCGTATCCCGTAGCGGTCGATCACCAGGGAGGCGGGAATGCAGAACAGGACGAACATGACCAGGAACAGCAGGGCCAGGAGGTCGATCTCCAGGGCCGTGGCCCCGTAGGCGGCCCGGGCCTCCCGGGCGATGGGCGCGAAGGTGAGCCACTGGATCTCGATGGCAGCCGTGATCAGGAAGTAGAGCCCCAGGACCACCCATCGGTAGCCGTAGGCCCGGTAGTGAGCTATCTCAGCGTTCATGCCCTGTCCTCCCGCGGGAAGTCCCCGCATTTCATTTTCCCCGCGCGGTTCACCACGCGGCGTCCTCGCCCGCGATCTCGATGTGGCTGAATACCCCGTCGAACCGCTCCAGGGCGTCGTCGATCACCCCGTCCGTGTCGGCCATGCTGGTGTAGAGGCGGCTCCCCGCCAGGGAGATGATCCCCTCCGCCGTGAGGGCGGCGCCCATCTCCTCCATCACCTTCTTCCTCTTGCCCACTTCCTTGAAGATGTTCGGGTTCGAAATCTCCATGAGCATGGCGGCGCCGGTCTCCATGTGACAGATCGACCCGTGGTTGAAGGCCACGAAGGGAAGGTCACGCCGCGCAAATATCTCGCGGAGGCCCTCCGTGAGGCGGTCCCCCGCCCTTCCCGCCTTCAGGTGCGCCCCTGTTTCTTCTATCGCCTTGATGGCGAAATACCCGGCGGCGCAGCTCAGGGGGTTTGCCGAGAGGGTCCCCCCCACCATGGCGCGCTTGCCCCCGGGGCCTCCCCCGAGTCCCGCGGCGTAGCAGAGCATGACTTCTTTGCGACCCCCGACGCCGCCGGCGCCGGGATATCCGCCGGCCACGCACTTGCCGAAGACCGTGAGGTCCGGCGCCACGTTGAAGTAGCCCTGGGCGCCCCCCAGGCCGACGCGAAAGCCCGTGACCACCTCGTCGAAAACAAGGAGGCTGCCGAAATGGTCGCAGAGCTCCCTGACTCGCCGGTTGTAATCGGGTAGCACGGGCCTGGTGCCGCTCTCCGGGCCCAGGGGCTCGAGAAAGACCGCCGCCGTGCCACCTTCCTTCTCGTTCTCCTCCATCCGCTTCTCCAGGGCGTCCAGGTCGTTGGGGTAGACCTCCTGGGTGAACTGGTAGCACCCGGCGGGTATCCCGTGGGCGTCCAGGGGCCCCACGCCGGGGACCCGCATTCCGAAGACGAACTGGTCGCTCCAGCCATGGTAGGCCCCGCCGACCTTGATGACGTGCTTTTTATCCGTGAAACAGCGGGCCGCCCTGGCGGCGGCCATGCAGGCCTCGGTACCGCTCATGAGCATGCGGAACATCTCCACGGCGGGCATGTGGCGGCTGATGAGTTCCGCGAGTTTAAGCTCATATTCATGGAAGAGGCCCGTCACCGGGCCGCTCTCCCGGATCACCTCGATCACCTTCTCCTGGACGGGGGCGTAGTTGCTCCCCAGGAGGGTGGGGCCCCCGGCCTGGAGGAAGTCGATGTAGCGGTTCCCGTCGACGTCCCACAGGTAGGCACCCTCGGCCTTCGTGATGGCAAGGGGAAATGGATAGTTGAATGCCAGGTTGTGCTGCACCCCACCGGGGATCAGCTCTTTCGCGCGATCGGTCATCTCCCTTGACCCCGCGCACTTCTTCTCGAAATACCCGAGGTATTCGCCCATCTTCGTCCGCTCGATCCGGTGGATCGGCAGTTCGTTGGCCAGGCGGCGAAGCCGCCCCAGGATATCCTCCGTGTCGGGCCAGTGCGATATGGCATACTCTTGCGTGGCGTTCATCATGCTCTCCTTCTTGTTAGTATATCTATCATATCCCAACTCTCCCCCTCTCCTCCCGGGAGAGGGGGTCGGGGGGTGAGGTTACTTATTCAGTTCCTCTTTCCTTTTAATCTCCGCGTCCTGTTTCCCCGCGACGATCTTTCCCATCAGCTCCCGCATGTTCTCCGGCATCAGGGTCACCTCGCGTCCCGTGGAAAGCGCGCAGTAGTAGACCCGGGCGCACTTTTCCAGGAGCTCGGCGTTGCGCTTCGCGCGGTCGAGATCGCTCCCCAGGGCCAGGGCCCCGTGGTTCTGCAAGATATAGCAGTTGCCCCGGTTCCCGAGCTTTCCCGTGACGTTCTCGATGAGCGCAGGGCTTCCGGAGAGGCCATAGGGCACCACCTCCACGAGGGGCCCGATGGAACCCGCGACCTCGTCAAAGAGGGCGGGAATCGGCTCGTTGATGAGGGCGAAGACGCTGGCGAAGATCTGGTGGGTGTGGACCACGGCGCCGACATCCTTACGGTTCCTGTACACCGCGATGTGCATGCCCGTTTCCATGGAGGGCTTCAGGCCGTTGTCCTCCACGGGCTTCAGGTCAAAATCAACCACGCAGATATCGTCCGCCGACATGGTGAGGTATTCCCGCTGGGAGGGGGTCACCACGACGGTCTCCTCTCCTTCCACGAGAAGCGAGACGTTGCCCCCCGTGCCCTCCACGTACCCCCGGTGGACCAGGTCCATGATGCAGTCATACACCTTCTTCCTCTGTTCATCGTAGCGTCCCATTGCGGCCTCCTCACCCGTTCAGCATCGAAAATAGTTTCTTGTTCCTGTCGTACAGTTTTGTAAAAACCCCGTAGCTCCGGTCGTAGAGCCCCCGGTGCGCCGGATCCGGCTCGTATGCCCTCCGGACCGGGATGAGGGCCTTCGCCCCCGCGAAGGACCCGATGAGCCCGAGGCCCACGGCGCAGACCAGGGCGGCCCCCACTGCCCCGACGTTCTGGCAGTCATCCACGGTCTCGATCACGCGGCCCGTGACGTCCGCCATGATGCGGCATCCCGCCTCGGAGAGGGCCCCGCCCCCCACGAAGCGGAGGCGCTCCCGGCGGGGGATCTTTCGCTCCATCGCCTCGAGCATCCAGCGCTTGTGGAAGGCCATTCCCTCCAGGACGGCGCGGATCATCTGGCGCTTCCCCGTGCCGAGTCCCAGGTTGAAGAAGATGCCCCGGGCGTGGGGGTCCTCCCGCGGCGAGCGGTTGCCGTGGAGCCAGGGGGTGAAGAGCACGTTCCCCGAACCCGGGGGCGTGCCCTCGATCACCTCGTTAAGGTAGTCGAAGAGGCTCTCGTATTCCCTCGATTTCTCCGCGACATGCCTCGCCTTGAGGTACACGCCGATCTCGTCAAGGGCCAGGTGGTCGCGCACCCACTTCATGCAGGCCCCGGAGGTCTCCTGCTCCGCGGTGTAGCTGTAGAGTCCCGGTATCGCCCCGAGAATCGAGGCGACGAAATTTCCGATGTCCACCATCCTCCTGTCGACATTGGAAACGACCCACCCGGAGGTGCCGACGTAGACATGGGTGTCATGCAGTTCCAGGCACCCCGCGCCGATGGCGGTCATGGACACGTCGCCGCCGCCGCCGAAGACCGGGATCCCCGGCGCGATGCCCATCTCGGCGGCGGGTCCGGGGAGGAGACGCCCCACCTCATCCGTGGAATCCACCACGGGGGGCAGGTGGGCCATGTCAACCCCGAAGAGACGGCAGAGCCCGGCGTTCCAGCCGAGCCTCCCGGGCCTGGTGTCGTAGAGAAAGGTAAGGTTCGCGGAATCGCGGGTCATGGCGTACTCGCCGGTGCAACGTAAAATAAGATAATCCTTCACGTCGAGCCACTTGTGGATTTGCTCGAAAACCGCGGGCTCGTTCTCCCTCACCCAGTGGTACTTCCAGAGGGGGTCCTTTGGCGTGGCGGCAAGCCCGCCGGTGACGACAAGGGAGCGCACCGTCTTGCGCGCGTTCCATTTCCCGATCTTGAAAAGGCCCCGGTAGAGACCCCGGGCTATCTGCGGCCCCGACCGTCCGTCCATGTAGCTCATGGGGTTCCTGAGGGCGCGGCCCGATCCGTCGACGACGACCGAGCCCTGCATCTGGGCGCAGAAGGCCATGGCGCGTATCCGGGAGGGGCCCACGCCGGAGCGCATCACGATCTTCCGCGTGGCGCCGCAGAGGGCGCTCCACCACTCGTCGGCCTTCTGCTCAGCCCCGCCGTCGGGCGTGGTGTAGAGGGGATACTCCGCCAGGCTCGAATCCACGAGCTCGACGCACTTCCCTATCCGGTAGATGCACGACTTGCACCCCGTGGTTCCCACGTCATGGGTGAGAACATACACCGATTCTGCCATCCGGTTCCTCTTTCATTATGCGCGGTTCGTTGACGGAAGGAGCGGCTCCCCGCGGAGCGCCCTGCCGCTTATATTACAAAATGTACGGGAACGATCCTTCCCTGTCCAATCAATTCATGATTGGTCAGATATTGAAAAGCATTGCCGCGATCATGTTACCCGCCCTTCTCGCGGTATCGCGTGGGGGTGACGCGGAATACCTTCATGAAGGCCCGGTTGAAGGTGGGAAGGCTCTCGAACCCGGCGGCAAAGGCGATATCGATGATCGTGTCCCCGGTGTCCCGGAGCCGCTCCGCGGCATGCCGCACCCGGAGCTCGTTGATGAACTCGCTGATCCTCATGTTCGTGTAGATCTTGAAGAACCTCCCAAAGGAATCGGGATGCATGTTCAGGGACGCCGCGAGCCCCTCCCGCGATATGTCGGAGGTGTAGTTGTCGCGGATGTAGGCCACGGCCTTCTTCATCTTCTCCTCCAGGGCGGGGGTTATCGAATGCCGGCGCGCGGCGGCGGTGCGGTCGAGCATCCGCTGGTAGAGGAAGGCGTTCTCGATCGCCGACGCGGCCTGGGCGATGAACTCCGCGGCCAGGCGAACCCGGTCTTCCCGGTATGCACCGGCGCCGTGATCGCGCCGTAGAAAACAGACGCCGACGGGCCTGTCGCCGAGTGAAACGGGAATGAAGAGCGTCCGCCCCTCACCACCCCCCGCGGGACCGGGCGGGGGGGCCTGGTGTTTCATGATTCGGAGCGCTTCACTCCACACGCCCGGATCGGGCTCATCCATCCCCGAGCACGCCGCGGCCTCCAGGGCGCCGTCATCCCCGGCGATAAAGAGGCACCCGCCGCCGGAGCCGGAAATCTCTATCGCCTTCTCCAGGGCCCTGGAGAGGAGCCGGTCGACATTCGAGATGATGCTGATGTCCTGGCTCAGGGTCCTGACCGAGGACCCCGCGGCGGCCCGCGTCTCCTCTGAGCGGTCGGCGTAGATGTCCTTCGTTATCTCGCTCAGGAGGAGTTCCATGGTCCTCTCGTTCACCTTCTCCTCGAGCTGGTGCGTGAGCTCCTCCACCTCGCGGTTCAGCCCGATAAAGCGGTTCTGGAGAACATAGGCCATGGACACGAGTATGAACATGTAGGCGTATTCCATCAGGTAGATGAAGGGGTAGACCCCTGCGCCGACCAGTATATCGTTGACCGCCGCCACGAAGAACGGCACCAGGGAGACAAGGAGGGGCCCGGCGATGGGATCGCCCTCCAGGAGGCTTTTCACTAGGACGTAAAAAAGGTAGGAGGCGGCGATGATCATCGAGACGAACTGGAGCGTATGGATGATGCCGGGGTCCACCTCCTGGTAGCGGATCACCGTTCCGGCGAAATGGACGACCTTCACGAAGGGCCGCTCCGCCGTGAGGGTCAGCTCGCCCCGGATGGCGAGTCCCGCCGCGGCCATGGCGGCGAGCCAGGCGGTGATGATGATAAAGGGGACCCGGGAGGCGCGCCTCGTCATGTAATAGACGAACCATGAGAGGGAAATGGTGAACAGGGGAAGCGCCGCGAGCTGGAGCCGCTGCCAGAACATTCCCTCGCCGGGGCTCGCGGCATGGTAGAGACCCGCGCAGAAGAGGTCGTAGAAGGCGATCGAGAAGCAGGTGAAGGCGAAAGCGAGGTTTTCGCGCTCCAGGGGCCTCCGGGTAAAGAGCCAGAGATAGGAGAAGCCCACGTAGAACGAAACGGCGGCCATGGCGACGGCCGGAACGGATACCCAGTTCATCACCACCTCGTGCGTCCATCGGTCTCTCGACCGGCATCAGTCGACCCCGCTCCGGGGCCCAATGCACCCTACCAGACCGGGGAAATAAATCAAAGAATAAATTTCCAGGGGAAAAAAAATGCCGCGTGGGGAACGCGGCAGCAATATAATTGTGTGAGGACGAATATTGAAATCTACGCCGCCATGCGGCAGGCGCGATCAGTTCACCCTGAAGATTCTCGAAATTCCCTGGTAGGGGCTTACCGCGCCGGTCCATCCCGACTTCCAGTGACCATTGTGCCGTATGCGGTACCGGCCCGGCCCGGCGTGCTTCGTGTCCCAGGTCACGGTGATCTTCGAATAGGACACGCCGTCGCGCTTCCACCGGTACACGGTTTCCGGATCCCAGTCCCGGGCCACGGACTCGGTATCGAGGGTCACGACCTGGCGGCACACTTTCTTCTTGAAGATCCACCACCCCTCCATGGCGCATACCTCCTCGACGCGCTCACCCCGCACCTTCTCCACGGTGAGGAAAGAGCCCTGAATCTGCAGGTCGTTCTTCGGGTGCCCTCCCCAGAACTGCACGCTCACCGTGTCGCCCCGCCGGTACTCCTCCGCGGGCTCGACGATGACGTCGCCGAACTCCCGGTCAACGGGCTTGTCGTCGAGGACGACGCCGGTCTGGAAGTTGACCGTGTCGCCCGTCACGTCCCGCGGGGTCGGCCCGGGTTCCACGTCACGGCCGGTGAGCATGGCCGAACAGAGCGCATCATACTCCTGCTGGAAGGCCGCGAGCTCGTTCGGCCCGAACTGCGTGCAGGCCCCCTCGTAGGACTGCATCGCGTACTCCTCCCGCGTGGCGAGATAGGAGACGTAGGTGTTCGCCAGGGCGGCCACGACAACGCGCGTCACGCCGGCGGGTGCGAGCGCCGCTGCCACGGAATTCCTGATGCGCCGTCCCGCCATGGTGGTCACCTCGGAGGGGACCGCCACGATGGCCAGGCCGCCGATCCGGATCACCTGGAGCGGCACCACCGGGGGCGTCATCGGTATACCGTCAAAATTGATGCTCGCCACACCCGTGGGGAGGAGTATCGGCTTCTCGGCGTGACAGGCCCTGTAGGCGGGGTCCTGGGTCTTCGGCCAGAAGGGCGCGAACACCCCCCCCAGGAACGTGTGCAGGAACGCGAGGGCGGCGTTATCGCTCCAGTTGAGGCTCTCCACCGTGGTCCCCGCGGGAAAGAGGGGGGCCGGGCTCGGGTTGTCGGTCACGCTGCCCGCTGAAAACGAGGCACCCATGGCCGCGGGACAGGTGGCGCACCCGAGGTCCTCGACGGCGAGTCCGCTCATGTCCACGAACCGGTGCCGGAAATCAACGGGACCGCGGAGCTCCTCCACGGCGCCGTCATAGAGCTCCTTCGCCTTGCCGTACTGGCGGAGCGTCGCGTTCTCAAGGCTCGGGTTGTGTTCGAAATCAACATTGGGGGGCGCCTGGCCGAAATCGGAGTTGGGGGACACGTCCCCCGAGTTGGACTGGGCGAAGGCCGCCACGAAGGTGCGGGTCGAGGCGTAATCGGCCCCCTTCTCCTTCTCGAAGAGATACGACGCGTATCCCTTGTGGTCCCCGCTGATGAGTGTATTCTCCGGGCCGATGCTCGTGGGATGCAGGGCGAACCAGTTCACCATGCCGATCTCCTCGCCCTCGATGGTCACGAACTTGAGGAGCGTGAAGGACGTGTCGGTATCGCCGTCGTACCGGGCGCGCTCCTCGGCCGGGTTGTTCATATAGGCGAAGCTGGAGCGGTTCCCACCGCAGCCCTCGAGGTTCCCCTCGTTGATCAGGATCCGTCCGGGCGCCAGGTTGTCGTGGGCCTTCAGGATGGAGAGGTAGATGCCGTCGACGATTGCGTTGAAATTCTGCTTGATGAACCCCAGTACCGTGAAGTCGTAGAGAAAATAACCGGAGTAGCCACCGGGACCGCTGTGCGTGTGGGTCGCGGAAACGAGAATGTTCTTTTCATTATAATAGGAAGCGAGCTCGGGATTGGCCGCGACTTTTTCGCATACCTCCATCTTCACCATCTGAAAAAGCTGCCCGAGGTCCGCGCTCACGAAGACCATGCGCCGTTCCCCGTCACCCACGATGAAGGCCCTGGAGCGAAGGCGCATATGGATACCGGAGGTTTTCTGGTCCATGTCCGCGAATCCCATCATCCCCACCTCCGCGGCGGGACCGGTGATGTCGTGAATGCCCGCGCCGATGAGGTAGACGCCGTCACCCGACTCCCCGGGGAGAAACGCGCTATCCCCTTTGCTTCCAATGTTGCTGCCGGATTCGCTGCTATTAATAGAAGCGAACGGAAGAAGATCCCGGTTTGAATCCTCAAAACAGCCTGTTGCCGCCATTACCAGGGCAGCCATAACGATCAGAAAATGCCTTGTGAACCATGCTCTTCTTGAAGTACGTATCATTTTTCCTCCAAAAAAGACCAGACGGACGGTTGGTAATAATTAAACATAGATCAAATCATCTGTCATATCAAAAACTGATTGGTCAGTATTTGAAGGGTCCCGGGAAAATGCCAAAATAAACGCGAGCGTAAATTGACGTGCCATCTCCTATAGGGTTGGCATCTCTTCAGCCAACAGCTATACATTTTGCAATACTATGATCAGATTGGTTGATAATAATGGAAGGATATGAAGTTACTCTGACACCATTAGAAAGGCCCTGAATCTATCGCACCGATAACTATCGCACCTGGAACCGATAACTATCGTGTTCCGGACCGATAACTATCGTGTTCCGGACCGATAACTATCGCACCCATCCCCCCGTCAGTGACAAAAAGCGATGAAAAACCCGACTATGTCGCATAAGCCCCCCATTCGGCCCCTCCGAATCAATTAATCCCCCCCGGCCAAATTTCCATTCAGTTTATCACCACTCCTCACGATATATTAATCAGCCTGACAACGACACGGGTACAATGTATATGCTCCATATCAGCAACATAGCCGTCGCGAAGAACAACGCGCCTGAAGCCGCCCTGCCGCGGCCCCTTGTCAGCACAGGCGATTTTTCCTCCGACGCCGGATTCTTCAACATGCTCAGGAGCCAGATCGAACCGGTCGACACCGCCGCGCCGGTTCTTCGCCCACAGGCTGAAATGACCCCGCGCCCCGCCGGGGATGAACACCGGACCCGAAGCGAAAGCGCCCGGCCAGAGGCCGGGGAAAACGACGCTTCCCGGGCCCTGAGACAGAAACCGGAAGAGCAGAAGAAACCGGAAACATCCGAAAACGCCGCAGTGGCGAAAACTACGGGAGATTCCGAGACCACGGTGAAGGGAAGCCTTTCCGGCGCCGAAAAGACCATTGAAAAGCCCGCGGGGGAGAAGACCAGGGAAAGCGTGCGCCTCGCTGAATCCAGGTCCGGGCCTGCCGACCATGCGCGTATCCACGCCCTCATCGAAGAGCTGGGGAAGATGATCCTCGCGGCCGCGGGTAATGAGGGCAGGATCGATATAGCGAAAATGAAGGAGTCTTTGAACGAGCTCCGCGGCGCCCTTTCCAGGGAACGGGGTAATCCGGAAATGACCCGCCTCGCCGCGGCAGTTGACGCGCTCATTAAAAAGCTCGGACAGAACGATGCGGCCGCGCTCCCCGGCGGCTTTCTTCGCAATCTCGCCAAGACCGTGGCGGGTATCCGCGAGATGATCGCGCGCCAGAAAGGGACGGAGGATAAAAGCGCCAAGCATGCCGGGGCCCCGGAAACGGGGGCCAATCCCGTTAAAGATATTCCCGGAAGGGTCGCGGCGATCCTTGAAGGCATGAAGCAGGACGGATCGGAGACCCGCCAGGGCCGCCAGGGCACGGGCGGCGGTTCCCACGAGGGCGTCCTCGCCATGAAGGGCGAGTCGGCGGCGAAGCTTCCCGACATGCCCGTAGCCCGGCACACTGCCGGCCTCTTCAGGGAAAGCCTGGAGCGGATCATCGAGAGGGCCCAGGTTACGGTGAGAAACGGCCGCAACGCGTCATTCTCCGTGCGCCTCAATCCCCCGGAGCTCGGCAACCTGAATATTCATCTCGGCCTGCACGACGGCGTGGTGCACGGGAAGTTCCTGGTGACCACCCAGGAGGCGCGGGACCTCCTCATGGCCGATATCGAGCAGATAAAGCAGCAGCTCGGCGAGGCGGGGATCTCCATCGGCGAATTCCAGGTGAACGTGAACGACCAGCGCGGAAGGACCCTCCATGAGCGGGACGGCGAAAGCGTGTACCTGCCCGCCCGGGGGGAGCAGGCCGCGGCGGTGGAGGACGAATACCGGGCGAACGCGGCGCCCGCCCATGACGGCCATATCAACGTGATCATATAGGAGAATCGAATGGATCCGGTTAAACTCTCAGCGGAACAGCTTGCCGCCTCGACGAAGGAAGCCGAGCTGGTCAACAGGCGCATCCACCACGGCAAGGACGTGAAGATGGGCGGTCTTGACAAGGACGCCTTTCTCAAGCTCTTGACGACGCAGCTGCGGCACCAGGACCCGACGCGCCCCATGGAAGACCGCGAGTTCATC
Organism: Spirochaetota bacterium; assembly: GCA_040768125.1. GTDB lineage: Bacteria > Spirochaetota > UBA4802 > UBA4802 > UBA5550 > RBG-16-49-21. Next base: position 267,160 of record JAXGNG010000006.1, on the reverse strand, counting down.
GCCCAGATGGCCCAGTTCAGCACCCTCGAGCAGATGACCAACATGAACAAGGAAATCATGGGAATGGTGAGAAGCGCCAGGTCCGCCGAGGCCTTTTCCCTTCTCGGCAAACACGTTGACTCTTTCAACGCCGAAAGCAACCGCCGCGTATCGGGGGTCGTTTCGGCGATTCAATTCGCGAACAACGAACACGTCCTCGTGATAGGCAATGACAGGGTCGGCCTGGCCGACGTGCATGCCGTTCGCGGGGCCGACGACGCGGAGGCCGGGACGAGAAGCACCGTCCTGAACGACGCGCCGCGCCGGGAGATGCCGGCCGGGGGCGTGGCCCCCGCACAATAACATGCAGTAGAGGAGAACCGCCGTTATGATGCGCGCACTGTTTTCCGGCGTTGCCGGCCTGAAGAACCACCAGACCAGGATGGACGTGATCGGCAACAACATCTCGAACGTCAACACCTACGGGTTCAAGACCGGGAGGGCGACTTTCCAGGACATGATATCCCAGACCCTCTCCGGGGCGGCCCGTCCCGAGGAGAACCGCGGGGGCGTGAACCCGAAGCAGGTGGGACTCGGCATGACCATCGCCTCGATAGACAAGATATTCACCCAGGGAAGCCTCCAGACCACGGGAAACCAGACGGACCTGGCGATCTCGGGCGACGGATTCTTCGTCCTCTCCGACGGGGACAGGAACTTCTACACCCGGGCCGGGGCCTTCGGCCTCGACAGGGACGGCACCCTGGTGAATCCGGGCAACGGCCTCAAGGTGCAGGGATGGATGGCGGCGCGGAACCAGGAAGGGGAAATGGTCGTCAACTCGAGCGGCACCACGGAGGACCTGGTGATCCCGATCTACGGCAAGGTTGACGCGCGGGAAACATCGAACATCAAGTACAGGTGCAACCTCGATTCCCGCATGCCGGAGATTCCCGCGAACGCCACGGGACGGATGCGCTCCTCGGCGGGGATCACCACGAACATCGACGCCTACGACAACCAGGGCAACACCCACCGCCTCAGCCTGGTCTTCTGGAAAACCGGGCCGAACCAGTGGACCGCCTCCGGGGCGATCACCGACACCACGATCCCCCTCACCCTGGACGTGCCCGCCGGTGCGGGACAGGAAAACAACGCCAATCCATCGGGCAGGATCAACCTCAGGTTCAGCCCCGACGGCAAGCTCATTTCCGCGGGCGACGAGGGAACCCCCGACGAGGTGAACCAGGGCGCCCTCCTCGTCAACGCCAGCTACCGCGTGGCCGGGGACCCCGCGATCAGGAACATACAGCTCAACCTCGGGTCCGCGGGACTCATCGAGGGTATCACGCAATTCGCCTCCCCCTCCACCACCAAGGCGGTGGAGCAGGACGGCTACAACATGGGGTACATGGAGTCGTTCAACATCGACAACTCCGGGGTGATCACCGGGGTGTACTCGAACGGGACGAAGCAGACCGTGGGCCAGGTGGCGATGTCGGTCTTCACCAATCCCCAGGGCCTCACCGCCACGGGCGACAACCTCTTCGAGGTCTCGAACAACTCCGGGATGCCGAACACCGGCGAGGCGAACCAGGGGGGGCGCGGCAAGGTCGTCGCGGGAACCCTGGAGATGTCGAACGTGGACCTCTCTGACCAGTTCACCGACATGATCATCACCCAGAGGGGCTTCCAGGCCAACTCGCGCTCCATCACGACGTCGGACCAGATGCTCCAGGAGCTTCTGAACCTCAAGCGGTAGTCACAGCAGGATGCGGTAAGTATCAAAACGGCCCCTAAAGGGGCCGTTTTTTTTTGGTTCAGTGGGATGAAGCCTGTTCCTTCGGCTCTTCGGGCTTCCTGAGCTGTTCCATGGTGTTGATCTTGAAGGGCTCGTAGAGCGGGCAGTAGCGCGTGAAGGCCGTAACCAGGAGCACCAGGCCCAGGGCGAGCAATATAAAGGTCCCCAGGCGGCCCGGCTCGAGGGCGATGATGTTCATGAGGAACGCAAGTCCGACCAGCGCCCTGATGTACCGATCAGTTGTCCCGATGTTGTGTTTGATCTCCATACCTGACCCCTATGAATTGGTGTGGTGTTCCCCTCCCCGGGAGGAGACTGCGCCCGGATGGATCCGGGCCGAGTCAACGAACCGTGACGATGTCGATAGACTGCAGCCGCCATCACCCCGAGGCAACTACAATTTTATTATTGACTATTTTTTTTCCTCTTCGCCCTCTGGGCTGTATCGTCGGATCGCCCCGGGGGCGATCGCGTCGAGAAAACGGAATACGGTGACGGACACCGGAGAGACAGGACCCGCCATGGCACGGATACTTTCGGGCATACAGCCCTCGGGAACGCTTCACATCGGCAACTACTTCGCCATGATGAAGCCGATGATCGAACACCAGCGCGACCACGAGCTTTTCTGCTTCATCGTCAACTACCACGCCATGACCAGCACCCAGGAGGGGGACCGGCTCAGGGAAAACACCCTGGAGGCGGCGATCGACTTCCTGGCCCTGGGCCTCGACCCGGAGAAGTGCTATTTCTGGGTCCAGTCGGACGTGCCCGAGGTCACGGAACTCACCTGGGTCCTCTCCTGCCACACCTCCATGGGGCTCCTGGAGAGGAGCCACAGCTACAAGGACAAGGTGGGGCGCGGCATCGTGCCCAGCGCCGGCCTCTTCACCTACCCCGTCCTCATGGCGGCGGACATCCTCCTCTACCAGGCCGAGGTCATCCCCGTGGGCAAGGACCAGAAGCAGCACGTGGAGATCACCAGGGACATCGCCATCCGCTTCAACAACCTCTACGGCGACGTCTTCACCGTGCCGGAGCCCCGTATCTCCGACGACGTGGCGATCATACCCGGCACGGACGGGCAGAAGATGTCGAAGAGCTACGGCAACACCATCGACATCTTCGAGGACGAGAAATCGCTTAAAAAAAAGGTGATGAAGATAGTGACCGACTCCACGCCCGTGGAAGACCCCAAGAACCCGGAGCAGTGCCACCTCTTCGCCCTCTACCGCCTCTTCGCCGCGCCGGATGCCGTGGCGGCCATGCGGGAGCGCTACCTGAAAGGGGGCGTGGGATACGGCGAGGTGAAGAAGGAGCTCCTGGGGCTCATGGGGGACTATTTCGCCCCCTACCGGAAGCGGAGGGACGAGCTCGCCGCGAACCGGGGCGAGGTGGCAAGAATTTTGAAAAAGGGCGCGGAGAAGACCCGCGCCGTGGCCGCGGCGACCCTCGACCGGGTGAAGGAGGTCACGGGGCTCAAGTACGTCAGATAGGAATTCTTTCAGGCATCCCACCTTCCCGGATTGAATCCCCATCATTACCGCGGATCGTTACGTCATAACCGGTTATCCGCCGCCATACCTCATATTAATTGGTCACCTCCGGTATTTCTGTAGAGTGTCATCACGAAGATCACGCGCTCAAGCATGTCGGTGAACCTTTCGCCGGTGCCGTGGCGGCTGTTAACAGCTACGCGGCGCGCCATCGCCGCAGGAGCACCAGCGCCACGCCGATACCGACCAGGATAAGCGATATAAGGAGTATGCCATGTTCGGTAAAGGCGATGAGCGCGAGGCTGGTGATCGCTCCCAGGGCAGGGACCGCCAGGGGCACGTTGAATGATGTCTTTGTCCTGTCCCTCACCTTTAATAGAAGCAGCGAGACATGAACTGCGACATACACGATCAGCAGGAGGACGCTGGTGGTTCCCGCCAGGTAGGTAATGGTGCCGGACAGGGCGAGCACAAGGGCCGCCGCCAGCACCGCGGCAATGGCGTGGTGAGGGGTATGGCGGCGTCGATGCACCGCGTCCAGCCAGCGAGGGAAAAGCCCCTGTTGTGACATGCCGTAGATAAGGCGTGACGCCATGATGAAGTTGAGGAGCCCGGTATTCGACACGGCGAAGAGGGCGATAACGGTGAACATCCAGTCAAAGGAGGAGCCCCGGGACGCCCTGACGACTTCCAGGAGCGGGGCCTTTGAATGCGACAGCACCTCGGGCGGCACCGCGGCGGTCGCCACCAATGAAATAATGATATAGATCAGCCCGGTAAAGGCAAGGGCGGTGATAATGGCCCGGGGAAAGACGCGTTCAGGCTCCTTCACCTCTTCCGCGATGTTGACCATGTCCTGGAACCCGATAAAGGCGAAAAACGCCAGGGCGGCGGCGCTCAGCACCTGTCCCCAGGGGATGGACACTCCATGGGCCGCCACGTTCCCCTGTGAGGGATTTTCGCGGAGGAAGAGAACCCCCACCACGATGACGAAGACGAGGCCTGACGCCTCGATGACGGTGCACAGGATATTCGCCATGGACGACTCGCGGATGCCCCAGAAGTTGATGAATCCCATGAGCAGTATGAACCCGAGGATGAGAGGCCACGCGGGGAGACCGGGAACCATCCCCTGGAGATAGCCGGCGAAGGCCCTCGATATCGCGGCAAGGGAGAACGTACCGGCGCAGAAAACAAGCCAGCCCGCCATCAGGGCGATCCCCTTTCGCCTGAACCCCTGTTCGCAGTAGTAGGATTCTCCCCCACTTTTAGGGAAGCGGGTAACCAGTTCCGAATAGGAAAGCGCCGTTATCGCGGCGACCAGAAGGGAGACCGAGAAGGACAGCCAGCTGTAGTGGCCGGCGGTGCCGGCAACCTTGCCCATGAGGGCGTATATCCCGGCCCCGAGGATGTCCCCCACGCCGTAGGCGGTCAGCGCCCAGAAGCCCAGTGTTCTCTTTAAATATGCTGATTGCTCCATGATTACAACAGAATTATACGCCTGCGCGGAATTACTGCCGCAATTGCGCGAAAGCATACCCGATGCATCGCGACCCGTAAATATCTTTTTTAAGATGATGCGGTGCGAGCGCCATGATTGCCCTCAAACCGCAGCGGGTGCGCTGCGCCCTTTCAGGGCGCCGCCTCACGACTGCGCCCACCCCTCGACTGATTTCCTCATCTTCTCCGAGGCCTCCTCCATGGAGACCTTCGATCCCTGGGAGAAGATGAAGCTCCCCATGTTCAGCCAGATCAGCTCCGCCTCGTTCCACGTCACGCCCATGCCCTGGAGCTCCTGGAGCAGCTGGCCCGAGATCCTGATCAGCCTGTCGAGGTCCGTGTCCAAGCTCTGTTTTCCCCTTGCGTCATCGACCATTTCTTCCTCCCTGTATCATCACCCTCACTTCCACTGCTCCGCCTGGAGTATAGTCCTGAACAAACCCCGGTACCTGAGGGCCTTCCCGTGCGCCAGCTTCGCGTCGGCAACGTCCTTCGCCTGGAAGTTCGACGAATGCGCGTAGGCGGGGGGAGCGCTGCCATCGCCCTTGACGTCCATGACCACGCGGATCAGCTTCCCGTTATGGAAATAATACCGTTTCTCCGACACCACGGGCTTCTCGCCGTACCCGCTCTTCTCCTGCCAGTAGTAAAACACGGGTTCACCCTTTTCGTCATAGAGGTACTCGATCCGGCAGGAGACGCTCCCCGCGACGTTGTAGGTGACCGCGACCATTTTGAGCGCGTGGTCCATCAGGTAGGGGTCCCGCTCCGGCGCCGCCTGCCAGGAGGCGTGGTAGAAGCGGACGTCGGTCACCTGGAGGCCGATGGCCGGCAGGGTGGTGGCCATCCTCAGGCGGTGCACGGTCCCCCCGCACGCATCCTCGTTCTCGCAGGCGAGCTCCCGGGCGGTCTTGTAGAGGGCCCGGATATTCTCGATGCGGCCGTCCCCCCGCGCCGGGACTGCCGCGATGACGGAAAAGGTGATCGCAAGCGATAACGCAACCGTAATGGTTCTCATCGTAATCATTTACAACACTCCCGGTTCAGTTCTGGCCAGTGAGAATGAAGGGATCCAACCGCCGCTGATCATCCCAGATCGAAAGCGCGCTGACAAGCAAAAAGTTCCCGCAAGGGCCAATAAATTCATTCCGCGCAGACGCTCCGTGAAGGCACCGATTTCTTCAACCGCCGCGCTGCACTCCGCGCGGCGGCGGCCAGGGTGGCCGTGGCGGGGATCTCATAGCCGTTGTCGGGAACGTACATCGCGTCGCTCCCCTTCCCGCAGAGGCTCACGATGACCGGGTACTCCGGCAGGAACGGTTCCATGTCGCTTTCGGCCATGACGGAGAACATTATCGCATCATACCGGGGCCCCCTGATGGTTTCCATCACGCGGGCCTGGTAGACATGGTTCACGTAGCCGCCTCCCAGCTTTCGCAGAAACGCTTTTTCCTTCACCTTCCCCCTGAGGATAATGACAATGGCCGTGTAGTCCGTGGCTTCAATATTGGCCCTCACCAGTTCCGGGGAGAGATACGGCTCCTCCGGGGCGTACCGCTTCATGACGGCCCTGTTCTCAACCCAGCCATCGCAGACCGCGCAGGCGCCGACAGGGATCAGCAAGGAAAGAACAACGGTAAGCAGTGAACCGCGCCGCATCGTTTTCATGTTTTCCCGCAGCGCCGGGGGATATCCATCCCCATCGGCATGGACCGGGTGTAGTGTATGGATCTCATGGGAACCACTCTGGCCGATGAAGCGCCCTATTTCAAGATAAAAAACCGGGGAACCGTGGCCCTGAGAAATCGATACCGGTGCCGGTCATTTATTTCTTGCCCGCGCGTCAGCCCCGGTTTAGAATTGCAGCAGGAAAAGGGTGACTGTCATGGGAGAATGGCGTAAAACCGGATGCGTTCTCTGCGCTCAGAACTGCGGTCTCGAGGTCTACGTCGAGAACAACATCATTCAAAAGGCCCGGGGAGATAAAGACAACCCCCGGAGCCGCGGCTACCTGTGCCGAAAGGGCGCCAGCGTGGCGCACCACCAGCACCATTCCGGGAGGCTATCCCACCCCCTCAAGAAAGAGGGCGACCGCTTCGTCAGGATATCCTGGGACGATGCCGTGGGCGAGATATCCCTGAAGCTGAAAAAAATCCTGGGTGACCACGGGCCGCGCTCCCTGGCCTACATGGGGGGCGGGGGCCAGGGCTGCCATTTCGAGGCGGGCTTCGGCGTGGCCCTCCTGCGCGGCCTCGGTTCGCGCTACCACTACTCCGCCCTCGCCCAGGAGCTCACCGGCATCTTCTGGGCCCACGGGCGCATGACGGGCCGGCAATACCTCTTCACGATTCCCGACGAGGAACGGACCGAGATGCTCCTGGGCGTGGGATGGAACGGCATGGTGAGCCACCAGATGCCCCGTGCCCCCCTCGTGTTGCGCGCCCTCTCGAAGGACCCCGGCAAACTCCTCGTCATCATCGACCCCCGGAAATCGGAAACCGCGCAGATCGCCGACATCCACCTGGCCGTGCGGCCCGGGACCGACGCGCTCCTCTTCAGGGCCATGATCGCCATCGTGCTGCGGAATGGATGGCAGGATTCCGGCTATATCCGCGACCACGTGCGGGGTTTCGACGAAATCGCCCCCTGGTTCGCCGATTTCGACGCGGCCGCCGCTCTCAGGGTGTGCCGGCTCGATCAGGACGAGGTGACGAAGGTCTGCCATGAGCTGTCGCGCAGGAGGGCGTGCGCCCACCCCGACCTCGGGGTCTACATGAACCGCCACAGCACGGCCACCACCTACCTCCTCATGATCCTCATGGCCATTACCGGCAACGTCTGCGTTCCCGGCGGGAACGTTATCCCCGGCACCATCATGCCCCTGGGAGGCCACACGGACGAGCGCGATGCCAAAACCTGGCGCACCGTGGAGACGGACTTCCCGGCCCTCATGGGATACCATCCCCCCAACGTCATGCCCGAGGAGATCATGAGCGAAAAGCCGGATCGCCTGAGGGCCGTGATCTGCTCCCAGTCGAACCCCCTCAGGTCCTATGCCGACACCACGGCGTACGAAGAGGCCTTCGCCAGGCTTGACCTCCTGGTGACCTGCGAGCTGGCCATGACGGAAACCGCGGCGCTTTCCCACTACGTCCTGCCGGCCCGGTCCGGATACGAGTCGTGGGACAGCACCTTCTTCTCCTGGAACTTTCCCGGGATCTATTTCCAGATGCGGCGCCCCGTCGTGGAGCCCGAGGGCGAGCGCCTGGAGGTGGGGGAGATCATGACCAGGATCGCGGCGGCCATGGGACTCGTGCCGGAAATACCCGATTCCCTGCAAACCGCCGCGGGCGAAAGCAGGGCGAAGTTCGGCATGGAACTGATGAAATTCGCCGGGAAGGAGCCGGCGGCCTTCAGGGCCATGCCCTTCATACTTTCACAGACCCTGGGCAGGGAGCTCGGATCGGGGAACCTGGCGGCCCTCTGGGGGCTCCTCATGACGGCCCCTCCCGGTTTCAGGGAGAGCGCCGCCAGGGCGGGCTTTGCTGAAGGCCCCCTCATGGGGGAGCAGATCTTCCAGGCGATCCTGGACAATCCCCAGGGCCTCTGGATCGGCAGGGCCGACAGCGCGAACAATTTCGCCGCCGTTGCCCACGAGGACGGGAAGATCCATATCCACATTCCCGAGATGGACCAATGGGTCCGCTCCATTACCCCTGAGAAGGAAGAAGCCGAGCTTTCCGGGAATAAGGAATTCCCCTTCATTCTCGTTGCCGGCCGCCACACCCCCATGAACGCCAACACCCTGATGCGCGACCCTGCCTGGAACGAGGGGAAGCGCGCCTGCACCGCTGCCATGAACCCCGCCGACGCGGAAACATATCATTTCAGCGACGGCCAGACCGTTCGGGTGCGGACCGAGGCGGGATCGGTCGAGGTAGAGCTGGAGGTGAGCGACGAGGTGCGGAGCGGCCAGGTCATCATTCCCCATGGCTTCGGCCTGGTCCATGAAAATGCCGTGTACGGCGTCAACGTGAACCTCCTCACGAAGAACACCCACCGGGACCCCTTCGCCGCCACGCCCCTGCACCGCTACGTGCCCTGCAGGGTCGAGAAGGTCGGGAGGCAATGAGCCTCCAGGAGAATCACCCGATCGAGTGACAACGGCGGAGTGGTCCCGGGTCATGGGCACGTGACATCGAGATACTCTTTCCTGATGAGGTTCACACCGAGTACGCTTCGCAGGTAGATGTCATGCCAGAGCCACCCCATGAAGCGGTTGTGCTGCATGAAGTTCAGTTCCAGGACGTAGTATTCACCGGGTTTTTCCGACGCGACGGCCATGGTGGTGAAAAGATAACGGCTTCTTATCAGGGAGGTGAACTCATCGCGGTTGACCTGCCAGTTCTCCATAGTGAACCGGACCCTGACGACATCAACGGGTTTCACGTCCGGGTATTTTTCGGTGAAGACTTCGATGAGCTTCTTTTCCAGCGCCGGGTCATCAATCTTCGATTTGGGCAGGCAGGCAAGATGGCGGGGCGGAAAAAACTTCGACGCCATCCGCCCCTGTATCACCCCGCCCAGGGTCCCGTCTTCGGAGCGGGAATATCCCGGGGCGAGGCATATCATCACCGCGCAGAGGATGCAGCGACAGGCTTTCCGCTTCATGAGGGATATCCCCCTTCCTTTTTGACCGATGACTAACCCCTTCACGGCGACAGCCGCGCGATCTTCTCGATGAAATCCCGCATGTGCGGCGGCGGGTCGGCCTCGAAGGAGAGCGTCCTCCCGTCGTCGGGATGCGCGAAGGAAAGTCCCACCGACGCCAGGAGGAGATAGGGCACCCGGTACTTCTCCCACTTCTTCGAGTAGATGGGGTCCCCCACGATGGGGATGCCCAGGGAGGAGAGGTGCACCCGTATCTGGTGCGTTCTCCCGGTGTGGAGGTCGATGTCCAGGAGGGTGAACACCCCCAGGCGGCCATTCCACACGCCGGCCACGCGGTAGCCGGTGACGGCCTCCCGCCCCTCCTCGTCCACGGTCATCTTGTGGCGGTACTTCCGGTGCCGCGCGATGGGGCGATCGATGATCCCCTCCTCCGCCGGGGGCTTCCCCGCCACCAGGGCGGCGTAGCGCTTCCGCACCCGCCGCGCGGCGAAGGCTTCGGTGAGAAACCGGTGGGCCGCGTCGGTCTTCGCCACCACCATGAGGCCCGCGGTGTCCCGGTCCAGGCGGTGCACGATGCCCGGGCGCTCCACGCCCCCGATGGAGGAGAGGTCGCCCAGGTGGTAGAGGAGCCCGTTCACCAGGGTCCTGTTCCAGTTCCCGGGGCCCGGATGCACCACGAGTCCCGCCTGCTTGTTGATCACGGCGATCGCAGCGTCCTGGTACACGAACTCGACGGGGATATCCTCCGGCGCGAGGTCCATGGGCGCGGGCTCCGGGATGTCGATGACGATGAGGTCGTCGGTCTTCACCTTGTAGTTCGGCTTCACCGGGGAGCCGTTCACCCGTACGTGGCCCGCGCGCATCAGCTTCTGGAGGTAGCTCCGGGAGAGATCGAGCTCCATGGAGGCGTGGATGAAGCGGTCCGCCCTGTCCAGGTGGTATTCCTCCGGCACGCTGATTTCAATCACGTTCTGTTCCATTCACTTTTTCCGTGAACCGAGATGGCCCGCGCCGGCGGCCGGCGCGCGATGCGGAGCCGCGCCCATGGCCCCGCACCCCTTCATACCCCCGCGGGGATATTCCCGCAATAACAATTAGCAGCGGACGCCAATTAATCGCGGGACGGGGGCGCCGCGGACCCGATAATTTTTGTTTTGACAATCAGCGGCGAGGACGGTATCCTGCGCAATCAATCCCGGGGCCCCGGGGAGCCGGTTCGCGCCCCGCGGCGCATTTCAGGGGGAGGCCCATGAAAAAAGCGATCGTCTTCATATGCGCGGCCTGTATTACGCTCATCTTTTCACCTCCCGCCGCGGCCGACGTGCTGCTGCTCTACCAGGGATCGGTCCTGACGGGAAAGATCGTCTCCGACGACGGCGCCTATCTCCTTTTAAAGAATTACTACGGGACCTACAGGATAAAGCGGAGCCGCGTTGACGACATCCTCAAAACAAACTCCTACGGCGAGGACATTGCCATCCTCAAAAAGCGCAACCTCCCCTTCGAGGAAAGGGAGGTCATCCTCAACTATCGGGCGGGAACAGGGGAAATCGCCCGGTGGTCCGAGGATACGGCGGCGGATAAGGCCGGCGACGCAGAACCGCCCGAAACCGTCGACATCAAGCGGATCGATGAAAAAAGGGAAGCTGGGGAGAAGGGGCCCTGGACCTCGGGACGCTTCTCCTTCTCGGGATCGTTCCTCAACAGGATTGGTGGCGGGAACTCGGTGCTCAGTGACGGCTACACCTTTCATTTCGCCCTGGACCAGGGGCTCGATTTCCGCCCCGGCGGCAGGCATCCCTTCATCCCGGGGCTCCGCTTTGAAGGAAGCTATATTTATTTTCGAAAAGCCTCGCGCTCACTCTCGGGAGCCATGGCTGCCGCGGGTCCGATGTGGGCCTTTCCCTCGATGAAAAACCGCCGCGGCTGCTTCATCGTCGCCCTGATGCCGGGGGTGTCGATCCTGAAGGCGGGGTCGCACGGGGCCTTCGCCGGGGGCTACGTCCGATCCGGCGGCACCAGGTTCGTCGGGCAGGCCATCGCGGGGTACCAGAAATCATTCGGGCCGATTTCCTTCTTCATCCTTGGCCGCTATCTTTACATCCCCGGGAACAGGAAGGGCCTCATGGCGGCAGGGGCCGAGGCGGGGATGGGCATCAACGCCTGGTAGGCACGAAGGGTACGAAGGCGGCTATTCTCCTTCCACCCGCTCAATGATCCCCTTTTCCTCGAGGAGCTGCAGCTTCTCGAGCTCCTTCTCGATGATCTTCATCGTATCGGGATCGATTTCCACTTTCTTCGCCTCGCCGCCCGTTGGCCCTTCCGTGGTGCCGCCTTCGTCGGGCGCCGCCTTACCGTCGGGCGCCGTCTCCCTCTCCCGGACCGCGTCTTTGTCGGGCCCGGGCGCGGCGTCGGGGGACCTCTCCGCCTTCGCAAACCGCTCCACCTTTTCGCCCCGCGGGGCGCCGGTGAATTCCACGCTCGCCATGGCGCGGTTGAACGCCGCGGAGTGGCGGGAGAATTTCCCCACGGGGGCGCTGCACTCGACGACCAGGAGCCGCCCCCCGTACCGCACCAGGAGCGAGCGCTGGAGCGTCCTTCCCTTCCTGCCGGTGTACTCGAAAAGCAGGAGCTTGAAGAAGACCTCGTCGGCGGCCCTGAGCTCGTCGGTCTCGATGATCTTCATCACCCTGCGGCCGGTTTCAACGGTCCGCCACTGGCGAAAGCCGTCCCAGATCTTCTGTTCCCTGTCGCCGAAGGACGACGCGGAGACGGATATCTCGGCCGCGCCCTTCGGCGCGCGGACGTCCAGCCGGCGCGCCGCCCCGTCGGTGAAGGCGGGGGTCCATCCCGGCGGCAGGCAGACGCTGTATCCCGATGCGTCGTCGGCATAGCGCGCGCATTCATCGGCGCCCGAGGGGGATGAACAGACAAGACAGGCGATGAAACATATCGGGATTATTCGCATCATATACACGGGACCCGCGGCGGTGATGATACCCCGCCGGGAAGATTTCTATCACAGGGCGGCCCCCGTGTCCATCATAATTTTTCAGCGCCCCGGCAGGGGCGATAATGTATTGACAGGGGGCCGGCGGCGGCCCATCCTGATGCAATGGCGGAAACGGAGATGACGCGAAACGTGAATATCGGGTGCGCGGGCCCGGGCCCGGCGCGGCTGGTTCCCTACGCCCTCACGCTCTATTATTTCGAGATCATGTTTCTCATGTTCGGGCTTCTCTTCCTGTACGGAAGGGCCGCGGCGATCGCCGCGGGGGCCGTCCTCTCCCTCCTCTGGACCTGGCACATCATCCGCTTCTATTACGGGCACGAGCGCCACAGGAAGATACAGCTCGCGGTCATCGACGTCCACGCGGCCTTCACGGCGGGTTACCTTTTTTACGCCGCGGCGGGGGGCCTCGGGCCCGACGCGACGGCCCCCCTGGTGCTCGGGGCGCGGAGCCTGATACTCCTCATCGAGGTCCCGCTTTTTTTCCTCCTCACCGGCGAGGGGTTCGCCGGGAGGTTCCGGCGGCGCTGGTGATCATTTCGCCGCCCCCGGCTCCTTCACCTGGGGTATCACCGCCGAGGCGTAGGGCTCGTTCCTGACGATGTTCCTCAGTTTCAGCAGGGTATAATAAGGAAGGTCCACCACGGCCATGTTGGCCAGGCCCGGTGGCAGGGTTCCTCCGGGATCGCTGTGCATCTGGTAGGTCACGACGATCTCGCCCGATTCCCGGGGGACGAAGCTCCAGGTTCCCCGCATGCTCGGGACGCGGACCGTCCGTTCCCTCGGGGGGACCTGGTCCGCGCCGGGCCGCGCCTCCATGCGGATCGTCACCGCCAGGGTCCGGGGATCCTGGCTCACGATCGAATGGGTCACCATGTCGCGGTCCCACACGGGCCAGGGGGCCCGGGTCACGGAATAGGTGATCCGCTCGTAGAGGTTGATCCTTTTCACCAGCCGCGCCTCGCTGCACTCGTGCATCCACCGCGTGTAGGATTGCGTGTCGTCGAAGGCCGCCACCAGGCTCGAAAGCCGAACGCCGGTTACCCGCATGACGCCCCTGAACTCGTCGATCTTCGACCCGGGGAGGCTCCTGACGTAGACCTCGATCCCTTCCCTGTTTTTCTTGAGTTTCCAGCCCTCCTGGGCGATCGCCCCGGAGAGCGGGGAGCAGAGCATGAAGGCCGCGAGGGCCGCTACGATTCCTTTCCGCGTCGATGATCTCTTCATGGGTCGGTTCTCCTCGTCGCGTGATCGCGGCGGGACGTCCCCGCCGCGGCGTAACTCTCAGAGTGCGGGCTCCGTGATGACGTTGCTCACCACCCTGGCATAGCGCTCCTCCCGTATCACGTCCCTGAACCCGCGCATGGTGTTGAAGGGAAGGTCCAGCACCGACAGGTTGAGGAGCCACTGGGGAAGGGGCCCCCCGGGATCGGTCACCGTCTGGTACGACACCAGGACGCCCCCGGACTTCACGGGCCTGAATGTCCAGGTGGCCTTCATGTAGGGGGTCCTCACGCGTCCACTCACGCGGGGAATGAAATCGGGCCAGGCGGTGATCGCGATGGTCACCGACATGTCGTCGGGGTCCTGGGTGATAAGGGAATGGACCACGGTGTCGCGGTCGCTCGCCGGCCAGGGCGCGTGGGTGACGGTGTAGGTCACCCGCTCGCGGGGATTGATGTATTTCAGCAGTTTCGCCTCGGTGCAGTTGTGCATCCATCTCGTGTAGGATGACGTGTCGTCGAACGTCGCGATCATGCTCGAGAGGCGCACGTCGTTGACGTGCATGATTCCCCGGAACTCCTTGTACTTCGTCCCCGGGGCCTTCCTGAGAAAGGCCCGTATGCCCGATTCGTTCTTCTCGAGCTTCCAGTCAACGCCCGCGGCGGCGAAAGGAGGCGTTACCGGAACGAGAATCGCCGAAAAAACCAGCAGTGCCGCCATCATTCGCTGTTTCATTGTTCCACCACGCTCCTGCATTTTCTCCTGATTGTTGCCCGCGTCGCCGCGCGTAACGTGGCGCCGGTCCCGCCCATGCGGCGGGCATCCCCCGCCATCAGGCCGCGATCACCATGGGAACCGCGGGACCTCTTCCCGCATCCAGGATGAGACCGATGCGACCGAAAAAAAGTTCTCGTTTTTTCAAGGTTATCCCGGAGGGCGGCACCCGCCATCCGGAGATTGACACGTCCCTTCCCGGAGCCGGGAGGGCGGTCTCGTCTCTGTATCTATCGTCCCATCGCGGATGGCATTAGAGATTATCCGCGACGGCCCTGCCGAATTCCGAGCACTTCAGGAGGGTCGCTCCCTCCATCTGGCGCTCCAGGTCGTAGGTGACCTTCTTCTGGAGTATGGTTTTCTCAAGGGCGGCGATCAGCCGGTCCGCGGCCTCGCGCCATCCCAGGAAACGGAGCATCATCTCCCCCGAGAGCACGAGGGAACCCGGGTTCACCTTGTCCTGTCCCGCGTATTTCGGCGCGGTCCCGTGGGTCGCCTCGAAGACCGCCTCGCTGTCCCCGATATTCGCCCCCGGCGCCATACCGAGCCCCCCCACCTGGGCCGCCAGGGCGTCGGAGAGATAGTCCCCGTTCAGGTTCGGCGTGGCGATGACGTCGTACTCGTCGGGGCGGAGGATCGTCTGCTGGAACATGGAGTCGGCGATCCGGTCCTTGACCAGGACCTTCCCCGCCGGCATCTTCCCGCCGTGGACGTCCCAGAGCTCGTCCTCGGTGACCGTGCGGTCGCCGAACTCCTCCCGGGCCACCTCGTAGCCCCAGTCGCGGAACGCCCCCTCGGTGAACTTCATGATGTTTCCCTTGTGGACGAGGGTCACGGATTTCCGGTCATTATCAATTGCGTAGCGTATGGCCCGGCGGACCAGGTTCTTGGTGTTCTTCACGCTGATAGGCTTGATGCCGATGCCCGCGTCGGGGGGTACCGCGGCGCCCATGGTTCCCGTGAGGAAATCGATCACCCGGCGGGCCTCGTCGCTCCCCTCTTTCCACTCGATGCCCGCGTACACGTCTTCCATGTTTTCGCGGAAGATGATCATGTCCACCTTCTCGGGGGATTTCACCGGGCTCGGGACGCCCTGGAAATAGCGCACCGGCCGCACGCAGGCGTAGAGGGAAAGCTTCTGGCGCAGGGTGACGTTGACGCTCCTGATGCCGCCACCCACCGGCGTCGTGAGGGGCCCCTTGATGGCGACCTTGTAATCCCGAATGGCGTCCAGGGTTTTCTCCGGGAGCCATTCGCCCGTCGCGTCGTGGGCCTTTTCCCCCGCCAGGACCTCCATCCACTCGATCCGCCGTTTTCCCCCGTAGGTCCGCTCCACCGCTGCGTCAAGGACGATCCGCGTGGCCCGCCATATGTCCGGCCCCGTGCCGTCCCCCTCGATGAAGAGAATTACGGGATTGTCGGGCACCGTGAGCCTGCCCTTGTCGTATTGGATTTTCTGACCCTTCATGGAGTACCGCGCTTTCGTAGTAGTGTGTTGGCCCGCCCCGGAGAGGGCCCGGCCGGATTTTCTTCCAATCGATGACCACTATTGAAAACACGCAAATTTTGTCAAATCCCATTTTTCAGACCGCCCTGTTCCCGCGTCATTGTTACGATCGTGAAAAAACAGGCGTCAGTCTCACTGGCCTGCATCATTCAAATATCCTGGCGAAATCATCCCGATATAGGGTTGACAGATACGGCCATTGGGCATATAACAATCAGCCGGGGATTGAACTACGGCGGAGATCTTAACAGGCCCGGAATCGACGGCAGGATCCCCGCGCGAAGACGCAAACCCGTCGCACTCATCGATAACACGCGAGAGGTGGTACGAATGAAAGTCATGCATGAAAGCAAGGAGTACAAAGAATATTTCGAGGAGGTCCAGGGATACTACAGCGACCAGGAAAAAAAGGAGGAGATCGTCCCCATGGGGAAGCGCCTGAAGGAACTGCGCGAAATGCAGAAGATGCCCCTGGAACAGTTCTCGAAGATCTCCGGCATCCCCGTGGAGAAGCTGAAGGAGATTGAGTCCCAGAAGATCCTTCCCGACCTCGGGACCGTGGTGAAGCTCTCCAAGGCCCTCCGCATCGGCACGGGCTTCCTCCTCGACGAGAAGTCGGGCTACAGCTACTCCGTGGTGCGGAAAAAGGACCGCCAGAGCATCGCCCGTTACGCCACGGGGTCCGCCGAGCGCCCCAACTACAGCTACCAGTCCCTTGCCAGCGGCATCAGGGAGAAGCACATGGAGGCCTTCCTCGTGACCCTCTCCCCCGACGCGGGGAGCGAGGAGCTCTCGCGCCACGACGGCGAGGAATTCATCGTCGTCATGGAGGGATCGATCAAGGTGGTCCTGGGCGACAAGGAGGAGGTGCTCAAGGAAGGGGACTGCATCTACTACCTCTCGACGATTCCCCACAACGTGATCAACATGTCAAAATCCGACAACGCCGTCATTATGGCCATGATCTACGCGGGGCAATGACGCGCCCCGCCCTTTTTGCTTGACGGGGCGGCGCGATCGTGGAAGGCTTGGGGCCTCCCGGAAACTGTCCGGGAGGCCGGGGCCCTGGGCGCGACATGACAATCGAAATGCTTACAGTTCTGGCGGTCATTCTCGCCGCCGTCATCCTCTTCGCCACGGAAAAGCTTTCCGTCGACCTCACCGCCATCATCATCATGGGCGTCCTGCTCCTGAGCGGCATCATCACCCCCGGGGAGGGCGTCTCGGGATTCAGCAACAGCGCCACGGTGACGGTCACGGCCATGTTCGTCCTGAGCGCCGCCCTCAGGCAGACCGGGGCGGTGAACTACCTCGGGACCGTCACCTCCCGGCTCTTCGGGCTGAGCTACTACGCCGGCCTCGCCGCCACCATGGCGATCGTCGCGCTTCTCTCGGCGTTCACCAACAACACCCCCGTGGTCGCCGTCTTCATCCCGATACTGATGAGCGTGTCCAAGGACAACAGGCTGAGCCCATCGAGGCTCCTCATCCCGATCTCCTTCGCGTCGATGTTCGGCGGGGTCTGCACCCTCATCGGGACCTCCACCAACATACTGGTGAGCTCCATCGCCGTGAACCACGGGCAGCCCTCCTTCGGCATGTTCGAATTCACCGCCATGGGATCGATCTTCCTCCTGGCCGGCATCGCCTACATGCTCCTTATCGGCGTCCGCCTCCTTCCCCGTCGGCACTACGAAGGAGGGCCCGCGGACCGCTACGACATGGCGGAGTACATGACGGAAATCGTGGTGCTCCCCGAGGCCAGGTCCGTGGGGACCAGGCTTACCGAGTCGCCCCTGGTCAGGGAACTCGATATCGACGTGCTCGACGTGATACGGAACGGAAAGCGCGTGTTCATGCCCTTCTCCTTCATCACCCTGAGGGAAGGGGACGTGCTGCGGGTCCGCTGCGACGTGAAGCAGCTGCAGAGCATGAAGGATCGGATGGGAATCGCCCTCAAGGCCGACCGCAGGGGGCTCCTTCCCGGGGACGACGGCGACGACCTTCTTCTCGTGGAGGCGATCGTCGCCCATAACTCGTCCCTGGCGGGGAAGACCATCAGGTCCGCGCAGTTCAGGAGCAACTACCGGGCCAACGCCCTGGCGATGCGGCACCGGGGACAACTCTTCCGCAAAAACTTCACTGACACGCCCCTGAAGCCGGGTGACGCCCTCCTCATCGAGGTGGGGAAGGAACACTACGACTGGCTGAAAAGCCACGACGATTTCGTCATCGTGTCGGAGATCGAGAGGCCGGCGTACCGGAAGGACCGGATCATCCCGGCCCTCCTGATCGTCCTCGGCGTCATCGTCGTGCCCGCCCTGGGGCTGGCGCCGATAATGGTCACCGCGATCATCGGCTGCGTCCTCATGGTCCTGGCGCGCTGCATCACCATGGAGGAAGCCTACCAGGCCATCGAGTGGAAGGTCATCTTCCTCCTGGGGGGCATACTCTCCCTGGGGATCGCCCTGGAAAAAACGGGCACCGCCCTTTACCTGGCGAAGGCCCTCATCGGAATCCTGGGCGACCTCGGTCCCGTGGCCATCCTGGCGGCGCTCTACCTTCTCACGTCCCTGCTCACGGAGGCAATGTCGAACAACGCCACCGCCGTGCTCCTCGCGCCCATCGCCATCGTGCTGGCCGACTCCCTGGGCGTGAGCCCGCGCCCCTTCCTGGTCGCCGTGACCTTCGCCGCATCGTCGAGCTTCATGACCCCCGTGGGCTACCAGACCAACACCATGGTCTATGGAATCGGCGAATACCGGTTCTCCGACTTCCTGAAGGTTGGCGCCCCGCTGAACCTCCTGTTCTGGGTCCTGGCGACGATCCTGATCCCCATCTTTTTCCCCTTCTGAGGAGGCACCGTGATAGAAACGATAGGGAACATCACCGACTGGCTGAACACGCCCCTCCTGACCCTGGGGGACGCCTCCATCACGGCATGGAAGCTGATCTACATGACGGCGGTCCTGGCGCTCCTCATGTTCCTCACCTCGCGACTGAACCGCCTGGTGATCTACCGCCTCATGTCGAAGAGCAGCATCGAGGTGGGAACCAGGGTCGCCGTGGCGACCCTTATCCGCTACGTCATCATCACCATCGGGTTTTTCATCGTCCTCCAAGCCGCGGGCATCGACATCACCAGCCTCACCATCATTTTCGGGGCCCTCGGGATCGGCATCGGCTTCGGCCTCCAGAACATCACGAACAACTTCGTCAGCGGCCTCATCATCCTGTTCGAGAGGCCGATAAAGGTGGGGGACCGCATCGAGGTGGCGGGCATTACCGGCGACGTGATCAGCATCTCGATGCGCGCCACCACCATACTGACCAACGACAACATATCGATCATCGTGCCCAACTCGGAGTTCATCAGCTCGAAGGTGATAAACTGGAGCCACGCGGGGCGCAATGTCCGCTTCAATTTCCCGGTCTCGATCTCCTACCGCGAAGACCCGGAAAAGGTCCGGGAGATCCTGCTGGGGGTTGCCCGGGAGAACGGGGGGGTCCTGAAGAGCCCCTCACCCGACGTTCTCTTCAATGAATTTTCCGAGAGTTCCGTGACACTGACGCTCCGCGTATGGACCAGGGAATACACCGATCGCCCGGGCGTGCTGAAAAGCCAGCTCTATTACGCCGTTTCGAAAAGATTCAGGGAACTCGGTATAGAGATTCCCTACCCCCAGAGAGACATCCATATCATCGACGTGCCCGACGCCGGGAAAAAAATGGAAGGCGTCGAATCGCGCGGGACCGCATCAGGGAATGGAGAGAGGAATGAAAAAAAGCATGAATGACACCGTATCCGGAACGGCGGGGAGCGCGAGGAAGGGGACGTGTCTCCCCGCTCTGCTCGTCATCGCCGCACTCATTACCGCGGCGGGAGCGTCCCAGGCCCGTGAAAGGAAGGTCTACGTCGACGAGCGTCACTACGCCAGGGCGAAGGTCGAGCGGATCGAGCGCAGGACGGGCCCCGGAGGGGAACCCTCCCAGGTCGAGATACGGGTGCACCTTCGCATCCTCGGGGGCGAAGAAAAGGGCCAGGAACACGTGGCGACCTTCTTCGGCGAGGACGACATGCCCGCCGGGATGTTCTACCGCGAGGGGGACACGGTCTTCATCGGGATATCGAAGATGGAGGGCGCCGACGCGGTGGAGTACGTCTCCATCTACGACGTGGACAACACCGCGGGCATCATCGTCCTGGCGGTGTTGCTCGTCGTGACCATCGTGGCCGTGGGGCGCCTCAGGGGGGTGCTCTCCATGGTCTCCCTCGTCGCGACGGTGATCCTCGTCTTTTACGTGCTCATCCCGATGACCCTGGAGGGCCGGTCGCCCCTTCCCATCGCCGTCGGCATCGCCCTCTTCGCCATCGTCGTGACCATACCCATACTCCTCGGATTCAGGAAGAAGACCGCAGCGGCCATACTCGGCGCCTCCTCGGGCGTCCTCCTGGCCACGGGGCTCGCCCTCTTCTCCGGGTGGCTGATGCACCTTTCCGGCATCGTCACCAACGAGATGATGACGGTCTTCTACGCCTCGGCGATCGACGTCGACCTGCGGGGCCTGGCCCTTGCCGGTATCGTCATCGCGGCCCTGGGGGCCATCATGGACGTCTGCATCTCCATCGCCTCGGCGACGGAGGAGATCTTCCGCGTGCACCCGGAGATCTCCGTGGGGGAGGCCTTCCGCTCGGTCTTCAACGTGAGCGCCGACATCCTGGGGGCCACGGTGAACACCCTCCTCTTCGCCTACGTCGGGAGCGCCCTTCCCATGGTGCTCCTCATCGCCATGCGCATCGAACCCTCCATGCCCTTCTGGCTCGTCTTCAACTACAACCCGGTCCTGAGCGAGCTGGTGAAATCGGCGGTTGGATGCATCGGGATGTTCCTCAGCATGCCGGTGACGGCGATCATCTGCATCGAGATACACAAGAGGAGGCGCGCGGCGGCGTAGGGAGGTCCGCCCCGGTATCCCGATGGGGTGCGTTACTCGTATCTCGCCTTCTCGAGATTCCGCAGGCGGATTTTTTCGATGAAATGCTCGAGGGAGAGGAGGTGACGCCGCGCACGGAGCAGGATGAGAAATCCCACCAGGAACAGGAGGTCCCTCGCCAGCACCCAGGGACCCACGGTCTCGCTGATTCCCAGGCCCAGGCGCCCGAAATTAAAGCAGCCGCAGTCGAACCGCTCGCCCCGCGCCATGGCCGCGGCAATGAAGACGGAAAAAACCGCCATCATCGCGGCCCCGACAAGTGAGGCGGCGCGGATTCGGTAGCCGATAATGAGCAGAAGGCCCGTCAGGACCTCGAGGGCCGGCACCATGACCGCGCCGTAGGGGATAAGGAAATCCGGGACAATGCCGTATCGCGCGATCACCTGCGCGAACTGCTCCGGGTCGCCGATCTTGAGGGACCCGGCGAGGAGCAGGAGGGCGCCCAGGGCGATGCGCACCGCCGCCGCCGCCATGTTGCCGTAGAGAAAACCGCCGATCCCCCGGCGGATGCCGCTTTCGCCGCCCATCTATCTCCCCCGCTCCATGGGATATCCGCGGCGCTCCCACTCCGGAAGCCCGCCCTCCAGGATGTACACGGTTCCCCGGCGCCCCGCGTCGATCATCCGCCGGGCCAGGATCTCCGACGCGCCGCACCCGGCTCCGCCGCAATAGATGATGGGCTCCGATCCCGCGACCGGGGAGGGGGGGACCGCGTCGCCCAGGGCGGGAACGCTGATCGCTCCGGTCACGCGGGATTCCCGGAACTCCTCCGCCTCGCGGGCGTCGATGAAGCGCGCGATGCCCGCCTCGTATTTCACCCTCGCCTCCTCGGCCGATACGGGAACGATTGCCCGGTACGACAGGACGCGGCGCGGCACCGGCTCGTACCCCCGGGGATTGACGAGGTTGACCCCGAGCCCCAGGGCGGCCGCCGCCGCGACGATCACCAGGGCCTCTCCGAGGATACGGCGCAGCGGTGGATTTCCCTCAACCCGCATGCTCCTCCGCCACGGCGTCGCCGCCATCGCGGCGCGCCTCTTCATATATTTTCCCGTCGATGAACAGCGCCACCAGGTCAGGGTCCAGGACGCCCCGCTCCGCCTCCTCGCGCAGTATTTCTAGGGTCCGCCCGAGGGGGACCGCCTTCTTGTAGGGCCGGTCCCCCGCGGCGAGGGCGTCGAAGATGTCCGCGATGGCCATGATTCGCGACTGGACAAGGGTGCTCTCCCGCCCCCGGAGCCCGTCGGGATAGCCGCTCCCGTCGAGCTTCTCGTGGTGCCGCAGGGCTATCTCCGGGATGTTCCGGTACTCCGGTGGCCAGGGTATTTTGCTCACGAAATAATGGGTATGGGTCACGTGGCTCTCGATCTCCCTCCGCTCCACGGGGTTCAGGCTCCCCCGCCGGATCGAGAGGTTCACCCGGTCCTGAGGCGACAGGACGCACACCTTTCCCCCGTCGACGCCGAGACACTCGATCTCCTCGACCTCCAAGGCGATGCGGGCAAGGGTCGCCTCAGGATCGTCATCGGTCACCGCGGGCTCGTTCAGCCTGCCGATCTTCTCCTTGATCTCGACGATGCGGCGGAGCTTCGAGCTTCTCTCCTCCGCCAGGGCTTCGCATTCCGCCGCGGCGCCGCTCCTCAGGAGCTGCGCCTCCCGCACTGAATAACTGAGCTCCAGGAAGCGGTAGAGGTAATCAAGGCGGAGACAGAGGTTCTCGTAGTCTTTCGGATAGAGCTTCTTCGCCTTTCTGAACACCGAGAGATCGATGTAGACCTTGCCGAAATCATGGAGAAGCGCCGCCAGCTCGAGCTCCCTGATCTGCACATCGGTGAAGGTGACGCCGCCGAGATAGCCCTCGCGGACCCCGTTCACGGCGCGTGCCATGGCGACGCAGAGCTCGGCCACGCGAAAGGAGTGGCCCGAGGTGGCGGGATCGCGCGACTCTATGGCGGACACGGAGGCCTTGACGAACTCCTCGAACTGGTTCTGTATCTGGGTGATCATCCGGTTGTTCTCGATGGCGATGGCGGCCTGTCCCGCCACGGCCTCGAGGAGGCTGTTATATTTCTGGTCGAAGGTCACCACGTGCCGCACGAAATCCGCCGGGTCCTGGAGCCGAAGGGTAAAGGCCAGGTCGTGCCCCTGCCCCACCTCCGCGGGCACTTCCTTGCTGTTAATGAGCTGGATCACGCCGATGATCTCGTCCGCGTGGTTTTTCATCGGCACCACCAGCATGGAGCGGCACCGGTATTTGTGCTTCTCGTCGACGGATGAGTTGTAGGAATAGGGCGCGTCCTCGGGAAGGTCGTAGGCGTCGGGGATGTTCAGCACCTCTCCCGTCACCGCAACGTAACCCGCGATGGATTTCTTGTTCATGGGGAGGACGCGCTCCTCCAGGGGAATGTCCCTCGAGAAGGTATGAGAGTACTTGAAGCGGAGGCGCCGGTTCCCCTCCTCGTCCAGCTCGACCAGGTAGATGCTCCCGGCGTCGGCCCCGGTGATCCGCTTGCTCAGGAACAGGATGAGGCGCAGGAGCTTCCCCTGGTCCTTTTCGATCGCCAGGGCCCTCCCGATATTGATCAGGTCGTCCTGGTCCTTCTTCGTGTCCACGAGCTTGGCGAGGTACTCTTCCTGGAGGGACCGGTTGATGAAGAGGTCGTTCAGCACGGCGAGAGTCTTCCGGGCGATGAACATGAACTCTTTTTCGGTCAAGGGGTCATGCCTGAACTCCGATATCTCCCTCAGGCTCTCGAACGTGAGATCCTCCGCCGCGTCCTCGTCGCCGAATATAACAAACTGGTATGCAATATCGGCGAAGGAAAGGATCCCCAGGAGTTTCTGGAGGGCGGCGTATTCATCGAAGCGGATGAACACCGCGGCGAGGACATGCACATCCCCCCCGCCCTCGTCGATAAGGCGCTGGAGGTCCGCCCCGATGTCACCCGACTCGATGAGGGAAAACCCGTGCCCCCCGGGAATGGAGACGTAGGGCCGAGCGCCGTGGGACACGATCACGACACTCCTGCTTTTTTCGCGAAGATAATTCATTTCACCTGCTCACTGTTCCGCATCAGCATGATACCCCCGGGGCGGCCCGTCAATGATATTTTTAGCCGCCTTTACCGCACCCCTTGCCGCGAGGAATAATACTTGACACGCGCCTTTCGCCGTGGACCTACTAGCACCGGAAACGCGGTCATTGATCGCGGACATTTCACGAAGGTATGTTCAATGGGCGGGACCTCCCCACTCAACATCCCGAAGGCACTTGAGGACATCGGCGAGGCCGTCCTCGCGGCGATAGGATACCGCCGCTATCCCCTGGACCGCATTGACCGCCTCATGGTCGTCATCGACGAGATCATCACGGACCCGTCCAACCGGGCCCGGTGCGAGGAGCACCTGAAGTCCGCCGGAAGCAATTATGTCCTCTTTTTCCTTTCCAACATTCTCTACAACCTCAAGCAGCGCGGGCAGCTCGTGCTCTCCGAGGATGTCCTGAAGTGGCTGGGGAGCGTCTGGAAGAATTTCCTGAAACGCGACAGGGCCTACCAGGAGATGTTTCCCCTCTTCGACGAGTACCGGATTTCCCTGCGCAAATACTACCCCGGGGCCGGTTCCTTCGTGAACCAGCTCGAAAACGTGAACCTGATCAAGGACGATTTTACCCTTTCGGCCGAATCAAACGACAGCCCCATCAGGAAACTGGAGCGCTTCCACAACTCCACGCAGGAAATATTGACGGCCATGAAGCCGAGCTACTTCTTCCTTCTCGACTATCATTACGAAAAGAAGATGAGCAACGGCATCGACACCAGCGAGGCGGCGGCCCACGAGGCCGGCGGCCTGGCGAAATTCGGGCATATCGGCTACACCTACCTCGACATCGCCGTCCTGGCCTGCCAGGCCCTGGGTATTCTCGAGGCGGCCTACCTCATTTTAAAGAAAAAAAAGTCCCAGCGCCGGCTCATCATGGTCGACGGCAAACAGAAGTTCCTCACCACGCCGGAAATCTACACCATGTTTCTCGATAAGTTCAACGCGATGAAAAAGGAGCTGACGACCCTTAACAAATAGGTTCGCGGAACGCCCATGGACAGATACAGCGACCGGGAGATCTCCGGCATACTCAGGAACATCCCGATATTCCAGGGACTGGAAAAGTCCGATTACAGGGAGATCATCCCCCTTCTCAGGCTTGAAAAATATCCCCCGGGGGCGCGGATCATGCGCGAGGGCGCCCGGGGCGATTCCATGTGCATCATCATACGCGGCACGGTGAAGGTGACCAAGGCCGACGAGGCGGGAGGCGAGGCGCATATCGAGACCCTGCACCCGGGGTCCTACTTCGGTGAATTCGCCCTGGTGGACAACATGCCCCGCTCCGCCAGCATCATCGGCGTTGAGGACACTGAGGTCTTCCGCCTCGAAAAAAGAGATTTCGACGCCCTCCTGGCAAGGAACCCCGCCATCTCCACCATGTTCTACAAGAACTGCCTGGAGGTGACCTTCTCGCGCTTCCGGAACACCATATCCAACTTCGCATTCACCCAGGGGGACCTCCGCGTCAAATCGACGCGCCTCGACGAGCTCGACCGCGACCTCTCCGAGGCGCGGAAGATACAGAGCTACTTCATCAACCGGGAGCTCCTTGACCACGAGCATCCCTTCCTCCCCGGCGTCCGGCACTCCTACGTCTACAAGCCATGCATCGAGATAGGGGGGGATTTCCTGAACGTGACGGTACTGCGGCCCGACATGGCGGCCATCATCATCGCCGACATCATGGGCCACGGGATCACCTCGGCCCTCGGCACGGGGGTCCTCAGGGGGGCCTGCTCCCTCGCCATGGAGAAGCTCGGCGGCAAGCCGACGCGGTTCATGAAATACCTGAGCTCGCATTTCATGAAGGTAATCCCCCAGCTCTACGCGACCTGCTACTACGCCCTCCTGGACATGAAAAGGAGACGGGTGAAATTCTCCAAGGCGGGGCACCCCCACCCGCTCTTCTGGAAAAAAAGCGGCGGTGACCTCGTCGCCATCGAGTGCCAGGGCACGGGCCTGGGGCTCATCAAGAAGGCCGAGTTCGGCGAGGCCGAATACGACATCGCCCCGGGGGACAAGATCCTCCTTTACACCGACGGAATAATCGAACAGCAGAACGGGGAAGGCGAGGAGTACTCCGAGAAGAGGCTCAGCGAACGCTTCAGGGAACTCGCGGCCCGGGGAGAAGAAAAGATCGTCGCCGTCCTCTACGATGACGTGACGCGGTTCGCCGGTAAAACCCCGATCGCCGACGACATGACCCTCTTCCTCCTTGAGTTCTAGCGCCCCCGGCGGGGAACCGCCTCCGCCCCATCCCATTGCATCAGTTCGTTTTACAGGATTTTAAAAAACACGTGTTTTTTCTCAGATCCAGACACATCACTATTAGCACATCGGGCAGGCAACAATTTTTGGTGAGCGCCGGGTGATAAAACTGTTGACGTATCCCAATGGCGCTTATCAGTGGATGAATACTCTTCATCCACGTAGTTCCAAAGCTGTTTCAAATATATGTAATGGTGTACTGCCTGCATGCCCCTGCTCGACGTGAAAAAGGCCGAATTTATTGAATGGTACTCGGAATACTATCAGATCGTGTACGGAGCCATATATTCGAAAGTATCCGACAAGCATGATGTCGACGACCTGATACAGGAGGTATTCCTGATCTTCTACGAGAAAATCGATGGAATAGTAAACAAGCGCTCCTGGCTCTTCGGCACCGTGCAGAATGTACTCATGAATTATTATAGAAAAAAAAGAAAATTTTCGAGCGACGATGATATCGCCGATTACCTTAACGATGATTCGCTTGCAACCCTGAACGGGCTAAGGGATACGCGCATGCTCCTTGAAGAGGCCATAGCGAGCCTTACGGAAAAAGACCGCATCCTCTTTGATCTTGTGGCCGTTCAGCAGCTCACCTACCATGTCGCGGCACGACACCTGGGGCTTACGCGCCGCCAGGTGGCCTATCGCTACTCTTTGATTATCGGCACGATAAAAGGCTATCTCAATGAGAAAGGCATACGAGGACTCGGGGACCTGTTATGAACCGCGATACGGATATCATGCGACGCGTCATGGAAAAGTACGGGCTCGCCAGCCCCGTGGACGAGGCATACCAGGTTCACGCACTTAAGAAAAAGAGAACGTTATTAACCACCATGTTCCGAAAACTGGGCATCCACACCCCCATTTATACGGCAATCATTTCGATATACTACCTCTTTAAGAATCTGGGCATGGGTCTTACGGCATTCCAAAGCGCGATCGCCCTGGCGATCATTACCTCCGCCACCGCACTGTCCATCGGGGTCGGCGGGTATGCCGCTGTCACCATCATTGTTTCTGAACACCGAAAAACCGAGCAGCAAAAAATAAAACCGGAGACCCTGAAGAGGGGCGGTTCCGATTCATCGTCGCAACCGCGCCACGACACCCGCACTCCGACCACGACGGCATCGAGCAGTCGATTGTACTTCCCGGTGTTCGAATGCGGAGATCAGGATTTACAGCTGGCACGGGACCTTCACGGCCACATGAGGAGAGGACTTGTCACAGGTGTGGAAATCACCGCTTCACCCGGCGAGGCCGATTTCCTTCTCACGGGGTCGCTGGACAAACTTGACGGGCACTACCTACTCACGATCCGCCTGACTGACAGGGTGACGCGAAAAATCCTCTATGCCGTGTCAGAAGAATCATCCTCCATCGGCGGCCTGAAAAGCCTTTCGAACGAAGTCGCCAGGATGATACAGGAGACGGTTCGATAACGTCATGTTTCGAAGTATAATCCTCATTTTTGTACTATCGATGGGCCTCGCGGCCTCGGCCGAGGATATCGACGCGGTTGAAAAGAAAATCGCGGTCCTCGAATTCGCGTCGCACGGCGTCAGCGACGCATACGCGAAGGCTGTGAGAAACACCATCGAAGTCGCGCTCTTCGAGAAAAAACTACATGTGCTCGAACGGAAAAACCTGGCGCGGGTCCTCTTTGAAACGGGAGACGCCAGTCCCTGCCGCGACGGCGAGTGCGCGGTGCGCCAGGGGAAAATCGTTTCCGCCGACTACGCCATCGTGGGCGATGTTACCCACGCAGGCTCCTATCTTACCACCGTCAGGGTCGTGGACGTGACCACAGGGAAAATCGTCTTCGCCGACTCGATTACCACAGAGGAAAAAGAGGAGCTCCTCGACGCCTCCCGGAAAATTGCGGACAGGCTCTCCGGGTTCATGGGGAAAAGAATAAAGAAGGAAAAAGCGGCCGCGGGAAGGAAATCCGCGCAGCATGAAGACGGGACAGCATCCCCGAGGTTCTACTGCGATGTGAAGGGAGGGCACCTGCAGCCAGCAGGCTATCTCCGGAAAAAGGCCACAGTGGGATACGCCGTTTCCTTAACAACAGGCGTCGCGTTCCATGGCATGGTGATTGGATCAAAAACGGGCTTCTACCGCCTCCACCGGGGCGCCCGCGGTCCCTTCGCCGACTTCGTACCTCTCATGATTCACGCCCGTTACGACTTCACGTTTTCGCGCTTTTTCGCCGCGCCAGGCCTTTCTCTCGGGGCGACATATCTCCGGTTTCATGCCACCTCCGCCGATTCGTTCGAGCCGATGGTAAACCCGTCGTTCACCCTCGGATACCGGCCCTCGGCTCATTTTCATGTCGCACTGAATACCGATTACCATTACATCATTCAGAAGAAAAAGGCGGGCCATCTTTTACATTTCGGGATAGGGGCCGGCTTCATGTTATGAAAAAGCAAAGGTAAAATGAAGGCAATAATTATGAATCGTTTGTGTCATGAAATTTTCCATGAAGTAAAAAGTTTTGTCATTTCCGTGAAGTATGAACACTTATCTAGCAACAAACGAATAAACATTGGAGGATCAAAATGAAGAAATCGCTTCTCATTATGCTTATCGGGGCGATGATTTCACAATCAGGCTGCTTCACCGCGTTTTCCGATAACGAGAAGAAAGCTGACCTGAAAAACCAGCTTGTCGTGCTCCTCGGCCTTGAAGACAGCACCGACAGACCCTCGGTTTCCATTCTCAATGCCCGTGACGACAGGGAAATAAAGAGCGGGTTTGTTATCGGTACCGCCTCGGGTTTGAACGGAATCGACAGGGTTGAATTCTCCCTTGATGGCGGGGATTTCCAGTCGGCCGATGGCACGGAAGAATGGAAATTCCAGCTCCCGACAGGAGTCGATATCTGGAAGAGGGGAACCGAACACACAATATCCGTACGCTCCGTGGACTCACTAAACACCCCCTCGCCGGTAGTATCAATAACCGTTCGCAAGGGCCACAACACGGACATCGACGGTGACGGCTACCAGGATATGGCCGTCGGGGCGCCCAGCTATAATGATTATGATGGGCGGGTCTACGTGTACTACGATGGATCCGAAGACATGGAACCGGGCACCATCATCGGGCTTCCCGCCGGAAGCGCGACCGATCTATTCGGCAAAACGATCACCTTGGGCGATATTAACGGTGACGGATATGCCGACCTGGTCGTAGGCGCGCCCGGAAGCCATGAATACGTCACTCCCAAGACCGGCTGCGTGTATCTATTCCATGGCGGCTCCGCCGGAATCGACGGCCCCCACGATGGGGAGCTATCAGGAGAAGCAGGCGTCAGTTTCGGAGGCAACCTGGCCATAGGCGACGTCAACGGAGACGGCTGTGATGATATTGCCGTGGGTGAAACAAATATGAACACCTACCTGACCAGGGTCCATCTGTTTCATGGCGGAGCCGGCGGCATTTCCGGGCCGGCAGATCTCACCATCGGGGATGCAGGAAACCGGGTGGGCTACGCCATTGCAATGGGCGACGTGAATGGTGACGGATATGCCGATATTGCGCTGGCCGACAGCTACAGGGACACCAACAGGGGGATTGTGTTCATTCATCATGGAAGCGGGTCAGGGATAAATACGGATCCGGACACAACCATCACAGGCGAAAGCGAGGAAAGCTCATTTGGATTCAGGGTAAGCATCGGCGACATCACCGGCGATGAGATTGATGATCTCGTCGTTTCGTCATATCAACGCAATTCCGAACAGGGCAGTGTATACCTTTACTCGGGAAGGACCATCGGCATAAATCCTGACAGCTACACGGCAAGGATTAACGGCGAATCCCAGGGAGATGGTTTTGGAATGGGTATCAGCCTCGGCGATGTTGACGGAGACGGTTATCTTGACCTAGCCGTGAGTGCCGCGATGATTAATGACAACTACACCGGGCGCGTATACCTGTATCATGGAAGGAACGGCAACATCTCGAATACTCCGTCTCGCATCCTTCCGGGTCCGGGAACCGAGGAAGCGTGGTTCGGATTCACCCTCGCACTCGGCGACATCGACGGTGACGGACTCGCGGACCTCACGGCGGGAACTCCCTTTATCGACAGTTTCACAGGAAGGATATGGATTTACAGGGGTAGCGATAGCGGGATACCGTCAACCCACATGATCGCGATTTCCGGCGAAGTGGAGAGCTCCTTCGGCTATGCCGTATCCATGAGCAATTACGAATGCTACAACCTCATACAGCTTGGAATACTGGTGGATTAACGATTCTTTTTGATAGATTCGGCAGAATCACAGAATGCCAATGACACGATCCTATTGAGATGAAGACCAGTGGATCACGACGAAACAACGGCGCCCGTTTCCACCGGGCGCCGTTGTTTCGTGTCCCATGTCATGTCTGTACAGCTCCGGCACTGCCGGGGAACCGCGACTCAGCCCCCCTCCGTCAGCCTACCGGAACAGGTTCTGGATAAACGGCAGCATCGAGATGTCGTTGACGATGACGAAGGCCCCGAGCATGATGAGCAGGGCCACGCCCACGGTCTGGATCCGCTCCATGACCTTCTGGCTCAGCGGTTTCCCGCGCGCCATCTCGACGAGGAAGAAGACGATCTGGCTTCCGTCCACCACCGGGATCGGGAGGAGGTTCATCACCATCAGGATGATCGATATCTTCGCCATCAGGAGTATGAAGTCGGGAATGCCCTTGTAGTAGGCCACCTGGCCGGCGATCTGCACGATCCTGATGGGGCCCGAGAGGTTCTCCCGCACCTTCAGCTTGCCGGTGAAGAACATTCCCAGGGCCTTCAGGTTCAGGGCGATGAACTCGTAGGGCTCGATGACCGCCTGGACGACGGCGCCACCGGGGCCGTAGCGCACCAGGACCCTGTCCGGGGCCATGGCCTGGTAGACGCCGATGCGCCCCACGCGATTGACGCGGGCCGTCCCGGTATAGGTCTCGTCCTCGATCCCCAGGGTGATCCTCCCGCCGCGGCTCTTCCTGACCTCGTCGGCCAGGGCCTCGAAGGTCCCGACCTTTTCGCCGTTGACGGTGATGTGGCCCTTCTCGAGATATCCCCGAAGCGCCGGCGTTTTCGCCAGGGGGATGCTCTCCCGCGTTCCGCCCCCGGCAGCCTCCGCGTTGAACACGATCTCTTCGTTCAGCTCCGGTGTGACGTCAATCGTCAGGGCCCGGCCCTTCCTCAGTATCTCCAGGGACACCGCTTTCCCGGCCCGTGGCCCCACGTAGGCCGTGAGCTCGGCCTCGTTTTTCAGCACCACCCCGTCAGCGGAAACGATCTCGTCCATCTCCCTGAGCCCCGCCGTCGCGGCCGGCCCGCCCTCCACCAGGCCCGCAACGAGTATGCGGGTCCCGTAGGGGGCCACGCCGATCTCGTGGCGCCCGGTTTCCTCCTGGAGCCTCGGCGTCACGTTGAAGGGCATTCTCCTGCCTTCGCGCTCCACTGTCACCTCCGTGGGCACGCCCTCGCTGAAAAAGACGGCGGTCTGGATGTCAGGGAAGCTTCTGATCTCCTTGCCGCCGATGGAGACGATCCGGTCCCCCGTGCGGATCCCCGCCTCGTATGCCGGGGAAACCCGTTTCCCCTGCCGGAGGTGCTCAGGGATGCTCACCATGTTGGTTTCCTTTGAATAGCCCACCAGGTTCATGACGAGGAATATCAGGATGCCGAAGAAAAGGTTGAAGAGGGGCCCCATGGCGACGGTTACGATCCTCCGCCATGGAGCGGCGGTGAGAAACTCGTACCCCTTTCCGGAACGTTCCTCCGCGGGGTCCTCGCCGTAGAACTGGCAGTAGCCCCCCAGGGGGATGGGCGCGATCTGGTAGGTGGTGTCCCCCACCGTTTTCTTGAGGATCGCCTTCCCGAAGCCTATGGAAAACACCCGGGCCTTGATGCCCACCATCTTCCCCCCGAGGAGATGGCCGAGCTCGTGCACGAAGATGCAGACGCCGAGGAGAAAGATGCCGGCGACCACGTAGATGACATACTGCATGGTTATACTCCCTCTGGTCAGGTATTCGGGGCGGCGCGCTCCCCCCGCCACGCGGGGTTTCGCATCACCGTCCCGTCATTTCAGTTCTATTCAGATCGCGCCTTCATCGCCGGGCTCCCCCGCGGGAGGGGGAGGGTGCGGCCTACTATGATGAACCGCGCATCCCTGTCATGTTACGCCATTTTTTGCATTATCGCCGCGGCGACGGCCCGGGCCTTTCGGTCCGCCTCGAAGATTTCCTCGATGCCGGGCTCCCCGCCCCTTCCGGCGGCTTCCATCGTCTTCTCCACGACCTCAACGATTCCCGTGAACCGGATCCTCCCCCCGAGAAAGGCCCCGACGGCCTCCTCGTTGGCCGCGTTGAGCACGGCGGGCATCGTTCCCGCCTCCCGTCCCGCGGCGTAGCAGAGGTCGAGGGCCGGATACCGCTGCCGGTCGCAGGAGGAGAAGGTGAGCGCCCCCACCTCTTCGAGCCTGAGGCGCCCGAAGTCGTTCCTCCTCATCTCCGGGTAGGTCAGGGCGTTCAGCACGGGAAAGACCATGTCCGTCACGCCCATGTGTGCGTAGACGGCCCCGTCGACGGTCTCCACCATGGAATGCACGACGCTCTCGGGATGGATGAGCACGTCGATGCGCTCGTAGGGAGCGTCGAAGAGATGGTGCGCCTCGATCACCTCGAGCCCCTTGTTCATCAGCGTGGCGGAGTCGATGGTGATCTTGCTCCCCATGTTCCAGGTGGGATGCGCCAGGGCGCGCTCCGGGGTCACCGTCGTGAGTTCCCCCGGGGGAACGTCCCGGAGGCTCCCCCCGGAGGCGGTGAGGATGATGCGCTCAACCGCCTCGGGGCGAAACCCCCTCATCAGGGAAAAAACCGCGCTGTGCTCGCTGTCCACCGGCACCAGGTCGGTCCCCGACTCCGCGAGCCTCCGCTTCACCACCTTCCCCGCCATGACCAGGGTTTCCTTGTTGGCCAGGGCGATCCGCCGCGCCGCGCCGATCCCCGCCAGGGTGGGGCGAAGCCCCGCGGCACCCACGATGGCGGAGACGAGGACATCCACGGGCTCCGCCGCCACCGCCACCACGCCCCCCTCTCCTTCGAGGAATCGGGTCCCCGGGTACTTCTTCATGAGAAGACGCCCCCGCTCCGAGGCGAGGGCTCCGGGGTCCGCCACGGCGACGACGCCGGGCCCGAACTCCCCGATCTGCCCGTCGAGAAGGTCAAGATTGCCGCCGCAGGCCAGGCCGTGGAGGCGGTACTCGCCGCCGAGGGACCGGAGCACGCGGAGGGACGTCCGGCCCACGGAACCCGTGGAGCCGAGAATGGTAATGGTCCTGCTCATGGGCCCTGCGCGTCGTCAGGAAATCCCCTTCAGCACGAGGTAGTAGTAGAAAAGGGGCAGCGAAAAGATCATGGCGTCGAAGACATCCCACATGCCGCCATGCCCGGGTATGAGCGATCCCGAATCCTTGATGGAGCCGTCACGCTTCACCGCGGACTCCACGAGATCGCCCAGGTTGCCCAGCACGCTGAGGGCGATCCCCAGGAGCACCGCCTCAACCATCCCGAAGAGCTGGACCCCGAAGAAAACCGCGTAGACCTCGTTCGTGATGACCATCCCGAGGATGGTGAAGAGAAGCCCGGAAAAGTAGCCCTCCCAAGACTTGTTCGGGGACACGGGGAACCCGGTCTTGTGCCTGCCGAAAAGGACGCCGCCGAAATAGGCGAAGGTGTCGTTCAGCATCACCGCGATGTTGAGTATGATGACATAGTAGACGCCGTTGACCATGGATTTAAGGAGTATGATATGGGAGAAGGAGAACACGATGAAAACAAGGCCGAAAAGCGTGACGCCCATGGAGTAGGAGGCGCCCTTGAGGGGCCTGGTGAAAAGCTGGAGCGCGATGATGATCGAGAGAAAAAGCGCAACGCCCCCCATGATGATCCGGGCGTCGAAGGGCGCGATGTAGCGGCTGTACCCCAGTATCTTGCCGAAGGCGAAAAGGTACATGACGACGTTGACGGCCACGGCGGCGATCATCCCGGGCACGACGAAGGCGCGGCCCTCGTCCCCGCGGTCGGTGATGGAATAATATTCCCAGAGGCACGCCAGGGTAATGATAAGCGAGCAGGCCAGGATGGGCAGGGACTGCGCGAGATCGGTGACGATGGTAAACACGTACAGGGGCAGGGCAACCGCCGCACTCAGGACTCTCATCAACGTGGCTTTTGTCACATCGGTCATAACGCTCCGAACCTCCTTTCCCTCTGCTGGTACTCGTATATCGCCCGGTGCAGGTGCCGCACCCTGAAATCGGGCCAGAGGACGTTCATGAAGACAAGTTCCGCGTACGCCCCCTGCCAGACCATGAAATTGCTCGTCCTGAACTCCCCGCCCGTGCGGATCAGGAGATCAACGGGCGGGAGGTCCGCTGAAAAGAGTCGCTTCTCCAGCTTCTCGGCGGTGATGCGCTCTCCCCTGCCGCTTTCCCGCGCCCATTCGTTGAAGGCGTGGACGATCTCCTGGCGTCCCCCGTAATTGACGCAGAAGTTGAGCACGAGGCCCCTGTTGCGGCGTGTCTTCTCCACGGCCTCCTGGATCGAGCGACGGGTGGAGGGGGGGAGCTTGTCGCTGAAGCCGCTGTGCTTCACCCGGATTCCCCTCCCGTGGATGACCTCTATCTTCTCCCTGAAAAAAAACTCGAGAAGCCTCCAGAGGCCCGAAACCTCCGAGGGGGGCCTCAGCCAGTTCTCCGTTGAAAAGGCGTAGAGCGACACCGCCTTGATGCCGAGGGCGATGGCGGCGTCCATGAGGGGCTCGATGATCTCGGCGCCGCGCCGGTGCCCCTCCGAGCGTGGCAGCGACTTCTTTTTCGCCCACCTGCCGTTGCCGTCCATGATGATGGCGACGTGGGCGGGAACGTCCTTTTTTATTATGAGACGGCCGTAATCCTTCATCCATTGCCCCGTCGCCGCGATCGTCCCGGCATGCCCATGGCGGCGCGACCTTCGGTCATATATTCAGTATCTCTTTTTCCTTGTTGTCCATCAGCTTCTGGATCTCTTCTATGTACCTGTCCGTCAGCTTCTGTATCCTCGCGAGGGCGCCCTTCGACTCGTCCTCGGATATCTCCTTCTCCTTCTCGAGCTCCTTTACCGTGTCGTTGCCGTCCCTGCGCACGTT
This sequence comes from Spirochaetota bacterium, assembly GCA_040768125.1. Lineage (GTDB taxonomy): Bacteria > Spirochaetota > UBA4802 > UBA4802 > UBA5550 > RBG-16-49-21. Next base: position 231,622 of record JAXGNG010000006.1, on the reverse strand, counting down.
TCGTATCGCCACGCGGTTTTCCTCGGCTTTCTGCTTTGCCTGCTTCACGTATTCCTTCCGGCGCTCCTCCGTCAGGTCCGGTATCTGGATCCTGATGAGGTTGCCGTCGTTGGAGGGATTCAGCGAAAGGTCCGATTTGAGTATCGCCTTCTCGACATCGCCCAGGTTCCCCCTGTCCCAGGGCTGTATCACCACGAGGCGCGCCTCGGGGCAGGATATGGTGGCGACCTGGTTCAGCGGCATTTCGGAGCCGTACACGTTGACCTTGATTCCCTCGAACATGGCGGGGTTCGCCCTTCCGGTGCGTATGGCGGTGAACTCTTTCTGCAGATTGGCGATGCTTTTCTTCATCCTCTCTTCTACGTCGGCTATGACATCCTCTACCATGGCATCCTCCTGAATCAGGAAATGAGCGTTCCAATCGGCTTCCCGGAAACGATCCCCACCAAGGATCCCCGGTCGAACAGGTTGAAAACCCGTATCGGCATGCTGTTTTCCATGCAGAGCGACACGGCGGTGGAATCCATCACCGCCAGGCGCCCCGCCAGCACGTCGATGTACGACATCGATTCATATTTCCTGGCGTCCCGCTCCTTCTTGGGGTCGCCCGAATACACCCCGTCAACGTCGGTCGCCTTGAGGAGCAGATGGGCCTCGAGCTCCACGGCCCGCAGGGCCGCCGCCGTGTCGGTGGTGAAGAAGGGATGGCCCGTGCCTCCGGCGGTGATCACCACGCGGCCGTGCACCAGGTGGTCCAGGGCCTTCCTGATGATGTAGGGCTCGGCGATCTCCTTCATGTCGAAGGGACACATCACCCGCGCCGGCACCCCCTGGCGCTCAATGGCGCTCTGGATCGCCAGGGAATTCATCACCGTGGCGAGCATGCCCATCTGGTCGCCCGTGACGCGCGGTATCCCGAGTTCCGCGGCGTTCCGGCCCCTGAAGAGGTTGCCGGCCCCCACGACGACGCCGACCTGGACGCCGAGGGCCTGGACCTCCCGGATCTCCCCGGCGATGGCCGAGAGCACCCCGGGATCGATGCCGCTCCCCACCTCACCGGCGAGGGCTTCGCCGGAGAGCTTCAGGAGGATGCGACGGTACCGCGGTCCGGACCCGGAATCCCCGGTCTTCATGCTACATGCCTATCTGGTAACGGGTGAATTTTCCCACTTCTATGTTCTCGCCGAAGGCGGCGATCTTCTGCTTGATCAGGTCCTTGATCTTGACGGCGGGGTCCTTGATGTAGTCCTGCTCCATCAGGCACACATCACCGTAGAACTTGTTGAGCTTGCCGTCCACGATCTTCTCGATGACGTTGGCGGGCTTGCCCGAATCCTTCATCTGTTCCCCGTAGATCTCCCGCTCTTTCTCGATCACCGCGGCGGGGACGTCCTCGATCTTGACGTAGAGGGGCCCCGAGGCCGCGACCTGCATGCAGAGCTCCTTGGCGAGGGCTTCGAACTCCTCGTTCCGGGCCACGAAATCCGTGACGGTGAGAAGCTCCAGGAGCACGCCGATCTTCCTGTTGGTGTGCACGTAGGAGGCCACTATTCCCTGGGTCACCTCGCGGCCCATTTTCTTATCGGCCGAGGCAAGCCCCTTTTTCCTGAGAAGCTCGACGGCCTTCTCCATATCGCCCCCGGTCTCCACCAGGGCCTTCTTGCAGTCGATCATGCCCGCCTGGGTCTTCTCGCGCAATTCCTTTATCATTTCTCCAGTCACTTCAGCCACGTCATCTCTCCTTTGCTCGTTGTTGCTTCCGCGCGCGCCGGGGGCGCGCAGCCCATGCCGTCATCCCGGTCACGACCGGTATATCTCGTCGTCCTCTTCGTACTCATCCACGGCGTCCGCGGCGGTTCCCTCCTCCGGGGCCCCGGCGTCAGGGGACTCACCGGCGTATTCGGCTTCCTCCTCGCCGGCCTCCTCCTGCACCACGCCGCCCGACTGTCCCTCGAGGACCGCCCTGGACATCACGTCGAGGAAGAGGGCTATGGCCCGGATGGCGTCGTCGTTCCCCGGTATCGGGAAGTCGATCTCGTCGGGATTGCAGTTGGTGTCCACGACGGCGAATATCGGGATGCCCATTTTCCGGGCCTCCTGCACGGCGATCGCCTCGCGCTTGGGATCGATGATAAAGAGCGCGTCGGGCATGCGCGTCATGTCCTTGATGCCCACCAGGACCTTGTTCTTCTTGTCCAGCTCCCGCTGGAGGTCCAGGCGCTCCTTTTTCGTCTCGGCGTCCCAGTGGTCGCTCTCCTTCATCTGCTCGAGGTCCTTGAGGCGCCTGATCGAGTTGCTCACGGTCTTGAAATTCGTGAGCAGGCCCCCGAGCCATCGCTCGGAAACCCAGAACATGTTGCATTTTTTGGCGTATTCCTCTATGGCGGCCTGGGCCTGCTTCTTCGTGCCCACGAAAAGCACCCTGCCGCCCTTCTCGGCCGTGTCCTTCATGGCGGCGTAGGCGATCTTTATCCTCTGCATGGTTTTCTGCAGGTCGATAATGTGAATGCCGTTACGCGCGGTGAATATGAATTGCGACATCTTCGGGTTCCAGCGCCTCGTCTGATGGCCGAAGTGGACGCCCGATTCCAGCAATGCTTTCATTGATACTACTGACAATGATAGTACCCCCTTGTAACAATGTGTTTCGATCATGCCGCGCGGCCGGGGACCGGCGGCGCGGACATGACGTTAATCCGTGCCTGGTTGGCCGTACCGGGATGTCCCCCGGGCGTTACCGAACCGCCCTGCAGGACCATTGCTCCCCGACTCTGTTCGCTATTGCCTTTTCACTCTCGAAGGAGGCAACCGGCGCCGGCCGATTTATTCTTCGCGTCCCGGCGCGGGCCGGAGCGCTGCGTGATGACCGCGGGCGCGGCCTATACTTTCCTGAACACGAGCACCCCGATGAGGAGACCCGCGATGGAGGAAAGGTTTAACCGCACGCTGAAGCTGACGATCTCGAGGTTGAACCCGATCGGGCCCGTAAGGCTTTTCTGGATCACCGCCATGGCGGGAAAGAGCCGCGCCACGAGGACCCCCAGTGCCGATCCGAGTATGGCGCCCACGAGCATGAATGCCAGCAGGTAGCCGATGTTCTGTTTCTCGAAGGTCATGTCAACGATACGGAAACTCAGGTACCTAAATGTGAAGGTGCGTTTTTGTCAAGATATTTTTCCGGCCCTTTCAATCGGCCGTTTCATCCCCGGCTTCCGGGACGGCGTCGTCCCCTTCCTCTTCAATGACGCCCTCTTCACCCCGCTCGAGCTTCTTTTTCCTCTTCTCTTCCTTCTTCTTTTTCTTTTCCAGTTCCCTTTTACGCTTTTCGAATTTGTAATTATTTCGTGCCAATTCCCCTCCCCCTGGGACAGAGTTGGTCGGAACGCGGCTTCACCGGCAGGAACGGGGCAAAACGGCGAGAGACCGCCGGCAGTATACATCCCGGGGCCCCATCTGTCCATACAATATTTTTTTTCATACTCTTCGTCATCCCGGTTTTTTTTCAGCCTCTGCCGTTCGTCTACCATGGAACACCGAATCGCAGGGACAGCGGGGTTGCCATGCTATCAAAGGCGGTATCATTCGGCATGCACGGGATCGACGCGCGCATCATCGAGATCGAGGTGGACATCCTTCGCGGCCTGCCGAACTTCATCATCGTGGGGCTTCCCGATTCGACCATCCGCGAATCACGGGAAAGGATCCGCTCCGCCATCGAAAACAGCGGCTTCGAGTTCCCCCCGAAAAATTTCGTGGTGAACCTGGCGCCCGCGGGATTCAAGAAACAGGGAGCCACCTTCGATCTCCCCATCGCCCTGTCGATACTCCGCGCCACGGGCCAGGCCGGGGTCGACCCCTCCGCCGTGCCCATGGTGGGGGAGCTTTCCCTGGACGGCAGGGTAAAACCGGTCCGGGGCGTCATCTCCATGGCCATCGCCATCTACCGGCGCGGGTACCGCTCCGTCATCGTTCCCCACGAGAACAGGCACGAGGCCGCCGCCACGGGGGAGATCGAGGTCTATCCCGTGGAAACGATCGGCGACGCCCTGGAGGTGCTCGGGGGAGGAAGGCGCCCCTTCACCGCGCCGCCCGCAGGGGCCCGCGAGTCCCCCGGTCCCGACTTTTCCGACGTCCATGGCCAGGAATCGGCCAAGCGCGCCATCGAGATCGCCGCGGCGGGCCATCACAACATTCTCCTCTACGGGCCGCCCGGGTCGGGGAAGACGATGCTGGCAAAGCGGATACCCTCGATCCTTCCCCCCTTCGACCGGGACCAGGCCATCGAGACGACCATGATCCATTCCGCCGCGGGGGGCCTCGAGGGCGCCCGGGGCCTCATCACCGAGCCCCCCTTTCGCTCGCCGCACCACACCTCGTCGGACGCCGCCCTTGTGGGAGGCGGCGCCGTTCCCTCCGTGGGGGAGGTCTCCCTGGCCCACAACGGCGTGCTTTTCCTGGACGAGTTCGTGGAGTTCCGGAGCAACGTGATACAGGCATTGCGCCAGCCCCTGGAGGACTACGAGATCACCATTGCCCGGGCCCTTGGGACCTTCCGCTTTCCCGCGGATTTCATGCTGGTGGCGGCGAGCAACCCGTGCCGCTGCGGCTTTCTCCTGGACCCGGAGATACCCTGCACCTGTCCGCCCCACCTGGTCCGTTCCTATTTCCAGAAGATCGCGGGGCCCATACTCGACCGTATAGATATCGAGGTGCCGGTGAACCGCGTACCCCACAGGGATCTCTTCGACGCCGACCCCCGGGAGGGCTCCGCGGGGATGAGGGGGAGGGTTTCCGCGGCGCGGGCGATCCAGAAAAAGCGCTACGCGGGGAGTCCCACGCGCTATAACTCCCGCATGACCCAGGAGGAGATCAGGACCCACTGCCGCCTCGACCCCCGCGCCGAGGGCGTCCTCGACCTGGCGGTACGGCGGACCGGCATCACGGCGCGCTCATTCTTCAAGATACTCAAGACCGGCCGCACCATCGCGGACCTGGACGGAAAGCCGGAAATCGGATGCGAACACATCCTTGAGGCGCTTTCCTACAAAAATCTGCACCGCACCTACGACCTCTGATGCCGCCGGGGCCTTCTCCTCCGGAACGATTGCAGCAGGTATTCCCCGGCATCGTCCGCGTCAAGGGGCGGGGAAAAGTAGTACCCCTGTCCGTACTCGCACTCGAGCTCCCGGAGGAGACGCAGGTGGGACGCCTCCTCGATTCCCTCCGCCACGACGGACATGTTCAGGTTGTGCGCCAGGCCCACGACGGAGCGGACGATATGCTCGCTCTGCTCATCCATGTGCATCCAGCGCACGAAGGAGCGGTCGATCTTCAGCGTATCCACGGGGAAATGCTGGAGATAGCTCAGGGAGGAATAGCCTGTGCCGAAATCGTCCATGTAGATCGGGTGGCCGTAGGATTTGAGGTTGAGAAGCTGCATGTTGGCGCTTTCCATGTCGTTCATCAGGGCGCTCTCGGTTATCTCGAAGCCCACGGCCTCATGGGGGAGACTGTATCGCTTCACGCACGTCCTGATTTTGCTGGAAAGCTCCGGATGCACGAACTGGTTCGCCGAGAGATTGATCCCGACCCGTATCGCCCCGCCCACGGCGATGGTGTCGCGCCACGCCTGGAGCTGCCTCGACGCCTCCTCGATTATCGAGAAGCCGAGGGGAATGATGAGGGGAGTCCTCTCCGCCACGGGTATGAACTCGGCGGGACCGAGGAGCCCGCGGGAAGGATGGCGCCAGCGGGCAAGGGCCTCGAAGCCCGCGACACGGTCCTCCACGAGATCGACGATGGGCTGGTAGTGAAGAATGAATTCACCCTTTTCCACGGCGCGCCTGAGCTCCTCCTCCACCCGCAGGTCATCGTCGCCGGGGGGCCGGGCGCCGTTGAACCCCGTGGCGGCGCAGATTTTCCCGTGGAGAAGGTCCCTGCTCCTCACCAGGGCGGAAAGGGCCGAAGCGTGTCCCACGGCGTTGTCCAGGAGGGAAAGGATGAAGCTCACGAGCTGGGCGGGGGTCGCCGTCAGGGAGTACTCCCTTCCCCGATGCGCGCACCGGATCGAAAGGGCCGTCTCCGGGGCCTCGATCGGCCCCCGCTCGATGATATCGCGGAGGCGCTCCACCAGGGAATGGTGGCTGACCGGGGCGATGATGGCGTGCGCGACCCCCCGGTCAAGGGCGCCCAGAAAAAAATCCGCGCCCGCGCCGGAGGAGACGATGACAAAGGGAATTCCCTTCATTGCGGCGGCTTCCCGGACCCCGCAGAGGAGCCGCCCCTCGCCGATCAGCCTTTCGCTGGCACGGCAGAGCACCAGGTGGGGCCTGAAGCCCTCCAGGGACCCGATGGCCTCATGCTCGTTGACGGAGACGCGGACATGGAATCCGCTTTTAACAAGGGCGTCCCTGATGGCGCTCCTGTCAATGAATCCAGGATCAAGGATCAGAATGTTATATGCATCGCGTTTCATTGGAGGCGCATCACCGGCTTCCACGGGTATCCCGCACGATGATGAATTCTCCCACGACCCGAAACGCGCGTCAAGCCGAATCGCGTCCGGGGGAGGGTAATTTTTTCTTGAAATTATTTCCTTCCCGGTGGAGAGTGCTTTCCTGGCATCACGCATGCAATTCGGACGGGAAAGTACGCTTGTTCCGAGGACGGGGGATGGAGGCAGTACGATGGGAATTGACGATGATTTCAACCTCTACAAGCTGATCATCAAGTCGGTGGAAACGCAGATAAAGGAAAACGACCCCCCCGCGACCAAGGAGACCTTCGAGCGCCTCGTCGCCGCGGGAAACGACGAAGCCGCCGCCAAGGAGAAGATCGCCTCCATCATCGCCGAGGAAATCTACCTCACCATGAAGGACAACCGCAAAATCAGCGGGGATGAGTTCGCCCGGAAACTCGCCGAGCTGGAATAGCCCGCGCCCCCTTCACCCGCCGTAACGAATGCACCGGACCGCCCTCCCCTGTGGATCGACGCGCAGGGCCACGGGACCACGCGTGCACTCCTCGATCCCCATGTTGCAGCGGGGATGGAACACGCACCCCCCGGGCACGCCTTTCATCTCCGGCACCATGCCGGGTATTGTCCGCAGCTTCTCGGCCTTTTCCCCGATCCGGGGAATTGCGCTCATGAGCCCCCGCGTGTAGGGATGCCCCGGCGCGCCGAAGACTTCCGCGGTCGCACCCTCCTCGACGATCTCCCCGGCGTACATGATGGCGATCTCGTCCGCGATGGATGCCGCCACGCCCAGGTCATGGGTGATCAGGATGAGCGACATCTCCCGCTCCTCCTGGATCTTCAGGAGAAGATCGAGTATCTGCGCCTGGATCGTCACGTCCAGGGCCGTGGTGGGTTCGTCGGCTATCAGGATCGACGGCGACGTGGAGAGGGCCATGGCGATCATCGCCCGCTGCCGCATGCCCCCCGAAAGCTCGTGGGGATAGGAGCCAAGGCGCCGGGAAGGATCGGGAATGCCCACGCTGTTCAGGAGCTCCGCCGCGTACTCATCCGCCTCCGCCCTTCCCATGCCGAGGTGAAGCTCCAGGCTCTCGCCGATCTGGTAGCCGATTGTGAACACGGGATTAAGGGAGGTCATCGGCTCCTGGAAGATCATGGCGATCTCTTTGCCGCGGATCTTCCGCACCTCATCCTCGGTCATGGCGAGGATGTCGCGGCCCCGGTAGAGTATGCGGCCCGAATCGATCGCCCCAGGGGGAGGCACCAGGCGGAGTATCGAGAAGGCCGTGACCGATTTCCCGCACCCCGATTCGCCGGCAAAGGCGATGGTGCGCCCGCTCTCCAGGGTGAAGGAGAGGTCCCTCACGGCCAGGACGTCCCCGGATGAATGGGGGAACCGCACGCTCAGGCCGGTGACTTCAAGTATCGCCGCCATGGTCCCTCAGGTGATATTCCTGCTGCGCCTGGTCACGTCGAATCCCTCCCCCGTGAGGCGCCGGAACAGCCCGTCGCGGTCGACATCGTTCAGCACGCATTTATGGATGACGGAATCACGGTACGCCACGAGCTCCACGCGCTCGATGTCGACCAGCCTGAGCATTCCCGGTTCGACCTGCTCCGGGCGCTTCTCGCTCGTTTCGCCGAAGGCGATCTTTTCTATGCCGGAATCGCGCAGCCCCGCGATAAACGATTCCAGGGCGTCGTAGGATATTTCCCTCTGCATTGTCGTCTCCCGCTTCGCGCGCACTTCTCTCCCGCGGCGCGCGATCCGCCGTGAGTAACCTTAGACAAAGCTTGCCACGCTGTCAAGATTTTACTCAATCCGGCGGCATCGAGGAAGAAAAGTGTCTGCACCATTCGCCAAGAAGACACAGAGGCCCAGAGGGCATCCCGGATGTCTACCTGGGCCCAAGGAGACACATCACGAATACATACATCATATTTTTTAGAATGACTCAAAGCTCCGTGTCTCCGCGCCTCCGTGGCACACCCTCTTTTGCCCCTGACGCATCGGGTCATCGGCGAAAATGAATTGACGCAACGGGGGAAAGGCCCGGTTAATGCGGCGAGGGCGCACACCACGCCCTGATTACCTGAAGCGACATGATGCCATGGATACAAAAGAAAAGCCCCCCCTCTACCGTTTCGAGGAGATCATCGCGGCCCTCAGGGCTGAAAACGGCTGCCCCTGGGACCGGAAGCAGACGCACCGGTCCCTCCGCCCGCACCTCATCGAGGAGGCCTACGAGCTCCTCGACGCCATCGAGAGCGGCGATCCCGAAAGCCTGAAGGAGGAGCTCGGCGACCTCCTTCTCCAGGTCTATCTCCACGCCCAGATCGCGCGCGAGGAGGGGCGGTTCTCCATGGACGACGTGGCCGAAACGATCATCGGGAAAATAATCCACCGTCATCCCCACGTCTTCGGCGACGAGCGCGCGGAGAACGCCGGCGAAGTCCTGGAAAGGTGGGAAGAGCTTAAAAAGAAGGAAAAGCCACACCGCGTCTCGATTCTCGAGGGGCTTCCCGCCGGACTTCCCGCCCTTCTCAGGGCCTACCGCATGCAGCAGAGGGTGTCCCGGGTCGGCTTTGACTGGGAGCGTATCGATGACGCCGCTGCCAAGCTCGACGAGGAGGTCGCCGAGTTCAAGGAGGCGCTCGCCTCGTCGGACAGGGGAAGGATCGAGGAGGAGGCGGGCGATGTCCTCTTCAGCATCGTCAATCTCCTTCGCTTCATCGAGGTGAACCCTGAAGAGGCCCTCCGAGGAACCGTGGAAAAATTCGGGAAGCGCTTCATGCATGTGGAGCGGCGCGCCCGGGAGCAGGGAAGAAGCCTCAGGGAGATGACGATCGACGAGATGGAGCGCCTCTGGCAGGAGGCCAAGGGTGACGCGTAACCGGAAAACGATCAGGAGCGCCTGAGGGCCGTGAGCTCCTCATGGAGCCGGCGCATCTCCTCGGGTGAAAGGCTCCCGCCCCCGAAGCGGCAGGCATATATCTCATCCCTGATCCTGCCAAGGGACTTCTCCACGTCCCCTGGAACGTGTCCCCCGTATTCGCGCCGTATCTGGCCCAGGGATTTTTCCGCGGCGCGGAGAAAACCGGCGCCGTCGCGCCCCAGGACGCAGCGTCCCGCCGCCGCGAGATGGTCCGGCTCATCGGTTTTCTTCTCCACCGCAGCCCCCTTCATGGAATCACCCTCCCCCGCGGCCAGGCGGTAGCGTTTCCGCTCCCACACCACCACGAAAACCGCCGCGGCGGCCACGACAAGGATGATAAGGGCCGGGTAAAGGAAATTCAAGCTCACGCGCTCTTCGCCCTCGTTGTCGAAACGCCCCCCGCGGGCAGCTGCATCTCCCTTCGCGGTGAAGGCTATCTCCTTCGATTCTGCGACCCGGTAGGTTTTTCCGGCGGGATCGAAGAAGGCGAGTCTCACCCGGCCGGGGCGCATCTCCCCGGCCTTCTCGGGTATCAGGGTGTAGGTGAATTTCCTTGTCCCCTTCAGGGCCCCGCCCTCGATGGCCGTGGAGACTTCTCCCTCCTCGGCGATGACCTTGAGGCCCGGCACTTCCCTCTCGAATTCAGGGCGGGTCATGGTCAGGAGGTTGCCCCTTCCCGCTACGGTCACCGTGACCTTTTTCTCGTCAAAGACGCGGACCTGGTCGTCGCTGAACTCAGCGCGGAGTGTGAAGGAACCGACGTCGCCCCGGAAACCCTCGGGACGCCCCCCCTCGGGGAGGGGCCTGATGGCGAGGGGCCGGGTATCGAACTCGATGAGCCGCGAGGTCGTGAAGCCGGGAAATGAAAGGCCGAAGAACCCCTCGGCGTCGCGGCGGGACGGTGCCTCGACGGAAACAGTGGCGGAGCCGCCCCCGACGCGGTAAGAACCCGGTCCCGCGGGGATGAGGGCGAAGGAAACGACATGGGAGGCCTGGAGGTCGCCTTCCAGCGAAACCGACCCGGGCGACTCGTCGATCTGCCTGATGGCGAAGCCCCGCGTGTCGGGATGCTCGTTTATCTGCCGCACGGCGGCGCGGAGCCCCGAGGAAAGAAGATAATAGCGCATGATGACGGGCTCGCCGACGTAGGCGGCGTCGGCGGAAAGCCGCACTGCCGTTCGAAGATCAACGGAGGAAACGGCGCCGTCGCCGCCCCCCGCGACGACGGCAAGGGACACGCCGTCCGACTGCAGGGTCTCCCCGCCGCGACGGAAGATAAACGGGGGAATCCGGTAGGAGCCTTTACGCATCCCCGTCACGGCGAAAAGAAGCTCGACCCCCGACCAGGTCTTGCCGTTCACGTACTGGAAGCTGCGCTGCATCCCCGCGTACTCGATCCTGAGCCCCGGCACGGAGGGGTACTTCACGGGCTTCACGCTGTCGGCATCGCCGGGAATCCTGACGCGCAGTGTCGTTGAATCGCCTAACTCGATGGAGGGATCATCGATGGCGGTTTCCAGGTCCGACGCCGCGGAGAGGGCGAGGGGCAGGAGCGCCACCAGGGCGCATACAATGACGCTACCAGCTCTTTTCAAGGCTCCTCCTCTCATCGCTGCCGCCCTTCTGTCGCCTCACCGGGCTCTTCTCCATGGAGCGGAGAATGTTTCTGATCTGCTCCGGGTTCATCCCCTGCCCCCCGGGGGGCCTGTCCTTCCTGCCGGCACCGGGATCGTTCGTCTCTCCCTTCCCGCCCTTTTTATCCGCGTCCTTCTTCTGGTCTTTCTTTTCCTTCTTCTGCCCCTGTTGCCCCCGGTTTCCGTCCTTCCCGTCGTTTTTATCGTCCTGGTTTTGATTCTCCTTTTTCTTGAGAAGGTGCTCGAGGTTCTTTTTCGCCGGCAGGTACTCGGGATCGATCTTCAGGGCGTTGACGTAGGCCTCCACGGCCTCGCGGTAGTTGCCCTCCTTCACCCGGGCGTTCCCGATATTGAAGAGGGCCTTCTTCTGGACATCCCGGTCCTCGGACTGGAGGGCGCGCCGGAAGTCTGCAACGGCACTCTCGTAATCCTCCAGCATGTACTCGGCGTCGCCCTGGTTGAATGAGAGCTTCTTCCTGTATTCCTGGCCGGGTGCGTAGCGCTCGGCCTTCCGGTAATACCGCTTCGCCCCGTTATACTTCTTCTCCTGGAATTCCCTGTTGCCGCTCGAGACGGCGTCGCGATACGGGTCGAGCCACGCGGCGGAAATGAACGCGAGGATGACGATGAATGGTATGCCTCTGGATCGCGGGATTGACACGACAGGAAACGTTCTCCTTCGGTATGGCGCCGGGCGGCAATAAAGGCCCGGGCTCTGCATCGTTCCGTCACGGGAATTAGACCGGGCCGCCCCGGAAAAGTTACCATGGGAGGCGTCCGCCCCGTGGGCAGCCACGCCCCCCTTCACTTCTTTCGTGCGAGTCTCCACCGGGGGCGCGAATTGTCAACCATCATATCCCCCCCGGCGCGCGTTCTTCCCGGAGCCGGGGCGCTTCCCCGCTCGGGAATCATCACTTCAAGGGCAAGGAGCAGGAGCAGGACAAGGGTGAAGACCTGGTACCGCTCCCGGGGTTCCCGGACGATGCGGCTCCCGTACCGGTTCTTTTCCTGGTCGCCGATGATCTCCATGATGAAGCGGAGGCCGGAGAAGCCTTCGGAGATGTCGATGTAACTCCCCCGGGTCCGGGCGGCGATCCGCTTCAGGAACGAGGCGTCCCGGGCGGTCCTCACCATCTTCCCCTCGCGGTCGCGCTGGTACCCCCCGGCCCCCTCTTCCTCGCCCTCCAGGGGTATCACCTCTCCCCCGGAACGGCCGACGCCCACGGTGTAGACGGCGACGTCCATCTCGTTGAAGAGGCGCGCCGCCTCCTCGGCGGTCCCCTCGTGGTCCTCGCCGTCGGTGATAAGAACAAGGATCCGCGAGGTGAGCCGCTTCTCCGTGAAAACGCGGTGGGCCTCCCTGAGGGCCCCGCCGATATCGGTCCCCCTGAGGCGTATTGAATCCGGCGAGGCGGCGTCGAGGAACATCATGAAGGCCCCGTAATCGTTGGTGAGGGGGCACTGGAGAAAGGCGTCTCCGGAGAACAGGATCAGGCCCACCCGGTCCCCGTGGAGAGACTCGACGATCCATCGTACCGCGTCCTTGGCGCGGGAGAGCCTGCTCGTCCCCACGTCGCGGGCCAGCATGCTGGGGCTCACGTCCAGGGCCACCAGCACGTCGGACCCCTCGTTGTGGGCCTCCCGCGTTATCTCCCCCCACCGCGGGCGGAGGGCCGTCACGGCGAACATGATGATGCACAGGACCGTCAGGACATGCTTCGCCGCCGCCGCGGCGCGGGAACCCCGCACCAGGCTTCTTCCCCCGATGCCCCGGGTGAGCATCGCCACGGCGCGGCGCTTCCAGAGGAGAAAGAGAAGATATGCCAGGAGCGTCACCGCCGACACCGTGGCAATGTACGCCAGATACTGATAATTGCCGAACTGGATCATCACTTTCCCCCGGCGCCCCGCGAAGGGGGCGCGCTGCATGCATGGCGCCGCGTCATCAGGGCACCTTCCTGTACACCACCGACCTGAGCAGCACCTCGGCGAAGAAGCATGCCATGGCCGCGTAGAGGAGCCAGTGAAAACGGTCGTAGAACTCGTGGTAGCGCCGGATCTCCACGTTGGTTTTCTCGAGGCGGTCGATCTCCTTCATGTACTTCCAGAAGACGCCGCTCGACGTGGCCTGGTAGTACTTCCCCCCGGTGAGCTCCGCCACCTTCGTGAGCATCTCGTCGTCGATGTCGATCACGACCTGCCGCGTCACCATGGGTATCCCCGTGGGATAGGGGACCGGTTCGCCCTTTTTCCCGATCCCCACGGCGTATATCTTTATCCCGAGCTCCGCCGCGGCCCGCGCCGCGGTTTCCGGGTCGATGCTGCCCCGGTTGTTCATGCCGTCCGTCACCAGGAGTATAACCCTTCCCCGGGAGGTGCGCTCCATCATCCTCGCCGAGGCCAGGGCGATGGCGTCGCCGATGGCCGTGCCGTCGACGTGCACGGAGTCGAAATCGACCTCGTCCACGATGTCCGTGATCATCCGGTGCTCCAGGGTCAGGGGGCACTGGAGGTAGGCCTCCCCGGCGAAGATCACCATGCCGATCCGGTCGGCGCCGCGGCGCGCGATAAAATCCTTGATCACCTCCCGCGAAACCACGAGGCGGTTCTTCGGCTGAAAGTCCTCGGCGAGCATGGAGAGGGAGACGTCCATGGCGACCATGATGTCGATCCCAAGGTTTTTCACGCTCGAGTAGCTGATCCCCTTTCCCGGCCGGGCCAGGGCCACGATGAGGAGAAGCATCGCCGCGAAGCGAAGGGCCGGGAGGAACCGGTAGGTGCGCGCCCTGATCGTCGGCCTGGCCCGTACCACGCTCTCGGAGGATATGGCCACCGCCGCCTCCCGGGCGTAGAGCCTCCCCCAGAGGAACCAGAAGAGGGCCGCCGCCCAGGGGACCAGGAGGAGAAGGAGAAGTGGATTTTTAAACTCCAGGTAGGCCATGGTCCTCCTCCCCGGACAGGATCCTGGCGATCTCGACCGTTTTATCAAGGCTGCCGCGGAGACGCTCCTTCGACGGGGTGAACTCGGCGAACTTCGAGAGGTCCCAGAGGTTCAGGTTTTCCATGATGTCGCCGTGGCACCGGGCATGGAGGTCCCGCGGGAAGGCCTTGCGGATCTTCCCCTCGATCTCATGGCTCGTCATCTCGGTCGCGTCGAAGCCGAACTGCGCGGAGAGAAAGGCGCGGAAGATCATCGATACGCCGAGGACGAACTCCTCGATCCTGCCGCTCTCGATGAGCTCCTCTCCCCGCAGCTTCCCGATCTCCCTCATGAAGGTCTCGATGGGGGGGATGACCACGGGTGCCGCGCGGCGCTCCCGGATCCTCCGCCTGAGATAGCGCACGAGGAAGAACGCCAGGACCCCCAGGAGGGCGATCCCCAGAAGCAGGAGCACCAGGCGGAGGTAATTTCCCCCCAGTTCCATGGGCGGTTCGATCTCCTGGAACTCCCCCTCCTTGTTGGATGGGATGATTTCAACCTCGGGGGCACGGTATCCCAGGAGCACCCCGTCCTCCCCCTTTATCTCGATGTCCGGGAGCGCCCATGTCCCGGGACGGTAGTATGCCATCTGCACGGTCACGGTGATGTCGGTCATCCCCTTCCCGGAGCGGTCGTTCTTTTTTACCGAGTGGATCACGTAGAGGGGCACGAGGGATGCAGGGTCCACCTCGCTTTCACCATCGTCGCCGGCGGTACCGGGCTTTGTCCCCTTTCCCGGCTCCGGGGGGGGAACAAGTTCACGGCGCTCCGGCGGCGCCACGGCGGGGGCGGGAATCCCCTTCCCTGTGATGAAGACGCGGTACTCGATGAGTGACCCCACGGTGGCCTTCGCAGGCCTCACCTCGGCGGATATCTCCGGCGTCCCGGGTTCCGCCCCCGGGGCGGCCAGGAGCGGCATGGACAGGAGGAGGGAAAGCAGGGCGGCTCTCATGGGATCATGACCTCGTGAGCCTGGTGCGGTTCCGTTTCTCGAAAAACCTGAGTATCGGCACCTCGATGGGCCGGTCTGTCGAAAGGGCAATGCCGTTGAACTCTGCCAGGACGGGAAAATTCCCTTTGCCGGGAAGGGCATCGGAAAGGAAGGACTTCCCGGTCTCGAGGTCGAGAAACTCCGTGAGGCCGAAGAAGCGCGCCTCCTTCTCCATGGGGTCGGAGACCTGGACCGGGATGACGTCGTGGCGCCTTGCCAGGAGCTTCATCTTCAGCGAAAAGGAACCGGCGTCGAGGAAGTCTGAAATGACGAAGATGACGCTCCGCTTCTTGAGCACGCGCCTGATGAAGTCGATGGCGACCGACAGGTCGGTCCTCCTGCTCCCGGGATCGCATTTCAGTATCTCATCGAGGACCTTGAGCACGAACTTCCTTCCCTTCCGGGGCCGAAGATAGCGCTCGACCCGGTCCGTGAAGAGGCAGACGCTCACGCGGTCGTTGTGCATCCTCACCAGGTTGAGAAAGAGAGCCGAAGTCTCGAGGATCAGGTCGCGCTTGCGGCGGCCGCCGCCGCCGAATTCCGTGGAGCCGGACATGTCGATCATGAGCACCACGGAGAGCTCGCGCTCCTCGACGTACTGCTTGACGAAGAGATTCCGCATCCGCGCCGAGACGTTCCAGTCGATGCTCCGCACGTCGTCGCCGTAGCGGTACTCCCTCACCGAATCGAAGGAAAGCCCCTGGCCGCGGAAGGCGGAATGGTATTCCCCCATGAAGAGGGTGTTGATCTTCTTCCCCGGCTGGAGGCGGATTTTCTTCAGCAGGGCGAGCTCGGGCCTGTCCACTCAGGGGACCTCCACCGAATCGAACACCATTTTTACCACGTCGTCCGCGGTCCTGCCGTCCGCCTCCGCCTCGTAGGAAAGGATGATCCGGTGGCGGAGCACGTCGGCGCCGATCTCCTTGATATCGTCGGGATTGACGAAGCCCCGGCCCCGGATAAAGGCGATGCACCGGGACGCCTTCATCAGGGCGATGGAGGCCCGGGGGCTCGCGCCGAACTCGATGTAACGCGCCAGGTCGCCCCCCGAGGGGTTCCTCGTGCGGCCCACGATGGTGACGATGTAGTCGATCAGGAGATCGTCGATATATATGGAATCGATAAGCTCGGTTTTTTTCAGTACCCTGTCGGGAGAAACCACCTTCTTCACGTTTTCGATCCGTATGTCGCCGAACCGGCCCAGTATCTCCTTCTCCTCCTCGTGGCTCGGGTAGCCCACCAGGACCTTCATGAAGAAACGGTCGAGCTGGGCCTCCGGAAGCGGGTAGGTGCCCTCCTGCTCGATGGGGTTCTCCGTGGCAAGCACCATGAAGGGCATCTCCAGGGAGTGCGTTTCCTCGCCGATGGTGACCTGCTTCTCCTCCATGCATTCCAGGAGCGCGGACTGGACCTTCGCCGGGGCCCGGTTGATCTCGTCGGCAAGCAGGAGATTGGTGAACACGGGGCCCTTCCTGGTGAAAAAATCGAGCTCCTTCGGGTTGTAGATCCTGGTGCCCACCAGGTCCGCGGGAAGGAGGTCCGGCGTGAACTGCACGCGCTGGAAGGAGGTGTCGATGGCCCGGGCGAAGGCGCGGACCGCCAGGGTCTTGGCCAGGCCCGGCAGGCCCTCCAGGAGCACGTGCCCCCCCGACATGAATGTTATCAGGATACGGTCCACCAGGGCCTCCTGGCCCACTATGACCTTCGCGATCTCGGCCTTGATTTTTTCCACAAAGCCGTTCTCCGCCTTCACCTTTTCGGTGAGTTTCTCGATTTCAAGATAGTCCATAGGCTCGCTCCTCCACCCGGTACCCGCCGGGGCCGCTGGATGGTGATTTTCGGGAAACACGTGATTTTGTCCAGTACAATAAGGGGCTGAGACGCCGTTCATTCTGATGTCTACTCGCGCATTTTGTTACAGCCCGCGGGGGCATAATATTTTTACCGTGACCAGCACAAAACATTTGCAATATTAACTGATTTCCCGCATAATGATTCCCATTAAGGCGGGGCGGCCCCGCGAAGCTCCGCGATCAGCATTCCCTCAACTCCGCGCGGTCGGGCATTTTCCGGACATGGGACACTCGGCGTTCCCGGCGGGCGGACCGGAGGCCAAGGAGGTTACGCGATGACCCATCACGACAAGGATTTTAAAAAGGCCCTCGAAATCGGCAGGCCGCCCACCATCACGCGGCTCTTCCCCAACTCCCGGGCCCTCATCGTCAGCGGTAAGGTCATCGACCGTGCCATGCTCGCCAAGGGCCAGTGCATGACCATCGCGGCCAACGCGCGTAATATCTTCGTCATACGCGGGACCCTGGCCGCCGCCCAGAGGGCCAACGCCGCGGTCATCATCGAGATTGCCAAGTCCGAGGGGGGGGCCGGGGCCTACTGCGCCGTGAATTACTGGAACATGGCCACCTACGTCGACGCGGTCTGCAACGAGCTTGAGATCACCGTGCCCGTGGCGATCCACGCCGACCATTACGGCATCAAGGGCGAGGGCGATATCGGCGCCGCCAGGACCGAGATCCCCAGCATGTTCGACGCGGGGATCACCTCCATCGCCATCGACGCCTCCCACCTCCCCGACGACCAGAACCTCCTGGCCAGCATCGAGCTGAACCGGTACGTGCCGAAATGGGCGGGACTGGAAACCGAGGTGGGGGAAATCAAGGGAAAGGAGGGGATGTCGACGCCCGAGGAGGCGCTCTTCCTCATCCAGGGCCTGAACGCCCATGACATCTTCCCCGACTGGATCGCCCTGAACAACGGGACCACCCACGGCATCGAGGAGAGCGACGCGGGGATCCAGGTCGACCTTACCGCGGCCATACACAAGGCCATCGCGCCCTATCATGTCTCCGGCGCCCAGCACGGCACATCGGGAAACAGCTCCGACCGGCTCCGCCGCATCGCCCGGGAAACCAACACCACGAAGGCGAACGTGGCCACGGCGCTCCAGATGATCTCCTGGGGCCTTGAGGTGAACGACTACGGCAACGCCATACTTGATGAGAACAAGAAATTCCGGAAGGTGAAAGACAGCGGCGTAACCGAGGAGATGTGGGAGAAGATGGTCGCCTACGCCGCGGAGAAGGGATGGAAGGCCGGGGATTACAAGAAGCTGAACCTTCCCTTCGAGAACAGGCTCACGGGCCTCCCCATCGACGTGCGGGAGCGGATGGCGAAAAACGTCGAGGAATTCGTTTACCGGATCCTCGTGGAGGTGTTCAACGCGAAGGACACGGCTCCACTGGGCATAGAGGCGATCCTGAAGACGAAATCATTCGACCCGGGGCCCAAGGCGAAGCGGATAGAAGACCCGAAGGAATGGAGCAAGGAAAAGATCGCCGAGAAGGCGAAGGCCCTGGATGTCAGGGCGCCGGACACCTCCGGGAAGGACTACAGCGACTGATCCTGAAGCGTAACAAATCCCTGCAGGGTGATTCATACACCGGGAAACCGGCATTATTGCATGAGAGAGGACGGGATGAAGCGACTGGGAATCATAGTGATGTCAGCCATGATCCTCACGGCGAGCGGGGGTCTCGCGGTGATTCTCGATTTCAGCGGGAAGTACGTGAAGCTCCCCACGGTAAGGGATCCCTGGTGCGGACGGTCGATCGAGCTGAAAAAACTGCGGCTCAACAGGTACCGGATATCCTGGGAACTGCTTACCGGCGAGATAACCGTGGCGGATCTCGTGGGGAAGCTTGACGGCGATACCCTGGATTTCCGCAACAAGGGCTACGGCTACACCTACACCCTGACCGACAACAAGAAACGGCTCGTCGTCACTCTCGAGGTGCCGAACAGGAAAGTGGTCTGCGAATTCACCCGGGTGTCAGGAGAAAAATGACCCCCCGGGGCGCCCTCACCGAAATCCCGCTATATGTTTAACCTGGGCGGCCAGGTTCGTGACGTAGGCGTTCCGCTCCTGGAATATCGCGCCGCTTTCATCGTACTCGATACGCGTCATCGTTTCCACGGTCCTGTCGATATCACCATTCTCGTCATCCAGGTAGCGCTCGATGAGGCCCCGGTACTCCGCCGTGGCGGCGCGTGAATCACGAAGGTACCGCGCAGCATCCTCCCCGGTGAAGACCCACCCGTGGCCGATACAGAGGACCTCCGGGTCAAGGGCGATGATCCTGTCCAGGGACGCCACGTACTCGTCGTACGAGGAGAGAAACTCCACCTGTACCCCCTCGCCCCACCTTCCCTGGGGCACCCCCGCCGCCTCGCCGGGGAAGAGGGCCCCCGACTCGGGTAGGTAAAACGAAAGGGAATCCCTGGTGTGCCCCGGCGTGGCGTAGACGCGGCAGGTCATCCCTCCGAGATCAAACTCGTCGCCGTCCCGCAGGGGGAGATCGACGGCCACGGATCGGATCGCGAGGTCCTCTTCGCCGGCGATCTCCCCGAAGAGGGGCCTCTGGATCTCGCTCAGCCGGTTCATCATCGCCAGCACCGATTCCCTGGCCAGGAGCTCCCCCACCCGCTCGTGGGCGCCCAGCCTCAGGCCCGGGATGCGGCCCAACAGGTAGGGCGCCGCTCCAAGATGATCGTAGTGCGAGTGGGTAATGAAGAGGTAGTCGAGATCGGGCGCATCGCCAAGGTGTTCACGTATCGATTGGAGGTAGAGGGGACCCATGAGATTCATCCCCGCCTCGATCATCAGGTTCTTTCCGTTCCCCCGCACCAGGTACCCGGGATAGAAGGGGTTCGCGACGGCGGTTATCCTTTCGTTGATCGCTCCCCTGGCCAGCTTCTTCATGTGACGGCTCCAAAAAAACTTTTTCCCGTCAAACAGCCCTTGCGTTGTCCTGTCAAATGATTTTTTCCGCGCGTTCAAACCGAACCACTGTGTTCCCTGGTATTGACCGAAAAGTGTGATCACCACCGGTTGGCCAAGGAAGCTTTTTTTCTTGATGGAAGGGACGGATGGTGTATGATGACCCCCGTAGCGTGAACCGGAAGGAAACCACACGACAGGATATTCCCGTGAGTATAAATAATACGCGAAACATCTACACCATCGACGACGTCCTGATCAGGGCGGGGTACGTGTTTCTCGCCTTCTCCCTCCTCGGCGCCGTTGCCCTGGTCCGGAACTGGGCCACCATCCCCGATGAAAAGAAACCGGTATCGTCGATACTCGTGGCCGCCGCGGTTATCCCCACGGTTATTTTTCTCTCAATGGGATATCTTTTCAGAAAACGGGAACGGATCATCGCGTCGATCCTTGGGAGGCTTGAGCTGGCCCTGGAAACTTCAATCCAGCCCCTGATGGCGAGCACGGGCCACTCCCGCGCCACAGTGGAACACGCCATCGATGTGATCAATAAAAGAAGCCTCGGATTCTACGTGTGGGACCGGAACACCGGGGTCATCGCGGACGCGCGGCTGAACCGCACCATGGTCTCCGTGGACAGCTGCGCGCACTGCGGGAGTAAAATCGGCACCACCTTCCCCGCCCTGGCCAACGAGATACCGAAGTGCCCCTACTGCGGCACACCCCTGGACGTCAGCCACTGGAACGCCCTGAAATTCAAGGCCATCGAAAGTATAAAAAATGAAAAGGAACCCCCGGCAGGAATGGCCGGCACGGGAACGGGCGGAGGAACGACAACTCAAGATTTCTCCATCGGAGTATTCGTGATTCTCCTGCTGCTCTTCTGGCCCGGGGCGGTCATCTATGCCGTGGCGAAATATAACGGCGGCCGGCGGACGTGATCACACATCGCCCGTAAAGACACGGGCATCCATCAGGGAGGTTCGTACCCATGCGTGGAACAGGATCGAAACACATTGTCCTTCTCCTTGCCGTGGCGGGGCTTGTGCAATTGGCCGTCCCCGGGGCCGCGGAATCCCGATGGATCACCGCGGAAAAGGGCCTGCGCATGAGGGAGGCCCCGTCGGAAACTGCAAAGATCATCATCCTCATACCCCACGGCAGCGAGATCTCCTTTCTTGAGGAGCAGGGACGCGAGATGACCATAGGGGGCGCGAAGGGCAAATGGACGAAGGTGTCATGGCAGGGCCGGGAGGGCTGGGTCTTCGGCGGGTTCCTTTCGACGTCGCCTCCCGGGGGGTCGGCAGCGTCTTTGCTTCCCGCGGGAGAGTGGTGGATGCTCACCACGCACAAGGGAAAAGACGTGGTCTTCCGTCCCTGTTTCGCCGACACCCCGTCGATACGGGTTGACCGCGGAAGCGGCCGCATCCATTTCAGCATGGGCCAGGAGGACCTGGTACTTGAGATACTCAGGGCGACCAGGGGCGCCGACGGCACCCTGGAGATACTGGTAAGGCCGGAATCGGGACGCTCGGCCCATACCGCCGTCGTGCGTCTCTTCAGGGGAGGCACAATCACCGAGTGGGAAAACCTCGACGGCATGGGGGGCAGGCACGGACGTTTCGTGGAATCGCGTTTCCTTTCAAGATACAAAACCGTCATGGAAAACGACGGGAACTGCGGCGAGCCATGAGGAATGGTTCGGGACCGATAACTATCGCCTCTCTGCCCTCAAAACGGGAACTCAGAGTAAAAAACTACCGATAACTATCGTCTCCAACGCCCGTATTTCGGGAATCAGAGCACTATCGTACCGATAACTATCGCCAATATACCCTCAAAATAAGCGCCCAGAGTGAAAACTACCGATAACTATCGCAGAGAGGGAGGCCGCCAGGGGGATGTTCAGCGCAACCCCTTATCTTCGACCAGGGCGACCAGCGCCATGGCGTTGAGCACCGCCTTCGGCACAAATGAAGAGATCACCGCGAATTCCTGCTCCTTCCCCGCGTCGGGATCGGACTCAGAGCAGTGGGGGTTACCCCCCGAGGGCCCGAGGCCGTCAAGAGTGGGAACCACGTCCCAGGTGAAGTTGCCGTCGGAAAGCCCCCCCCTCATCTCGGGCCGCGCCTCGCCCCCGAGAAGGCGGGCGGCCCTTTGCCATTGATGAAAGAGACCCATGGTCCCGGGATTCTCCGGCCATGCGGGAACGCGCCGCACCAGGTCCACATGCGTTCTGCAGGAGAAGGCCCCGTCGGCGCTCCGCACCGTGGAGAGGCCGCCAAGTGCCATGATATCCGCCACGGCCTTTTCGAATACCCCCGGGTCGAAGGCACGCATCTCAGCGCGCGCCTCGGCGCGGTGGGGAATACGATTGATCTCAGCGCCCCCGGAAACAGTCCCCACGTTCACCGTGAGGCCCGCGCCGTAATCGGTCATCTTCTCCAGCCTGATGATGAGCTCCGCCATCTGCCTGATGGCGCTTGCCCCTCTCCGGTGGGCCACGCCCGAATGCCCCCCCCTCCCCTCGACGCGAAACCGAAATTCCGCCCTTCCCTTTCGAGATGTCACCAGATTCTGTCCGGAGCCTCGGGCGGTCCCCGCCTCGAAGACCAGGCAGGCCAGGGCGCCGCCACCCCCGGTCGGTGCCAGGCGCTCCGCGCAGAGTGCGCCGAAATCGTCCGATTCCGTCTCTTCCGATGCGTCGAAGAAGAGCTCCCATGAGACCGCGTCAAAGACCGCCGGGGCTTTTTCCTTCAGGGCCTCCAGCATCATCAGCATCACCAGGGTGCCCCCCTTGATGTCGGCGGTGCCTGGGCCGTAGGCCCGATCCCCCTCGACGCGCCACCGGAAATCGTGCCGCTCCTCCTCTTCCGGGGAAAACACCGTATCAAGGTGCGATACGCAGGCCACGGCCCTCTTCGAGGTACCGGGCCGATGGAGGTGGAGGTGCCGGCCGTAGCGGGGATTCACCGAGGGTATACGCTCCGCGTTGAATCCAATTTCTCCGAAGAGTTCGGCGGTGCGGTCACCCAGGCGGTCCACGCCGCCGGGGTTCCTGGTATGGGAGTTGATGCCCACCATCTCACGGAGGATGTCGAGGTAGCGCGGCATCAACCCTTCGAGGCGGGATCTGATGGCGTCGGCGATGTCACGTGTGAAGAGGCTCATCGTTGCAGCGGTCCCCCATGGGCGATGATAGGGGACTGTGGCAGGTCGGCGTCAAGCCATAATTCATCACCAGGCGGGAACGCCCATGATCCTCCGCATTGTACAACGCCATTATTCCTTGACATAATCCCCGCGCTCCTCCCATACTGGGGCCGCCCCGTCGGGGCCAGATCACGCGGGAGCTCGCCATGGAAAAACGACGGACCCCGGGCCTCGACCCGGTCAGCATCGAGGCCACCACCCTGCCCGACGCCTGGTTCCAGGCGGTCTACCTCTGCCTTGAACGTGGGCGCGACTTCACCATCGACCGCGGCTCCTATGCCGGGGAGAAGCGCCTGGAGTTCGATTACATCACGGTTCGGATAAAAAAACCGGGGGAGCGGCCCCTCCTGCCCCAGATACCGGGCCAGTACAACCTCCCGAACCCCGTGGCGGAGGACTACCTGGACGGGTACCTCCCCTACCTGATGACCGGCGAGGC
The DNA here is from genome assembly GCA_040768125.1 of Spirochaetota bacterium. Lineage (GTDB taxonomy): Bacteria > Spirochaetota > UBA4802 > UBA4802 > UBA5550 > RBG-16-49-21. The sequence continues at coordinate 208,159 of JAXGNG010000006.1, read as the reverse complement.
GAAGCCGGGGGAGTCCTACACCTACGGCCAGCGGATCTGCCGCTACGAGATCCCCTTCGGCGGTCCCGACAGCTTCGACGGCCCGGAGTTCCGGGACATACTGATCCAGGACCGCGAGGCCTGGGAGGACCGGAAGATCATCACCGTGGAGGAGGGCAGGGCCTACCTGAACCAGATGGAGCTCCTCATCTGGACCTATAAGAACAGGGGACACCGGAATAACCAGATGGTCCTCCAGGTGGCGCACCCCTCGGACATGCTGCTTCAAGACCCGCCCTGCCTCCGCCTCATCGACACGCGGATCCAGGACGGACGGCTCAACTTCATCATCTACTTCCGCTCCTGGGACCTCTGGGGTGGGTTCCCTGCGAACCTGGCGGCCATGCAGATGATGAAGGAGTACATCGCCTCCGAGGTGGGGGTGGAGGACGGCGAGATCATCGCCGCGTCGAAGGGCCTCCACATCTACCACTACGTGTGGGAGCTGGCGGAGTGCATACGGGGAAAAACGATAGAAGAATTTCGCAGGGGAGGATGACGCGCCGATGGAGCAGATCCATGAAATCATCAAGTCGATAAACGGGTACCTCTGGGGGCCGCCGATGCTGGTGGTCCTCTTCGGCACCCACCTCTTTCTCACGGTCCGCCTTCGCTTCATCCAGCGCTACATCGGCCTGGGGATCAAGCTTTCCTTCCGGAAGGACGTCGACGGCAAGGGCGACGTGACCCACTTCGGCGCCCTCTCCACGGCCCTGGCCGCCACCATCGGCACGGGAAACATCGTCGGGGTCGCCACGGCCGTGGCCCTGGGGGGACCCGGGGCCGTCTTCTGGTGCTGGCTCACGGGGGTCTTCGGCATCTCGACGAAGTACGCCGAGGCGGTCCTGGCGGTCAAGTACCGCGTCACCACCGCGGACGGCACCATGCTCGGGGGGCCGATGTACGCCCTGGAGCGGGGCCTCGGCGCGAAGTGGCCCGCGGTCCTCTTCTGCGCCTTCACCGCCGTGGCCGCCTTCGGCATCGGCAACATGGTCCAGGCCAACGCGATCTCTTCACTGGCGAGCGAGTCCTACGGCGTTCCCGGCTGGGCCACGGGACTTGTCGCGGCGACGGCCACGGCCCTCGTGATCCTGGGGGGGGTCCGCTCCATCGCCCGGGCCTGCACCCTCCTCGTCCCCTTCATGGCGGCCTTCTACGTGATCGGCTGCCTGGTGATCCTCTGGATCAACCGCGAGGCGGTGCTCCCGGCCCTCTTCCTTATCGTGAAGTCCGCCTTCACGCCCCACGCCGCCGGTGGCGGCTTCATCGGCGCCACGCTGATGACGGCGGCGCGGTTCGGCATCGCCCGGGGCCTCTTCTCCAACGAGGCGGGCCTGGGGTCCGCCCCCATCGTGGCCGCGGCGGCCCGGACGAAGAACCCGGTGAAGCAGGCCCTGGTGTCGGCCACGGGGACCTTCTGGGACACCGTCGTGGTCTGCGCCATCACGGGCCTGGTCCTGGTGAGCACCATCATCCTCCACCCGGGGGACTTCGGCGATATCAACGGCGCGGCCATGACGAAGCGCGCCTTCGGCGAGATTCCCGTGGTGGGGCCGGTGCTCCTCACCGTGGGCCTCCTCACCTTCGTCTTTTCCACGATTCTGGGCTGGTCCTACTACGGGGAGCGGGCCATCGAGTACCTCTTCGGCAAGCGGTCAATCGTGCCCTACCGCGTCCTCTGGGTACTCGCGGTCATGGCCGGTGCCGTGGTCTCACTTCCCCTGGTCTGGGACATGGCGGACATGATGAACATGCTGATGGCCCTCCCGAACCTCGCGGCCCTGATACTCCTGAGCGGCGTCATCGTGGCGGAGACCAGGAAGTACCTATGGGAGGGGGACATCGAGAAAATCGGAGAGAATTAATTGAATTGACATTCCCGTAAAGGGGGGTAGCATCCGCATACCATTACCGGGGGGGGTACGGGGCATGGAACGTCAGGGACCGCGCGAAGTCTATTTGGATCTGGGCGAGAAGATCGACACCCTGGGCACCAGGGCGCCGCGCAACGAGACCCTCCATGAAATCCTCAAGGCGCTCTACACCCCCGACGAGGCGGACCTCGTGGCGAGGATGCCCTACGGACTCTCCACCCTGAAACGGGTGTCCCGCGTAACGGGGCGCGACGAGAAAACGACGCGGAAACTCCTGGAATCCCTGGCGGGGAAGGGCCTGGTGATCGACATATTCGCCGGCGGCGAATACCGCTACATGCCTTCCCCCATGGTCATCGGAATTTTCGAATTCACCATGATGCGCACCCGGGGCGAGCTGGATTACAAGACCTGGGCGCGCCTCTTCCACCGCTACCTTGACGACGAATTCTTCGGCGCCAACTTCGGAGACGGCCAGGTCATCTCTCTCCTCCGGGCCCTGCCCCACGAGGGGAGCGTGGCGGGGCCCGTCACGGAAATCCTCGACTATGAGAAGGCCTCGGCCATCGTCGATTCCCACGACACCTTCGCCATCGGCACCTGCTCCTGCCGCAATGAAAAAAAACACAACGGCACCAAGGAATGCAAAAACCCCCTGGACACCTGCTCCACCTTCGGCTACGCAGCCGACTACTGGATACGGAACAACCTGGCGAAAAAGGTTTCCCGCAGCCAGATGCGGGAAAACATCGCCCGCTCCCGCGAGCTTGGCCTCGTCTTCTCCGCGGACAACGTGAAGAACAACGTGACCTTCATCTGCCACTGCTGCAAGTGCTGCTGCAACGCCCTGGCCGGTATCGGCACGTACGGGTACGCCCGCGCCGTGACCACATCAAATTACATCGCCGCCCTGGAGCCGGGGAAGTGCAACGGCTGCGGGCTCTGCGCGAAGAAGTGCCCGGTCAACGCCATCGAGATGCGGCCCGCGGAAACCGCGGGGTCGAAGCGCCCCATGACCCCGGTGATCGACGAGTCCTTCTGCCTGGGATGCGGCGTCTGCGCCCTGGCGTGCCGCCGCGAGGCGATCAAGCTCCATCCCCGGCCGCAGAGGGTGCTCCATCCCGAGAACGTCTTCGAGAAGGTGATCCTGGGCGCCCTTGAGCGGGACGTGCTCCAATTCCAGATATTCGACGATCCCGGGAGCGTGACCCAGGCCGTCATGCGCGCCTTCATCGGCGGATTTCTCCGCCTTCCCCCGGTTAAACGGTCCCTCATGGGAGAGCGCCTCCGGTCCCGCTTTCTCTCCGCCATGCGAAAGGGCGTGGCCGCCCAGGGCAAGGGATGGGTGGCCGAGCTCTAGGCCGGTGAAACATCATGCGGAACGTACTCATCACCGGCGCCACGGGATTCATAGGAAGCCACGTCACCGACGCGTGTCTCGAAAGGGGTGACCGGGTGCGCGCCCTGGTCCTTCCGGATGATCCGGCCGGCGAGGCCCTGGCTGCAAGGGGGGTGGAGGTCCGCCGGGGCTCCATCACCGATTATTCCGCGGTGAGGGACGCCGCCGAGGGCTCCGACGTCATCTTCCATACCGCGGCCCTGGTGACCGACTGGGCGCCCAGGCGCCTCTTCCGCGAGGTCACCCTGGGAGGCGCCGAGAACATCTGCCGCGCCGCCCTGAAGGCCGGGGTGTCGCGCCTCGTTGACATCAGCACCAACGACGTCTTCGGCCTCGACGAGTCGGAGGTGATGGACGAATCCTTCCCCTTCCGCCCCTGGGGAGAGCCCTATCCCGATTTCAAGATAAAGGCCGAGGAAATAGTGCGGCGCTACCACCGCGACGAGGGTCTCCCCGTGGCCATCGTCTACCCCTGCTGGGTCTACGGCGAGCGGGACCGCACCTTCGTTCCCGACCTTGCCGACGCCATCATCAAGCGGGACCTGATCTTCTGGCGCAGGGACGTCCTGGTGTGGCCCACCTACATAAAGAACCTGGTGGACCTGATGCTGCTCGTCTCCGAGGACCCCCGCGCCGTGGGGAACGGCTACATTGCCCACGACGGTGTGTCGGTCACGCTCCAGGACTTCTGCGCCGAGATCGCCCGGTCCCTCGGGGTGCCCGCCGTGACCACCCACATCCCCTACGGCCTTGCCTACGCCGCCGCCGTGCTGATGGAGTCCGCCTGGAACATGCTCCGGATCCGCACGCGCCCCCTTCTTACGACCTATATCGTCAAAAACCTGGGGTCTCGCCTCCGCTTCTCCATAGAGAAGGCGCGGCGCGATCTCGGCTGGGTGCCCCGCGTCTCCTACCGAAAGGGGATGGCGGAAACCATGACGTGGCTCAGGACCCTTGACCGGAGCACCCTCAAGTCAAAGTGACTCATACCAGTATCACATAACAAGGAGTTGCATTATGAACAGCAACCGCGGCATGCGGACCGTCGCCGTTCTCCAGCTCGTTACCGCAGCGGGCCTCGCACTTTTCTGGATCGGCTTCTTCACCGTGGGCCTCGCCCCGGAAAACGCCCCTGCCTGCTACATGGCCTACGAGCGGGCCTTCCCGCTCCCGGACGGGATCCTCGCCTGCGCCATGGCCTGGGCGGGCCTCTCCCTTCTCCGGGGCCGCGGCCAGGGTCGCCTCCTCACCCACGCCTCGGCGGGGGCCCTCATCTTTCTTGGGGTCCTCGATTTCAGCTTCAACATCCAGAACGGGATCTACGCCCTCTCGGCCCTTGACCTGGCCCTGAACGGGTTCATCAACGCATGGTGCGTGGGCTTCGGCCTCGCGGCGATCGCCGTTACGAGGGAGGGGTGAGGCCCGAGTCCTTTTCGACCGAAATTGGCGCCGTGAATGCATGGCCAATGTGCGGTCAGCTCCGGGTCCGCACCGAGGGCATCTGCCGCACCGCCGATTTTCTGCTTGATTTAAAGTCTTGTCAAGGGTAGCATATACAGGACGCAGGGTAAATCTCATTACAGGAAGAGCATCGCGGTTATCTGATGACTGATGGGAAAAAGCGACACATAACTGCACGCATGGTGCGTCGCGGTTCCAGGGAAGAAAAGGAGTTCGACAGGGATTTCTGGAAACGGGCCGGGCACGAAGTACGCTTTGCCGCCGCGTGGGAGATGGTGCGGGAGTCCCTGCTCTTCAAGGGTGAAACGAATGGGCGTGAACCGAGACTTCAAAGATCTGTTCAAACTGTTCAACGCGGAAGGCGTTGAATACCTCCTCGTCGGCGCCCACGCCGTGATATTCTACGCCGAGCCGCGGTACACCAAGGACCTTGACATCTGGGTCAACCCCTCGCCGGAAAACGCGGAGAACACATGGAGGGCACTTGAAAAATTCGGCGCTCCCCTGGAAGGGGTGAACCGCTCCGACTTCACTGACACGGAACTCATCTACCAGATCGGGGTCGAGCCCAACCGAATCGACGTCATCATGGGACTTCCCGGCCTCACCTTCGAAGCGGCATACCGCAATTCCGTTGAAAGCACCTACGGCGGCATCCCCATCCGCGTCATCGCCAAATCCGATCTCGTGGCGGCCAAAAAGGCCACGGGAAGAAAGCAGGACATGCTTGACGTGGAACGCCTCGAGGACTCCGACTGATGCGCCAACACAGGTTCGCGCGGCGCTCCCGCACGTGACATGCGGATCTCGCTGTGTCAGATGGGGCGAGGGACCCCTAGGGCAGCACCCCGAGGACCTTCCTTAATATATTCTCGATGGACCGCCCGACAAGCTCACCGGAGCCCCTGGTATAGCCCCCGGAGAGGACCATCAGGATCGGGACCCTGTTTTGTACCGCGGTTGAAAAGACCATCTCGTCACGCCTTATGATCCCCTCACCGGAGACCCCGAGCCGCCCCAGGGGGTCCCCCGCGAGGATATCCACCCCGGCGTTATAGACCACCAGGTGGGGCCGTGATTCCCTGAAGGCCCGGGGAAGGGCGCGGGCGAGGATCCCCAGGTATTCCGCGTCACCGGTCCCCGAGGGTATGGGGAGGTCCATGTCGATGTAGCGCATGGCGTCGGTGTCCCCGGGATACACCTCCCTGTTGTACACGTCGAGGATGTAGACCCGGGGATCATCCTTCAGGACGGAGGTGAACCCGTTCCCCTGGTGGGCGTCGAGATCGATGATGAGGACACGGAGGTCCCGTCGCGTCTTCCAGAGGAAATGAAGCGCCAAGGGTATGTCCGCGTAGAAGCAGAAGCCCTCGCCGCCGTCGCGCTTCGCATGGTGGTAGCCTCCGGAGAGATTGACGGCCCAGCCGTGCGCGAGTGCCAGGCGCGCGCCGAGCACCGTGCCCCCCGCGCCGTAGCGCATCGGCAGGAGAAGGTTGTTGCGGAGAATGCGGTTCGGGAAATGCCTCAGCATCGGCATTTCCGCGACGCGGGCCACGGTCGCCGAATCGTTCAACGACTCGAGGTACTCCCGGGAGTGCACGGCGAGGAGGTCGGCATCGGCGACGGGTTCCGGCTCGTGGAAGGCCCCCGGGGCAATCCCCGCTTTTTTCGTCAGGCACCCGTGGATCCTCCGGTATTTTTCCGAATCGAAGGGATGAAACTTCTGGAGGCCCATGAAACTGATGTTGTAGCAATCGGAATAGACAAGGGGAAGTTTCGCGGCCCGGGGCTTCTTTCCGTCGCCCGGGGCGGCGCGCGGCCCGCAGGCCGCGGCGAAGAGTAACGCGACGGCAGCGATGAATACAACAGAAAAAAACGCTTTCCGATTCAGACGAAGGTACGCAGTGGCCCTGTCCTTACCCATCATGCCAGTCCTCAAATAACAGATCGGGGATCCGCGCAAATTCTCTCACGTTATGCGTGACAAGGCGCATGCCCCGTGACCGGGCAATGGCGGCGATCTGAAGGTCCCGCTCGCTGATCGGGGTCCCTTTCTTTTCAAGGATCACCCTGATGGCGGAATAATGGAGCGCCGCATCCCTGTCAAAGGGGACCAGCCCGATCTGTTCCGTTATCCGTCTTATCCTGCTCCGGCGCTCCGCCTTTTTGTGGGGAGACTTTTCGATGCCGTAATGAATCTCGGCGAGGGTAATCGCCGCAATCGCGAGATCCCTCGGGCTCATGGCGGCAAGCCTTTCCAGAACGCTCCGGTTCCCACGCATCCAGTAACTGACGATATTCGTATCAAGAAGAAATTTCACTTCAGCGATCCAGGTCAATGGACGCGCCGGGGAGGGGCCGGGGTGTAACGAAGTCCTTGTCTTCCCTGAAATGCTTCCAGAAACCCCTGGGCCATTCCATGTTCTCCACGGGCTCAAGAATGACCTTTTTTCCTTCCTTCGAGATTTTCACCTCGTCCCCTTCGAACCGGAAATCCCGGGGCAGACGCACCGCCTGGGAACGGCCGTTTTTAAACAACTTCGCCCTCGATTCCAACGCGCTTCTCCGCAAGAAAGATATATATCAATATATATCATTCTATCGCCCCCGTCAAGCGATTTCATCCCCGCGGTCAGGGGCCGCCGGCATCGGGGTCACCTGAAAAAATCCTTGCGAAATTCCCCGGCCTCCCCGATCGTCGGCCCGACGTGACATGAGGAGGCGCGCCGTGGCCGCACCGGACCCGACAAAACTTGCCGACTGGCAGATCGCCGAGGAATTCGAGAAGGGCATGAAGACCGTGTACCAGCTCGCCGACGAGCTCGGTATCCGCAACGAAGAGCTCCTGCCCAACAGCCACTACTACGGAAAGATCGACTTCGAGCCGGTCCTGGAACGCATGAAGGACAGGCCTGACGGAAAGTACATCGACGTGACCGCCATCACCCCCACCCCCCTGGGCGAGGGAAAGAGCACCGCCACCATCGGCCTCCTCCAGGGACTGGGGAAGCGGGGCGTGCGCGCCACGGGTGCGATCCGCCAGCCCTCGGGTGGGCCCACGATGAACATCAAGGGGAGCGCCGCCGGAGGGGGCCTCGCCCAGTGCATCCCCCTCATCCCCTTCTCCTTCGGCCTCACGGGGGACAACAACGACATCATGAACGCCCACAATCTCTCCATGGTGGCCCTCACGGCGAGGATGCAGCACGAGTTCAACTATGACGATGCCATACTGGCGAAGAAGGGACTCCGGCGTCTCGATATCGAGCCGCGGAGCATTGAAAAGGGATGGGCAATCGACTTCTGCGCCCAGTCCCTCAGGAAGATCGTCATCGGCATGGGGGGCCCCACGGACGGGTTCCTCATGGAATCGAAGTTCCAGATCACCGCCAGCTCGGAGCTCATGGCGATTCTGGCGGTCTCCTCCTCCATGGCGGACATGAGGAAGCGCATCGGGAAGATCGTCATGGCCCATAGCAAAAGCGGCGCGCCGATCACCACGGCGGACCTCGAGGTCGACGGGGCCATGACCGCCTGGATGTTCAACACCCTGAAGCCGAACCTCCTCCAGACCCTGGAGGGCCAGCCCCTCTTCGTCCACGCGGGTCCCTTCGCGAACATCGCCATCGGACAGTCCTCCATCGCCGCGGACACGCTGGCCCTGAAGCTCTCCGACTACCACGTCACGGAGAGCGGCTTCGGCGCCGATATCGGCTTCGAGAAATTCTGGAACCTGAAGTGCCGCATCAGCGGCCTCCGGCCCCACTGCGCCGTCATCGTGGCGACGGTGCGCGCCCTGAAGAGCCACGGCGGCGGACCCCCGGTGCCGCCGGGCCAGCCCATCGACCCCGCGTACTTCGAGGAGAACGTGGGCATGGTGGAGCGCGGCTGCGCGAACCTGATCCGCCACATCGAGACCGTGAAGAAGGCCGGGATAAGCCCCGTGGTCTGCATCAACCCCTTCATGACCGACACGGCGGCGGAGATAGCGGAGGTCCGCCGACAGGCCGAGGCCGCGGGGGCCCGCGTGGCCGTGTCCCGCCACTGGCTGAAGGGAGGCGAAGGGGCCCTGGAGCTCTCCGACGCGGTGATCGACGCGTGCAGGGACAAAAACGATTTCAAGTTCCTCTACGACCTCGACACGTCCCTCTCGAAGAGGATCGAGATCATCGCCCGGGAGGTCTACGGCGCGGCCGGCGTGAAGTACCTTCCCGACGCCGAGGCGAAGCTCGCGACCATCGAGAAGGACCCTGCCCTTTCGAAGCTCGCCACTTGCATGGTGAAGACGCACCTCTCCCTCTCCCACGATCCGAACCTGAAGGGCGCGCCCGCGGGGTGGCTCCTCCCGGTTCGGGACATCCTCGTCTACCACGGCGCGGGCTTCGTGGTCCCCGTGGCCGGCGCCATCAGCCTGATGCCGGGGACCGCATCGGACCCCGCCTTCCGGCGCATCGACGTGGACCTGGAGCGGCGTAAGGTCGTGGGCGTATTCTAAATAATCGCACCCGTGAAAAATTAATCTTGACAGGGGGGCGAATAATTATTACTATATCAATATATCTTGATATAGTAATATAGTGGCCGGATCGAAAATGGCATCTGATCCGCCGATGGAAAGGCGTTTGGCAACCGATAACTATCGTATTTAACAGTTACTCTGACCCCTGCGACCGATAACTATCGGTCTCAGGGCCGCCGAAACAGCGTTCAGGGTAAAATCCACCGATAACTATCGGAAGTGAATGCCACGCCGGGAGACACCGGGACATGGCAGAGATCACCATCACATTCCTCCCCGACGGGGTTACCGTAACGGCTGAAGAGGGAGAAAACCTCCTCCGGGCGGCCCATGCCGCGGGGATACATGTCAACTCCTCCTGCGGCGGCCAGGGCACCTGCGGCAAATGCCGTGTTCTCCTTAGAAGCGGCCGCACGAGGGATGATGATACATCCCGCATCGGTATCGCCGACTACGAGCGGGGGTATCGCCTGGCCTGCATGAGCCATGCCGAGACCTCCGTCGAGGTGGAAGTGCCGCCGGAATCGCGGCTCCACCGGGGCGCCCTGGACCGGGACCGGGTCACCGGGGCCACGGGCCGCCTGGCGGCGCCCCTGATGCCCCTCATCCCCCCGGAGACGCGAAGGCCCCCCATGGAAAAACGCGCCCTTTCCCTGGATCCCCCCACCCTGGAGGACAACGCCGCGGATTACACCCGCCTGGTCCGCGCCCTGAAGCAGTGCATGGACGCTGAATCGATCGTCGCGGACCTTGAGGCCCTCCGGCAACTCCCCGTGGCGCTCCGCGAGGGGAACTGGAGGGCCACCGTCACCCTGCTCCACGAGTCGCCGGGCGTGACGCGGATCATCCGCGTCGAACCGGGGGATACCGCCCCGCGCAATCTCGCCGTGGCCGTCGACGTGGGCACCACGACCATCTGCGCCGAGCTCCTGGACGTCGCCACGGGCGAAACCATCGCCGCCGCCACGGACTACAACGGCCAGATCGGCCTCGGGGACGACGTTATTACCCGGATGGACCACGCCCGGAAGCTGGAGGGACGGGAAGCGCTCCGCAGGGCCGTCGTCGCCTCCCTCAACGGCGTCATCAATGAACTGCTGCAACGCTCCGGAGCCGACCGCTCCGACGTCTCGCTGGTCACCGCGGCGGGAAACACCGTCATGACCCACCTCCTCCTCGGCATCGAGACCAGGCACCTCCGCGCGGCGCCCTACACGCCGGCGGTAAGCCGCGTCCCCTTCCTGAGGGCCGCCGACCTCGGCATCGATCTCGGGGACCATGCCCGGCTGCGCGCGCTTCCCATGGTGGCGAGCTACGTGGGCGGCGACATCACCGCCGGGGTGCTGGCCACGGGGATCAACCGCCGCGCCGACCTCGTCCTCTTCATAGACATCGGGACCAACGGGGAGATCGTCCTGGGAAACGGCGAATGGATGATGACCGCCTCCTGCTCCGCCGGGCCCGCCTTCGAGGGAGGGGGGATCCGCCACGGCATGCGCGCCACCTTCGGCGCCATCGAGGAGCTGCGCATCGATCCCGCCACGGGGGAGACCGTGGTATTCACCATGGGTAACGAGAAACCGAAGGGGATCTGCGGCTCAGGCATCATCAACATCGTGGCGGAGCTCCTGGAGTGCGGAATACTGGAACCGAACGGCAAGTTCCGGCCGGATGTCTCTCACCGCCTGCGCCAGGGAAGAGACGGCATGGAATACCTCCTCGTCGAGGCGGAACGGAGCGGCATTGACGGCGACATCGTGATCACCGAGGCGGACATCGACAACTTCATGCGGGCCAAGGGCGCCCTCTACGCGGGCTACATGACCCTTTTGGAGAGCGTGGGGCTCGGCCGCGGCGACCTGGGCGAGATCATCGTCGCCGGGGCCTTCGGCGGATACCTCGACATCGAAAAGTCAATCGTCGTGGGCCTCTTCCCCGATATCCCCCTGGAGCGCTTCAGCTTCGTGGGGAACGGGTCCCTCGCCGGGGCGAGGCTCTGCGCCCTCTCGGGGGAGATGCTCGAAGAGGCTGACCGAGTCGCCGCGGCCATGACGAACGTCGAGCTGAGCGACAACCGCTCCTTCATGGACCACTACGTCGCCGCACTTTTCTTTCCCCACACCGAGACGCGGAACTTCCCGAGCGTCGAGGGTCGCTACGGTCGGTGCGGAAACAACTCCGGGAACGGGGAGGACCTCAATGGGTAAGATCATCGCAGTGGCGGGAAAGGGGGGAACGGGGAAAACGACGGCGGCGGCCCTCATCGTCAGGTCCATCGTGAAGCGTGGCCTCGGCCCGGTCCTCGCCATCGACGCGGACCCGAACGCCAACCTCGCCGATTCACTGGGCCGCGCCGTGCGGGAGAGCATCGGCTCGGCCCTTTCCGATTTTCTCCGGGACAGGGCCGCGCTTCCCCCGGGGATGACGAAGCGCGCCTACCTGGACACGGTGCTCCACCGGCTCATCGCCGAGGGGAAGGACGTCGACATGCTGGTGATGGGAGTCCCCGAAGGGCCGGGATGCTACTGCGCGGCCAACGCCATGCTCCGGGACTACTTCGACGCCCTGACCGGGAACTACCCCTACGTGGTAGTGGACAACGAGGCGGGGATGGAACACTTCAGCAGGAAGACCGCGGCGCGGATCGACTCCCTTGTCTTCTGCTCGAACTACTCCCTGAAGGGCCTGAAGACCGTGACGATCCTCTCCGCCATGGTGGACCAGCTCGGCATCGACGTGGGAAACAGGTTTCTCCTGGTGAACCGGGCTCCGGAACAGCTGGGCGAGCGCTTCATGGCGGGAATAGAGGAGACGGGGATCCCCTTCCTCGGCCACGCGGCGATGGACCCGGAGATCGAGGAGTCGGAGATCCGGGGGGTCCCCCTGACGGACCTTCCCGATTCGTCGAAAACCGTGGCCCGCTTCGAGGAGATCGCGAATCGGCTTCTCTGAGCGGCGGGACCCGGGTCGCGGCGATTTTTTTCGTTAATAAGGAAATATTATTTGATCCATACGGCATAATCCTGTACCTGCCAATTAATCGGGAGGAGCAATGACGGCAAGAATAATCAGCGGCAAGGAGGTCGCCGGCATCATCCGGGAGGAGATCAGGGCCGAGGCGGCCGTTCTGAAGACGCGCCACGGCGTCACCCCGGGCCTCGTGACCATCCTGGTGGGGGAGGACCCCGCCTCCGTGAGCTACGTGACGGGGAAACAGAAGACCGCCCGCGACCTGGGCTTCCACTCGGTGCAGGAGAACCTTCCGGGGGACATCGGCGAGGAGGCCCTCCTCGAGGTCATCCGCGGCTACAACAATGATCCCGCCATCCACGGCATCCTGGTCCAGCTTCCACTTCCGAAGCAGATCAACGAACACCGGGTCCTCTACGCCATCGACCCCGACAGGGACGTGGACGGTTTCCATCCCGTCAACGTCGGAAGGCTCATGATCGGCGACGCGCGGTTCTATCCCTGCACCCCTTACGGCATCCAGGAGCTCCTGGTACGCTCCGGCACGCCCATCGAGGGGGCCGAGGTGGTCGTCGTGGGGCGGAGCAACCTTGTGGGCAAGCCCATCGCCATGATGCTGGTCCAGAAGAAAAAGAACGCCAACGCCACGGTGACCCTCTGCCACACCCGGACGAAGGACCTGAAGGAGCACACCCTGCGGGGGGACATCCTGATCGTCGCCGCCGGCGTCCCCGCCGCGGTGACCGCCGACATGGTGAAGGAGGGAGCCGTGGTCATCGACGTCGGGGTGAACCGCGTGGGCACCACGGCGGAGGGCAAGGCGATACTCCGGGGCGACGTCGACTTCGACGGGGTCAAGGAGAAGGCATCGGCCATCACCCCCGTGCCCGGCGGCGTGGGGCCCATGACCATCACCATGCTGATGCGCAACACCCTGCGCGCGGCGAAACTCTCCGCGGGCATGGAGCTTGACTGAGGAATCCCCCCCGACCCCCCTTAATAAGGGGGGTGGCGCGTTTACCTGTTCATGCAGGGGTATTCGCCAGGGGGGCCGGGGGGATATGATAACCCCCGGTTTTAACCGGGGGAAAAGACCGAGGTTATCATGGAATACAACACTATCTTAAAAGAAGACTATACCGGGAAAAGGATAAAGGTCCTCGACAGGACCTACGAAGCCGGCACGCCGGAGACGGTCGGCGTGGGGGAGCAGAAGGGCTGGCGCGGGCACTTCGCGACAAAAGATGAGATGCTCCGCTACCTGAAAAACGGGGAGCGCTACTGGTACTCGAAGGAGTGGTACGGGAGCGAAAAGAAGAGATAGGGAGAGCCATTGCTCTCCCCTCTCCCTCGGGGAGAGGGGCAGGGGGTGAGGGCGGATCACATCAAGGAGAGGCATCATGGCATACGATATACCGAAAATAAACTACACCGGCGCGATCAGGGAGGTGACCCTCGGCGACGGGCCGAAGGCCCTCACCGTGGGGGGCGCCACGGCCTATCCCTTCCATCTCTTCGAGGGGGCAATGCCCCACCGCCCGCGCATCGCCATGGACGTGCCGGACCACGCCCCGGAGGAGTGGCCCGAGGCGGCCCTGGAGCCCTTCCGCGACGTCCTGGACGATCCCGCGGCGTGGGCGCGGAAAAACGTCGAGACCTACGGCGCGGAGCTCATCGCCCTCCAGGTGACGAGCATCGACCCGAACGGCATGGACCGGAGCGCCCGGGACGCCGCGGATGTCGCGAAGAAGGTCATCGCCGCCGTCGACGTCCCGGTGATCCTCTGGGGCGTGGCGAGCCATGAAAAGGACACGGAGTTCCTTCGGATCATGGCCGAGGAATGCGAGGGGAAAAACCTCGCCCTGGGACCCGTGGAGGAGGGTGACTACCGCCAGATCGGCGCCGGGGCCCTGGCCTACCGGCACCTCGTCGTCGCCTCCTCCCCCATCGACGTGAACCTGGCGAAGCAGCTCAACATCCTCCTCGGGAACCTGGGGGTCCCGGCGGAGAAGATACTCATGGACCCCACGACGGGCCCCCTGGGGTACGGCCTGGAGTACACCTACTCCGTGATGGAGCGGGACCGGATGGCGGCCCTGGTCCAGGAGGACGACAAGCTCCAGCACCCGGTCATCTGCAACGTGGGGCTCGAGGTATGGAAGGTGAAGGAAGCGAAGATATCCCCCGAGGAGGAGCCCGCCATGGGTGATGCGGCGCGGCGCGGCATCCTGATGGAAGCCGTGACGGCCATGAGCCTCCTCGTCGCCGGGGCGGACGTCCTCATCCTTCGCCACCCTGAGTCGGCGAAGCTGGTGAAGGGGATGATTGACAAACTGATGTGAGGATACCCTCATCCCCTGTGATGAGTGAGGGATCAGTCGAGCCCCCTCCCCCTTGACGGGGGAGGGATGGGGTGGGGGTGATATCAAACACCCACCCTCCCCCGGCCCCTCCCATCAAGGGAGGGGAGATGTAATTGAAGGAGCACCATATGACGGAAGGAAAGAAACTTTTCAGCGACAACGCGTCGCAGGAAATATACGAAAAGGTCACGCGTGACGAGGTCGACACCGTCTTCGCCCGTGCGGCGGACATGAAGCCCTGCCCCATCGGGGCGGCCGGGGACTGCTGCAAGAACTGCGCCATGGGGCCCTGCCGCGTCCCGGCGCCGAAGAAGGAGGGGGCCGAGCGGAAGGTGGGCCTCTGCGGCGCCACGGCGGAAACCATCTCGGCCCGGAATTTCATCCGGATGATCGCCGGCGGCGCCGCGGCCCACTCGGACCACGGCCGCGGCGTGGCCCAGACCTTCCTGGCCGCGGCCCGGGGCGAGATCCCCGGCTACGGTGTCAAGGACGAGCAGAAGCTCCTGGCCCTGGCCCTCGATTTCGGGATCGACGTCGAGAAAAAAGAGATACGGGAGATCGCCATCGAGGTCGGCGAGGCAGCCCTGGCGCAGTTCGGCCAGCAGGAGGGCGAGCTCCACTACGTGAAGAAGGCGCCGAAGCGCCGCCAGGAGATCTGGCGCGCCGAGGGCGTGGCGCCCCGGGGCATTGACCGCGAGGTCGTGGAGGTGATGCACCGCACCCACATGGGGGTGGACCAGGACCACCGGAGCCTCATCAGGCAGGGGACCCGGGCCGCCCTGGCCGACGGGTGGGGGGGCTCCATGCTCGCCACGGACCTCCAGGACATCCTCTTCGGCACCCCCGTGCCCCTCTACTCCGAGGTCAACCTGGGCGTCCTGAAGGAGGACCAGGTCAACCTCGTGGTCCACGGCCACGAGCCGCTCCTCTCGGAGATGATCGTCATCGCCTCGAGGGACCCGGAGCTCCTCGACCTGGCCCGCTCGAAGGGCGCGGCGGGGATCAACGTCGCCGGGATCTGCTGCACGGCCAACGAGGTGCTGATGCGCCACGGCATCCCCATCGCCGGGAACTTCCTCCAGCAGGAGCTCGCCATCGTCACCGGCGCCGTGGAGGCCATGGTGGTGGACGTGCAGTGCGTGATGCAGTCCCTGGCCGACGTCGCCGCCTGCTATCACACGAAGCTCATCACCACGAGCCCGAAGGCCGACATCACCGGCTCCACGCGCATGGAGTTCCACGAGGACGACGCCCTGAACGGCGCCCGGGCCATCGTGCGGGCCGCCGTGGAAAACTTCACCGCCCGGAAGGGAGAGGTCCTGGTCCCGAAATCAAAGGCGCCGATGATCGCCGGCTTCAGCCACGAAACCATCAACTACATGCTCGGCGGCTCCTTCCGCGCCTCCTACCGCCCCCTGAACGACAACATCATCAACGGGCGCATCCGCGGGATCGCCGGCGTGGTGGGATGCAACAACGCCCGCACGGTCCTGGACGGCAACACCCTGACCCTCATCAAGGAGCTCATCAAAAACGACGTCCTGGTCCTTACCACGGGGTGCTCCGCCATCGCCTGCGGCAAGGAGGGCCTCCTTACCCCCGAGGCGGCGCGGGACCACGCCGGGCCCGGCCTCGCCGAGGTGTGCGAGGCCGTGGGCATGCCCCCGGTCCTCCACATGGGCTCCTGCGTGGACAACAGCCGCATCCTCATCGCCGCCACGGCCGTGGTGAGGGACGGCGGCCTGGGGGAGGACATCAGCGACCTCCCCGCCGCCGGGGCCGCCCCGGAGTGGATGAGCGAGAAGGCCGTGTCCATCGGCCACTACTTCGTGGCCTCGGGGGTCTACACCGTCTTCGGCGTGACCTGGCCCGCCTCGGGCAGCCCGGAGCTCACGAAGCACCTCTTCGAGGAAATGGAGGAAACCTACGGGGGACGATGGGACTTTGCCGCTGACCCGAAGGAGATGGCGAGGAAGATGATCGCCCACATCGACAGGAAGAGGAAGGACCTGGGGATCGACAAGGCCCGGGAGCGCATCCTCTTCGACATGGCGGACCGTCGGGAACTGGCGTAGAACGGAACCCTCCCCCTTGAGGGGGCTAACAACAGGAAGTTGTTGTGTCGAGCGCGGACAGGATGTCCAGAAAGCGCTCGACTGAGGGATGGGGTGGGGGTGCCATCGAACACTCACCCTCCCCCGGCCCCTCCCCTCAAGGGAGGGGGGAGAAAGGCATGGCCCCTCCCATCAAGGGAGGGGAGAACAGCAAGGAGCAGTACAGTGTCCAAGATAATAGCATCAGCGGCGATACGGGGGGCCCATTCCATCGTCGACCGCGCCGAGAAGGAAGTGAAGCGGGCCATCGACGCCCACGGCCCCTCCATGGAGGTGGCCTTCCCGAATACCGGGTACTATCTCCCCGTGATCTACGGCATCCTGGGATTCAAGGTGCAGAAGCTCGCGGACATGGAGCACGTGATCCGGGTGAGCAGGAACCTCCTTCCCCCGCCCGTCCGGGAGAACCACCACCTGCCCTTCCTGGGCCCCGCCCTGGACGCGGGCATGGCGACCTTCTTCGCCGAGGAGCTTATCGAGGCGATCAAATACATCGACAACCCCTCGGCCTACGCCGCCGGGGAGGACCCCACGGACGAAACGATATGGCTCGGCGCCGCGGACGACGTCATCCTCCGAAAGCGGGGCGTGGAATTCGTGGACGGCACGGCCCCAGGCTTCGCCGCCATGCTGGGCGCCCCGGATGACCCCGCGGCGGCGGCGAAGATCGCCCTGGAACTCCAGGAGAAGAACCTCTACGTGTTCATGAGCGCCGCCACGGAGGGCAGGACCATGTCGGAGCAGCTGGTCAGCCAGGGCGTCCAGATCGGCTGGCCCACGCGCCTGGTCCCCTTCGGCGCCGACGTTTCCGCCACGGTCTTTTCCATCGGCTTCGCCACCCGCGCCGCCATGTCCTTCGGCGGGATCGAGCCGGGGGACTACCGGAAGATCCTCATCTACAACAAGGACCGGGTCTTCGCCTTCGGCATCACCTTCGGCTTCGTGAGCGACGAGTGGTACGCCAACGGCGCGGGGTGCATCAACTTCGGCTTCCCCGTGATCACCGACACCCCGACGCCCCAGATACTCCCCTCGGGGATCTGCACCTACGAGCACGTGGTGTCCAACGTTCCCCACGGCGAGATCGTGTCCCGCGCCGTGGAGGTCCGGGGCCTCAAGGTCTCGGTGTCGAAGGTCCCCGTCCCCGTGGCCTACGGCCCCGCTTTCGAGGGCGAGCGGGTGCGGGGCGACGACATCTACCTCGAGGCCGGTGGCGGGCGTACTCCCGCCGTGGAGCTCGTGGTGTCGGGGGAAATGAACGCGATTACGGACAACAAGATCGAGGTCGTGGGTCCCGAGATCACCGACGTGCCGGCGGGGAGCACCCTCCCCCTGGCAATCCGCGTCGAGGTGGCGGGGCGGAAGATGCAGCCCGATTTCGAGCCGATCCTGGAGCGCCAGATCCACCATCTCATCAACTACGCCCAGGGGATCATGCATATCGGCCAGCGCGACATCGCCTGGCTCCGCGTGAGCAAACAGGCCGTGGACAAGGGGTTCCGCCTGGCCCACCTGGGCAGCATACTCCACGCCAAGCTCCACCAGGATTTCGGGTCGATATTCGACAAGGCCCAGGTCACCGTTTACACGGAGGAGGAGAAGGTGCGCCAGGTCCTTGAAGAGGCCCGGTCCATTTACCGCGCCCGGGACGAGCGGATCGCCGGCATGACCGACGAGGACACGGACCCCTTCTACTCCTGCCTTCTCTGCCAGTCCTTCGCGCCGAACCACGTCTGCGTGGTCACGCCGGAGCGCACGGGCCTCTGTGGCGCCTACAACTGGCTCGACTGCAAGGCCTCCTTCGAGATCAACCCCACGGGTCCCAACCAGCCGGTGCCCAAGGGAATGGTCCTGGACGCCAAGTACGGGCGCTGGCAGGGCGTGGACGACTTCGTGGCCAAGGCCTCGCGCGGCACCGTTACCACGGTTGACGCCTACAGCATCATGCGCAACCCCATGACCTCCTGCGGCTGCTTCGAGTGCATCGCGGCGATCCTGCCCCTCTGCAACGGCGTGATGACCGTGGACCGGGACACCGCCGTGATGACGCCCTCGGGAATGAAATTCACCACCCTGGCGGGCATGGTGGGGGGCGGCAACATCACCCCGGGCTTCGTGGGGCACAGCAAGTACTACATCACGA
Source organism: Spirochaetota bacterium (assembly GCA_040768125.1). GTDB lineage: Bacteria > Spirochaetota > UBA4802 > UBA4802 > UBA5550 > RBG-16-49-21. The sequence goes on along the minus strand of JAXGNG010000006.1, from coordinate 189,277 downwards.
GCAAGAAATTCCTGATGGCCGAGGGCGGAATCCGGCGCCTCGTCTGGATGCCCCGGTCGCTCAAGGAGGAGATCCGCGGGCGCTTCAACGAGCGCGCCGCCGAGATAGGGGAACCGGACCTCCTCGATAAGATCGCCGACGAAACGGTGGGCGTCACGGAGGAGGAGATCCTTGCCTTCCTCACGGAGAAGAATCATCCGGCGCTGACGATGGAGCCGTTGTTTTGATATGATCCCCCCCGACCCCCCTTACTAAGGGGGGTGGCGCGTGTTCCTGTTCATGCAGGGGTTAACGGCTACGGGCGCCGGGGGGATAAAGGCTTTGACTCAAATCCCCCCCGACCCCCCTTACTAAGGGGGGTGGCGCGTGTTCCTGCTCATGCGGGGGCTGCCGGCTACGGGCGCCGGGGGGATCCGTACCAACGATTATTACACCAGGAGAACCGACATGGCGCTGACCGGAATCGAAATCTACAAGCTGCTGCCGCAGACCAACTGCGGGGACTGCGGGGTCCCCACCTGCCTCGCCTTCGCGATGAAGCTCGCGGCGGGCCAGGCGGAGCTCGCGAAGTGTCCCCACGTGTCCGAGGAATCGAAGGCGAAGCTCGAGTCGGCCTCGGCGCCCCCGGTCCTGCCTGTGTCCATCGGCCCTTTCAGGACGGGCGGCGAGACCGTGCTCTTCCGCCACGAGAAAACCTTCGTGAGCCCCACGGGAATCGCCCTCCTGGTCACCGACGCCATGGCCGCCGAAGAGGTCGACCGGCGCCTGGCCGCTTTCAACGCCCTCCGCTACAACCGCGTGGGCGTGGAGCTCGCCGCCGACCTGGTGGCGGTGAAATCCGAGAAGGGCGACGCCGCCGCCTTCAGGGCCCTTGCCGAAAAGGCCGCCGGCGCCGTGAAGGCGGGACTGATTCTCATGAGCGAGGACCCGGCGGTACTCGCGGCGGGCCTCGAGGCCACGGCGCAGGGCAAACCCCTCGTGTACGCCGCCACGGCGGCGAACGCCGAGGCCGTGGGAAAGCTCGCCCTCGACAATAAATGCCCCGTGGCGGTGAAGGGCGCGAACCTCGACGAGGTGATCGAACTCACCGGGAAGCTCTCCGCCATGGGCGTGAAGGAGATCGTCATCGACTCCGGGGCCCGGACGGTGAAACAGGCCTTCGAGGACCAGGTGGCGATCCGCCGCTCGGCGGTGAAGGGTTCCTTCCGCCCCCTGGGCTACCCCACCATCGTCTTCCCCTGCGAGATGACGAAGGATATAATGGAAGAAACCCTCATCGCCTCGGTCTTCATCGCCAAGTACGCGGGCATCGTCGTGCTCTCCGACCTCGTGGGGGAGAGCCTCTTCCCCCTCCTGGTGGAGCGGATGAACATCTTCACGGACCCCCAGCGCCCCATGGCCACGGAGCAGGGTATCTACCCCATCAACAACCCGAACGAGAACTCCCCGGTGCTGATCACCACGAACTTCTCCCTCACCTACTTCATCGTATCCGGGGAGATCGAGGGGAGCCGCCAGCCCGCCTGGCTCCTCATCATGGACGTGGAGGGCCTGAGCGTGCTCACGGCCTGGGCCGCGGGCAAGTTCGTCGCCGACACCATCGGGGCCTTCGTGAAGAAGAGCGGCATCGCGGAGAAGGTGTCGCACCGCTCCCTGGTGATACCGGGCTACTCGGCGACGATCAGCGGCGAGCTCGAGGACGAGCTCCCGGAATGGAAGATCACCATCGGGCCCCGGGAGGCCGCGCACATCCCGGCGTTCCTGAAGCAGTACCAGGTGTAGGACCATGGCGCGGCTGATACGCGTGGGCGAAAACCTGAACGTGATGTCGAGGACCCTGGGCCCCGCCATGAAGGCGCGCGACCCGGAGCCGATCCGGGAGATGGCGCGCCGCCAGGCGGAGAAGAAGGTCGACCTGATGGACGTGAACATCGGCCCGGCGCGAAAGGAGGGCCCCGAGCTCCTTCCCTGGCTCGTGGAGACCATCCAGGGCGCGGCGGACCTCCGCCTCTCCCTGGACACCGTCAACATGGAGGCCATGGAGGCGGGGATAGGGGCCTGCGCGCGGCCGCCCCTCATCAACTCCGTGTCCCTCCAGTCCTCCCGCTTCGAGAAGGGAATCGAGATGGCGGTGCGCACCGGCGCGGACTGCATCGCCCTCCTCTGGAGCGACCAGGGAATGCCCCGGGACGCCAACGAGCGCGCCATGCACCTGGTGGACTTCATGCAGAAGGCCGGGGAGATGGGCCTCCCCATGGAGCGGGTCTGGGTGGACCCCATCGTCACCCCCGTGTCCGTGGACACGAACCAGCTCGTCGCCTGCCTGGAGTTCCTGGCCATGGTGGGGGAGATCGCCCCGGGGGCGCGCACCATCTGCGGCCTCTCCAACGTGTCGAACGGGGTACCGGACAGCCTCCGCCCCTGGCTCAACCGGACCTTCCTCGTTATGCTGATGCACCGGGGCCTCGCCTCGGCCATCGTGGACGCCTTCGACGACGACATCACGGAGATCGCCGCGGGGGGCAAGGCGAACATCGTCAAGCTCGTGGGGGAGATGATGGAGGGCCGCGCCCCGGACATGGCCTCCCTCGACGGGGAGGAGACGCGCTACGCCAAGACCGTGCGCGTCCTCACCGGGGAATCCCTTTACTCCGATTCATGGCTCGACATCTGAGGCCGGGCAGGGAGGCCGATTGAGGCTTTCGGGCATCATTCTCTCCCTCTGCGTCGCCCTGGCGTCCTTGTGTCCCGCATCCGCCGCGGTGACCCCGTGCGAAGCCTCCGGGGACGGATGGCTCCCGGGAACGCGCCTCATGCCCGCCTTCACCGCGGACCCGCGCCGCGCCGCCTTTTCCGGGGGATTCCGCTACCACGACGACGCCTTCAACCGCTACCGCTACCGCAACGGCATCAACAGCGGGGTCCTGGGAAAGGAGAAGATGTTCGGCGCGGTCTCCATCGGCTCGCGCCTTCCCATCTACCGGTGGGACCTCCCCGCCGGGGCCCTCCAGTTCAACGTCGAGGGGGGTATCTGGGCCCTCTTCTCCTTCAAGGAGCGCCGTGGATGGCTCCGCGACGGCTCCACGCTCCTGAACACCGACTACTCCTTCGCCTTCCCCACGACGTACCGGATCGGCACCGTGGCCGCGCAGTTCCGGTTCTGGCACCTGTCGTCCCACCTGGGGGACGAGTTCCTCGTGGCCTTCCCGGAAACGCCGCGCCGCAACGTCAGCAACGAGTGCCTGGACCTCTTCGTCTCATGGGAGCCGCTACCCCAGGCGCGCCTCTACGGGGGCGGCGGGGCCGTGGTCCACTCCTTCAAGGGGGCGCGCGTGGATCCCTTCTACGTGGAATACGGCGCGGAGTTCAGGCCCTTCGGCGCCGTAACGGTGGCGCCGAACCTTTCCTTCCAGCCTTTCATCGCCGGCCATGCAAGGAACTGGCAGAACAACCGCTGGGCCCTGGGAGGCCACTACGCCCTGGGCGTGGAGTTCGCCGCGCGGCGCGGGGACTACCGGCCCACGATCCAGGTGATGCTTTCCTACTACCACGGGCCTTCCCTCGAGGGGCAGTTCTACCACTCCCGCACGGATTACTGCGCCCTCACCCTGGTCTTCGAGCTGATATGAGGGAGCCCGGGACATGACGCGCGCGGCGCATCTCTTCATGATACTTATCATCGCCGGCTCCGCCGCCCTGGCGGCGGATGACGCCGCGGCGCCGAAGGGGAAGAAGTGGATGGCCGGCGCGGCCTTTAACGGCATCGCCGCGGGCATCCAGGGCGAGGTGCGCCCCATTCCCCTCCTGGCACTACGGGCCATGGGCACCTGGGTCTTCGGCACGGGGAAAACGAACGGCCCCGTGGCGGGCCGCGGCGAGGTGATGCTCTCGGCCATCGCCGCGCCGGTCCTCTACGTTCCCGTGCCGGTGGACTTCCTCGAACCGGCCCTCTTCTTCGGCGTGTCCCACTCGTCGTACCGGTGGAAATCGACCCGCGTCAACGCCCGGGGGGTGATCAACGACACCACCTTCGGCGGCGGCGGGGGCCTCGGCTTCATCGTGGCCCCCTTCTGCCGCCTGGGGATCAACTGCTGGATCAATTACGACTACGGCACCCGGACGCGGTTCGGCAGGAAGCGGAAGGGCCCCCGCCAGGCCCTGGTGATGCCCTTCGTGGACGTGGGGTTTTTGTTTTGATGCGGGGCGGAAATTGTTTTGAGCGTCGGGATTAATCCCGACGCTATAGGTGATGGCATTCATGGGCATGTTGTACGTATTGCGGATAATGCGTGTAATAATAGCTGAGTTGTTCTGACGCTGTTCTGTGAATGGTCCCGCATATTTTTTTAATATGCTTGTTATTGATATTACAATTAATCAGCTAGTTGATAATTTTCGGAATATTTTTTCTATTCGTTTTTTCCCAACTTCACCTTTCGTAATATCCATCATTGCATCATATAAAAGCCCTTTGGGATCATTAATATCAATACCATTAAATTCTAGAAAGAGCAAAGCTGTAACCAATGCTACCCGTTTATTTCCATCAATAAAAGGGTGATTTTGACATATATGATAGGTATACGCAGTGGCCATTTCAAAAATATTTTTATTAAGGTATTCTCCATCAAAAGTAGATTTTAGCAGAGCTAAAGCCGAGCTTAATAGATTAATATCTCTGATGCCTTCTTGGCCACCATAAAGTCCTATTTGATTTTTATGGATTTCTATGACTTCTGCTAATGTGATAAAATCAATTTTTTTTGAAGTCATTTAGCCAATTTTCTCAGGGTAGGTTCGTGTTTTTTATTAATTTTACCCAGCGCTTTTTCAAACCGATCCATTCTTTTGGGATCACTAACTGGTGAAATTATAATATTGTGGCCATCAGTAGCGATTTCAAGTGGCGTTTCAGGATCAATATTTAATAGTTCCATGATAGGTTTATCAATTATCAATGCAGAGCTATTTCCATGTTGCACCATTCTTTTAATCATACAGTACCCCTTTATTCTGTATATACAATATATATACGGAATACATGCATGTCAATATTAATATCGTGTATGCGCTGGTAAAATTTTGCAGAACCCAGAGATAACCGCATTGCGGATAAGGCGTGTGATTATTCTGCAGGTTGTTCTGAAACAGTTCTGTGAGGGCCCTGCGGGGCTTTTTGCAGGCCGCCGCTTTCGCGACATCCTGTCGCCGGCGGCAGACAGACTTCCTGTCTGCTCGGTGCCGCCCTGCACCCGCTTTAACCTCTGGTTTATTCGGACACAGTTCTTTGAACAACCTCCAGGTACACGTTGTTCACGCCGAAGGAGTATCTATCAACGATTATTGGGATTTCTTGGGCACTATCAGCTTTAAAAGATCGATAAGGCGGGGTATGTCATTTAAAATTGTATCCCATATAATGTCATAATTGATATCGAAATATCCATGAATCAGACGATTACGCATTGCTATCATTTTCTTCCAGGGAACATCCGGATTGTTCTGAATTAACGCGGGAGATACGCAATTGGCCGCTTCACCGATAATTTCAAGGAGCCGCACCAGGGCAAGTGCGAGGGTCTCATCAGTATCGAGATCGGCACGCGACTTCCCCCTTGTGAATGATTGAATTTTTTCGGCCGCGTCAATGGCGTGCCTGATGTATACGAGATCATCTCGCATCGTACTGCACCAGGGCGTTTTCAACAACATCTTTGCGGAAATAGCGGCTTAAATCCTCGGAAGTCCTGATATCCGCACGCCTGCCCCCCATCAGCGCGGACATTTCATCTTCCATTTCCGCGAGCCTGAAAAACCCCGGCACATGCCCTTGTTCAAACTCGACCAGGACGTCCACGTCGCTCTTTTCATTGAAATCGTCACGTAATACCGAGCCGAAGAATGACAGCCGTACAATATGGTTACGCATGCAGAACCGTTCAAGCTCTTGATCATTTATTGCAATGCCTATCTTCATGGTTTAAATAATATCATGTCGGTTTTAAATGTCAAATAATAATTCATGAGGACCCTGGGGGGCTTTTTTGCAGGCCGCCGCTTTCGCGACATCCTGTCGCCGGCGGCAGGCAGACTTCCTGTCTGCTCGGTGCCGCCCTGCACCCGCTTTCCTAACAATATATTAAATTACGCCCACTGCCATTACTGCGGACATGTACGTCCATTCGCAATTAGTTCCTGAGGATGTGTTTTGAAAATAATTATAGTTTTCCGTATTGCGGATAACGCGCGATTAACATTCAGGTTGGTCTGACACAGTTCTGTGAACGGTCTCGCTCGCAAAAAAACGATTGATAATTATTGACAGAGCAACTATTCTGTATTAATCTTTAGTATTAAAAGGTACAAACAATGAATTCAAACCTTAAAGAAGAAGCGATACATGCCATTTCAACTCTTCCCGACAACGCCACTATTGAAGATATGATGTATCGCCTTTATGTCATAGATAAAATCAATCGCGGGCGAACCGCCGTCAAAAAGGGGAAGACCATCACCATCGACGAACTCAAGCGGGAAGTCCAATCGTGGTAATCTGGTCGGAGCCCGCGAAGGACGACCTCCGGCAGACTTACGATTATATCGCGCGCGGTTCCCGCTACTATGCCGAGCAGACCGTCGCGGATATCATCGAACAAACGGGGTCTGTTCAATGAACTGTGTCATTACGATAATATAACAGATAATACAGGAGTAATGACATGGCAGATTTACCAGAAAAGCAACAACAAAACAAGGAACCCTTCGACTTTAAGGATTTCAAGGACAAGGCTTATGTTGACCTCAAAAACGGCAAGCCCCTCTCCGGCAAAAATGGCGTGCTGACGCCGCTCATCAAAGAGATTTTAGAAGCCTCCCTGCAGACCGAGCTTGACGCACATCTCGATCTCCCGGACGAGAAGCATAACCGGAAAAACGGCTATACCACCAAGACGGTCAAGACCCGGCACGGGGCCGTTGAGTTGCAGAATCCTCGTGACCGGAACAGCACATTCGATCCTAAAATCGTGCCGAAAAGAAAAACCGTCCTGAACGAGTCACTCGACGACAAGATTCTATCTCTGTATTCGCTGGGCATGAGCTACCAGGACATATCAAGGCACATGGAAGATCTCTATGGCGTTGAGATCGCCAAGGGGACCATTTCCGCCATCACCGACAAAATCATCCCTCTGATACGGGAATGGCAGGGCCGCCAGCTTGAAGAGGTCTACACCTTCGTGTGGCTGGACGCCTTCGTCATCAAGGCCAAGGAAGAGGGCTTTGTGCGCAAGAAAAGCGCCTATTGCGTCCTGGGCGTCAATTGTGACGGTTTAAAGGACGTTTTGGGCATCTATCTCGGTGAATCCGAGGGGTCCAAATTCTGGCTCCAGGTTCTTACCGACCTTAAAAATCGCGGCGTGAAGGATATCCTCATCGCCTCGATAGACGGTCTCAAGGGTTTTCCCGATGCAATACAATCGGTCTTCCCGAATACTGAAGTGCAGCTCTGCGTCGTCCACCAGATCCGCAACTCGCTCAAATACGTCGCGTGGAAGGATTACAAGGCATTTCTCCGCGACTTGAAAATGGTGTACCGCGCCGCCAACAAGGATCTCGCCGAAAAACGCCTGAATGATCTTGACGAAAAATGGGGCTCCAAGTATCCTATAGTCATCAAGTCCTGGCGCAACAACTGGGAACAGCTGACACAGTATTTCAAGTTCCCCGAGGAAATTCGCAGGGTCATTTACACCACCAACACGATCGAGGGCTTTCACCGGCAAATGCGCAAGGTACTAAAAACAAAAGGCGCCTTCCCGAACAATGACGCCTTCTTGAAAATCGCGTATCTCGCGATACAAAATATTACTCAGAACTGGAATAGACCGATGCACAACTGGAACAGAATTCACTCTCATCTCTGTCTATTCTACGGCGAGAGGATACCTCTTGCGCTTAAACTTTAGGTCGGTCTGACACAGTTCTGTGAACGGTCTCAACAAACGGAACCGCTCAAATTACACCCGTTTATGGGCAGGATCGTCCCGGAATTGATGGAAGAAAATGTCCGGGAGATCATCGTCTTTTCCTATCGCATCATTTACGAAATACTACCGGATTCGATCTCTATCCTCGCCGTTATTCACGCGAAAAGAGATTTTGATTCGGCCTTTGAAGATCGCCGGCAATCCCCAGACGCCTGAACCGGTTATCTCATTCCGCAAGCTTGTTAATCGAAAACAATAAAGGAATTTCGGCCATTGCTAAATTAGGCGGCAGGGGCCCTGGGGGGCTTTTTTGCAGGCCGCCGCTTTCGCGACATCCTGTCGCCGGCGGCAGGCAGACTTCCTGTCTGCTCGGTGCCGCCCTGCACCCGCTTTCCTAACAATGTCTTAAATTACGTCCACTGGCAACACTGCGGACATGTACGTTCATTCGCAATCAGTACCGGAGGATGTGTTTTAAGAATAATTATAGTTTTCCGTATTGCGGATAACGCGCGATTAATATTCAGGTCGGTCTGACACAGTTCTGTGAGGGCCCTGCGGGGCTTACTTGCAGGGCTGCCGCCCTGCACCCGCTTTCCTAACAATATATTAAATTACGTCCACTGGCAACACTGCGGACATGTATATTCATTCGCAATTAGTACCTGAGGATGTGTTTTAGGATTTTTTTTCTTTCATCTCTTTGATAATTTTATTCCAGTATCTAACGGCTTCAATATGTTTTTCACGACTTAATACAACTTTATTTTCTGGATCAGTTGGACTTCCTCCTAAAATAATTGGATGAATTTCAAAAATTTCTTTGTTACGACAAGATTCAATATTTGTTTTTCTATATAATAATGGTTTCTTCAATCAATAACCATCCTAAATTTGATAAAGATGATCAATAAAACTTGAAAAATCAGAACCTATAATTTCAATCAAATTTAAATCCATACCAACAAACGGAATCGAAATTATTTTAATATTTTTATCACGAACATCAAAGCCATATGCCTCACCTCCTCCATCAGAGCCGAATAAAATTATCCCTGGAGCATATTCTGAAACCTGATAAGCTTCATTTAATTCTATTAAATCTTCGAGTTTCCAAATAATTATGTAAGAATTCGAACCAATAAATCCTTCACCACCATTCGACTTAATCATAAATTGAATATAGTCTTGTGGCATATCAACTCCAAACGCTTTTTGAATTTTATTTATCAAATCAGCATTTGCAGGGGGATTGGAATTAAATTTTTGAAATAACTCTTTTTTCATTTAATTACCTTCTATTTTTCTTTGCAGTCCATTCCAAAATTTTGTTACTGGTGCATGATCTTGTGGTGACAATGGAATTTTATTCCCAGGATCAACAGGATTCCCACCAAATTTAACAGGATGTATTTCATGAATCTGCTTGCCCGCTAATGTTGAATCAGCCCTATGCATCGCTGCATTTGCTTGGTTTGCGGCCTTCCTTGCAGTATTATATCCTTCGCCTTCAATAAGCTTAAATGGTCCTTTGGGCTTTGGTATACCATCAGGATATCCACCCCAATCTTTAATTGTAAAACTACCATCTTCAGCAGCTTGAGCACCTTTGCTTATATTTTTTAAAGCTTTAAATCCTTTACCTAATAAATCCGCACCTTTTGCCCCCGCATAAGCCAAACCTACATCAGTTAATTCTTTTCCTAATTGTTTTGCTGGATTATCAGCTTCTATTATTCGACTTATTCTTCCAAGACCTGAAATCTCTTTATATGTATCTAATAAAGTATTTCCACAAACTGATCCCGCATCTTTTAAAAATTGTCTTGGATTTGATAATGCTTTATTTACTTTTTCACCTAACTTATCATCGACTTTATAAGCATAAGCTTTGGGATCTTTAATTGCTTCTTTTGCTTCTTGCTTAAGGGCACTTGCAGCACCAGAAATTGCACTGCCATATTCAGAGGCTCTATCAACAACACCACTCCCAACACTCTTTAATGTATCAAGAACTCCATGACCAGTTGGGTCCTTATACCTAATCGGATTATTATGCACATAGGCAAACCTATTCCACCCCTGCGTACTCAACTCCCCATCAATCACACTATCCGGTGTCACAAACCTCCCAATTTCCGGATCATAATGCCGTGCATTATAGAAATAATACCCGCTCTCCTTATCCAACTCCTGGCTGTTGTACTTCGGAGCGTTCTTCGTGTCGCCCTCAGTGATCCAGTCCTCGCCGAAGGGCATGTACTCGTGGCTCGTGACCACCATACCCGAATCATTGGTCACTACCTTTACCGAGTCCACCTGGTCGGTCAAGTAGTATCTCGCCTGCCCGTCGGGGAGGGCGGCGGCGATGCGCACCCCGTTCAGATAGATGTTGTTCACGGCGCAGGCGGTTTCCGGCCTGGCGCGGCCATGGCCGTTGCGGTGGGATTCCACGGCGAAGTACATGGAGGGGTAGAGGAGCTCCACCTCCTGCTCCCGGCCGTCGATCTCCTGGCGCGCCAGGCGGCGCACGCGGAAGCCCTGGTCGTCGTACCAGTACTGTCCCTTCAGGTTCCCGTTATGCTCGTCCGTGACGCTCCGTATCCGGTTGTAGGAGTCGTAGGCCATCTGCTTGGCCATGTCTTTGGCGCCGTCGGCCTGGCGGATCATGTTCCCCGCCGCGTCGTACTCCATGGCGAAGCGCGCCCCGGCCCTCGTGGTGGTAATGGCCGTGGCGGCGTGGTTGTCGTAGGAATAGCTCCAGGCGTCCTCCACGGCGCCGCTGTCGGGATCGTACACGGTCTTGCCAGGTTTGCCGCTAATTGTGTGTAGTTTTAGGAGCCGGCAATCAGGTATAAGGATTGATTATTTCCAGCGCACCATCAATGACCTGACCATGCTGGCAATCTTCCGAATAAAGGGTTGCGCAGCCATTCTCGATGGCCGTGGCAATAATGAGGCTGTCATAATAGGAATAGCCGTATCGTTTGCCGATACGTAACGCGGAAAATATAGTTCTCAGGTTCTGTGGAACAATAATGAAACTATCGGAAAGCTCTTTTATCGCGGAGTTAATAACATCATATTCGAACTTGAATTTCCTGCGGAGCGTGTTTGAAAATTCATTCACTACCTGAAGGCTGATAATACCTTTATGCGAATCTATTAATTCATTGCTGCGACGCCTTTTTTCCGCTTCGTCCTCAGAATAGAGATAGAGAAGAATATTGGTGTCAATAAAGACGCTATCGCTCATTTGCGGCTTCCCGATCGAACTTGAATCCGGAGGTCTTGATTTTCACCGCATTGAATTTATTTCCTGCTTTTCCCGGTTTTACCGCAGGGCTTTCAGTGAGGATTATCATTTCCACTTCCTGGCCCTTTTTGAAAGGAACGCCGGTAAGGGTGATTACACCGTCATTTTTAATGACTGTTTTGTATTTAATCGCTTCCATATTTTTCACCTTACTAGAGAAGCTAATGGTCCGCCCTGTTTTTTTCAATACATTTTTAATTATGGGCACCTCTAAAAAATTAGAATTTTCCGATATTACATGATTGAAAATTCTGATTTTTACCACTATTTGTGCCCACAAGGGAACATCCTAATTTTATTATTAGAGGTTCTCTTATTACAAACATTGCCAAATTAGACGACAGGGGCCTTTCGGTACAACGCCAGCCGGGACGAAAGGTGCTTGTTACCGTGTCCGGGCTGGATGATTCGTGAGCGACAACCCGGAGGGCGGTATCCGGCCCATCCAGCCGTCACCGGGATCACGGGCGGGGGGATGAAGGTTTGGGTTGGGCTGACACGGTTCTGTGAGGTCCCTGCGGGGCTTCCTTGCAGGCCGCCGCTTTCGCGACATCCTGTCGCCGGCGGCAGGCAGACTTCCTGTCTGCTCGGTGCCGCCCTGCACCCGCTTTACTAACAATATATTAAATTACGTCCACTGGCAACACTGCGGACATGTGCGTCCATTCGCAATTAGCACCGGAGGATGTGTTTTAATGAACGATCCCCATTAAAATGTTCTCAATGATCATTCTTCTGATATAATATCAAATTCGGCGCGGCTTTTCTAATATTCCGTAAATCAATTTTTTTGCAATTTACCGCCCGTGTTATAAGTTCGTTAAAAAATTCATCAGTGGGCTCAATGGCTGCATTTATTATAATCTTCTGACCTTTGGTATCCTTGACCACGACATCGTACCACCACTTTTTATTGGCAATCATCTCTGTAATTTCATTGAAGAAAATTTCCTTCGGCCATTTTTGGAAATGATTCTTTAGTATAAGTGAATGGCTTTTCACTTCAGCATTAACGTAATGATAAAAATGAATATAGATCAAATAGCTGCAAACTATTATTGCAAATGGTAAAAATAAAATAAAAAAAAGATATTTAGATGGTTTCTGAATGTAATACGTTAAACCATAAATTCCAAAACCAATTATTACTATTAAAAATGGAACAACAAAATATGGATTTCTCACGTCTTCAGGCTTATACAGTTTGCCTTGTTCTTTCGTTTCTGACATATGCTAGGATCCTATTCCTTTTTCAACTGTTTCTCAGCCATCTTAATCATGGCCGCACCAGAAATACGTGGTAATAACATGGCCCCTTTGCCAACCAAGTCACTCGCAGGTTTTGCAAGATTCGTCGCTGAACTCAGATATGAACCAAAACCGGAGGTGGCTGCTACCCAACCAACACTAGCTGCACTTACATCTTTAACATCTTTACCAGATGCTACCTGCCCAGCAAAATTACCGCCTCCACTAATAGCCCCTGAAGATAACGCTTTGATTACAGCAGGTGCTTTATCAATCATTTTCAAACCTGTAGCAACATTACTCACTAGCCCCGTTGCAGCGCCAACAACAGTTGATATGGCTACCCCTTGTAATGTCTGATCTTTAGCAGGTGTGGTTGCACCATAAGTTAGCAAACCTTGCACAGCGCCAATAGCCATATCGATTCCTTTTGCAGCTCCTATGCCTTTTATGGCTGATATTGCCAATGGTGCAGCTGGTGCAGCAGCAATAGCCAATCCACCACCAAGACCAACTGCCAACATTGTTTTAGGATTTTTATTACACCAATTAGCTACTTTATCTACTTTTGGAGAAATAGAATCTCTAAACTTATCACCCATTTCGCTTAGAGGCTTTGTTACTTTTTCACCAACACTCTTTATCCCTTCACCGACACTGCTTATCTTCGAACCAATTGAATCAGCACCGCTGCGTATACTATCTAAAATTCCATGTCCAGTAGGATCTCTATATATTATTGGATTGTTATGACAATAACTATACCTATTCCACCCCTGCGTACTTAACTCCCCATCAATCACCGTATCCGGCGTCACGAACCTCGCGATCTCCGGATCATAATGCCTGGCGTTATAGAAGTAGTATCCGCTCTCCTTGTCCAGCTCCTGGGAGTTGTACTTCGGCGCGTTCTTGTCGTCGCCCTCGGTGATCCACGATTCCCCAAAGGGGAGGTACTCGTGGGAGGTGAGCACCAGGCCGCGGTCGTCGGTCACTACCTTGACCGAATCCACCTGGTCGGTCAAGTAGTATCTGGCCTGACCGTCGGGGAGGGCGGCGGCGATGCGGACCCCGTTCAGATAGATGTTGTTCACGGCGCAGGCCGTTTCCGGCCTGGCGCGGCCATGGCCGTTGCGGTGGGCTTCCACGGCGAAGTACATGGAGGGGTAGAGGAGCTCCACCTCCTGCTCCCGGCCGTCGATCTCCTGGCGCGCCAGGCGGCGCACGCGGAAGCCCTGGTCGTCGTACCAGTACTGTCCCTTCAGGTTCCCGTTATGCTCGTCCGTGACGCTCCGTATCCGGTTGTAGGAGTCGTAGGCCATCTGCTTGGCCATGTCTTTGGCGCCGTCGGCCTGGCGGATCATGTTCCCCGCCGCGTCGTACTCCATGGCGAAGCGCGCCCCGGCCTTCGTGGTGGAGATGGCCGTGGCGGCGTGGTTGTCGTAGGAATAGCTCCAGGCGTCCTCCACGGCGCCGCTGTCGGGATCGTACACGGTCTTGCCCGTCATGTTGCCGTTGGGGGCGTAGGCGTAGCCCAGGTCGAATTTCTTCGTGACGCTCCCCCTCTCCCCCGGGGAGAGGGGGTCGGGGGGTGAGGGCGATCCGCCGCCTGTCGCCGTTTTCTCGTAGCTTCCCCGGGCGTGGACCAGGCGGTTCAGGCCGTCGTAGGCGTACTCGTAGCGGATGGTGCTCATCACCGGGCCGTCGGCGCCCACGTCGGGGGTGTTCTCCACGGCGGCGATGCTGTTGTCCACCCTGAACTCGTAGCGCACGTCCTGGACCTTCCAGGTCTGCCCGTTGTGGTAGGCCGAGGTGAGCAGCGCCTCCATGCGCCCCTTGATGTCGTAGTCGTAGCGGGTCACGGTGTTGTTGCCCCGGCGCACCTCCGCCATCTGGCCGAACTCGTTGTATTCGATAGTTTCAATTATATCCCTGGTGGTGGAGCCCGCCATGATCCGTACCCGCGTGACGCCCATGGCGTTGTGGGAGTACTCCGCCGTCAGGCGCGTATTCGACTGCGGGTCCACGGGGTAGTGCACCCGCTTCTTCCTGGAAAGGAGGTCGTGCTCGAAGCGGGTCTCGAAGCTCGCGTCGTAATCGGCGCCCTTGATCCGCCGCGTCTCCCGCTTTACCCTGCCGATGGAATCGTAGCTGAACTCCTTCCGCTGGGCCGGGTCGTCCATGGCCACCATGCGCCCCATGCCGTTCTCGCTCCCCGCCAGGGAGTCGTAGAGGTAGGCCACGCTCCCCTCCGCTCCCGGAAGGTGCTTGGCCGTGAGGCGCCCCAGGCGGTCGTACTCGTAGGTGGTGACGCGCCCCAGGGCGTCGGTGCGGGAGGCCGCCTCCCCGAAGGGGGTGTAGGCCGTGCCCGCGTAGCCCAGGTCCGGGTCGCTGGCGTGCACCATCTGGCCGAAGGCGTTGTACTGCCAGCAGGCCACGTTGTTCCCCGAGCGGTCCTTCGCCCCGGGCGTGAAGAGGCCCAGGGGGACGTCGGTTGTCATGCCGCCCTGGCTGCCGAGCGGAGTCGAGGCAAGGTCCATCTTCTTCACGCGATTCCCCGCGATGTCGTAGGCAAAACCCATCTTCGCCTGGGCGATCCCTCCGCCATCGCCTGTGCCGGAGTCCTCCACGTAGAGCACGAGGCCCCGGGCGTTCTTCACCGTGCGCTTCGTTCTCCCCACGCTGTGGGTCTCCACGGTCTCCCAGGGATCGTGGTAGGTATAGCGGATGGAGGTCTCGGGCTCGCCCATGTAGCCCTCGGGGAGCACCACCCTGCTCACGCGCCCCGAGGGGTGGTACTCGGTGAGGGTGGGATATTTCTCCCGGGTGTGGGCGGTGAAGGCGTCGATCTCGCCGTCGCCGCACCAGTCGCTCTGGCTTTTCCGCACGGGTCGTCCCGCCGCGTCGTAGACGATCATCCCGCTCTTCACGTAGCGTCTGCCGGACTCCTCCGTCGCGCTCCGCACCGTGTGGATCACGCGGCCCATGCCGTCGACGAAGGCCCGCGTGTGTATCGACCCGCCCAGGGAGCCCCAGGGGCCCACGTACTGCGTCACCTTGGCGGAGAGGGGAAACTCCGTGGAGTAGACGTACTCCTGGAGGGTCTCCGTGCCCGAGTCGGCGTCGATCCGCTCCCGCGCGAGCCTCCCCAGTGCGTCGTACTCGAAGTAGGTGCTTTTCCCGTTGGGGTCGGTTTTCCTGTCGATGCCCCCGAAGGCCGATTGATAATTGATTGCGTAGCCCGTCACCAGGGTGAAGCGGTCGCCCCTGGCGCGCTCCTCCGTGACGAACTGGTGGAGATGCTCGTCGTACGATTTTTCCGTCACCCGCGCCGGGGAGCCGCTGGCGTTGGTCTCGCGGATCCGGTTCCCGTAGCCGTCATAGTCGTATTCCATGACCCGGTCCGCCACGGGGGCCAGGCCCGAACCCGTGTAGGAGGTGGTCTCCCGCGTCAGGTTGCCGCGGTCGTCGTACTCGTAGTTCGCCGTGGTCTCGTGGGGGGTGCCCTGGAGACTCGCCTTCCATTCCAGGCGCATTTCGTTGGTCGATTCGATGTTTTCGAAGCGCGAGTATGATGTCGCCGTCGCCGCTTCGTGCGCGTCGTCGCTATAGTGGTCGGTCACGCTCTCGCTGCGGCCCGTCATCTCGTAGCGGTTCGGCTCCAGTTCGATGGAGGACCTCCGCGTCTCCGTGAGGACGTCCCGCATGTACTTCCTCACCTCCGTGGGCTCGATGAGGAAGCTCGGCTTCTGCGCGGGGGACTCGGCGATGACCCGCATGGTGTAGTCGTGTTCCGTCCGCTCGTATTCCACCTGGTCGGAGCCGTGGGAACGGCTCCTCTTCACCGCCCCGGCCAGGGCGCGGTTCATCCGGAAATCCTCGAAGGGGACGTTGTAGTACTCGCTCACGGTGCGCCTTCCCACTGCGTCCGTCACGGTGAAGTGCCCGAAGCCGAAGTAATCGGTCTCCTTCTCCCCGTTGATGAAGGCGGAGAAGGCGTACCCCCCCGCGTACCCGTAGGAGGTGAGCACGCTCCCCCCGCGCCCGTCCTCCACCGTGAGGCTGTCGCACACCTTGTAGTTCATGGGGAGGCGCGGGATGCCGTCGTCGTCGGTGTTGTCGAAGCGGGTGGAGTTCTCGTAGGTCATGCGGTAGAGCCCGCCGATGCCGTTCTTCACGGTGCTGATGAGGTCCGGCACCGTGCCCATGGTGAGGGCGAAGTACCAGTAGCGCTCTTTCATGTGGAAAATGCCGATGTCCGTCTTGCCGTCGCCGTTGTAGTCACCCTGTATCCACTGGAAGGGATAGACCTGGGTGAGGAGGTCGGGCCGCTTCAGGGAGACCGCGGGGGCCGCCAGGGTCTCCAGGCGGCAGGTGGATCCCAGGATCGCGCGCTTCACCTCCCCCTCGTCGTGGAGCACCGGGTTCCCCGCCGCATCGAACTCGCCCTTGAAGGCGATCCCCCTGGCCAGGGGGGCGTAGCTCGTCTGGCTGATGGAGGAGGCGGTGATCGAGAGCTTGCGGAATCCCACGGAGCCCTCGCCGTTGTTGGCGTAGACCAGGTCCGCCCCCGTGTCCCCGGGGATCACGCGGTAGGAGTCGACGCATCCCTCGGTGACGAACTGGGGGGTGCCGCTTAAAAGCGTGAAGACGATGTGGCCGCCCTCCACGCGCCCCAGGTACCAGCGGTGGGACACGGCGTTCATGTCCACGAAAAGGATGCCGGCGCGCTCCCCCGTGAAGGGGCCGCTGAAGAAGCGGTAGCGCGATTTCCGGTTTCTCAGATCGCGGAAGTAGTCGGGCGAGAGGCCCTGCACCGCAAGGTTCTGCCCTCCTCCGCTCCCGGTGAAGAGCATGAAGCGGGGGGTCTCCGCCCGGTCGTCCAGGATGAGGACGTGGCGGTCGTCGGTATCGGTGAAGCGGTCCACCAGGTAGACGCTTTCCGCGATGGAAAAGTCGGTCACCTGGCCCTCGTCAAAGGAGGCCGCCGTCTCCTCCACGAAGCCTCCGCCGTCATGGTAGACCGCGGTGAAGGCGTGGTGGTCGCTTCCGAATGATGATGTCTTCGCGTAGTAGAGCAGGCCGTCCCGGTTCATCCGGTATCGATGGGGGCGATCGGGGTTGAGAAGGGTCACGCCCTCGCCGTCGAGGTCCAGGGGATAGCGGAAGGCGGGGGCGGCCTGGCCCGCCTTGAGGTAGAGCGACTTGTCGCGACGCCGGTATATCAGGAGCCCGGCCGTGGATTCATTCCCCGAGAAGAAGCCGGGCAGGGCCTTTTCCCCCCGGTCCGAATGATAGTTCCCGTCGAACTGGTAGTCCACGATGGCGTTCGAGGCCGCGCCGGAGATGACGGAACGTGCGTTCTCCACCTTCACCTCGTCCCTGGGCAGGGGCGTCGCCATCACCCGGGCGGGATCGGGACCGTAGGCCAGGTTGTTGTAGATCCGGTAGCGGAAGCCCGTGGCCGTGGCCTCGCCGATCCAGAAATTGTTGTCCCGGGCGGAGAAGAATCCGATGTCCGTGCGGCCGTCGCCGTTGAAGTCCCCCTGGAGCCACCGGGTGATCTCGGAAAACTGCGGCGTGCGGGAGAATACTTTAAAGTTGATGGTGCCGTTCCCCGTGTCTCCCAGTATCCATTCACCCCGGTCGCGGTGAAAGGTGAGGAAGTCCGAGAGGCCGTCGCCGTTGAAGTCGCCGCTGAACCGGTCGTTCCCCGTGAGGGAGTCCCGGCCGGGGGCGAAGAGCTCCTTTTCCCGCTCGGTGAATTCCTTGTAGATCCTCCACTGGAGCCTGAAGCCGATGGCATCGTCGCGGTAGTTCTCCCCAACCCACCAGCGGCCCGAGCGCGCGTCGTAGAAGGAGATGTCGGTCCTGCCGTCGCCGTTGTAGTCCCCCGAGAGGAAGAATATCTTCTCCCGGTCCCTGCCGTAGTCGGAGGTGTCGGCCGTGGAGGGGCTGTTCAGGCGCAGGTCGGGGTCGTAGTCGCTCCGGAAGAGGTTCTGGAAGGTTTCCGAGAACTTGATGAAGCTGAAGTGCCCCCCCATGTTCGCCATGAGGTACCACTCCCCCGTGGGCTCATGGTAGAGGACGCTGTCGGAAAGGCCGTTGCCGTCGAAATCGCCGGTGAACCATTCGCACTTGAATATGTCCACCGGTATGAGAAGGGTGCCGTAACAGCGGAAGGTGAAGACCTTCCCGGTGTGCTCGGCCACCCAGAATTCCCTGGTGCGGGGCAGGTAGAAGGCGATGTCGCTCCTGCCGTCGCCGTTGTAATCGCCCGTCACGTTCCCCTTGAACCACTGGATCGATTCCGGGCCGTCGTGGCCCCGGAACCGGTTGCCGTAGTACTTTTCGAGATAGCCGCCGTCCCGCTTCCCCTCCATGGCGCGCCAGTCCCCGCTGGCGGGGTTGAAGAACACCATGTCCGATATGCCGTCGCCGTTGAAGTCCCCCTCGAAGTACTTCACGGAGTCCGGGTTCTCCTCGGGATCGTTGTAGCGGGTGTTCTCGATCCTGGCCCAGGTGAAGGCGTGCACCGCCGGCTGGTAGATGAACTCCGGCTTCGTCGAGTTACGATCGCTCTCCACGGTGAGGAGGAGGGGGCGCCCCGAATCGGCCGAGGTGCCGTAGACCATGCGGTAGCTCCAGAGTACCGTCTCCGTCCATCCCCGGGGATCGTCCCACCCCACGACGATGCGGTCGATGAGGCGGTCCATCTTCATCATGAACCCCGGGGCCTTGGACACGTAGGCCTCGTCGCGGTCCCGGTATGCGAAGCGCACGAACTGGCGCGCCGGCGCGCCCTGGTCTTCGTTCCCGGTGTAGCGTATCTCCTTCAGGTAGAGTATGTTGTTGTCGTCATAGGCGGAGTCGTCGTATTCCGCGGTCATGGAGTTGCCGTTCAGGTCCACGCTCTTCGTGAAGTTCCAGATGTAGGTCCGCGTCTCGTCGTCGGGGCGGTAGATCCTGCTCGAGGCGTCCTCG
The DNA here is from genome assembly GCA_040768125.1 of Spirochaetota bacterium. GTDB lineage: Bacteria > Spirochaetota > UBA4802 > UBA4802 > UBA5550 > RBG-16-49-21. Next base: position 169,741 of record JAXGNG010000006.1, on the reverse strand, counting down.
CCGAAGACCGTCACCGTGCCCGCCTTGTCTATGACGCGCCAGACGCCCCCGCTCTCCGCGCCGGAGAGTACGAATTTCGAAAACCCCGACTCGATTTCCAGGCGGTAGAGGCCGTTCTCCGAGTTCGCCGGGCCGCTCACCTTCACCAGGCGCTGGCCGTTGAAGGTGAAGGTGTCGCGGTAATCGTAGAAGAGCTGGCCGTTTTTCGTGGTGCGGGATATCACCCCGAGCCCCGTGGAGAGGCTCCACCCGATCCCCGCCAGGCCGTCGCCCCCGGAGGATGAATAGGAGAGCCCCACGCCGGGCTGCACGCCCGCGCGGCCCGGGGGCACGTCGATGGCGTAGGAGAGGGTGACGGTGCCGTAGTTGTTGATCTGGGGCGGCTTCACGAAGGCAGCGCCCTCGTAGGCGTTCAGCTTCGGCGCCTTCTCCTCGTCCTTGTCGCTCCGGTTGGTGGAGGCCGATATCACGTCGCCGGCGGAGGCGTCGTCCCCCCCGGCGGAGGGGAAGATCATGGCGCGCATGGCCTTGTCGTAGTTGAGGTAGTCCAGCCTGCCGCAGGAAACAAGCAGGACTCCCGCCATGAGGCAGGCCGCATGTTTCAGTAATCCCTTCACGATCGGTCCGTTGTCCTTTCCATGCCGGTCTGCATTGCCGCGCTCCTCATTATCCAGGAACCCTAAAATATCCTGTATCCCGCGTGAATCGTCAGTGACATCGACTGGAGGGGCGTTCCCGCCGTGGCGACGATGCTGTACCCCGCGTCAATACCCACGAAGAACCCCTTGAAAATGAAGTAGTCGCACCCAACGGAAAACCCGAAGACGTTGATAAGCTCCACGGTGGCGACCTTCCCGAGATAGGGAAACAAGGGATTGAGGGACACGTACTCGAGGCGCGTCACGCCGTCGTATATCCGCGCGTAGAGCCTCACCGGGCCCAGCTCCTTTTTCGGGAGGGAGAATTCCCAGCTGAAGACGATGGAGGGGAAGAACTCCATCAATGTTATCGTGGATTCGTATTCCAAGGTCCCGTGGTCGCTCTTCAGCTTCGCGTAGCGGAAGTTGAACTCCGGGTGGAAGTGCCAGAGGGTGAGGTAGTAAACCGGCACCGAGGCCTCGACGAGGTGGGCCGGCAGGTAGTTCTGGCCGTAGTCCGCCACGGGAAAGAAGCCTCCGTATCCCGCGACGATTCCCACGTAGCGGGTGCTGTGGGGATCGAAGAGGGGCGTCGCCTTCTTTTCTTTCTTCGGGGCCGGTTCCGCCTCTTTCTTTTCGGGCGTTACCGTATCCTTCTCACCGGTATCGGACGTGCCTTTTTCATCGGCACTATCCTCGATCGCACGGTCAGTTGCATCGGGGACGTCGCCCCCTGGCTGCACCGTATCGGCCGTTTCCCCGGCCGGCACATCGGCGTCTCCGGATGTACCAGTATCCGCGTTGCCGCTCTGCTGGTCCGCCTGCGCCATCACGCTATACGTCTCAGGCGAGGCGCTTATTTCACCTGCCGGGTTGTCTGCCATTGCGGCGTCCTTCCCCGTCACGGCAGGCCCTGAGAAACAGATGACCAGAAACAGGATGATTGACACAGATATTGGTTTGTCCTTATGGATCATTCTCTGTCTTCCTTATAACACCTTAATCTCTAATGATACTTCATCTGCGCTCGCCTCCCCGGGCCCGCGCCATGGACGAACCCGGGGAGGGACGTGTCCCGTTATTTCGCTTGTTACCATTGCGGCACGCAGTGGAATCCCACGCCACCTTCGTTGTCGGAGTTGCCGTCGTCCGGGGACCGGTACAGTACCGGCCGGAAGCCCGTGGCAAACCCGTATATCGGATGGAGAGCTTCCTCGCTCCTGGTGCCGGCCCCATATTCCCAGTCAGCGGCGTATGGACCGTCGGTTACCACATGGTCCCAGATCTTCAGGTTGTCCAGGTAGACAAGTCCATTGCCGATGTTGCTGGCGCTGCCGATGCGCACTTCAGGTATGCTGGCGCCAATGATTGCAGCCGTTGAGGTAAGGGCCAGGCTGCCATTGACGTATACGTTGATCTTCGCGCCATTGTAGAGGTCGCCTTCATTGTCCCATGTCACGTAGAGGTGACACCATACATCATTTGCCAGGAGGCCCGAAACAGAATCTACAATATTCTCAACGCCACCCTGATTTACGATTATCCTCAGCAAATTTTGGCCACTCCCGAAATTTCCCTGCACATATACCTGGTCCGTTATCTTCAGCCATATTATTGAAACATTCTGAAGGTTGGCATATGCCTTCCACCAGGCGGACATGGTGCCCTTCTGCATGAAGTCAACGGCGCTCACGCCAAAGGGCTTGATAATTGTCGCCCCTGTTGTATCGTAATTGCCCCATATTGCGTCAGGTTGAACCAGGCACCCACCATAAACGCCATTTGAACCTATTACTCCGCCGTGAACCGCCAGTGAAGGCGTAAAGTCAGGATGGGTAATGGTGGCCAGGGAGCCCAGGGTGTACACATGCGTATCGCATCTGCTCCAGTACACCGGTCTGGGCAGAACATACCGCGCTCCTGCAGGGTCTATGTAGACCTGGTCAGCCGGCGGGGTCGCGAAGGCAGAGTCGAGGTCAACCGCCAGGGGCATCAGGTATAGCCCCGCCGGGTCTGCCACGTTCACGCCGTTGCTGACGATGCGGAAGTATTTGCCTGCCTCGAAATACCCGCTGTCCTCAAGGCCGTTCCTGGTGTCGTAGATATCATAGGCGCCACCAAGGAGCGGCTCGCCGTAGACGAAATCAATGCCGTTGATAAGCACGTTGCCCATCTCGTTGGTAAAGGGCACGGCAGGATTGATGAATTTCCCCGCGCCATTTGCGTCAACGGCGTCATCAAGGGCGTGCATCTCGGCCTCGGGCTGCGTCTTCACATAGGCATAGACCCGCGAGCTCGCGCTTGTTTCGTTGGCCGCGACCATGCAGATTGTGTACTCCGTATTGGGGGCGAGTTCCTCGGCCGGTTCGCCATCAACAGGAGGATAATCGTTGAACACCAGGCTGTGGGAATTGGCGTTGACCGTCTGGATTTCCCCCGTGGGGATCCAGGGATAGGCCCCCAGGGGCTCGTTCGAACCGGAGGGCCGACCCTTTCGCATGTAAGCCATAAAGGATATGCCGAACTGCGTGTCAATGTTGCTCACCTGGATGGACCGCTCGCCTCCCAGGGCCCGGTACTCGGGGTTGTCCACGTGGGTGGTTTCGCTCATCATCTGGCCAACGTCAGTGTCGCACAGGGAGGCGCTGATCTTGTAGGTCAGCTTTTTCATGGGCGAAAAGAAAAAGTCCTCCTTGCCGGAGGGCACGGCCACGCCGAAATCGCCCTCGTCGACGTCAAGTTCGCCCAGGGACGTCCATACCCGGTCCCCGTCATGGGTGTAATTGTCTATGTCATTAACGTCGGTGTTATCATTCATGATCCAGTACTTGAGGGGGTCATAGCCCGGCAGGGAGTTAACATCCGCGTTGATGTCCAGGTATCTGCCGCCCGGCTTGAGCCATATGCAGTCGCGGTATTCCGGCTTCGCAACGGTGCGCATATAGACCTCAACCTCCTCGGCGCCGCCGTGAAACACGTTGTAGTTTTTGTTCTGCGGTCCGTCCGCGCCGGTGGGGGGCGTGAAGTATATGGTGACGAGCCCCCGGTTCTGCACGAAATTCGTGGTGTAGCTGCAGTCTATGGTGCGCTCCTCATCTCCGATGTCGTCATGGGCAATCTTAAGCCTGAACCAGCCGGAGCCGTCGTTGAAGTTCACCTCCAGGTCCACGTCCTTTGGATTGAACTCCTCAATCTGGCGGCGCGGCACATAGGTCCTCTGGTTGCCGAAGGGGTCGTACGATACCATGGCCATTGCCGGGTCGCCGTTGGCCGCGGTGGGGTCAACGCCCGTTGAGCTTCCGTCGGGGTTCACGATATTGCTGTTCACGGCGCTCACCACCACGCGATACACGCCCGGCACCTGGAATCCCTGTTCTTCCGTCGTCAGGGGCACCTGGTACCCGACGGTCCCGGCGTTGAGGTCCGGTATCTCGATCACGTTTATGCCCGCGTGACCCCTGAAGGTCTGCCTGGGGACCGTGTAATCATCGATCTCGCCGTTGCCATGACCGTAGTTATAGGGGCCGTACACGTCTATGTTGTAGTACTCGGCGTTTGCCGCCTGGTTGATGTTAACGGTTATCGAGTTCAGGGAAGCGTACACTGACACGTTAAAAAAGTCGGGTAGACCGGTGCCTCCCGGATCGGACACCGAGGTCACCAGTATACCCGTCTCATTTGCCCTGTTGACAGTGTACACGGGCACGTTGTAAATCCTGCCGTGTGCCCTCGCCTTGATCCGGTAGTCTCCCGGCTCAAGCACGCCTATCTGATTACCCTGGGTGTCCCTGCTGAAGCGGTTGATGGTTATATACCCGTTGTTCTCATCCAGTTCACTGGCGTCGATCTTCACCTGTACCGCATCAGCCTCCTGCTGGCCCTGGCGCCATATCGCGACCGTGTAATAGTGGGCGTTCATGGACTTCTGCAACCAGAGACCGATCTGATTGCATCCGCCCCATGCGTCAAAAGTAAAGCTTGCCGGTTGTCCCTCGGGGAAGGGATCGCCTTCGTCAAAGGTGTAATTGAAAGCGTCCCAGATCCTCCCCGGCACGTCGCGCACGGTGTAGGAAGCATTGAACTCCCTTCCCGGTGTGTCTACGTCAAAGAGGGAGCGGAACTCATCCAGCTCCACCTGGAGCTTGATGGTATCGCCCCGCACCACCTTGCCGAGACGATAAGCGCGGGCGAATTCGCCGCCCACCTCGTTGACCCTCCTGTTCCATAGGGTGTTGAGATACAGGTCGGAGTAGGCCTGCAGGGCGCTGTACTGCGTCTGCGTTGATCCGGAGCTTGATCCGGAAGAGCCTCCGCCTATATCCTGCTCGGATACGTTCTGGAGCGGCGAATAATAGAAGGTTTCCAGATGTTCGTTGAAGTCTTTCGCGTCAAAAAGGACGATCTCGTATCGCTCACCCGCCCAGATTGGGTCGTTGATATCGCCATCGTAGTACCTGCCGTTGTGAAGCACGATCCAGTATTTCATCTGAATGATCTCATTATACGTGAGAGGCACGTTAGGATCGTACGCGGGATTATCTTCCGTGCTGAAGGGGTTGTACTTTTTCACGTTGCCGATACGGTCGATTGTCTCGATCCGCTTCTCGCGCTCGACAACATTGCCGGCGGCATCACGCTCATACACCACGTATCTTTTTACATAGGTGGAAAATTTACTCCATTTGTTCCCCTGAGTATTGGCGCCATACCCGTATTCCGTCGGGTCCGAGCTGCCGGCCGGGGGCGTGTAGCCAGTCTTCCACCAGAGGCCCGTGTTATCCACGGTAAGCCCATCGCCCTCGGCGTCGATGTCGAATCGCTCCCCGCCCGAGAGCCTGCTGCGGTAGATGTTGAAAAGGGCCTTCTTGAGGGATATGCCCGGCGTCACGTTGCCCTCTTCGTCCACGTCAAAGGCGGGCACGCGGTACATGTCGCGCACGCCGCTCGCCGTGATCTTTATAAGGGCGGTGCGGCCCTTCACGGTCTCCTCCACCACCTGGAGGTTGTCCACCCCGGGATTGTAGTTGGAGTCTTCCACGCGGGTCATGTCGTAGCTCACCACGTGGATCTGGGGCACATACCCGTTGGCCATGGCACTCTTCACCTCGTAGGTGTTCAGGCCAGTGACCTCCAGCACGTAGGGACCCAACTCCTCGCCGCCGTAGACCTCCTCGTCGAACTCGCTGTAATCGTCGTTCCTGAGACGAAAAGAGCGCACGGGCAGGCACTTGCCCGAGGGGGTGCGAAACGAGAGGGTGCAGAGCACATTATTAATGCGCACCGGCTGGTTAAGGGACTCGTTTTTTAAATACAGGGCCGCCCGCACCAGGCCCGCGTTGGGGTTGATCACGAAATTGCTCTTCGACACGTTGCTCTGGCGATAGTTGCGGGATATCCGCTCAACCGTGTCGTTCTTGAACTCCACGCCATTCCGGTTAAGGTTATCGACATAATTAATGTCCTCGAATACCGTCTTTTCGCTCTGCATAGATCGCGACATTTCGGTTTCGAAGCTCTGGTTCATGCTGGTATTCACACCAAGCTCAACACTGCCACCCGTTCCGGCAACGGTTACCTCCGCTTTTGTATTCATACCAAAGGAATACCCGTATGATCCGGCATTCTTATTGCTATATGACATGCTTCCGCTCACCCTGTAGGGTGTCGTCTTCTTATTAAGCTGGTTGTACTGCCTGCTCTCCATGCTGTTGGTGATGGTGTCCTTGGTGTCGCTGTCGTCCACCATTTCCGTGTGGTTCTGCGTCTCGTCGGTTTCGTCAACTACCAGCTTCATGGTAATGGGCGTTGATATGCGCGTGGTGATACGTGGATAATCGGCCGTAAAGGAGTTGGTGAAGCCCGCCTCCTCCTCCTCGTTGGTGAGGCCGTCCCCGTCATAGTCGTTCATGACCGTGTTGCCCGTGGGATCAGGAGGTATTGATTCCATGCTTGAGCTATAGATGGGAATGCCCAGTATTCCGTTGAACAACGGGTTAAGGCCGTTCTTAGACAGGGGATCTATTACCTGTCCACTATCATCCGTGGGCAGGGGATCATTGCCTCCGATTGTATCCGAATCGAGGCTTACCTCCTGGATCTTAAGGGGCACTCCCTTGATTTTAAGAAAGTCCGTCTCTCCGCAGGAAGAAAGGAAAAATAGTGACAGAACTGCAACGGCAATAAACGCGGCGGTTTTCGCTGATAAACTTTTCATGGTGCCCTCCAAACTTCGAATAATTGTTACGCGTAAGTATATGTATAATAAACCCACAGGGCACATCTGGCCCATTGAGTTATTCATGCTTTTGAAATCGAGTACAGAACAGGGTGTATACGGGATTCGGACCCCGGAGAGGGTCTCTTTCTGTTTATGCCGATCCACATAGCAAACATCATATGCTCCGTCAACCGTTATTTTACTAGTAGCCAATAATCGAATACTACAAACCAATCCAACAGGTGTCCCATTCCCCCTTCGATATTCCATACTCGGTTTCGAATGGCGTCCCCGGGGAATGCTTTTTTCGGACGGTTTTCCTGTCCTGTACTACTGATCGATCCAAGGAAAAACATATTCCCATTTCCAAAAAAAATTCTCCAGAATAGAAGCGTCGGAAATGATAAAAAGTGACAAAAAAAATTCCAAGAAAGGGAAATAATAAATAAGATCAAAGCATTGTATTTCATATACTTTATCCCTGATTTAAGTCAGGGTAGGGATTAATCCCCATTCCAAAAGAAGGGGCCCATTCATCCGATCACAATGGCTTCATGAGCATGGTGAACGTATTCCGGATTGCGCGCGTGTGTTACTATGCAGTTTGTTCTGACGCGGTTCCGTCAACGGCCTCAGGGGAAAAAACCGCCTTCGCTTGTTCAGTATATATAAAATTTTCTGCCGTTTAGACATTCGAACATCCGCCCTGCCGGCTACCTACCAACACCGTACCAACCTCTATCTTTTAGCAGTCCTGGGGGTCGGGTGCTAAAATTTCATGTTCACTCACACTGAAACAGTCGCCGGGCAAAGGCCGGCGGCATGTCGCGACTACTCATTGACCCCTGCGCTCGTACAGGGATAGCGGTGTCCCCCCCCCTTATTAAGGGGGGCCGGGGGGGATTGAGGGGGCAATCCCACCGACGCTGCAGGCTAAACCGGGGGGATCCCCAAATTATGCTTGCGCACCTTTTTGGGCGCCGCCTATACTGCAAGGCAGCGCCCGGTCATTCAGGATATGGCCGGAACCGAACCGGAGGCAACCCGCCAGGACCATGCCCGCCTACGCGCCCTTTACCGCGGCCCTCTTCGCAACGGGGCTCATCACGGCACTCATCTCCCTCTACGCCCTGCGCAGGCGCTCCGCGAAGAACGCCACCATCGCGCTCTTCATGCTCGCCCTGACGATATACTCCGCCGGGTACGGCATGGAGCTCACCAGGGGGGACCTCGGGGGCATGCTCTTCTGGATCAGGGTGCAGTACCTCGGCATTTCCGCGATCCCCGCCCTTTTCGCGCTCATGGCGATCCAGTTCGCGGGAAGGAAGGAGTGGCTCACCCCTCCCCTGGTCGCGTCCCTCTTCGTCATCCCCCTCGTCACGCTGTCCTTCAACTGGACCAATGGCCTCCACCACCTCTTCTACGCCGGGGTCGCGGTCAACACCGGGGGCCCCTTCCCGGTCCTGTCCCTGGAAAAGGGGCCGCTTTACTGGGTGCATATCGCCTATGTCAACCTCTCCCTTCTCTTCGGCAACGTCCTTTTCAGCATCATGCTGGCCCGCGCCTCTTCCCTCTTCCGGAAGCAGGCGGCGATAATGCTCGCGGGGTCGCTCTTCCCCTGGACGGTCCTGGTACTCTACCTTTCGGGGATAACCCCCTGGGGCCTCGACACGAACCCCTTCATGTTCTCGGTCTCGGGCGTTCTTTTCGCCCTGGGAATCTACCGCTACCGCATCATCAACATCCTCCCCATCGCCCGGGACGTGGTCTTCGACAGCATCCAGGACGGCATCATCGTCCTGGACGACGAGCACGCCGTCATCGATATCAACCCCGCGGCGAAGCGGATCACGGGGTCCTCGGACCTGGCCATCGGGATGCCCGCGGCCTCAGTGTGCTCCCGGTGGGAGAGTGTCATCGGGAACGGGAAGGAAAACGCCGGGGTGGTGCTCTCCATGGAGGACGGCAGGTACGTTAACGCCCGGCTCTACCGGATCCTGGAGCGGGACAGGACCGGCATCGGCCACATCCTTTCGCTCCGTGACATCACGGAGGAGAAGATGCTGGCCATGGCCCTCTCCCGGCGGGAGAAACGGATGCGCGATGACATATTCAAGGTGCGCATCATCCAGTCGATCATGGCCCCGGAGATCAGGGACCTGCCCGGGTACGATATCGCCACGTCCTTCATCCCCGCGGAGGACCTCTCCGGCGATTTCATCGACGGCTATTACGTCGGTGACGGCGTCTTCCAGATAATCCTCTGCGACGTCATGGAGCACGGCATGGCCTCGTCCTATATCGGGATGGCCATCAAGAGCATATTCAAGGCGGTATCCGGGGAGGGAAGGTCCCCCGCCGACATCCTGGGCACGACGAACATGAAGCTGGTGGACCAGCTGAAGGCGACATCCTATTTCGCCTCCGCGGCGGTGTGCCAGGTCAACCTCGCCGCGGGGGAGGTCCTCTATTCCTCCGGGGGTCACCCTCCCTCGCTCTGGTACCGCGCCGGGGAAGGCCGCACCGAGCGCATGGGCTTCACGGGACCCCTCATCGGCATCACCAAGGACGCCGGGTACCGGAACATCGCCTTCTCCCTGGGCGACGGCGACGCCCTGCTCCTCTACACCGACGGCGCCTACGAGGTGACGCGGCGGGAAACGCGCGAGATCTACGGCATGGACGCCCTGGCGGAGGACTTCTCCTACAACGCCCGCTATCCCTCCCTGGACATCATCCACTCGATAATCGACAGGATCTTCAACTTCATCGACTACAGCAATCTCGATGACGATATCACGATGCTCTGCGTGAAAAAGACGGGAGGAGGGGTATTGCAGGGCCCGTCATAACCCTTCTCATGGCAGGAGGCCGGGGCGGTGCGAGAATGGCGGCCGTCTTCTTTTTAGCATCCGGGATTTTAGTCTGACATCACCTCAGGGTCAGGCGACACAATGCGTTTCATGTGAACAAATAATGGACCGCTGAAATGCAATTGCAAGACAAAAACGGATGGACAGGGGCCTTAAAATTTAGAATTATAATCACGCATCCATTCATCCAGATCAGATTGAAGCTCAGTAAGCGTATTGTAAATCCTTTTACGGAAAGCAATGCGATAAAATTCATCCATGATTGCTCGGTGGAAGCGCTCAAAAATGCAATTTGCCTGCGGGCTTTTTGCCTTTGTCTTCGTGTGATCGATGTCCGGTTACGCCCTATACGTACTCAATCTTTATGCCGTTGGCCTTCAAGAGGCTTTCGATCTGCTTGAGGATGCCTTTATCCGCCACAGTGATGGTGAGATCGTCCCGGCTGATCATCGCGGTGAAGGGGTCTTCACCATCCTTCCCTGAAAAGTCAGTCGGACTGACTTTTTGACGTTACCCTTTCTTTTACCCCTTTATAAGATATTACCCTTTCTTTACCCATTGAGCGCCAGGGCCGCGGCCGAGGGGCTTGATGTCGCCCTTCTTTTTTAAATCGGTGAATACCTTTTTAATCATGTCGCGGCTGACACCCGGACACAGTCTTTCTATATCGGATATGGTGAAGGGGCCTTTGAAGGAACGTATGCTCTCAACGATGATCCCTGTTTTAGCTCCCTTGGAGGTAGCGGTTTTTTCAAAACGGCCCTGAAATTCCTTGTAGGCTGACTTGACGATATAGAGAATGAAATTGATATATGGCCATGGATCGTGTTTGCCGCTGTGCCAATTCCTGGAGCTTTCTTCAAGGGTTTCGTAATACCTCTTTTTGTTGTCCTCGATAAGGCGTTCGAAGCTCACATACCGACCGACGATAATATCAAGGTAATAGCTCTGCAGCAGGAGAAGGAGCCTGGAAACCCTGCCGTTGCCGTCACGGAAAGGATGAATATAAAGAAAATCAAGGTTAAAAGCAATTATAGATATAAGGGGATGAACCCATTCTTCCCTGATTGATTCATTGCCAAGCATGACCAGCTCTTTCATATACTGTGGCGTTTCTTTGGGAGATATGGTCCTAAATCGTATACGCTCGCGGCCATCCTGGTATTTCTGTATGATATTACTTTCCTTGTCCTTGTATTTACCGGCGTCCCATATTTCGCCGGAGATCATTAGATGAAAATTCCGGATTGATTTTTCAGACAGCTTGACATCTTTCCCGTTTTCATGAATGAGACTCAATGCCTCGCGATAGCCCCGGACCTCCTCCTCGTTGCGATCCCGCAGGTTGGGCGTGCCAAATATGACGGTACCGATCCTTGATTTTTCGATTTCAACTCCCTCAATGCGATTAGAGGAAACAGCACTTTCAATCAGGGCGTGCTCGCGCAGGGCTTTCAGCACATGGGGTGATTGCCTTATGAAAAGGTTCTGCATCCCCTTGGCCTCGCCAATATCGGCAAGATACCAAGCAGTGATCGAAGGGATAGATGAAGGTTTTTTAGATAATTGCTTCAATGTCATCATTGAAGAATACCACTATTATCTAGGATTTTACTCTGGCTTGCCGTTACTGCCAGGTGACACAATGCGTTTTATGTGAAAAAATAATGGACCGCTGAAATGCAATTGCAAGTCAAAAACTGCTGGACAGCGCCTTTAAAATTTCGCGCGCGCCGAAAAAATGAGAAATTTTGCGAGAAACAGGCAAAAAATCTCCGCCCTCTGAATCGAATAGCAGCGGTTTGACTACATGCCAGGAATATTATTAGAGAGAATGGCCTATAGAAACATCATGGACCCCTTTTCATCCTGAAGTAGCCGCCCACCAGGAGGTGGGTCTTCCAGAGCTTCCGCCATTCACGGTCGGCAAAGTACGCATACACAACTGATTCAATCATTTTGCGCCGCAGATCCGCAGGCGAGGTCACGTGACCTCGCCTGCGGCGGTTTAATTCACCCCCCCCTTATCAAGGGTGCCGGAGGGTATCCACCAAAAAACAATTGACGTTATCCCGCCCGGCCCCCAGCATACGCGGAATGAACGAGGGAGGACGGACCCGCAGGTGGAAACGGTCATCATCAACGGCAACCCCGAGGGGGGCGACGGCGCCTTCGACCGCTGGTGCGGCGAGGCGGCGGCGGAGCTCGCGGCGCGGGGCCACGGGGCGCGCCTCTTCACCCTGCGCTCCATGGAGGTCCGCTACTGCACGGGGTGCTGGACCTGCTGGTGGAAGACCCCAGGGCTCTGCGCGCACGACGACGACATGAAAGAGATCTACCGCGCGGTCATGGCCTCGGACCTCTTCTTCTTCGCCTCACCCGTGGTCATGGGATTCATGAGCGCCCTCCTGAAGCGCGCCAACGAGCGGATGATCCCCCTCCTCCACCCCTACATCACGCTGGACAAGGGGGAGTGCCATCACCGGGGCCGCTACGACCGCTATCCCGGCATGGGCCTCATCCTGGGAAAGGGCCCCGACACGGACGACGGGGACATCGCCGTCATTACCGAGATTTACCGGCGCGACGCGATAAACTTCAAGACGTCGCTCCGCCACGTCTTTCTCACTGAAAAAACACCCCGCGAGGCATGCGATGCAATTGATGCTCTGTAACGGCTCGCCCCGCGGTAAAACGGGGAACACGGCCATTCTCCTGGAGCACTTCACCGAAGGCTTTGCCGCCGCCGGGGGGCAAAACGAATTCGAGATCGCCTACCTGAACCGGGTCGCCGGCCACGCCGACGCAGCCGCCCGGTGCCGCGCCGCCGGGGCGGTCATCATCGCCTTCCCCCTCTACGCCGATTCCATGCCCGCCATCGTGAAGGACTTCATCGAGACACTGGGGCCCGGGGATAGCTTCCCGCCCCTGGGATTCATCGTCCAGTCCGGTTTCCCCGAGGCGGTCCACTCCCGCGCCGTGGAGCGCTACCTGGAAAAGCTCGCCCGCCGCCTGGGCGCCCGCTACATCGGCACCGTGGTACGGGGCGGCGTCGAGGGAATACAGGTGATGCCCCCCTTCATGACCCGGCGGCTCTTCATGGCCTTCAGGGCCCTGGGCCGCCATTTCGCCGTGACCCGGGAGTTCCACCCCGGGATCATGAAGAGCCTGGCGGGGCGAGAGCGCTTTTCCACGATCGGCAGGCTCGTCTTCAGGCTCATGCGGATGACCGGCTTCGCGGATCACTACTGGAACAGCATGCTGAAGCGCCACGGGGCCTACGCCCGGCGCTTCGACCGCCCCTACGCACCCGGGGTCGATAATAATAATTGACAAATATTTCGCCGGTTTTTACTGTCCTTATCATCGAGCGCACGCCCCGGCGACGCCGGGGCGCCCCCGCCGGGGGATCACGCCTTCTGGAGGAACTTGATGATCACGCACAAGAACATTCTCTGCCCCCTGAACCTCGACTCGGACAACTTCACCCATATACCCGCGACGGTCGAGTACGCAAACTTTTTCAACGGCACCCTGCACTTCCTCTACGTGAACGACCCCCTGGCCGGGTACCGTCACCCGACGGACTTCCAGGACGCCGTGGCCCTCAAGGTCAAGGAAATCGTCCCCGCGGAGCTCTTCGACAAGATGAAGGCCGTGTACGCCGTGGGCAAGGGGGACCTCACGGACGAGATCAAGGCCTACTGCAAGGACAAGGCCATCGACCTCATCATCACCGGGCACCGCCACCGCACGAAGCTCTACGCATCCTTCTTCGACACCCCTGACGTGAGCATCATCGACAACGTCCGGGTGCCGATCCTGGTGATCCCGAAAGAGGACTGAGCCGGCGGACGGACCATTGTTGGAACACCAGCGCCCGGCCCGACCGCCGGGCGTTGCTATTTTTTTTCGGAAGGGCCCCGTACCCATGACGCTGGACGGCCACGCATTGCAGCACGAAGCCCGCCCCACGGGCCGGGACGCCGGCTACGAGACGGCCTTTGCCGACGCCGTGAAGCGCCTGGGGGCCATGGACGCGGAAGCGGTGGCGAAAAATTCGGGGGCGGCCCTGGAGACCCGCGGCGGCGGGAGGGCCATCCTGCTCCCCTTTCTCGGGAAGGAGATCGCCGTGACCCATCCGGAGGTCGCGGTCTCCTTCGCTAGGGACGGGAGCGCCGTCCCTCCCTGGCTCCGGGTCCTCGCCCTCCACTACCTGGTCAACGCCCGGGGCGCGGCGGAGCGCGGGGAGCGGATCGGCTTCATGCAGCTCCAGGGGGGGATGGGGTACCACCCGGCATTCCAGCGGCGCGCCGTGATACCCCTTCTGAAGGCCTTTGGCGGCGACCCGGAGGGCTTCATCCGCGCCGGCATCGCCGCCGGGGGAGCGCGTCATGACGCCGGGGACTTCGCCCTCTCCTTCCGCGCCTTCCCCCATGTGGAGGTGGTCTTCATCCTCTGGGAGGGGGACGGGGAACTGCCCCCCTCGGGGACCGCGGTCTTCGATGCATCCATCGCGGACCGCCTCTCGACGGAGGACGTGGCGGTGCTCTGCACCATGCTAGCGGTATCGATCATGAAGGCGGCGCGTCAGGGGCCCGCAGATTGTACGGGGAGGCAGTGAAATGAAGATAGCGGTCACCGGCAAGGGCGGCGTAGGGAAGACCACGGTCGCCGCGCTCCTGATACGCGAGTTGGAGCGGCGCGGCAGGCGGGTCATCGCCATCGACGCGGACCCCGACGCCAACCTGGCCTCGGCCCTGGGGTTCCCCGCGGCGGAGGCCCCGGCCCCCATCGCGGAGATGAGCGACCTCGTGGAGGAGCGCACCGGCGCGAAGCCGGGGCAATCGGGCTCGTTCTTCACCATCAACCCGAAGGTGGACGACCTCCCCGAGCGCTTTTCCCTGGCCCGGAGCGGCGTGCGGCTCATGGTGATGGGCACGGTGAAGAAGGGGGGGGCGGGGTGCGTGTGCCCCGAGAGCGCCCTCCTCAAAAGCCTCCTGGCCCACGTGGTCCTCTTTCGCGACGACGTCGTGGTCATGGACATGGAAGCGGGGATCGAGCACCTGGGGCGCGGCACGGCGCGCTCCATGGACATGCTCGTCATCGTCGTGGAGCCGGGACTGCGGAGCGTCGAGACCGCGGGAAAAATCATGGCCCTGGCGAAGGACATCGGCGTGCCGAAAACAGGCGTGGTGGGAAACAAGATTCGGTCGCAGCGTGACGAGGAGTTCGTCCGGGAGCGCCTGGGGGGCGCCGGCCTCCTGGGTTTCATTCCCTACGACGAGGGGCTCATCGAGGCCGACATCGTCGGCGCCTCGGCGCCGGAGCTTTTCCGCGACCGCGCCGCGGCGATCCTGGACCGGATCGGGTGAAGGGCTACTCGAAGTAGGTGGCCCGGGCGTTCTCCGATTCCCACACGGTCACGGCCGTCACGTCGACCCCGGCGGGGAGCAGCTCCCTGAAGCGCAGGTAGATGTGGCGGGCGATCAGCTCCGAGCTGGGGTTCTGGTCGCGGAAGCCCTCCACCTGGTTCAGCATCACGTGGTCCAGGGGCCCGATGACCTTCTTCATGATGTCCTTCAGATCGTGGAAATCCACGAGGAGGCCGATCTCGTTCAGGCCTTCGCCCTGGACCTCCACCTCGACCTTCCAGTTGTGCCCGTGGACGCCCTCGCAGGAGCCGCGGTACCCCTTGAGCTGGTGCGCCGATGAAAAGTAGTCATGGATGGCAAGACGGTACATGGTTGCTCCCCCGTTGCGCCTCATTGGCCGGGAAGCCCCGCGCCCTGTCAATACAAAAGGGCCGTTTTTTCAATTTTTGTATTGACAGGTATCGGCGTCGCCGCTATGGAATCATTCAATGAAAGGGCAATTAGCTCAGTCGGTTAGAGCGCCTGCCTCACATGCAGGAGGTCGGTGGTTCGAGTCCACTATTGCCCACAACCTTTCACGAAGCGCCCGGAAACGGCGCTTTTTTGTTTTTCTCCTCGTCGCGGCACCGGCCCTCCACGGCGGCCCCGTCTCCGTGCCGGGGGTCCCGGCCCACGGGGGGCGTATCGCCTTCGATGCGAAGGCCCGCACGATCCGCGACAGGCCGATTTCATTCGGGAAACTCCGCCGGGATCTCACTCTCGAGTACAGGCGCCGTCACTGCGACCCCGGGGCGAAGGACATCGCCATCGTCCCGCGATACATCGTCATCCACTGGACGGCCTTCGGGGACCGTGACGCGGTCATCAGGTATTTCGACCGCGAGACCCTCCACCCGGACCGCCGGGACATACGGCACGGCGGCGCCGTGAACGTCTCGGCCCACTTCCTCGTGGACCGGGACGGCGCCATCTACCGCCTCATGCCGGAGACCGTGATGGCGCGGCACGTCATCGGCCTCAACCACTGCGCCATCGGCATCGAGAACGTCGGGGGCCCCTCACGTCCCCTGACGAAGGCGCAGGCCGGGGCGAACGCCTGGCTGGCGCGTTGCCTCGAGGGAAGGCATCCGACCATCGGGGCCGTCATGGGCCACCATGAATACCTGGCCTTCCGGAAGGGGCCCCACTGGCGCGCCCTGGACCCCGCCTACCAGGCCCATCCGAAAATCGATCCCGGTGCGAAGTTCATGAAGGAGGTGAGGAATCGCCTGAAAGAATACGATCGCCCTGCGCGGTCAAAGGACCGGGCAGGGGCGCTCTCATGCGGAGGATAATGTACGATCGTAAAAAATTATCTTGATTAATTCGGCGACTACCCATAGCGTCTCAGAATATCCCGACGCGAGGTGGCCATAATGAAACGAATCGCCCTCTGTGTATCTGTTGTTTTCGCACTTATCTCCTTCGGTTATCTTCACACCGAAGGCACTACCAGGGTCCTCGTAATACGAAGCGCCCCCAACAAAGTAATCGGGGTCAGGGGCGACCTGACCCAGGGCGGGAAGATCGCCGACCTCTCCTGGGCGTCCCGGAGCTCCGTGGCCTGCTTCCCCGCCACGCAGAACAAAAAGTTCACCGGCAACCACGTGCTCTATAAAACAGAGCTTCCCCCCTACTCGGTCATGACGATCACCCTGGTACCCAAAGACACCTCGGCGAATTTCAGCCTCTACGGCTACCAGGTGGGGACGAACAGCAATCCCATCGTGCCGGACCTCGTCTCCTGCGTCACCTGCGAGGCGGACCACAAGTGGGACTACCCGAAATACGGCAAAACGCAGGACCACACGCGGAGCATCTCCTTCAACGCGATCAACAATCCTTACAACGTATTCATCGGCGTTGCCGGCGCCGAGGGCCTCGCAAAGGGGGGCTACACCCTGAAGATCGACCTGAAAACGAAGAACACCGCCGCGGAAGAACAGCGGAAACTGACGGTGTACCAGGCGAAAAGCGTGAAGGGCAAGGGGATAGCCTACAAGGGCGATCTTAAAAACGGGGTGCCGATTCCCGACCTCTCCTGGGCCTCCCGGAGCTCCGTCGCCTGCTTTCCCGGCACGCAGAACAAAAAGTTCAGCGGCAACCATGTCATCTACGTGACCGAAATCCCGCCGCGCTCGAAGATGACGGTTACCGTGGTGCCCAGGGACAAATCCGCGAACATGAGCATCTACGCCTACATGACGGGCACGACGAACACCGCCATGGTCCCCCATCTCGCCTCCTGCGTCACCTGCGAGGCGGAGCACAAGTGGGATTACCCGAAATACGGGAAAACGCAGGACCACACGCGAAGCGTCTACCTCAACGCCGTGAACAATCCCTACCGCGTGGTCATCGGCGTGGCCGGGGCCGACGGGCTCGCGGAAGGTGAATTCGCCCTGATTATCAAGGTGGAGTAACGGGGAAACTCCGCATTGCCCCTTCGCGTTCCACTGATCATGCCCCCGCCTCCCGTGATGCGGGGGCATGAGGCACGCGCAACCAATACGGATATACCACACCAGAGAGGAAGCCCGCATGGCAGCAACGAACGTCACACCCCGGCACGTCAGGGAGGCCCTTGGCCTCACGGGCCGCATCATCGAAGAGTACGGGCCGCGCCTGGCGGGAACGGAGGCGTGCAGGAGGTCGGCCGAGCTTCTTGAAAAGCAGATGGCCCGGCACTGCGACCGCGCGGGCATCGAGGAATTCGACGTCCGCCCCGGGGCCTTCCTGGGCTTCATCAAGGCCGCTACCCTGGCCTTCCTGGTATCCACGCTCTTCCTCTTCTTCGGGTATGTCGTGCCCGCGGCCCTGGGCTACACCTTCGCCATCGTCATCACCCTCACCCAGTTCATCTTCTACCTCCGGGTCTTCGATCCCTTCTACCCGAAGAGGAAGGGCTACAACGTCTACGGGATCATCGAGCCGAAGGGCGAGGTGCGGCGCCAGGTGGTGATCAGCGGCCACCATGACAGCGCCCAGGTGTTCACATTCTTCACGTCCTTTCCCAGGCTCTACCGGATACGGATCATCCTCGGCTTTTTCCCCCTGGTGGCGGCCTTCCTCCTGGCCTGGGCCTGGATCGCCGTGGAGTACGGGGCGGGCGCGCCGCCCCCCTTCGCCGACGCCTTCCGCTACGGCGCCCTTGTTTCCCTCGTCTTCGTAATCCCCATGTACTTCTTCGCCGCCTCGCGCGGCACCCCCGGCGCCGGGGACAACCTGATCGCCTCGGCCATGGCGGTGACGCTCGCGGAGATCTTCGGGAGGAAGGGGAAGAAGGGAGCGCCGGCCCTGGCGCACACGCGCCTCGTACTGGTCAGCTTCGACGCCGAGGAGGCGGGCCTCAGGGGCGCCCGGGCCTACGTGGCCAGGCACCGCGAGGAGCTCCTGGCGGTCCCGACCTTCAACCTGAACATCGACGGCATCTACGACGAGAGCAAGATCAAGTTCATCATATCGGACATCAACGGCTTCCTCGGGCTCTCCCGCGCCATGGCGGAGGAGTGCCTTCAGGTGACGCGCCGGCTGGGGTACCGGGCGAAGCTCCTCCGTTTTCCCTTCGGCGCCGGGGGCACCGACGCCGCGGAATTCGCCAGGGCGGGCGTCGAGGCCACCACCCTCCTCGCCATGCCGGTGAGCGTGGAGCGGGACGTCCTCGTCTACCACACCGAGAACGACACCGTGGAGAGCGTCCGGCCCGAAGCGGTGGAGTCCGTATTGAATATTGCCCGGGCCTATGTCCTCGAGAAGGACGGCCAGGCCGGCGGGAAAAGCCCGGCCCTCGGAAAGCGGGGAAATAATGCCAGGAAACCCAGGAGGCGGAAATGAAGCGCGCACCCTCGAAAAAAATCGAAACGCGGGCCACCGGGGCCGTCAGCGCCTTTCGCGATGACGCCCTGGGAACGATGGACGCCACGGCCCTGGCGGAGAAAATCGCTGCGGGCGAAATCAGCGCCCTGGAGGCCGTGGAAGCGGCGATCGAGCGGGCGCGGGCGGTCAACCCCCGCCTCAACGCCATCGTGTCGTACACCTTCGACCGCGCCAGGGAGCAGGCGGCGCGGGGCCCCGCGGGCCCCTTCGGCGGTGTGCCCACCTTCATCAAGGACAACGACGACGCCCCGGGGGCGCCCACACTCTTCGGCTCCTTCGCGGTGCGGGGGAACGTAAAATCGCGGTCCTCGAGCTTCACCCGGCAGCTCCTCTCCACGGGGCTGGTGCCCCTGGGCAAGAGCGCACTCCCGGAATTCGGCCTCACCGCCACGACGGAGTCCCTGCTCACGGGACCGACGCGTAACCCCTGGAACACCGGCCACTCCACGGGGGGCTCCTCCGGGGGCTCCGCGGCCCTGGTCGCTTCCGGCGTGGTGCCCATGGCCCACGGGAACGACGGCGGCGGCTCCATCCGGATCCCCGCGGCCTGCTGCGGTCTCGTGGGCCTGAAGCCCACGCGGGGCCGCCTGGCACCCATGGAAGGCACGGCCCTCATGCCGATCAGGATCCCCCACCAGGGCGTCCTCACCCGCACGGTGCGCGACACGGCCCGGTTCTACATGGCGGCGGAGCGCTACCGCCGCAACCGCGCGCTCCCCGAAATCGGCCTCGTGGAAGGGCCGGCGAAGAAGCGCCTGCGCATCGGCCTCTTCACCGAGAGGCTCGACGGATCGACCCCGCACCCCGAGGCCACGGCCCTCATCATGAAAACCGGGGCACTCTGCGAAGGCCTCGGGCATTCCGTGGAGCTGATGCCGAATCCCATCGACAGCAGCCTGGTGGAGGACTTCCTCATTTACTGGGGGATGATGGCCTTCTCCATCACGCGCTTCGGCGCATCCATGGCCGGCCCCGGCTTTGACAGGTCAAAGCTGGACCCCTGGTCAAAGGGGATGGCCGATTTCTACTGGAAGCACAAGGGAAAAACCTTCTCGGTGATACGCCGCCTCAAAAAGAACGCCGTGAAGTATGACGAGCTCTTCCTCAGGTACGACCTGCTTCTCTCCCCCACGGTGGGACACCCCGTGCCGGAGATCGGCCACCTGGCCCCCGACCTCCCCTTCGACGTGGCCATGGAGAGGATCGTGGCGTTCTCATCCTTCACGCCGGCCCACAACGTATGCGGCGCCCCGGCGATATCCCTCCCCATGGGATTCTCGAAGAGCGGCCTCCCCATGGGGGCGCAGTTCGCCGCCCCCTGGGGCATGGAGCGGACCCTTCTCGAGATCGCCTTCGAGATAGAGGAGGCAAGGCCCTGGCCGCTGGTGAAGGGGGGAGGAGCGTCCCGGGGAAAATCGAGGAAGACACCGCGGCGCGGCGCCGGGTGATTTTCGCGAAGGGCGCTCTTCACGGGGCGTCACGAAACCCGCAACGAAGGGGAGCGAGGAATGATCAGGGAGCAGATGGACGCCATTTATTCAACGGTTCCCCCGGAGCGCATTCCATGGAACATCGAGACCCCCCCGGCCATCCTCAGGAAACTTGTCGAATCCGGAGTTCTCGAGCCGTGCCGGGTCATAGAGCCAGGATGCGGTACGGGGAACTACGCCCGCTACCTCGCGGGAAAGGGGTTCGACGTCACGGGCGTTGACATCTCCCCCATCGCCATTGAGATGGCGAAACGAGCGGCGTCGCGGGAAGGACTTCACTGCGCCTTCGTCGTCGCCGATCTCTGCGGGGACATATCCAGAATCGAAGGTCCCTTTGACTTCGCCTTCGACTGGGAGGTCCTCCACCACGTGTTCCCGGAACAGAGAAGGGCCTATTGTAAAAACGTGCGCCGCCTGCTGCGGCCGGGGGGCCGCTACCTCTCCGTCTTTTTCAGCGAAACCGACGCCTCCTTCGGGGGCACGGGCAACTACCGCGAAACCCCCCTGGGCACGACGCTCTATTTTTCCTCGGAGGATGAAATGCGGTCGCTGTACGGGCCTCTCTTCGCCATTGAAAGACTCGAGACAGTGAACATCGAGGGTAAGAACGCCCCGCACAGGGCGATCCTCGCCCTCCTTCGGAAACCCGGCGACGCGCCGGGGTACACAGCAGGAAGGTGAACAAGCGATGAAACCCGGATCCTTGAAAAAAATTCTCGCGTTCCAGAAAAACGAGATCACGGAGCACCTGCTCTACGCCGCCCTCGCCCGGCGGTTCAGGGGAAAAAACGGGGAGATACTGAAACAAATTTCCGGCGACGAGCTCGCGCACCATCACTTCTTTAAAAAGATAACCGGCGAGGAGACTGGACCCTCGTATGCGAAGCTGTGGATCTACCGCCTGGCCTCGCGTCTCTTCGGCATCACCTTCACCCTCAAGATGATGAGCAACAGCGAGGAGCAGGCGGAGCACGATTACGGGGAGTTCGAGGAGCGGGTCCCGGGCCTGAAGAAGATCATGCGGGACGAGGTGAGGCACGAGGAGGCCCTCGTGGGCCAGATCGAGGAAGGCATCATCAGGCACCTGGGCTCCATGGTCCTCGCCGTCAACAACTCCATCCAGGAGATTACCGGCATCGTCGTGGGCCTCACCTTCGCGCTGTCCAGCGCCCTCCTCGTGGGAAAAACCGCCCTCATCAGCGGCATGGCGGCGACCCTGGCCATGGTCGCCTCGGAATATCTCTCCCAGAAGGCCGAGACCGGCGACGCCGGCGAGGCGGCAAAGGCGGCGCTGTACACCGGCATCGTCTACATACTGGTCGTCGCCGCCATCGTGAGCCCCTATTTCATTTTTTCCCATCACTTCACCGCCCTTGCCGCTGCCCTGGGCGCCGTCAGCCTCATCCTCTCGGTCTTCACCTTCTTCATGTCCGTGGTGAGGAACCTCCCCTACCGGAAGGCCCTTCTGGAGGTGGTTTCCATCACCGCGGCCGTCGTGGTCCTATCCCTGGGCCTGGGGATGGCCGTCAAGCTCCTCTTCGGCTGACCGGTCCGCGGGGTTCCGCGATTCGGCGTTATGCAACGAACACTGAACCGTCATTATTTCAACCCCCGCCGGGCAATTTGCTCTTGATTTAAATCCCCCCGTGCCGTACCATTGGGCCATACCGGTCCACGCAATGAACTTCAATCTCAGGTACAAGATCTTCTTCTGGATCATGGCGCTGAACTTCGTCGTGGCGGCGCTCCTGGGATTTTTCATGTACCGTGTCTCGAGCGACGAGTTCTTCGAACGTTTCCGCAGGCACAAGCTCTCCATCGCCCGCTTTATCGCCACGGCCATCGACGGTGACGTCCACGAGAGGCTTACCCACGAGAAGATGACCGTGGGGAACGAGGAATACTGGCGCTCCATCCGGCTCATCAGCGCGGTGTGGAAACAGGAAAAGGACGTCCGCTACATCTACTCGGTCAACTACGACCGCGCGAAGGACCGGCTCTACTACGTCCTGGACGGCAACATCCCGGAGCAGGACCTTCTGTGGTTCGAAACCGACCACTTCGCCTTCGACATGTTCTTCGACAGAGACGGCCGGATGACCGTGGAGTACAATTACCGGTTTTATAAAGAAGATTTTACTATCGACACGGAGATCGGCAGGGTGCGCGTCGCCTTCCGTGACACCCCGCCCCTGCGCCGTCTCATGCTGAACGATCAGGCGGTCTTCACGGTACGCTCGACGAATCCCCTCTCGGCCCACTGTCCCGGCGGATTTGCCCACAGGAACGACCGGGTCAAGGAGGGCCCGATCATGCTGAACGGCAGGGAGGTCGGCTGTCTCATCACCTATTCGGGAAAAGGGGAACCGAGCTCCTACCCGGGCAACGATTTCGTGGAAAAAAAAGAAATCGTCCGGTTCATTAAAACGCTGATCGTTGAAAAGAGGAATTACATCGACCCGGAGCCGATTAAAAACGCCTACGGAGAATTCATCTCCGCCTACGCCGTCATCCTGAACAGCAGGAACGAGGGGATCGGCGCGGTCATGATCGACATCAACTCCCGCGACGTGGAGATCTTCCGACGTCGCATCATCATGACGGCGGTCCTCGTCTTCCTGGTCACCTTCGCCATATCGACGCTCCTCGCCGTGGTGCTCTCCCGCCACATCACGCGGCCCCTGGCGCGCCTGATGGAGGGCGTCACCAGGCTCTCCGGCGGCGACATGAACGCCCTGGTTGACGTCAGGAGCGGGGACGAAATCGGCCGCCTCGCGGCGAGCTTCAACGACATGGTGAAGAACCTGGACCGCGCCTCGGAGGAGCAGAAGCGGCTCATCGAGGAGATACGCCGCCTCAACGAGGGGCTCGAGCGGCGCGTCGCCGAGCGGACCCTGACCATACAGGAGCAGTCCGAGGAGCTGAACCGCCAGATCATGATGGCGCGGAAAATACAGATGTCGCTCCTTCCCGGGCGCCTTCCCGATCTCGAGAGGGTCTCCATCGCCTTCACGTACAAACCGATGATGGGCGTGGGCGGCGACTTCATGGATTTCAGCTGCTCGGGAGACGAGATCATGCTTTTCATCTGCGACGTGTCGGGTCACGGAGTCCCCGCCGCCTTCCTCGCCGCCATGGTGAAGATGTCCCTCCCCGCCTGCTACGCCTCGGGTCGAAGTCCCTCCCGCGCCCTGGAGGTGCTCCACGAGTCGCTGAAGGAGAAGCTCGGGGGCCACCTGATCTCCGCCGTGTTCTGCCACCTCGACATGGCCACCGGCACCCTGCGCTCCGCCAATGCCGGGCACCCCTCCTTCATTATCATCCGCGGGTCCGGAGAGGTCGAATACGTGGGGTCCCAGGGACGCATCCTGAGCGAGTCCTTCCCGCCCAACCATGCCGAGGTCGTCACCACTCTCGGGCGGGAGGACAAGATCATGCTCTACACGGACGGCATCATCGAGGCGCGGAACAGCGACATGGCGATGTACGGCGAAAAGAGACTGGACAGGCTTATCCGGCAAAACGCGTCGCTTTCATCCGAGGAGTTGTGCGAAACAGTATACCGCGAGATATACCGATATATCGGCACCACGTCTCCCGAGTTCGAGGACGACATCACCATTCTTGTCACGAAATACCGGGGCTGACCGCGCCCGGATGGGCCCTGCACCCGTAATGCCGAATGTGCGCGGCACGCGAAGATCACGCCGGATACCCGGCCCCCTCATGTAACCGGCGGCGCTTCACCTTGATAAAAAATGTCTTGTCACAACAGCAAATAACCGCGATGATACTCGTACATCGCATCAAGGAGGGCGGGAATGGCAAAATATCTATCCGTGAAAGTTCTGCGCGTATCACTGGGGGCCTTCTTCATAATCCTCGGCATCATCGGCGTCATCCCCCAGGTCCAGGAGAGCGTGTTCTCCCTGAACGATACCCACGGCCTGGAGATCATCTTCGGCATCGTCGAGATCATCTGCGGCCTTCTCCTCATGGCGGGCCTCTTCACCTTCCCGAGAAGGAAGGCGGTTTCCCTCGCGTGCCTGGCCACCCTGGGGATCTGGCTCCTGAGGATTTTTCTCGCCAGGTTCGTCTGGGGACTCAAGATCGGGAACAGCGGCATCATCTTCATACCCCAGTTCTCGACCTGGATACTGGTCCTGAGCTGCCAGCTGGTAATCGCGGCGGCGCTTTACGTTCTCTACCGGGTGTATGACTGAAAGGGCGGTCTGCCGTTAATTACATATGTCCTCACGCCGCGTTTGCATGTCCACGCTCTCGATTAAGCGCGCCGGCCCTTCGATCTGTCCCTTACCATGCGTAACGTCCCCTACTCCTTTATCTCTCCCAGTGAGACCAGGGCCTCGCGGAGCTCCTCCCGGTGCCGCAGGCTCTCGAAGCGGCTGAAGAGGCTGTAGGCGCAGGGGACGACGAAAAGCGTGAGAAGCGTCGAGAAGAGGACCCCGCCGATCACCACGATGCCCATGGGCCGCGTGGTTTCCGCGCCGGGGCCGAGGGACATGGCCGGGGGGATCGCGGCGGCGATGGTGGCCACGGAGGTCATCAGGATCGGCCTGAGCCTGATGGGGCAGGCATCCATGAGGGCCTCGCGGACCCCCATCCCCGCGACCCGCCGCTGGTTGGTGAAATCGACGAGCATGATGGAGTTCTTTTTCACGATCCCCATGAGGAGAAGAAGGCCGATCATGCTGTAGATGTTGAGGGATATCCCCGTGAGGCGCATGGCCATGAGGGCCCCCGTGGCGCTGAAGGGAAGCGCCAGGAGAATGATGACCGGGTGGAGAAAGCTGTTGTACTGCGACCCCAGGATCATGTAGGCCACGATGATCCCCAGGACCAGGGCGAAGATGAGGCTCTCGAAGGACTCCCGGAAGGTCTCGGAGCTCCCGGAGAACACCACGTGGTAGCCCCGTGGGAGCACCGCGGCGGAGGTCTTCTCGATGAACGCCATGATGTCCGATTGCGACATCCCCGGCGCGACGTTGGCGAAGACGCTGATGGCCCGCTCACGGTTGTAGCGCGTGATGGTGAGGTACGAGGGCCGCTCGGTGATGCTCACCAGGGAGGAGAGGGGGACCATCTCGCCGTGGATGTTGCGCACCCTGATGCGGCTGATGTCGGAGGGCGCGCGGTTGTACTGGTCCAGGAGCTTGACGCGTATGTCGTTCCGCCGCCCCGCCTCGTCGGTGTACTTCCCCACGCGGAGGCTTCCCACGGCGGCGCTGATGGTGTCGGCGATGTTGGTGATGGTGACGCCCCGGGCGCTGGCGCGGCCCCGGTCCGGGGTCACCTTGATCTCCGGCATCCCCATCTGGTAGTCGCTGTCAATATCGGTCACCATCCCCGACTTCTCCATGGCCGCCATGATCTTCTTCGAGTAATCGGCGAGCCTGAGCCAGTCGGGCCCCTGGACGGAAAACTCGATGGGGTAGCCCCGCCGGGCGGAGAAGCCGGCCTGGGAGGGGTCCATGATCGTCACGACGGCCGTGCCGGGTATTTTCCTGAACTGCTCGCGGATGAATCCCATGAACTCCTGCTGGGAGGGACGCTTCGCGAAGGGAGGCGCGACGGGCCGTTCATCCCTGTCCGCCAGCGTCACGTATATCCTTCCCTCGTTCACCAGCCCTCCCTGGAATCCACCCACGGCGCACATGAAGGTCCTGACCTCGGGGCGCGATCCAAGTATCGCCTCGGCCTTTTTGAACACGCCGTCCGTGTATTCCAGGGACGACCCCAGGGGGGTACGCATGGTCACCATGAAGATCCCCTGGTCCTGGGGCGGCACGAATTCCTTGCGCATCCCCAGGAGCAGGAGGAGCGAGAACGCGAAGATCGCGAAGGCCGTGACCACGACCTTCCAGCGGTTGTCCAGGCACCAGGCGAGGACCCGCCGGTACGCCGCGGAAAGGGCGCCCATGATCCGGTCCATGGCCGCCTCCATCCTGGTCTCTTCTCCCCTCTTGAGGAGCTGGGAGCACCGCATGGGCGTCAGCGTCAGCGCCTCCAGGAGTGAAATGAGGACCGCCACGGACATGGTGACGCCGAACTGGAAGAAGAACCTGCCGATGATCCCCTCCATGAACACCACGGGGAGGAAAATGGCCAGGATCGCCAGGGTGGTGGCCGTGGCGGCCGGGGCGATCTCCCGGGCCCCGACGATGGCCGCCTTCACGCGGGTCATCCCCGCCTCGAAATGGCGCACGATGTTTTCCATCACCATGATAGCGTCGTCCACGACGATGCCGATCACCAGTGAAAGGGCCAGGAGGGTGAAGGTGTTGAGGGTGAAGTCCAGGAAGTAGAGGATAATGAAGGACCCCACGAGGGACGTGGGTATCGCCAGGATGACGTTGAACGCCGAACTCCATGAGCCGAGGAACACCCAGCAGACCAGGGAGGTCAGGATCACCGAGAGCATGAGGGTGAAGAGAAGCTCGTCCGTGGCCTCCTCGATGAACTTCGTCGCGTCGAAGGAGATGTTCATCTTCATCTTTTCTGGAAGAAGCCCCGAGGCGTTGAGCTCCCTGATGCGCTCCTTGACCGACCGGGCCACGGCGACGGCGTTTGAGCCGCGCTGCTTGATGACGCCGAGCCCCACGGCGGGCTCGCCCCTGAAGCGGGAGAGGCGCCGCACGTCAGCCAGGCCCTCCTCGACCCTGGCCACCTGGCCGAGTCGGATCGGCTTCCATATCGGCTCGCCGCCCCTCCTGGAGATGATCAGGTTCTCGAACTCAGCCGGCGTCCGGGCCTCGCTCAGGACCCTGACGTTGGATTCCCGCGGCCCGCTGAAGATGTACCCCGAGGGGGTGAGGGTATGCTGGCTCGTGACGGTGTTGATGACGTCGTCCACGGTTATTTCCAGGCGCGCCATGGCGTCGGTGTTGAGCCAGATCCGCATGTTCGGGTCCACGTAGCCGCCCAGGCGCACGTCGCCCACCCCCTCGATGGTGGTGATGGTGTCCTTGAGGCGGTCGCGGACGAAGAGGATCTTGCTCCTCTGGTCCGTGTCGCCGCTCAGGGAGGTATACATGATGGGACGGTCCTCGGGGTTCGACTTGGTGACGATGGGGGGATCGATGTCCGAGGGGAGGTTCCTCTGGGACTGGAGGATCTTTGTCTGCACCTCCTGGAGCGCCGAGTCAATGTCCCGGCTCAGCTCGAACTCGATGGTGATGGTCGAGAGGCCTTCCATGGACACGGAGCTGACGTTCCGTATCCCCTCGATGGTCATGACCGCGTCCTCAAGGACGTCCGCCACGGTGGACTCCATGGTCTCCGGCGAGGCCCCCTGCCAGGTGACCCTCACGGAGAGCACGGGGAAATCGACGTCGGGAAGCTGGCTGATGCCCATGCGGCTGAAGCCGATGGCGCCGAAGAGGATCAGGCCGGCCATGAGGATCCAGGCGAAGACCGTGTTCTTGATCGATATGTCGGAAAGCATCATGACAGCGGGCACCGTCCCTCGCGTAACTGCAACCGGCGCCTCGCCGGGAGGCATCCGCCCCGGGAACGCCGGATCACCATCCCTTCCTATACATTGAATCACGATTTGCAATTACAATTATTGCCGGTCATGAAAAATATACATTTCACGAAATAGTATTGCCAGATTCACGCCTTCCGCGATAAGCTTGGCCCACGCGTGAAGCGAGACCCCGGCGCGGGCGGGTGAGGCCCCGCGTCGGATACGGGAAAATCCCGGCACCACGCCGTGTACTACGAAAGGAAAACCGAGGCGCCGATTCAATGAAATCACCACGCACTCGCCCTGGGGGCCCGGACCGGAACGGATTTGTCCGTCATATCACCGCCATTGCTCTCATGTTGGCGATTCCCGCCCTGCGCGCCGCGGCGAAGCCTTCCCGCGACGCCGTGAGAACAATGCTCCACGAGGTCACCGGCATCACCGAGGAGGACATCAGGTCCGCCAGGGAGGCGCGGGAGCTTGCCCTTTTCGACGCCTACGCCCTGGCGGTGTTCAACACCGAGGTCATGGCCATCGAGGGAGAACACTCGGTCCAGGCAAAGCTCAGGAAGGAGCAGGCCATCACCTCCTTCCTCCCCACCCTTTCGCTCCGGGCGAACAAGTCCTACCCCGAGATGAAGGAAAACTACGTCTCGGCCTCGCGCTCCATGGTGAGCCTCGTGGCCCGTCTTCCCGTCATGACGGGCCTCGACGAGGCCTCGCGCATCACCTCCTCCGTAGCCGAGGTGAAGATGCGGCGCATGGAGCTCCATGACGCCGCGGGACGGCTCCTCGTCGACGTCGCCGCGGCGTTCTACAACGCCCTCCGGATAGAAGAGAGCCTCAAAAACAACGAGGAGATGCTCGGCCTGCATGAGAGAATGCTCAGGGAACTCGAACGACGCGTCGCCATCGGGCGGAGCAGGCGGAGCGACGTACTGAGGACCAGGGCGCAGATGTACCGCCTCGAGGCAGACATCACCTCCCTCAAAAACGGCCTGGCCCACGCACGGGTAGTCCTGGAAAACCTCGTTGGAACCCGTGACGCCTACGTGTTGAAGGAGGGAATGGAACCGCCCACGCCCGGCTATTCCGGGAAGGACGCGGACTCACTCGCCGAAAAGAGGTGGGACGTGAAGGCGGCGCGGGAGCGGATCGACCACGCCCGGGCCGGCGTGCTCTCCGCCCTGGGCCTGCACCTCCCCTTGGCCTACATCGAGGGAGGCTACATGCTCTACCAGGAGAAGGCGTACGCGCCGCGGTGGGAGCGGGCGCTCCAGGCGTACCGCTCACCCACGAGCTTACTTACCCCCACGCGGTACCGGGACCACTACGTATCCCTGGGGGTGGAGGTGCCGCTCCTGGGACCCGACGTCACCTTCGCGAAGACCCGGGAGGCCCGATCGGTGAAGCGGCAGGCGGACCTGGGGCTCTCCATGGCGCTCCGCCTGGCACGCCAGGACATCATCGACGCCTACCAGACCTGGGAGAGCTCGCAGAGGGAGCTGGAGGCCTTCCGCCGCGCCCTCGAGGCGGCGGAGCAGAACAACCGCACCGTCTCGGCGGAGTACCGGATGAACCTGGTGACGATCCTCGACGTGCTCACCTCCCTCACCTCGCTCCAGGAGGCGAAGGACGACTACCGGCGCGCCCTCCTCCAGCATCGCCTTGACCGGATCCGCCTGGGGGTCGCGGCGAACGAATGGCACGGCGGCACGACGGCCGTGTTGAAAAACTCCGGCGCGGGTGCCGCCGGGGAGTAGAGTGCGCACGGGTCCCCTTGGCGAGCGTGGTACCTGTTTTTCCTTGACCGCCGGCGCCTGGTCCGTTATACTGTTTCCCGATGCTCACACTACCGCCGTTACGGCACAACAAGGAGAGCGTTCATGAACATCAGAAAACTTGCCATCGCACTGTCACTTCTCATCCCCCTCGCCCTGAGCGCCGCCCAGGTGACGCACCCAATCGGCCTCCAGATCTGGTACCCCGACGACTGGGCCAGGCAGATCAACCAGAACAAGCTCATGGTCAAAAGCTTCGACAGCAAGGCCATCATGCTCTTCAAGGTCATCGACGCTACGGACATCCCCGCGGCGACGCAGAAGCTCGACACGGAGCTCGAGGCGATGATGACGGACAAGCAGATCGAGAAAAAGCCGAAACCGGTGACCCTGAACGGGCTGAAGGGCATCATCGCCGAGGGCTCGGGCACCATCAAGGGCGTGCCCTCGCTCTGGCTGGCCGGGATATTCGTACACAACAAACATGCTCTGATGCTCATGGGTTTCGCCGAGAAGTCAAGCTTCGACCTGCACAAGGATAATCTCAAGAAAATAGTACAGAGCATCAAGCCGCAATAATGACAATCATGGCCCCGGCGCCACTCCGCGCCGGGGCCACTGGTGCCGCGTTGGCCCGGTCGTGAAACGCGGCATTCCCCTGGAAAAGCCATCCAACCCGGGGCGTCCGGATGCGAAAAAACCGCCCCATAGGCCGAACCGACATTATATGAAAAACACATTGAAGTAATTGCTTCATTCCGTATACTGTGGGCCATCACAGGGGAAGGAGGAGCTTATGAAAAAACTGGCATTGATCCTCGTCGTGATCATCGCCGTCGCGGGATGCAAGAAATCCATTACCGGTCCGGAGAGGGACGAACTGCTCAGGGCGGCCGACCCGATCACGGACTCGATCCTGGCGGGCTACAACAGCGGCAATTACGCCCTCTATTCAAAGGACTTTAACGAGCAGATGAAGAACGCCCTCCCCGAGAACGTCTTCAACCAGACGCGTGAGCAGATCATGGAGAAGATCGGGGCGTATAAATCGAGGGTCGTTTCGGAAACCTACAAAAAGGACCAGTATTCCATAGTGGAGTACACGGCAGAGTTCGAGAACGAAAAGGAAGTGAACGTCAAGGTCGTCCTGGGGAAACTCAAGGAGGCCTACCTTGTCTCCGGCCTCTGGTTCAACTCTCCGAAGCTCAGGAACTAGCGCCCGGGGCGCCGGGGGGGAGCGGCGTCCCCCCCCGCCCATGCGCTACTTGTAGCAGGCCTCGATCCGGTCCCCGTACTTGTCCAAAACCGCGCGCCGCTTCAGCTTCATCGTCTGGGTGAGCATGCCGTTCTCGAGGGTGAAGGGCTCCGTGGTGAAGATGAACTTCTTGGGGATCTCGTAGCCGCCGTAGCTCCCCTTGATGGCGTCGACGATCTCCTTCTCGAGAAACGCCGCGGTTTCGCTTCGCTTCACCAGATCCTCCGGGTCCGCCGGGAGGCCGTTCTTCTCGGCCCATTTTTTCAGGGCAAGGAAGTCGGGCACCACGATACAGACGTTGTAGGCGCGGTTCTCGCCGTAGATCATGGCGTTCTCGACATAGTGGTTGAGCTTGATATCCTCCTCGATGGAGGCGGGAAAAACGTACTTCCCGTTCTCGAGCTTGAACTGCTCCTTGAGGCGGCCGGTGATGTAGAGGAACCCGTCCTCGTCCAGGCGTCCCCGGTCCCCGGTGCGGAACCCGCCGTCGGGGGTCATCACCGCGGCCGTGGCCTCGGGCTTCTTGTAGTAGCCCTGCATCACGTTGGGGCCGTAGATGATAATCTCGCCGTCCTTCGCCCCGGGCTCCACCACGGACTGGTCTATGACGATTTTGCATTTATCGATGGCCTTTCCCACGCTGCCGATGCGCCAGGCGTCGAGGCCGTTCATCGTTGCGGCGGGGGTGGTCTCCGTAAGGCCGTAGACGTCGTAGAGGGGAACGCCGATGTCCCAGAAGAAGTGGGAGATCTCCACGTTCATCGCGGCGCTCCCGGTCATGGAGCCCTTGAGACGCCCCCCCAGCTTCTGGCGCACCTTGCTGAAGACGATCTTGTCGGCGATGGCGAACTTGAGGTTTGTTTTGAAATCGGATTTCCCCCGGGCGGCGAGCTCCCGCTTCTTCTTCGCGGCCTCGACGCCCATGACGAAGAGCTTCCGGGGAAGCCCCCCCTCCTCGTTCATCTTCGTCCAGAGGCCGTCGTACACCCGGTTGAAGACCCGGGGCACGGCGATGAGGAACGTGGGTTTCACCTTGGCGATGTCGTCCACAATGGTGGTTGCGCTTTCCGCCAGGCCGCTGGAGGCGCCGATCTGGCAGAAGGTGAGCATCTCACCCAGGCCGTACGCATGGGCCCAGGGGAGGATGTTCAGGGTGCGCTCGTCCTTGTCGAACCGGGGAAACATCTTGATCCGCGCGTGGGAGTTGCTCGAGAGGTTGCCCTGGGAGAGAAGCACGCCCTTCGGGTCCCCCGTGGTGCCCGAGGTGTAGATGAGCACGCCGATCACGGACTGGTCGGGCTTGATGCTCGGCACGGGCTTCTCCGCCCCCTTCTTCTCGAGCTCCTTCATGGTGTCGGGGCCGTCCCCTTCCATGACGATGACCTTCTCCAGCTTCGTTGAAGAGGAGATGATGTCCTTGATCTTCTCGTATATCTCCCTCTTCGAAACGAAGAGGACCTTGATGTCCGCGTCGTTGATGATGTATTTCCATATCTGGACCAGCTCGGCCTCATACATGGGAACGAAGCGCGCCGCCAGGCCCCCCGTGGCGAAGAAGGCCACGGCCCAGTTGACGCTGTTGTTGGATATGATGCCCACGGCGTCGTCCTTTTTTATCCCGAGCTGGGCCAGGCCGGCCCGGCAGTTGTCCACGCGGGCGCCGAAATCAGCGTAGGTGATCCACTCATACTCGCCCTTGCTGTTTTTTTCGCCCAGGAAGGGGCGCTTCGGGTACTGCGCGACCGAATTTTCGAGGAATTCGACTACGTTATCAGGTTTATCCAGTTCGTACATCATTCCTCCCGTATGAATAGTAAGTATATGGCGCTGACGGCTGAACAGCGTTCTTCCAAAAGAATAACGTTCGTCATTTCCGCCCGGCCGGTCGGAGTTGGCAAGAAATAATTTCTGTCATTTCGTATTTTAACGGAAAACAGGGAGTGAAATCATGCCGGGAGAGGCGGTCACGCTCTTTCGAAAAAGGCCCATGGCGTCACTTTTCTCTGCGAGTCAACCCCAGGACCGAAGGGACGATAAAAAACGGGAGATAGGCCATGGCGATCTCAATAACCACATCATACCCGAGGGCCAGGAATTCAACCGCCGGGGAAGCCCTCCGGAAGGAGGCGCCGCCGATCTCTATCCATCTCGTGCCGGCGGCGTACTCGGCCGCGGTCCACACCGAGGCGAAGCATAGCATCACCAGGAGCATGGCGATTCCCCTCCTCCGCGACCGGGAATCCGTCCCGGCGAGCCAGGCGGCGTCGACGGCGACCATCAACGCCATGTATATGACTGAAAGGGCCGTGAACATGTCTCTCCTGGAGGGGACCCCACCCCCGATCTCCGCCACGGCGCTTCCCTGGGCGAGGACGAGAAGGACGACCAGGAAGAGGAACCCGGCGAAGGCCGCGCCCCAGGCCTTCCTTCCGCTCCCACCGACGAACCTGTCGCCGAAGAAAATCCCGATGATCGCCACGGCAGCTCCCTCGGACACCCCCCGGAGCGCGGCGGAACAGGGCATGGGGAGGGTCACGCCGAAGAGGCGGGCCTCCGCGATGGCGCGAACCCCCCGGGCCTGGATGAAGAGCTCGATGCCGGTCCAGACAATGAATCCCGTAAGGAATATCCAGAGGTAGTCCGCGCGGCCCCTCGTCCGCCAGTCATAGAGGCAGGCGGCGAGGGCGATGACCCCCATGGCGAGCTTTATCTCGAAGTTCGTGCCGAATGAGCCGCCCCGGATCATGTATATCGATTCATGCATGGTTCTCACCCTTCACTGATACCGCTAGATTGCGGTAATCCGCTTACCTTCCACCCTGGTACTGCGCCAGTGCCTGGGATATGATCTCTTTCCGGTAGCCGACATAGACGCGGTCGCCCATGATGAACACCGGCACCGGAATCTCCTTTTTCACCGTGGTGGTGGCTGAAATCCTCTTCTCGTAATAGGGGACCCCTCTCACGGCGACGAAGGCGTGCGCCGTGCGGCCCTCGTAGATGAACCGCCCTCCCTTCGTCCGAGCCTTGATGTCCTGGAGCAATCGCACAAGGAGGGCCATGTTACGCCGGTGGCTATCGGTCACCCTGTTCATGGCGTCCCGCACCTCGTGGGTGCGAAGCCGCAGGCGGGGATGGCGGGCCAGCATGGCGGGAAGCTCGCCCGCCGCCTGCTTGCATACCGCGCAGACCCCGCTTGTGAAAAAATGGACCTGGAGGATCCCTCCGCTCGAGGCGACGCCTCCCCGGGGCGCCGCTGCGGCCGCAAGGATGAGGCACGCCAGTACCGTCGATGCTCTTTTCATCACACGCTCCTCATTGCTGTTTATCGCGGGGCGAGGAGATCCTCTCCGGGTTTCCATCCCGCGGGGCAGTAGCCCCCGCCCCCCTTACCCACGGAGACCGCGGCCGACAGCTTCCGTAGAAGCTCGTCGGCGCTTCGGCCTATCGAGTCATGGTGCACCTCGAAGGCGACGACGGCGCCCTTCGGGTTGACGATGAAACTCGCCCGGTTTGCCGTCCCCTCCCCCTCGTTGTAGACGCCCATGGCGCGGGAGAGCCTCCCGTTCCGGTCCGCCAGCATCGGGTAGGCGACCTTCGCCAGGGACTCCTCGTGGCGCCGCCAGGCCCGGTGCACGTACGCCGAATCGGTGCTGACGGCGAGAATCTCCGCGCCGAGGCTCCTGAATTCGGGATAATACTCGGCGAGCTCCTTCAGCTCCGTGGGGCACACAAAGGTGAAATCCGCGGGATAGAAAAAAAGCACGACCCATTTCCCCCGGTAATCGGCAAGGTTGATTTCGGTGATGGTACCGCCATGGAAGGCATTCATTACAAGTGAGGGCATTTCGGCGCCGATGGCGGGAGCGCCGGCGTCCCGGGCACGCTCCGCGTGTGGGATCGGCATCTCCCCGGGACCGGAACAGCGGAGCGCGAGGAACAGCAGGAGTACGGTTACGGCGGTGATTCGCTTCATGACGCTCCTCCCGTGGGGCATCGAATCACGGGGCAACGGGCGGCGTTCAGCTGAACCGCGATTGGCCCCCTGCCCCATCAACGCACTATGCATGACCCTCCGGCGCGGTAAATTAAAAAAAAACCCGTTCCGCGCGTGGGGACAAAAAAAAATGAAGGGTTTCCCCGACCCAGGCGCTGCTGCAATCGTTCGTCGGGAGACCAATAATTACCAATAATTACTCTTTCTTACCATATCAGATTCTTTCTAACTTCGTTGAATATACTTTGTGCTGTTATGCGATGCGAAATAACGGAATATGTGACGCGATTCATGTAAATTTTTCTTGCATAAAACCCTTATACATAAAAATTTCATATCAGGTTCCCTCTTCCCACGCACCGGGAAAGGAGGAGAAAAAAACTGCATCAATCATCGAGCATATCTCAGGAGGTACCGTATGCCCGTTTCCCGGAGAGATTTTCTCAAGCTCACGGGAATGACCGCCGCCGGGGCGTTCGTTGGCGGCACGTCATTTCTCACCGGCTGTAAATCGGCCGACAAGCTGAGCGGCGCGAAGGAATCCACCACCATATGCCCCTATTGCGGGGTCGGGTGTGGACTGATCGTGTCGACCAGGGGCGGAAAAATCATTAACATCGAGGGGGACCCCGATCACCCGATCAACCAGGGGTCGCTTTGCTCCAAGGGGAGCGCCCTCTATCAGGTTGAGTTGAACAAGCGCCGTCTCGAGAAGGTCAAGTACCGGAAACCCTTCGGGACCGAATGGCAGGAGATATCCTGGGAAGACGCGATCAAGAAGATGGCGCGCCGTCTCAAGGACACGCGTGACGCCACCTTCGTCGAGAAGGAGGGGGCCACGACGGTGAACATGACGCCCGCCGTGACGAGCCTCGGCGGCGCGGCCCTCGACAACGAGGAGTGCTACGCCCTTACCAAGTTCATGCGCACCATGGGAGTCACTTATCTAGAGCACCAGGCTCGTATTTGACACTCCGCCACGGTCGCCGGTCTGGCGGCCTCCTTCGGACGGGGTGCGATGACGAACCACTGGATAGACCTGAAGAACTCCGACGTGATCCTCATCATGGGGAGCAACGCGGCGGAAAACCATCCCATTTCCTTCAAATGGGTGATCAAGGCGATGGAGGACCGCGGCGCGAAGCTGATCGTCGTGGACCCGCGCTTCACCAAATCCGCGTCCCTGGCGTCGATCTACGCGCCGCTTCGGAGCGGCTCCGACATCACCTTCCTCGGGGGCATGATCAATTACGCCCTCCAGCACAACCGGATCCAGAAAGAATACGTGGTGGAGTACACCAACGCGGCGTATCTCGTAGATCCGGGTTACGCTTTCAACGACGGCCTCTTCTCCGGCTACAACGCGGGGAAGCGCTCCTACGACAAGAAGACGTGGGGCTACCAGCTCGACGAGAGCGGCGTGCCAAGGCAGGACAGGAAACTGGAAGACCCGCGCTGCGTCTACCAGCTCATGAAGGCCCATTACGCCCGCTATACCCCCGAGATGGTGGAGCGTGTCACCGGCTGCCCGAAGGACACCTTCCTCAAGGTCGCCGAGATCTTCACCTCTACGCACAAGCCGGACAGGGTGGCCACGATAATGTACGCCATGGGGATCACCCAGCACACCGTGGGAACCCAGAACGTGCGCGCCTTCTCGGTCCTCCAGCTCCTCCTCGGCAACATCGGCCTGGCAGGCGGCGGGATCAACGCCCTGCGCGGCGAGTCGAACGTCCAGGGCTCCACGGACCACGCGCTCCTGTACCATATCCTCCCCGGCTACCTTCCCTGCCCGAACGCGAAGGCCCATCCGACCTTCGCGGAGTACGTGAAGAAGGCCACGCCGCTGACCAACGACAAGATGAGCATCAACTGGTGGTCCAACAGGTCAAAATACCTGGTGAGCCTCCTCAAGGCGTGGTATGGTGACAGCGCCACGAAGAAGAACGATTTCTGCTACGACTGGCTCCCGAAGAGCAACAAGAACCAGACCTTCATGGTCCTCTTCGACGACATGTACAAGGGCGTGATCAAGGGCGCATTCTACATGGGGACCAACCCCGTAGTGGGCGGCCCGAACTCGAACCGGATCGCGTCGGCAATGGAAAAGCTCGACTGGCTTGTCGCCGTGGACATCTGGGAGACCGACTCCTCTATCTTCTGGAAACGCCCCGGCGTGAATTCCCAGCAGATCAAGACCGAGGTCTTCCTCCTGCCGGCGGCGGCCTCCGTCGAAAAAGAGGGAAGCGTTTCCAACTCGGGCCGCTGGGCCCAGTGGCGCTACAAGGCGGTGGATCCCCCCGGGTTGGCCAAGACGGACCTGGATATCCTCGACCTTCTTTTCAAGGAAGTAAAAAACCTTTACGCCAAGGAGGGAGGAAAGTTCCCGGATCCCATACTGAAGTCCACCTGGAATTTCACCCCCGAGGGTCACCACGAGGCCGATCCCCACATGGCGGCGAAGGAGATCAACGGCTACACCTGGGCGGACAAGAAACAGATGAAGTCTTTCGTTGACCTGAAGGACGACGGTTCCACGGCCTGCGGCAACTGGATTTACTCCGGCTGCTACCCGGGAAAAAACATGATGGCGCGCCGCGGGACCAAGGACCCGGGCAAGCTCGGCATGTTTCCCGAATGGACCTGGTGCTGGCCCGTCAACCGGCGCGTCATCTACAACCGCGCCGCGGTGAACCGGGAGGGCGAGCCCTGGTGCCCTGACCGCCCGATCATTCGGTGGACCGGCAGCAAGTGGAAGGGCGATATCGTCGACGGCGGCCCCAAGGCGGGCCCCAGGGACAAGAACCCCTTCATCATGAACGCCGAGGGAGTGGGACGCCTCTTCGCCGCTTCCCTGGCCGACGGCCCCTTCCCGGAGCACTACGAGCCGATGGAAAGCCCTATCAGGAACCTGTTGAACCGGCAGGCCACCAACCCCGCCGTGCAGGTCCTGGAGTCCTCGAGATTCGGCAACCCGGGGCAGTACCCCTATATCGCGACCTCCTACCGGGTGGTGGAGCACTGGCAGGCGGGCGCCATGACCAGGAACCTCCCCTGGCTCACGGAGCTCGTGCCCGACATGTTCTGCGAGATCAGCACCTCCCTGGCGAAGGCGAAGGGGATCAGCAACGGCGACCGGGTGTCCATTTTCAACGGCCGGGGCAAAATATCCGCCTACGCCCTGGTGACCGAGCGGGTGCAGCCGATCACGGTCGACGGAAGAAAGGTCGAGCAGATCGGCATGATCTGGCACTTCGGATTCGGGTGCGCCGCCTCCGGTGACGCCTGCAACCAGCTCACGCCCACGGTGGGTGACGCCAACACCAACATCCCCGAGTTCAAGGCGTTCCTCGTGGACATCAGGAAGGAGGCATAAACCATGTCAGTGAAAGGGTTTTTAGTAGATACGACGAAATGCACCGGCTGCCGGGCGTGCCAGGTGGCGTGCAAGCAGTGGAACAACCTCCCGGCCGAGAAGACGACCTTCTTCGCGGGCCCGGAATACACCAACCCCGCGGAGCTCTCGGCGATCACCTTCAACCATGTCAGGTTCCACGACGTCGACATGGCCAATCCCGAGATGCCCGTGTGGACCATCATGCACAAGAAGTGCTACCACTGCGAGATACCCAACTGCCTCACGGTCTGCCCGGAGCAGGCGATCGAGAAGCGCGACGGCTGGGTCGTCATCGACCAGTCGAAGTGCATAGGCTGCGGGGCGTGCCAGAACGAGTGCGTCTACAAGGTGCCCCACGTTCTCTACGAGGACATGTCGACCTACGGATCGGAGCAGCCCCTCCACCGCGACAAGTCGTACAAATGCCACGCCTGCACGGTGAACAAGCGGGACGTCCCCGCCTGCGCCTTCCACTGCCCCACGGGGGCCCTCACCTTCGGCTACCGAGACAGCCTCCTGAAAAAGGCGAAGGCCCGGCTGAAGCAGGTGAAGGGCAGGTACCCGAGGGCGAGCATCTACGGCGAGTACGAGTATGGCGGACTGGGGGTCATCACGATCCTCAAGGACCAGCCGGAAACATACGGCCTCCCGATCAACCCGAAGCCCCTGGACCACGCGAAGGCCGAGTCGATCCGGGACACCTACCATCTCCTCTCGATGTTCAGCATGGGCATGCCCTCCCTGAAACGGCTTGCCTACCGGATATCGAAATCGATGGTCGGATAGTTTTAAGCGGAAAAGATAAAAAAACGAATGACACCGGCCCCCGGCCGGTGTCATTCGTTTCTCAGGAGATCGACCCGGAGAGAATGGATATCACGGCCTTCATCATCGCCGGTGGACGGAGCACCCGCTTCGGGGAAGACAAGGCCCTCTTCCCCTACGGCGGTGGCACGCTCCTGGAGCACGTCATCGGGACGATTCGACCCGCGATCCCCCGCGTCGCCGTGATCGCCGACGTTGACGGAAAGTACGACATCCCCGGCGTTCCCTGCTACGGAGATCTCGTTCCGGGATACGGCCCCATGGGGGGGCTTCACGCGGCGCTTCACATCATCGAGAGCGGATCGGCCTTTCTTTTTCCCTGCGACATGCCGTACCTCAGCGCGGACCTCATCCGCTACATGGTGTCGGCTTCCGGGGAATTCGACGTGACCGTGCCCTACTACGGCGGTTACTACCAGCCGCTCCACGCCATTTATTCAAAAAAGTGCCTGGCGCCCGTGGAAACGTGCATTGAAAAAAACCAGCGCCGCATCATCGCGTTTTACGATGACGTGACGGTGCGCAGGATCAATGAAGATGAAATCCGGAGCCGGGTCGATCCCTACCGGACCTTCCGGAACATCAATTTCCGCCGCGATTTCAGCGGTGACGCCATGGAGAGAGCCCGGTGATGAACGACCGCCTCGCATACCTTGACACGCACGGGAAGAAAGCCCTGGAGGCAGGGATCCTCACGGGCGAAATGCTCGCCTTTTACCGCGCCCTCTATGCCTACCACGCGGAGGAATATACGCGTTACAGGGGTTCCCCCGACCTTCCCGTGCCGGGCCACGATGAAATCCCGATCGCCTCACGGGGCAGGGATGCCATCTTCGCAGAGGCCGGGGAGCGGCTCCTCGTTCCGGGCCTGGCCCCCCTCGCTGAGATCATCGGAACGCATCATCCCGGCCTCGATATCGGCCCCCTGGGCGATTACCTCGCCGGGGATTCGCCGAAATGGAAGGAACTCGCCGGTGCCCTTCTCGACAGGGACGCCGCGGCCATGGAAACCCATGCCCGGGCATGCAGGGTGGGCGGCGACGAAACGGTGTTCCTGGTCACCAACTGGCTGAAGCCTTTTTTCGTTGCCCTTGCCGAGGCGCGGGGTGAAATTACCGGCGAAGACGGCGATGAAGGCCGTTCATGCCCCTTCTGTGGCTACTACCCTGAAATCTCCCTCATCGTGGCCGGTCGGGAGGGGAAGCGGCTCCTCTCCTGCACCCTCTGCGAAACCCGGTGGCCCTTCAAGCGGATCGCCTGCGCGGTCTGCGGGACCGAGAACGCCGATGCCCTGGAATACCTCTCCATGGAGGGCGACGACCGGTACCGCATTGACCTCTGCCACTCGTGCCGGGGATACATCAAGACCGTGCGCCTTGATAAATTCGTGGAACCGGAGGAATGCGATCCAGCGGTGGAGAACCTGCTCACGGTCCACCTGGACAGTGCGGCCATCAAAAGAGGGTTCCACCGCCCCTAGGGGACCCCGATCGACTCCGCGCCGCTGATTACGTAGAACCCGTCCCTCCTGACCCCCGTGACCAGGACCAGGCCGATCTCCCTGGCCATCCCCACGGCCATGCTCGTGGGCGCGGCCCTGGTGACCAGGACCGGTATGCGCGCCGCAGCCACCTTTGACACGATCTCGCTCGATATTCGCCCCGTGCTGAAAAGCATGGCCCGCTCGAGCCCGATCCCCTCGGTGAGGACGAGGCCCAGGAGCTTGTCCACGGCGTTGTGCCTGCCGATCTCGTCGTAGAAAGCGACGCGTCTCCCCCCGATGTCGTAGAGCGCCGCGCTGTGCACGCCGTGGGTGCTGCGGTGAATCGTCGAAAGGCCGAGGAACTCCTTCGCGGAATCCATGATGACCGCGGGGTCGATCCCGGAAACCGCGGGGAGCGTGATGCCGCGGCACCCCGCGCCGGTCCCCCCGCCGGCGCAGCCCGATACCATGGTGCGCACCCTGAAGAGGCGGCTTATCACATCCGTCCCCGGCGCCGTGACGACATTGACGCTCATTTTCTCCTCGTCGACCTCGATCCTCTCGATCTCATCCCGCGACACGATGATTCCCTCGGAGAGGAGATGTCCCGCGGCAAGGATCTCCAGATCGGAACCGGAGCAGGCCACGACAAGGTAGGGCCTGCCGTTCACCTGGAAGGTCATATGGTACTCGGCGCTCACCTGGAGCTCAACCGGCTCGAAGCCGCCGGGGCCGTAGCGGTGGGCGCGTATCGTTGTAGTCTGTGGCAGCATTGTATAATTCCTCTCCGGGCGGCCACGCTTTGCCCGGACCGCGGTTAAGCGCCGTCTATTCCCGCTCTATGCGGGACAGCTCCAGGGCGCGCAGGAGCTTCAGCATCACGTCATTCAGGGGGCTTTCCATTCCCAGGGCCGCCCCCGCGCGTACCACGGCGCCGTTGATGAAATCGATCTCGGTCCTGCGCCGGTTCCTCACGTCCAGGCACATGGACGAGTAGTTGGACGCAGTGAGGCGGCACACCTCCTCGACCCTGGCCACGGGGTCATTGTAGAGCATGGCGACGCCCTTCCGCCGCGCCACGGCATAGGCCTCGCCGACCAGCCCCGCCATGAGGGCCCTTGCAGGCTCGATATCCAGGAGGACGCCGTTTCGCACGGAGAGAATGGCCGTGAGGGGATTGATCCCCGCGTTCACCACGGCTTTGCTCCACACGATCCCCTCGGGGTTATCCGACAGCGCCGCGCGGAGACCTCCTTTCTTCATGACACCGATGAGCTCTCCGAGGAATTCCCCGCCGGGATTTCCCTCCCCGAGGGGACCGAACACCGTCTCCCCGCCCCCGGCGTGGCGCACGTGGTTGGGCGCTTCCAGGGACGCCCCCTCGGAGGTGGCGCCGACGATCACACCTGCGCCGGGACAGGCGCGGGCGATGATTTCCCCGTTCCCCAGGCCGTTCTGAAGCGTGAGCACGGGACCCCGGTAGCCCGATTCGCCTATCTGCTCCGCGGCGCGGGAGGTGTGGTATGCCTTGACGCAGAGGACCGCAAGATCAATGGATCCCGGGTCGGGAAAACCCACCATGGCGGGAACGGTGAATCGAAAGTCCGCCGCGGCCCCCTCCCAGCGGACACCTTCCCTGTTGAAAAGATCCGCGCGCTCCCCGTCCTCGTCGATAAGCACGACACCGGCGCCGCCCCTCTGGAGATATCCCGCGAAGAGGAGCCCCAGGGCCCCCGGTCCCATTATCGCGATCCTCATCGCCTCCAATCCTCCCCGCGCCGCGCGGCAATCCCGGGCGGCGCCACGGTTAGTGCCGGGACATCTGCCTCACCGCGTCCTTCCCGAACCGGAAGGCCCGCTCAAGCTCCCCTGGCGTCTCCAGGATCTCCCCTTTCGCCTCCGCCCTGGCGAAGAGCCCCCCGCCGTAGGCCTTGTCGAGGGAATAGAAGAAATATTTGGCCGTCAATTCCCCGCATTCGTAAACCTGTTGGCCCTCCGCGGCGGCGGTCATGACGAGATACCCCGTGCCGCCGTCGAAGCTCCTTCGCTCTTCCCTGCTCTTCGTCAGCATGCGCCGCCGCCAGAGGGCCTGGCAGCGGTCCACCATGGCCTTTGCCTGGGCCGTGAGTCCGTAAAAGAAGACCGGCGAAGCCAGGAAAACGATCTCCGGTTCCAGGAGTCGCGTATAGACGCCCTGCATGGCGTCGTCGATTATGCAGCGCCCCGTCTCGTCGCATCCCCCGCACTCGGTACATGGCGAAAAAACCATATCCCGAAGGTAGAGGCGGTCGATTGCCGCGCCCCCGGAGCGCGCGCCCTCGAGGACGCGGTCGAGGAGAATATCGCTGTTTCCCTCCGCCCGGGGGCTGCCGTATATTCCAAGGGCCTTCACGCTGGCAGTCTCACCCCGGAGGGGTGGAAAATCAAGAATAAATAATGGAGCAAGATCCCCCCGGCGAGTAGACTTTTAGGAAACCCTCACCCCCCGGCCCCCTCTCCCCGAGGGAGAGGGGTGGGATCCCCCGACGCTTTCCTCGATACGCCCCTCAGCGGTGAAAAAAACAGGACTTCCAGGATAGTTGAACCACCATGCCTGTAATTAAACCGCGGTTGTTCAATTCAGCAGGCGGGGATTTTCTGCTTGTTTCTCGTAAAAATTCTCATTTTTCCGGCGCGCGCAAAATTTCCAGCCCGCTCTCCAGCGCTTTTTGTGTTGAAATAATGATTTAATCCCCCATAATGGTTTCACATAACGCGCATTGTGCCACATGACCATAACGGCAGGCCATAGTAAAATCCCAGATAAACATGTATATCTGAATAAAAACAAACAATTAAGATGCACAGTGTAAAATGTATAATGAAATACAATCCTTTTAAAAGCATACCGCCGCCTGTCAGGTACTATTTCTTCATTGCAGTCGAAAATCTCATACCACTGGTGGGCTATTTCTTTTTTAACTGGACATATAAAGGAATATTCCTGTTTTACGCGGTTGAGCTCACCGCATATGAGCTTACCATACTCCCGAGGATTGGTATCTATGTCTTTGCCACCAGGGAATACAGTGATGTCGCATCCCCGGTAAAAAAGTTCGGCATTGCAATTGCATGGATCCTTTACAGCCTGGGATTCTTCTACGGCAATTTGGCGTTTTTTCTCATTGCCGGCCTTTCCAATGACAACTCTTCGGACGGCCTGACTTCATTTATTCATGGCAACGCATTTTTTATAATCTTCATCTTCGCGGATTATATCTACTGGTTCGTCAGGGATTACGTTGTAGGCAGGAAGCACAGGGCAGTAGACCCGGATTCGGAGATAGCAGAGATAGGAGGCTTCCCACTCCTGATTTTAACTACTACTATACTGATATTTATATTCATGTCCGCCCTTTCTATTGCTGATGAAAATATACTGTTCGTGATGATGCTTGTAGTTATTTCACTGAAAGCAGGCGCCCAGGCTGCAAAAAGGTACCGGAAGAGCAAAAAGGGGAGGAAGGCAGCAAAGGTCAAAGATTATTCAAAAACTAATACGTTGAACACCATATCAGACCTCCTCTCTTCTTCAAAGGCCAGTACCGGGGACATGAAGGACATAGAAAGAATAGCCATAGACGTTCGTCACCTGCCTGTGGAAAAGGAACGTTCAGATCCTCGCTTATTAGTAATCGGTGCACTGGCATTCTCGCTTGCATGTGCAGTATGGTTTGGAATATTTGTATATATGGCAGGATTCACAGGATCCCTCCCGGGATCACTGCTCCCTTTAATCCTTTCCGCAGTACTCGGCTATATGGGCGTATCCAGGCTTGTCGAAAAAGAATTCATCCGCATTACACATGAAAAGGTTTCTTACAGTGAAAGGCACCTTCGGGGATATACCCGATGGGAAAAGAACCTGCCCGGTGATTTTCGCGGATTGCTTATTGATAGTTTTACACATAAGACAGATGAGGGAAAGGAAACAAAATATTGCGTACTGCTCTTTGCCAGAGACCGTAAATCTATTACCCTTTTCGTGTCAAGATTCAAGAGTGAAGCGTACAATGTCCTGAAAGAATTTGCTGATGCGCTGGATTTACCTGCACTGGAGGAAAAAGATGGTGAAATCGTTGAACGCAAACCGGAACAAGCCGCCGACGATGATATTTAATGATGCCATTAAAAAGCCGAGTGAGC
The DNA here is from genome assembly GCA_040768125.1 of Spirochaetota bacterium. Classification (GTDB taxonomy): domain Bacteria; phylum Spirochaetota; class UBA4802; order UBA4802; family UBA5550; genus RBG-16-49-21. The sequence goes on along the minus strand of JAXGNG010000006.1, from coordinate 124,821 downwards.
TTTTAAACATCTTCGCAGCATAAAGAAGATTATGAATTTATACTGCTCCCCTGGCTTGACAGACGACCCATACGGCATGATATATTTCATGAAAGGAAATATTTTATGCCCGCTGTCCACCAGCGCTTTTGTGTTGAAATAATGACTTGATACCCATAATGGCTTCACATAACGCGCATTGTGTTGCCTTACAGCAATGCGAGGCCGGAGTAAAATCCTGGATACAAACAAATGAGCTCGTGCCTTTTGGATTGAATGGATCCCCCTCTCACTCCTGTTTGAATGATTCGATTGCCTCATTCATCCATGTCCCTGCAGCAAAACGAGTCACAATTGCTGGCTCCATGCGCTGGTTTCCTTTCCAGGAATTCTGAAAGAACGGGCATAAAAAAACCTATTGACAAATCAGCACATAAACAATGAACTGACATGTCAGTTCATTGTTTGTTTTTGCCATAATTTCCTGGCAGAACGATATCAATGAATTATGGGAACCTCTGATGAATAATGTGGATGTTCCCTTGCGGCATAAATCATCGGCACTAAACGATTTTTCATCCTTGAGTAACGCAGGAACATCCATGAACCACATTGAATTATCAAAAGACGGCAATGTCTTCATTATTACCCTCATCGACAGTGAAAACAAGAACACCTTCACGAGCAGCGCCCTGGATGAATACAACCAGGTATTTGATGAAATCGAGGAATCGAAAGGCAATGCCTCGCTCGTGGTGAAGAGCAGTGACCCGAAATTCTTCTCGAACGGCATAAACCTGCAATGGATTGCCGGGGTGAGCGATGCCGAGAGGGATGATTTCCTGTACCGCGTGAAAAAGACGCTTTTAAGGTCATGCCTCCTGAACCTGCCGACCATCGGCTGTATCAACGGTCACGCCTACGCCATGGGGGCCATCCTGGCGAGTTCCATGGATTTCAGGATCATGAGGTCCGACAGGGGAAAGCTCTGCTTTCCCGAGGTGACGTACGGCATGCCCCTGGACGAGGCCCTGCTGACAATAATCGGGAACCTCCCGTCCCGGGCGGCGGTACACGACATGGTCCTGGCCGGGACGGCCTGCACGGGGGAGGAGTGCCTGCATCGACACATCGTCAACGGCATTCACCCGGAAGACGTGCTTCTTGAAAGGACCATGGAGTTTGCCCGGGACATGGCGGGAAAGTCCCGTGAAAACTATGCGATGATAAAGAACAATCTGAAGAAACCGCTGCGGGAGTTTTACGAGGCCTGGTAAATGATTTCCGGGTCGGCGGGAACCAAACCGCTGGAAGGAGGGAATTCCGGCGTCTCCCCCCCGCGGGGGGACAAGATTCTCGGAGTGTACCCCGGCTGATTGTGCCGGGACTTCAGCCTGAATGACAGGAAGGTTAATAAACAATTCTATTACCATGACACGGGATGCTGCCTCAAAGGGAAAACATCCCTCTGTGAAAAAGTTTTCCGAGAGGGGCCCGTACATTCAATCGAGGACACCATGAAAACGAAAATAACCGATCTCTTTAAAATCAAGCACCCCATCGTCCTGTCCGGGATGAGCTGGATAAGCACGCCGGAGCTCGTGGCCGCCGTCGCCGAGGCGGGGGGCCTGGGGATTCTCGCCACGGGGGTGATGCCCCCCCGCGAGACCGAGGATGCCGTACGGAAGGTGCGGAGCCTCACGAAGAAGCCCTTCGCGGCGAACGTGACCCTCTACTTCCCCGGCTCCGAGTTGAACGCCGACGTCCTCATCCGCGAGAGGGTTCCCATCGTCAACTACTCCCTGGGGAAGGGCGACTGGATCGCCGAGGCGGTCCACGCCTACGGTGGGAAGGTCATCGCCACGGTGACGACCCTCAGGCACGCCCTGGCCGCCCAGGCAGAAGGCGCCGACGCCCTCCTGGTAACGGGCCACGAGGCCGCCGGCCACGGCGGCGCCGTCACGTCCCTGGCGCTGGTGCCCAGCATTGTCGACGCGGTGAAGATACCGGTCATCGCGGCGGGGGGCTTCGCCGACGGGCGGGGACTCGCGGCGGCCCTGGCACTGGGGGCCGAGGGTATCGCCATGGGGACGCGGTTCATGAACACCGTGGAGAGCCCGGTCCACGAGATCCAGAAGCGGATGAGCGTGGAAATGTCGGCCTTCGACACCGTGTACACCGACCGTGTCGACGGTATGTTCGCCAGGATGATGGACGCCGATGGATCGCGGCGGATGACCCGGAAGTGCCTCAACCCCTTCGCCGCGGCGTGGAAGGGAACCCGGATAGCGAAGGAACTTGACCTCCCTGTTTCGAAGCTCGTCTCGGGCATGATGTTCCCGAAGCCCCGGAAGGCGGCTGCGGCGAAGCCGGCGGTGAAGCCGGCCGGTGCCCCCCGGCCCCGCAGGAAGAAGGGGCTCTTCGACGGCGTGAGGAAGAACTGGCGGATGATGAAACAGCTCTCCCGCATGGCCGTGGGGTTCAGCGCCTTCAAGGCGGGGACAATGGAGGGAGACAACCGTAAGGGTGTCCTTCCCCTGGGACAGATCACCGGCATCATCCACGACACGCCGAAGGTGAAGGAAGTGGTGGACCGGATCGTGAAGGACGCCACGGCGGTGATGAAAGCGTCGGCAAAGCGCGCGAATTTTTAGGCCCTTCGTCCAGCGCTTTATGTGTTGAAATAACTCTTTTCTCCTCCCATAATGGTTCAGATAAAACGCATTGTATCGCCTGGCCACATTCCTGTTAAGGGCCATTTCCCTGTATGGTTACATAATCCAAATTGTGTCCGTTCACAGAACTGTGTCAGAACAACCTGCAGATTAACACACGCGTTATCCGCAATGCGGTTAATACACATGAAGGCGATGTGATCGATGAATACGCCCCTGTAGCGTCGGGTTTAAACCCGACGCTACAGGGGGGGGCTTTCTCTTGACATTTCATGTATCAATGATATATTATAAATAACGAAGAGACACCAAAAGGACATCATGATGAACAGGACTCGATGCCCGGGACAGGATACCCGCTACTGGCGCCCCGGGGACATATTTGAAACCCCATGCCCCTCCTGCGGCGCGCCGATAGAATTTTTCAAGGACGACGCCTCCCGCCCCTGCCCTTCCTGCCAGATGCGGGTGCGCAACCCCAGGCTGGCGACGGGGTGCGCCCAGTGGTGCGACCGCGCAGACGAATGCCTGGGACGCGACAGAAGGAGCTGAAACCGGGGGTGCGGCAGGGAAGTGGCGCGGCCTACCTTTTCTCCCGGATCGCCACGGCGATCCTCTCCAGGAGATTGTCGATTTGGAAAGGCTTCTGGAAGACCCCATCGCACTCGAGGCGGTAGGCGTCGAGATTCTCGGCCGTGAGGCGCCCGATGTCGCTCAACAGGAAGACGGGAACCGCGGTATCGATCTCGCGGATATCCCGGGCGAGCCGTATGCCGGAATCGATCCGCTCCATCATGATGTCGCTTATGACAAGGTCGGGTTTCCTCTCCCGGAAACGCGTGAGCCCCTCTTCGGCTCCCGTGGCGGAAGCGACCTCGTACCCGGCGGATTCCAGGGTGAGCCTCAGGGAAGAGAGGAAATCCGGGTCGTCGTCGATTATGAGAATCAGTTTCATGCGCCTTCTCCCGCGGGAAGGCTGAACGTGAAGGTCACGTGCTTTCCGGGCTCGGACTCCGCCCATATCTTTCCATGGTGCTTTTCCACGATCTTTTTGCAGATATAGAGACCCAGGCCGGAGCCCTTGACCCCCTCGGTCCCCTTCTGCTTCATGCGGCTGAACTTCCCGAAGAGTCGCTGCTCGATGTCCTCCTTCGGGATTCCCACTCCCTCGTTGCGGACCGAGACGAGGTAGGAGCCCTGCTCCTCGCGAACCAGGACCTCCACGGGCGTTTCCGGGGCGCCGTACTTGATGGCGTTGTTCAGGAGGTTGGTGATCACGATCTTCAGGAGGTTGGGATCGCCGACGATCCGGGGCCTCACGCGATACTCGGTACGTATCGGCATCTTCTTGAGGTTTTCGCCGTGCTCCGGCATGTCGACGGCGGGCTGGATCACGTCGTCCACCAGGTTTATCTTCTCGGTGAAGGATTCAAGGTTGTCCAGGTCCATCTTCGAAAGATCAAGATAATTGCGTATGATGTCCTCCAGGTACTGGCAGTTCCTGATGATCTTCTCAACGGTCTTCTGCTGCTCGGAGTCCAGGTTCCCCAGGTAGCCGCGGTAGAGCGTCTCCGCCGTGGTATGGACCGCGGAAACGGGGCTCTTCATCTCGTGGGAAACGATCGCCATGAGGTCGAGCATCTTCGCGCTGGAGCTTTCCGCCCGGGCCTTGACCGCGTTCTCCACCACGCTCCTTAGCTCCTCGTTGGTGAAGGGCTTCGGGATGTAGTCGAAGGCGCCCATCTTCAGGGCCTCCCGGGCGTTCTCCACCGTGGCGTAGCCGGTGAATATAATCACCGTCAGGTCCGGCTTCTCCCTGCGCAGGGTCGCAAGGACCTCCATCCCCCCGATGCCGGGCATCTTCAGGTCGGTAATGACGATGTCATATTCCTTCTCGCCGGTCCGGCTCAGGCCCTCCTCCCCGGAGTATGCCGTGTCGATTTCGTACCCCTCGTTCTTCAATATGCGGAGGCAGCTTTTAAGAACGATATCCTCATCGTCGATGATCAGCAGTTTCGTTTTTCTGTCCATGTCCCTTCCTCAGCTCATCGCCGTCGTGTTTCCGTTGCCCTCGATCCCCGCGTCAAGGGGAAACTCCATGATGAATGTCGTCCCCATGCCGACCGTGCTCTCCACGCGAATCGTCCCCCCGTGGCGCTGTACCATCCCGTAGGTGACCGAAAGACCGAGGCCGGTCCCTTTCCCCGTGTCCTTTGTGGTAAAGAAGGGGTCGAATATCTTGTTCAGGTTTTCCTCTTTGATCCCGATGCCGCTGTCCGACACCGTCACGACGATCCTCCTGCGTTCCCCGTCGTATCTCGTCATGATGACGAGGTCACCCCCGTCATGCATCGCGTCCGCGGCGTTCACCGCCAGGTTGTTCAGGACCGACTTGATCTGGTTTATATCTATATTAATATCGGGAATGTCATCCGCCAAATCTTTTTTAATCCTGATATTCTGAAAATTCACGTGTTTCTCCAGTATCGCCATGCTCTCCAGGATGACCTGGTTCAAGTTCCCCGGTCTCTTCTCGATTTTCGTCTCCCGCGCGAAATCGAGTATCCCCTTCACGATCTCCCGGCACCGGAGGGTCTCATCGATGATCACCTTCAGGTCCTCTCGGTACTGCGTATCCTTGAGCTCGTCGTAGAGTACGGTGCCGTAGGAGAGGACGCCGGTGAGGGGGTTGTTTATCTCGTGGGCGATACCCGAAGCCAGGCGCCCCAGGGAGGCGAGCTTCTCCGACTGGACGATCTGCATCTCCGTCTGCTCCTTGAGCTTCCTGTCCCGCTCGGCGATCGCGTCGATCATGCCGTTGAAGGTCTCGCAGAGGTAGCCCATCTCGTCCCGGGACTTAACCTCGATCTTCCTGTCGTAATGTCCCTGGGCGATCTCCTTCGAGGCCTCCACGAGACCGCGCATCGGCGTGATGATGCTCCGTATCAGGTACGCCGAGAGGGCCACGGCGACCGTGGCGGATATAAGGGTGACCAGGAAGGCGTAGAGCATCGCCTTGCGGCTGATGCTGATGTACTTGTCCTCGATGATCCCCACGTAGAGGATCCCGATTGCCCGGTTGCGGAGATCGTAAATGGGGCTGTACGCCGAGAGGTACCAGTTGTTCACCACGAAGGCCTTGTCGAGCCATAGCTGTTTCTTCTCGATTACCTTGTTGTACACCTCCTCGGAGACCTGGGTCCCGATGGCCCGCTTCCCGTCGCGGTTCTTCACGTTGGTCGAAATGCGGAGGTCGTCCATGAAGATGGTGACCGTCCCGATGTCGTAGCCGTCGATCTGCTCATCCTTGAAGAGGAGGCTCTTGATCCGGTCCACCAGCTCGAAGTTGTTGTTGAGAAGCTTCGCGCCGTAGACCACGCCTATCAGTTTCCCGTTGTACATGATCGGGGCCGCCGCCTTGATGCACATGCCGTCCGCCTCGAAGCTCTTCGCCTTGCGGCGCGACCGGGGCGTGGAGATGACGGTGATAAAGGCGCGGTCCGCGAGCTCCCGTCCCTCTTTCTCCAGTGAATCGCGGGACACGATGTCGGTTCCCGAGCACGACTCCTTCCTGTCGAGGACATGGCGCACGAAGAGGTCACCGCTCATGTCGTCGCCCACGCTCTCATAGCTGTTGGCGCGCGCGATGACCCTTCCCCCGGCGTCGGTTATCGTCATGATGTCGATGTCCAGCTCCCGCTTCACCTCGTTCAGCTTATCGTGCATCACGGGGCGGTTGTTGTTGAGTATGGCGGCCTGGAGGTAACCCAGGGACGCGAGGTGTTTCGTGAAGAGGTGGATGATATTGATGCGCTTGAAGTATACGTACTGGGCGGTCTTCAGGTTGCTGCGCACGTCCTCGTAGGCCTGCCCCAGCACGTTCTTGCTGATGATGTTCCGGCTTATGACGACGGAGCTTATGCCGCTGATCACCACGACGGAGAGGAGGCTGATCACGAGCTTCGTGCTGATCCGGGCATTGATCCTCGTCAACATCGAATGGTGAACCCCCTTCGTCAGGCGTGTTTCTTCAATTTTTCCAGCAGCAGATCAAAGTTCACCGGCTTTGTCAAGAAATCATTCACCCCCGGCAGGAAACTCTCGCGGTCGTCGAGGGAGAAGCGCGAGTTCGTCACCTGGTTGATGGCCGTCAGCATGATGATCGGCGTGTCCTTCACCTCCCGGTACCGAGAGGTCGGCCGGTCGCTCCGAATCTGGTAGGCGAACTCGAATCCCGCCGTGTCGGTCTCCATCATGACGTCAAGGATGATGGCGTCGGGCCGCACGGTGAGGACCTTCTTGAGCGCCTCGGCGCCGGAATGCGCCTCCACCACCTCGTACCCGTTCGCCTTCAGCGCCAGGGTGATGCCCGCGCAGGTGTCTATATCGTCATCGACCAAGAGTATTTTTTTTCCCATTGATCCGCTCCCATGAATGATGTATCTCCCCGCCCGCGCTCCCGCGGCCCGGCGGGCGCTAGTTGTCCAGCACCTGATAAATGACGTTTCTCTCCTCGTAGGCCCTGTTTTTCAAGTACATGTCCACGGGGAACTCGACCTGCTTCAGCTCCACGGGCGCCGCCTTCTTGTCCACGAGCCCCAGGGCCAGGGCCACGCCGTAGATGATCGCCTCGGGACGCGGCGGGCACCCCGGTATGATGTAGTTCACCGGAACGGCCTTGTCGGCCCCCCCCGTCACGTGGTAGGAGTCGAACCAGCACCCTCCCCCGGCCGCGCAGGACCCGATGCCGAACACCAGCTTCGGCTCCGGTATGGCGTCGTAGGCCTTCTTCACCAGGGGAAGCGTCGGCCGGGTCACGGCCCCGGAGATCAGCATCACGTCGGCGTGGCGCGGCGACGCCACGAGCTTCATCCCGAAGCGCTCCACGTCGTAGAACGGCGTCAGGACGTTGAGTATCTCGATGTCGCACCCGTTGCACGCCCCGGAGTTGCAGTGGTATATCCAGAGTGATTTCGGAAAGGCTTTCTTGCAGAGTCTGGCCAGCATATCCCTTCTCCTTATTTTTGCGGTCTCTTGTAGCGGTCCGATTCCTCGAGGGCCGCCCCGTCAAAATGCTCCGTCGCGACGGGAATCACCGCCCGCGCCTCCAGGTTGTCGTACCGGAACCCCCGGAGCCCCATCTTGTCTATCATGTTCGTGGTCTCCATGTTGTAGCACCTGCCGCAGCGCTGGCAGGTCAGCATGAAGAGTTCCATGCTGAGGGTGATGTCGTTGCGGTCGTTGGTCGCCAGCTCGAACTCCCCGCTCATGGTTATCGCGTCCTCGGGACAGACGTCGGCGCAACGCCCGCAGTAGGTGCACCGCGAGCCGTCGTAGAGCATGATCCTGAGGTCCTGGCACACGTCGCGAATCATGATCGTCCGCGCCGGGCAGTGGGCGGCGCATCCGCCGCAGCCGACGCACTTGTGGTGATCCCAGACCGGCTGCCCCCGGAAATTCTCCGGCGTGGGACGCGGCTCGAAGGGGTACCTGAGGGTGACGACACCCGGCTTGAGGACCATGAGCACCTGTTTTATCTTACTTGTTAACCACACAGCGTCTCTCCTTTCACACTCGATCTATATGCCGTACACGGAAAGGCCCACGGCCGCCAGGGACGCGACGATGAGCACGGCGTAGTATCTCACCGCCTGGTCGATCCTGAGCCTCGGGTTCGTCGATCCGATCAGGGCGATGAAGACGAAGACCGCCAGGACCCCGAGCAGCTGGAGCGCCAGGTCGGCCGGGTATATCCCGGTCCTCAGGAACGGCATGAACACCGTGACGAATAGGACCGCGTAGAACATCTGCTTCAACATGAGGTAGTACTTGAAGAGGGCGTAATTGGGGCCGCTGTACTCGATGAAGGGGCCCTCGAGTATCTCGACCTCCGCCTCGGCGATGTCGAAGGGCTGCCTTCCCACGAAAGCCTGGAGGGCCATGAGGTAGACCACCAGCATGAGCCCCGCGGACCAGGCCCATCCCGAGGAGGCGACGCTCGCCGTGGTCACGTCGATGCCCAGGCTCTTCATCTTCACCGCCCCCATGATGAAGGTCATCGCCAGGACCGGCTCCACCATGATCATGGTGACCATCTCACGGCTCGACCCGATGACCGCGTAGGTGTTTTTACTGGAGAGGGACCCCAGGAGCACCGCCACGCCGCCCATGGTCAGGAGGTAGATGACCGTGATCACGTCGGCGTACTGCGTCAGGAAATTCGCCTGGAACCCCAGGGGGATGAAGGCGATGACGCTCAGGATCGAAGCGAGGGCCATGAGCGGCGCCAGCCGAAAGGCGGCGTTTCCCGCCTGGAAATTCTGCTTCCCCAGGAGCTTCAGGATGTCGTAGTAGGGCTGCACCAGGGGCGGCCCCTGGCGGGACTGGACCCGCGCCGTGATCCTTCTCACCACGCCCTCGAAGAAGGGGGCCAGGGCGAGGAACAGCAGTATGTTGACCGCGATATAGAGGATATCCATCGTTTCACCTTCCCGCGTTTTTTCTGTCGCGCGACATTTTTTCCAGGTCCGCCGCCGTGAGCCGGCTCGCCGCGCCTGACCTGACGTCCACCTTCACCACCCGGTCGGTGCAGGAGAAACAGGGATCGATGCTGCCCACGATGATGGGAAAATCGGCGAACTGGTCGTTCAGGAGCATCGCCGGCACCCCCTGGAGGTTCGGATAGGTGGGGGCGCGCACCCGCCACCGCTCCGGACGGTTCTCCTCCCCGGTGATCAGGTAGTGCACCACCTCGCCCCGGGGCGCCTCAACGGCGGTAATGGCGTGGCGGTAGGGTACGACGTCCTCGTCGAACTCGGTCATGATGGGCCCCTCGGGCATCTTGTCAAGGGCCTGGCGGATGATCCTGATCGCCTCGAAGACCTCGAGGATCCTGACCACCACGGTGCCCCAGACGTCGCAGGTGTCCACCACGGGTACGTCAAAGGTCATCTCGTCGTATGCGGCGTAGGGATGGTCCCGCCGCGCGTCGATGTCCACGCCCCGGGCCCTCGCCACGGGCCCCACGAGGCTCCAGAGCTCCGTCTCCTCCTTCGTGATGCGTCCCACGCCTTTCGTCCGGCGGTGGATGGCGGTGTCGCCGATGATCGACTTCTTGATGACCATGAGCTCCTTCTCGATCGTGGTGATCACGTTTCGAAGCTCTTCCTTCAGCTCCGGGGTAATGTCCCTGCGCACGCCCCCCACGACGATCATGCCGTAGGTTTTTCGGTTGCCAGTGAGCTTCTCCCCGAACCACATGATGCTCTCCCGGACCCTCCATGCCTGCATGAAGACCGTGTCAAAGCCGATCAGGTGGCCGGCCACGCCGAGCCAGAGGAGGTGGGAATGGATCCGCTCGATCTCCAGCATGATGGTACGCAGGTACTCGGCGCGCCGGGATATCGCGAGACCCGCCGCCATCTCCACGGCCTGCGCGTAGGAGCAGGCGTGGACGGAGCCGCAGATGCCGCAGATCCGTTCGGCGATGAAGGGGACCTCGTTGTAGGTCACCTGGGTCTGGCAGAGCTTTTCAAGTCCCCGGTGCACCATGAAGCCGCGGTAATCGCATCCCTTGATCGTCTCGCCGTCCACGAAGACCGCGAAGTGGGCGGGCTCGTGGAGGGTGGGATGGAAGGGCCCCACGGGAATCGTCGTGCACCCCTCGGGGGCCTCGTCGATCTGGTAGGCCACGTCCTCCGCCGCCGGGGGCATCAGGTTCCAGGGCACTTCTTTCCGCAGGGGGTAGACGCCCGCTGGCCAGTCGTCCGCGAGGATCAGCCGCTTCGGCTTCGGGTGGCCGGGAAATTTCATCCCCAGGAGGTCCATGTACTCCCGCTCCGACCATCCCGCGTTGGGAATGTCGGGGGTGATGGAATCGAACGAGGGATCGTCGGCGGGCGCCGCCGTGCGTAGGCAGACGAACATGTCGTCCCGGTCCAGGCTGAAGGTATGGACGAGACCCAGGTTCCCCTCCCGTGCGATGGCGTCGTACCCGACGCTCACCAGGTAGCGGCCCCCGATCTTTATCATCTCTCTCGAGATGTCCCGCACCTTCTCCCTTTTTATGTCCACGAAGAGCCGCGTGGGAAGCGGTTGCTCGAACTTCACCACGGCGTCTCCGTACGCTTCTTTCAGCCTGTTTTTCACGTCATCGATTGTCAGCATGATCACGATCTCCCGTAATGGTTTTTTCGCGCTCTATTTCTTCACGTTGCCGCCCGTCCACCGGAAGAAGCCTTTCAGGGCCGCGAACATGTTGCGGTCCCTGTAACGGTTCAGGTCGTTGAGGTCCTGGTAGCCGCAGAGCCAGGTGGGCGCCTGCTTCTCCTCCGCCCCCGAGGAGCTTTTCAGCAGCCAGGCGAAAATGAGCGCCCCTGCCGCCACGGCAAGTATCACCAGGGGTACCGCCGTTGACGAAAGGTAGCCCATGCCCGGGACCTGGACGGAAACGCCCATCATCCCCGAAGAGAGGTCGGCCCCGGCCCTGAGGTCCTGGAACAACGCGGCGGCGATGGAGCCGGGCGATTTCCGGATCATGTCGATGATCACCTGGAAATAGAAGAAGGGCAGCAGTCCCTGGACGACGCAGAGGAGCGCCAGGATCGCCTTCGGCACTATCATCGTGGCCGGCACCTCCTTCGGCTTGGTGGCCAGGCTCCACTCGGCCCCCGTGGAGGTAAAGGTCATGCCGAAGAACTTGACGTAACAGGAAAGGGTGATCGCGCTGGTGAAGAGGGCGATGATGCCGAAGATCACCAGGAACAGGATTCCGCTCCCGCCGATGAGGGACGACGAAATGATCGTCCACTTGCTGGCGAAGCCGCTGAAGGGCGGAACGCCGGAAATCGAGAGGGAGGCGATCCCCGCGGCCAGGGCCGTCAGGGGCATGAACTTGAGGAGGCCTCCCAGGCGGTTCAGGTCCTTGGTCCCCGTGGCGTAGAGGACGCTGCCACTCACGAGGAAGAGAAGCCCCTTGAATATCGCGTGGTTAAGAACATGGTAGAGGGCGCCGATGATCGCCACGGCGGCGAAGAGTCGAACGTAGTCCCCGGGGACGTGGAGCAGGTAGAGGGCCGCGCCGGCTCCCAGGATGATGTAACCCACCTGGCCGATGGAGCTGTAGGCCAGGAGCCGTTTCGCGTCGCTCTGCTTCATCGACTGGACGGTGCCTATGAAAAGCGTCACCGCGCCGAAGGAGGCGACGACGGTACCCCAGAGAAGGCCGTCGAAATGTGCCCCCTCGCCGTGGGGGACCATCCAGAAAAAGGTCCGGATAATGCCATACACGCCGGTCTTGATCATGACCCCCGAGAGGAGGGCGCTGATGGGAGAGGGCGCGATGGAGTGGGCGTCGGGCAGCCAGAGCTGTCCGAAGGGGAAGATGCCCGCCTTGAAGCCGAACCCCACGAGGAGGAGCCCGTAAACCGCGTAGAGTGCGGGACCGCCCATGGCTCCCATTTTGGTGACAATGGCGTGGACCGAGTCACCGACCCCGATGCCCTCGACGAAGAGCGTCCCCCCCAGCACCAGGGCCCAGGCCAGTTCCATGAGGACGAGGTACTTGTTGGCGTTCCGAACGTTGCCCTTCTCGCGGTATTCGAATCGAATCAGGAAATAGGAGGCGATGGTCATGAGCTGCCACGCCGCGGTGAAGCCCGTGGAGAGGTCGTCCACGGTGACGATTCCGATCATTCCGATCACGAAGAGCGGGAAGCAGAGGTAATAGCCCCAGAGGCGGTACGAGGGATAGTGCTCCATGTAGTCGATGGAGTAGAAGGCGCTCATCACCGACATGAAGGCCATGATGGCGATGAAAAAGGCCGAGAAGCCGTCGATGAGGAAATAGACCCCCACGGGCCCCACCTGGTAGAGCCGTGACGCCTCGCCGCCATCAAGGAAGAGGACCTTGTAGCTTATCATCAGAAGCAGCACCGCCGCCGCCGCGGTCAGAAGGAAATTCAACCATCCCGCGGCCTTCCGTTTTACCGACATCAGGGGCGTCAGGACCGCCGAGGCGGCCAGTATCGCCACCGCAATGAAAAGAGTGCCGTAGATATCAATGTTCATACAGGGGCTCCTTATGATCGCTGTTGATATATGAAAGTAACACATCGAGGAGCGTATCGGCGCTCCTTCTCACATCGTCGGAAAGGCCGGTGCCGAACTCCACGTCGCGGGCCTCGATGCCCAGGAGCCACACCGTCTTGCCGTGGGACTCGAGCATCTTCCCCGAGAGGAGGAGCGAGAGCTTGTGCGTCGAGACGTCGCCGATGATCTCCTTGAACTCGCCGAGGCGCCCGAAGAGGATGGAGCCCGGCGCGGAGCCCGACTGGACGGCGTCGACGATGACCACGTGCTCCGCGTTCCCATCGGCGATGGCGCAGACATGGTTCTCGATCACGTCCTCGACGTTCAGGGCCGTGACGCGGTCAGAGGCCAGGCGCTCCATGAGGCCCTCGATGACGTGGACACCCACGGCGTCGTCGCCCATCAGGGGGTTCCCCATGCCGACGAAGCAGGTCCGCGACCGCGCCAGGCGCTCCATGACGGGAATGAATTCCATCAGATCTGCTCCCCCAGGGTCTTGATCTGCCGGTAGGTGTAGACCGGTCCGTCCGTGCACACCAGGGTCCTCCCGATGGAGCAGTGCTGGCACTTCCCGATGCCGCACTTCATGTGGCGCTCAAGGGTTGAAATTATGTTCTCCTCGCCGATGCCGATCTCGGTGAGCTCCTTGATGACGGCGTTGAACATCACCGGGGGGCCGCAGACGAAGGCGACGGTGTCTTTGGCCGGCACGTTCGATTTCTTGATCAGGGTGTGGACGAATCCGGTCTCCCCGTCCCATCCCGGAACGGGATTGTCGATGGTGATATGGGTCTCGAATCCCGGCGCCGCCTTCCACTCCTCCAGGTTGTACTGGTACATCAACTCCTGGGGGGTCCGCGCCCCGAGGAAGAGAAGGATGCGCCCGAATTTCTCCTTGTTCTGCATCACGCGCATGATGGAGGAGCGGAGGGGTATGAGGCCGATGCCGCCGGCCACGTAGACCACGTTCTTCCCCTGTATCTCCTCGAAGGGGAACCCGTTGCCGAAGGGGCCGCGCACTCCCACCCTGTCCCCCGGTTTCAGCTCGTGGAGGGCGTTGGTCACCTTCCCCACCTTCCGCACCGTGATATGGAACCGGTCGTTCTCCGGGCTCGGGGGAAGGGACACGGCGAACTCCCCGGCGCCGAAGACGGTGCACATGATGAACTGCCCCGATTTGAAGGCGAAGGGCTTCCCGCCGGGCCTCCCGTCGAAGGAAAAATAGAAGGTCTTGACGTCGACGATCTCGTCCCTGATCTCCTCGATCGTCACCACTTCCGGGATTGTCGTATTCACTATTTCGCTCATGGCACCCACCTATTTATGAATCTCTCGCCTGATGTCCGTGACCACGTTGGGCAGACCGATATCGCCCGGGCAGACCCACTGGCAGCGGCCGCAGCCGACGCATCCGGGCCGCAGGTATTTCTTCGACTGCGAATAAGAGAGCTTGCAGAAAAAGCGCTTGCTCCTCCGGTCCTCCACGGGCTTCCGGGGATTGTGCCCCCCCGCCATCCTCGAGTAGCCCTCGTAGGAGCAGGAGTCCCAGGTCCGAAGTCGGTCCGTGGCGTCGCCCCCGGCGGCGGAATCGACGATGTTGAAGCAGGAGCAGCTCGGGCAGACGAAGGAGCATGCCCCGCACTCCAAGCACTGGTCGCCGATGTTCTCCCATACCCGCTCGTCGATGAGACCCGTGGTGACCCTGTTCACCACGCGGGATATCCAGGCCTTGTTCGTTTTTGCCACGGCGTCGAACTTCGACACCGAGAGATCCACGGCCTTTTCCTTTTCCTTCGCCAGGGAGGGGTCGGCCTTTTCAAGGCCCATCTTCTCCGCCAGGGCCCTCCCCTTATCGCTCCCGGACTCAACCAGGTACCGGTCGCCCAGGAGGGTGAGGTTCAGGTCGTACCCTTCGTGCGCCGCGGGTCCGCTGTCGGTGCAGACGCAGAAGCACTGCGGGAAGGGCGCGATGCAGGTGTTGGCGACGATGAAGAGGTTCCTCCGGTGGTTCCGGAAAACGTCGTCGACGAACTCCTGGCCCAGGAAAAAGCGGTCCAGGCAGAGAATCCCCGTGAGGTCGCAGGAGCGTATGCCGAAGAGGGCCTTCTTCTCATCGTCGAAATCGGGACGGATATCCGCCTTCCTGCTCTTCCGGTCGTACTCGTACGACATGATCCGCTCGTAGTGGGGGAAGAGGACGTGCTTCGGGGGGATCGCCGGTATCGGCGCCCCCAGGTCCACCTCGGCGATATCATCGGCGGCGGCGAACATCGTCTGCTTCGTCTCCTTTTCAACGATGGGGCCGAAGACGCGGTACTCCTTCTGAAGCTCCGCAGCGATATCCATTACACGGCTTTTTGCTATCACATACATGGTCACACCTTTACGATCCTCACTGGAATTGTTGCGTCCTCGCCTCTCTTGAAAACGTCCCTGTGCTCAAGGAAGAACTTTGTCACCATATCGTGGACGAAGTAGGCCACGTAGGCCGTATTCGGCTTCAGCTTGTCCGTAACCTGCACCATGGCCTCCATGGAGCCGTAGGGAGACACGATCTTCACGGGGAAGCGGTCCCGCACCTGGAGGGCCTTCGCGTCCTCGGGGGAGATCGCCACGTATCCCTCGGGGTAGAGGAGAAGCGTCGCGTTGTACTCCCTCAGGGGTATGTTTGTCTTCTTCATCAAATTGTTCTGGTGCCAGAAATGCTGGGCCTCGCCGACGAGAAGGAGCACCGGGTATTCGTCGCTGGCGCGCGGCACCCCGAAGCCACCCTCCACGGGCGCGAAGGAGACCTTTTTCTGGGCGCCCTCCAGGGTGAATCGCGCCGTGCCCTCCGGCGCATCCTTGCCGCAGGGCCACTGGATCCCGAAGGTCCCCTGGAGCTTCCCGTGGGAAATGCCCTGGTACGCGGGCGTGAGCCGCGCGATCTCTTCCATGACGTCGGCGGGTGAGCCGTAAGCCCATTTCGCGCCGGCCTTCTCCGCGAGGGAGGCGATGAGCTTCCACCCGGGGAGGACCCCGTTCCGGGGGTCGACCTTCTTCCGGGAAAGCTGGACCCTCCGCTCGGTGTTGGTGAAGGTGCCGTCGGATTCGATGTAGCTCGCGATGGGGAGCACCGCGTGGGCGTAGTCGGTGAAGGCGTTCCGGAAGGTGCCGACGTAAACCACGAAATCGACCTCCCGTATCTCCTCGAGGTCGCGTATGATCGTCTCGTCATGGTCCACCACGACCAGGGCCTTCAGCTTCGCGCCCCCGGTCATCAGGTCGTGTATCGATTTACCGGGCCGCGGGGAAAGCGTCACGCCCCATTCCCGGTCGAATTTCCCCCGGGCCTCGGCGTCCTCCAGGGGCTGGTACCCCGTGAGAAGGTCGGGGGCGACGCCCATGTCGTAGCTTCCCTGGAGATTGTTGATCCCGGTGACCGGGTTCACGCCGCACCCCTTCCTGCCGACCTTGCCGGCGAGGAGAAAGAGATTGTAGATATAGGAGATCGTCTCACGGTCAAGGCCCGATATGCCTGAAGAGAAGAAGACCATGGCTGAATCCGCGGCGGCGAGTTCCCGCGCCGTTTTCTTCAGGTCCTCCGGCTCGAGGCCGGTCTTTTCCGCCACCTCGCCCTCGCCGAGGGACAAGAGGGCGCGTGCGAAGTCCTCGTAACCCCCGGTGTAGCGCCTGACGTAGTCCATGTCGCAGAGTCCCTCGTCGACCAGGACCTTCGCCATGAAGGCCGCGGCGATCCGGTAGGCCCCGGGACGGATGTGATGGAACCTTCCCGAGAGCTTCGCGATCTGCGTGGCCCGGGTGTCCAGGACCACGAGGTTCGCCCCGGCCCGCGCAGCCTTGTGGAGCTCGCTCCCGATGATGGGATTCTGCTTGGTGATGTCGATGCCCACGGTCATGAGGAACCGGCATTCCGTGATCTCCTCCAGGGAGCCGAGCATCCCCGCCATGCCGGTCCCGGCGTGCAGCACGTCGATGCTGACCCGGTGCCCGGGATCGTAGTCCAGGCTGATGTTGTTGGTGTTGAACACGGCGCGGGCGAGCTTCATGAGAAGGAAATTTTCCTCGTTCGAGGAGCGGGGGGAGGCCAGGAAGCCGATGCTCTCCGGCGATTCCTTCGCGAGGCCGCCGAGGGTCTTCGCCACCAGGGCGACGGCCTCGTCGTAGCCCGTTTCCACCAGGACCCCGTCTTTTCTCACGAGGGGAGCGGTGATCTTCTCGGGGGTGTTCAGCAGTTCATGGATGTTCCATCCCCGCACGCAGAGGCGCCCTTTGCTGACCGGGTGGTTCTGCACCGGGAAAACGCCCCGGACCTCGTCCCCCCTCACATCAAGGAGATGACCGCATCCCGTGCCGCAGAATGTGCAAATACCGGGTTTATAATTCATACGAAACGCTCCTCATCCAAAGAATGGTTATTCCCGGTCCGTCCTGATGAACCCGGCGGGCTCCCAGGCCGGGCGAACCGTCGTGGTGATTCTCGCCTGTGCCCTCCTCGCATCGCGCCCGTTGACGCGGCGGTCGGCCGCGCGATGCCGTGCCCCCCGTCCATGGCGGGGTTTACTTGATCAAGATAGCATTGATTTTGAACGCAGGTCAATGCCCGATAATTGCTATTTTCCATTAGCAAAAACCGGTGAGCGGCGAGGGCTTACTTCGTCTGGGTGATGACCCACTGGATGGCGTATTTGGCGAGATCGGAGGAGTTTTTAAGCTTCAGCTTCTCCTTGATGTTCTTCTTGTGGCTCTCCACTGTGTAGATGCTGAGATTCAGCTTCCTGGCCATCTCCTTGGTGCTGAACCCGTTCCCTATCATCTGGAATATCTCGAATTCCCGGTTGCTGAGCTGCTCCACGGAAATCCCGGCGGTGTCCGCGGAGCCCCGCACCAGCTTGTCGATGATTCGCTTCGACACGGCGTCGCTCAGGTAGAGCTCGTCGTTCATGATGGTGCGGATGGCGCTGATGATGTTCTTCGAGGCGACCTCCTTCATGATGTAGCCCCGGGCCCCGGCGCGTATGGCGCGCTCTGCGTAGAGTGACTCGTCGTGCATGGTGAGGACCAGCGTGCGGATTTCGGGGAAACGCTCGTTCAGGGACTTGACCAGCTCGATGCCGCTCACGTTCCCCGCCAGGGTGATGTCCACGATCACCACGTCGGGCGTGTCGCGGTTGACCAGGTCGATCGCCTCATTGGCCGTGGAGGCCTCCCCGGAGACCCGGAGGTCCTCCTCGAGCTCGATGACCTGCCGTATCCCCTGGCGCAGGAGGGGATGGTCGTCGACGATGAGTATTTTCGTGATTATCTTCTCGCTCTCCGACATGGTTCCTTCCCGCGGCACCCCTCGCGGGGGCGACCGCATCGTCTCACCGCAATAATACCCCCGGCGGAGGCGGGTGTCAATACCGGAAAATTGTTATTTTCCCGCCACGCAAAGCCGTATCCGCCATGAACGGTCCGGTCCGGCGTTCTCTCCGGGGATGATCATTCCGCGTGCGTATCCTGCCCGCTTTCATCCCCGTCCGCCACCCGCATTCTCACCGACACCTCGAAGCCACCATCCTCGCCGTTCCCGGCGCTGAAATCCGCGCCGATGATCCCCGCGCGGTAACGCATGATGCGAAGCCCGAGGCCCGTGTCCGCCGGACCGTCGGGCACGCCGGACCCGTCGTCCCGTACCGTCACGGCGCGCTCCCCGCCTTTCTCGACCAGGCGGATGGCGATACGCCCCGCCTTCCCGTGCTTGATGGAATTGGTCACCGCCTCCCGGGCGATGTAGAAAAGATGCGTGGCGGCCTGGTTGTCCTCGATGAAGAAATTCCCCTCCTGGAACACCCGGCAGGACACGCCGTAGATCTTCTCCGTGGTCTCCGCCATCTCCTCCAGGGCCGCCCTGAGGCCGTTCCGCTCCATCTCGACGGGAGAGAGCATGCGGGAGAGGCTCCGGGTCTGGACGATGGCGTTGCGTATGAGCCCCTCGACCCGCTCGATGTCCGGGACTCCCGCACCGGCGTGATGCGCGATCTTCTCCTTCAAAGCCTCGATAAGGAAGGTCACGGCCGTGAGGTTTTGCCCCAGGCCGTCGTGGAGGTCCTGGCCGATCCGCTGCCGCTCCGTTTCTGCGATGTGCATGATCCCGTCCTGGAGGGTCCTGGTTTCCGTGATGTCGGTGAAGCTTTCGATGACGCCCACGACGTTCCCGTCACGCGAAAAGTAGGGAGAGGCGTGGACCATGCAGACGATCTCCCGTCCCCGGACCCGGGCGCGCATCTCGTACTCCATGTAGCGCTCCCCCAGGGGTATCCTCTTCATCAGCGCCCGGTCGGTCTTCACCAGCTCGCGGTCCCAGTCGAGGGACCCTCCCTTCGAGAAGTGGCTCGAGTCAATGTCGAACATCTCCATGAAGCGCCGGTTGATGTGGATCGTGCGGTAATCGCGGTCCACGACCCGCATCCCCACGGGCGTGGTGTTGAATATCTGTTCGAGCTCCATGTGGGCCCGGAGCTTCTCATCCTCGGCCCTCTTCCGCTCCGTGATGTCCTGGAGCGTCTCGATGGCGCCGGCGATCTTTCCCTCGGCGTCGCGCAGGAGGGCGGCGGTGAAGAAGAGCCATCGGCCCTCCATGCCCAGGAGGGGGAAGAAGCGCTCGCTCTGCCCCGCCTCCCTGATCACCGAAGAGGGGGCCATCTCCCCCTCGTACCGCTTCGCCATTCCGGGATCCCGCGCCGAGTGTATCACGATGTCCGCCAGGGTGGGTCGCTTCTCGGGATAGAAGGGTTCCCAATGCCTCCGCGTCCCCACCATGACCGCCGCGGAATAGCCCGTGAGCTTCTCGCAGGCGCGGTTCCAGTGGGTCACCGTGTGATGTTCGTCGATGACGAAGGCGGGTATGGGGCTCCCGTCGATGATCCGGGAGAGCATCAGGCGGCTCCGCGTGAGGGCCAGCTCGGCGTTCTTGATCTCGGTGATATCGCTCAGGAAGCCCTCGGCGCCGATGATCTCCCCGCGGCGGTAAAGGGGCTGGCTGTAGTAGTTCAGGTAGGCGATTGAGCCGTCCTTCCGCTTCAGGCCGAAGCCTCCCCGGACAGTCTCCCCCGCCATGACCCGCTCCGTCTCCTCGATGATTCTCCTCCTGACGTCCCCGGGCTGCGTGACGGTGATGTGGCGTCCCCGCATCTCCCTGCCGGTGAATCCGAGCATCCGCTCCCACTCCGGGTTGACGTACTCGATCACCCCGGCCCGGTCGGTGCGGTAGTAGCCGAAGGGGGCGTTCTCCACGATCAGGCGGAAGCGCTCCTCGCTCTCCTTCATCTCCTCGAGGGTGACCTCGTGCTCGTCCCGGAGGGCCAGGCCCCCCAGTGCGTACTCGACGTCGGCGGCGATTTCCTCGAAGAGGATCTGCTCCTCCCGGTCCGTGATGAGACCCTCGGGCATCGAGACGTTCAGCATCCCCTGGAGCCGCCCCCCGGGGTAGAGGCCGATGGTCATCCTTCCCTGGTCGGGGAAGCGGGCGGAGAGGGGACACCCCGCGCACTCGATGCGCGGGTCCCTGGTGATGAAGGCGCCGCGGCGGTGGGACGAGCGCTGGACGCAGAGGGGAAGCGACCCCTTGGCGAGCATGTTCACCATGGGCTGGAACATTTCCCCCAGGCCGGCGCCGGCGGAGGCCACGAGGCGGCCATGGTCGTCCGTCAGGGCGATCCAGGCGAAGTGGTAGCTCCGGTTCCTTACGAGCTTTTCGCAGATGCCCCGGATCAGCCGGTCCTGGTCCTTTTCCTTGATGATCAGGTGGTTGATGTCCCGTATCGAACGGAGCACCAGGTTGAAGTGCCGCATCCTCTCACGGGCCATGGCGGCCCGCTCGCTCAGGACGGCCACCACCACGGAGATGAGGATGAAGGTCCCGGCGCGGATCAGGTCGTCCGGGGAGGCGTCAAAACGCCGGACGGAGAGGTGCGCCGCCACCAGGGCCGCCGAGAGAATGACCGACACGGAGATGCCCCGGCGTCCCCACCAGAGGGACGCCAGGATAATAGGTAAATAGAAGAAATGGGTATAGACGGTCCCCAGATGGAGTATCAGGTGAAAATAGACGATGGAGGCGAGGGAGATCAGCACCAGGATGGAAATCAGGAAAACCCGGAACCGCGCGTATATCCTCTCGTACAAATCGGCACCTCCCCTGGCACGCTCAGGCGGTCCAGTATGGCGCCGCGGGGGGTTTCGTCAAGAGTTATTGCCTTCACGCCGTGTCCGGGGAAGGCCCTTCGCGGGGCCCGACGAAAAAAAACCCTCTCCCGCCGCGTCTGGAGGCGGGCGCCGCGGGAGAGGACCACTCACACATGCGAAACCTATTATGGCAAATGACCCGAAGGGCCGGGAGTCTCCATTCACGTATTGGGGGAAAGAGGCGTCCGTTGACTCCCGGCCCGGGGTCGAAAAGCGGTATCACGTTTAAAAGAACCAGGCGGGCCGTTCCCGCATCCCCGCCGCACATCATAAATATACCCATTCCGGCCCGAGGGTCAATCACCGATATCCGTGAAAAGGGGCTCACAAAATCCGGCGTTGCCGAAATGCGTGACCGGCGCGGAAATCGCTATCGAAAGAGCCCCGGGACGACGAAAATAAATGACGGGACACATCCCCGGGGACCGGAGCCATGAAAGCGATCATCACCGTCGTGGGAAAGGACAGGGTGGGCATCATCGCCGCGGTAAGCGGCGCCTGTGCGGAGACGAACGTCAACATACTGGACATCAGCCAGACGATCATGCAGGACAACTTCACCATGATGATGTCCGTGGACCTCGCCGGCGCCACGGTGTCCCTGAAGGAGCTCAAGTCCCTTCTCGGGGAGATCGGGGAGCGGATGGGCCTGGTCATCAACATCTATAACGAAGAGCTCTTCAATTCCATGCACCGGGTATAGGGAATGAACACGCACGAAGTCAACGAAACCCTGAAGATGATCCAGGAGGAGAAGCTCGACATCCGGACCGTCACCATGGGAATTTCCCTCCGAGACTGCGCGGACGAAAACGCTGAGCGGGCGTGCGACAGGATACGCGAAAAGATCGCCCTCCGGGCCGGGCGCCTCGTCGCCGTGGGAGAGGAAATCGAGGAAACCTTCGGGGTGCCCATCATCAACAAGCGGATATCCGTGACGCCGATTTCCCTGGTGGCCGGGAGCTCCCGCTGCGACGACTTTCTTCCCTTCGCCCGGGCCCTGGAGGACGCGGCCGTCGACGCCGGGGTCAATTTCATCGGGGGATTTTCAGCCCTGGTGCATAAGGGGATCACGCCGGGGGACCGAAAGCTCATCGAGTCGATCCCCGGGGCCCTGGCCGGCACGGATCGGGTCTGCGCCTCCGTGAACGTGGCCACGAGCCGCTCCGGCATTAACATGGACGCCATACGAATCATGGGGAGGATCATCAGGGAGGCCGCCGACGCCACGGCGGACCGGGGGAGCGTGGGCTGCGCGAGGCTCGTGGTCTTCGCCAACGCCCCGGAGGACAACCCCTTCATGGCCGGGGCCTTCCACGGCGACGGGGAGGCCGAGGCGGTGATTAACGTGGGGATCAGCGGGCCCGGCGTCATCAAGGGGGCCCTGGAAAAGGTCCGGGGGGAGGACCTGGAGACCGTGTCGGAGACCGTGAAGCGCACGGCCTTCAAGATCACCCGGGTGGGCCAGCTCGTGGCGCGCGAGGCGGCCCGGCGGCTCGGCGTCCCCTTCGGGATCGTCGACGTGTCCCTCGCGCCGACGCCCTCCGTGGGGGACAGCGTGGCCCACATCCTCGAGGAGATGGGCCTCGAGCGCTGCGGCGCCCCGGGCTCCACGGCCGCCCTGATGCTGCTGAACGACGCGGTGAAGAAGGGAGGGCTCATGGCCTCATCTTTCGTGGGCGGGCTCTCCGGGGCCTTCATTCCCCTCTCCGAGGACCTGGGGATGATCGAGGCCGCCGAGGCCGGCGCCCTTACCATCGAAAAACTCGAGGCCATGACGGCGGTCTGCTCCGTGGGGCTCGACATGATCGCGATACCGGGGGACACGCCGGCGGAGACCATCGCCGCCATCATCGCCGACGAGGCGGCCATCGGCGTGGCGAACAACAAGACCACGGCGGCGCGCCTCATACCCGTGGCGGGGAAGAAGGCCGGGGATTCCGTGGAATTCGGCGGCCTCCTGGGACGGGCCCCGGTGCTCCCCGTGAGCCGCTTCTCACCCGGCGTTTTCATCGCCCGCGGGGGAAGGATTCCCGCCCCCCTCCAGAGCTACCGCAACTGAGTCATCCCCGCCGGGCCGTCTCGCGGAAGATGTCGACGTAGCGCCCGGCAACCTCTTCGGCGTAGAACCGCCGCACCGCCTTCCTGTTGTTGTTCGAGCAGGCCCGGTAGAGCTTCCGGTCCGAGGCGAAGCGGTCGATGGCCGCGGCGCAGGCCGCCACGTCCCCCACGTCGACGAGAAGCGCGTTCTCCCCGTGGACCAGGAAGTCCGTCTGTCCCCCGTTGTTGGTGCACACGATGGGGAGGCCGAAGAACATCGACTCCATGAAGACGATGCCGAACCCCTCGTGGAGCGAGGTGAGGGCGAAGAGGTCCGCCACGGCAATATGGGCGAACTTGTCCTCGTCGGTGACGTAGCCGAGAAACACGACGCGATCCCCGGCGCCGCACTCCCGCGCCGTGGTTTCAAGAAATTCGCGCTCCGGGCCGTCCCCCATGATGTACAGCCGCGCCTTCTTCGCCCGCGCCGCGGCCACGGCCCTGATCAGCACGTCCAGGGCCTTTCTTTTAATGAGCCTGCCCACGGTGACGATCATGAAGGCGTCCCCGTCAATGCCCAGTCCCCGCCTGGACGCCTTCGGCCGCGCCGGGGGGTGAAACGCAAGGGGGACCACGTCGATTTCCTTCGCGGGGTGATAGTAGGTGACGGTGTTTGTCCGCGTGTTCTGCGATTGCGCCACGATCCGGTCGGCGCGGTTCAGGATGAAGCGCACCACGCGGCTGAAGAAGAAGCTCCGGTGGGGCGAGAGCTTCTTGCTCGGGTCGTAGATGTCCCCGCCGTGGAGCGAGAGAACGTTGGGGACGCGGAAGATGCGCCCCAGGAGCCACCCCACGGGGCCCGAGGGCACGGCGAAGTGGGTGTTGATGACGTCGTAGCGGCGGCGGCGCATCAGGCGTATGCCCCGGAAAAACGCGCCGGGGAGGTAGAAGAGCATGGAGAGGAAGGACGCGGCGTCGCGGGATTTCCGGAAAAAGATCCTGACCCGGTGGACGTGTATCTCCCCCATCCTTTCATACGCGGGAAGGCCCTTGAATGAAGAGGTAACCACGTCCACCCTTCCCTGGCGCGCCCACTCCACGGCGAGATCGTAGGTGGCCACGCCGCCGCCCCCCCCCAGGGGAGGAAACTCGTAGTTGATGATGAGAACGTCGAAGCCCTTCTTCGCCATGGCCGCTCCCGCCTGTCGTGATGAGTTCAGTTTTTTCCAGCAGGGCGCGGGGCGTCAAACAGGAAACGGCGCAGGTGAGGAAAAAAGGGCAGGTCCCACGCATGCACGTGCCCCTAATGAGCGTTTTGTTTTACAAAAAATTCAATATGAACCAGGGATGGACACGGATGAACACAGATTGTAAATTTTACGAGTCCTTGAATGAGTTGCTATGGTTACCTATACCTCTATGACCACGTATATCACTGTCCCGTATCAGCGTCTGTGACATAGGAAACACGCCATCCGTGTCCATCCGTGTCCATCCGCGGTTCCATGATTATCGTTTCGATTGAGAACCCGTTATGGCCACCCGGGTCAAGCCCCTCGACAGGACAGCCGCCCTCCCCCCGCCCCTCCCGTCAAGGGAGGGGGTTGGACATCGTGGCACCCATGCCCGGGAGCGGGCAAAAAACTAATTGACTCTTCCTTTTCATGGGAGAGAATCTTCCCATGGGAGCAGCTCGAGGGAAAGACTCACACATAACCCGTGCCGCCATGATACAGAGCGCGGCCCTGTTCATCACGGCGGTCATCATCGGGTGCGCCGGCGCCGCGCCGCGGGGGGCGCGTGAGATCGACTTCGCGATCATCGGCAACACGGCGCCATCATCCCCCTTCACGGGCCACCCGGAAAAGCTCGACGACGTGTACCGGAACATCAACCGGGACAACCCCGCCCTGGTGGTCCACACGGGGAACCTTGTGGAGGGGGGTGGCGATGACAGCGCCGTCTTGGAGAAGGACGTGGTGCGGCAGTACCGCGACTTCGCGAGCCGCAGGGACATCCTGGGCCCCGTGATGCACGCCGCCGCGGGGGAGCGCGACGCCTACAACGGCTCCCTGGACCTCTTCCGGGAATACGTCGAGGCGAAACTCTGCTACTCATTCAGCTATGGCCCGGTGCGGTTCATCATCCTCAAAATCATGGACGGCGACGACGCCCTCCTCCCCGAGGAGATGAAATGGCTCGAGAAGGATCTCCGCGCCTGCCGCTCCGCCGGTGCAATTTTCGTCTTCTCGCACTACCCGGTGATGGCGTCCCCGCGCTCGGGGATGCGACACGTCCAGGGGGAGGAGCTCCACGCCCTCTTCGCCCGCCATGGCGTGAAGGCGGCCTTCTCCGGGCGGGGCAGGGGGTTCCAGGAGCATGAGCGGGACGGCATCCGCTACGTCAACGCAGGATGCTTCGGCTTCAACTACGAGGACCCGCACTGGAACTTCAACCAGTACTACCGCGTCCGCTACAGCGGGGAGGCGCTCTCGGTACGGGGCGTGAAAGTGAAGTTCCCCCAGGGGAGCTACCGTCCGAAGACCCGGACCGACGAGGAGGGCACGCCCTGACCGCGACGCCGGGAGGACCGAACACAACGAGGTGAACGCCATGCCATTACGTACGAGCCTGACGGAAATCCACGACATCATCAGGGAGCTCACGGAGATCGAATCGGAGCTCGAGCGCAGCATCAACACCACCATGTGGATCAGCGACCCCCACGGCGCGGGGGAGCGCTTCACCTCCATCCTCAAGGGGCGCTTCGGCCTCATCTGGAGGACGGCCCAGGAAGCCCTGTCAAAAAATTTCGCGGCGGAGAAGCTCGATTATCTTGATCGCGTGATCCAGGCTGAGCGCTACATCCCCGGCGGCGGCTTTGCCATCGAGCGCCAGGACGTGATCTCCGCCCTGGTGAGGATCATCCGCTACAAGGTCGAGGACATCGTCGACTTCGACCAGATCCGGCCGAGCATCAACAACGACCTGAAGGTGGTGATCGAAAACCTGATACTGAATTTCCACGTCCCCGACATCATCTACGAGAACGAGTTCATCGCGGACAAGGTGATCTCCGCCCTGGCGAAGATCGTGAAGCAGGTGATCCTGGGCCAGCTCGTGGTCCTGGGGGACGTCTTCGACCGCGGCGACGAGCCTGACAAGATCCTTCGCATCCTCTCGAGCCCGGCGATCCGGCCCTACGTCAGGTTCGTCTGGGGAAACCACGACATCCTCTGGATGGGCGCCGCGGCGGGAAACCGCTCCCTCATCGCCGAGGCGCTGCGGATCAGCGTGCGCTACGACAACCTGGCCTTCCTGGAGCGCCTGGGCATCGACCTGTCGCGCCTCAAGGCCTTCGCTGAATCCCTCTACCCCGGGGAGATCACCGGGTCTTTCAAGGCGAAACTCGACATCTCGCGCAAGATGGAAAAGACCCTGGCGATTATCCAGTTCAAGCTCGAGGAGGAGACCATCCTCCGTTTCCCGGAGCTCGGCATGGAATCGCGCCTCAACCTGGAGGGCCTGGCCGGCATGCTCGGCAGGGGCGACACCGCGGGGCTCACGGACACGGACTTCCCCACCCTCGACCTGGATGAGCCGCGGAGGCTCACGCCGGAGGAGGCGGAGGTAATCGAGGACCTGGCCCGGCAGTTCACCTCGAGCAAGAAGATCAGGGAGCTGATGAAGTACCTCTTCGAGGAAGGGAAGCTCTACCACATCAACAACCACATCCTGAACATTCACGCCCTGATCCCGAGCACCGACGACGGGAAATTCGATAAAATGTTCGGCAAAAAGGGAAAGGAACTACTGGACCACATCGAGGCCATGGTAAAGGACGTGGGAAAGCGCTACCTTGAAGGCGGGGAGCAGGACCCCTTCGAGCTCGCCGTGATGTTCTATCTCTGGTGCGGCCCGAAATCGCCCTTCTTCGGGAAGCACGCCATGAAGACCTTCGAGCGCTACTTCTTCAGTGACAAGGCGACGCACAAGGAGAAGACCCTTTACTGGGGTGAAAACCTCAAAAAAAAGGAGTTCATGGACCTGATCATGCGGGAGTTCGGCGCCGAGCGGATCGTCTACGGCCACACCCCCGTGGACGTCACGAAGGGAGAGCGAATCGCCTCGCCGGACGGCAGGGTCATCAACATCGACGGCGGCTTCTCCGAGGCCTACCTGGGGAGGGGGCACTCCCTCATCCACACCCCCTACGCCATCTACGCCATTATCCTCCCCTCCCTCGACGAGATCAAGCAGGCGGCCCACGCGAACCTCACCTTCGAGGAGATCGCCCGATTCGACGCGCCGAAGAAGATCAAGGACGTCTACCGTGGTGGGGAACTCAGGAAGCGCCGGGAGGACCTCATCAGGAAGCTGAACGACTACACGAAAAAGGCCGCGCGGCGCCGCGAGTGACCACCATGCCGCCCCGCCGGGCGGCCTTCAGTTTTTAAACGGCCGCCGGAGTTTTATTCTTGAAATTAATCACGCTCCATGCAGCCTAGAGCATGTGGGGGTCGCTTAATGGCGCGAGAGGTTTCGGTCCGCATCAAGTTTTTTTCCGGGATAGACAAGGAACTCAATCTCCAGAACTATGACCCGGCATCGGGGGTCGCCCTGACCCTTCCTTCCGGCACGCGCCTGCGGCGCGCGCTTAAAAGTCTCGGAGTGGCGGACCTGTCGCGCAATATTTACTTCAGTAACGGCAAGCGGATAAGCGTCTGGGCAAAGCTTGGAGACGGCGACGAGGTCTCCTGCCTGAGGGCCTCGGGCGGCGGCTGATACCGGTCCCGCGCACAACGGCAGGCGCGCTCATTATATACTATATACAGAAGGAGCATCGTCATGCGTGAAGTCATCGGCAGCAACGATCGGATACTCGAGATCGATCTCACCAGAAAAAAATTTCATGAATCGAGCGTAGGGAAGAAGGACCGCAACATGTACCTGGGCGGCAAGGGCATGGGCCTCAAGCTCCTCTATGACAGAATGGAGCCGGGCGTTGACCCCCTGGGGGAGAAGAACCTCATCGCCTTCACCATGGGTGTCCTGATGGGCACCGGCGCCCCCTGCTCCGGCCGCTTCGAGGCCGTGACCAAGTCGCCACTCACGGGCCTCTTCTGCTCAGCCTCCTGCGGGGGACCCTTCGGCATGGCACTCAAGACCTCCGGGTGGGACGCCGTCATCATCTCCGGGAAGTCGAGCACGCCGGTGTACCTGGTGATCGATTCGAAGGGCGTGCAGTTCAGGCCCGCGAAGGGGATCTGGGGCAAGGACACCGAGGCGGCCCAGGCGACGCTCCTGAAGGAAGGATCGGGCGCCCTGGTCATCGGCCCCGCGGGGGAAAACCTGGTCAGCTTCGCCAACATCGCCTCGGGGCACCGCTTCCTGGGGCGGGGCGGCATGGGCGCGGTCCTGGGTTCAAAGAACCTGAAGGGGATCGTCGCGAAGGGCGGCGAGGTAAAGATCGTGCCGGCCAACAAGAAAAAATTCACGAAGACGAACAGGCAGTTCTTCGCCTACCTGAATAAAAACGCCATCACCTCCGGCTCCTACCGGGATTTCGGCACCAACGCCAACGTGAACCTTTCCAACGCGGCGGGGATCCTCCCGGTGCGCAACTTCACCGGCGGCTCCCACGGCGAGGCGCACAAGCTCTCCGGGGAGACCATGGCGGAGCGCTTCAAGACCAGCTACTCCACCTGCAAGCCCTGCATCATCATGTGCGGCCACAAGGGAACCATCGACGGAAAGGTGAGGCAGATCCCCGAATACGAGACCATCGGCCTCCTGGGATCGAACCTCGAGGTCTTCGACCCCGTTGTGGTGTCGGAGTGGAACGAGATCTGCGCGAAGATGGGTATTGACACCATCTCCGCCGGCGGCACCATCGCCTGGGCCATGGAGGCCACGGAGAAAGGGCTTATACAGACGAACCTGAAGTTCGGGTCACCCCAGGGGGTGTCCCAGATGCTGAAGGACATCGCCTACCGCCGGGGTATCGGCAGGGATCTGGCCCTGGGGTCCAGGGGCGCCTCGAAGAAATACGGGGGCGAGGATTTCGCCATCCACGTCAAGGGGATGGAGATGGCGGCCTACGATCCCCGGGGCGCCGTGGGCCACGGCCTCTCCTACGCCACGGCCAACCGCGGGGCCTGTCACCTCTCGACGTCCCTCTTCACCCTTGAGGCCTTCTTCGCCATGGCGAGCCCCAACGCGACGAGGGGCAAGCACACAATGGTCAAGTTCTTCGAGAACGTCTACGCGGCCATGAACTCGCTCCACATCTGCCACTTCACGGCCTTCGCGGTGTTCCTGGAGCCGCCCCTGATCAAGCTCTCTCCCACGCCGATGCTCTGGGCCCTCACGCAGAACCTCACGCCCCTGGCGCTCAACCTGATGGACGTGAGCCTCTGGCCGGAGATCTGGCACGCCATCGTGGGCAGGACCTACATCCCCTACCTGAGCATGCTGAATTTCAGGAAGACCGGTGAGCGGATCCATGTCCTCGAGCGGTGGATGAACACCCGGGAGGGCGTCTCGCGCAAGGACGACACCCTGCCCCTCAGGCTCCTCTCGGAGGGGCGGAAGTGCGACCCGAAGGAGCAGACCGTGCCCCTGGACAAGATGCTCGACAGGTACTACCGTGCCCGGGGCTACGACAGTAACGGGATCCCGAAGAAACGGACCCTGAAGCGCCTCGGCATCGAGGTGAAGTGATCGGCCCGGGATTCCCCGCGGCATCGATATCCCATATAGAAGCGAGGATCAATCATGCAGGTACCCCAGCATTACGAATTTCTCAACCACACGAAAATCATTTCCGGGAAAAAGGCCCTGGAGCATATCCCCTTCGAGCTGACGGGGTATGATTCGCGCAAGCCCCTGGTGCTCACCTCGCCGGAAACCGCGAAACGAGGCGCCGCGAAGAAGCTCCTCCCGGCCTTCAGCGATTCCACGATCACCGTCGGGGCGGTGTATGACGGCGTCCCCGAGTACGTGGGGATCGGCCTGGTGCGGGACCTCGGGGAGCTCTTCAGGGCCCGCGGGTGCGATTGCATCATCGCCCTGGGGAGCGGCACCGTCGTGGACGCCGCCAAGGCGCTGAACATCCTGGTCTCGGAAAAATCGGGGGACATCCTGGCATTCTTCGAAGGCAGGCCCCTGGGCGGCGGCCTGAAGCCCCTCCTCTACCTCCCCGACGGCTCCTCCGCGGGGACGGAGATGACGAATTCCGTCACCATGGACAACCGCCGAATGACCTCCGACCTCCTCTACCCGGACCTGGTCGTCATCGACCCCCGCGTCGCCCGGGGATGCTGTTCCCGCCACGCCGCCGAGGCCTCCGTCATCGCCATGGCCAACGCCGTGGGGGCCGCGGTCCAGGAGCCGCACAATCCCATGGTGGACGCCTACGTTTACATGGCGCTCCGCTTTCTGGCGGAGCAGATGCCGAAGGGGATCAGGCGGCCGGGTAACAGCGCTGCCAGCGTGGCGCTGGCAAACGCCTGCGTCGCGGCGGCCATCGCCGCCTCCAACGCCCCCGCGGGCCTCGCCCTGCTCCTGGCCGATGAGCTCGCGAAGCTGAGCGGCGTCTCCCGGGGATCGCTCCTGCGCGCCGTCTTCCCCCCCGCCATAACCTTCATGGCGGAAAAAAAGAAGGCCATGCGCGACGAGATCTATCAGGCCCTCGCGGGATTCGAGGAATTTTCGGCGACCCCGAAGGAGAAGCGCCCCGCGGCGGGCCTGGAGAAGATCATGGCGCTTTTGAAATCGACGGGGAAGCACCTCCCGGCGACGCTTCGGGAACTCCGCATCCCCCGCCACGTTCTCGCTGAAGCGGCCGGGGCCGCGGCGGCGAAAAGCGACAAGCGCTATACCGAGGCGGAGTGCATGACGGTCCTGGAAAAGGCAGCCGAATGAAGGGCGTGCCAATCATAGCAAGCAAGGAGAGGAACCAACCATGAACATAAACAAGTATCCGGAGCACAAACCGGGAAAAGCCCTTATCTCGCGGCTCTACGTGGCGATCATGCTGTGGATCGTGGGAAGGGCCATCCAGGCCGCGGCCAAGATGGACCCGGACATCAAGAGGGAATTCAGCGAGCTTCCCGATAATTTCTTGATGTGCCTGGGCATTCTTCCCGAGGAGGTCTTTCCTCCCAATTACCTGGCGGATATCATGCCCTCCCTTATTACGGAGAAGGGCATACTGCCCCTGGGACTCAACATGATCATCGGCAAGGATAAGAAGGGAAAGGTGCGCTACATGGGCTCCAACCCCCACGGGAAGAAGATCACCCTCCATATGGGCATAAAGAACCTCCAGGCCGCCATGCTGGTCTTCACCTTCCGGGAGTCGACCACGACGGCCTTCGCGCACGACCGGTTCATTGTCAACGGCGACCTGGTCCAGGGCCTGGCCGTGGTGAGGATCCTCAATATCATCGAGGTCTACCTTCTCCCGAAGATCATCACCAGGCTGGCGGTGAAGCGGTACCCGAAATGGTCGGAGATGAGCCCTCTCCGCAAGCACCTGCTGAGGATCCTGATCTACATACGGGCCTTCACCGTGTGACACGGACCGGGGGAGCGATGCACACTACTCTTGAAGAAGGGGAACAACTATGATACTGCCAAGCTATTATGAATTCTGCTGCCGCGTGAAAACCGTTTCCGGGTACAGGGCCC
The DNA here is from genome assembly GCA_040768125.1 of Spirochaetota bacterium. Classification (GTDB taxonomy): domain Bacteria; phylum Spirochaetota; class UBA4802; order UBA4802; family UBA5550; genus RBG-16-49-21. The sequence goes on along the minus strand of JAXGNG010000006.1, from coordinate 93,115 downwards.
TGGAGGAAATCCCGGCCCTCCTGGCCGGCATGAAGGCGAAGAAACCGATGATCATCACCGACAAGGGCGTCGTGGCCGCGGGTCTCATCGGCATCGTGAAAAAGGCCATGGGCGCGAAGGTGAAGATCGGGGCGATCTTCGACAACGTCCCCGTTGACTCCGAGTACACCGTGGTGAACGAGGCGGCGAAGGTCTACCGGAGCAAGGGATGCGACTGCATCATCGCCGTGGGGGGCGGGTCCCCCATCGACACGGCCAAGGGGGTCAACGTGCTGGTCTCGGAGGGGGGCGACGACCTCCTCCGCTACGCCGGGGCGCACAACATCAAGCGGAAGCTGAAGCCCTTCATCGTGGTGCCCACCACTTCGGGCACGGGTTCGGAGATGACCAGCGCCGCCGTCATCGCCAACCACGAGAAGAACATCAAGATGCTCTTCGTTTCCTATTTCATGCTTCCCGAAATCGGCGTCCTTGACCCGCGCATGACGAAGACCCTGCCGCCCCACATCACGGCGGCAACGGGGATGGACGCCATGACCCACGCCATGGAGGCCTACTACTGCCTGGGCAAAAACCCCGTGAGCGATTCACTCGCCATCGGGGCCATACAGGGCATCTCCGAGAACATCCTCCGGGCCGTGCAGAAGCCCGGTGACCTGGACGCGCGCATGGCCATGGCGAACGCCGCCACCCTCGCGGGTTCCTCCTTCTCGAACTCCACGTGCGGGATGGTCCACGGCCTGGGGCACTCCGTCGGCGGCGTGTGCCGCGTGCCCCACGGCAACTGCATGGCCATATTCCTCCCCTACGGGATGGAATACAACATGCACAAGTGCGCCGGCATCATCGGCGAGATGCTCCTGCCCCTGGCGGGCCCGGAGGTCTACCATGCCACGCGGAAGAAGGAAAGGCCCGAGAAGGTGATCGATCTCGTCAGGAAGATGAACCAGGACCTCCATGACGCCACGGGGGGACGCCATCCGCGCGTCCTCAAGGAAATCGTGGACCGGGACGGGAATCAGATGGTGCCCCGGTCGGCCCTCCCCGCCGTGGCGAAAACCACCATCGGCGACGGGACCCTCGTATACAATCCCGAGGAGGTCAGCTACGAGGACGCCCTCATGGTCCTGGAGCACGCATGGGAGGGGACACCCCTCAACCGGAAAAAAGTGAAAAAGGGCGGAAGAAAAATCAAGTGGTAAATTAAAACCCGCGGAAGGCGGGGTTATATCGCGCGGAAGGCGGGGTCCGGTGACCCCGCCTTCCGCGCGTAATCATGCCTTCTGGAGCGGAAGGAGATACTCCTCGATCCTCTTCTTCATTCTCCTGGCGCCGGCTTCGTCGAGAATCCGCACGTCCACCTGTTTCTTGCCCGACTGGATCGTTTCCATGCACCCCTCCTTCTCGAGCCACGCCATGGCGTTCTCGTAGTTGGGCATGGAGAGCGACTCCGTGAGCTTCACCTCGCCCAGGTGGTAGAGCCTGATCCCGTTCTTGCGGACCTCGTAGAGAAACTCCCGGCGGCCCAGCTTCTTCTTCACCTGCGTCGCGGTTTCGCACACGACGAGGTAGGACTCCAGGAAGTCCTGGATCGCCTTTGCGAAGAGGACCACGACCTCGCGGTTTCCCGGGGCGACGGCGACCCTGCCGCCCTCGCGGGATATCAGGCCCTTCGACTCCAGGTAGCCCAGGTCTGCGCCCATGGTTGTCCCGGTATCGTACATTTCCTCCGCATAGATGAACTCCCCTTCGAAGAGCTCCCTGAGGTCCTCGAAGGCCGTCGCCAGGGCCGTTTCCTCGGCACTCTCCCCGGGGGAGGTCAGGAGCGAAAGAGAGAGGTAGGCGGCGGGAAGGAAAAAATGCACCACGGTGTTCTTGTAGAAGTTGATCCTCGAACGCTCGTTTTCGTTCAAAACGTAGAGGCCCTCCAGGGTCTCCCGATCGCTTCCCGCAACGGGCTCCGTGACGATGTTGTCCTGCATGTACGATTCGAGAACGTAATCGATGATCTCGTCGAAGTTTGAGGCCTCCGTAAGCTGGTCGCTCATGCGAACGCCGTGAAAGGCGAGGTAATCGTGAAGGGCGGCAATGCGCCGTTTCAGCATCTCCCTGGTGAAACCCTGTGAGGAGGACTGTAGCATCGCCGCGGAGGTCATCGAGAAGGGCGTAACCATGACGATGTCATTGATCTTCTGGAGAATATGGTATCCCAGCGAAACGGTCAGGTCCTCGCCCTCGGGCAGACCGTCACGGTAGTCGCGGAAGGCGATCGGCTTGTTGAAGGAGAGGTAGACCTTCCCGTACTTCCTCTTCAGGAGCTTGCGGCTCTTGACGAAGGCCGAGGTCGACTCCGCCTCCTTCTCCTTGCCCTTCAATTCCATGTGATACGACGATTCCTCGAGGATGCGGTCGTAGCTGATGGTGATGGGAATAAAGATCATGTCGCGGTTATATCCTTCATCGATCGCGTCGATGAGGTACTTCAGTATGCCCATCTTCGGCGAGGCGAGCTTGCCGGTGCGGGTACGCCCCCCCTCGATGAAAAACTCGACGCTGTAGCCCTCGTTGATCAGTGTCTTCACGTACTGCTTGAAGATCGTCGGATAGAGATAAAGGCCCTTGAAGGAGCGGCGCATGAAGAAGGCCCCGGAACGGCGGAATATCTGCCCCATGGGGAAGAATGTCAGGTTCGACCCGGCAACGATGTGCGGGGGGACGATCTTGTTCTCGTAGAATATGCTCGAGATGATGAGGTAGTCCATGTGGCTCTTGTGGCTCGGCACCAGGATCAGGGGCGCGCGCTGTGCCGCCTCCCTCACCATCTTCAGGTCCTCGATCCGGTAGTTGATGCCGTCGAATATCCTGGTGAACATGTACTGCACGGCCTTGTTGAACCACTTGATGTTGATGATGGAGAAATCCGCGGCGATCTCGCGGAAGTAGGCATAGGCTTTCTTCCGGAGTTTCCGTTCCGACTTGCGCTCCACCTCGACGAGATCGCGAATCTCGTCGAGAATGTTCTTGTGGTACAGGACCTTCTCCATCATTTCCTGCTGGGATTTGATGAGGGGCCCCAGTACCGCGCGCTTCTCGTGGTTGTAGACCTCGAGGAGGCGGTTGCGGATCATCCTGGCGATCTGCTTCGGGTCGTCGGCTTCGAGGTGCGCCATTTCCTCACGAAGGTTCAGCGGACGCGCGATCCGCACGAAGGCGGGCGTGGTGCTCTTGAGCACCGTGAAAAGACCCGAGAAGAAGCCGCGATTCCCCGTGGCCCGGGAGGTGATGAGCCCCCGCGTCCGCTCCGGGTTCTGGTTCCAGAAAAAGATCTGCGGGAAGAGAAGTATCGGTTCGTCGATCGCCTTCTGCGCCTCCACCAGGTACTGGAGGGTATCGGACTTCACGTCGATATAGGTCTTGATGAACTGCCTCCGGGAGAGGAGGGAGAGCACCATGGACCCGTCGTCCCGGAGAAGGTCCAGCAGGTAATCGAAATCGTCGATGGTTTCGACCTTCGCCTTTCCCGTAAACCTGCCGATGAACTGCGAAATGCCGTCGAAGAGCCCTGCGATCCTCTGAATAAATCCGGGCGTGAAGTCAAGGGCCAGGTCGGGGACCGTGAAGCCGTTCTTGCGGAGCAGGTGCACCAGTATCATCAGGGGGGCGTGGGAACTCTGGTACGATATGAAAACGTTCTTGCCGGCGCCAAGATTCTCCTTCAGGGTCTCCAGGCTCTCGCCGTCGAACTCGACGCTTCTGAAGAAGAGGCCCGCCACCTTTTCCAGCACGCCGTTCAGGCCCGTGCGTAAAATGGATTTCCTGATGTAGGGGGTATTGACGACCTTGATCTGTTTCATGCGCCACCGTCCCTAGAGCTGGTTTTCACTTGCGATGATGTTGAAAAACCGGCCCACGCCCGCCATCTCCAGGAGAGACATGACGCGGGTTGTGGGATTGATAAGCACCATTTCGATTCCCCTGTCCATGAGGCGGTCCTTCACCTTGATAAGATCACTCAACCCCGAGCTGTTCAGGAAGGCCTTCATGGAAAGGTTCAGGGCGATGGTGCCCCTTTCCCCGACCCCGAGGCCCAGGATGCTCCCGATAAACTCGTCGATGTCCCCTTCGCTCAGGCGCCCCTCACCCTCGCGCAGGTCAATGACGAGCACATCATTGATATACCGATGATCAATGTTCATGATGGCACCTCTTCGGAAAACCGGGATGGAATGCGCCGGTTCGCGCCGTAGTCATGCGGAGCGACGGAAAGCCCGCCGCCGTATATGCGTGGACGGACTATATAAAACATCGGCGCCCCCTGCAAGTATTTTTTTCTGGCGGGGCGGGTGAAACGTTCCCGACAGCTTGAATGTTTTTGTCATATTTACATATTATGAAGAAATTTTTGATTGCAAATATATCAATATTGGAACTAGTATGCCCCACGGTAAGAGACAAAAGACCGACGGGATGTGGCGCAGCCCGGTAGCGCGCTTCGTTCGGGACGAAGAAGTCGGGAGTTCGAATCTCCCCATCCCGAATCGACGGAACCGGTAATGCCGAGAAAATAATCGCGTATCGGACCATTTCGATTCACATAAAGCCTGAAACGCCTTTGCATTGCCTGAAACATTGCTTGTGACGTAACATCGCATGGTAAAACAGGAAACAATAACCATACTCGATGAATCGTTCCCATCCGACCTGGGCGTTCGGAAAGACATCATTGACGCGATTTGCTCGAAAATCGCCGCCAAAGACATGAATATCGGGATAACCCCGGAGGAACTCTACCTTTCCCTGGACGAGGCGATCACCAACGCCATGGAGCACGGCAACCGGTGGAACAGCGGCAAACGCATCCACGTCACGGTGACGTCGAAATCAGACGAGGTTGTCATCGCCATCGCCGACGAGGGTAAAGGCTTCGACACCCGCGACATCGCCGCGAGCCTGAAAAACCGCGATCTCCTGAGCACGCGCGGCAGGGGAATCTACATTATCAACCAGTTCTGCGACATCAACTGGAACGACAAGGGAAACCAGATCAACCTGCGGATACCGCGGGGAAAATGACTCCCCGCGCGGCCTGCGCCATGGGACTCCCTGTCGCCCACACCCTCCGACGAATCGTCCTGCTCCTCTTCGGATGCGCGCTTCCCCTCGCGGCCGAGGGCCGCGAGCCGGCCCTCGACATCCTCGGCCAGCTGGAAGAGATCATCGAAATCGTGCGGGGCGTTCACTCCTTCCTGTCCGGCATCGCCCTGATATCCGAAACGATAGGCTTCGCAACGGTGCTTCTTTTCCTGGGAGTCATTCTTCTTTCCGCGGGGTTCACCGCCGTGGGTGTTCCGAAGGGGGCGCCCTCATTCATCGCCTCGCTTCTCACGGCCAATATCCTCTGGGTCCTCTGGAACATCGCCCTCAAGGCCTCACCGGGTGAGTGCGTCGCCGCCATGATCAGGTCAAACCTTATTCTAATGGCCCCGGCGGCGGCCGTAGCCCTCGCCGCCCTGGCCACGGCGCGGCTCCGGCGCTACCTGGGAGGCCTTTCCCGCCCACGCGCAATTCTCGACGGGGAAAAGGCGGCGTCGCTCCTCCGGGAGTACCAGGAAAAAAGCGGCCGCCTCTCCTCATCCCTCGCGGAAGACATCATCTCCTCCCGGGGCGGGGAACGGGTGCCCCTTTCCGGGGAGACCGTCACCCGCGCCAGGGAACTGGAGGAGATCCTCGAAACGATCAGGGGCCGGTGACGACAGAGTATCCCCTTGCCCATCCTGAGATTTGTATTGACACGGGGGCGCGCCTCTGGGAGAATCGTCACAGAGCGGGGCCGTAAAGGCCCCGTATTACGCAGGGGCGAGAGCATGGGAATGGTCATCGAGCGAATTGAAGGGGATTCCGAATGCACCTTCATCATCCTCTGCGAGCTGGTCTCGCAGAACATCAACGCCGTCACGGAGGAGCTCAACCGCTTCGCGAAATCCGACACGCGTGACGCCGTGATTGACCTCGCCTCCGTGAGAAAGATCGACTCCATGTCAATCGCCGCACTGATACGATTCAAAAACGCCCTCTCGGAAAAAAACCGCACCCTGAGCCTGGTAAACCCTAACGAAACCGTGCTCCGCGTCCTCGAGCTGTCGGGACTGGAGCGCTTCCTCATGGACTGAGGGGAACGCCATGACCCCCCTCTCCCGCATCGACAGGATCACCCGCCAGGGCCCCCTGGTCCTGGTCATCATGGACGGCGTGGGCATCGGCCGGGAGAACGAGGGAAACGCCTTCCACCTTGCCCGCACGCCCATCCTGGACCGCCTCATGCGCGACGACCCGCACACCACCCTCAGGGCCCATGGCACCGCCGTGGGGCTCCCGACCGACGACGACATGGGGAACAGCGAGGTGGGACACAACGCCCTCGGGGCCGGTCGCGTTATCGACCAGGGCGCGAAGCTCGTGGGCAAGGCGATCGCGTCGGGGGCGATCTTCGAAACCCCCGTGTGGAGGGAGCTCGTCGAGGGCCCCGCGGCGGGCACCTCGACGCTTCACCTGATGGGCCTTCTCTCCGACGGCAACGTGCACTCCCACATCGACCATCTCTTCGCGCTCATCGACGGCGCGGCCGCTGCCGGCGTCGCCAGGCTCCGCGTGCACGTGCTCCTGGACGGCCGCGACGTCCCGGCGACCTCCGCCCTTCTCTACGTCGACTCCCTGGAGAAGTTCCTCGGGGGCCACGTCCGGGACGGCCGCGACTACCGCATCGCCTCGGGCGGGGGGCGGATGGTGACCACCATGGACCGCTACGAGGCGGACTGGAGCGTCGTTCAGCGCGGCTGGGAGGCCCACGTCCGCGGCGCGGCGCGGCCCTTCCGGTCGGCCGCCGAGGCGATCAGGGCCTTCCGCTCCGAGGACCCTTCGATAACCGACCAGTACCTCCCCGCCTTCACCGTCGTTGACGACGCCGGTCCCGTGGGTCTCGTGGCGGACGGCGATTCCGTTGTCCTCTTCAATTTCCGGGGCGACCGGGCTATCGAAATATCCCGTGCCTTCGACGACGAGGACTTCGACGGCTTTGATCGCGGGCCCAGGCCCGACGTGCGCTACGCCGGCATGATGGAATACGACGGGGATCTTAAAATACCGAAGCGCTACCTGGTGCCGCCCCCCGACATCGAGGAGACCATCAGCGAGCACCTGGTCGCCTCGGGGGTGCGGCAGTTCGCGGTTTCGGAAACGCAGAAGTTCGGCCACGTGACCTATTTCTGGAACGGCAACAGGAGCGGCAAGTTCGACGAGAAGCTCGAGGACTACCTGGAGATCCCCTCGGACCGCGTGGAGTTCAACCGGCGGCCCTGGATGAAGGCCGCGGAGATCACCGACGCCACGATCGAGGCCATCGAGAGCGGCCGCTACGGGTTCATCCGCCTCAACTACCCCAACGGCGACATGGTGGGGCACACCGGGGACCTGGAGGCGGCGATCATCGCGGCCGAGACCGTGGACCTCTGCCTCCGCCGGCTCCTGGCGGCCGCGGACCGCGCGGGGTGCATCACCCTGATCACGGCTGACCACGGCAACCTGGACGAGATGTACGAAACCAACAAGAAGGGGGAAATCGCCCGCGATCCCAAGACCGGCATGCCGAAAAGCAAGACATCCCACACCCTGAACCCCGTGCCCTTCATCATACATGACCCGGGATTCAAGAAGGAATACCGCCTCTCGGAGATCGTGGACGATCCCGGGATCGCCAACGTGGCGGCCACGATCCTCCTTCTCATGGGCTTCGTCCCCCCCGAAAATTACCTTCCCCCCGTGATCGAGCTGACGTAGGACACGGTGTCCGCCCCGGGCGCGCACCCCGCCGGGCAATCGCATTCCTGACTGGGAAAAAAAAGCCGCGCGTGAAGCGCGGCGTCCAGGCGTTGAACCACCCGGTCATCTCACTCGTTGAACCTGCCGAGCACCGCGATGTTGAGAAATCCCTCGTATCCCCAGCAGGATGCCGTGATCCTGTCCATGTCCCTGCCCCTCCCCCACAGCGACGTGGCGATCTGCATACCGAGATCAAACGCCAGGGTCACGTGCCGGTGCACGTTGATGTTCAGCCCGAGGGCGAGGCCGGTGCCGATGGTGACGTACTCGTACTTCCTCCTGATGCCGATGACGGCCCCGGGATAAGCAACGGCGTAGACGCTCGGCGAGTAGTACTTTTTCGCGTCCTTTCCCCACCTGTAGTGAAGGTTCAGCTGCGGCCCAAGCCAGAAACGGAACATGCCCTTTCTTACCGGCGCGAATCCGAAGGTGTTGACCAGTCCGACCTGGGTCAGCTTCACCGTTGAATTGAAGTGCGAATCAAATCCGATATTCTGGCGAAAGTTGAACACCTGGTCCTTGCCCAGGCACGTGTCCCAGACAATGCCGCCCCCGAGGATGACCGGCCGCCCCGGCGAGGGCCTGTCGATCCCGCCGAATGTCGAGTCCGTGAGCGTGACCGACTGGCCAGCTTCCCATCGGTAGTGTCCGTAATGGGTGGTGAAATACCCCCCGATGCCCGACCCGAAGGCGCTGGACGCGCAGACAAGCACCACGGGCAGGATCAACGCGATTCTCTGACACTGTTTCATTGACGCACCTCCATGCTTGGTAATCAAAGCACGCGGAATCCCGCTTTTTCAACTGTTTTTTCGGGGCCTGCTCTCCGTCACCGGGCTCAGGCTGACCACGCATTCTCCTCGATTCCCTTTCTCGCCCCAAAACGGCCAAAGTGGGTTCATACCCGCGTCATACTGAAAATGTAACCTGAACGTATTAATTTAACATTCATGTGCCTTAAAAATACTTTACAACAACAGTTCTACCCCGCGTAGTAGTCCCTGCAGCGCAGACCGATACCCGTATCTCCAGGTTCTTATGAAATCAACAGCCATCCCCCTCCCCGTCAATGACGGAAAGCCTAAAGATGAATGCGGCATTTTCGGAATCTACGGAACGGAGAGGGCGGCGAACCTGGCCTACCTGGGCCTCTACATGCTCCAGCACCGGGGCCAGGAATCGGCCGGCATCGCCACCTCCGACGGCCACCATATCTACCGCTTTGCGGGGATGGGAAAGGTCATCGACGTCTTCACCGAGGAGCACATCAACCACCTCCGGGGCCACATGGCAATCGGGCACAACCGCTATTCAACCACGGGGTCCTCGTTCCTCAGGAACGCCCAGCCCTTCCGGTCGGAGTCGGTCCTGGGGCCCATCGTCCTGGCCCACAACGGGAACCTGACCAACGCCGGCTCGCTGCGCCACAACCTCGAGAGGAAGGGACACATCTTCCAGACCACCATCGACTCCGAGGTGATCGTGCACCTCATGGCGAAATCGGGAATCGACGATTTCCTGGACGCCCTGATCTTCGCCCTGAAGCAGGTGCGCGGGGCCTACTCCCTCCTGGTGATGAACCGCGACAAGATCTACGCCGTGCGCGACCCCTACGGCTTCCGCCCCCTCGTCCTGGGCCGCCTCGGTGACGCCCATATCGTCGCTTCCGAGACCTGCTCCTTCGATATCATCGACGGCGAATACGTCCGGGAGATCGAGGCGGGAGAGCTCGTCGAGATATCCTCTTCCGGCGTCAAGTCGTACCGTCCCTTCGAGAAGAAGGAGCAGTCCCTCTGCGTCTTCGAGTACATCTACTTCTCGAGGCCCGACAGCATCATCTTCGGCCGCTCCGTCTACGAGATGCGGGTGCGCCTGGGCCGCATGCTGGCGAAGCAGTCCCCCGTGGAGGCCGACATCGTGGTGCCCATACCCGACTCGTCGGTATGCGCGGCCATCGGGTACGCCCAGGAATCGGGCATCCCCTACGAGATGGGGCTCATCAGGAGCCATTACATCGGCCGCACCTTCATCGAGCCCTCGCAAAAGATCAGGGACTTCGGCGCCAAGATCAAGTACAACCCCGTCCGCTCCACCGTGGCGGGAAAGCGCATCGTCGTGGTGGACGACTCCATCATGCGGGGCACCACGATGCGGAAGATCATCAAGATGTTCCGCCTGGCCGGCGCCACGGAAGTCCACGTGCGGATATCGGCCCCCCCCACGACCTTCCCCTGCTTCTACGGCATCGACATCCCCACGCGCAAGGAGCTCATCGCCGCCACCCACGAGATCGAGGAGATTCGGAAGTACCTCCGCGTCGATTCCATCGAGTACATGAACGTGGAGACCATGCTCACGGCACTGGACGAGCCGGGGATGCACTTCTGCTGCGCCTGCTTCAACGGCGACTACCCCTGCGAGCTCGACGAGGTCTCCGAGGACCGTCAGAAATACCTCTTCGAGGACAGCGAGATCAACGAATATTACTGAGCGAGGGTTTGACCCCCCCCGCAACAGCCCTGAATAAAATACTTGACGGATTCCGGCCCTGTCCTTTATGCACTAACCATACAGGTGACTAGCTCAATTGGCAGAGCAGCGGTCTCCAAAACCGCAGGTTGGGGGTTCGATTCCCTCGTCACCTGCATGCCAGAACGAAAACAGGCGGGGTTGCACGACCCCGCCTGTTGATTTTTTACGCTTTACAATATTGAATCTATGCTCCATATGCTATACCCATCTTTTAAACGACGCCATGCAGTTTTTTATCATGCGGTCATCGAAATACTGTTGGTCCTGAGAAAAGAAGCCCATGCCGAAAACAGATGCCTTTGATAGTTATTGCGATGAGTATGACAATTGGTTTATTGTAAATAAATCAATGTATGAAAATGAGATTGAAGCCATACGGAGCTGCATTCCCCCGTTTTCCCGGGGACTCGATATCGGCGTAGGCACGGGGAGGTTCGCGGTCCCCCTCGGCATTGCAACCGGCGTGGACCCCTCCTTCAACATGACGCTGAGAGCGCGAAGCCGGGGAATACGCGTGGCCCTCGCCGCGGCGGAATCATTGCCGTTTAAAGATAATTCTTTTGATCTCGTTGTGATGGTGACCTCGATCTGCTTCCTTGACAGCCCCCGGCAGGCATTGCATGAAGCCTACAGGGTCCTTGAAAATGGCGGGGACATCATCATCGGGTTCATTGACGCGGAGAGCACCCTGGGAAAAAAATATTCAATTAAAAAAGAGACGAGCAGGTTTTACCGCGACGCCACGTTCTATTCGGCCGGAACACTGACCGGTTACGTGCGTGAAGCGGGATTTGCCGATGTTGAATACATGCAGACTCTGCTTGATTCAAAGAGCGGCGCGGTGAAGCAAAAAAAAGGTTATGGAGAAGGCGGGTTTGTCGCCCTGAAGGCGCACAAAGCCGAAAGCCAATGACTCAATCACTGCTGGATGCAGTCAAACCGCTGGAAATCGGCGAGAGGGCAACCCTGGCGGAAATCAACCAGAAGTACAGGGCCCTTCTGTTCACGTGGCACCCCGATCGCTGCAGGGAAGACCCGGAAAAATGCAGGGCCACTTCCCCGAACGGCGAAAGCTGGAACTGGCATCAGGAAACATTACATCTTGCATTATGAGGAGAGACATGGCAAAACCCTGGATGCTCGTTATCTCAATGAACCACCTGTGAGACCCCGCCATGCCGAAGGATTTCATCGGAGTAATCGGGCTGATCATGCTGGTCATATCGGCCATACACCTGGCCATCATTCTGTACGAATGGCGTCGCGACATGAACCTGCTGCGCACGGGAAGGGAGACCACCGGCACGATCACCGACGCCGCCCTCCCAGGCATACATCAATAAATTATTAAGGAGAAAAGAATGAGCAGTATTGAAGATTACAGAAAATCGGGAGAAGAACTCTTTCACGCGCTTCACCTTTCCACCTTCCCGGTTGCCATAACGTACATCAAGGACAAAGGCGAGATCCCGGCCGGCGCATTGCGTCCGTCCCTGATGGGAAAAAAGATGTCCCTCTGCCAGGCATTTTCGCAGAGCCGTTTCTGGGGTACTACCGTTGCCATGACCATGGAGGATAATTTCTGTGTTCCCGCCACGGCCTTTCACGGCTGGGCCGATATTTCGAAGGAGGACCTAGTGGAGAGCCAGGTCAAACAGGGGTGGCACCTTAACCGGGAGGCTGAAATGAAGAGAATCGCCGGGGCCTTTCATATTCTGCGGCGATCCCGGGAGGGCGGCAGGGGGGAATACTGCGGATTCATCACATCGCCCCTGCCGAAAACCCCGGTGGTTCCCGACACCATCCTCGTCTACGGGAACGGGGTGGATATCACTCATATCATACACGCCCTCAGCTATGACTACGAGACCATAACGCATTCCTTCTTTGAGGGCTTCGGGGAGTCCTGCGTCAAGGGAGGCCTTCTGCCCTTCTTGAACGGGACCCCCCAGGTGGTGATTCCTGGGGCCGGCGACCGGGCTTTCTCCGGCATCGGTGACCATGAGATCGGCATCGGATTCCCGGCGGAGATGCTCTTCAAAATCATGAAGTACCTGTTCAAAACAGGAGGAGGCATGATAGGCAGGTCAATGAAGACCATGCTCCCCATGCACCTTGATGAGAATATCACTCCGGGGTTCAAGTTTCTCCATGACAGGATTTCTTCAAAAGAGAAGTAGCCCTGTCGGATTATATGTAAGCCATCTCATATGATTGATACTTCGTTCTCATCCCGACCTTTCCTCCGCACCATGACAATGGCCTTCTCCGGGCAAACCGACTCGCACAGCCCGCAGCCGAAGCACCTGGCGTCATCGTATTTCATGACCAGCTTCCCATCCTCCCGGACAAGCCGGCGGGCATCGAAGTGGCAGACCTTCACGCAGTTCCCGGTCTGGTTGCAGCGCCCCATGTCGGTTGCCGCACGGTACTCCCCCTTCTTGATGAAATGGGTTTTTCCGTCGACAATCCTGCCCGCCATGAGGGGCACGCACGTTTTAGAGGAGCAATGGCATATGCTTCCCTCTCCGCCCAGCATCACGAAGATATTGGAGACCAGCCCCATGTTCCGGCATTCCGCCTCTAGGTCAAGCAGCTCCCGCTTCGTAATGAACTCGTACCCTTCCTGCTTCCCGAATTCCTCGCCGCAGATCCCGAACTGGATATCCACGTTGAGGGGCGTCTGCCTGAAAAAATCAAGGCGGCCGGACGAAAGATCGCGGGCGTCCGGCCCGAGTTCCTCCGCCGTGTTGATCCGACACGCGCACGGACCCCGGGCTATCCGGTAGCTGTCAGGGAGGCTCTTGATGAACCTGACAACCTCGTCGTAGGTGACGACCTGGGTATACATGCCGATGCTGAAAAGCCTGTCCAGTATCTTCGCTATCAACTGCCTGGTGAATTGCTTTCTTTTACTGAAGCTGTTGTACAGCGTTCTCATGATCGCGGCCTCGCGGGGCGCCCACGAGCCGATGACCAGCTTCTTGAGATTCCCCTTCTGGAGTTCTTTCCTCTCCTCTTCCGAACAGCTCATGAGATCTTCCAGAGTAATCATACCTATTTTCTCCCGGTGTAATGTGTCACCGCCGGATCGCCCGGCGGAGATCCGGAGCATGCCGCCTATTTCTTTTTCTTGATGACGATCACCGTGAGGTCGTCGCGGGGACGCGCCGTGCCGATAAAGGACTGGAAGTCATCCATGATGTGGTCAAGTACGGCACGTGCGCCATCGCCGGGTGAACGCTCCACCGCCGCCCGGATCCGTTCCTCACCATATTCCTCGCCGAGGGAATCCTTGCTCTCGGAAAGGCAGTCGGAATACGCCACGAGCATGTCACCCTTCTCAACCTGGAATTTTATCACGCTGCCCGGCCTCCCCATGTGCCGGAATCCGAGCAACTCGCCCTTAAAGCCTGCCCGGCTCTTCCCCGGATTGACGACCTTCGCCGTGCCTCCCCTTCTTGCGATGATGTCTGGATGCGCCGCATTTATATACTCGATGGTGGACCCATTGATTCTCAGCATCACTCCGGACAAATAAAAATCGGCATGGCTGATCTCAACGGAAAGTTCGGTGTTGATCTCCGAAATAATGTCAGTGAGCTTGGTGTTCCTGTTCTTCTCGATGATCTTGCGTATTATCGATCGCGAAATCATGGCTATCAGGCCGGAGGCGATGCCATGCCCGGAAACGTCGAAAAGCGAAACTCCCGTTAGCGAGTCTCCATCATGGTAAAAATCGTAGAAATCCCCCGAGACACCGGACAAGGGCCGGTACTCAAGTGCGATATCCCACGCTGAATCGGCGGGGATGTCACCGGGAAGGAGGGATGTCTGAAGGTTCATTGCGATTGTCATGTCAAGGTCGGCGGTCCTCTGGGCCTCCTCGAGCTCGGTGTTGACCCGGACAAGGTTCGAATTGATCGCCTCGAGCTCCTCCATGGCCGCGTTAAGCTCCATGGTCCTCTCGTCGACCTGTTGCCTCAGGTCATTTCTCAACAGGTTGATCTCAAGGGCCGCCTGGTTATGGTGATCGGAAAATTCAACGAATTCCCTGTTTGAAAAATAGGGGAAGTAGAGACCGCTTCCTCCCTTGGCGAGATCCTTCGTTGAGGTGATGATCCGTTTCAGTGAATACTCGATCGAGTTGACGAGCAGCACTATGAGGATGCCCACGATGAGTATGCTGTCCGTAATGAAAATAACCTGCCTGGTTACGTCATCGGTCATCCTGAACATCACGGTCAGAAGGATGATGTTAAGGGCGAAAAGGACGAGGACGATGACCGACTTGGACTTGATGCTCATCAGCGTCCGGCTTTTGAATTGCATATCATCGAGAAACAGCGATCTCTCGATGTCCACCTTCAGCTTCCCGATGAAGTATTCCGTGACGTTCAGGGAGTAGTACCCGTATATCATGCAGGAGGCGACACCGCTCCCGAGCATCAACAGCACGTCCCTGACCTTGTGGGAAAAAAGATAGTAGGCGATCCCCGCGATAAGTACAAAGAGCATTGAATACAGGGACGAGTAGAGAAGGTTCAATTTGGGCAGAGAATAGAGGGCCGCAAGAAGTTCCATGCTCTTATCGTATTTTTCCCGGCTGTCAGGGATGGTGAAGATAGTGCCGCGGGTCAGATGCCTGTTTACGATCCGGATATTTCGAGAAAATCCCGCTATCCCGATTCGATTCAGAAGCCCGAAATGGACCGCGTGGAGCAGGGTCGCCGCCACCAGGCCGATCGAAAGTATCATCAGTACGTAGCGGGCTTCGCCTTCGGTAAACCGTATCGAGGCGAAGATAAACGTGTAGGCATAGGAGGCGGCCAGCCAGGCCGACATCAGCGAAAAGGCGACAATGGCGAAGGTGAAGGATATCGCGTGATAGATTTTCTCGAATAGCGTAGTAAGCATCGCGTCTTATCGTCCCCCTCACGACCACCCGCCAGGCCATGACGATCCCTCCCGGCGCTCAATGGCCCGTTCACCCTGCGCCGCGCGGCAACGCATCCATGCGCCACGCGGCCGATCCCCGGCGTAACTGCCGGCACCGGCGCACCCCGCGGGGGATGAACACCGCTGCCGGCAGATGACCGTTGACCGCTCCAGCGGTCCGGGGATCCCCGGCGCGGGGCTATTTCGCCATGCGATCAAGCAGGGCAAGCACCTCGGGTATCTTGCTCTTGCTCTCTTCCTTGCTTTTTATGCTGGTTACGTACTTGACCCGCCTGTCTTTGCCGATGATGAGCACGACACAGGTATTGTTGCAGTCGCCCAGGTTCCACGCGTTTTTTATTCCGTGGTTAACGTCCGCCAGCATGGTGGACTTGTACTTCTTTATCTTCATCCTGAGGACGGCCCGTATCGCCCAGTCCGGCAGGCCTTTCGAGTCCTTGCAGTTGGCGATGCCGATGCCGTCATAGTTCAGATCGGGATAATTCTTCGCCTTGATCGCGTCGGCGAGGGGATCCCCTATGTCGGCCGTATTGGCGTCGTTGTAGAAAATCGAAATGACCTTCTTCCCGAATTGGGGAATTTGCGAAGGCTTCCCGTTGGCATCCTGAATGGTGACGTTCTGCAGCACCTGCCCGACGGCCGCGGCGTGAAGCGCGTGATAACCGGCCAGGGTCAGCACCGCCAGCATCAAGGGAATCATCAGATACGAGATACGGATCATCTGTTTTTTCATTTTCATGTCTTTCTCCATACGTGATAGTATTGCTTAATAATGATTGATTTATCAATCATTATTAAGGTACGTCCATCCCAAATTGCATCGACTCTCTCGCCATGCAATCACCAGCCAACCGGTGGCGAGACCCTCTCCCGCTGAACCCGAAAAAGTCATCGGTTGAAGACAAAGTTATTCATCAACCTGTTCTCAAGGGGCGTTCCCATGTCGACGAGAATGTGCTTTGACTGGGTAAACTCCAGGAGCCCTTCTATCGAATGTTCCCTCCCGATTCCCGACTGCTTGTACCCTCCGAATGGTGCGTGGGGGCTCAGGACATGGTAGCAGTTGATCCACATCGTCCCGGTTCGAATGCGTTTCGCTATCGCAATGGCCTCGGGTATGTTCGTGGACCAGACGGAACCAGCCAGTCCGTAAATGCTGTCATTTGCCATTTCGATGGCATTATCGACGTTTTTGAACTTTATAACCGACAGCACCGGTCCGAATATCTCCTCCCGGGCAATGGTCATGTTGTTATCGACGTTGTCAAAAATGGTCGGCTCCACGAAAAACCCCTTCTTCAAATGAGCTGGTTTTTTACCGCCCATAACGAGCCGTGCCCCTTCCTTTTTCCCGATATCAACATATCTCAGGACAGTATCTTCCTGTGATTTGGAAATGAGCGGCCCCATGGTTGTCTCATAATCCATCGGGTCACCTATCTTGACAGTCTTGACCGCGGCCACCGCCCTCTCCATGAATTCATCGTAGATGTCTTCATGCACAAACGCACGGGTGCCGGACATGCAAATCTGGCCCTGGTGATAGAACACGCCGACCAGCGCACCCTCCACTGCGATATCCAGATCTGCGTCAGGCATGATGATCTGCGCGCTCTTTCCACCCAGCTCCAGCGTTACCTTCTTAAGTGTCGATGAGGCCAGGCCCATGATGTGACGGCCGACTTCCGTGGAACCGGTGAGTGCCACCTTGTCCACGCCGGGGTTGGTGCATAGCTCTTCTCCCAGTGACGATCCGGGGCCGGTCACGATATTCACGACACCTGGAGGAAAATCGCATTCCGCGATTACTTTCGCAAGCTCGAGGGCCGCCAGTGGCGTTTCTGAAGCAGGCTTCAGCACCACCGTGCATCCCATGATAAGTGCCGGAGCGATCTTCCATCCTGCCATCATGTAGGGATGGTTCCAGGGGATAATGCCCGCGCACACGCCGATCGGCTCCCTGTTGACAAAGCTCCATGCGAGGTCCGGAAAATCATGCCAGGGGAGCGGCTCGTATGCCGGTATGCTCTCGCCAAGCTTTGTGACATTCTCAATAAAATACGACGTAAAGGGAACCTCCGCCTGTGACGCAAGGCTGATAGTGAAGCCCGCATCTTTAACTTCGGTCTGGGCCATCATCTCGACAAAGTCCATCTCGGTGATCTTTTCCACCAGCTTGTAGAGGTATTGAGCCCGTTCCCCGGCTTTCAATCCGCTCCAGACTCCGGAATCAAAGGCCTTCCGCGCCGCCTCAACGGCCCGTTTCGCGTCGCCGGGAGTGCCCACCGGAACTTCGGCAATGGGCTCCTCGGTCGCTGGATTGATGGTGGCTTTTACCTTCCCGGATTCAGAATCAACGAACGTGCCATCAATATACATCTGATATTTTTCCATATTTATCCCTTCCTCAGGCTATTCGGCATTTCCCGATACATAAATATTTACTTGCCGCATCTCACCTTCACATATTGCCACTGCAATACATTTCGAATCCTTACGCCAACACTTTGCACTCGTGGTTATCATTATCGATGGGTCATCATAAAAACTCTCCGGGCTACTCACCAACGGCATATATCATGAAGCAACCCTACGCTATTTAAGTGATATGCTCCCCAATCCCATGTCATTGAGGACCTTCTCGTATATCACCGCCACCTTTTTCAGTTTGGGCGCGAGCTTTAGGAGGCCCGTCGCCGAGCCCTTGACCCGTATCTTCTTGCGGGTGATGGCCATGACCGGGTTGAGCTTGTTCGACCAGGAGCGGTGCGCGTCATCTGCCGAAAGGCTCATGGTGAGATCCGGGTTTTCCGACGGCTTTCCCCCGCCCACCTTGAAATCGTCGTTGCGGCAATCGATCCATATCGAGCAGTCGGGGCCGCTCTCGGTATAGTCAAAGAGGATGAGCTGGTTGACCTTCTTCAACCCGCCGAGGAGCTCGGGATCCTTCGCGCATTCCTCGAACATCTTGACGACAGCCGTAACGACTTCTTTAGGGTCTTTCCAGTATTCCATTTTATTTCTCCTTGTGGTGTTAATGTGCTTTAATATAAAGCCCGAGTATATCCTCCTCTTCGAGGGGACGCGGGTTCGACGCAATCTGGCTGTCGCCCGACGCCAGCTCGACGAGGGGCATCAGTTTCTCCCTCTCCTTCGGCACATTGAAGTCCTTCAGCGTGTCGCCGAGTCCCGCTTTCTTCTTAAGGCTCTTGACCTCGCGGACCGCCATGCGCGCCGCTTCGACCGGCTTCTTGCCCGCCACGTCCAGGCCCATGGCGTCCGCTACCATCATGAACCGCTCCGGCACCGCCTCGAGGTTGTATTCCATCACGACGGGAAGCATAATGGTGTTGGCCAGGCCGTGGGGAATCCCGTATAGTGCGCCAAGGGAGTGTGCCGTCGCGTGGACCGCCCCCGTCAGGGCGTTGACGAAACACATCCCCGCCATGGTGCTCGCCAGGAGCATGTAGCCGCGCGCCGTTATGTCTTCCGGGTTTTTCACTGCCACCGGCAGGTACTTGCAGATAAGCCGTATGGCGTGGAGGCCCAGGGCGTCCGCGATTGGCTCCGCCTGCGTTGAGGTGACGCCCTCTATCGCGTGGGTCAGGGCGTCCATGCCGGTGAAGGCGGTGACCTTGGCCGGGAGCTTCACCGTGAGCTCCGGGTCAAGCATGGCGATGTCGGCATTGCAGTAGGGATGCGACACCGCGAGCTTCGCGTGGGCGTTCGTGTCAAGGACCACCATTGCGTTGGTCACCTCGCATGCAGTCCCCGCCGTGGTGGGGAACGCGATATGGGGCGGGAGCGGCCTGGCGCCGTCCCACAGCGCCGCCTGGTCCGCCAGGGGCTGAAAGTCCTCATGCCCTCCACCGATCATGATATTGACGGCCTTGGCCGTGTCCATGACGCTCCCCCCGCCGACGACCA
Source organism: Spirochaetota bacterium (assembly GCA_040768125.1). GTDB lineage: Bacteria > Spirochaetota > UBA4802 > UBA4802 > UBA5550 > RBG-16-49-21. The sequence goes on along the minus strand of JAXGNG010000006.1, from coordinate 73,822 downwards.
CCATGCAGTCCGCTCCGCAGTCACGGTAATACGCCGCCCCATCGTTAATCAGGTCGATCCTCGCGTCCTGGATGATCCTGTCGAATACGCCGACCAGATCGAGGTTCGACTTCTTCACCTCGTCAATCACCATGTCCGCCACGCCGGCAGACATCAGGCCCCTGTCGGTATAGACTGCCACCCTCTTGCCGCCCAGCTGCTCCATTTCGAATCCGATTTCCGACCTGACGCCGGGGGAATAGAATATCCTGGGCCGGTTCACCCAGTTAAACATTGGTTCGAACTCAATGTTGGGATATTTCATCAATGCCTCCTCTCGTCTCTGATGGCAAGCTGATGACCGAATTTTTTCCTTACGTGTTATTCCTTGATGCGAGAAAAACCACCATATATTCAGAACTGGCGCATATGTCGCACCCTGGGAAACCATCCCGGCCATCATATGTATTAAACATAATTATGACTGATTAGTCAATCAATTTTAGGCACTGTCAATAATTTTTTTCGAAACGGTGTAAAAATTAACGTGCCAGCGGGACTCCCGCATGCGATTTTTTATCTTCAGAACGTTTTTCCGTAAAATGATTGACTAGTCAATCTATTTTCACATAATGGCGCCGTGGATGTCGTTTCTGATGCCAACCGGAAGATTGCTGGTGCGAATACAGCGGTGGCACTCAATTAAGCCGGCATCATCATACTTCCATGAACGAGAGGGACACATGCAGAAAAACATGCCAGCCCAGGGTCAAAACGAACTGAAACAGGGCCTGAACGAGCTCTTCACCGATCCCGACGCGGATCACGCCAGGGAGTTTTTCAGGCACAAGTCCCGCGCCATGGTCAACAAGGTGACCACGGTGGAAAACGCGGTGAAGACCATGCTCAATGACGGGGACTACCTGGCCATCGGCGGGTTCGGCGCGAACCGGATCCCCACGGCGGTGCTGCACGAGATCGTGCGGCAGAGGAAGAAGAACCTGGCCTTCGCGGGCCACACGGCCACGCACGACATGCAGATCCTGGTGGGGGGCGAGTGCCTGGACAGGATCGACATCGCCTACATTATCGGCCTGGAGGCGCGGGGCCTCTCGCCGAGCTCCCGCCGGGCCATCGAGAGCGGGAAGATCAAGATCACCGAGTGGACCAACGCCACCCTTTCCTGGAGGATCAAGGCGGCGGCCATGGGGCTCTCCTTCCTGCCGGCGCGGAACATCCTGGGCACGGATACCTTCAAGTACAGCGCGGCGAAGGAGATGCTCTGCCCCTTCACGGGCCAGAAGTACGCGGCCTACCCGGCCCTGTATCCCGATTTCGCGGCGATCCACGTCCACGAGTGCGACATCTACGGCAACGCCCACGTGTACGGCGCCTCGGTTTCCGACCAGGACCTCGCGAAGGCGGCCAGGCGCGTGGTGCTCACCACGGAGCGGATCATACCGACCGAGGAGATACGGCAGAAGCCCCACGCGACTTTCATTCCCTTCTGGTGCGTCGACGCCGTCGTCGAGGTGCCCTTCGGGAGCTATCCGGGGAACATGCCCTACGAGTATTTCTCAGACGAGGAGCACCTGAAGAAGTGGCTCACCATCGAGAAGGACCCGGAGGAATTCAAGGCCTTCTTCAAGAAGCAGATCCTGGACACGAAAAATTTCTATGAATACCTCGAGCTCAACGGCGGCATCGACAGGATACTGAAGCTCCGCGCCATCGAGCATCTGATCGACAAGAAATAAGGAGGAGACCGATGGCTGACTACAATCCGATGGAACTGATGATATGCGTGGCGGCGCGCAACCTCGAGGACGGCGCCACCGTCGTCGTGGGCACCGGCGCGCCCTGCGCGGCCGCCATGCTGGCCCAGAAGACGCATTCCCCCAACCTCTGCATCATGTTCGAGGCCGGGGGCGTGGCGCCGATACTCCCCTCGATGCCGATCTCCGTGGGCGATTCGAGGACCTTCCACCAGGCGATCATGGCAAGCTCAATGCCGGACATCATGGAGACCTGCCAGCGGGGGATGGTGGACTACACCTTCCTCGGCGGGGCCCAGATCGACATGTACGGCAACATCAACTCGACCATGATCGGGGACGACCACGCCAAGCCGAAGGTCCGCTTTCCCGGATCCGGCGGGGCCAACGACCTGGCCTCGCTCTGCTGGAGGACCATGATGATGACCGTCCAGGACGCCAAGCGCTTCACGGACAAGATCAACTTCATCACCTCCCCCGGCTATCTCCAGGGGGGGAACTCCAGGTACGACGCGGGCCTCCCGAAGGGGAGCGGCCCCTACCGGATCATCACCAACATGGCGATCATGGGCTTCGAGGAGGAGTCGAAGAGGATGAAGGTGCTGAACGTCAATCCCGGTTACAACCGGAAGGACATCCAGGACAACTGCGGCTTCGAGCTCCTCTGGGCGGACAAGCTCACGGACACCGATCCGCCCCACGAGGACGAGCTTCGTATACTCAGGGAGGAAGTCGACCCGCACCGGTACATAATAGGCAGGTAACCCCGCACGGAGGCGGTGTCGCGTGACCACGCCCGCACGGGTTATTTCTTTTTTATGCTGTCAATGAGTATCCCGTGTATTCGCTGCGTGATTTTGTTGATGTTCATCTTTTCTTTTTTCCCGGGAATGATGTCATACACGTCATGCCGGATTATTGAATCAATCGTACCCATGAGAACCTGCGAAAGGGTTATGGGGGATATATCCTGTTTGAATACTCCCGCCTTCCTGCCATCCTCGATTATTTCAGCAATTTTTGTGTACGGGACCTTGTACAGGACGAGATTCTTCTTTTCATAAAACTTTTCCAGCCGCGGGACATCCATTATGAGCACTTTCAGAAGATTTCTGTCGTAGGAATAGCTACGGAACATGTAATGTATCACTTCGCGCAACCTCTGGACGGGATCAGCCGTTCGTTCTATGATCACGTCAATCTCCTTGACGAGGTTACGCCAGGCGTTCTGAAAAATTGTAAGCAGTATATCATCTTTGCTCTTGAAATAATGGTAGAAGAGGCCGTATGCGATTTTCGCCTCCTGGGCGATGTCCTGGATCTTGCTGTGGTAATACCCCTTGCGCGCGAATACTTTCACCGCCGCCTGGACAATAATACCCTCTTTTTCTTCCTTAGCGGAATTGCTCAGCTTCATGAAATGCCCCGTTCTTTCGCAGATGAATGGTATTGATACGCCCATCGGCATGGAATTTTGTCAATGATAATATAACCGGCATTGTCGCGAACCGGCCCCCGGGCGAATAAGTGTTGACACGGAAGGGGAAATCAACGCATTGATATGACTGATGGATCAATCAGCACATGGAGCCCCGGCGCCTGCCAGGGAGAACAGATGCCGCGCACCGCGGGGCGATGATGCCGGTCGTCACGGTTTCCCGGCATCGAGCAGCGCCGGGGTGCGTATCCGGGCGAAACTATCCGGAATCGAGTGGCACGGGCATCTCACCAGGCCTCCCGTCGTGGCAGCCATCGCCGTGGTATGCACCCTGATGTGGGGCTCCTCCTTTCCCCTGATAAAAATCGGATACGCGATGCTGGGCATACGGGGAGACATCGTGAGCATCATCTACTTCGCGGCGTTCAGGTTCATCATCGCCGCCATGATCATGCTCGCGGGGATGAAACTGGCGGGACGGCGCGTCCTTGTTCGCGAAAAGACCGATTACCTCTACCTGGTCATCATCGCCCTGCTTCAAACCACGATACAGTTCACGCTTTTTTATATCGGGCTTGCCAACACGACCGGCACGAAGGCCGCCATAATAAACGGCTCCGGCTCCTTCTTCGTTGTTATTTTTTCACATATGTTTTTTGCCGGCGACAAGATATCGCTCAGGAAGCTGGCGGGGATCCTCCTGGGGTTCGCCGGTCTCGTGCTCGTCAATTTCGACATGAGCATGCTTGATTGCTCGTTTTCCTTTACAGGGGAGGGATTCATTCTTCTCACCTCCATCACGGGTGCGATCGGATCGGTCGTTATAAAAAAAGCATCCGCCAGGATATCGCCGGTCCAGATTACCGCCTTCCAGTTTCTCCTTGGCGCCGCCATGCTCTTCGCGATATCCGCGGCGCTTGAATTCCCCCCGCCCCTCGCGTTTACCCCGGGCTCCCTGTTGCTGCTCATCTACCTTGGCGTCATTTCATCCGCGTCCTTCTCCCTCTGGTATCTGCTCATCCGGCATAATAATCTTTCACGGGTGGCGGTGTACTTTTTCCTGGTGCCGATATGGGGCGCCCTCTCTTCCACCATTCTCATCGATACCGAATTTCTCTCCCTGGTGGTCGCCGCCGCACTGCTCCTGGTATCCATGGGGATTTTCCTGACCAACAGGGCGTAGCATCCCCCGAAAAAAAAAAGATTCGGCCATAACGGCCGAATCCAGCTCCAATTGGTGGAAGCTCACATGGTTAGATTAAGGTAGGTTTGCCAGGCCGAAAATCTCCCTCGCCTCGTCCGGTGTCGCCGGCACGCATCCCAGTGACTCGACTATCTTCACCGCCTGTTCCACCAGCTGGTGGTTGCCGCGTGCCAGCGTGCCGTCGGGGAGCCTCACGTTGTCTTCGAGACCCACGCGCACGTGTCCCCCGCACAGAATGGATTGCGTAATGGCGGGCCATTCCTCGCTCCCGACGCCGCAGGCGGTGAAATTCGCTTCCCGCGGCAGCGCGTCAACCGCGGCGATGAACGCCGATGGCCTGAACGACGCGCCGCCGCACACTCCCCAGACGAGGTTGAAATTTACCGGCTCCGTGAAGCAGCCCGAGCCCCGGATGTAATAATAATTGTCGACGCCGGACATTGAATAACATTCCAGCTCCGGCTTGACATTATTCTCCTCCATGCTCCGGGCGAACTCGACGACCTTGTCGAGCCTGTTCTCGAAGGTATAATCACCGAGAATCTCGCCGGTCTTCCTGTTCACCGCCGCGAAATTCATCGTTGCCATGTTCAACGAGGCCATCTCGGGCTTGATCTTCACTATCTGCTCTATCCGCTGATCATAACTCGCGCCTGCGCCGAGGGCCGAGGTGAGGTTCACGATAAGCCCCGGAACCTTCTCCCTGATGCGGTCGTGCGATTCGCGAACGCGCTCCCATCTCACCGAGTTGGTTCCATCATCCTCCCGGGCGTGCATGTGAACCATGGCCGCCCCCGCCTTGTGGGCGAGAAACGCCGCCTCGGCGAGCTCCGCCGGGGTGTAGGGCACCGCCGGGTTCTGCTCCTTCTTCGTCGCCGAACCCACCAGCGCGCAGGTTATTATCACTTTTCTCATGCGTCCTTCTCCCTGCCATCAATTCGAGCCGCTTTCGGCGTACATGTCATTGATGATCTTCTGGTACTTTTGCTGTATCACGTTCCTCTTGACCTTGAGCGACACGGTCAGCTCGCCGGTTTCCTGGGAGAAATCGTTCTCGAGGACACGGAAATCCTTCACCGTTTCGTAGCGCGCCAGCTCCTCGTTTGCGGCGTCGACGTATCCCTGGATGATCCCGAGAAATTCCCTGTTGCGCGCGAGCTCCTTGGGATCCTGGAAGGATATCTTGTTTGCCCGTGCCACCTGGACCGCGATATCGTAATTCAGGTTGAAGAGCGCCGTCAGGTACTTCTTCCGGTCACCCACCACGACTGCCTGCGTGAAAACGGGATTTTCCTTGAGGAGCGCCTCGATTTTCTGGGGCGCGACGTTCTTACCGCCCGAGGTGATGATGAGATCCTTCTTCCTGTCGGTGATGAAGAGGAATCCATTCTCGTCGAACATGCCCACGTCGCCCGTCATGAAGTAGCCGTTTTTATCAAAGGCGTGCCTGGTTTCCTCTTCCAGCTTCCAGTATCCCTTGAAGAGCATATCGCCCTTGATCAGAATCTCCCCGTCATCGGCGATCTTGATGCTGATCCCCGGGAGGGGCCTGCCCACGGAACCCGGCTTGAAGTCATCGAGGTTGCTGAGCGTCGCTCCTCCGGCCACTTCCGACAGCCCGTACCCTTCCAGGACGAATATGCCCGCGGCGTTGAAGAAATTAACGATTTCCCGCGAAATGGGCGCACCGGCGGCGCACATCCATCGGATTCTCCCCCCCAGTGCGTGCTGCAGCTTTTTAAACACGAGAGCGTACGCGACCTTGTGCTTGAACCTGAGGCCAAAAGGCACCTTTTTCTTCGTTTCGTGGTAATTGCTGACGCGATCCCCCACGCCCTGGGCCCAGGCGAAAAGCTTCTGGACCACGGGAGGCTTTTCCCGGATGGCGAGAAGCATTTTCTGAAAGATCTTCTCGAGAACCCTCGGCACCGCGAAGAGGATGGTGGGTTGCTTTTCCTGTATGTCGGCGGCAAGGGTATCGATGGATTCGGCGTACGACTTGGTGATGCCCTTGTACATGATATAGTAGTGAACCGGCACACGCTCGAAAATATGGCTCAGGGGAAGAAAGCCCACGACGTGGTCGGATGCATACCCGTAGGGCGGCTTGACCGCGTCAAGAGAGGCTATTTCTGCCATTATCGTTCCGTGGGTATGTATGGCACCCTTCGGCAGACCCGTGGTGCCGGAGGTATACTGGAATGTCGCCAGATCATCGGGACCCACCTGGTCCGCGAGCCTCTCGAAGATGCCGGGATCGGACGCCTGCCTGGCGCTGCCCAGTTCCATCAAGGCCGCGAATGAAAGGATGTCCTTGCCGTTGATGTCGCAATTGCTCGTATCGACGACAATGATTGTTTTCAGGGAGGGGCATCCTCCCTTGATCTTCTTAACCTTTTCGAGCTGCTCGGCGTTCTCGACAACAATCGCCTTGCTTTTGGAATTGTTGAGTATGTATTCAACCTCATCGGACTTGACCGTCGCATAGATGGGAATGACGCAGGCGCCGATACCGAGGGCTCCCATGTCGGTGTAGATCCACTCGAGCCTGTTCTGCGAAAGAATCGCCACCATTTCGCCCTTCTTCACGCCCAGGTCGTTGAGGCCCAGGCCCGTGTTTCGCGCCCGATCATAGTATTGATTCCATGTCGCCGTTTCCCACTTGCCGTTGATCTTCTTCTCGACACAGAACCTGTCTCCGTACGTGCGAGTCCTGTTTCGAAAAACCTCATTTAAAGTCTTTTCCATCTGGCTACCTCCACCTGGTTGTTAATTATTTTCAGCCCCGTGATTCATGCCGGACACGGCCGGGAGTCTTTCCCGCGGGATTACATCCGCCGGGATACCGACCCCGCCATTCCGGGCTCCCTGTTGTGATTGATTTATCAATCACAACAGGGTTCCGCACTGCGGCCCTCCGCCATCTCCCCCATGCAGTCGGGAGTCATACCGCCCGCTCGGGGTCCTTCGCTCCCCGCCATCCAGCCGCTTTATTCGCTATAACTGGCGCATGTTTCCCAGTCCCGATCGCGTTCTTTCCCGTAAAGGGATATATGGATTTTTTTCCCGGAAACCTCGATCATTCCGAAGCCGGTGACGGCTGAGCCCGCATACAGGCTGCCGGGATTGCAGACGATAACATCGTCGACCACTTTCAGGAGCGGCTCATGGGTATGGCCGAAACATATGACGTGGGCGCCTGAACTCTTCGCCAGGGCCGCGAGGCTCCTGTAGTGTCCCTCCAGCGTCTCCGCCTCCTGATAGGGGTTGATATCCACCTGGTGGCCGTGCATGAGCATTATCCTCCATGACCCCGTTTCCAGTAAAAACCGTTCCTCGTGATCGGTAGTATGGTCCTCGTTCCCCCTGACGCAGACGAAGGCAATGGATGCGTCACGAGCCGCGGCGAGCCCGTCCTCAATGCCATCACCCAGGTGGACGATCATGTCAAGAGGGCCGTGCCGCTCCACCGCTTCGCGGACTCCCGCCACATTGCCATGGGTGTCGGCGAAGAGCGCCATCCTCGTTAACCGCTCATCCCTACCGATCATTGCAGAAATTGCCACTCCCCTTCACGGTGCGCTGCGTCCTGACCCGGCCGGCGAGAAGCTCCCGGCACAGGTCCTCCGTGTCCTTTATCGGCACGTCGAAAATCGTTCGCAATGTGCCTATCGACCGCACGTCGTGCGCGTCGCTGCATGCGATACCCGTGTAGTTCTTCTTTTCCAGAAGCTCGATTGCCAGCTCGCGCCCGACCCGGTCATAGGATGGATGGTCCACCTCTATTCCGTCGACATCATAATCAAAAATCGAGTGGCCGCTTCCGTAGAAACCGTATCCCGAATCATGGGGCTTGAACGGGTGCGCCGCGATGACCACTCCGCCGGCCGCGTGGACCATCTCGATCACCGTCTCGACTGACTTGTTTGAGCCGAGGCTCTCAGGATATCCATACACCAGGAATTCCCCCTGGGACCTCCCTTCCCTCGAATAGCAGGCGACCTCCTGGCCGGGTATTACCACGAGGCCTGTAACCCCGGTTTCGCGCAGCAGTTCATCGATCTCGCCATCCTTCCAGCGTATGCCATGCTCGGTCAGGGCGATGCCGTCAAGGCCCACCTCGACCGCCCTCGTGAGCGCGTCGCGGGGATCGATGTTGCTGCACCCCGAGTAGCGGTTCGTATGTATATGCAGATCAAACTCCATGGCCTTTGTATTACAAATCGAGTCTCTTGCTTATCACTTCATTCATGATTTCGCGGGTCCCGCCGCCGATCGAAAACAGGCGGGAATCCCGATAGAGCCGCTCCACCAGGAACTCCCTGCAGTAGCCGTACCCCCCGTGTATCTGTACCGCGTCGTATACCACCCGGTCGCAGGCGTCAGTGCTGAAATTTTTTGCCATGCAGACTTCACGGTAGACGTCCTCGCCGTTTCCGATCCTTGACGCCACGGCATAATTGAACTGCCGGGCCGCTTCAACGAGGGTAGCCATATCGGCGAGCTTATGACGGATCACCTGGAAGCCGGTCAGGTTCTTTCCGAAGGCCATGCGCTCTTTCGCGTACTTGATGGATTCCTCGAGGGCCATCTGTGCCACCGTCTGGGCCTCCACGGCAAGATAGAGCCGCTCCTTCTGGAAATTGAGCATGATCCCGGCGAACCCTCTGTTCTCTTCACCGAGGAGATTCGACGCCGGCACCTTGCAGTCCATGAATGACAGCTCGGCGGTATCGGAAGCGTGCCATCCCATTTTCCTGATTTTTTTTGACGCGTCGAACCCGGGCGTGTCGCGCTCGATGACCAGGAGGCTGATGCCCCCCGCTCCGGGACCGCCGGTGCGCACCGCCGTGGTAAAGAAATCCGCGCGCGTCCCCCCGGTTATGAAGGTCTTGCTGCCGTTCACGATGTACCGGTCGCCTTTTCGTACCGCCCTCGTCTGCAGCCGCGCCACGTCGGATCCGCCGCCGGGCTCGGTTACCGCCAGGACCGCTTTCCTTTCGCCCCTTATGACCGGCGGCAGGTACCTCGACTTCTGCTCCTCGGTACCCAGGGCCACGATGGGGGGCAGCGCAATGCCCCCGGCGCCGATGGTTGAGGCAAGGCCCACGGAACCGCATCGAATAATCTCCTCAGTGTAGGCGACCTCGTGGAATATGTCGCAGGGCGTGCCGCCGTATTCCTCGGGCAGGCCCATGCCGAGATACCCCGCTTTCCCCGCTTTCCTGAAGAGCTCCTCGGGAAAGTCTTCCTCGTCCTCCCACGTGCTGACAAATGGCAGTATTTCCCGCGCGACGAACTGCCTGACGCTGTCCCTCAGAATTTCATGAGATTCGGTAAAATATTCGTTTTTCATGCTCCCCGCCGCTTCTCCAGGTTCATGCCATCGCGGGAGCATCCCCGCCACGACGTTCCGCGCCGTGAAGGGTTCCCCCGGATCGACCCATCGTTGAAACTACACTGCCTCACCGAAGGAAACCTCTTCAATGTCAAGAACCGATCGGTCCTCGTTCATGACGAACCTGGTTTTCGATTCAACCATGGGAAGGATTTTCATAATGAAATACCGCGCCGCGCTGACCTTCCCTGAATAAAAAGCCGCGTCCCTGTTCTCCTGTATGAACCGCGCCCAGTCTTCCGGGGAGACAACGCCGTTTTCCGCCGTCAGGGACGCGAGTTTTTTTTCGGCGATTCCTACCTGCCACAGGAACATCCAGCCGAGTATCGTATCGCCCACGATCTCCAGCAGCATGAGCGTGTCCTGGAACGATTCGGCTACCTTTCCTTCCGCCATGAGCCCCTTCATGTGGGCTGTCGCTTTTTCCAGGGATTCCTTCGCCGCGGCGACCCCGGCGGCATAGCCCTTCAGGGAAGGATCCCCCGCCGCTTCATCGATCGTCTCCTGGATCAGATCCAGCAGCGCGGTGAATGCGGCGCCGTTATCCATGGACATCTTGCGGGCAAAAAGGTCTATGGAGTGGATGGCGTTCGTCCCCTCGTAGAGCGCCGTGATCTTCTGGTCACGGAGGTACTGCTCTACCGGGTAGTCCATGCAGTAACCATACCCGCCGTAAATATTCATGGCGTTGCTGCACACCTCGAACCCCTTCAGGGACGAATAGGCCTTGCACACCGGCGTGAGGAGCTCGGTAAGCCCGGTAAACAGCTTCTTCCTGTCTTCGTCCTCTTCCGCGTTCTTTCGATCTATGCACATGGCCGAGTAATAATTCAGGGCGCGGAGGCCCTCGACGTAGGCTTTCATCGTCAGGAGCATGCGCCGCACATCAGGGTGCCTGATAATGGGAACCGGGTCATCCGCCCCGCTTTTTTTACTGATATCCGCTCCCTGCCTTCGTTCCGCGGCGTATCGTAGGGCGCTCTGGTACGCCCCGGAGGCGAGTCCCACGCTCTGGACCCCCACGTTGAGACGCTCCTCGTTCATGATAAGAAACATTATGGCGATACCCTGCCCGGGCTTTCCCAGTATCTCGCCGATGCACTCCCCGGCGTCTCCGAAGTTCATCTGGCAGGTGGCCGAACCCCGTATCCCCATTTTGTGCTCAATGCCGGCGCAGGTGACGTCATTCCGCGCGCCCAGGGAACCGTCGTCATTGACATGGTATTTCGGCACAAGGAAGATCGATATGCCCTTGATGCCCTGGGGGTCCCCCTTTATCCTTGCCAGCACAGGATGCACGATGTTGGGGTGAGCGTCATGCTCGCCCCCGGTTATGAATATCTTCTGGCCCGTTATCCTGTATCGCACGTCGTCTATCTTTTCAGCCCTGGTTTTGATATGCGCCAGGGAACTGCCCGCTTCCGGCTCGGTGATGTTCATTGATCCGGTCCACTCGTAGGTGAGGATTTTCTGAAGGTACCTGCTCTTCTGTTCCTCGGTGCCGTGGTTTCGTATCATGGTCGCGGTGCCGTGTGCGAGGCTCGGGTAGAGATTGAGCGCCGTGTTGGCGGCGTGAAAGACCTCGTTGCACGCGGTGAAAATGACCACCGGCAGCATGAGGCCGCCCAGCTCGGTTTCCTCGCACACGCTCACCCAGCCGTGCTCCCCGAACATTTTGAGCGGACGGTGGAATGATTCGGGAAGGGTCACCGTGCCGTTGTCCCACCTGGCCCCGATCCGGTCCCCATCGACATTCGCGGGTTGCATCTCGTTTTCCGCGAACCTGAAAGCCTGCTCGATTATCATGTCAAATTCGTCCCGTGAAAGGTGGCTGAACGCCTCATACCCGGTCAGCTTCATCACGTCGAATTGTTCGTAGAGGATGAACTCCACGTCACGTTTATCCACCAGCATGTTACCCATCATCACACTCTCTTACCTGTAATCTTTCGGACGGCCCCGCAGGGCCGTCCTGAAGCCACATGCGGAACACGTCCATTGTGATCGCCTGCCCGGATCCGGCCGGGAGGCCTTCCGTTCAACGATATGTCATGGTAACGCCGTTTTCAATATCCCCGCCGGCACACCCCGAGATGATCATGCCATGACACCCCTTAATCGCGTCGGGTTTGAACAGGATCATCCCGGCGTCATCGTACAACATCCCGCCGTCACGCATGGCCACGATTTCCCGGAACGTATCGTCGCCCCCCTCATCCGCGAGCCGGGAGGCAAGAAATTCCTCCAGGGCGGGATACCGCGACCTGACCACATCGATAAACCCGTCGGTTGCCAGGAGAATCCAGCACCCGGCCGGCAGGTCGATGACTTCAAGCTGAAACAGCTTCTTCGTCTTTCCCGCGAGCCAGAAATTGCTGACGGACACGACCCTGGCGGACCCCGACGTCGCGTCGTACATGGTCAGGCTGCTGTCTCCCGTATGCAGGAGCAGCGCCCTGTTCCCGGCCCCGGTCTCCAGTTCCAGGATCCCCGTCAGGGTACAGCTGCCTTTCCCGTAGCATGACGCCAGTATTTCATCCAGGCGTTCATCGATCCGGTTGTAGAGCGAATCGATCCCCACTCCCGCATCCATCCCGCTCCTGACTTCCTCTATGGCTCCGTGTACCTGGAGCAGCAGGTTCCTGGAAAAGACGGGATTGCGCACCGAACTGTCGGCGATGGCAAAGAAGCGGTTCTCGAAATCGAGAAGCACGCAGTCACCGGGGCCATAATCGCCCCCCCCGGTCCGGCTTCCGCCCACCACAAGCGCTTCGATGTTTTCGCACTTCCAGTTGTACGCCATTTTTTTCAACCCCCGCGCCCTTCAGCCCCGGGAATTTCTTCCCACCAGGGCCCTGGTCGTGTACACGCAGACGTCCTGGTCTTTCTGGTTCTTGATGGCATTCCGGGAAACGATTATGCCCCTCTTCTCGTCCTTGTGTTCCAGGGCGATGATTTCAACCTCGCATCGTATGGTATCGCCGATCATAACGGGGTTCACGAACCTGACGGAATCCATGCCGTAAAAGGCGATGAAGGACTTCGGCAGCGTGACGTACTGTCCCAGCCTGAATATCAGCGCGCTTCCCACGCAGAGGGTAAGCATGCCGTGGGCTATGCGGCCCCCGAAGGGCGTCTGTTTAGCGAATTCCACGTCGGTATGCACGGGATGCCAGTCCCCGGTGAGGGAGGCGAAGGCGTGTATGTCCGATTCGGTAATGGTGCGCGCCGGCGATACGAATTTTTCACCGACGTGGTAATCTTCGAAATAGCTCTTTTCCATGATTCGTCATCCCCATTCGTGTCTACATGCACTCATCGCTGATCGAAATCGCGCTCGTGTCTTCTAGCTCCACGGCTTTAAAGCGCCCGAAAATATTCGGCAGTACATTCATGATGAAAAAGCTCGCCGTGGCGATCTTTCCACGGTAAAAATGGTGGTCCGGATGATCCCCGGGAAGTCCCTCAAGTTTCCGTCGCGCGATGACCGCCTGTTCGGCAAGGAGGTGCGCGATCGCCAGATCCCCGCAGCAGTCGAGGAACCTCACGCAGGAAAGCGGGACGAGATCCGGGTTCCGGCCCTTGAACTCGCTTTCATATTTCTTCGCGAAAAGAAGCACGATCCCCAGGGCCTCGCTCATGACGGCGGATTCCTTTTCCATTTCAGGATTCACCCGCTCCTCGTCCAGGAACGCCTCGATGTCGTCAATCCACCGGCGGAAGGCGCTCCCCTCGGAAAACTTCAATTTCCTGCCCACGAGGTCTATTGACTGGATGTAGGTGGTGCCGTCCCATATCGAGAGTATCTTGCAGTCCCGGGCATATTGCTCGATGGGGTACTCGGAGCAATACCCGTACCCGCCGAGTATCTGGATGCCCATGGCGGAAATCTCCCAGATCCGTTCCGAGCAGTAGCCCTTAATGATGGGCGTAAAGAACTCCAGGCTCTCCTCAGCCAGTTTCCTCCGGCCCTCGTCGATTTCCGCCCGGGCGATATCCTCGTATAGATAGCCCTTGTAGGTGAGCACGCGCATTCCTTCGGCGAAGGATTTAATGCTCATCAGCAGGCGCCGAACCTCCTGGTGCTCGATGATGGGTATCCGCGAGCCGCTCCTGTCTCCGAAACGCGTCCCCTGCACGCGCTGCCTGGCGTACTCGAGGGCATTGGCGTAAATGTTCGCCGCGAAAGCGGCTGATTCGAGGCCCACGGCCATCCGGGCGACATTCACCATCTGGAACATGTAGGCAAGCCCCATTCCCGGATCGCCTATAAGATGGCCGCGGCACCCGCCGTTGTCTCCATAGCTTATCTGGCAGGTCGCAGAACCGTGAAGGCCCATCTTGTGCTCGATTCCCACGCAGGCGACGTCATTCGGCTCACCCATGGAGCCATCCTCGTTGACCCATATCTTGGGAACCGCGAAGAGCGAAACGCCCTTGGCCCCCGGAGGCGCCCCCTCGATCCTCGCCAGCACCATGTGGATGATGTTCTCGGTCAGGTCATGCTCGCCCGAGGTGATGAAAACCTTGGACCCGGTTACACGGTAATAGTCGCCGTCCTTCACGGCCCGTGCGGATACGAGGTGGGCGTCCGAACCCACATCGGGCTCGGTAAGCGCCATGGCGCCTCCCCAGGTGCCGTCGTAGAGTTTCTGGCAGAACAGGTTCCGCTGGGCGTCGTTGCCGAACTTTTCGATCATGGCGCCCTGCCCGGGTCCCATGCCGGAATAGGTACCGAAGGCGAAGTTGGCGCTCATGAAAAACTCCGTCGCCGCCTCAGCGACGACCAGGGGGAGTCCCTGGCCCCCGTAATCGGGACTCTGGGTCAGGGCGAACCAGCTCCCCTCCTTGAAGAGGTCCCACAGGGGATGGAAACACCGGGGGGCCATGACCGAACCGTTTTCAAAGCGGGCGCAATCGTTCCTGTCAGTGTCCTGGAACGTAGGGGCAATCTGGTCTTTCGCGATTTTGTCAGCCAGTTCGAGGATCATGTTGAAATCGTCCATGGAAAAGTGGGCGAACTGCTCGTATTCCAGGAGCGCATTAATCTTCAGATGCTCTTTCAGGACGAAATGAACGTCCCTGCTGTCACGCTTGTAATAATTATTCCCCATTGTCACGCCCTCGCTCTATTCACCGCAGCCGGATTCCGTACGCTTGACCGTGTCTTCACGACAGGAAAACCGGCGGCCGCCGTTTCATCAGCTTTTAATAATATCGAAATGAAGAATATCATTGATATTTCCCTGCATCTCGTCCGTGGCCCGGAAAACCGCCCTGACCTTATCCCCAACCCTGATTTTATTAACATCAGTCTCGTTGATGATATGAGAAAAAATATTATCGGCCCCATCGAGCTTGATGTATCCATAGGTGTACGGGATGGGACGCTGTGTCCCCGTCGCGGGGTCCAAAAAGGGATAATTGACCACGGAAAATGCGACAATCGTGCCGGTATCGGTCAGGGGCACCAGCTCAGAAAGCTCCTCGAAGCAGGGCCCGCAAACGCGGCGCGGGGGCACGTACACGTTATTGCACCGGTGGCACCGGATGCCCAGGAACCGGCCGTTTTCCCGTATCTCTTTGAAGAAGGCGCTTCCATACTTCCCGATGGACCATTCGTACGGCATCGGTTCGGTGAAGCTTACCGTCAGGTATTCGTTGTATTGGCGTTCTGTCGCCATGGCTATTCTCCACAATTTTATTACGGCTTATCAATGCCGAGGATAACGACATCCGACCAGAAACATCCGCCGAAACCCGTCGCGAGGGCATTGCGCACGGAGGGAACCTGACGCGCATCGCCTTTCCTCATCACCTGTATCGCGGCTTCGGCGACACGAAGCAGCGCCGTGGCGCCGATGCAGTTGGTGCTGATGACTCCGCCGGAGGGATTCACCGGCACGCGCCCGTCCATGTGCGTGTTCCCCTCGCGCACGAACTTCGCCCCCTCGCCGGGGCCGCAGAAATTCAGGTCCTCGATCCACTTGATTCCCGCCCATGTGTAGGGGAGATACAGCTCGGCCACGTCGATCTCATTTGACGGCTCTATGATCCCGGCGTGGGCGTACGCTTCCCTGGATGCCCTTTGCAGCGACACGAGCCCCCTGTCATAGTCGGTCGAATCACCGAACCATGTGTAGGAATGCCGCACGGAAGCGGCCTTTACCCAGGCGGGGCGCCGTGTTATCTTCTGGGCCACGCCATCGGCGGCAAACACAACCGCGCAGGCCCCGTCGCTTCTCGGGCAGATATCGCCGAGCTTGATGGGATATGCCAGCATGGGTGATTCCATCACTTCGCGAACGGTGAGGGGTTTCTGAAGGTGCGCGTAGGGATTGTTGAGCGCGTTGGCCCGGTCCCGCTCGGCAATCATCGCCGCGTCTTCCTGCCTGGCCCCGTATTTTTCCATGTAGGCCGTCGCCTCGGTGGCGAGGCTCGGGATGGCCCCCGAATAGGAGAACCGGTCCCATATCGGGTCACTGCAGGTGATGATCGCCGCCGTGGTATCGCTCTCCGAGTTCTTTTCCCATCCGATCGCAAGGACCCTGTCGAACAGTCCCGACGCCACGTGGTAGTAGGCGGCGATGGCGATTGACGCCCCCGTGGTACCGCCCGTGGTCACCTTCATTATCGGCTTCATGAACGCCCCTGAACCCTCGACGCTCCATGCGTCGACGTAATTGATCGATTCAAAATGGTCCATGTTGCCAATCACGATTGCATCGATATCCCCGATGGTAAGCTCGCAATCCGCGAGGGCCCTGGTCACGGCCTCATGTATCATCTCCCTCTGGTTCACATCCGGGCGATGACTTTTATGATACGTCTGTCCCGTTCCAACGATCGCAACGCTGCGTGCCATTATCTACCCAACCTCACATTATATTGCTCAAGACCCACACACAGTGGCTCTGGCCGCACGGTCCGTTGATTCCATGGGCGACCGCGTTCTGTGCGCCTTCAACCTGGCGTGCCCCCGCATCGCCGCGAAGCTGCAGAACGGACTCGACAATGCGCGCGAGCCCCGCCACGAGAAGCGCGTGCGAGGATATAACGCCGCCGGAGGGATTCACCGGCATGCTGCCCCCCATGGTGGTTATTTCCCGCTCGAGCAGGGAGGTTCCCTTCCCGGGATCGGCGAAACCGAGGCCCTCGAGCCAGAGCGGCTCCATGTACGAAAACGCGTCGTACAGTTCAACGAGGTCTATTTCCTTCCGGGGATCCCTGATCCCGGCCATCTCGTACGCCCTCCCCGCGGCCTGCATGAGCGCCGAAGGAGTGGACAGGTCCCGGTCGCCCAGCATGTAATCCTCGCAGCAGTGCGCCACACCCCTGATCCTCACCGGACGGGTACGCGATTTTTTCATTATCTCCTCTCCGGCGATAATGATGGCGGCGGCGCCGTCGCTCACAGGGCTGCAGTCAAGGAGCTTCAGCGGGTCGGCGAGCTTTCTCGACTGCATCACGTCCTTCACGGTGATGTCCATGGGGAGGTGCGCCAGCGGGTTGTTCCGCGCGTTGCCGTGGTTCTTCACCGATACCGCGGCGAACTGCTCCTCCGACAACCCGTATCGGTCCATGTAGCAGCGCGCCTGCAGCGCCGAGGAACTGATCGACTCGAGCCCGAGCAGGCGCTGGTACACCGGATCGAACATCCCGTTCGTGATGTACCTGATGTCGCCTTCGCTGCCCTTCGAGTGCGCCACCACGATCGTCGCCCCGTACCCCGAGAGGACGCGCATGAGCCCGTAATAGGCTCCGAAAGTGCCGTCCCCCTCTACCGTGGATATGTTTTTATCCTGGCCCCCGGAAGCGTCGCCCACGGCCATGCCGGAGATGGTCCTCCCGTCATTGAAATCATTCGATATCGTCACCACGCTGTCGATATCGTCGATCGACAGGCCGGCATCGTCAAGCGCGCCCTTCACGACGTCGAAGACCAGGTCGGCATATATCATGTCCGCTTTCCGCCGTTCGTACCCGGTCTGGCTCACGCCCACGATGGCGGCATTTCCTATTGTGCCCATATGCCCTTCCTCATATTATTTCAAAGCAGTCAATATCGAGAATGTGCCCGCTGCGGTCTTCCCTGAACCGCGCCCTTACCCGCGCGCCCGTCGCCAGCCGGTCAAGCTCCTCTTTTATGACATGCACGATGCTGACATCTGCTCCCTCGAGCTTGATGAGGGCATACGCGAAGGGAGGCTCGCAGGGCTGGACCTTGAAGGGAAAGCGCACCACGGTGTGTGATACAATTGCCCCCTCGGACCCCAGTTCCATCCACTCCTCGATCTCGTTGAAGCACCGGCCGCAGTTCCTGCGCGGGGGAACGTACACCCTGTTGCAGGCGGCGCAGCGGTTCCCCAGAATTTTCTTTTCGTCTCGCAGGGAAATCAGGAAGCGGCTTCCCGTTGTGCCGACCCACCAGGTATAAGGGACCGCGATCTGCCCCTTCAGGGTCAGCGTTTCCACCTTTTCTTTCCAATCTGACATCATCGTTCCTCTGGAATTTATGTATGCCTCACTCCTGTCGCCCCGGTCCCGCCGCCGGATGTCCTCTCATCCCGCCGAGGGGAGGGCGCGGCAGGCATCATTCGACCCTGAGCATCAGCGCCTCGCCCTGGGAAAGACCCCCGCATATTGCCGCGACACCCACGCCGCCTCCACGGCGAAGCAGTTCATACATGAGCGTCATGGTGATCCGCGCGCCGCTCGCTCCGACGGGGTGGCCGATGGCGATGGCGCCGCCGTTCACGTTGGTTTTCTCCTGGAGCCTGCGCCAGCTCTTATCGTCGCTGTCCGCGAGCATCATGAGCGACACGAGGGTTACCGCCGCGAAGGCCTCGTTGATCTCGATCAGGTCCATCTGGTCGATGGTCATCCCGGCCCTATCGAGCAGTTTCTTTATGGCGAGTGCCGGAACGCAGGCCATGTATTTCGGCGTGCCGGCGGCCGCCTGGGTGTATTCCACCGTTCCCAGGATGGCAAGGCCCTTTGCCTCGGCCTTCTCTCGCGACATGAGCACCACCGCCGACGCCCCGGAGTTCATGCCCGGTGCATTTCCGGCGGTCACGGTGGGACTCCCGTACACCGGCTTGAGCTTGGCCAGTTTTTCCATGCTGCTGTCTTTTCTCGGGGACTCGTCCTGCGCCATGGTCAGGGCCTCCCCCTTCGCCTGGGGCACCGTAAGGGACATCAGCTCTTCACCCACCTTGAACTTGCCCGCCTCGAAGGCCTGGAACCACCGCTGGTGGCTCTGCGCGGCCCAACGGTCCTGCTCCTCCCTGCTCACGCCGTATTCCAGCGCCACGTGGCCCGAATCGGTCGCCACGGGGGCGAACCCCCGGCGCCCGTATCCCAGCTCGAAGAGCACATCCTCCAGGGCGATGGGCCCGAGACGGTTGCCCCAGCGGGCCTTTGCCGCCTGGGCGATAAGGGGCACGTTGCCCATGTTCTCGGCCCCGGACGCGATAACGATATCGGCATTCCCGGAGCTAATCGATTGATACGCCAGGCGTATCGCCGTCATTGAAGAGCAGCACGCCCGGTCAATTGTAAGGGAAATATTGTCGTCCGGGAACCCGGCCCCCAGGGTGACCTGCCGTGCCGGAACATTCGTGTAGATTGCGTATTCCGCAGGGATGCAGGTCCCGTAGTACACTTCATCAACCTCTTCGGGAGGAAGGGCGATCCTGTTCGTCACTTCCTTGAGGGCCTCGATGGCCAGATCAAAGCTGAGGACGGTCTTCAAAACGCCGTCGAACCTCCCGAAGGGAGTCCGCACGGCGCTGACGATTACCACGTCTCGTGAATTTTTTTCGTTTTTCATTTCATTTCTCCGCGTCGAATTGCTCCATTAGTCTGTTACCGTATGCCGAAATCCTTCTGCAGAATCTCGCCCGCGCATATGATGCCCGAAGCGATCGCGCAGTCCATGGCCACGCCGTAGCCCTTGGCCGTGTCACCGGCGAAAAAGAGTCCCTCCACGTGCGGGGATCTGACCGGAACCTTCTGGGTTCCCGCCTGGGATATACTCTTGGCCACACCCTCGAGTTTCCAGCACACCAGGTCAAGCCTCCAGTCAATGGATTGCTTAAAGCCCGGGTAAATCTCTTCCATGAAATCGGGTAACCGGTTGACGATTTTCCCTACCAGGTTCCTGTCCAGGGATTCTTTCTCGGTCAGGGGCAGGTAGGCGGTGTAGAGATACTTCCCCGCCGGCGCCACCGAGGGGTCCAGTGCCGATTGTATGTTCCAGCAGATGTAGACGTCGTAGTCGAAACCTTCGGACCTGGGAAGTACGCAGGTATTCTTGAGGCCCATCTTCGCCTCTTCCTCGGGCATCACCAGGGAGTTGAGCCCCATGTAGGGCACATAGCTGCCGTATCCGTACATATGCTCGACCCTGTCGACCCATTCCTTTGGGAAAAGGGAGCGGTCTATGTATTGAAACGTGTGCTGGGCGGGAATATTGCTGATCACGCGCCCGGCCCCGTAGCGGACCTGTCCCCCGTCTCCCTCGGCCACGAGGCCGGCGACATGCCCGTTTTCGACCATTATCTCCTTCACCCTGGTATTGAGGGCAAGGGTTCCCCCCAGGGACTTGAATTTATCCGCCACCGCCCTGGACCATTCCATGGTGCCATTCTCGACGAATCCCCCGACGTACCCGAGAACACCGCGCCGGAGCTTCGGACCGAAGGCATGCTTGAAATAGCGGAAGATATCCCCTATGGAAATATCCTCCGGGTTATTGATGGTTGAAAAGAGCGTGCTCACCGTATGTAGATGATTGTAGATGACGTCATTCTTCGTTATCCCTTTCTCTTCGGCCCATTTCTTGAACGAGACTTTCTCGAGGCGGTCGATCTCCTCGTCGGAGAGCTTGTAGGCATCGGTATAATAATCGAGGTAGGGAATATTCCCCTCCTTGGAAAGAACCCTCAGCGACGGATCCACCGACATGCCCGCGACGTCGCGGTAAATCTTTCCTTTGTAATGGGACCCGTACATCGCCCCGTGACGCACCACGCCGTCCAGTCCCCCGATGAGATCCTCGAAATCCAGCATGTACCCCGCACCGTTTGCGCTGAGGGCGTGGTACCCGACATCAAGGGTATAGCCGTTGAGAAGCCCCTTTTCGATTATGTGCTCCATGGAGGGCTCAGAACCGGCGATATAGGTATACTGGGTCCTCAGGAGGTTCCTGTACCACTGGAGACCCTTCTCCGTTATCTCGTCCCCCTTCACCGAAAGCGCCCTTCCGCCCACGCGGTCGTTCTGCTCGACAATAAGGGTCTTCATCCCCTCCTTCGCAAGAAGGGTGCCGACCGACAGCCCCCCTACACCGGCCCCGATGATGATCGCGTCAAACTGTTCAGCCATGATTCTCTCCTCTACCCGGCCGCTGAATCGTCGGGATACATGATGACGTATTCATGAAGCATTTCTCCCCGCGCTCGTCCGCCTTCCCCGTCGATCTCGACATCGAGGGTGAAATCAGCAAGGAAGCGGAAATAGTACTGGTCCCACGGCATTACCTTCGGAAGCGCCATCTGCTCCACCACCCGCGTGGTTCGTATGGCGAGCTTCATTTTCACCCCGCTGGTGTCCGTTTTGACGACAAGATGCCGGGGATAACGCTGTCCCAGTTTCTCGTCAACAGTGAAGTCCTCGGTGGTCACCTCAAGCATGTCGGTGGACAGGACAATCTCGCCGGGCCTGGCAAGCAAAAGCGGCGAGACGATGGGCATTCGATCGTCCCTCGGAAGCACCCATCCCCAGTCGATGGCGTACCGGTCCGTATGCACCCTCCCCCAGTACCATCCGCGAAACACATCCGAGGTATGGAAATTTCCCCAGTTGTGATCATGGTACCCGTACCCTTCCACGGTGATTTTTTCCTTTTTTAGGGTGATCGTCCCCTCCACGCTCGCCGCCGGCATCGGCACCACCCACCCCGCAACCCTGCGGGATTCCTCGTTCTTGTAATTGAAACCGGTGCCCGGCTTCCACGGGGGCACCGTGTTTCTGAACACCAGGTCAAATCCGTATTCATTGATATCCATCACCAGGCGGTAGTGATCGCCACAATCCCTGACCCAGCTTTTTCCCATCTTCACATCGCAATAGTTGGGGTCCGCGTATGTCTCCTCCGGCTTGCAGAGCTCGTATCGGTCAATGCGCGTGCCGTCCGGCAGGTAGAGAAAAAACTGGAGCGAGGGGGGCATGTTCGGGAGAAAGAAGTTCCGGTAGTGATACGTGATGACGAGATGGTAGCCGTTCGAAAACGAGGCGTCGAAATACCACCATTCGGAATAGTCCTTTTCGTTGTGAAAGATGTGGGAGGCATCGTCACGACGTTGATAGTTCACGGGATTGCGCACCGCGCCGCGGGACCCCTCGAAATAGGCGAGATAATTCCTGCGTTCCTTCTCAATGCTTTCCATTCAGATTACCCCTTCATGATCCTTCATCCGGCCCTTCTCAGTCATGCACCGGCCTGAAATGCGCGATATCCAGTATGGTCCCCTTTCTTTCTTCGACGAAGACCGGCTCCACGCGCATCCCGCATGCGACATCAGCCGGTTCCACCTCGTCCAGGAAATGGGTGATGCCCGTATCGGCGCCGTCCAGCGTAATCACGGCGTAATAAAACGGCGCTTTCCTCGGCATTACCGGGCTGTCATATTCCACCCTGGTGAAGCTCACGACCGTCCCCCGGGGACCGATCTCCAGCATGTCGTTCTCCGTCATGTCCCGGAAGCATGGCCCGCACGTCTGGCGGGGAGGCCAGTAGACCCTGTTGCACCCGGGACATCTTGTCCCGAAGATCTTCCCGTTGTCTCTCAGCTCACGGTAAAACCTGCTTCCGATTTTTCCCGCATAGTACCTGCTCAACGCGGTGATATGCTGATCGACGATGAAGGGTGTGTACAGTGTTTCAGCCATGCCGTTCCTCCCGGGGTCTCATGATGCCCGCCATTATTTCGCATCCTGCACGGGATCGAAATACAGGATGTCGCTCAGATCGCCCCTACGCTCCGCCTGGGGGCGCAGGACGGCCCTGAATCTCATCCCCACCTTGATCTTGTTCATATCCGGCTCGATATTCAGGAAATGATCGAGGGGCGCGTCGCACCCGTCAAGCTTCACGGATCCATAGGCGAAGGGGGGATCATGGGGCTTGCCCGTAGTCGGGTCGGTCATGGGAAAATACATGATGGTGAAGGCGGCAAGCGTCCCTTCACTGCCGAGTTTCACCCATTCCCCGCTCTTGACATGGCACCGGGCGCACACAACGCGCGGCGGTATCATCACCCTTTTGCACCTGGGGCAACGCACGCCGTAAAACGTCCCGTTGTTCTTTATCTCGAGGAGAAACCGGGTCATGAAGGTGCCGGCCGCAAATGAATACGGCACATCCACCAGTATGGGAATGTGTATCAGTTCCTGCTCATGGGCTTCCTGGCTCATGCAATCCTCCTTCAATCGTCAAGACTGTCTGAAAGCGAGGTTATCACCGTCCAGCAGGTGCCGCCGTAGGCGGTGGCCAGGGCGCGGTGCACTTCCCTCGGTATCTGGTGGTCGCCGGCGTCGCCCCTGATCTGGAGGGCGGCTTCCCATACCCGCAGCATTGCGGATGCGCCGATGGCGTTGGTGGAGAGCACGCCGCCGGAAGGATTGACCGGCATTGTTCCGTCTATGTTCGTCAGGCCTTCCTCGATGAGCCGTGCGGCATCGCCGCGCTTGCAGAGGTGCAGGTCCTCGTACCACATGATCTCCGCCCATGTCGCGGGCTCGTACACCTCGAAACAATCGTAGTACCTGGCGGGGTTCTTGACCCCGAGCTTTTTATAGACGCGGGTGGCGCAGACCTCGGAGAATCGGGGCGCCTTCGAGGCGGTATCGCGCCATTCCAGCACGAACTGCTCGTTATGCGCGGTATCCATGGCCCGTATCCATACCGGTTTCTGCTTTTTGGAGCGCGCCTTCGCGGTTTTTTCATCCGCGAGGATAACCGCGCAGGCGCCGTTGGACGCGGGGCACATTTCGAGAAGACGAATGGGGTAGGCGAGCATGCGCGAGTTGAGGACATCGTCAACGCCGAGTTTCAGCTTCAGATGCGCGTGCTTGTTCTTCCTGGCGTTCTCGGCGGCCTTCACGCGTACCATTGCCGAGTGCCGGTCGCTTGCGCCGTAATTCGCGATATAGGACGTCGCCAGCATGGCGAAAAAACCTATCGCGGCACCGGCCATGGATCTCCCGAAGAGGGGATGCGCCACCCCGCTCAGGATCGCGTTGGAATCGCCCTCCTCCTGCTTTTCGAATCCCACGCAGAGCACCCTGTCGAAAAGGCCGCTGGCCACGTGGTGGGCACCGGCATGCACGATAGTGGCCCCGACCGTCCCACCTGTAGTGATTTTGAGCCCCGGCCTTCCGAAGGCCCCGATGCTGTCAGCCAGCCAGCAGTCCGTGAAGTGCTGTCCCTCGAAGAACTCCATGTTGCCCAGGAGCACCGCGTCGATTTCATCAATGGTCATCTGGGCGTCGTTGAGCGCCGCCATGACCGCCTCGTGGACCATCTCCGGCTGACTCACGTCATGCCGGCGCGCGGCATGGTAGGTCTGTCCTCCACCGATAATCGCAACGTTTCTTTTCATGGTCCCTCCTAGTCCCTTCCCAGGACGAGAACGCAGTGGTGCTGGCCGCAGAATCCCGAGTGGCCCTGGACCACGGCGGTCCTCGCGCCGTCCACCTGGTGGTCTTCCGCCATACCCCTGAGCTGAAGTACCGCTTCCGCGACGCTGTTGAGCCCCATCACGTTTGCGGGCACGCCGCCCAGTGCCCCGCCCGAGGGGTTCACGGGCAATGAGCCGCCGAACCATGTCGCGCCGGATTCGACGAGCTCTCCGCCCTTGCCCGGTTCGCACAAACCCAGTCCCTCGGTCCAGAGAAGTTCCTGGTAGGAAAACTCATCTCCCAGCTCCACGAGGTGCACGTCCTTACGGGGTTTGCGTATGCCCGCCATTTTGTAGGCCCGGGACGACGCCTTGACAAGGGACTCACAGCATGCAAGGTCCCTGTCGCCGGGGTAATAGGAATCATAGCTCGTGCCGATGCCCTTTATCCACACCGGCTTCTTTGCCAGGGTCTTCGCCCTTTTTTCCGAGGCTATGATCATGGCGACCGCTCCGTCAGTATCGGGAGCGACTTCCATGGAGCGGATCGGCGAAGCAAGCACCGGCGAACCGAGCACGTCCTCAACGGCAAACCGCCCGAAGTTGTGGGCCTTCCTGTTCCGGTACGCGTTCCCAAGATTTTTTACCGCGGCCAGGGCAACCTGGTGATCAGTGATGCCGTAACGCTCCATGTAGCGCCGGCACTGGAGCGCGGCCGCCGAGGTGAAATCCATTCCAAGCATCCTGGTATAGATGGGCTCGAAGGCGTCGTTGTTCACCACGTGCCGGTTCGTCTGGGACATCTTCGTGTGCGCGATGAGAAGGGTGCATTCAAACTCGCCGGACAATATTCCGATTGCTCCGTAATACACCGCCGTGGAGCCATCCATGGCCATTTTCTCCTCGTTGCGCAAATGGCCGCCCGCCACGTCGGTGATGCCAATGTTCGATATGGTCTGGCCGTCCCATATATCATGGGAACAGCTTATCGTATTGTCAATGCCCGTCTTCATTTTAAGGCCCGTCTCATGGAGGACCTTCTCTATCACCTCGTATGCAAGCTCGCCCACGTTGATATCGGCCCGTTTGGGGCTGAAGCGTGTCTGCGCGATTGCCACGATGCCTGCCCTGTCAGCCATGGAAGCCTCCTATGCCTCGATGCGTTCGAATATGGTGGCGATACCCTGTCCGCCGCCGATACAGAGAGTGGCCAGGCCGTAACGCCCATTGATGCGGTGCAGCTCGTTCACCACGGCGATGGCGAGACGTCCACCCGACATTCCGTTGGGGTGCCCGAAGGCGATCGCTCCGCCATGGGGGTTCCATCGCTCGGGCAGTACCCTGTGCCCGTTCTTTTCCAGGAGTCTCATGACCGCAAGGGTCTGCGATGCAAAGGCCTCATTGCACTCCACCACGTCCATATCCTCGAGCTTGAGCCCGGCACTCTTTAGCGCCTTTTCGCACGCGATGACCGGGGCGATGCCCATGTACTTCGGCTCCCGTGCGCCCAGGGCCGAGGTGATAAATCGCGCCCTCGGCGTGACCTTCAATTCCGCAGCACGGTCCGCTGACATCAGGAGCACTGCCACGCCGCCGTCGTTCATTCCCGACGAACTCCCGGCGGTCACGGTGCCGTCTTTCTTGAAAGCCGGTTTCAGCTGCCCCAGCTTCTCAATCGTGGTTTCCCTGGGATGTTCATCCGTGTCGAAAATGACGGGAGATCCTTTCTTCTGGGGCACCTCGACGGGAACAATCTCATCCTTGAACAGGCCCTCCCGTATCGCCCGAAGCGCCAGCTCCTGGCTGCGAAGGCCGAAGGCATCCTGTTCCTGCCTGGTGATGTTGAATTCCTCCGCCAGGATCTCGGCGATAATGCCCATGGAAATATTCGTTTCGTCATCCGGGCCCGTCTGACGGGTAATCCAGGAGGGAGGGGCGAGGGAATAGGGGCTCTCCTGACGCTCCATCATGTAGGGCTGCCGGCTCCATGACTCGCATCCCGCCGCGATATATACATCGCCGAAACCGGAGAGTATATACGCCGCCGCGGTATTAATCGTCTGCAGCGCGGAACCGCACTGGCGCTCCACGGTCTGAGCCGGGACTGATTGCGGAAAACCCGCCTTAAGGCTTGCCCATCGGCCGATGTTGACCGCCGCATTATTGGTGCACGCGTGTCCGACGAGGATATCTTCAACAAGGGCATGATCGAACTTCATGCGGTCCTTCAATCCGCGAAGAGCAAATGCCGCGAGCTCCTCGGGCCTGAACCGGGCAAGCGCCCCCCCCATCCTGCCAATGGGGGTACGAACTCCGTCTACCACCACTACTTCTTTCATTGTTTCACCCCGCACATGGTTTTTCATCTCAATCCATCACAGCCGTCATCCCCCACGGGATCATCTCCCCTTGAACTGGGGCTTCCGCTTTTCGAGGAAGGCGGTCATCCCCTCTGTTTTATCTTCGCTGCCCATGGTCAGGCTGAAGCAGAGCGCCTCCAGGGAAATGGCGGTCTTCAGGTCAGTGTTGATCCCGTTGTTGATGGCCGTTTTCGCAATGTAAAGGGCGAAGGGGCTCTTGGAGGCCAGTTTCTCCGCCATCTTCTGAACGGCATCGTCAAGTTCCTCCGGGGGAACCACCTGGTTTACCAGCCCGATCCGCAACGCCTCCTCGGCCGGTATATGATCACCGGTCATGATGAGCTCCTTGGCCTTGCCCACTCCCACCAGGCGGGGCAGGCGCTGAGTTCCGCCGTACCCGGGTATGATGCCGAGCCTGATTTCGGGAAGGCCCATCTTCGCGTTTGAGGAAGCGATACGGATATCGCACGACAGGGCGACCTCCGTGCCCCCGCCCAGGGCGAGGCCGTTGATCCGCGCTATGACCGGCTTGGGGAAATTCTCGATTTCCGCGCAGATTGCCTGGCCGTTTGGTATCTCGTAGGCCGTCTCAACAAAACCGGTGCCCTTGTTCATGATCGATATATCACCGCCTGATATGAACGCCTTGTCCCCCGCGCCCGTAATGACCAGGACCAGGATGTTATCGTCCTTTACGATGTCGTTCCTCAGCGCATCCTGGATCTCCAGCATCGTCTGGTGCCGTATGGCATTGACCACCTTCGGCCTGTCGATTGTTATGGTCGCCACCTTTCCTTTTTTCTCAACCAGTATATCCTCATATTTCATATTCGCCACCTTTTCTTTTCGCCGTAATTACACTCATTAAAACAGCGTGAAGGGGGTCTTGGTGCCGTCAGGGTGATAATCGTAAAAACCCTTTCCGTTTTTCCTGCCAAGACGGCCCGCCTCGATCATCTTCCGGTAGAGGATGTTGACCGCGTCCCGTTCTTTGTGGGTATAATCGTACACTCCGTCCCCCGCGTTCGCGATAATATCGAAACCCCCGAAATCAGCCAGCTCGCAGGGCCCCATGGGGTGACCGGCCCCGAGCTTCATGGCCGTATCCACTTCCTCGGCCGTCGCCGTCCCTTCCAGGACTATCTGGGCGGCTTCCTGGTACAGAAGCCCGAGAAGCCTGTTGACGATGAATCCGGGAACGTCCTTCACCGTCACGGGAACCTTGCCGATGCTCTTGCAGAACTCGATCGCCGTTTCCAGGGTTTCGGCGCTTACCCCTATTGGTTTTACCACCTCGACGAGCTTCATCACTGACGCGGGGTTGAAAAAGTGAAGACCGAGGCACTTGTCGGGACGCTTCGTCGCGCCCGAGATCGCCGTAACCGGAAGAACGGAGGTATTCGACGCCAGTATCGTGTGCTTCGGGCAGTACCCGTCAAGCCTGGCAAAGATCTCCTTCTTCAGCTCGAGCTTCTCGGGAATGGCCTCGATGACGATGTCGGCTTCCTTGGCCGCCTCCTCAAGGCTGGTCGTGGTTTTGATGCGGGAGATGACAGCCTCCCCCTCTTCCTTGGTTATCTTGCCCTTCGCAACGAAATGCTTCTCAATGCTGCCACGAACGGCGGCGACGGCCTTCTCGAGCATTCCCTTGTCAATGTCATACAGATACACCTGGTATCCCTTATGGGCGGAAATCTGGGCAATGCCATGGCCCATTGTCCCCGAACCCAGGACGGCGACATTTTTAATTTTCATATCATCCTCCACAACATGATTGGATTGGTATTCTCACCTTCGTATGCCATGAAATAAAACACCCGTGGTTTGATTGATAATGCTCCCTATGGCAATGTTTTCCCATTCGAAATACGAATTATACACGTACTGCCTGATTATCGAGTCGACAACCCCGAGCAGTATATGCGACACAACCATCGGTGACATGTCGTCCTTAAAGATCGATTTCTGCTGTCCATCACCGATGATGTTCGCGATATGCATGAACACGCTGTTGTACAGCTCCTGGTTTTCCCTGTTGTAGAATTTGTCGCTCCTCGGTATGTCCATTATCAGGATTTTCATGAGCTCCATGTTGTTCTTGAAGCTTTTAAACATGAACTCCATGACCGCTTCGATTTTTCCAAGGGGATCGCCCTTTCCCTGCTCGATTGAATTCACGTATTCAAGGAGGTTGTTCCAGGCGCTCTGAAAAATGTACAGGAGCACGTCCTCCTTGCTTGAAAAGTAATGATATATAAGGCCGTGAGCGACCCTGGCCTCCCGGGCGATATCCGATATCCTGCAGTGATAATACCCGCTCTTGGCGAAGGATTTTATCGCCGCGTTCTTGATCATCTCCTTTTTTGATGGTACTTCGCCCGTCATGCCGCATCCATTTTATGATTGATTAGTCAATCAATTACAAGGCTAATGCACTCCCCATGTTCGTCAAGAATATTTTTACACCATCTTCCGAATTCTGAAAAAGGAAATGCTTTCCATTAATTCCGAGGCCCGCAGTGCGAGTTTCATCGAGAAATCGCTGAGATAATTGGACACGCCGGCGATGTTCTGGGTCGACTCGGAAGTTCGCATGAGCGTCTTGATGAACTCCTGCTGGGTGTTCGCCTGCTCAATGGTCGAGTTCAGGTTGTCCGAAGTCATGGTAATGACCGCGTTGAAATTCTGCCCGATGTCGGAGCTCATTTCCGCCTGTTTCCTGGTGTCCCCGGTAATGTCCTTCAGGATCAACGATGTTTCCTTCACCGAAGTGATAATGTCCCCGAATGACCGGGAGGTTTTATCCATGTAGGCTATGCCCTCGTTGACGGTGCGGATCGTCTCCGCGAGTCTCTGCGTTATCTCTTCCGCGTTGGCCTGGGTGCTGTCGGCGAGCTTCGAGATCTCCTGCGCGACGACGCTGAATCCCTTCCCGAAGTCCCCGGCCCGCGCGGCCTCGATCGAGGCGTTGAGGGAAAGGAGGTTCACCTTGTCGGCGATGTCCTTTATAAGGGAGACAGAATCGCTGATTGCCTCCGTGCCGGTTTTTATCCCCTGGATACGCGCAACGGTATCGCGGAGAATCCTGTCTCCCGCCATGACCTTGTCAACGGCGGAATCGGCGATATCCGACGCGCCCGAAGCCTTCTCCGAAACATTCGCGACGCCCGCGTTAAGGCTTTGAAACACATCATAAATCTGCTCCGTCCTGGCATGCTGGTCTTTTGAATTTGACGCGATACTCTCGCTTGTTGAACCGAGCTCTTCCAGCGCCGCCGACATTTCTTCAAGTGATGAAGCCACGTCCCTGCTGGTATCCGTGAATTTAAGCATCTCCCGGGTGAGCATGCCGGAATCCTGCTTGAGGTTCTCCGCTTCGGTATAAATTTTGGTCATGGAATCTCCCAGTGATCCAATGAGCATATTCAGGTGCGACGACATGTTGCCGATTTCATCGGAGGTCACCAGGGGTATTCGCACCCTGAGATTGCCATTCGAAAGGGCATCGACACCCTTTTTCGTTTCATTCAATGTCGCCTTGAGCGAGCTCGCAAGGAGATAGGATATGACCAGCATGATAATCGTCATCATGATAAAAATGGCGGCCAGGTGATATTCAATATGCACGAGCTCAATGATCTGCTTGTTCATTTCATAGGTTATCATCCCGAACATGACCAGGGGATACCACATGATGACGAATAGCGAAAGGGATATCTTCCTGAACACGGAAAACCGCACATTGCCGTCGAACTGGATGCTCGATAATTTTTCATCCTTTAATATGGGCGCGAGACACTTCTCCGCGAGAAAGTAGGCGTAGACGTATCCCGAAGGCATGGTGATCATCATAATCACCGGCATCGTTATCATCTGGATGGTGTTCAGGGGAGAAATCAGGTGGGCAATAATCGCGGCAATCGATACGGCAAAGAACCACGCGAGCATTATTGCCAGGGCCTGTCGCTTTGGCTCACCCAGCAGGATCATCTTCATTTTAAGCAGTTCGTCAGGGTCGGGGGAATCGGCATAGTAATGATTCAACAACGGCACCAGGCGGCGATAGGAACGGAATACTCGCACGGGCGTCACTATGGAAGCGGCTATCATTACGCCCACCAACAGGGCCGCCAGGGTCTCACTTTGAAATCCGCCGCAAAAAATCACGAAATACACTGCCAGGGGGACCGCAATTGCGTACGAGACCCCCTCTATCCTGGCGATGAGCCCCATGAAGTGAATAACGCTTTTCTTTTCCATGGCCGCCTGACCGTCCAATTTTTGACTGATTAGTCAGTCAAAAATAAAACGCTTCCCCGATATTGTCAATCGTAAAACATTAATTTTTTTCCCGTCGGTTTTTTTATTTAAAAACCGGTCGGCCGGTTTTTTTGATTGACATGTCAGTCAATATCTGCAAAAGATCATGCCGCATGCTCTACAACAATTATTCAGCAAGGAGACCACGAAATGAGACAACGAGCACTGTTTCTGATTCTCGGGCTTTTTTTATCTTTTCCCCTCATGGCATCAAGGGCGCTCGCGTTGAACTACGTCACTACAACGAACACCCCGTTCTTCAGCAATCCTGAGAAGACCCAGGTCTTCGTTTCGACCAAGACCAGCGTACCGAAAGGAACCGTCGTCATTCTCCATGGAATGATTCTGGTGAATTTCGAGATCTATGCCGACCTAATCATCGATCTCACCGGCAGGGGATATGACGTCATATTCCCGCAGTACCAGGAGGCGGGCTTCAATATCCTTTCCAGCATGGGAGTGCTGGCCCTCCTGGGGGGCGACAGCCCCAGCCATGTGGAGTGGACGCAGAACGCCATCGGAGGAATCAGCTGGGCGCTGAACAAAAAAATGACCTACCCGCGTTCGCTGTTCAAGTGGGTAACGCGCACGCCGAGCAAGGACCTGTACATCTTCGCCCATTCGGTCGGAGGGGCCATTGGCTACAATATCCCCTACCTGAGTTCGACCCTTGGCGGCAAGGTGAAGGGGATCGTCCTCGCCAATTCCGTCCTCGATCCCTCGGTGCTTGCCCAGCAGACGATGCCCGCGGGGATATCAATGCCGGAGGTCGAGCTGATCGACGTTGTATCCGCTGGCCAGTACGTGACCATGCCCCTCCTGTTTCTCACCGGCAGCGAGGACGAATGGGGCACGCTGGACCAGGGCGCCCTTTTTTACATGCATGCGGCAACGGCCGACAAGAAGATGCTGACCGCGATCGGGGACAGGGCCAACCACATGGCGCCGGCCACAAACCAGGGGCCCCTCTTCGACATACTGAGCCTTACGGGACTCACGAAAACGATGCTGGGCGGCGACGCGGAATGGAACTACCTCGATACGAATTATTACGAAGCGGCCATTCTTCACATGATACAGTATAAGCGTGCCGTTGATTTCAATCCCGCCGTGCAGTGGCAGTAGGACACCCATCAACATAGAAAGGCCCGGTCCATATGCGCCCGCATATGGACCGGGCCCTCTTTTTTTCTGCCCAGACAGGACGCCCATTCCTGTTTCCCGGCTGTCGTCCCGGATCCATCATTGAGGTACCGGCAAAGGGGCGGCCCCCACAGGGCATTCACCGGCAGAAAAAACGCTTTACCGGCATGGCAAAACCCTGGATGCTCGTTATCTCAATGAACCACCTGTGAGACCCCGCCATGCCGAAGGATTTCATCGCAGTAATCGGGCTGATCATGCTGGTCATATCGGCCATACACCTGGCCATCATTCTGTACGAATGGCGTCGCGACATGAACCTGCTGCGCACGGGAAGGGAGACCACCGGCACGATCACCGACGCCGCCACCTACCCTGACATTGAAAACGTGAACTCCGGCCAGTACCGCTTTTACGCCGATTTCATCGTGAACGGCGTCACCTACTGTGCGAGCTCCCGCTTTGCCAGCAGAAGGAAGAACGATTTCATGAACAGGGAAGTGGCCATCGTCTACGACCCGGCGGACCCGGGGCGGTCCCGTTTTAAACATGATATCAGCGTGCTCCGTGACGGCCTGGAGTACATCGTTCTTTTTATTGTCGGCCTTGCCCTCTCCGCCTGGGGGTTGCTATTCTGACCGGTTTCACCGGCGGCAAAAAACGATTTGACAAAAACCGATCCAGAAAAAATCATTTTCCAGAATAAGTGATTAAACAGACAGCTCATTGCCATGACACGACAAACACCCTTCTTCGGACCCACCTGCCTGGTGACGGGGGGATCGGGATTCCTGGGCCGCGCCCTCGCCAGGGCGCTGGTCGAGCGCGGCTGCTCCGTGCGCTCCCTTGACATCCGCCCCGATGAGAACCCTCTCCCCGGCGTTGCCTATTGCACCGGGGACATCAGGGATTATAGCGCGGTTCGCGCCGCGAGCGAGGGCTGCGCAACGGTATTCCACTGCGCCGCGGTGATGAACTTCCTCGGCATCGCCCGTCCCTCCGTGCGCCGCGAGGTGCACGGCATCAACGTCACGGGCACGGAAAACGTGGTCAGGGCCTGCCGGGAAGCAGGCGTGAAGGCCCTGGTGTACACGAGCTCCCACTGCGTCTGCTTCGACACCAGGCCGGTCCTCGGCGGCGATGAATCGAAGCCCTACGCGAAGCGCTACCTGGACCTCTACGGGGAGACGAAGAGCGCCGCCGAGAGGATCGTGCTTGACGCTGACGGGAAAGGCGGCCTGCGAACCGCGGCCATCCGCCCCGGCGGGGTCTGGGGCTCATCCGACGACTGCTACATGTTCGCAAAGTTCATCCAGCAGCTGGTGAAGGGGAAGCTCGTCGCCACCATCGGCCCCTCCAACGCCATCATTGACAACACCCACGTGGACAACCTTGTCCTGTCGGAGATCCTCGCCGCCGAGGCCCTGGTGACGAAGCCGGAGGTCGTGGGCGGGCAGGCCTATTTCATCATCGACGACGAACCGATGAACCTCATGGAATGGCTGCGGCCCCTCATCGAGGGACTCGGCTACCGGGTCCCGACGCGCTCCATCCCCGCCCTGCCGATGTATTTCCTCGGCTTCCTGGCGGAATGCCTGCACTACATCGGGGGACCGCGCCCCTTCATGACGAGGCTGGAGGTTCACAACCTCACGGCGAGATTCACGTTCCGCCAGGACAGGGCGCGGCGCGACCTCGGCTTCACGCCGATCATCGGCAGGGATACGGGCATGAAGGAATGCGTCGAGTTCTACAGGAAGCACCTCGTGAATTGAGGCGTGAACGGTACCGGGATTTCCCGCGTATTCGACGCGGAAACCCCGTTGATCACGCGGCCCTCCGGCAGGACCGTGAAACCCCGTGCGAACAGGAGCAATTCATCGTGAACGTGAAAAAGCCGCAGCAGGAAGTGTCGGCCTGGGATGAGGAATTCGACGCGGTTGTGGTCGGTTTCGGCGGCGCCGGCGCCTGCGCCGCCATCGAGGCGGCGGAACGCGGGGCCAGGGTCCTCGCCATCGACCGCTTCGCGGGCGGCGGCGCCACGAAGATGAGCGGGGGCGTGATCTACTCCGGCGGCGGGACAAGGCACCAGAAGGCCGCCGGGTTCAGGGACACGCCGGAACGGATGTACCGCTACATGATGCGCGAAATGGGGAGCAACCCGCCCTCATCTCCCCTTGAAAGGATCGATCCCGCGGCCATGAAGGCATTCTGTGAAAAGAGCGCGGGCAACATCGAGTGGCTCGAAGGACTGGGGCTCGTGATCCCCGAAACCTATTTCCCGGGAAAGACCAACCAGCCCCCCGGGGGCTTCGGCCTCTATTTTTCCGGCAACGAAAGGCAGTTCGCCGGCAAGGATCCCCACGTCCCCCGGGGCCACGTTCCCATGGGAAAGGGGATGTCGGGGGGATTCCTCTATTCGACCCTCCGCGACGCCGCCCTGGAACGCGGCGTCGTCCTGCGCCGCCGGTGCCGTGCGGAGCGGATCATTACCGACGAAGGCGGCGCCGTTACCGGCATCGAGGTCCGGGAATTGAGCACCTCACCTCCCGTCAGGGCGCTGCACCTGCTGTTATACAACCTCGGCTTCGTGAGCAGCAGAAGCAGGAGGCTCCTATCCCACGTGGAAAGGAAATTCGGCAGGACCATTCGCGTCCGGGCAAGGGGAGGCGTGATACTCTCCACGGGCGGTTTCGTGTACGACAGGCGGAAATTCAACGAATACGCCCCGGCCTACCGCGGCTGCCTCCCCCTGGGAACCGCCGGCGACGACGGGAGCGGCATTGACCTCGGGTTGAGGGCCGGGGGGGTCACGAGCTCCGTCGACGTGTGCGCCGCCTCGCGGTTTCTCTATCCCCCCGTGGCCTTTGTCTCGGGAGTGCTCGTGAACATGGAGGGACAGCGATTCTGCGACGAGAGCCTCTACGGCGCAAGCATCAGCCGCGCGGTGACGCTGCAGCCCCAGCGCCGCGCCTACCTGGTCATCGATTCCGCGATGCACGGCGACGGACGCCTCCAGACGAAGCGGGAGGAGCGGCTCGGCAACTCCCTCATCAGCATCCTGAAGGGCGAGATGAACCATATCATCTACCGCAAGATCACCACGTTCGTGAACCTTCACCTGAACCGGAAGAAGGCCCGTACCATGGAAGCCCTGGCGCGACAATGCGGCATCCCCGCGGACGCGCTGGTGCGCACCGTCGCTTCCTACAACGGGCAGTGCGGCGCCGGGGAAGACCGCGAATTCGCCAAGCCCTCCGAGTATCTCCGTAGAATCGAGAGGCCGCCCTTCTACGCCATCGACTGCCGGATCGAGTCCATGCTGTACCCGAGCACCTGCCTCACCATGGGGGGATTGAAGGTGAAGGGTCTCACCTCCCAGGCCTTGAGGGCCGACGGGTCGGTCATCCCGGGCCTCTACGCCGCAGGAAGGAGCGCCGCCGGCATATGCTCCCGCTCCTACGTGAGCGGGTTCTCCCTCGCGGACTGCGTTTTTTCCGGACGAAACGCCGGGGCCCACGCTTCCGTCCGGGCGCTGAAAAAAAAGAAGGCGCCCGGGGGCGCGCGAAGGAGGCGCCCGTGAAACTGGAAGGAAAGGTCGTGCTGATCACCGGTGCCTCCACGGGCATCGGGAAGGAGGCGGCCCTCGCCTTCGACCGGGCGGGCGCCCGGGTGGCCCTGGCCGCCCGGCGCAAGGAGCTCCTCGACGAAATCGCGAGAGGGATGCGGGACCCCCTGGTCCTCAAAACGGACCTGGCCGATGAAAAGCAGGCCCGGCGCATGGTGGATACGACCGTGAAGCATTACGGAAGGATCGACGTCCTTATCAACAACGCTGTGCTGAGCATCGTCGAGAGCTCCGACCGCGTAACGCGCGGGGACCTCGCCCGGGCCTTCGCGGTGAACCTTCTCGGGCCCGTCGCCTCGTCCCAGCAGGCCTACGGCCACATGAAAAAACAGGGGGGCGGGCATATCATCAACATCGGCACCCCGGGGTTCATGATCGGCGTGCCCTATTACGCGACCTACGCGTGTTCCAAGGCGGCCTTCTCCGCCTGGACGAGGACCATCCAGGGCGAGTGGGCGGAGGCGGGGATCACCGTGAGCGAGTACTTCCCCGGTTACACGGAGACCGGCGCCGTGGCCGAATCCGCCTACGGCCCCATACCGATGGACCTGGTGATGAACAGGGGCGGTGGCTTTCTCGCCCGGTATTTTTCCGGCGCGCGGAACGGCGCGGACATCGCCCGGGACCTCGTGGCCCTGGCCCTGAGGCCGCGACCCCTCGTGTTCTCGACCTTCATGGAACGCATGGCCGCCTGGGTGGCCAACATCCCTGGCATACGCATCCCCGTGGCGAAGCGCATGGCCGCCACGGCCAGGAGGAAGATGGAGGAAAGGCATGTGTGATCTCTGCATGAAGCACGGCGCCGGCGGGAAATGGTACCTGAACGCCGCGCACTACTCCAATGAAATCGTGGAAAAGTACAACCTCCGCGACTTTCTCATGGAACAGTACATGAATTTCGAGCAGATGTCCGTGCGAAAGATCCACGGCTTCAACGCCGTGGGGCTGGGCTACAAGCTGCGCATCCCCCTCATCGGGCGGATCATCAGGCGCACGGCGGAGAAAATGCTCCACAGCACCAACCCCCCGACGAACCCCTTCAAGGCGGAGGGGCATATCGGGCAGGTGATCCCCCTGGAGGACGCCATCGCGATCCTCGAGACCTGCGCCGCCGAGCCGATCATCGAGAAGAACTGCATGTGCCGCTACATGTCACGCGGGGAAAAGGAGGCCTGCTGCATCAACTTCGGGGTCATGTCCGAGATAGTCGACAAACTGCCGCGCTTCATCCCGGAGAAGGACAAATATTTCCTCACCAGGAAGCAGGCCGTGGAGCGCTTCAGGGAGCACAACCGAAAAGGGTATATCGGAACCATCTGGTTCGGGCCCTACCCCTACATCAATAACCTCTGCTCCTGCGCGAGTCCCGAGTGCGCGGGCCTCAGGCCCCGCGTGGATTACGGCATCAAGTCGATCTACAAGGCGGAGTACATCGTCCACTACCACGAAGGGGACTGCACGGGGTGCGGCGCCTGCGTCAAGGCCTGCCAGTTCGGCGCCATCACGCTCGATCCCGTAAGGAAAAAGGTCGCCATCGATCTCGAAAAATGCTACGGCTGCGGCGTCTGCAGGCACGCCTGCAGGCAGAACGCCCTGCACCTCGTGCCGCGCGACGAGGTCCCCGGGTTTGAACATGATTACTGACGGTTTGCTGTAATGAACGCGATAAAAGGAAAAACGAAGATAACAATCGATTACGCCCGGTGCGGCGACGGCGTGGGCGTGGATCCGCGTGAATGCTGCGCCTGCCTCAGGGCGTGCGAACCCGCGGTCTTCCTCCTGCACCAGACCATAGGCGCCGTCGAGGAGAACCCCTTTGACCCGAAAAAATGGCGCGTCACCGCCCTCTGGCCCGATCTCTGCACCCGGTGCATGAAGTGCGCCGAGGCGTGCCCCGCCGGGGCCGTCACGGTGACCTGGCGGTAGCGGTCCGCCACAACCCTTCTCGCCGCGCGTTCCATCCCCCCGGTTCGCGGGCTCCACGACCGGCTTCGAACCCCTGCCCCGCGTTGCCACAAAAAAACTTGCCAGTCAGCGTCATCTGCCCCATACTGGCATGCATGATGAGAACTTTTCTGCCATGGCTCCTCGCGGCGGCACTGGCATGTCTCCCCGGGTGCGGCAAGAACGGCGATACAGCTGACCGGATAATCGGCCTCTTGCTGGGTAACTCCCACGCACCGGCTAAAGTGGGAGAAATTGACCTCTGCTGCCATGGCATCTTCGGCTCCCCGGTGGTGGACGATGATTCACACGTGTACATCGGGTCGATACGCTCCGCTGAAATTACCACTATATGCGCGGCCTTCCTTGACCCGACCGCGGGCGCGTCGGGCCTGCTGCATGGACTCGATTCAGGCGGTTCTCCCCTGGCGGGATTTCCCTATGATTCGAACAGGGGAAGCGTCATGGCCACGGCGATCGAGTGCGCGCCCCTGCTCCTGGACGACGGGAGCATCGTCTTCGGCAAGGACGACGGCTACATGTATTGCCTGGAAGCTGACGGCAGCCTTGACTGGGAGTCTCCCGCCGACGATCCATTCAACCCGGCCCTGCCCGCGGACGACAACGAGCAGATGATCCCCTCGCCGCTCCTCGGATCGGCGGACACGGTCTACTTTCTCAGCCACTTCGCCGACGTGTACGGCCCCGGACCGGTAAAAGACGCGGTCGAGGCGGTGTGTCCCACTGTCGATTGTTTCAAGGACACGGCGACTCCCTGGTACTCGAAGCTCTACGCCCTGGACGTCTCTGATGGATCGCGCCGCTGGGTGTTCGATCCCGAGCTTGATGACGTCGCCGCCTCCGGGGGACAGCCCATGGTGGGATGGGGCTCCCCGGCCCTGGGGAGCGACGGCTCCTGCGTTATCGGCCTCATGCACACCGAGTCTTCGGGGGACCACTACGTGCCGACGAAGGGGCGGGTCTTCGCCATCGGCCCCGGCGGGACGCGGCAATGGGTCTTTCCCGCCGAGGGAGAATTTCCTCTTGACTACTCGATCTGGGCGTCCCCGGTCGTCTCACCCCCGGGGAATATCCATATCGGGGCCAGCGACTATACCTACGCGGGAGGCGCCCGGCTCTACTCCCTCACCGCCGGCGGCGTCGAGCGCTGGCACTACGATTTTCCCGAAAACACCATCGCGGCCACGCCGGCCCTTCTTTCCGACGGCACCATCATCGTGGCAACACAGAACCGCCATCTGAGCGACGCGAACCAGCGCTTCGGAGCGGTCTACGCGCTGGAAGACCAGGGCGACCATGCCGTATTGGAGTGGAGATACCCGGCTTCGGGAAATGTCGCATGCGGGTTCTATTCGTCTCCGCTGGTCGACGCCTCGGACCGCGTGTACATCGCGAACGAGCCCTTCCCCTCGGGAACCGGGGCGGGCCTTCTCCTGGGACTTGACAGCGGCGGGAACCTGCTCTTCAGCATCCCGCTGGCAGGCTATGTCCACGGCAACCTTGCCCTGGGGCCCGACGGGACCCTCTACGTCCCCCTGCACAGGCCCGCGCGCCTTCTCATGTACAGGTGAGCGAGCGCGATATCCCGCGCCCGGCGCCAGCGGGACGGATTCAGTTCGCCAGGTACCACCTGCCGTCGATCTTTTTAAACAGCAGTGGCTTCCGCCAGGATGGCCCGGAATACTTCACCGCGCCGGAATCGTCCACCGTGGGTTCCATGGAGGCGGCCATCCTGAGGTGCTTTAAGAGGTCCTGCTCCTTGTCGTGCTTGAAGCCGTTCACCGCTTCCTCGAACATCCCGCTTTTTTTCATTTCACTGACGAAGTCCGGCAGCGCGTACTTCTCCATGAAGTCGCGGTACTTCCCCGCCTCGAGGAGGGCGATCATGTCGGCGACTGCCGCCTTGACCTCCTTGACGGATTCGTCGTTGCCGCGTACCGCCGTGAAGCCTGAAACAAGGACCAGGGCAAGGGAAAGACAGAGGATCGTTCTCATTGTGCACCTCGATTCAATGGATTACGGCGGTGCCCCGCCGCGTGAAGGCATGCGTGCCGTTCCGTAGTCTTGTATACGCGCAGGTGATTAATCGCAAGCCTTATTTCTGCGGCGCGCGACGGCGGGAGGATTCATCATCCGATATGCAGTCTCACCGCGTCGATGATCTCCCCGGGACGGTCACGGACAAAACCATGGTCGCCCCCCGGAACAACGACAAGCCGCGCGGCGGGGATGAGCCCCGCCAGGGCCTCCCCCACGGCCACGGGGCATATCGGATCAGCGCCGCCCCAGAGGAGCAGCGTGGGCTGGGTGACGCAGCGAAGGTCGTTGGGATAAACAAGGCCCGGGTCCGATATCCATTTCGCGGCCCTGGGATGGTCGCGTTGGTAGTCGGGCCGCCAGTCATGGGCCCCGTAGTCGGAGGCGTTGACGCCGCCGGCCGTCGTGGCCGCGAGGACCAGGCGTCGCACCCTTCCCGGACAGGTGATCGCGATGCGCGCCCCCACGAGACCACCCATGGACTGGGCAAAGAGGTCCACGGGGGAATCGCCGAGGGCCCCTGCCACGATCCGCACCAGGTCATCGAAGGAATTCACGGCGGGGCGCGCCTCCTGGTCTCCCAGTCCGGGCCAGGCGAAGTATGTCTTCTCCCACTCAGCGGGCAGAAGGTCCCCCAGGGGGCGCCAGAAGCCGGGATCGCCCCCCGCTCCGGGAAGGAAGAGGAGCCTGGGCGTCATTTCACTTCCCGCTTTTTCCGCGCATCCGTGAAGGCCCACCAGGGACGGGGA
Organism: Spirochaetota bacterium; assembly: GCA_040768125.1. Taxonomy (GTDB): domain Bacteria; phylum Spirochaetota; class UBA4802; order UBA4802; family UBA5550; genus RBG-16-49-21. The sequence continues at coordinate 33,142 of JAXGNG010000006.1, read as the reverse complement.
TCGCCGCCATTCATGAAGTGGACCGCCGCCATGAACACGTCGATGACGCAGGGGTCCTGGACCCTTCCCGTTCTCGAGCAGAGAGCATCATACATCGCGAAGGGATCGGCGCCAACGAGCCCCTTCGGGTGGTCGATGCCGACGAGACGGAGATCGCGCGCCATGGCCTTCCCGATGTTGGGAAGCTCCTCCAGGCGCGAAACGGTTTTTCTGTCAGGATTTTTCATGTATGCTCACCCTGCCTCATGACCGCCGTGATACGGTATGCGCGCCCGCCGCCCTCACTTGATCGACCTGAAGAATTCCCATATCACGTCGCACGCCGCGATATCCCGGCTCACCCTGCCCACGATCCGCTCGGAAAGATAGGGCGCGCCCCCGGGCCAGGTATGCCCGCCACCGGCGATGCGGTAGAGAACCACCGAGGTCCCTTCCCCGCAGCCGCGGAACGTGGTCCGGTCGACGCGCGTACCGTCGCCGGGGTCCCTGTCGGAAAGCGTTTCCATCAGGGGGGCGGAAGGGCACGCGTTGGCCTTCGCCCAGAACGCGACCGTCTCATCCGTGGAGACGACGGCCCCGCGCTTCCTGTTCAGGACCGTGACATGCCCGCCCTGGTAGGGCACCAGGGGGTCCTCCGTGCCGTTCAGTATCATGACGGACACGGGCCGGCCGGGGCGGCACCGTTCCTTCGCCGCGACGGGATGGTTCGCCGTGACCGCCGCGACCCCCCGGATCCGGTCACCGAGCTCGCAGGCGAGGCGGTAGCACATGAACCCGCCGTTCGAGATGCCCGTGGCGAAAACCCGTTTTTCGTCAACGGGATGGCGCGCCGCGATGTAATCGATCAGGGCCCGTATGAATCCGACGTCGTCGACGTTCTGCCGGTGGGCGTAATCTATGGGATCGTCCCTGAGATCGTTCCAGTGGCGGCCGATTCCATCGGGATACGCGACGAGGAACCCGTCCCGTTCGGCGAGGTCGTTGAAGCGCCCGCGGGTGAGGGAGATCATCCCGCGGCCCTTACCACCGCCGCCGTGCAGCACGATGAGGAGCGGCGCCCTGTCCGCCAGGGGCCTTGCGGGCACATAGAGGAGGGCGCCGCGCTCCCTTCCGCCATGGACCATCTCGATGGCGCGGCACTTCCCCGAGGGAACGCCCTTCATCGAGGGCAGGAGGGCGAGGGCGCACAGAAGAAGCACGCGTGGTTTCGTCGGTTTCATGATGGTCCCTCCGGGATACATCGTTATTCGTCGCTGCTCGCTCCCTACACCTCGATCCCCGCATAGGTCCTCACGGCAAAGCCGATCCCGAATGAGATCGCGGCGACGCCGAGGCTGATTGCCGCCATCTCCAGGAAGCGCTTCCCGAAGGGGAGGTCTTTCGCCACGGAAATGTAGAAGTTGAAGAAAAGTATGATGAGTATCGCCATGGCCATGGTGACGCCCAGGGAGACCAGGTAGCTCTCAAGGGCCAGGAAGGGCGCGATGAGAACGAGCACCGTGGCCACGTAGGTGATGCCGGTGTAGACCGCCGATTTCAGGGGGCTCTCTCCCCCCTCGTGCTTCGTGGAGAGATACTCCGAGGCCGCCATGGAAAGGGAGGCGGCGATGCCGGTGATGAAGCCCGCCATGGCCACGAGGCCCGTGTTCTGCAGGGCGAAGGAAAGACCCGCCAGGGTTCCCGTGAGCTCCACCAGGGCGTCGTTGAGTCCCAGGACGATGGAACCCATGTAGCGGAGGCGCTCCTCGTCGAGCATGGCGATCAGCTTCTCCTCGTGCTCGTCCTCCTCCCGGGCGATGGCCGCGGCGCCGGGCACCTCGGCGTCCACCGCGTCGTAGGCGGCACCCGCCGCCTCCTCCCCGCGCTCCATGAGCTTGATGCCGAAGGTAATGCCCAGGATCCGCGCGGTCCAGTAATAGAAGGCGGCGCGAAGACGCGAGGGCCCAACGTCGCGCCCCGTGTGGCCCTTCCAGAATCCGTAGTGGCGAAGCTCGTCCTCCGCGATGGCGCGCAGCACCTCCGCGTTGCGGGGGTCCTTCACCGCCCCGGCCAGGCGGCGGTAAATCCGGTGCTCCGTGATCTCGTTGCGCTGGAAGGAAAGAAGCGCGGCGAGGGATTTTTTCGTAAGCGATGGCTGGTTCATCATATCCTCCGGGTCTCTCCGGTTCATGATACGCCTGGTCCCGGCTCCCCGCAAGGAATTTTTCCACTCAGCGCCATGGTCATGCGCGGGCCTACCCGCGAACGGCACTCATGATCAGCCCCCTCGGAAAAACAGGTACAGGTACGAGGCGACGACGGCCAGGAACGCCGCGATGAGAAAATAGTAAAGTATTACGGGGAAGCGTCCACGCTTTTCCGTATCCGGCCCGGCCGCGCCGTCTTGGAGCGGCTCCCCCGTCTTCATGTTCGCCATGCAGTTCCAGCAGTAATCGAACCTGTCGCAGACCATCTCCCCGCATTTCCTGCAGCGCGCCAGGGTGATCTGCGAGAGATCGATGGACGAGGCCTCTTGTAAAAGCGCCCTGGCCTCGGGAAGCCGCTCCTCCGGGACCATGACCCGCACCTGGGCGTCCTTGGCTGATACCATGCCGAAGAGGGGGTTCATGGTCTCGTTCTCCACTGTCGCCTCGATGCCGTGATGCTCCAGTAGAAAGCGGATCACGTGGGCCTCCGTGACGTTGAGCGTGGAGTAGAGGATGGCGTATCCTTCTTTCATGACGATTGCCGCCGGGCGATGGCGTACCCCGCATATGGAATATACTGTTTTTACAGCGCCCCGGCCTCCGCACGGCGCGCCGAAAGCTCGCGTTCCATGATGAGCACCGAGGGACAGGATGCGATGCGCGGCGCCTTCCAGGCCCCCCTAGCCCTGCAGGTACTTCAATTCCGCATTGAAGAGATTTATGATCTTCTCTTTCGTGGGAAATTCCCTGGCCAGGAACGCCATGAAGGCGAAATAGGAGATCGTGTTGATCCAGTAAAAGGGATGCTCCGCCATGACGCCGGTATTGATCGCCATGAAGCAGACAACGAGGCCGAAAAAGGCCGGGGCCTCCATCACCGCCGCGGTGATTATCTTCACCGTGCGTATCATGGCGATGTAGTCCCCGGCGACCGACGCGGACCCTTCTCCCGATGACTGACCATGGATCGATTCGACCCGCTCTCTCGAAAGGAGCTTCTTTTTTAAAAAGGTGGCCGCCACCAGGCACGCGATCAGAAATAAGCCATGAATGATAGAAAGCCTGTCGATCATCGCGACGTCCTGATCCGCGGCCACCGCTTCACTGGCTACGGTCATATAGATGAAGACAATGACAAATAAAAAACCCGTGACCCCGGCAATGAGGGCGAAGTAAATGATCTGCATCGCCCGCACGATCTCCGGGGTAAGCGCGTTCCTGATTTCCGTCTGCGACACCATTCTCATGCCCGTACCTCCCCCTCTGCAATGTGATGATTTTACATTTTGGCCCCACCCTCGCGGAACGGCGGAACGAAAAATGCCGCCAGGTCGTCCACGGTCGGGCAGAGATGCGTGGGCCCCGCCTCCAGCAGTTCCTCGCGGCTCCCGTATCCGTATTCCACACCGATGGAATCAATTCCGTTGGCCCTCGCGCCCAGTATGTCGTGCTTCCGGTCCCCCACCATGACCGTGGCACTGTGGCGAAGAGACAGACCCTCCACAAGGCTCCCGATCAACTCGACCTTTTCCATCATGGTCCCGTCCAGGTTGCTTCCCCGGACGGCCCGGAAATATTTTCCCAGCTTGAAATGCTCGACGATCTTCCCGGCGTAGATTCCCGGCTTCGTCGTGGCGATCATCATGGCGGCGCCGCGGTCCGAGAGCTTCTCCAGAAGCGCGACAATGCCGGGATAGAGTTCGTTTTCGTAAATCCCCTTTTCGGCGAAGTACTCCCGGTAGTGGGCCACGGCGCGCCGCGCGTCGCCGTCGGAAAAACCGTATTGTTTCCGAAAGCTTTCGTGGAGTGGGGGGCCGATGAAGGCGACCAGGGCTTTCGTATCGGCCTCGTCGATGCCGAAGCGCGACAGGGCGAAGCGCAGGGAGTTGACAATGCCCTTCTGCGAGTCGGTCAGGGTCCCGTCGAGGTCGAAGATAACGGTTTCGTAGCCCGGCATGGGCCCACCATGCATTATGGAAACCGGCGTGACAAGCAGTTTACCGTCGGGGCGGGGTTTTTCGCCGCCCCCCGCCCCGGTTGCCCTGGCGACCTAGAGGGAAAGCCTCTGGTGGCCGCGGTACATCCGGTCCCGGATATCCCTGATCTCCCCGCTTTCGATATATTCGTCGAAGGTCATGGCGCGGTCGATGATCCCCGAGGGAGTCAGCTCGATCACGCGGTTGGCCAGGGACGCGACGAGCTGATGGTCCTGGGACGCGAAAAGGATCACCCCGGGATACGCCAGGAGACCGTTGTTGAGGGACGTGATCGCTTCGAGGTCAAGGTGGTTGGTGGGCTCGTCGAGCACCAGGACGTTCGCACCGGAGAGCATGAGCCGGGCGAGCATGCAGCGCACCCGCTCCCCGCCGGAGAGCACGCGCACCCTCTTGAGGGACTCCTCCCCGGAAAAGAGCATCCTGCCGAGAAAGCCCCGCACGTAGGTCTCGTCCTTCTCCTCGGAATACTGGCGGAGCCAGTCGACAAGGTTCATGTCCGATTCGAAATACTCCCCGTGTTCCTTCGGGAAGTATGCCGTGGTAATGGTTTCTCCCCACCGGAAGTCCCCCGCGTCGGGCTTCACCTCCCCCATAAGTATCCGGAAGAGCAGGGTCCGGGCCAGGCTGTTCTGACCCACGAAGGTGATCCTGTCTCCCCGGTTGACCGCCATCGTGAAGTTCTCTATAAGGGCGACCCCGTCAAGGTTCTTGCAGAGGTCCTTCGTCTCCAGGACCATCCTGCCGCACTCCCGGTCCGGCTTGAAGGCGACGTAGGGAAACCGGCGCGTCGTCGTGGGAATCTCATCGAGGGTCATCTTCTCTAAAAGTTTCTTCCTCGATGTCGCCTGCCTCGCCTTCGAGGCGTTGGAGCTGAAGCGCTCAATGAAGGCCCTGAGCTCCCTGGCCTTCTCCTCCTTCTTCTTGTTCTCATCCCGCTTCTGCTTCAGGGCGAGCTGGCTCGCCTCCGCCCAGAAGTCGTAGTTCCCCGCGTAGACCGATATCCTCCCGAAGTCGATGTCCGCGATATGGGTGCATACCTTGTTGATGAAATGCCGGTCGTGGGACACTACGATGACGGTGTTGTCGAAGTTGTACAGGAAGTTCTCGAGCCAGGTGACGGACTCGAGGTCCAGGTTGTTCGTGGGCTCGTCAAGGAGGAGTATGTCGGGATTGCCGAAAAGGGCCTGGGCCAGGAGGACGCGCACCTTCTGGTTCCCGTCGAGCTCCGCCATCATCTTTCCGTGGAGCTCCGTGGCGATCCCCAGGCCCCCCAGGAGGGACGCGGCGTCCGACTCGGCCTCGTAGCCGCTCATGGAATCGAGGAGCTCCTCCAGTTCCGCGGCGCGGTGGCCGTCCTCGTCGGAGAAATCCTCCCTTGCGTAGAGCTCCTCCCGCTCCTTCAACACGTCGTAGAGCGCCCGGTGGCCCATGATGACCGTGTCCAGGACCGTGCAGTCGTCAAAGGCCGACTGGTCCTGGCGCAGCATGGCGATCCTCTCCTCCGGGTTGGTGACGACGGAGCCGGTGTTCGCCTCGAGGTCTCCCGAGAGAATTTTAAGAAACGTGGATTTCCCCGAGCCGTTGGCACCGATTAGTCCGTAGCAGTTCCCGGGAAGAAAATTAATGTTCACGTCCTTGAAGAGGACCCTCTTGCCGAAAGCGAGGGTCACATCGCACGCGTTAAGCATCGCCGGTCCGTCCTGTCCTGGAATTGACTCCGGGCACGCCGGAGACCGGGTCATCTTTCACGACGGGCCTCCCACGTCAAGGCTTCTTCCTGTAAAAAAGGAATTGAGACGCGTTATCAAAGGCATCGAAGGCGTCTTCTTCCCCGTTTCCGCCGCGTTTCCGCCATCCTCGCCGCCAGAAAAAAAAATTTTTTTTCATTGATACGAGGCCCCATATCGAGAATAATGTCCCTGACATCGAGCACCAATCATACAGCCGGCCGCGCTTAATCCGTCAGCAGTTTGTCCCGAAAATACCGCAACCACGGCGTCCGGCCGTTCCATGCTCGTAAAAAACCGACACGGGGGTCGCTATTGACAGGTAATGAAGCAGAAAGTCGCACCGATACGACAGAATTCCGATCACCCCGCCTTGAAGACGGCGCAGATGTGCACAGGCTCATCCAAGCCACCGAGCCCCTTGACGTGAACTCATTATATTGTTATCTTATTATATGCGACCATTACAGTGATACATCGATCGTGGCCCTCCACGGGGGACGTGTCGTGGGATTCATATCCGCGTATATCCTCCCGAAGAGGCCCGATACCCTTTTCATCTGGCAGGTGGCGGTCGATTCAGCGATGAGACGGCGGGGACTCGCCGTAAGAATGGCGGAAGGCATACTCGGGCGCGAATGCGCGGCGGCCCTCCGCTACATCGAGACGACCGTCACTCCCTCGAACACGGCCTCATCGCGCTTTTTCGAAACACTGGCCTCGCGCCTCGGTACCGCGATCACTAAAGAAACGTACATCACGGAATCGATGTTCGGCAGTGAACACCATGAGGCCGAGACCCTATACCGCATCGGCCCCTTCCAGGCATCGAAGCGGGCATGAGCGGAAACGACTCGCCTTTGGCCGCGGCGTAGCGACGCAATCCCAGGCCACTTCACAAGGAGAGGTGACAGCCATGAGAATATTCGATCAGCTTGAATCACAGGTGAGGAGCTACGTGCGCTCCTTCCCCACGGTCTTTTCCAGGGCGAAGGGCGCCATGCTCTACGACGAGCAGGGAAAGGAATACATCGATTTCTTCGCGGGGGCGGGTGTGCTCAACTACGGGCACAACAACCCCCTGGTGAGCGAGGCCCTCATCCGCTACATACAGGATGACGGGGTGATCCACAGCCTCGACACGGCCACGAGCGCGAAAAAGCGTTTCCTCGAAGCGTTTTACGACACCATCCTCGCGCCACGGCACATGGACTACAAGATCCAGTTCACGGGGCCCACGGGAACGAACGCCGTGGAAACGGCCCTGAAGCTCGCCCGGATGGTGAAGTGCCGCTCGAACATCATCGCCTTCACCAACGCCTTCCACGGCCTCACCATGGGCTCCATGGCGGTGACGGGCAACTCCTTCTACAGGGACGAGGCCTTCATCAACAGGTCAAACGTGGCCTTCATGCCCTACGACGGCTATTTCGGCAACGGCATGAACACGGCTGAATACCTGAGAAAATTCATTTCCGACAGGAGCAGCGGGGTGGACATTCCCGCGGCGATCATTCTCGAGACCATCCAGGCGGAGGGAGGCATCAACGTCGCCTCGGACGAGTGGCTCAGGGAGATCGAGCAGATCTGCCGTGATTTCGACATCCTCCTCATCGTGGACGACATCCAGGTGGGCAACGGGCGCACGGGTAAATTCTTCAGCTTCGAGTACTCGGGCCTGAACCCGGACATCGTCGCCCTTTCGAAGTCGATCGGCGGCGGGCTTCCCCTCTCGGTTATCCTGATCAAGTCGGAGCTTGACCAGTGGAAACCCGGTGAGCACACCGGGACCTTCCGGGGCAACAACCTGGCCTTCATCGCCTCGGCTGAGCTCATGGAATACTGGAAGAACGACAACCTCTCCGAGGCCGTGCTTAACAAGGAGACCATTATCCGCGGCGAGCTGGAGAGGATCGCGAAAAAGTACACCGACTTCGACGCCGTTGTCAGGGGACGTGGGATGATCTACGGTTTTCACGTGCCGGAGCTGAACTTCTGCAGCGAGGTCTCCGCCGAGGCCTTCTCCCGGGGACTCATCATCGAGCTCGCCGGGGCCACCAACGACGTGCTCAAGTTTCTCCCTCCCCTGGTGATCGAGGAGGAACACCTGAGAAGGGGGCTTGAAATAATCGACGAATCCATCGAGGCCGTGATGGAGCGAAAGATGGCCATGATCAACGGGTAGGCCATGCTGGTACGCCATATCGACGACATCAAAAGCTCTGCACATGAGGTTCACGCCCCGAACGGGAACTGGACGAGCCGGCGCATGCTCCTTGCCTCGGACGGCATGGGGTTCTCCTTCCATGAAACGATCATCCGCGAGGGCACCGAGACCCTGATCTGGTACAAGCACCACCTGGAGGCGGTCTACTGTATCGAGGGCGAGGGCGAAATCGAGACGACGGTCGACGGGAAGGTCTACGCCATCACCCCGGGTACCATGTACGCCCTGAACGACCATGACCGGCACCTCCTCCGCGCCTCGAAGACCATGCGGCTCATCTGCGTTTTCAACCCGGCCCTCACGGGGGGGGAGACGCACGACGCGGACGGCTCCTACCCCCCGCCCGCGCCGTGAAACGGGTCAACCATGGAATACGGTTGAAATGGAATGAAGGGCCGCGCATCCTTCGGCGACGGGATCGGGTTGCATTCCACCAGGATTCTCGATCTCTACCCGCCCTCAAAGCGTCGTAACCCCGCCTAGAATAATGGACTTCCCATGATCGGGACCGTCACCCGGAAGGGTAAACATCGAAACACGGGAATTTGTGCTGGACAACTCCGGAAGAATGGTCTACTGACAGGAAAAAAGCCGCGTGGCAGGGTAACGCATTCAGCACGCAGGGAGGTTTGAGCACGATATGGATAAAATTAATATTTTAACCCGACGCGCCGCGGCCATCGCCGTGATCACCGGCGTCCTCACCTTCATCTCCCTCGGGACTATCATGGCGGTTTCCGGCGGCATCGTGAAGCCGGCGACCTACCCCAACGAGGCGGGCTTTACCCAGGCCATCTTCTGGTTCGAGATGGCGGAGAACGCCGGGGATGTCATGGCCGCCCTGGGGGATCCCGCCACGGAAACGGGACAGCGCATCCGCGCCGCCATGGACGCGGCACACCGCGTCGACTTTTTCTTCATGGCCTGTTACAATGCCTTCACCGCCGCCCTCTTTCTTCTCATTTTTCGCCTCTCCGCCGGGGCCGGAACGCCCCTGCCGCGGGGCATATTCCCTGCGGGCGTCGTCTTCTGCCTGGCGGCCCTCGTGGGGGATATCCTCGAAACCAGGAAGCTCCTCGAGCTCTCCGCCCTCGCGGATCCCGTGGCCATCGATACGGCCATTCCGTCGCTCATTGCCTGGACCAGAGTAAAAAGCGGATCACTCTCGGCGGCGGGCATACTCCTTGCTTTTTCCTACGGGAGGTATTTCAAATTCCGTTTTCCGGGAGCACTGATTCCCCTGTTTTTCGGAACCGGGGCAATTGTGGGGGGACTTGCAATCTCCTTCCGGGATTTACGCTTCCTGATTGAACCGGCCGGAACTCTCGGCATGGTGGCGTGGCTCATGGCCCTGGTTCACGCGGGGATAGTCTGGCGCCGGGGAGCGCGGGCCTGAGGGACTGCCGTCACGACCCGCTTTCCTTCTTGAGAACGTAATAGATGGAACGAAACGACCCCGGATCGAGGCGGTACGCCTCGATCTCTTTCAGTTCAATCTCGAAGAGCGCGTCGTCACCGATTGTACTGATCCGCTCCTCCAGAGGAGCGACATACTCCCTCCCCCAGATCTCTTCGTCCAGGGGGAACGACCCGAGGAGTTCCATGCCCCGTCCGCCGAAGAACGACCTCTTTCCGGCATCGTCCTTCCACTCATCGTGAATGATCAGGCAGCCGTTTTTTCTGCAGTGCCCCGCCAGGGCATCAAACCCTTTTTCGAAATCCACGGCGTTCAGCAGACCCTCGGCGAGGATGATGTCGAAGGGGCCCCCGGGGGGAGTGGTTTCGAAGAGCGTGCCGCGCAGTATCGTGATCCTGTTGTGGAGTCCCAGGGCCCCGGCCTTTTCCCTCAGCCAATCAAGGGCCTGTGCGTCCGGATCCACGGCGCAGACCGTGCCGTCGCAGGCCCCAAGGAGGGCCAGGGCCGGCACCCCGGTCCCGCAGCCCATGTCCAATATCTTCGGGCGGGTGATTGTCGGGATGAGGGAAAAGGCCCGGAGGGTGTAGCCGGCGAGATTGCCGCGACATTCGTCCCTCACTCTGTAGCGCGTCGCTATTCTCGATGCCGTATCCATATCATGCCCCTCCCGCCGCTACGTGAACCGTCCATGACGGCGCCTCATGCAATAAGGGTGGACCATGGAAAGACATTTTCAACAATTATTTTCCCGTGTCTCAGGCCCCTGCAGTGTCCGGATCCGCGCGGCCGCGCTCCAGGCGGGGATTTTTCCTTCCCGGGAATGGAAAATCGGCCGACAATATAAGCGTTCCCGGAGAGAAACAATGCACCGCTACGCCCACATCCTGCTTACCGCCCTGGCGATCTCCTGCGCCACGGCGCCATCGCCCCGGCAGGGCGCGCTCCCGGCCCTGGAGGCGTTCTTCCGGCGGTGCGAGCAGGACCTTGAAAAGGCACAACAGGTCATTATCGAGCGCGACATGATCAAGACCCTTTCCCACCTGCAGCGCATGGACGGTGGAGGGAGGAAGTACTACCTCCTGGAGCGGGAATCCATCACGGCCCTGATTCTCTCCGTGACCGAGGGGGTCTATTCCGATTTCGTGCTGACCGACGCCCGGGGCAGGGTCATCTACACCGGCGCAAACGACGAGATCTTTGCCCGGAACGTCGCCTCGATGAAGGAGAAGGCCCTTGTCCCGGCACTGCACCTCTCAGAGGGCGCCGGTGTCCGCATCACGGGTCCCGGAGAGATGGCAGGCAGCCGCGGCGCGCGCTACCTCGCCGTGTCGTCGCCGGTGAGCGGCGGCACCACACATCCAGGGACCTTCACCCTTCTGGTGGACGCGGAGAAAATCGCGGAGCTGGCCGGGGTGGACACGGCAATACTGGACAGCAGGGGCTATTACATCGCAGGGGGAAGGAGCGGCATCATCAACTCGCGCCATCCCGACTTTGAATCGATTGATATCGGGGGCCGCGATGGTTCCGACCACGGCCGCATCATGGGACCCGACGGCCGGTACGCTCACTACCGGATATTCAGGTACCGGAATCTTCTCTGGATACTCCTGGGGACGTGACCTCCCCGGTCCGCGCCTTAGACTGTTCGCCGGGGCGTTCCCCCACGGCCCGGCACACCCGCTCATGGATGTCCCCGAAGAGATGGGGCAGTTCGAAGGAATCGTTCATCCACCCCGCGAGCTTCTTCGCGCACTCGACCAGCTTCACATCGGAGAGTGACCTGATGCCCCCATCGAGGACGCCCCGGATGAGGCCGGGAAAAATCGCCGCCAGGCGGTCATAATCGCCGCGGATAAACTCGCGCACGCCCTTACCCGACACGAGGTCCTCGGCAGGCTCATCGTCACCCAGGAGGGAAAGGACGAACTGGCCGGGACGGATGGTGCGGTACTCCTGTGGATCGATCTCACCCTTCATGATGATGGTAATATCGGCGTTGCTGAAGATGTTCTCCACCGTGGTGGCGAGGCCGCCATGGTTTTCAAGATCGAGCATCGCCTTTTCCGCGTGGTCGAAGCCGAGGATCTTTCTGAACCCGGACTTCTCGAGGACCCGGGAAAGACGCACGACGGCCGCGCCGATTCCCACGAACCCTATGGTGGTCTCCTCCGCCCGGAGTCGGTACTTCATCATTATCTTGATGAGGACGGCCATGATGTAGAGCGGAAGGTCGTCGTGCTCCAGGGAAAGGACCGGCGTGGTGATCTCGGAATGAATGAGCTCGTAGAGCATGAACGCGGCATCGGCCATGCCGATGATCCGGATCGCCGCGAAACATGATTCGACCGCCTTGAGCGTCCTGATCACGTCCTCGGGATGGTCGAACCGGAGGACAAGGGGATAGCCGTTCATGCCGGCAAAACGGTGAAGGATCACGGCGTCCCTCTCGGCACGCACGTACTCCTCCTGGAAACGCCAGTCGTCATCGGCGAACCGCAGGCCGCTCACGAGGCCCACGCTCCGCGCGACTCCGAGGAAAGGGCCTCCCTCGCCGGAGGCTATGCGCTCGCGGATGAAATCCGCGGCGCCAAGGACCGCGGTGTTGAAATCGCTCATCGTCTCCAGGGGCGCCTTCCCGGCAACGTCAAGGAGGCCGCCCCTCACCCTCTCCTCGACGGTATTCTTCACCGAGATGATGCGGTACTTGTCCCGGGCGCTCTCCAGGGCGCTGACGAATTCATCGAATCGCCGCGCCAGGGGGGCCGCGACGCGCATCGTGTAGCGCGCCCCCTCGCTGACATCCTCCTCGTGCCGCAGCGCGACGATGGCGCACTCCCGCTTGTACAGCTCGTCAACGAGGCTCGGGAAGCTCCTCCCCCTCACCACCAGGACGATTTCGTTGATCAGCCGCATGGACGGGACGGCCTCAGTTCTCTTTCAGCCGGGTGAAGATCATCCTTCCCGCCGTCGTCTGGAGCACCGATGTGACGATGACGTCCACCTCGTCGTTCAGGCGTTTCCTGCCGTTTTCCACCACCACCATCGTCCCGTCGTCAAGGTAGCCGATGGCCTGGTTGTGGTCCTTGCCCTCCTTGATGAGGGCGACGCGCATCTCCTCTCCGGGGAGCACCACGGGCTTGAGCGCGTTGGTGAGCTGGTTGATGTTCAGAACGCGGACGCCGTGGAATTCCGCCACCTTGTTCAGGTTGAAGTCGTTTGTGAATATCTTGGCGTTCATCACCTTGGCGAGCTTCACCAGCTTGGCGTCCACCTCGTGGATATCCGCGAAATCCATGTCCGTGATCTTCACCATGATCGACTGGTCCTTCTGCATCTTGTTCAGGATATCGAGGCCCCGGCGCCCGCGGTTGCGCTTGATCGAATCGGCTGAGTCAGCTATCATCTGCAGCTCGTGGAGCACGAAATTGGGGATCACCAGTATCCCCTCGATGAAGCCGGTGTCGCAGAGATCGGCGATCCGCCCGTCGATGATGACGCTGGTGTCGAGTATCTTGTGCGACAGCCTTTCGTCCTTCCCGGGGAGGTCCGATGAGACGATCTTGTCCAGGAGGGCCATCTCCTCGTTGTTGATGATGAAGTACATCATCACCAGGAACGCGGAGAGATGGTAGATCAGGGGGACGATGATCCCCCGGCTGTCTTTCAATACGGCCAGATTGAGGGACCCGAAGGCCAGGGCGATCAGGTGGCCCAGGATGAAACCCGCCATGAGGCCGATAATCGCCGCCGCGAACATTCTCGGCGAAAAGGTATGGATCACGTATTCCACCAGGATGAGAACCAGGAGGGCGATGACGCCGGCCGCGGCGGCCGCCCCCAGAATCACGTAGTAGGCCTGGTCCGCGAAATAAAGCGACGACATGACCATCGAAATGAGGATGAAAAGCACTCTGAATAGTATAATCATAACCTGCTCCTTGCGTGGTTGAAACATGAAATGTATGACTGCCCCCATGGGGGAGCGAGCCCTCGCCCGGCGACATGAAACGGGAAACGGGAAACGGGCACGGACGGATTTTACGGATGAACCCGCTCGCGTAACCGCCGTCAGGAAACGGGCGACGGCGCGACAGCGCCTTTCTGCGTTACTTCTTCGAAGGATGGGACGAGAGGGCCTCGGAAACCAGGTTGCCGGCTTCCTCAAGGTCTATGTTCTTTGAAAGGGCGACTTCGTTCGTAACAAGCTGGTACGCGTTCTCGTAGAGCTTCCGTTCCATGATGGAGAGCTCCTTTTCCCGGCCCCGACGATAGAGATCGCGGGCCACCTCGGACACCTCGTAGATCGAACCGCTTTTCACCTTGTCGATGTTGCTCTGGTAGCGCTCCTTCCAGTCGTCCACGGTGACCACTTCCTGCTTGGTCAGGACGGCCAGGACCTTCTTGATGTCCTTTTTCGGAATGATGCTCCTAATCCCGATCTGCTCGGCGTTCTTGACCGGGATCATCACCTTCATCCCGCTGTTTAAGATTGAAATGATATAATACTCGCTTCGCTTGCCCAGAACGACCTTCTTTTCAATGGCTTCAATTCTCCCCACCCCGTGCATGGGATAGACAACATTGTCACCGACCTTGAACATATATAGTCCCTCTGCCTTACCCTCGAATACTGTTCAATGATGGTAGCACAATCCCCGATTATTTCAAGTACAATTCCCGGACAGGGAGGCGGATATCCAAAAAAAGCGCAAAACTAGCGTTTTTTTTCCTCGATCATCCCCTCGATCTCCAAATAGCGTTCCAGCACCGATTTCATGATCTGGTCGTCGCCCCCCTCGTAATACTGGGCCGTGGCGCCGGGAAGCCCCCAGCCCGCGCCGAACTGGGCCACTCCGGGTGGTTGGGGGGGAAACACGGGATCAGGCCTGCCTCGATAGAACTCACGCATGTAGCGCCCCCATATCGGGGCCGCGACCTCCGCCGCCGCCTGGTGCTTTCCCAGGGAGAGATAGGACTGGTCGTACCCTACCCACACGACGGCCGCGATATCCGGGGTATAGCCGCAGAACCAGGCGTCAGACCAGTTCGAGGTGGTCCCGGTCTTCCCCGCGCCCTTCTTCTGGTACCCGCCCTTGATCCGGATTCCCTCCGTGGCGGTGCCGCTGTCCACCACCCTGGCCATGAGCTGGGTCATGATCCAGGCCACCTCCTCGGATATGACATGGATCGTGCCCTTCTTCGCCTTGATAGAAAGAATATCACCCACCTCGCCCTCGATATTGGCGATCTCGCTGCCGTCCCGGTCAACGATATACCTGATGGCGAAGGGAATCACGTCTTTCCCCCGGTTCGCGTACACGGCGTATCCCGTCGCCATTTCGAAGGGCGTGAGCTCCGACGTGCCCAGGGCAAGGGTGGGATTGGCGCCGAAATCGGTGGCCGGCACCTTCGTCATTTTCGAGGCGTATTCAATGATCCTGTCGGGCCCCAGGAGATCGTAGAGCCTGACCGAGATGACGTTGATCGACGCGGAAAGGGCCCTGTTCACCGCCACCATGCCCCGGTATTCCCCCTCGTAGTTACCCGGGGTCCAGGTGTTGCCGATGGCGTCGATGTCGAGAATCGGGGCGTCGGGGATAAGGGTCTCCGTGGTGACCAGCTTGTTCTCGATGGCGGCGCCGTAGACGAAAGGCTTGAAGGCCGATCCCGGCTGGCGCTTCGCCTGTATGGCGCGGTTGTACTGGTTCTGGACCTCGAACTGCGAGCCCCCCACCATGGTCCTGATGTAGCCGCTGAAGGGCTCGATGGCGATGAAGGCGCCCTCGACTCCCATGAGGGAGGAAACGTCCATGAGCTGCGAATGGTACCCCTCGACGGCCCTGCCGATGCCCGGGGTCTCGACGAAGAAGGAAAGCCCCTCCAGGGAATCGAGAAGCTCGTCGGCCATCAGCTGCTTGAAAGCGAAATCCGCGTCGGCCCTGAACGTTGCCGCCGGGAGAGAAAATATCATCCGCAGGCCCTCGTAGGAATCGACCATGCCGATCTCCCGGTCGACGTGACGGCCCTGCTGAACCGTGACCGCCACCTTGTCCTGTTTCTCCAGGGCGTCCCGGAGAATCTCCACTGCGGTATCCTGCTCGCGCAGATCGAGGGTGGTGAATACCTGGAGCCCTTCATTGTAGACCGTCTCCTCGCCGAACCGGGCGATGAGGATCTGCCTCACGTAATCGGTAAAATAGGGAGCCCTGTCGAATATCTGCGATCGGGCCGTCTTGGTGGGATACTCGGTGATGATCGAATCGACGAAGGGGGGCCAGAACCCCTCGTAGATCCTCCGGGACTCCTCCCTGCCCAGGAACCCCGCGGCCACCATCCTCCGGAGGACCTCCCGGTTTTTCTCCATGGCCCTCCGCGGGTACCTGATGGGCGAGAGGCCGTTGGGCCTGGAGGGAAGCCCCGCCAGGACGGAGCTTTCGATCACGGAAAGGTGCCGCACGTCCTTGTTGAAGAAAAAATTGGCCGCCGCCGCGATGCCGTGGCACCCGTGGCCGAAATAGATCTGGTTGAAATACATCTCGAGAATCTCTTCCTTGGTGAAGCGCTTCTCGATCTGGAGGGCCAGGACGGCCTCCAGGGCCTTCCTGGCGAAGGTGCGCTTCCCCGACGTGAAGAGACGCTTGGCGAGCTGCTGGGTGATGGTGGATCCGCCCTGGACGATGACGGGGCGCCCCGCTTTCACAGACGCCAGTACGTTTTTACCCATGGCACGAAGGATCGCCATGGGGGCGATGCCGAAGTGCTCGTGAAAATCGAGGTCTTCCGCGGCGAGGAAGGCGTTGACCAGGCTCCGGGGCAGCTCCTCGTAGGCCACGGGATAGCGCTGCTGGCGGAAGAGCTCCGTGATCACCTCGCCGTTGAGGTCATAGAGCCTGGTGGGTATGCTGGGCTGAAACGCCTTGAGGTTGTCGATCCCGGAGTAGTTCTTGATCTCAGAGGTGACAAAGCCGAAGATGATGCCCCCGCAGAGGCAGATGCCGATACATACCCCCAGCGCCGCCCTTTCGATTTTCATCAGATCCGGTATCTTCATTCGCATAACCTGAATGGCCAATTGTCAGGATGGATTGCCTGAAATCAACACATTAATGCCGAAAAACCCTTCAATTTATCCCCGGGGGCTTATGGAATCACTCCGATTCCTTTTTTATGATTTTAACAATATGGATCACCAGGAGGACCACCACGAAGGCGATGGCCGCCCACATGAACACCAGGAACACGGCCTTGAAGGCAAAGCCCAGGGCCTTGAAAATAAATGGCAGCAGGTACCTGAAAAATATATAGAGCGCCGCGATTACGCCCAGGTAGTAGAGGCTTTTCTGCAATCGATCATCCATGGCGTTTCTCCTTGCGAAGATGGGGGACCCGGCACATTTCTACACCGAAAGCTTTTTTTTTCAATCGTGAATTTCGTAAAAGCGGTTTTTTTCTTCACCGGCGCGGACCTGCCGCTCCATGCTGTAAAATAGTCCTTGATAGACCTTCATTCCTGCTGTACCACCGTACCATACACTGTCAGGATAACAGCCATTGAACAAAAGACTCATTCCCTATCCCGGCAAGGCCCGCTGGGCGGCCCTTCTCCATGGCCTGGCCGCCCTGGGGGTCCTTGCAGCGGTCAGCGCCGCCGCCTGGGCCGCGGGCCTCGAGATCATCGGGGTCTACCTTGCCACGTCATACCGTACCTACCCCCTTGTCATCACCTTCCTGGCCATGGCCGCGGCCCTTCCCAATCTTTTCATGGCGGTCCGGTGCGCCGCGGGAAGGGTGCCCCGCGCCTGGAGCGGCATGCTCGCCCTGGCGGGGGCCCTCCTCTTCTGCGTCGCAGCCGTCCCTCCCCTCAGGACCCAGTTCATGCGATGCCGCCCCGCGGTTCCCTCCGCGCCGGGTGGCCTCTTGACCACTGCCGGGCCCCTCCTCACCTTCGGCCCTTTCCATGACCGCAGGGCAGAGGCCTCCGGGGGCGTCATCATATCCTATTTCGACCCGTTCCCCTCGGGGGGGCCGGCCGAGATCCGTTACGGCACCGCGCCCGACCCGTCGCGCATGACTCCCCTTCCCGAAAGTTCCGGAGACGGAAGGCGGCGGGAATTCCATCTCGCAGGCCTGGCGCCCTCGCGGCGCTATTACTACCAGGTGCCGGCCCTTGATGACGAGATCCGCTCCTTCGTCGCCCCCCCGGCGGAAGGCCCCGGTGAGTCACTCCGCTTTCTCTGCGTGGCCGACACCGGCAACACGAGGCGCGGCGGCGGCTCCCGCTCCTATTACGGCGAGGTGATGCGCGCCGCTACGGACTGGTACAGGGGGCTCGGCTCGTGGCCCGCGTTCATGATCCACGCCGGGGACATCGTGCGGACCGGCGACGACCTGGAGGCCTGGGGAGTCCACTTTTCCTCCTTCGACGGAGGGGGCATCCCGCTTCTCACCGCGCCGGGGAACCACGATTACCTGGGGGACCGGGGGGGCAATTACGGCTACTTCTTCCCCCAGCCAGACTACTGCTCCCTGGACATCGGGGACCTCCGCGTTATATCCCTCCATCCCTACGACGGGCCGGGGAGGACCCTGGACGGCCCGGTCCTCGCCACGGGGAAAGAGCAGTACCGCTGGGTGAAGCGAGAGCTCGCCCGGAAGGACCGAAAGCGGTGGACCGCCGTCATCATTCATAATCCGGTCCTCTCGACGGGGGATTACGGGAGCAGCGAACTCCTGGGGGCACAGTACCTCGCCCTCTTCCGGCGCCACGGGGTTGACCTGGTGATCTCGGGGCATGACCACAACTTCGACGCCTTCCACGTCGATCCCAAGGCGAAGGATGGGGGCACGATCTTCCTGGTGGTCGGGACCGGAGGGTCCCACCTCGATTCCTATATCATGGACCGCCCGCGCCGGCGCTGGGGGGGATGGCGCAACGACCCCGCGGGGAGGGACGGCTACGCCCCGGCCGATCCCCCCTTCGGCTCCGCGCATCTCTACGGCGAGCTCTCCTGGGGGTTCACCGACGTGGCGATACGAAACGACACCCTCACCGTGACCTACTGCAGGTGCCTCGACTACGAGGGATTTCTCTCGAAAACCGGCCAGGATCACAAATCATGGGACATGGTTCCACCGGATGACGCCGGCATTCGATTCCGCGCTGCCGCGGTTCAAACATTTATCAAGAAAAAAGGGCCGGCCCGGGAGGACCGTGGCCCGGACCCCGGTGATTGAAAAAAATTTCGCGTGGCCTGAAAATAATTATGTCGCTTTATTTTTATGGCCTGATTAATGCGTCATAATTTTTTTCTTTCCGCCCCAGGAAATTAATTGATTTATTCACCGGGAGTCGCTACAGTATGGATAGATGAATTCAGCCTGTCACGGTAAGACACGACGTGTTCGACACTGTCAGGGCGCGCGGTCTTAAGCTTGATAAAAGCGCGGAGTGATATAAGCTGGAAAAAATCTACAAAAGGAACATCGATGGAAACAGTTCCCTAGGAGGCCACCGTTACGGTGGCTTCCGCTATTGTGGGGCGACGTAAAAGCCCCCCGCCGCCTCTCCGGCGGCGGGGGTATAACTTCCCGCTTTAATACTCCCCTTCCTCCGCCTTGATGTCGATCTCGGGCTGGGGCTGCACCGGGAGGAGCCGCTTGTACACAGCGATGGAGATGAACCCCGCCACGTACATCCAGAGCCCGAAAAGGGCGGACGTGAAGAACATGGAGCTGTGGAAGTCGCCCATGTAGTCCTGGATGAGGAGGGCGATGGCCATGGCCAGGGAGGCGTTCCTGAGCCCCGTTTCCAGGGAAATCGCGCGGACCTGGTAGTTGCCGATCCTCAGCAGCTTCGGCACCACGGCCCCTATTATCATGCCGCCGAGGGTGAGGCCGAACACCATCGAGTAGAAGGTGAACCCGTAGCGCTCGGTGTCGCCGAACATCTCGTAGTTGCCGAGAAGGCCGGCCCCGATGAGGAAGAGAAGGGCCAGGACTCCCAGGATGGAGAAGAAGGGCGTCGCCTTCTTCGCGAAGGCGGCCCAGCGGCTCCGCACGGACATGCCTATCGCCAGGGGGACGATCACCAGGATGATGATGGTCTGCACCACCAGCTTCACCGGTATCGTTACCTCGGGCACGTTCGCGCAGTAGAGCGAGAGGAGCAGCGGCGTGAACACCAGGGAGAGGACCGTCGAAAAGGAGGTGAGCGATATGGAAAGGGCCAGGTCCCCCTTCGCGTAGTAGGTCATCAGGTTCGAGGTGACCCCCCCGGGGCTCGCGGTGATGAGGACCATGCCCACGAAGATGAAGGGATAGGCCTCGTAGAACCCGAGAATCCGTCCCAGACCCACCGCCACGAGGGGCATCACGGCCCACTGGAGCAGGGCGCCGGTGATGATGCCCATGGGCTTCTGCACCACGAGCTTGAAATCGTTCATCGTCAGGGTGAGGCCCATCCCCACCATGACGAAAAAGAGCATCAGGACGATCGATATCTTGAATATCCTGTCCAGGAGGAGCTGTTTCGGCCGCTCGGTGAAGCGCGCGAAGGAATATTCGACGCCGTCGACCGCTCCCTTCACGATCCCGACCTTGAAGATCAGCTTGCTCTCCATGAGCCCTTCGATATTGTCGTAATTCGGGTCCGCCTTCCCGGTCTCCGGCACCGCGAGGACATGGAGCTCCCCCGTGATATTGCGCACCATGTAGAGCCCCTCGACGCCGGTCTTCGCGTCGGGCTTCAGGTAGCGGAGATTGCCCTCGAATTCGGATTCCACGGACCTGTCCCAGTCCGCGGCGCGGGCAGCGTTGTTCAGCTTCGTGAGGAGCGTCGCGTCGCCGGCGCCCCGGGCGGCCTGGGACAGCCGGCGGTAGAGATCCTCGTCGGCCGTCGCCATTGAAGGCGCGAAGAGCATTACAATGAGCGCGAAGGCAGCCGGAATTCCGAGAACCACCGTTTTACCTTTTTTGACGATACCTTTCATTCCACGATCCCCCTTGCAGTGGTGTATCATGACGGGGCCCGCGCGGCCGTGCTTCCCCTGCGACGCCATTTTTTTGCGCAGGTATGGACGCCCTCATTTCCCCTTCATGGTTGAAGCCCAAAAACCGATACCGTTCGTGCTATTGTCTTTCACCGCGCGGGCCACGGCCTTTTTTTATCCGCGCGGCAGGAAATTGAATGATCGATCGTCAACCCCTTGTCGGGATCCAGGGACCGCGCCCGGATGAGGATGATCCGCACGCCCCGGTGCACACCCTACCACGGATCAGGGAAACTGCAAGTATAAAACCATGTGTCGGCATACCCCGGATGCCCCCGAATGGCGAGGATATCCATCTAATTTTTAAATGTATGATATTTATTAATAGAATAGTTGACAGATTCGTCCCTGGCCGAAAGATAGGTGCCCATGATCCTTTTTATAGAAGAAATGGCACCAGCAACGATAATCCCGATGGCAAGAGCCGCCCTGCGGGAAGTATCATTTCGCGAACGCAGACAAAGCGTGGATAACGCGATACCAGATCGTGGATCATGCGATCGACAGCACGACACGCAATAAGGAATACGTCACCAGGGATAGGTCCTGAATAGCGATGCATGAATCAGTGAGGAATACCATTCCCCCATTCAGACGATGAGGAGTGAGGCGGGGGCCCGTGAGGCTTCCCCTTGTTGTTTACTTCGCCGCAAGCCTGCCCTGATCTCCCGGAGCCTTCCGGGGGGCCGGCGGCTTGAAGCGGCCGGTCTCTTATACAATCAGGAGGTTTTTCAATGTCAGATTACACTCAAATGTGGTCGGATCTGGGCCTGGATCTCAAGGGCCACGACGCGCTTCTCTCTGTTCTCGGATCCGCCTACTCGGACATCTTCCTCTCCCAGAAGAACCGCCCCGGGGGGATGAAGTACTTCGATTTCGTCATGAGCGAGGTGCACGGCCTGCGCATCAAGGAGCTCATGGACGCGAAGGCGGAGGGCAGGAAGGTCATCGGCTCGTACTGCGTGTTCGTGCCGGAGGAGCTCATCCTCGCCGTGGACGGCGTGTCCGTGGGCCTCTGCGCGGGAGCAGAATTCAACTTCGAAGGCGCGGAAGAACTCCTTCCCAGGAATACCTGCGCCCTCATCAAGTCGGCCTTCGGCTTCAAGCTGGGGAAGGTGTGCCCCTACCTCGAGGCGAGCGATGTCGTGGTGGGCGAAAACACCTGCGACGGCAAGAAAAAATCATACGAGATGCTGGAACCCCTCGTCAGGGACCTCTACGTGATGGACATCCCCCAGATGAAGAGCGAATCCGGGAAGGCCCTGCTCCGGGAGGAGTACCGAAAGTTTATCGCGAAGCTGGAAAAGGTCAGCGGTAAAAAAGTGACCGCCGAATCGCTGAAAAAGGGGATCGATATCGTGAACGCGAAGCGAAAGGCGGTGAAAAGGCTCGCCGAGATCCGGTCAGCCGATCCCGCCCCGATATCCGGCCTCGACGCCCTGCTGATCAACCAGGTATTTTTCTACGACGACCCCGTGCGGTTCACGGAATCGGTCAACACGCTCTGCGATGAGCTGGAAGACCGGGTCAAGAAGGGTGTCGGCGTGTTCCCGAAGGGCACGACGCGCGTGGTGGTTTCAGGGTGCCCCATGGCGGTGCCGAACTGGAAGCTCCCCTGGATCATCGAATCGAGCAACGCCGTCATCGTCGGCGAGGAATCGTGCGTGGGCGAGCGCGGGGCACGGTGGATGACTGATACGAAGGGGAAAAGCGTCGATGACCTCCTCGACATCATCACGGACCGCTATTTCGAGATCGACTGCGCAATCTTCACGCCCAATCCCTCGCGCGTCGAGTATGTGAAGGAGATGAAAAAGAAACTCGACGCGAAGGGCGTTATCCATTACAGCCTCCAGTTCTGCCAGCCCTACATCATGGAGAGCGGCCCGGTTGAAAAGGAGCTTGAAAAGTCAGGCATGCCCGTCCTGCGCCTCGAGACCGACTACAGCCAGGAGGACGCGGGGCAGCTCAAGACCAGGATCGAAGCGTTCATCGAGAGGCTGAATAAGTAATGAGATGCGCGGGTCTGGACATAGGTTCCCGCACCGTCAAGCTCGCCGTGCTCGAGCGCGGCGAGCTTGTGCTTTCCCGGAAATCGGTTACCTCCCACAACCCCCTTGAAACAGCCCGTTCGCTGATGGAAGACGCCGAATTCGATCGAATTACCGCGACCGGGTACGGACGCCACCTGATCAAAGGCCATCTCGAGTGCCCGGTCATCAGCGAGATCAAGGCCTTCGCCGTGGGGGCACGGTTCCTCTCGCCGGGGTGCCGCTCGATCCTCGATATCGGCGGGCAGGATACCAAGGCCATTTCCCTTGACGAAGAGGGAAACATGAGCAAATTTGAAATGAACGACAAGTGCGCCGCGGGCACGGGGCGTTTTCTCGAGGTCATGGCCACGGCCCTGGGGTTCACCCTCGAGGAGTTTTCCCGGGCTGCCCTCCTGGCGGAGAAAGAGGTCAGGATCAACAGCATGTGCACCGTGTTTGCCGAATCCGAAGTAATCTCATTGACTACACAGGGCGCCGCGCGCAACGATGTAGCCCTGGGCATTCACCGGGCCATCGTGAGCCGGTCAGCCGCCCTGCTGAGGAGGATCGCGCCCCCTGGTCCGATTTTCTTCGCCGGGGGCGTGGCGATGAACGGGTGCATGAAAACCCTCCTCGAACGCGAGATGAACAGGCCCATCGTTGTCACCTCCGACCCCCAGATCGTGGGCGCCATCGGCGCGGCATTGAGCGGCGGGGAAGGAAACGGGACAAACAAATGAATGACGGGAACATGCCGCATCAATGAACACCATCTACTTCGACAACGCGGCCACGTCGTGGCCCAAGCCCGAAGCCATGATGAACGCCATGATCGCCTTCAACGCAAACGTGGGCGCCAACCCCGGCCGCTCGGGCCACCGCCTCTCCGTCGAAGCGGGGCGGATCGTCTTTGACGCCCGGGAGCGCGTCGCCTCCCTCCTGGGAGCGAAGGACCCCTTCACCCTGGTCTTTTCCCGGAACGCCACCGAGGCGATCAACATCGCGGTCCGTGGCCTGCTCCGGCCTGGGGACCATGTCATCACCTCGGGCATGGAACACAATTCCGTCATGCGGCCCCTCCGCGAGGCGGAGAGGGAGGGAATCGAGCTTGAGGTGGTCCCCTGCTCCCCGACCGGGGAAATCAGCCCGGACGACGCGGCGCGGGCGATCAAAAAGAACACGAAGGCCCTCTTCGTCACCCACGCCTCGAACGTCACGGGCACCATCATGCCGGTGGGGGACCTCGCCGCCATGGCGCGGGAGCGGGGCGTCATCACCTGCGTGGACGCCGCGCAGACGGCGGGTTCCGTGCCGATAGACGTTGACCGGGATGCCATTGACATCCTCTTTTTCACCGGGCACAAGTCGCTCTACGGGCCCCAGGGAACGGGGGGCATGTATATAAGGAAGGGCCTTGAATCCCTCGTCGCACCCCTGGAGCGGGGAGGCACCGGGAGCCGCTCGGAATACGAGGAGCACCCGGACTTCATGCCGGACCGCTTCGAATCGGGAACCCCCAATGCCATCGGCATCGCCGGCCTCGGCGCGGGTGTCCGGCATATCATTGAAACAGGTATCGAGAAGATACGGAGCAGGGAGATCGCGTTAACGGGCCTCTTCATGGAGGGCCTGGCCGCCATGGGCGGGGTTACGGTGCACGGTCCCGGAGATCCCGCAAGGAAAACAGCGGTGACATCATTCACTTTCGAGGGAATGAGCACCTCGGACATTTCTTTCGAACTGGATGAGCACTTCGACGTCATGACCCGACCGGGGCTCCACTGCGCCCCCTCGGCGCACCGGACTATCGGCACCTTTCCCGGGGGGACCGTGCGATGCAGTTTCGGGATCTTTACGACAGGGGACGAGGTCCGCGCCGCGCTGCGGGCGATTGAAACCATAATTGCGAAGAACAGGAAATAAAACCAGGAGATTGCCATGTCATTTCTAGTGGACGCGAAGGGGCTGTCATGCCCTCAACCGGTGATTCTCACCAAGAAGGCGCTTGAAGCGAACGACGACGTGACGGTACTGGTGGACAACGTGACGTCGCGCGAGAACGTGATGCGCCTCGCCTCGAGCGCGGGCTGTTCGATCCAGGTCACGGAGCAGCCGGGCGGGATCTTTTCCCTGCATATCACGAAAGGTCCCGGCGCCAGCATGGATAAGGCCATACCCGTTGAAGAACTGCCCTGCGACATCAGCGGAAAACCTGCGCCGGGGGGCCCGAACGTCTTCGTCATCGCCTCGGACACCATGGGGAAGGGGGACGACGAACTGGGAACCATTTTGATGAAGGCCTTCATTCACACGATCCAGGATCTCGATGACCGCCCGGATGTTCTCGTCTTCTACAACACGGGCGTGCGCCTGGCGGTAAATGGCTCAGCCGTGCTCGACGACCTGAAGGCCCTCGAAGAGAAGGGAGTGAAGATCCTGGTATGCGGCACCTGCCTTAATTTCTTCGAGTTGACGGGGGATGTGGCGGCGGGCATCGTTTCGAACATGTACGACATCGCCGGCACCATGTCCGGGGCGGGCCGCATCGTCCAGCCATGACGGGAAAACAGGAATATCTCATCGCGCTCTTCAGATCGGTGAACCACGTGATCCAGGCGGAGAAGCTACTGGCAAAGCTCCGGATACCGCACAAGATCATACCCGTGCCAAAGTCGATCAGCACCGAATGCGGCGTCTGCATACGCATTCTTCCGGAACAGAGGGATGCCCTGGTCCAGGCTCTTGAGGGGAAAACTGAAATAATTGACATGCGGCCCCTGTAAAGTATAACATTTCCAACAACAAACCCGGAGGTTGGCATGATCAGCATCTCAATTCCAGGTTTCGGGGACCTTTCCCTGTCCCACATTGTGCTGGATTATAACGGCACCATTGCTTTCGACGGGAAACCGGTACCAGGGGTTATGAAGCGAGTCGATCGCTTAAGCCGAATCCTGAAAATCCACGTGATCACGGCGGACACCTTCGGGACAGTTAAAAAAAATTTCATCAACCGGCCCTGCACCGTGCATGTCATCGACACAATGAACCAGGATGAGGCCAAGCTGGCGTATGTTAACGGCCTCGGTGCTGAAATGACCGCCTGCATAGGAAATGGCAGAAACGACCGGATGATGGTCGAACGATGCGCGCTGGGCATGGCGGTGATACATCGGGAGGGAGCGTTCCCACAAACCATGCAGTCAGCTGATATTGTGTTCACCAGCATTACGGACGCCCTGGACGCACTATTGCATCCGCTTCGGCTCACGGCAAGCCTGAGAAGATGATCAAAAACAATATATTTCGATTACGCGGGAGGAACAGCATGAAACACGGGGCACGAAACTCTATCAAGGCTAAAGTCAAATCCATTAAAAAAGGCGACATCATGTCCCTGGTCAAATTCGAGATCATCCTGCCGGCGGAAATGTCTTCGATCATTACGACGGAATCCGTCGACGAGCTCGGCATCAAGGCGGGTGACGAACTTAACCTCGCGATAAAAGCCGTGCACGTGCTGCCCTATAAAGAATAACCGACAGGCTAACGCCGCAATTGCAAGAATACGGCGTTACGCCTTTCACGTCTCGGCACGCGCGCAGATCGTTTCCCGGGGCCATCGAGATGGGACGAACTTCTTCCGTGCCGGCGTTTTCCCGACAGTGCCGGGGAAACGTTTTCCCGCGTGTCCATGGTGAAAAATCGCTTGCGCAAGAGTCGGGGCTTCGCCCATGATGGGCGCACTACCGGAACGGAGCATCATGGCATGAACATAGCGCTGGCAATCCTGATCATCGGCTTAATCATACTCGTCCACGAGGTGGGCCATTTCGTCGCCGCGAAGCTCGCGGGGATCCCGGTGGAGCGCCTCTCCATCGGTTTCGGCCCCAGGGTGGCGGCCTTCACCTCCCGGGGTACCGAATACCGCCTCTCCCTGGTTCCCCTGGGGGGATACGTGCTCCCCGCCGTGGCGGATGAGAATGATTTTTTCAGGTACCCGGTCATGAAACGTGTGATATTCTCCCTCGGCGGCCCCGGGGCGAACATACTCCTGGCGGTGATCCTCTTCGCCGCCGTCAACGTCGCCCGCGAGGGTCTGACGATCCAGGGACTCCTCCTCCACCCCCCGGTCCAGACGGCCGCCCTGTTCAGGGAATTCGCCTTCTCCTTCCTGTCGGTCTTCTCGCGGCCGGATCAGCTCTCCGGCATCGTCGGCATGGTGGGCCGGGGCGGCGCCTTCATCGGCGGCGATCCCGTGAAGGCCCTCCATTTTTCAATACTCATCAGCCTGAACCTGGCGATCTTCAACCTCCTCCCGGTGCCGGCCCTGGACGGCGGGAAGGTATTCCTCTATCTCCTCGAAAAGATCCACCCGCGCATGGCGAAGCTCCACCTCCCCCTGGGCATCGCCGGGTGGCTCTGCGTCATCGGGCTTATGATCTACGTCACGGTCCTCGATATCGGCAGGCTCGTGTGAGGGGCGCGCGATAGAGCAGGGCATAAAAAAAACGCGCCGCATGGAAGCGGCGCGTTTTTTTCAGCGTGTCCTTTCGTGTTACGCGGCAGGCGCCGGCGCTGAGTACGTATCCTGTCCGAAGCCGAGCATCGGGTACCCGACGAAGGGGAGGATCACCAGCAGTCCGAAGCCCCAGCCCTTGCTTTTACCGAAGCATACCGCCAGCTGCATCGATACGATGATCATGATGACGAAGTTGACGATGGGAATCAGGAAGAGCACGATCCACCATATGGGCTTGCCCGTGATCTCGAGCAGGACGATGATGTTGTAGATCGGAATAATGGCGGCCCATCCCGGCTTGCCCGCCTTTTCGAAGACCTTCCACATACCGGCAATCATCAGCACGATTATCGCCAGGTATATTATCCAGCCAATAACATTTCCGCCGTCGTTCATAATGCCTCCTCTGATTTGTTAGTGTGGTGCGCTTTTCGCTCTGTGCTGACGCAAGTATACATACCGGTGGAAAAAAATCAATAAAATATTTTTCGATTATTTTTTATCTCCCGTGGGTCCCCTGTCCGCTCCTCACATGCCGACGTATTCCTTTCACGTCCCCAGGAAGCGCGCGGCGATGGAGAAGTAGATCAGGACGCCGCAGATGTCGGCAATTGAGGTGATGAGGGGGGCGCTCGCCGTGGCCGGGTCCATGCGCAGGAGGTTCAGGAGGAACGGCAGGAGCGTGCCGATGACGCTCCCCATCATGACCACGGCGACCATGGCGAGGGATACCGCCGCGGCCACGGCGGGACCTCCGCGGTAGATCCCGAGGCCCCAGACCGCCAGCCCCATGGTGAGCCCCAGGAGCCCCGCCACGAGGACCTCCCTGCCGAGCATGGAGACCCAGTCCCCGGGCCGCACGTCCCCCATGGCCAGGGCGCGCACCATCAGGGTGGCGGACTGGGAGCCGGCGTTCCCCCCGCTGTCGATCAGGAGGGGAAGGAAGAAGACCAGGGCCACGGCGCGGGAGATCATCTCCTCGAAGGAGGCCATGGCCGCGCCGGCAAAGAGATTGATGCCGATCAGGACCATGAGCCATGGTATCCTCTTTTTATAGAGCTGGCCCACACCGGCCTCGGGGTAGTTTCCGCGAAGGGGCGTCACCGCCGCGGTGCGGTAAAAATCCTCCGTGGCCTCCTCCTTGGCAACGTCCATCACGTCGTCGAAGGTGACGATGCCGAGCATCACGTTGAGCGAGTCCACCACGGGAAGGGCCGGGAGGTTGTAGTGCTCCATGATGCGTACCGCCTCCTCCCGGTCATCGTAGGGGTTGAGGTGCACGAAGTTCCCGTCCATGAGGTCCCGCACCTTCTTTTTCGGGCTGGCCAGGATAAAGTGATGGAGCTCCAGGGCGTCGAGGAACGCCCAAGAGGAGTCGGTGACGTAGACCATGCTGATCGTCTCGCTCTCCCGTCCGCGGCGACGGATATGGTTGAGCGCCCGGCCCACGGTCCACTCGGGGCGCACGGCCACGTAGTGCGGCGTCATCAGGCGCCCCACGCTCTGCTCCGGATACCCGAGGAGCATGAGGGCCTCGCCCCTCTCCCCGGCGGGGAGGAGGTTCACCAGGCGCTGGGTGACCTCCCCGGGGAGTTCCCCGAAAAGCGAGGTGCGGTCGTCCGGAGGAAGGTCGATCAGGATCTCGCGTATCTGGAGATCGTTCATGGTTGCCATGAGCTTCTCCCTGGCCGTGGTACCCAGCTCGGCGAACACCTCGGCGCCGATCTCGCGGGAGAGAAGGCGGAAGAGGATGACCCGATCGGTACCGGAGTCCATGTCGTCGAGAAACTCAGCGATATCCGGGGCCTCCCAGTTCTCCAGGGTTTCCTTGAGCGTTTCCCACTCCTTGCGCTCGATGAGCTCCCGAATCTCCGGACCCAGCAGGTTCTTCAGCATGGCATTTCCCCCTCGTGACGGCGTGCGCTCCGAGCCTAGCATCTTTCACAGGCATGGGCAAGCCTTTATTACCGTGGAATGGATTATTCGATGGGGATGAAAAAAACAGCGGAGGGACAGTGGCCCTGCGCCGCACCGCGGCCAGGGAGGCAAACGAAAGGGAGACCCGCCATCGCTAGAGCGTGAACTTCCGAAGCTCCTCGATGAGTGAATCGGCCATTTCCTTGAGGGTGACGGACGAGCGGGCCAGGCCCTCGGAGCGCTCCGCGAACTCCGAGGCGGCGCGGCTCACCCCCTCGACGCTCCTGAACACCGAGACCGTGCGCTCCCGCTCGCGGTCCGTGGATCCGGAGAGGGCGCCGGAAAAATCGCTCACCCCGGAGATGGCCTTCCGGAGATTGGCGATATCGTCCCCGCGCTTGACGATCATGTCGATGAAGCCGTTGATGGTGAAGCCCGCCGTCTCGATGTTGGCGACGATGGTCTCGTAGGAATCGCGCACCCGGGTGATCACCGCCATGTTCTTCTTCACCTCCTCGTTGCCCCTCACGATGAGGTCCGAGATCTCCTTGACGCTCAGCCCCGTGCGCTCCGCCAGCTTCGATATCTCCTCCGCCACCACGGCGAAACCGCGGCCGTATTCCCCGGCCCGGGCGGCCTCTATAGAGGCGTTCAGTGAGAGGAGGTTCACCTGGTCCGCGATCTCCGATATGAGCTGGATGATGTTGAGGATGCCCTGGTAGAGCTCCTCGGTGGTGCTCATCCCCTCGAAGGCGGTGCGGACCATGCCGCTGCTCTCCGAGACCCCCCCCTCGACCCGCGCCATGGAGGTGATGACGTTTTCCGCGTCCTTCGCCAGTAGCCTCATCGACTCGTCCAGGGTGTTCATGGTCTTCTCGAGGTCCGCGAGATTGCTCATCTGCTTTCCCGCGTCCCCGGCGATGGTGGTGAAGGCCCCGGCGATCTCCTCGAGGCCCCCCGAGGACTCCCCGAGGAGGGCGGCGTTCTGCGACGAGAGGGTCTTGATCCTCTCCCCCGAACCGGAGATCGACTCGGCCTCCCCACGCAGAAGCTCCGCCAGGTCCCGCGCCTTGACCACGAAATCCCTCACCATCTCCTTGAAGGTCACGAAGGTGCGGGTGAAATCCTCCAGGATGTCGCGCGTCTTGACCAGCCGTATCTCCGCCGAGAGGTCCCCGGCCGCGGCCCTGGTGAGGGCCGGGATGATCACGCGAATGGAGCGCGCCATGGTCAGGAGCCTCCGGTAGACCCAGATGCCGATGGCGAGGGTGATGAGGAAGAGCGCCAGGGCCTCGAGAAAGATGACGCGATAGAAATCATCATAGAGGGCCTCGTCGTCGAAAATTCCCACCAAATGGTTACCCGTGTCGCGAATGGCGTGGAAAAAGTAGCGGGCTTTTTTGCCCCGGAATACCCCGGTAATGGTTGCGCCCTTCACCTCGCCGGGCTTATCCAGGGCCTCGAGGGTCTTCTCGTACAGGTATGCCGCCTGGTCGCCCCTTTCGATGACGTCACGCATCGACGTCCCCGGAGGGGGCCCATCCAGTGAGGCGAGGACCAATCCGGCCCCGTCCACGATCACCAGGGCGCCCTGATAATCCCTGAAGGCCCCGGGGAGCGACAGGCCCTCGAAGCCCTCCGCCATCTCCGCCCCGGGGGCGACCTGGTACAGGTTATCGCGGACCCGGGCGTCGATGGCGCTTGTGATGACGCCTTGCTGCGTGAAGAAGAGCATAATCATGATGAAGACCGATGCCAGGAGCACCGTGGGAAACACCATGCTTATTATCTTGCTACCCAGACCCTGGACCGCCACGGGCATGGCGAACCGCCCCAGTGGATAGGTCCTGGTGTACCATACCTCGACGGAGTTGTAGCCGAGAAAAATGAAGACGAACACGCTCATGAGGAGGATGTAGAGATGATAATAGATATTGGTGTAGCCGAAAAAAAGGTAGAGGACCGGGATGGCAGGGGCGTAGAAGAGCACCACGGTGAGCACGTTGGCCGCCATGACGCGCCGCGGGGCCTTCCGGAATTCCCTCTCCAGGGCGTCGCGGTTTCCGGCGTCATCGGAAAGGAAGCGGAGGATGCGCCGCACCATCGTCAGGTAGTAGAGGTTCAGGAGCACGAAGCATATCGCCACCATGACCAGGAAAAACGCCAGGAGCCTCAGGTCGGAGAAGGCGGGATAGGCGACGCAGAGAATCACCAGGGTGAGGAAAAGGTTGAAGCTTATGACCATGCCGCCGTATTTGAAAAACTGCCGGATCAGTCTCTGTGGTTCCATCGGGAGCTCCCCGGGGAGGCTCCGCGGCCTCCCCAATTCAATCAGGCGGTCATATACCTGTTCATTCAAGCGGCGGATGAACATGTATCGCCCATCCATCAATAGTATGGAGCAGACGAGCAAAAATTGCAATAAAAAAAACCCGGCCCGCGCGGACGCTCCCCTGCGGAATAGCAGGCCCTGCGTTATTTTTTTGTAGACAGATTTTTTCATCACCGCTAGATTTTACACGATGCCCAACCATACAGAGTCGTACTCAGTAGCGTGATTACAGCATAAGTTCCTTGGATCATCAAACGGCACGCATTTCGCCCGGCCCACGGGCGCGGGATACGTATCAAAAAAAAGAGGGATCAGTTAAGGAGGTTACAATGGCGCAATTTCAGGAAAATTCGATGGCGGCGGTATTTCAGAACAGCGCCGCCAAATACGGGGACAAACCCTACGCATCATACAAAAAAGAAGGCGCGTGGCTCGACATCACCTGGAACGAAATGAACGACATGGTCCACAACCTGGCCTACTTCCTCCTCTCGATCGGGGTGGAAAAGGGCGACAAGGTGGGACTCTTCTCCCCCAACCGGTGGGAATGGCACCTGACGGCCCTGGCGATAAACTCCATCGGAGCCGTGGACGTGCCGATCTACGCAACCAACTCGGCGGAGGAATCGGAATACATACTGGGCAATTCCGACTCGAAAATCTGCTTCGTGGGCACGGAGGACCACCTCAAGAGGATCCTCTCGATCCGTTCCAAGCTGCCGGGGATGAAGGAAATAATCGTTTTCGACGAGCCATCGAGCAAGGGGGAGAACGTCCTCACCCTCGCCGAGGCCCTGAAGAGCGGCGAGGGAAACCAGAAAAAGGAGGTATTCGAAACGCGCCTCGCCAACATCGATCCCGGAGACCTGGCGACCCTCATCTACACCTCGGGCACAACGGGAAACCCGAAGGGCGTCATGCTGACGCACAACAACTACGTGTCGAACGTGCGCAACACCCTGTCGGAGATGCGGGACCCGAAAACGGGGAAGGACCTCCTCACCCAGGAGGACCTCTACCTTTCCTTCCTCCCCCTCTCCCACTCCCTTGAAAGGACCGCCGGCTTCCACGGCGCGCTCTGGTCGGGTGCGAAAACCGCCTTCGCCGAAAGCATCGAGAAGCTCCTGGATAATTTCCAGGAGGTGCGGCCCACGATCATCATCAGCGTGCCCCGCATCTACGAAAAGGTCCACGCCGGCATACTCGCGAAGGTCGCGGGAGCCCCGGGCCTGAAAAAGAAGATATTCAACTTCGCCATGCGCCAGGCGGCGAAGAACCTCCCCCTGGTGTGCCGCGACCTTCCCAGGAAGGGCTTCTTCGCCTTCAAGTACCGCCTGGCCGATAAGCTGGTTCTCTCGAAGCTCAAGGTGACCCTCGGCATGGACAGGCTCCGCTTCGCCATATCGGGGGGGGCCCCCCTCTCCCAGTCCGACGCGGAGTTCTTCATCGGTATGGAATTGAAGATTCTCGAGGGATTCGGCCTCACTGAGACCACGCCGATCACCAACTTCAACCGTCCCTGGTTCATAAAGCCCGCCACGGTGGGACAGCCGATACCGGAGACCACGGTGAAGATCGCCGATGACGGCGAAATACTGATCAAGGGTCCCCAGGTCATGGCGGGGTACTACAAGAACGAGGAAGCCACGCGGGAGGCCATCATGCCCGACGGTTTTTTCCGAACCGGCGACATCGGCCTGGTCGACGAGGACGGCTTCCTCAAGATCACGGGA
>JAXGNG010000005.1:0-296414 GCA_040768125.1 Spirochaetota bacterium | reverse complement strand
GGGGGAGTGCAGAGGGGGTGCGCGTGCACGCACCCCCTTGCGCCATTGCTCGACCAGCTCCTGGTCAACTCACTGAGCGAAGCCGAAGTGCCCCCGTCCCGGGGTAGGGGCAACACGCCACGCCGCCATGGACCGCGGCCTCACGAAGGAGGCGGCCGCGGCTGAGGGGAGGGTGGCCCAGGCGCAGTTCCGCCAGGAGTACGGCGGCGGCACGGTGGACGTGACGGCCATGGGCTTCGACCAGCGCGACTTTACGCTGGCCGGGGAGAGCATGGATTTTCTGCAGAACAACCGGGGCTGGAGCTGGCAGAACGACGCGAACTGGAACCCGGCCCTGCGGCCGAACCCGGCGTCAGCCTTCGCGATGAATTACGCCAACCCCTTCCTGAACCCGATGCTGGGTGTGGCGGGGGTGAGCCAGTATTATCAGAATGCCGGTACCATGTTGGCGGAGAGCAGACTGAACTTCGACTATGCGTATGACAGTAACATGTCTGAGATACGTCCGTTGACTCAACGTGCAATCGATAATACAAAAGCTTGGTACGACTCTGGTTTATATCAACTGAATGATCCGTATTATATACGACAGAACGCGATACAAAACCTTATGATCGTGGGGGCCGTTGCCACGACTGTGGCGATGCCGCTGGCAGCCGCTGTTGTCGGCAGAAACGCGGCAAGCCTGGCTGCCGGTGCGATCAACATGGGAACCTATGTCGGATTCAGCGAGGAACCTACGGTTGTGGGCGCTGCGCTCAATTTTGCCGGCGGGTACGGCATGTTTAAGGCTGCCGGAGCAATTGGCACGTCTGCTAGATTATCAACTAAAATCGGAAGACAATTTGCCTATGGTGCTGGTGCAGGTTTTGGTATCGATTATATCGCCCAGGTTGGAACGAATGCCTTTAATCCGAATGTGTCCGGCGCATATAACACCCTGTTGGGAGATGTCAATATGTTTCAGTTGACTGCCAATACTCTCGGTACGTCCTTCGGCGCGGGGTTAACACCCGTATTTTCAGTTTCTGAGATGAAATATCAGCCTCACATGAGCAAGGGTATGAGCATCCTCGTAAATGAATGGATCCCCGGATTGTCGATCACCGGATCCTTCAATATGTGGGGCGGAGGAATGGGGTATTGGTGGGATGCAAATAAAAGGAACAGGTAAACACTCGGATGAAAGAGCCGATAATTCTCAAGACGCCTTTTTATTACAGCTGGTTTCAGATACCGGTGGTACTCTTTTTCTCAATGATAGTATTGACATTTATAACATTCGTGACAATTCATTTCCTTTTTTATCACCAAGGACCCGGTCTGAAGAAGGATGAATGGCTTATGATTCTATTGGTGAGTATTCTTATATTTTTTTCGAGATTATTAATTGAGACCGCCGTCAAGTGGTTCACCGATTTTTTTACCGTAATAGTCAATGGTAATGAGGTCACCTGTTTCAATCTGTTCAAGAAAAAATATAAGTTCACTATCGATCAGATAAACAGGGTCGGTAAGGCGCGAGGTTTTTTCAATAAGGGCTTAAATCATGTTTCTTTTATGCTACGGGACAACACTAATATTGTGATAACGCCGGATGTTGATTGCTATGGATTCCTGTGCGATTACATTATTCTCCGCGTAACGGATGATTGCGAAATAGAGGATGAGTACATATCGAAGTTGAGGGTTCTTCCGAAATTCTGGGGCTATACACGCCGTCGCCCCTTTACGACTGAATATGATGAGGGCTATTTTGAGCGGCTTGAAAAAGTGGTTGAAAAGCAGCGCCAGGAGCTTATAGCGAAGGGCGAATTGAAGCCGAATTTCTTTTACGGCAAATTTTAAGGCCCCTGTCCAGCAGTTTTTGCTTGCCATGTACCCATCTGTGTGCCAGAAATACTGCCGATAAAGTCCATTGTGTCACTTGACCATAGCGGCAGGCCAGAGTAAAATCCTAGATGAATAAAGTCCATTGTGTCACTTGACCATAGCGGCAGGCCAGAGTAAAATCCTAGATGAATATGGTCCTTGCGTCTATCGCGTCAGGCTGAAGATACGAGCTTCTTCATGGCGGCCGAGAGCTCCATGGCCGAGAAGGGCTTGCGCAGGAGGCCCGCCACCCCCATCTCCATCGCCCGTTTCATGCTCTCGCTTTCCGCGAATCCCGATGTGAGAAGCACCCTCACTCCCGGGTCAAGGGCCTTCAGCCTTTCGAATGTTTCGATCCCGGACATGCCCGGCATGGAAAGATCGAGGAGCACCGCGTCGATGGCCGCGTGTTCTTTTTCAAAGATCCCGACCGCCTCGGCGCCTCCCTCCGCCGCGACCACGTCGTAGCCGCACCGCGTCAGAATTTCCCCGGCCAGCCGCAGGATCGTCTTCTCGTCGTCGACGATGAGGACCCTCCCCGCGCCCTTCACCAGGGCCTCCCTGCCGATTAAGTCGTCCTGCCGGCCTTCGCGCGCGTCGATGGCGGGGAGATAGACCGTGAACTCGCTGCCGGCGCCTGGTTCGGATTCGACTTCGATGAAACCCCCGTGATCCTTGAGGATCCCGTATACCATCGAAAGGCCGAGACCAGTGCCTCCGCTCTCCGATTTTGTCGTGAAAAACGGCTCGAAAAGGCGGCCCTTCGTCTCCTCGTCCATGCCCACGCCGTCGTCCCTCACGCTGATCCGAACGTAGGCCGCGTCCATCCCGGCGCCGGGGTGTCGCGCCGCGAAGGAAGCGTCGGACCGCACGATATCCACGGCGACCCCGAGGGTCCCTCCCCGCGCCTCCCCCCCGGGACGCATGACGGTCATGGCATGGGACGCGTTCAGGCAGAGATTCAGAAGCACCTGCTCGATCTGGACCGGATCGCCGTTCACGTACACCCCCTCCCCGGGGAGGGTGAAATCCAGGGATACATTCTTGGGAAAGCTGTTCTTGCAAATCGTCTCGACATTCCTGAGGGAAATTATGACATCCATCGGCGCGGGCTGCATGTCGCTCTTCCGGGAAAGGGTGAGGAGCTGCCGGGTCAGGTTAGACGCCCTCCGCGAGGATTGCATGGCCGTTTCCAGGTAGCCTTTCATCCTCCCCGCGGACGCCGGGGCCTCCTCGTCAATGAGAATATCCAGGAGGCTCAGGCTTCCCATGATACCGCCCAGAATGTTGTTGAAATCGTGGGCGATACCCCCCGCCAGGGTGCCCACGGCCTCCAGCTTCTGGGCCTGCTCGAGCTGTCGGTGAATCGCCGCCTGTTCCCTCTCCGCCTTTTTCCGCGCCGTGATGTCGCTCGTGACCCCCGTGAACCCCATGTGCCTTCCCGCTTCATCCTTCAAAAAGGAGAACTTGTTCTCCGTCCAGATACGGGACCCGTCGCGACGCTTCATTTCGAACTCCAAGGTCGTGACGCGGTCCATGTCAAGGTCCCCCGCCCTGCTCCTTGTCCTCTCGATTATCTCCGTGACCCTGGCGAGGGATTCCGGCGTGAATATACGCTCGAAGGAGAGCGCCATTGCCTCGTCTACTGAATAGCCGAGAATTCTCGTCACCGAGGGACTAATATAGGTGAAGTGAAACTCCATGTCCATCGTGAAGATCATGTCCGTGGCGTTCTCGGTGATGAGCCGGTATTTTCTCTCGCTCTCCTTCACCGCCTCTTCTATCCGCTTCCTGATGGTGATGTCCCGCACCCCCGCCAGGATGACGGTGCGTCCCCTCCGGTTCAGCCGGCTCAGCCCCACCTCGACGTCAAACACGGTCCCGTCCCGGGGGCGGCGCGCCCTCCATTCGAAGGACGACGCCTCGCCCCGGATCACCCGGTCGATGACCACCCGGTGACGGTGAAAGCCCTCCCCATCGGGGGAAAGCCCGTCAAGGTTCATGGCAAGGGCCTCGTCCAGCGCCAGACCGAACATCTCGAGCGTCCTCCTGTTCACATCGAGGATGGCCCCCACTTCATCGAATATTATCAAGGCGTCGTGGGAGCCGTTGAACACGGAGAGGAGCTCCTCCCGGGAGGCGCGCAGTTCCTCCCGGGAATCCACGAGCTCCCTGTTCTGCGCCTCGAACTCCTCGTTGGTGGCCTCGAGCTCCTCGATCGTCGCCCTCAGCTCCTCGTTCACCGCTTCGAGCTCGCCGTAATTGTTTCGCAGCTCCACGTTCAGCCGCTCGGCCATGCCGAGTGAGGAGCTGTTGATCCTCAGGACCGCCGAAGACACGACCATGGCGAATGCCAGGGCGATGGTGTTGTCCGCGAGGTATTCCCAGAAGGCGCTCGGTGTTACTCCGAGGTCGTGCCGGGCGCAGTGCATGAATGCCCAGAGCATGGCGATATTGGCGAGCCCGTAGACGTAGGTCAGGCGTCCGCGGCCCGAAAGGGCGAGGGGAAGCACGGTCATCAGGGCAATGACGAGGGCGATGGTATCAAGCTTCTGTATGATGGGGGAGGTATCGATCCAGATGACCATCCAGGCGGCGGAAAAGGCGGTTATGATAATGGCGTGCGACGCCGGGACGAAATAGCCCCTGACGAGGGCAGCGGTGACAAGAACCAGCAGAACGAACGCGATGATTTCCGGGATGATGATTGAATACTGCACCGCGTAACCGTAGTCGGGGTTGCCGAGGTGCAGGACCGTGGTGTAGAGGATCCCCGCGAGAAGGCTCACCAGCATTGCGATGCAGACGACGAAAAGGAACCGCGCCTTCATCCTGACGGAGAGATCGGCCGCGGAGTAGGAGGAGAGAATGCGGTCGAGTATCCTCTTCATTTCCTGAAATATCCACCCCCTGCCGCTCGCGGCACGCCGTGGTATCGTCCCACAACGGGTCTCCAGTCACACACGATCATGAAGCGCGCGCCGGGGAGGACGTCATCCCCCATGTTGATCTGTCATATCGTGTTGAATTCCCACCGCGACGCCATCGCAGTGACGGGACCTTGCCCTGCCCAGTGAATGTGCAATGGTCCCGTTTATACTGATCGCTCAATACTATAACGTGGCGGGAAAAAAGACAAGCCTTTTAACGACTGTGCAGGAACCCGTGGTGAGGACCCTGGTTTACGAATGCCCGCGGCATGCGATTCACCGGGTTGGCAGAGAAAAAAAAGTCACGAATCGTCCCGGTAGAGTCCCAGGGATTCTATGTACTTTAAGTCGAAGTTCCTGGCGATCCTGCCGCTCCCCGAGCAGGAAAGATGGTTTTTCCTCCAGGGTTCGTTCGTGTCGGGCTCAACGGGGATGCGCGGGATGAAACCCCCGTAAAATTCATGGTCATCTGTCTCTTTGAACATGCCGGGCCTCCTTCCCCCTCCTGTATCCAGGGGAAAATGTAAGGACATCCTGGGGCGTTCATGTTTCAAAAAAAAGACGGCGGACCGCCAAATACGGTGGGCGGCGCCCACATGCGGGTCACGAATACTTGATGACTTCGACGGGACAGCTCTCCGCGGCTTCCTTGACGCACGCCTCGTTCGCCGCGACGTCCGCGCCCTTCTTCACGGTCGCGGTGTCCTCCACATGGAAGACCTCGGGGCATATGTCCTCGCACACGCCGCAGGATGTGCAACCTTCCTCGATCCAGACTTTTGTTAGTGCCATGCGTGTTCTCCTTTGGTCATTAATCTCCCGGATAAGCATCTTAAAGCGAAATAATTGACGGCATCACTCACCTGTTTTTTCTCGCCTCCGTTCGTACTGAAAGCATGGGGCTGTACGGTGTCCCCATCGAAATAAATGCCCCCCACCGGGAAGGAAGCGGATTAATCTTTTTATACTTCAGCATGGCCTGACGCAGATTCTCGGCGGGGAAAAAGCGCTGTGGCACGAAGAGTTCATTGACAAAGAACTTCATCAACTCAGCGGTCGCCCGGTCATCAACACTCCAGAGAGACATGACCACGTTCCGGGCACCTGCAAGAATAAAGGCTCGCGAGAGGCCGATAATGCCTCCCTCGTGCACGCGTCCCAGCCCTGTCTGGCATGCACTGAGTATCACCATGGAATCGTCGGGGAGGCTGGCCGACTGGATCTCTCGCGCCGTCCACTTGCCGCACTCAGTATAACGGGGAGAGGAAAGCGCCAGGAAGCTCTTGCCCAGCGGGTCCGACGTATCCGCCCATCCATGCGTTGCAAAGTAAAGGAGCTCAGCCAAGGAACTGCGATCCACAACTGTACTCTTCAACGCTTGTTTGCCGGTAAGCAGATCGGCCATGAATTTATGCGCGGCATAGCGCGATTCTCTTTCTGCACCCGGAATACTTGCCAGACGTTTTTCACAGAAATTCCGCAAATCGGGATTACCGACGACCAGGGGGTTTTCAGGAATGAAGACCGCTTCCCCCTGCTGTAGATCTAAGCACATCTCATCTGGCGCATCAGCGGATATCATATATTTTATATCGCACTTGATTCTGATGTTTCCAAAGAAGTTGTTGAAATCGCTTATTACAGTCAGTGACATTCTGTCCACGATGCAATCATTGTTGTCAAACGGCTTCAGGATATAGAGTGGAAAAGATGAGACATTCAGAACCGGGCAAACTACCAGATGCCTGAGGCCTGACATACGACTCGCTATGGGCGATGGGAAGAGGATGCGCGAGGCCTGTTCCACGCATTCCGCCAAGGGACGCGGATTGCCGGACCCTTCCGGAAACGACTCGCCCCGTGACGCAAGAAACTGCTGAACCCGGGGAACGTCAACCCAGAGGCTTCGCTTCAATTCATTTTCCAGGTTGATCAATGCCTGGGGGGAAACCGACTGCTCGTGATGGGCCATGATACCCTCGCCGTCAATAAGCCAGGCATGCAGCGTTGTATCACGGTGGTAATAAAACAGGAGGGCCGAATCCTTTCTGTTGACGCCATAAGCCCTGAGAAACCTCAGCAGCAATGCCGGCACAACATATTTTTTTTCGTACGATACTCCCCGTGAATGGTAGAGTCCCGATACGTCAACATGATACTCTCTCAATTGCTCCGCCAACTTGTATTCAGGACCATCGCCCTGATATGCGCCGAGCACCGAAAGAAGCAGCATAAACACAAGAGCTTGTTTCACATAACCTGCCTGAAAAAATATTATTCAGATTAATTAACTTGATAAAATTTTAGGGCCCCTGTCCAGCAGTTTTTGCTTGTCGATGACGTCCTCGTGTGCCAGAAATACTACCGATATAATTCATTGTGTCCCATTGGCAGTAACGGCAGGCCAGAGCAAAATCCTAGATAAAAAAACAGGCGATGGCCGCCTACCAAAGACAGCCATCGCCCGATTTGCGCGTCACGCCATCAAGCCCGTGATGCAATCATACCAGCCTAGGTGATGTTTTCTATCAGCAGGGCCCCGCCCATGCCGCCTCCCACGCAGAGGGTGGCGATGCCCCACTGGACATTGCGCTTCTTCATCTCGTTGATAAGGGAGATGGTGATGCGCGCGCCGGTGCAGCCCACGGGGTGGCCCAGGGCGATCCCCGAGCCGTTGACGTTCACGATGGACCGGTCGAGGCCGAGCCCACGCTCGCAGGCCAGGTACTGGGCGGCGAAGGCCTCGTTCAGTTCGATGAGGCCGATATCGTCGAGTTTCTTGCCGGTCCTCTTCAGCAGTTTCTGTACCGCAGGCACGGGACCGTATCCCATCAGGTGCGGCTCGCACCCGGCAATGGCGTTGCCGGCGATACGCGCCAGGGGCTTCTTCCCGAGCTTGTTCGCCCGTTCCATGGAGGTGATGACCATGGCGGCGGCGCCGTCGTTCAGGCCGGAGCTGTTCCCCGCCGTGACCGTGCCGGTCTTCTTGAACACCGGCCTGAGCGAGGCCAGGCTCTCCAGGCTCACGTCGCGGCGGGGATGCTCGTCCGTGGTGAACATCTTCGGTTCGCCCTTCCGCTGGGGAATGGGCACGGGTATTATCTCGTCCTTGAACTTCCCGCCGTCGATGGCCGCGATCGCCTTCTGGTGGCTCTGGAAGGCGACCTCGTCCTGGTCCTCCCGGGAAATATTGTACTTCTCGGCGAGGTTCTCCGCGGTCTGGCCCATGATGAAGGGCTCGCCGAGGAGATGGCTCCCGGAATGGAGGAGCTCCCACATCGCGTCGGTGAACTCGCCGTGCTGGAGCCGGTAGCCCCACCTGGCCTTCTTCAATATGTAGGGCGCGTTGCTCATCGACTCGCAGCCACCGGCGAGAACGATCTCCGAGTCACCGGCGATGATCTGCTGGGACGCGAATATCGCGGACTGCATGCCCGAGGCGCACTGACGCTGGATCGTGGTCGCCGGCACCTCGGCGGGTATGCCCGCCTTGAGCGCCGCGGTCCGCGCCGTGTTCGCCTCCTCGCTCGTCTGGATGCAGTCGCCGAAAATGACGTCGTCCAGCATGTCGCCGGTGACCCCGGCGCGCTTCATCGCCTCCTCCATCACGAGGGCCCCGAGCTGGAAGGCCTTGACGTCCCTGATGGACTGTCCGAACCCGCCGATGGGGGTCCGGCACCCTGAAAGAATGACAATTTCCTTGTTCGGCATTGCGAATCTCCTCTATCGCGTAGTAGTGCCTCATCACGGGCGCCACGGGAGGCAGGGGCCCGGTACTGAACGGCAGAAGGGAAGCGGCGACATGGTCGCCGGTCCTTCATCCAAAAAATCACCGGGTGGAAATTATGTCAAGACCGATAGGATGCGAGCCAGGCCGGGAATCACCGTTCGGTCCCCGGGCCTGAGGGGCCCGGGGACCGGCGGCGTGGAGGTCATTTGCTAAAAATTATCTTCTTCCCGTCCGAATCGACCTTCACTTTCTGGTCCTGGAGGCTCCCTCCGGAGAGGAGCCGTACCGAAAGGGGATTCAGCAGGTGCTTCTGGATCGCCCGTTTCAGGGGCCGGGCGCCGAAGAGGGGGTCGAACCCCTCGGTCACGAGGAAATCCATGGCCTTTTTCGTCATGGCCAGGTCGATTCCCCGCTCCCTGAGCCGCGCCGCGGTCTCGGCGACCTGTATCTTCACTATCTCGGCGATATTTTCCCTGGACAGGGGATTGAAGATTATCACCTCGTCGACCCTGTTCAGGAACTCCGGCTTGAAGTGGGCCTTCAGCTCCTGCTCCACCCCGGAGCGGCGCTTCTCGTAGGGCACCGACTCGTCGCTGATGTAGGCAGTCCCTATATTCGAGGTCATGATGATGAGGGTGTTCTTGAAATCGACCCGCCTCCCCTTCGAGTCCGTGAGGCGCCCCTCGTCGAGGATCTGGAGGAATATGTTGAACACGTCATGGTGCGCCTTCTCGATCTCGTCGAAGAGGATGACCGCGTAGGGCCTTCTCCGCACGGCCTCGGTGAGCTGCCCTCCCTCCTCGTAGCCCACGTAGCCGGGGGGCGCTCCGATGAGCCGCGCCACGGCGTGCTTCTCCATGTACTCCGACATGTCGATGCGGATGATCGCCTTCTCGTCGTTGAACATGAATTCCGCCACGGCTTTTGCGGTCTCGGTTTTACCCACGCCCGTGGGCCCCAGGAAGATGAAGGAGCCGATGGGCCTGTCGGGGTCCTGTATTCCCGACCGGGAGCGGCGCACAGCGTCTGAGATAGCGGCGATGGCCTCGTGCTGGCCCACAACGCGCTTCTCGATGATCGACTCCATGTTCAGGATTTTTTCCTTCTCGCCTTCCAGCATCCGCGACACGGGAATGCCGGTCCACCGCGACACCACGGCGGCAATCTCCTGCTCCGTCACCTCCTCCCGGAGAAGGGTCTTCCCCCCCTCCATCGACTTCAGCCTGTCGTTGGCCGCGGCGAGCTTTTTTTCCAGCTCGGCGATCTTGCCGTAGCGTATCTCCGCCACGAGGTTCAGGTTCCCCTCGCGCTCGGCGCGCTGCTCCTCCGTCCGGAGATGCTCGATCTGCTCCTTCACCCTGCGTATCTCGGTGATGATCTCCTTCTCGTTTTTCCACTGCGCCACCAGGGCGTTCTTCTTCTCGTTCAGGTTCGCCAGCTGCTCTTTGATCTTTTCAAGGCGCTCCTTCGAGGCCGCGTCCTTTTCCTTTTTAAGGGCCTCGGACTCGATCATGAGCTGGCGGGCCTTCCGCTCGATCTCGTCGATATCGATGGGCATCGAATCGATCTCCATCTTGATGCGCGACGCGGCCTCGTCCACCAGGTCGATCGCCTTGTCCGGAAGAAATCGGTCGGTGATGTAGCGGTCCGAAAGGGTGGCCGCGGCCACGCACGCCGAATCGGAGATGCGCACGCCGTGGTGGACCTCGTACTTCTCCTTCAACCCCCTGAGAATCGCGATGGTGTCCTCCACCGAGGGCTCCGTGGTCAGGACGGGCTGGAACCGGCGCTCCAGGGCCTTGTCCTTCTCTATGTATTTCTGGTACTCGTTCAGCGTGGTGGCGCCTATACAGCGGAGGTCCCCCCGGGCCAGGGCCGGCTTCAGCATGTTCGATGCGTCAACGGCGCCCTCGGCCGCCCCGGCGCCGACGAGGGTATGAAGCTCGTCGATGAAGAGGATCACCTCTCCGGCAGATTCCTCCACCTCCTGGATCACGGCCTTCAGGCGCTCCTCGAACTCGCCGCGGTACTTGGCCCCGGCGATGAGGGCGCCCATGTCCAGGGCCGCCAGTCGCTTGTTTTTAAGATTCTCCGGCACGTCGCCCTCGACGATGCGGCGCGCCAGGCCCTCGGCAATGGCGGTCTTTCCCACGCCCGGCTCCCCGATCAGAACGGGGTTGTTTTTCGTGCGCCGCGTGAGGACCTGCATGATCCGCCGTATCTCCTCGTCCCTGCCGATCACCGGGTCGAGCTTGTTCATCCTGGCGAGCTTCGTGAGGTCCCTGCTGAAGCGGTCCAGGGCGTTGTACTTGTCCTCGGCGTTCTCGTCGTCCGCCCGCTTGCTCCCCCGGATGTCCTTCAAAACCTTGAGGATGTTGTCGCGGATGAAGCCGTTCTGGTTCAGTATCCTTCTCGCCCTGCCCTCCCCCTTCGACGCCAGGGCGAGCACCATGTGCTCGGTGCTCATGTAATCGTCCTTGAGGCCCACGGCCTCGTTCCACGCCTCGTTGAGCACGTCCCTGAGGGCGGAAGAAAGGGAACCCCCGCCGGGGCCGGCGCCTAC
This sequence comes from Spirochaetota bacterium, assembly GCA_040768125.1. GTDB lineage: Bacteria > Spirochaetota > UBA4802 > UBA4802 > UBA5550 > RBG-16-49-21. The sequence continues at coordinate 285,319 of JAXGNG010000005.1, read as the reverse complement.
CTGGCGCGGCATCGCCTTGAGGGCGGCGTCCACCTCGGCCCTCAGGTCTTGGGACGACACGCCGATCTTCCGCGCGATGGAATCAAGAATCCCCCCCTCCTGGTCGATCAGGGCAAGGAGCAGGTGCTCCGGCTGGATCTCGACGTGGTTCATCGCCGTGGCGATGTTCTGCGCGGAATTAATGGCGTCCTGCGCCTTCAATGTAAGTCTGTCCATTCTCATAGTGGTCACTCTCCCTCTGCGTCACCCGCGGGGCCCCGCGCCTGCGCGGCGCGCACCGGCGCCACGGGAGCGCAGGTTCACCCCAACCAGATGACACAACATCTGAAAAATGCAAGGATAAAACAACGGGAGGAATAATGAACGGGACGGTTCAACTATAAAATAAGAATTCAACCGCCGATCGTCAAGGGGACAAGAAAAAAAACGGGAGCCATTCATGGAGCTCCCGCGTGCCGGCAATGGTCACCGCTTCTCAAAGTCCTTTGATCCGTTCACCGATGGCCCTGGCCATTTCCTGGATGTGATGGAAATTCTCAATATCATCGACAAAAATGAACACGGCGAGGTTGTCCCTGCTCAGGAGGAGCGCGCGGTCCGCGTTGAACCCGGCGTACTCGGAAAATTTCTTCATCTCCTCGCGCGCGGCCTTCTCGTTATGATAAAGGATGACGTAACAGACGATATCGTCGTTGAATGGCTTCTTTTCGTCCGCTATGATCGACAGGTGCATGGCGGCGATTTTGTTGTGGTCCCCGCCGGGGTAGACCTTGTCCGCCAGGCGCCTGATCGCCGCCCGGTCCATCATCCAGGGGTTGTCCTTCAGGGTCTTCTTATACGGTTCAGGAATCTTTCCGTAGATGTAGCCCTCGGGAATGTCGCTCGCCATCGGCTTTACGCGATCGATCGCCCCGGGGGAAAGCTGGGATACCCCCATGGAGGCGAATACCACGCCGACACAGCCGATTACGACGATTCCCGCGATTATCCTTTTCATGGATTTCTCTCCCGATCTGGTTGATGTAACCCCTCGTCCGCCCGGGGCCCTTTGTTCATGACGGGCACCTCGATAAATCAGGTTTGTCATCAGGAAACCAATAGAAAAATCTGATTTTACCCTGAAAGCGCCCACAGGGGATCATTCAAATCTGATTCTTAAAGTTCCCTTATATTATCGGAGAATCGTCGTCATTACTTGACGGACTTTGCCGACCGCGCACCGGTTGCAGCCCTGCCAATCCAATTTTTTGAGAGACATAATATTTTTTCATTGACTTCTGGTGAAGAGGGCCTATACAAGTAGACATACTGATGGCGTTGAATTATGTCACATTAAGATTCTCTTCCTGAGACTGAGCATAACCTTTTCAATTTATACTTTATTTTGTATATACAATTTTTTATTGTTTCGATCCCCGGAGATTCCAGATGGCTGACGGCACTTTTTCCAATTTCATAAGAAAACGCGACGGCAGAATCGTACCCTTCAACCCGGACAAGATCACCGACGCTATCTATCGCGCCGCCCAGGCAGTGGGAGGGAGCGACCGCGCCACCGCGGCGACCGTCTCGGAGTCGATCGTCGGAATACTGAACATCATCTACAAGGACGGGCGCATTCCCACCGTGGAAAACGTCCAGGACCTCGTCGAGAAAATGCTGATCGAGCGCGGCCACGCCAAGGTCGCCAAGGCCTATATCCTCTACCGTGAACAGCACCGGAAAATCCGGGAGGGAAAAAGCCTTCTCGCCGAGGGCCTGGAACTGATCGAAAGCTACCTTGACCGCTCCGACTGGCGGGTGAACGAAAACAGCAACATGAGCTACTCCCTCCAGGGACTGAACAACCATATCGCCACGGCCATCACGGCGAAATACTGGCTCGAGCGGATTTACCCCCCCGAGATCAGGAACTCCCACATGAACTGCGATTTTCACATCCACGACCTGGGCCTCCTCTCGGCCTACTGCGTCGGATGGGACCTGAAGGACCTGCTCATCAGGGGCTTCGGCGGAGTCAAGGGGAAGGTGGAGAGCAGGCCGGCCAAGCATTTCAGGAGCGCCCTCGGTCACATCGTGAATTTTTTCTACACTCTCCAGGGAGAGTCCGCCGGGGCCCAGGCCTTCGGCAATTTCGACACCTACCTGGCTCCCTTCATCCGGTACGACGGCCTTGACTACGACGAGGTGAAGCAGTGCCTCCAGGAATTCATTTTCAACATGAACATCCCCACCAGGGTCGGGTTCCAGACCCCCTTCACGAACGTGACCCTCGACCTGGTGGTGCCGCGCGCCATCGCCGACGAATACGTCATAATCGGCGGCGAGGTTCGGGAATCAACCTACGGCGAGTTCCAGGAAGAGATGGACATGTTCAACATGGCCTTCGCCGAGTGCATGTCCCAGGGGGACGCGCGGAACCGGATCTTCACCTTTCCCATCCCCACGTACAACATCACCAGGGATTTCGACTGGGAGAACGACAGGCTCGACGCGATGTGGCAGATGACGGCGAAATACGGCATCCCCTACTTCGCCAATTTCGTCAATTCGGACATGGACCCCGGGGACGCGCGCTCGATGTGCTGCAGGCTCCGCCTGGACAACCGCGAGCTGAGGAAACGCGGCGGCGGGCTTTTCGGCGCCAATCCCCTGACGGGAAGCATCGGCGTGGTCACCATGAATCTCCCCCGCATCGCCTACCTGGCGCGGAACGAGGCGGCCTTCTTCGAATCCCTCGCGCGTCTCATGGACCTGGCGAAAAGCTCCCTGGAGATCAAGAGGAAAGCCCTTGAGAACTTCACGGAGAACGATCTCTATCCCTATACCAAGCATTACCTCTCCGAAATACACGAGCGGAACGGGAAATACTGGGTCAACCATTTCTCCACCATCGGCCTCATCGGCATGAACGAGGCCTGTCTCAACATGATCAACGCAGATATCGCCTCCCCCGAGGGAAGGGATTTCGCCCTCCGGGTCCTCGATTTCATGCGGGAGCGGATCATGGGCTACCAGGAGGAAACGGGAAACCTCTACAATCTCGAGGCGACCCCCGCCGAGGGCGTGAGCTACCGGTTCGCCATACACGACCGCAAGCTCTTCAAGGATATCCAGACTTCGGGCGGAAACGAGCCCTACTACACCAACTCGGTCCATCTTCCCGTGGGCCACACGGACGACCTCTTCGACGTCCTGGACCACCAGGACGAGCTCCAGGCTAAATTCACCGGGGGCACGGTCGTGCACCTCTTTCTCGGCGAGAAGATACAGGATATCTCCTCCGTCAAAACCCTGGTGAGGCGGATCGCGGAAAACTACGCCCTCCCCTATTTCACCATAACCCCGACCTTCAGCGTCTGCCCCATCCACGGCTATATCCCGGGAGCGCATAAATTCTGTCCTTACGAGCACACGCAGGAAGATTTAATCAAGCACGGTATTGAAGTCGAAGGCGGATAATGCCGATATGGTAAGGGGGGATCCGACATAATCCGGCGACCCCCCGCGCCCTTTTCGGAAGGGTAACGCCTCAGGAAAGGCGCGAATACTTAAAAATGGAGAGCATTCATGGGAAAAAAAGAGATGAAGATCCCGGTTGAAGTCTACTCAAGGGTCGTCGGTTATTTCAGGCCAGTCAATCAGTGGAACAAGGGAAAACAGGAGGAATTCAGGGAGCGAAAAGTATACCGGGTGGAACAGATACCAGCCTATGAATATAAGGGGAATTCTTAAAACTTCGCTGATCGATTACCCGGGAAAGATCTGCTCCGTGATTTTCACCGGGGGATGCAACCTCCGGTGCGGATACTGCCACAACCCGGATCTCGCCTGCAATTGCCGGGACCTCCCCCTGTCGAGCAACGAGGAGGTTCTCGGATTTATCTCGAAAAGAAAAAACCTGATCGACGGCGTAACCATCACCGGCGGCGAACCGACGCTGTCGCGGAACCTCGACTCATTTCTTGAAAAAGTGAAAAGCATCGGTCTTTCGGTGAAGCTTGATTCGAACGGCCTGAAGCCCGACGTCCTCAGACGCATCCTCGCCCGGGGTCTCATCGATTATGCCGCCATCGACATCAAGACATCCCCTGAAAAATACTCGCGATTGGCGGGAACCGACGTTGACTTCAGCCTGATCATCGAGAGCATCGACGCGATACGCGGGGGGGGAATCGACTACGAGGCCCGTACCACCTGTGTCCCCGGGTTCGTCACGGGCGATGATCTGGATACGATAGGCACGTTGATCGGCCGCGTCAGGAACTACCATCTTCAGCAATTCCGGTCCGACACGCCGCTTCTGGACCATTCCCTCATGCAGGTCGATCCCTACCCCGAGGAAACGCTTCTCCGCTTCAGGGAGGCCGTCCTCGCCTTTGCCGACCGCTGCGAGATCCGCGGCACCTGACCCGGGCACGGGGAAGCGCTTATGCCTTTTTGATCCCGGCAAGCCCCTTTGATATTTTCAACCGCGCCTCGCTGCAGTTTTCCTTGACCACCTCGATCTGCTTCATCAGCGCCCTTGACCGATCGGTGCCCGCGGTTCCCGCGCGGTACGAAGCGTCGACAAGGGCGTGGCTCATGGCGTCGCAGATTCCCGATATTTTGCGTATCAGTTCCCTGGCGTCGCCAAGGGGAATGTAGTGGACTTCGCGTCCTCCGAATGACGCCCTGGCCTGGTTGCTTTTCATGGCCGCGGCGGCAAGGGCGCGGGCGTAGGCCTCCATGAACGCTTCGCTTTCCGGCATGCACTCGAAAAGGGCCTCAAGGTACACGGCGTTATCCGGGTTCCTCTTCAGCTCCCTGCCGAGCCAGTCGAGGACGAATATCATGTTGTTACGCATGTATTCAGCGACGAATTTCAACGACGGGTCGAATGTCCCGGGAAAGTGAAAGGGATAGCGCTCATTCTCTTTTTTTGCCAGGCCCTCTGCCTTCGCCGGCGCGGAGCCGCCGTTCTCAAGGAAACAGAGTCCCTCGAGGAGCGTGGAGAGCCGTTTTGCGTCATGCCCCTCCGTACTCTTGCCCTCCAGCCTGCGTATGGCTTCCGTCGCGACCGCGGGGGAGGCGGTGAAGCGTGAGGCGTACTCGACGACATTGCCCCCGGCGCATATCTCGGAAAAAAGCGCGTTCAGGCGCTCCTCGTTCACGTTCCGCGCCCTGAGTATTTTATTCCTGAATCCCATCTGCTGAAGCACCCGGTGTACAAGGGCGACGATCTCCGTCTCGTTCATCCTGATACGCGTTACGCCGAGGTGGGTCTTCACGTAGTAAATTATACCGTCCCTGAATTCCATGAACCGCGGACCGCTCAGGGAAAACACGTCATCGTTCGACATGAGGGCAGGCATGATGCCGTCCACGAGATTATAGAGCACGATATCGTTAACGTCATGAAGAAACCGCTTGAGGAGGGGCTCCGCGTGAAGCGTCATCCCCTTCTCCCATTCCGCGAGGTCCTTCTCCAGCCGCTTGGCGTAGTGATTCGTTTTCCTCGTGTATCCCGCGCCTTCGTGACGGACGTTGTGTTCGCGGTCCTGGCGCTCCTGGTCGGCGAGCTCTGCCTTGAGCGCGCCGAGGGCGGCCCCCATTTCATCGGCATCGATATACCTCTCATGGAAGAACCCCAGGATATCCCGGTACGCCCCCCGGTCACCCGCCTTTCCCGACGTGAACATGCGCACGGCCCGGTACTGGCCCTCCACCTCCTTCATCAGGCGGGCGAGGAGATCGCGCAGAGCGATGTCACCCTTCCGTGTCCCCTTCTCGTAGGTCAGGCGCGAGAGGCCGTTCAGCAGGTCCATCAGCCTGTCCCGCTTTTCATCGGCCCGGTTGATCATGCCGGGGAGATACGGGCCCGGCTGCATGCTTTTTTCAGGTTTTTTCATGCGCCTTTCTTTTTCGGATTTTTCAGCATCTCCTTAACCGCGCCGATGAATACCGGGGCGAGGTTGCCGTCTCCCAGTATCTTCAGCGATCCGTCCTGGAGGGCCGCCACGAATGCCTTGGTGCCGCCCCCCGCCATCACCCTGAAGCCGGTAGCTGCGTCGCGCCACACGAGGGAAACGTCGGCGCTGCCGTCGTCTCCCCCGCGTGAAAAGAGAGAGCCCCCCCGGAACTCGAACACGCGGCCCCTTTTCCCGTCCTCGGTCCGTATGACCAGGGTATAATCCCTTTCCTTCAGTTTCTCCCTGAAATCCGGCGACCGTTTCGCCTTTCTCCTCATTTTAAACATTAATCCGAACAGCAACATTGAAAACCGCATTCCGCTTCCTCCGGCGTGTGCTCCGGCCCCGTGGCCAACGTATACAGGGGCTCGTATCAGGCTAATTAATCAAGCTAATTTCAGGGGTTTTTTTTTCAAAAATTCTTGACCTCAAAACATAACGTCGTTATGTTCGGACGGACAACGGCGAAGAACGCGCTGAAGGGAGGATGTCATGTCGATCGTATCGTGGGTAAAAGACGAAAATGTCGCGATCATCTCAATGAACAATGGCGAAAACAGGCAAAACCTCGAATTTGCCCTGGCAATGAACGCGGCCATCGACGAAATCGTGGCCGACACCTCCGTGCAGGCCCTCATTCTTACCTCGAGCGATGAAAAGAACTTTTCCCAGGGAGTCGACGTCGGCTGGATGGCCCCGCTGTTCCAGAAGGGGAACCTCCAGCCGATAAAGGACTTCATGTACAGGATGAACGACGTGTTCAAGAAGCTGATGCTGGTGCCGATGCCGACCATTGCGGCCATCAACGGCCATGCCTTCGGCAACGGCGCGATCATCTCCTGTGCATGCGACTACCGGTTCATGCGTTCGGACAGGGGCTTCTTCTGCTTCCCGGAAGTGAACGTGGGGATACCGCTCCTCTACGGCATGAACGCCTTCGTTAAGAAGGCCATCCCCCTGCAGAAGCTGGTCGAGATGCAGTTCAGCGGCAACCGGTACGGCGCCCCGGAGCTGGAGAAATTCAACATCATCATCAAGGCCTGCGCGGACCGGGAAGAGCTGATGAAGGAAAGCCTGGCCTTCGCCCGGACCTTCCAGAAAAAGAGGGGCATCCTGGGCGAAATGAAGAAGCGGATGTACAAGGACATCATCGAAATCCTGGACACGGTAGACCCGGAGGTTTCCATCGAGCCCGTCTTTCTCATGATACCCGACTGATTACCGGCGAAAGTACGGAGCGGTCCCGTCATCGCCGCCGAACGGATCCTGATGAGAAAAAACAACCGAGAAAAAATCCTGGACACGGCGCGCCGGCTCCTGCCGCGCCACGGATACCACGGGGTGTCCCTTCGCGCCATCGCCGCCCGGGCGAAGCTTACCACGGGCGCCGTGTACTTCCATTTCAAAGACAAGCGTGATATATACCGGACCATATGTTTCGAGGCCATCGACGCCCTCGTGGAGAGCTTCAGGAAAGGCATCCAGAGCAGAAAGACCCCGGGCCAGAAGCTTATATCGACCTTCGATTCCTACATCGATTTCTACTATAAGAACCGGGACCGCTACAACATCCTGATGGAGTACAAGGCCCTCTACAACCCGGAGGGGGAGGCGGAGAACACCGAAATCGCGGAGCGGATGTGCGCCATGACCGACCTCATGGAGGAGACCATCCGCGAAGGGATCCGCGGCGGGGTCATCCGCGAGGTGGACCCGCGCATGCTCGCGATGCTTCTCGCCGCCGTTGCCGAGGGCATGCTTCAGCTGAAAAAACTCGGCCTCTTCAACCACCTTAAAATCGAAGACGCCGATTTCAGAAAGTTCATGGCCGATATCATCGGGGAGGGCATACAGTCCGACACGGCACGATCCTGAGGCAGCCACCGCGTGACCGTCCGCGACGTATACAGCGATGACGCCGGGAAAACCGGAAATCAGACACGCCGACAAGGCGAAGGAGGAAGCATGTTCGAGAATCTTTTCAGCCCCATCACCATCAACAAGACCGAAGTGAAAAACAGGATAGCCTACCCGGCCCTGGGACTCCTTTACTCCTATGACGGAAAGCTGAATGACAGGTATTTCAATTACTTCGCCGAGCGCGCCCGGGGCGGGGCGGGGATCGTCACCGTGGGACCCGTGGGCTTCGACCAGGTGGGGAGCGGGCCCGTGGCCATGCAGATCGGCACAGACGAGGCCATACCGGAGTTCGCGCGCCTCACGGCGATGATACGGAAGGAAGGGGCCCGGGCATGGATCCAGCTCTTCCACGCCGGCGCTTACTCCTACTCAAAGCTCCTCGGAGGTCCCGATCCCATCGCCCCCTCGGCGGTCTATTCAAACTATATGAAATCCGTGCCCAGGGAGATGACCCTCGACGACATCCACCAGACCCGGGAGGGCTTCGTAAAGGCCGCGGAACGCGCGAAGGAGGCGGGTTTCGACGGCGTCGAGATCATCTGCTCGGCGGGGTACTTGATCACCCAGTTCCTTTCGCCCCTCAAGAACCAGCGCACCGACGAATACGGGGGGAGCTTCGAGAACAGGACCCGCTTCCCCCGGGAAATATTGCTCGAGATGCGAAAAAGACTCGGCCCGGACTTCCCGATATCAGTGAGGATGGCGGGCAACGATTTCGTGGAGGGGAGCAATACCGACACGGAAACCCCGGATATTGCGAAAATGTACGAGGCGGCCGGGGTGAATCTTATCAACGTCACAGGCGGATGGCACGAATCGCGGGTGCCCCAGCTGCCCATGGAACTTCCCCGGGCGATCTTTTCCTACCTCGCCCTCAACATCAAGCGCGCAGTTTCGGTGCCGGTCATGGCGTCGAACCGCATCAGCGATCCCTTCACGGCTGAACAGCTTATCAAGGACGGGATCTGCGACATGATCAACCTTGGCCGGGTACTCATCGCGGACCCCGAATGGCCGGACAAGGCACGGGAGGGGCTCGTGGACGAGATCCGTCCCTGCGTGGCCTGCTCCCAGGGGTGCACGGACCAGCTCTTCAGCGGCAAGCCCGTCTACTGCCTCGCGAATCCCCGGGCGGGCTTCGAGGGTGAGCGCGTCATCGTTAAAACGAAGTCCCCGAAGAAGATCATGGTGGTGGGCGCCGGCCCCGGGGGGCTCGAGGCGTCGATACGGGCCGCCGAGGCGGGCCACGAGGTGGAGCTCTACGAAAAATCGGACACCATCGGCGGACAGCTCTGGATCGCCGGGGCCCCGCCGCACAAGCAGGAGCTCTGGGAGCTCATCCACTACTATGACGCCATGCTGGACAAGTACGATATCGACGTCACGCTGAATCACGAGGTGGACGTCGACTTCATCAGCAAGCAGAAACCGGACCATGTGATACTCGCCGAAGGCGCGGAGCCCCTTGTCCCGCCCATTAAAGGCATCGACGGACCCGACGTGGTTTCCGCGTGGAAGGTGTTGAAGGACGATCCGAAGCTCGGCACGAATATCGCCGTCATCGGCGGGGGCGCCGTGGGGCTGGAAACCGCCATGTTTCTCGCCGAGAAGGGAACCCTCACCCCGGAGGCCCTCCATTTCCTATTCATCTACGAGGCGGAGAGCGTTGAGCGGCTCAGGGAACTCTGCACCAGGGGGAACAAGCGGGTCACTGTATTCGAAATGCTCCCCAAGGTGGGGCAGGACGTGGGGCGGTCAACCCGTTGGGTGATCCTCGGCAACGTGAGCCGCTTCGGTGTCGAGGTGGTGCCGGGGGCGAAAGTCATATCGGTCGGGGAGGGGCTCGTCACCTACGAGCGCGACGGAAAGAAGGAATCCGCCCGGTTCGACAGCGTGGTTAACGCCGTGGGATCCCGTTCGGTGCGCAGGGTCGCCGACGGGATGGAAAAGACCGGCATCCCCTTTACCGTTATCGGCGACTCGGTAAAGCCGGCCCGCATCGACAGCGCCATCCATGACGGGTTCCTCGCGGTGATGAACATGGCCCTCTAGGAGTGCGCTCAACGGCCCCCGTCTGGAAAAGGGGGCCGTTACTCCTCGGAAGAATCCCCGTCGATCTCTACTGTTCCCAGCTTTGATTTCAGGAGCTCGGCGTTACCCGCCAGGGTCCGCGAGGTGCCCATCAGTTCCTCCGAGGCGCCGGCGATCGACTGCGTGGCCTCGTTGATAACGGCGATGGACCTGCTCACCTCGGAAATCGCGGTCTGCTGCTCCCCCGTGGAGATGTTGATCTCCTCCGACTTTTCCCTGACGCTCTTCGACTGTTCGTGGACGATCCTGTTGAGCTCGACCTGCTCCCGCATGATATCGTGGATCCGCTTCATTCCCTCCCCGATATCATTCACGTTCCGTATGGTGGACCGCATGACATCCACGGCCCCCTGGACGTTCGTGAGCCCGCGGCCCACCTCCTCCTCCGTGGAGGAGATCAGCTGTGATATCTCCTTGAGGCTGTCCCCGGTCTGGACCGCGAGCTTCGATATCTCGTCGGCCACCACGGCGAAGCCCCTTCCCGCGTCGCCGGCCCTCGCCGCCTCGATGGCGGCGTTAAGGGAGAGAAGGCTGATCTGGTCGGATATTGAGTTGATGACGTCCACCACCATGGTCATCTGCTGCGACCGCTCGCTGATCGCCCCCATGGCGCGGTTCATCAGGTCAAGGGTCCTCTCGCCCTCCCCGGACTGGCGCGAGGTCTCCTCCGACAGCCGCATGGCCTCGGCGATCATCTCCCCCATCCGGATAACGGACTTTGAAAGCGCGTCGATCTTTTCGATCAGGGTTTCCAGGCTACGGAACTGCCCGTTCACGTTTTCCGCCTGGACTTCCATGGCGGCGTTCACCTCCTCCATGGCCGAGGTGATCTCCTCGGAGGAGGCCGCCTGGCCCTGGGCGTTCTCCGAGAGGGAAACCGTGGCCGTGGACATCTCTTCCGCGGTGGTCGCCAGGTCGTGCGACACCGAGGATACCGATTCGAGGAGGTCCCTGATCGAAAGGTAGCGCTCCCTGCTTTTATCCGATTCCCGCTTCACCTCGGTCAGGGCGTCCCTGCTCAGCCTGGTGATCAGGACAGCCACGGCAAAGGTGATGAATATTCCGATGGAATTGTCCACCAGGCCGGTGATCACCACGGGGGGCTCCACCATGCCCATTGAGCGCAGAAAGAAAAACAGTGCCACTGAAGCGGAAAAGAGGATTCCCACGACAATTGACGTGGTGAGTATCCCGCAGAAAAGGGACGAGAAGACTATTACCGCGGCGCTCATGTGAACCATCGATGAGAAGCCGAGTGTCGGTGTTCCCATGTGCTGCACCGTGATACCCGCGAGGATCGTGGCCGTCGCCCCCAGGGCGGTAATATTCGCCGCGAGATGGTAACGCCCCAACCTGAGGAACAATAGGCTCAGTGAACAGGAGGCGATGACGGGAAGGGCCAGGGAGAGGGGTCTCAGATAATCACCCCGGGTCAGGTAGACGACGGGGCTCACGGGAAGGACCATGAGCATCACCGCGAGGTTCATGGTCACCAGGAGGGCCGCCTTGCGCCTCACTATGATCGAGGGGTCCTTCAGGCGTTGCATAAAATAGTGGCGGATTCCTTGTTTCATCTGTCCTCCCATCTTGTCGTATGCGCGGTTTTACATCGGCAAATCGAGTCTTTCTGAACTTATTTGCAGGTCACGCAATGTCACATCATGAAGTTAATACCCGCCGCGGCATGGTGCTTTCACAGTTGTAATTGCGCGGGATACGCCATGCTCCAAAAAAGAAATCGACCGCACATTATCTTACACTCATGACGCAATGTCAAACGATTACGTGGTATTTCCGGTTCGGCACATAAAAAAATGCGTGGTGGTTGGACTGTAATCAATACGGCGGCGTTATGCCGTGGCTTCATGTCCCACCTTACCTGATGCAACGTACATGAAGGCGGGTCAGGAGTCGTATTCGAAAATATACTGCGTGTAAGAGCCGCACCGCGGGCAGTAGTACTCTTCCTCGAAGTAGGATCCGATAATGGACCCGCCCCCCTCGGCATGGACGCATCGGGTTTCGGCGCTGCCGCACTTGTCGCAGGGCACCGGGCGGTCGCTGTGCTTCACCGTTTCGGGATAGCGCCCCCACCTCGGTGATTCGCTGTGGGTGATTTCCTCCTTGGTCGTGCCCATGGCAGCCTCCAACAATCCCGCATCACTGGACCGGGAGCCCCCAGCGGCGCAGGTGCTCTTCAATGGTCTCAAGCTCCTCCCCGGTGCCGAGGAAAAGGGGGACCCGGGTCCCGTCCTTCATCAGGAGAGACATCCAGCGCTCCACCTTCCCCAGGGTGCTCACGCGGTAGGTGTGCAGGAAGGCATAGCGTCGCTCGACCCTGGCGACATCGGAAAGCGTCCATGTTCCCCTTGCCGCACCGCCCTGGAGCCAGAGGAGGGTGTTCCTCTCGCGATCGAGTTCCACGGTCCCCCATCGGCGGCCCAGGATGGCAATGTAGAGAACAGCGAGGGCAATGAAAGGAACCCCCGTCAGTGGTGCGAGGAGGAGGTCGGGCGTGAAGGTTCCCTCCATTGCCCGGGAACAGACAATGATGGAGAGAAACGTCGAGCCGGAAGCGCCGAAGAAGCCCAGGAGGACTGATCCGATGATCGCCCCTTTCCTCCGGCGATGGACCGCGGTGATCCTGCCGTGCGTCATGCGGATAGCGCATACCCTGTGTGATAGTTCGAGCATGAGGAGCACCCCGTTACGATTTCAATTCCCGTGGAACCACTATACTACTGCGAGATGGCAACGCCCCGGGATGTAAAGGAAATGCCTTGCTGTCCTTTCGTGCCGATCATTATCGTTTCCACTATAGGGTTATTGACCTTCGACTGTGCCTTCCACCGGACAATGAAATTCGCGCCAATCCCTCCGCGATCATCTTTTTCCTTGATGGCAATATTGTAGGTTTCCATGGGACGCAGGACCATCGGTGCATTATTCTTTAAATACCGATGTATCAGCGTACCCCTGGTATTGAAGTAGTCTATTGATTCTATGACAATGTTGTGCAATGGATCGATGTTATGGATACTCAGTGTTATGGAAAGATACAGATCCCACTTCAGGTCGCTGTGATATATCGACGAGTATGCGGGTACGTACACGGTCTGTCCGCTCGAGACACCTGTTTCTTCGGCTGACAGACCCGTACCGTACAGGCAGGCCCCTATCATGAAACACAGGGCAGGGATGATAATCCTCGTTTTCATATCCTTGTCTCCCTCGGTTTGATTAACTACAATATCCTGACGCACCGGAGCACTTCAATCCTTTTTTTCCCGGACAAAAAAGCGGGGCCATTCCTGTCGGTAACGCATCGCACCTCAGGAGCGTACAATAAAAGTGGTTGCCCTGGGATTCGCCGCGTATCACAACTGGTTTCAGGCGTACCGCGCAATTCACGCGGGAAAACGCCTCAGGGGAAGCAATGCCATGCCAGAAGAAACCGTCCTCTCTTCACGGGTCGCCCCCTCGCTCGCCGGCAGGAGCCTTCTCGACTACCTCTGCGGTCGTTTCAGGTACCATGACCGAAAAGAGTGGGGAGCCCTGATCCGTGAAGGCAGGGTAACGGTGAACGGCGACGTATCCGCGCCGGAGCGCCTCCTTGAGCGCAACGACATCGTCGCCTACCGCGCGGTGCTCCGCGAGCCCCCGGTGGACGCCGCCTTCTCCATCCTCCACGAGGAGGAGAGCTTCATCGTCGCGGAAAAGACGGGAAACCTGCCCTCCCACGCGGACGGCAACTATATTAAGAATACGTTCATTTACCTGCTGCGCCGCCGCCTTGAAGAAAGCGGCCGGGTGGAACGGGTGAACCTCGTCCACCGCCTTGATCGCGAGACGAGCGGGATCATCGTGGCCTCGAAAAGCAGGGATGCCCACCGCGCCCTCGTACAGCAGTTCGAGGCGGGGACAGTGAAAAAGGAATACCTCGCCGTTACGCGCGGTGAAGCGGCGCGCGACCGCTTCGAAGTATCGGGGGCCATCATACGCGACACCGGGAGCTCGATCTCGATTCGAAGAAAAGTGGCCTTGGTGGGAACGGACGAAGGACACCTTTCCCTCACCCGCTTCGAGGTCCTCGAGCGTCTCCGGGGGTATACGCTCCTGCGCTGCATCCCCGCCACGGGAAGGACCAACCAGATCCGCGTCCACCTCGACCATGTCGGCCTTCCCCTCGCGGGGGACAAGCTCTACGGCCGGAGCGACGATCAGTTCCTGGAATTCGTGCGGCGCGCCAGGGCCGGGATCCATGAGCCGCTTCCCTGGATGGAGGCCCCGCGGCACCTCCTCCACGCCTCGCGCCTCGCCTTCGACCATCCCGTCACGGGGAAACGCGTCTCCTTCGAATGCCCCGCGCCCCCCGACATGGCCCAGTTCATCGAAGGGGCGAGATAGATAACCGGGCCTCCGGCTCAGGCGTGGTTCCTGAGCTTGAGCTCCGCGGGATGCGGCTCAAGGTAGTACTGGCCCTCGAGGTAGTCGACGCCGTATCGACGCACGAAGTGCCTGATGAGGGTCACCGGCACGATGAGGGGGACCTCCTCCCTTCCGTACCGCTCGATAATGTCCCGAAGTTCCTCCTTCTCCCGCGGGTCAAGGACCTTCTTGAAATATCCCGCCATGTGCGACAGGACGTTGACGTTCTTTCTCACCGTGGCCCTCTGGCGCAGGGCCTCCATGAACAGGGCCTCGTAGCGCGCGATGAACTCGCCCCGGGGCATGTCCTTCACCCCGGCCACCAGGGATCCCAGTTTTTTCAAGAGCGGGGGGCTGTGGGCCATGAGGAGATACTTGTGCCTCCCGTGGAACGCCACGATCTCCCCTCGTCCGGCCTTCCCTTCCAGGAGGTCCTTCCACCTCCTGAAGGCGAAGACGCGCACGATGAAATTCTCGCGAAGATGCACGTCGTTGAGGCGCCCCTCCTCCTCTACGGGGACAAGGGGGAAGCGCCTCATGAAGGCGGCGGCGAAAAGCCCGGAGCCGGCCTTCCTGGCATTGCCCTTCTCATCGTACACCTTCACCCGCTCCATGCCGCTCGATGGCGACCTGCTTTTAAAAATGAATCCGCAGAGGTCAAGGCCCTCGAGATCTCTCAATTTCGGTCCGATCCACGACCGCATCCTCTCCGTGACGTCAACGCCGGTCTTCTGCGTCACCATGCGCGGGGACGCCGGGTCCCCGACGAGGCGGAAGGCCTCCCGGGGTATCCCGAATCCCGCCTCGTACTCGGGGCACACGGGGACGTATTCCACGAGGGGACCGAGAATATCCGTTATAAAATGATCAAGCTTGTGACCGCCGTCGTAGCGCACCTTTTCCCCAAGGAGGCAGGTGCTCACGCCTATCCTGATGCCGCTCTTCATGATTCATTCCCCTCTACGCATGTCATTCTTTCAAGCCGCACGTTTCATTATCCCGGTCTTTATGGCCGGATCAAGACATTTACCCCCCCTCCGCTGAAAAAAATCCCGTGCCCGGGCGGGGATGGCCCGACATGAATTATTCTTGACCGCCGCCTCACTTCAATGAGACCATGGGGAATACCCCCGCTGCCGCGGGGCGAGATCATGCCGACGGGCCCCGCGAACAATGAACAGATCATCATCACCCTACGCACGGCAGCTCACCACGGGGTTTCCTTTTCTCAGGTTCTCACCGGAGCTGGAGAGGGAATTCCGGGAATCCTACGGGTCCCTTGTCATACCCCGCATCCGGATCGCCCTTGTCATCGCCATCCTGATCATCATCTTCTATGAGATCATTGACAGGGCCTTTCTCCCGCCCGATCGGCTCTTCTGGACGAGCCTTATACGCCTAGGTATCCTCTTCCCCGTGATGGCGGTATCCTGGGGGCTCACCCTCGTGAAATCGTTCCACAGGAGGATCGTGAATTTCATCCTGGCCCCCGCCCTGATCGCGGGACTGGGCATCATGGTGATCCTCGTCATCAATTTCGGGCATGGATACGACGCGCGCTACCACTCCCTCATGCTGGCCACCACGATCGTCTACTTCCTCTCGGGTCTCCTCTTCCGGACCTCACTCGTGTTCCTGTTCGCGGTAATGGTCTTCTACGTCACCGGGGCCGTTATCGCGGGGGCGGACATGTCAACCCTTGTCGCGAGGAGCGTGTTTCTTTTCTGGATGAACCTCATCGGCGCCTCGGGGTGCTACCTCATCGAGCGCGCGACGCGGGTTAATTTTCTACAGAGGAAGATATTGCAGGAGATATCGGAGCGGGACGGGCTCACGGGCATCTACAACCGCCTCGCCTTCGATACCACCCTGGCTCGCCTCTGGGGCCAGGCCGTACGCGACCGGAAGTGCATGGCCCTCATGATGGCCGACGTGGACCATTTCAAGCTCTACAATGACGCCCATGGCCACCTCGAGGGCGACCAGTGCCTGAAGCGCATAGCCCGGACCATGGAGGGCTACGCCCGGCGCCCCTTCGACTCCGCTTCACGCTACGGCGGCGAGGAATTCGTTCTTCTCTGGTATGATGCGGAGGAGTCCTTCGTACGGGAGATGGCCGAGCGGTTCCGCGAGGAGGTGCAATCCCAGGGCATTCCCCACGAAACCTCCCCCGTATCCGGTGTCGTCACCGTGAGCGCCGGGTGCGCCCTCGTCATGCCGGGCCCCGACGAAGGTCCCGAGAAACTGATACGGGTAGCCGACGAGGCGCTCTATCGGGCCAAGGAAGAGGGGCGGAACCGCGTCGTCTTCTTCATCGCCCCTGCATTGTCCCACCGATAGATCGCCGGTATCATACGCCTCAGGAGATAAAAATATTCTTTACACCCCCTTCTCGTATGGTAATGTAATTGACGTCTCCCATCCGGACGCAAGAGAGGAACCCGATGGCACGAAAGAAATCAGGCAAAACGCTCACCACGACCACGAACGAGCTCATGGGACGGGACGTCGAGTCCCTGAAGAAATCCTTCATCCATCACCTTGAATATTCACTTGCCAAGGACGAGTACTCCGCCACGGATCACGACCGTTTCCAGAGCCTTGCCCTCCTGGCCAGGGACCGGATGGTGGAGCGCTGGATCGAGACCCAGCAGGCTTACTACCGCGAGGACGCGAAGCGGGTCTACTACCTCTCCCTTGAATTCCTCATGGGCAGGGCCCTGGGAAACAGCCTGATCAACAGCGGTATCTACGAAGAGGCCGGCCATGCCCTCAGGGAACTCGGGTGCGATCTCGAGGAGATCCGGGAATCGGAATGGGACGCCGGTCTCGGGAACGGCGGCCTTGGAAGACTCGCCGCCTGCTTCCTGGATTCCATGGCCACCCTGGAGCTTCCCGCGTACGGCTACGGCATTCGCTACGAATACGGAATCTTCTTCCAGCAGATACTCCAGGGATGGCAGGTTGAGACGCCGGACAACTGGCTTCGCTACGGGAACCCCTGGGAATTCGAGCGCCCGGAGTACCTGTACCCGGTGAAATTCTACGGCCGCGTGCGCCAGTACCATGACGATGCCGGCAACTTCCGGAGCGAGTGGGTCGACACCGAGGAGATCATGGCCATGGCCTACGACACGCCCGTGCCGGGATTCCGCACCAGTACCGTGAACACCCTCCGGCTCTGGGCCGCGAAATCGACCCGCGATTTCCAGCTCGACTATTTCAACCACGGCGACTACCACCGCGCCGTGGAGGACAAGTCCCGGTCCGAGATAATCTCGAAGGTTCTCTACCCGAACGACAATGTCTTCGAGGGCAAGGAACTGCGCCTCAAGCAGGAATATTTTTTCGTGTCCGCCACCATCCAGGACATCATGCGCCGTTACAGAAAGGGGCATGATTCCTTCGACGCCTTTCCGGAGAAAACGGCCATCCAGCTCAACGACACCCATCCCGCCATAGCCATCCCGGAGCTGATGAGGATACTCATCGACGGAGAGGGAATGGAATGGGAACACGCCTGGGAGATCACCGTGAAGACCTTCGCTTATACCAATCATACCGTGCTTCCCGAGGCCCTGGAAAAATGGCCCGTGGCCCTGATGGAGCACCTTCTCCCCCGCCACATGCAGATCATCTACGAGATAAACCGCCGGTTCCTTGACGTCGTCGGGAAGGCATTTCCCGACGACGGGGGGCGCGTCGCGAGCATGTCAATCATCGAGGAAGGCGCCGAGAAGAGGGTCAGGATGGCCAATCTGGCGATCGTGGGAAGCCACTCGGTGAACGGCGTCGCGGCTCTTCACTCCGAGATCATCAGGAACACGCTGTTCCGGGACTTCGCCGAGCTCTGGCCGGGGAAGTTCAACAACAAGACCAACGGCGTGACGCAGCGGCGGTGGTTGAAGCTCTGCAACCCCGGCCTCTCCTCGCTCATCACGTCGCGGATCGGGGATGAGTGGACGCGCGATCTCTACGAGTTGAAAAAACTCGCGCCCCTTGCCGGGGATGCAACCTTCCGCAGGGAATGGCTCGCGGTCAAGAAAACGAACAAGGAACGCCTGGCGGAGTATATCATGCGCCTGAACGGCGTGCCGGTAAACACCGATTCCCTCTTCGACTGCCAGGTCAAGCGAATCCACGAGTACAAGCGCCAGCTCCTCCTGGCGCTGTATCTCGTCACCCTCTACAATAGAATACTGGCGAACCCGAAGGGCCCCTTCGTTCCCCGCACCGTGATCTTCGGGGGCAAGTCCGCCCCCGGCTATGCCATGGCCAAGCTGATCATCAAGCTCATCAACTCCGTCGCCGAAACGATCAACGGCGACCCCCGCGCCGGGGAACTCCTGAAGGTGGTATTCCTGCGCAACTACTGCGTCTCAAGCGCGGAGAAGATCATTCCCGCCGCCGACCTCTCCGAACAGATCTCCACGGCGGGCTTCGAGGCATCGGGGACGGGCAACATGAAATTCGCCCTGAACGGCGCGGTCACCATCGGAACCATGGACGGCGCCAACGTCGAGATCCGCGAGGAGGTGGGCGACGACAACATATTCATCTTCGGGCTTTCCGCCGACGAGGTGGTGAAGATAAAGTCCGCGGGATACGACCCGGGGCATTTCTACCGGGCGAACCAGGAACTCCGCCAGGCCATCGACCTGATCGCGGCGGGCCGCTTTTCCCGCGATCGGCACGACCTCTTTCATCCCATCGTCGACTCCCTCCTCTCCGGGGGGGACCGCTACATGCTCATGGCCGATTACGGGTCCTACCTGGAGGCACAGGACCGCGTCGATGCCGCGTACCGCGACCGCGAGGGATGGGCGCGCATGTCGATCCTGAACGCCGCGATGATGGGGAAATTCTCGAGTGACCGCACCATCGGGCAATACGCGGACGAGATATGGAACGTCAAACCCGTCCGCGTCACCCTCAAAAACGCCTGAACCTCACGCCCCCGGGGTCGCCCCGGGGACCCGCGGCCTACCGGCTATTATATTTATGAACGACCATTAATGCTCAATAATGTATTGACACATCCCTGTGCCCCTGGATTCAATGGCACGTACGCGTTCCAACGCGCCGGTGGTACATACCATGCTTGATTCCTTTTTTCATCCCCGTGGCGTCGCCGTCATCGGGGCGACGGAAAGCCCTCTCAAGGGCGGATTCCACATCGTGCGGAACGCCCTGGCGGGATACCGGGGCCCTCTCTACCCGGTCAACCCCCGGTACGAAGAGATCCTGGGTATTCCCTGCTATCCCGACATCGATTCCATACCCGAGAACTTCGACCTCGCCGTGTATTTCATCCCGGCGCGCTTCCTCCCCGAGACGATACGGTCCTGCGCCCGCAAGGGGGTCAAGGGCATCATCATAGAGTCCGCCGGCTTCTCGGAAACGGGGCCCGATGGCGTCCGCCTCCAGGAGGAATCGATCGCCGAGGCCCGTCGCCACGGGATACGGCTCTGGGGCCCGAACTGCATGGGCTACCTTGACGGCCACTCGCGGAACGTCTTCTCCTTCATGTACAGCGACGCCTGGACCACCCTCATGAAGCCGGGGAGCGTTTCCCTCGTCGTCCAGAGCGGCATGCTCTCCGCGGGGTTCCTCATGATGGTCCTGGAGCGGGGCGGCATGGGCATCAGCAAGGTCTGTTCAATAGGCAACAAGTGCGACGTCCACGAGACGGAGCTCCTTGAATATCTCATCAACGACTCCAACACCGGCGTCATCGGCTGCTATCTCGAATCGATCATCGACGGACGGAAGTTCATGGACCTGGCCCGCGCCACGGAGAAGCCCATCGTGGTGCTCAAGTCGGGGCGCAGCGATTCCGGCGCCCTGGCGGCGAAAAGCCACACGGGAAGCCTCTCGGGCTCAGCGACCGTGTACCACGGCGCCTTCCGCCAGGCGGGGATCGTCCAGGTCTACGACATGCACGAGCTCATGGACATGGTGCGCGGCTTCTCGATGACGCCTTCCTTCACGCCGAGGGACAGGACCGCGGTCGTGACCTTCTCCGGCGGGGCCGGCATCGTGACGGCGGACCTCCTCGAAGACCGGGGCTTCCGCCTCGCCGAACTCTCGCCGGAAACCATGGCGTCGCTGAAGGAGATATTCCCCCCCTGGATGGAGCCATCCCATCCCGTGGACCTCTGGCCCGCCGTGGAACAGAAGGGCCCCGCCGCCGTCTATACCGGCGCCGTCGAGGCGGTGATGAAGGATCCCTCGGTGGACTCGGTGATCATCGAGTCCTTCGCCTGGGAATACGGACAGCCCGATTACCTCGTGCGGATCGGCGAAATGAAGGAGCTGTACGGCAAGCCCGCGGTGCTCTGGCAGGTCGGACACGCAAAGAATGTCGAGCGCGACCGCCGCGTCGCCGAGGAGGCGGGCATCCCGGTCTTCGATGAAATCAGCCGCTGCGTTGCCTTTCTCGATTCCCTGCGGCGACATTTCAGGAAGGTCGAAAAACTCAGGGGGAAAAGCGCCGCTCCGGCCACGATCGCCGGCGCCTGAATTTTCCCCTTCCCGGAACCCGCAATAAACCCCCATGCCCCGTTTTTCCCTCATTCCCCGGGGCGAAACATTCGATACATACCATAGCGACATAACCGTTCCGGTATTCGCCCGATATCCCCGGGAGTTACGCCATGAAACACGCATGCCTTCTGGTAGTCCTGACCCTGCTTTTCATGCCCTATCGATCGTCCGGCTTCGTCGAGAGCCGCCACCAGTGGTGGGAGATCAGGCTCAAGAAAATCCAGGAGGAAAAGGCGCGTCTTTCCTCCCTGGAGGACGCGTACCCACCGATACTCCGGCTCCTGGACAGGGAGACCGCCAGGGCACGGGAGATCATCACGGTGCTTGAAGATGACATGCGCGATGACGGGTCACTGACTCACGAGGAGCGGGCATTCACCCGGGAAGAGGTGGCCGCCGAGGCAGGGCGCGTGGTCCCTCCGCTCTTCGCCCTTTCGGTGTTGGAGCTCCTCGTGCGTGAACCGGGAAGCGCCGCGAACATGACCGTGGCGAAGGAGGCCGTGGCCCGACGCCTTGAGCGGGCGATAGGCGCCGCCCTGGGACGGGAAGATCCGGGTCTCGCAGGGCGGATCATGGCCGTGGAGCTTTCCCCGGTCGACTGGAACGGGATATCCACAGAGATCGCCATGGGACGCCTCATGGCCGGATGGCAACCGGGGGAAGAGGCCGCGTGCCGCGAGGTCAGCCGCCGACTCTGCGATGAGCTCACGTTAAAAAATTTCGTCACCAACGGAAAGGAATTGAGGCGCCGGGCCCTCCTGGTCGCAACGGAGCATCTTCATGGCCGCGCAGGCCTCAGCTCCTTCGGCGGCATCGACGCGGCCCTCGATTCATCCTGGTCATGGAGAACGGCCCAATCATCGATCGACCGGGGCCTGGCGGCGCATGTGCGATGGGCCGCTCTCATGGGCGAAGGGGGAATCCCCGCTCCGGATTGCGCCCTTCGAGTTTACAAATCCCCCATTGATATGGACGCCCTCCTGTTCAGCGCGCGCCACGGGGAATTCGACGTAGAGGACGCGGCCGTACCGCCCTCCCCCGGGGGTGAACAATCCAATACTACCCCCGAGGTGCCGCGAAACCTCCCCGCGCTGGCGGAAATCGACAGGATCCGCACCGCCGTGGTCCGTTCCCTGACCGGCAGGGAGGAAACGACATTGATCGACGCCACCTCATCGCGCTTTGATTCAGTTATTCAGCGCCATACCGCTGCAGCGCTGGACCTCCTCGTACTCGAAGAGGGAAAGGTCCTTCGCCAGTCAGGGGAGGTATTCGGTACTGACTCCCATGCACACTCCGGCATACGCGCCGCACGCGCACTGTTCGACAAGCGCCTCGCGCTTCTCCGCGCCTACCGCGACAGATCGCGTGCCTTCATACGGCTCGTGTGGGAGTCGAAAAGAATAGAAAGCGGCGAAACGCTGTCGCAGTATCGTCACAGGACCGCACGGTGCCGTGAATACGTCGCCTTCACCCTGGATCTCGTGAAGGGATGCGCGGGCCTCTCCACCTTCGGTGACCCGTCACTCCACGGTCGTTACCGGTCCGCCATGGGGTCACTCGGATCCCTCTTCCAGTTCACCGGCTCCTCTCACAACCTTTCCCAGAGGTTCCTGCCCCACCTCTCCAGGCCGGACATCGCGAAGATCCGCGGGATAAAGGCGGAATCGATCGCCGTGATAAACTCGATGAGGAGTGAAATGCGCGACTGCTACACGCGGTACGGCCGCGGCCTATCACGCACCGAGGGAAACAGGATGGAGGCGCGGAAAAAACTCGAAGAAAAAATCGCCCAGGTGGAAATCGACGCCCTGGCCGCGCACGCCTCGGAATGCGCGGCTATTCTCGGAGAACTTGACCACGCCGGCGACGCCCTGGCCCGGTACGCCATTCAGTTTCAAACCTGTTTCCGCGCCGCGAGGGACGGCGATATTTCACCGGAGCTCGCGCACGCGGCGCGGCGCGGATCACTGGTCCCCCTCGTCAGGGGATTCGACGCTCAGCGGATCTCGCGTGAATACGCGGCAAGACGCTACCTTGTGAATGAAACCAGGGCAAGCCTGGCCCGGCTTGCCGCGCTCACCCGCTACTACGAGAAAAACGGCACCGTCCTGCGCGACCTTCCCGACGTGGGTGATCTCGGTGAAATCGAAAGGCTGGCGGGTAAGGTTGTCTCGGTGAAAATTGACGCCTGGGAGATGAACGAGGCAAATATCGCCGAGGTTGACCGCAAGGCAGCGGCGAAACTATCAGCGGTGATCCGCCGGCGGTCATATTCCCCGCAAAGCGGCGCCGGGTCCTCATCCCCCGCCCGGCAGGACCGCGCGACGAAGGTACGACTGCTGGAGCCGGAGCTCAACCTGGCCTTCCCCGCGGGATGGGAGGAACGCGAGGTGGGAGAAATTGATTCGCTCCGGGGGGTGAAGAGAATTTTCAGCAACCCCGACGGCGGGTCCCTCGTGCGCCTCGTGTCGATTCCCCTTCAAAAAGGCGGGCATGAACGCGCGGCGGAGGAATGGATACGGAAAACGGGAGCGACACTGGTGGAGAAAAAAAGGGGGCGCGCCGGGGATATCGACTACCTCAGGATACTGGCCCGGGACAGGGACAGGAACATATCGGAAACATGCTGCGTGGAGCGCGACGGCTACGCCCTGCTTATCAACGGCATGGCGCGCCGAGACCAGTACATGAAATTCAGCATCCATTTCGCCAGGATAATCGAATCACTCGGTATGGATCAGATGTGAGACCTTCGGCCCATCAGGTCATTCAAGGATGCCGCGCCAGCTCCCCTTCCGCGTCTCGTCGCGCAATCCCTTTCGAAGGAGAGAAAGGTAGCTCCTTCGCGGAATATACCGTGCGCCCAGGCTCTGCAGGTGCCCGGTATAGACCTGGCAGTCAACAAGGGAAAAACCGAGGTGCTCGAGTTTTCTCGTAAGCGTGAGGAAGGCCGCCTTGGAGGCGTTGTCCACGCGCGTGAACATGGACTCGCCGAAAAAAACGCTCCCCAGTGAAACGCCGTAGAGGCCCCCCGCGAGTTCATCCCCCTGCCAGGCCTCCACGGAATGGGCTATGCCGATGTCGTGAAGACGGCCGTAGGCCTCCGCCATATCGTCGGTGATCCAGGTCCCCTGCTCCCGGGCGCGGGGGCCGCGACAGCCCTCGAT
Source organism: Spirochaetota bacterium (assembly GCA_040768125.1). GTDB lineage: Bacteria > Spirochaetota > UBA4802 > UBA4802 > UBA5550 > RBG-16-49-21. The sequence goes on along the minus strand of JAXGNG010000005.1, from coordinate 261,213 downwards.
CACGGAGCGAAAAGCCGCGTCACAGGTTATCCGGAAGGCCTGGCGCTCCAGGATCTTCCGCATGCTCCTGGATACCCGGAGCTCCCCGGGGAAGAGAACGAACCGCGGATCGGGGGACCACCAGATTATCGGCTCATCGTCGGAATACCAGGGGAATATCCCGTTCGAATAGGCCGCGATGAGCCGTTCCGTCGAGAGGTCACCCCCCACGGCGAGTACTCCCCCCGGCTCCGCCAGTTCCACGGGGGGAAAAACGATCTCTTCGGTAAGGGCGAATATCGGCATGGATACCGTAACCTGCTCCTTCGCATGCGATCACCTTTGTGACCGGGAATAAGATAATCATACCATTCCTTCCCGGCGCATCCAGTATTTTTTCAATCATCGTATTTTTTCATGATAGCAACCACCGGGCCCGTTGCCGAAGGAAAGAATGCTTTACATGTTCATCACCGTCGCTATAGGTTGACTCATCCCTGCCCGGGCCGGCAAACGGCGAGGTGAACAGTGACTTTCGAGCTGAAATTTCTGGTATTCCAGTCCTTCATCATACTGCCGTTCATAGCCGGCTCCATGATGAGGCGCAGGGTCGGGGACCCCGCGATGCTTTCGAAGCGCATCCTGGGTATCAACCTGGCCTTCATCGAGCCGCCGGTTATCCTCTGGAGCATCTGGGGGCTCACGATACGACGGGACCTGGCCTTCCTTCCCGCGGCGGGTCTCTCCCTGGTCACGGCGGGATTCCTTCTCGGGCTCGCCACGCTGCCCCTCCTGGGTCTCAGGGGACCGGGCAAAAAAACCTACCTGATAAGCTCCTCCCTTGCCAACCACGGCTTCACCATGGGCGGATTCATCTGCTACCTGTTTCTCGGCGAAACCGGGCTCGGCCTGGCGTCAATATTCCTCGTCTACTTCATTCCCTATACCTTCATCGTCATTTTTTCCTACGCGCGCTCCGGGAAAGGGGCCTTCTCCACGGCCTCTCTCCGGGAACAGATCATAAGCCCGCGCAACCTTCCCCTCCTCGCCTCCCTGACCGCCCTGGGGCTCCTCGCCGCGGGGGTGCCGCGTCCGAAACTGCCGGTTCCCCTTGACGTCTTCATCATGGCTTCGATACTGCTCTACTATCTCACCCTCGGACTCTCCTTCGAGGTCAGGGACGTGCGTGCCGTCGGCACCGCGCACCCCGTCCTGGGAATTATCAAGTTCATCATGCTTCCCGCCGTGACCTGGGCTCTCCTTCAGGCGCTGCCCCTTGACCGGGAGGTGGCGCAGGTGATACAGATCCAGTCATTCATGCCCGCGGCGATCTACTCCGTGGTCACCTCGGTGCTCTTCGAACTTGACGCGCGCCTTGCCTCATCCCTTTTCGTGGTAAACACCCTCCTTTTCCTGGTAACGGCGCTTCCATTCCTTTTTCTGCTTCGCGCGATGGGAAGTCTCTGATGGCAGCGCCCCTACCCTTCTTCCCGCCTTGAAAATTTTACCCCCAAGACGAAGTGATTTTAATTTTCGAATTGACCGCGCCGGTTCATCTTCGTCACTATGCAATAATCTGGCTCAACCCCCATGAGGTCACCATGATCACGATTATCAAATACCTGATTGACCGGAAACTCCTCGTGAACCTGATGGTGTTTCTGCTGATCATCTCCGGGCTTATCAGCCTGCTCCGATTAAACCGCGAAGCCTTTCCCGACGTCAACTTCGACATGGTCTCCATTACGACGATCTACCCGGGGGCGTCCCCGGAGGAGCTCGAACAGCTCGTCACCATTCCCCTGGAAAAGCGGCTCAAGGAAGTGGGGGACATCGACAAGGTCAGGTCATACAACATCGAGAACGTATCGGTCATCGTGGTCTACATTGAAGACGAGGCCGCGGACAAAAAGCAGACCGTGCAGGACATCAAGGACGCCATCGCGCTCGAGGACAAGCTGCCCCAGACCGCGGAGAAGCCGATGGTCCAGGAAATCAAGCTCGACAAAAAATTCATCCTGGACATCGCCATATTCGGGAAAAAACCGGGAATGTCCTACGCGGAGCTAAGAAAGGTGGCAGACCGGATGGAGGACTACCTCTACGAGATCGAGGGAGTCGCCGAGGTGGAACAGATCGGCTATCTTGACAGGGAATATCTGGTTGAAGTTGATCCCTCGGCCCTGAAAAAATACCGGCTGGGCATGAACACCGTGATCAACACGCTGCGACAGAGGAACATGGACGTTCCCGGCGGCTCGCTCAAGGTGGGAGACAACGAGTACATACTCAGGACGAAGGGACAGTATAACAACATCGATGAGATACGGAACACGGCGATCATGGCCAACGACGCGGGCTTCGTCACCAGGATCAGGGACGTCGCCACGGTAAGCGACTCCTTCGAGGAAACGGACGTACACGAACGTTTCAACGGCCGCAAGGCGATCATTTTCAGGATATGGAAAAAGCGGGTCGCCGACGAAATCCGGCTTACCGGGGTCATCAATCGCTACATCGAAAATTCCCGGAGCATGCTCCCCGAGGACATCACCGTGGAGGTGTTCAACGACATCAGCCGCTACACCCGTGATCGGATATCCTCCCTTCTCGTCAACGCCGCCGTCGGCTTCCTGCTTCTCGCCGGGGTCATGTTTCTCCTCATGGGACCGCGCATCTCGGCCATCGTATCGGTTACCATACCCGTCTCCTTCATGGTGGCCTTTCTCGGCATGAAATCGGGCGGCATCACCCTCAACGTCATCAGCATGTTCGGGATGATGATAGTACTGGGGATGATCGTCGACTTCGGCATCGTGGTATCGGAAAACAGCCATCGCTACATGGAGTACGGGTTGCCGCGGCGCCAGGCCATCCTGAAGGGGGTATCCGAAGTGGTATGGCCCGTCACGGTCACTCTTCTCTGCATCACCGCCGCCTTCGCGCCACTCCTTTTCCTCACGGGCATCATGGGGAAATTCATCAAGGCGATCCCGACGGTTCTTATCATCTGCCTCGTGGCCTCCTGGGCCGTCGCCATGTTTATCATGCCCACGTATCTCAATACCTTCGCAAAGGACGAAGGATCCGAAATCGACGACCTGAAAAGGGAAGACCCCCACTACGAGCACGGCTTCTTCGGAAAAGTACAGAAACGCTACAAGCGCCTTATCAACGCCGCCATACAGCGAAGATATCTCACCCTCCTCTGCCTCGTCATACTCCTCATCGCCTCACTTTCGCTCATCGCGTTCAGGCAGGTGAAATTCGTCTTTATGCCGGGAGGCGGCGCCGAGGCCATCGAGATACTGACGAAACTCCCCCAGGGCACAAACCTGGACGCGAACCTGAGGGAAGCGAGAAAGATCGAAGAGATCATCATGAAACTGCCGGAGAAAGAGCTGAACGCCCTCCACGTGAGCGTGGGCAAGGAGCGATCGAGCCCCCTTGATCCCAAACCGGGTGAAGGCACCCATAAATCGACATTTTCAATCTATCTCTCCAAGGAAAACGAGCGGGACAGAAGCGCCGAAGCAATTAACGAAGAGCTGAGGACACGGATCGAAAAGCTGAGGAAAAAGGGCCTGATCCCGGTCACCATGGATATCCGCTCCGAGGTGGAAGAAAAAGGCCCCCCGGTGGGGAAACCGGTCAATATTGAGATCCGCGGAAAGGATTTCGACGTGCTCATGAAAATTGCCCAGGAGTACGTCACCTATCTTAAATCAGTGCAGAACGTCTACGATGTCACCATTGATTTCGAGGAGGGAAAGCAGGAGTATCTTCACGTCATCAACGACGTCATGACGGCGCGCACCCATGTCTCCGCATTTGACGCGGCCATGGCCCTCAACTCCGCCTTCGAAGGCGCCGTGGCGACCAGCGTCCACGAGGGAAAAGACGATATCGACATACGGGTGCGGTTCCCCGAAAGCGCTCGCAAGAATCCCATGAGCCTCGATCGCGTCATGATCGGCAACCAGATGGGGGGCCTGATCCCCCTGAACCTCGTGACGGACATAAAGAAGCGCCCCGGTTACTCACAGATCAACCGGCTCAACTACAAACGGCTGGTACAGGTCCAGGCGAATCTCGACACGGAAAAGATCACCTCCCAGGAGGTAACCAGGATGATGTCGGATAAGTTCACCGACATCGAGAAGCGGTATCCCGGCTATTCCGTCACCTACGGCGGGGAAACGGAGGACACGGAAAAAAGCATGGGCGAGCTCAGGGTCCTTTTTCTCTTCGCCCTGATCGTCATTTATGTCATCCTTGCGGTGTTTACCGGATCCCTTATCCTCCCGGTCGTTATCATGGTCGCCATACCCTTCGCGCTTGTCGGTATCATCTTGGCCGTGTGGTCGCACCGGCAACCCCTAGGTTTTATGAGCGTCCTCGGGTTTTTCAGCCTCGCCGGCGTCATCGTGAGCAACACCCTTGTCCTGGTCCAGTTCATCAACTACCAGCGTGACACGGGCCTGTCGCTCAGGGAATCCCTCGTGGAGGCGGGGGTCATCCGTCTCCGCCCCATCCTGCTCACCTCGGGCACCACGGTGCTCGCGCTTATCCCCACGATTTACGGCCTCGGCGGGAAGGATTATTTCGTCGCCCCCCTCGGCCTTTCCTTTGGATACGGCCTGGTATTCGCAACCTTCATTACCCTGGTGCTCATTCCCTGTTTCTACCACATCGCCGAAGACATAAAGGGCGCCTTTGCGAAACTGATGTCCCGGGCGGGTATTTCCATGGATGGCGCACTGTACCGGGGCAGTGACAAATCATCCGAAGCCGCCGCCATTGATGATGAGGAGCCGCAGCCCCCGGGTATACCTCCCGCTCCGCGCCGCCGTCGGAGGAAACAGTAGCCCATGCATGCCGGCGAAATACTATCGGAGGACGGATGAAGGAAAAAGACTGCGATTCCATTGAGTATATCCCGGGTGATGAGGCTCTCCGAAAGGAGGAAGCCTTCACGGAAGAAGAAGAGAAGATCCTGGATTATATCAACCAGAAGATCGCCGCGGGAAACTCCCTCGGTGAAATAATTGACTTTCTTTTTGAAACGATCCAGCCCCTTGTTCCCTGCGATCGCATCGGCGTTTCATTCATCGAGGAGCAGGGCCTCCGCATGACCCTCTACTACGTGGCCGCGAATTACCGGCCCCTCCATCTCGAACGGGGCTACGGAGCCGACCTGGCCGGGAGTTCCCTGAATGAAATCTTCGAAAGCGGGTCAATGAGAATACTCAACGATCTCGAATGCTATTATCGGGACCATCCCTCAAGCGAGTCGACGAGACTGCTCATGCAGGAGGGAATCCTTTCCAGCGCGACCTGTCCGCTCCGGGTGGAGGACAGGCCCGTGGGTCTTCTTTTCTTCAGTTCGAAGCGAAGGCAGGCCTACTCGAGGAGGGAACTGGCGATGCACGCCGCGGTCTCCGAGCGTCTGAGCCAGGCCGTGGAAAAGGCCTACAGGATAGAGCAGCTTTCGGAATCGATCAATTCCTACATGGACATGCTCGGCTTCGTGACCCATGAGCTCAAGAGCCCCCTGGACTCGCTTATCATCATGGGAAACACCCTTCTCCAGGGGTACTTCGGAGAGATCCCGGATCGCGTGGAAGAAACCATCAACCGCATGATCAGACGCGCGGACCAGCTGAGCGAGATGGTCCATCAGTACCTGAACCTCTCCCGGTTCGAAACGGGTTCGGTAAAAAAAATATTTCATGACGCCGATATCATAGGCGAAGCCGTGATTCCCGCTATTGAAACCATCGAACCCCAGATTCGCGAACAGGACATAACGCTGGAAAAAAACTTTCCAGAATCAGTGGGCACGGTCTTCTGCGATCCCTCTCTTATCAAGATTGTCATCACCAATCTCCTCAGCAACGCGGTGAAATACGGCAACACGGGGGGAACCATCCGAATCACCGCCATCCGCGAGAGCAAGAAATTTATATGCACGGTATGGAACGAGGGTCCCGGCTTCCCGGAGAGTGAAAAAAAGAAGCTTTTCAGAAAATTCTCGCGGCTTGAATCCAGTGAACTCATGAAACGAAAGGGAACGGGGATAGGCCTCTATACCAGCTGGAAGATCATCCGCCTCCACGACGGCAGGATAAGAGGAACGTCCGAAGAGGGGCAATGGGCGGAATTCACCTTCGAGATACCCGCGTAATCCCCGCCGGAGTTACAGCTCCTCCATGATGGCCTCCGCCATCAGGCGGTATCCTTCCACGTTCGGGTGCACGCCATCGCCCTGGACCAGGCTTCTGAAATCAACCCCCCCGGATATCTTCCTTTTCCAGTAGCGGTGAACCTTCGCGATGGGCAGGCCCCTCTCCCTGGCTATTGTGTCAAGCCTGGAATAAAATGCCTCGGCCATGAAATCCTCGTCCCCATGCATGATCGGGACAGACGTAACGAGAAGCACCTCGGCGTCCGTGTCGGCGAGTATCCGGTCAACAATGGCCTCGATGGTGCGATGGTACCGCTCCGGACTCACCCCCGTATAGGCGTCGTTTAGACCGAATTGTATAAACACGAGATCCGGGTCATCATCAAGCACCTCCCGTCGAAGACGCATCAGTCCTCCCTCGGCCGTGTCGCCCGGGATTCCCCTGTTGATGATGGTCACCTTTCCAGAGGGATATCTGGCCTCCAGCATTTCCCGGAGAAAATCAAGATACCCTTTCCGTACCATCCATCCCTGCGTCAAGGAATCACCGAGCGCCACGATCCTGATCGGGACACCGTCCACCAGTCGATTCTTCGTTTTTGCTAATTGCATGTCCTGTTTTCCTGTATTATTATATGATGCGGGGGAAAATGATCATTTTTGATTAAAAATAAATAAATTTATATATTAATATTGCAAAAATTATACATTTTTTTTTGATATATAAATATTAATATTGATTCCAAAAACGACCTGTAGTAGCCTGCTGCTTAACCTCATACTTTTCTTCAGATACCAGAGCGCCGTACAGGAACGGGGGTCATCATCATGAAAATAGAAATAACCATCCTCGGCCTACTTATGGAGGAAAACCTCTACGGTTATGAAATCAAGAAAAAAATCGTTGAGCGACTCGAGGATTACGTGGATATCAAGTTCGGATCGATTTATTACGCGATAAAGAAGGCGGTTGACAGCGGCTGGGTCAAGCGGGTCGGAACGGAAAAGGACAGCGGCAATCCCGAGCGATATATCTACGAAATACTTCCGAACGGGAAAAAACACTACAAAAGATTACTGAAACAGTATTTTGACAAAACATTAATCCATTTCGATATCGATATCGTGCTGATGTTTATTAATTATCTCGGCGAGGACCAGAAGGAACAGTTCATCGAGCAGCGCATTGCTCTTATCAAGGAAAAGATCGATGGAATAAAGAAAAAAATCGAAAATGAGAAATCCAGGAATAATGAGCAATCATACCGCGAGATATATACCTACCTGGAACACCACCTCAAGGCTGAGCTGAGCTGGTTAAAATCCCTCGGATGGTAAGCTCCCTCAGAATTGCGATACAAGATCATTGAGAAAATCGGCCTTCTTTTCCCTCACGATATCCTCCACCCTGGTCCTGAGGGCACATAATTCACGAAATGCGTGTTGAGAAATAAGCGATTTTTTTCCCTCCACTCCGGCGATTTCACGGTCAATCTCCTGCTCCACCAGTGAACGATTCACCGCCTCGATCCTCGATATAATGTAGTAATGCCTCTTCGCGAGGGTTCTGGCGATTGTGATGAAGAGGTCCTTTTGTTTATCCGCAACCTCCCGCAGGTCCTCCCTGCCTATCCGTGTTACGATCACACTGTTTTTCGCCTTCAGTGTTGCCGCCCGGGGCTCGCCGAGCAACAGGGACGTCTCGCCCATTACGGTACCGGGTTCATCGATGGTGTTGATCCTGACTCCTTTCAGATATACGTCAAGCGAACCGCTCTGGAGAATGAACATGTCCCCTCCCGGCGCACCCTCTTCGCAAATAAGAGACCCCCGGGGATATTCCACCTGCTTATCCGAAATGGACGGTTCTGTAACGATAAGGGCGGACTCCGCGGAACGCGAGTATGCCTCACCCTTCTTGAAGGTAAGGGACCCCTCGAACTCCTCATACAACGCCTTCAGCCAGGGGAGGCGTCTCTTATCATATTCACGCCGCAGGCGATCGATAATGAGGTAATACGAAGTCGTGTATTCCCTTGTTTTTCTCTCGTCACCCTCAAGGGCCGTCATGTTTTTATACAGCATTTTCCCTGACAGCAATACCTGTTTTGCCAGGACCATGGAAGCGTTGAGCGCGAAGGAAAATGTGTGCAAACCCTCGAGATATTTTTCCGCGGATATTCTTTTTATGGCGCTTGAAGCATCTGCTACCGCCGTTTCTATGCGTGACACGTCATCATTGAGAAGATGCCGCATAATAATTTCGGTTGAACCAATTATCAGATTTTTGCCGGTGATTGAGTACTTGTCGGCTGTGGAGGCGTAAAAATATACGGTGCCCTCATTGAGAAAATACGCGGACTCTACCGGTGCACCCGATTCATACAATCTTATATGCTTTCCGGCCATCTGGATGCTGTGACAAACCGGAAACTACTTCAGCAGACCGGCAACGGTCTGGAGGAGTTGATCCCGGTCAAACGGCTTTGTGATATAGGCCGAGGCCTTTATTTCGTTATCATTCATTTTAATGGTATGCTCATTCAGGGCGGAAACCACGAGCACCTTGGCGTTTGGATCCCGCTCATAGATGGCCTTCACGGCCTTCATGCCGTCAAGCCCTCCCATGGTGATGTCCATGGTGACAACATCGGGCTTTAATAGAGAAAACTTTTCAATGCCGTCCGAGCCATTATCGGCCTCGTCAATAACCGTATGTCCGCCACCTTCAAGGGATTCACGCAGTATTTTCCTCATGAATTTCGAATCATCGACGATCAATACACTGGCCATACGGTCACCTGCAGTCTAACAACTTCATCATGAACAACAATAACGAAATGATTCCAGTTATTCAATAACTTTTATTTTTTTTCCAAATTCGGCTAGTTAATGCCCAGAATGAAACAACCCATGAATCGATCAACCATTTTTTCATCTGTCGTTACGAGCAATTTAGATGGATCTCGAGAATGGGGGGGGGGACGCTATATCATTTTGATTGACATTCGGAAAAAACAGGGTATGATTCCCTGCGCGAGCTGGAGATCCGTCACGAATTATATTGCGCAAGGCAAGTCGTCAGGTTGTCACTATTCGTCAGGGGGAGGTACAATGAGATTTAGAATAGGAGGACTTTTTCTTGTTGGAGTGCTGGCCCTTTCATGCTCTCCGCGATATGTCATCGATCATTCCATTCCCTCACGGCATCTCGATCTTCCCAAAGACGATCGGGCTCATTATGATGCCCAGACGGAGTGGTGGTACTATACGGGACACCTGAGGGCGGATGATGGATCTGAATACGGGTTTGAAGTAACATTTTTCAAGCGTCTTACAAGCGAAGACCGTGCGCCGGCATGGCTTCTGAGGGTCCCCGGTCACTGGATCAAGGAGGTGGGCCTTCTCGGACATTTTGCTATAACCGATATCGGGAGAAAAAAATTTCACGCGGGCCAGATTCACAACATCTGCAGAAAATCAAAGGCCGATCCGGAACGCCTCCACGTGGCAATAAACGGATGGTCCGTGGAAGCACGTGACGGTTCACACCTTCTAAAGGCATCAATGCCCAACTACGCGATCGACATAAAACTCGGCACCACAAAACCGCCGGCCCTTCACGGACCCGGAGGAATCGTGGACAAGGGTGTGTGCAAGAATTATTACTATTCCTATACGAACATGAAGGCGGAAGGCATTATCAGGGTCGGGAAAAAAACCATGACGGTTACAGGGAAAGCATGGATGGACCATGAATTCGGATCTATGTCCCTCATAGGTAAGAATATCGGATGGGACTGGTTCAGTATTCAATTCGATAATAATACTGAACTTATGCTCTATCTAATTATAACCGAGGGAAAAGTGGCGCCACTCTCAGGAGGGACTTTCGTTTCGGCTGACGGTTCGACGCAGCATCTAAATCTAGAGGACTTCAGAATAGTCGTTACAGACAAATGGACGAGCCAAAAAAGTGGAGCCACATACCCTGCAGCCTGGGAAATAACCGTGGTCCCCCTTGATATTGCAATAAAGCTGGAGCCTATAATGAATGAACAGGAACTCAGGCTTAAACCGGTCACGTACTGGGAAGGCGCGGTCAGGATATACGGCATGATCAATAATGAGACAGCAACGGGAAAGGGATACGTTGAGCTGGTGGGGTATGATGAAAAATCGTCGTTTAATAAAATCGCTCCATAGGGGATAATTAAAAAAAGAATACTCGTTTTCTATAGTCTAACCGTTTAATGTGTAACAATAATCCTTATGGCGGTCTTGGGCTATGGAAACAACGTTGTTCTTAAGGAAAGATATTCTCGAGATTATCAGTTCAGCTGCATCTTCAATCGGGGTATCGCGTTCAAAATTCATACTTAAACTTATGGCAAAGGCCGCGGAACAGACACGTCATCCAGTTATGCACGGCACTATGGTGAAGTACCAGGATAGATCCAACCCTGATGTCTGGCACAGATTTCATCTTATAATCAGAGCGGATGAATATGAATACCTTCTTGATCTTAGGAAGTTTCTTAAAATGTCGGTTTCCAAAATACTTGCATATGCCGTGGAGAAATATCTTCGAAATCGGACAATGCAAACTAGCACCGATAACTATCCCATGATTAATTATATAATTATACGAGAAGTAATAGACAACATTATTAATTACAGAATAATTTGGGGATATCCAGCCGGGATAGAAAAATTTGGAATAACATGAACCTTTCAACAATACGCAACCAGATACCCCGATCAATAACGGTACATCCATGAGCACCTCAGGGGAAAATGCTTTTCTGAAAAGAATCCAGAAGTCCGTGGGTCGTGCGATTAATCTTTTTAGCATGATACGATCGAACGACCGTGTGGCGGTAGCCCTTTCGGGCGGCAAGGACTCAATAGTACTGTTAGAGACGCTCTCCCTTCGACGCAAATGGATCCCAATTTATTACGATATTCACGCGATTCATATTAATGTCAGCGGTATCACACCGCCATTAAATATTGAATTCTTCGACCATCTCTGTTCCGATCTTAAAATCCCCCTCCACATCCGATCTATCGAGGCTGATCTCAACCGCGATCCTCGAAAGTCCACCTGTTTTGTTTGTTCTTGGCACCGCCGCAAAGAACTGTTTCGTGCTGTCAATGCAACCGGCTGCAACCGTCTTGCCTTCGGGCATCACATGGATGATGCTCTTGAAACCCTCTTTCTTAACATGACCTTCAACGGATCCTTCAGCTCCCTCCCACCAAAACTTGCCATGTTTCAAGGGGAGTTCGACATCATTCGCCCGCTTATCCTTCTCACGGAGCAGGAAATTGCCCGCTATGCGAAGATACGGGCGTATCCCATTGACGAGTCAAGGTGCCCCTATGAAGATAATAACCGCAGGGCGCAAATGAAGCAATTACTGGCCAATCTTTCCCGGATGAACCGTAAAGCAAAAAAAAACATTTTCGCATCGATGTCGAACATCCATCTCGATCATCTCATCCCATGAAAAAGATTATTCCATAACAGAATACCCGCCATGTGATAAGGCAATGCCCTGCATGATGCAGCACCTTGCCTCCGGAAGAGCGCGCGACCCGCGCATGCCGGAATAAAAAACTACTTGACACGTGACCCCGGCATTCTCACCATTTTATATTCTTCACGGTATCAGAGAGGAGGTTCTCCATGGATACCCTGATACTCATGGTTCTCACCTTTGCCGGCTATATCGCAATGTACAAGCTTTATGGTCATTTTATCGCACATCGAATATTCAAAATTCTTCCCGATGCGAAAGCCCCCGCAGTGGAATTCGAGGACGGCATTGATTACGTGCCGACCAAAAAAGAAATCATTTTCGGTCACCATTTCACATCCATAGCGGGAACAGGTCCCATCGTCGGTCCCGCGATTGCCATCATATGGGGATGGGTTCCCGCCATGCTCTGGGTATTCATCGGCAGCATCGTCATGGGGGCCGTCCACGATTTCGGAGCCCTCATTATTTCGATGAGGAACCAGGGAAAATCAATATCGGATTACACGTCGAAATACATCAATCCCCGTACACGGCTGATATTTTTCATCATCGTATTCCTCGAGCTCCTTATTGTGATTGCGGTATTCGGCCTCGTCATCGCCGTCATTTTTAAGATGTTTCCCGCTTCCGTGCTTCCCATCTGGTGCGAGGTGCCTATCGCGATGTTGCTCGGTTACGGAGTGTATAAACGCTCGATGAGCGTAACCATCTGGTCAATCATCGCGGTGGTTGTAATGTACATCACCGTTGTTATCGGTTATTATGTGCCCGTGGAGATGCCATCCATCGCGGGGATTCCCGCCACGGGAATCTGGACGCTGATTCTTCTCGCCTATGCCTTCTTTGCCTCGGTGCTGCCCGTCACGACCCTTCTCCAGCCGCGGGATTTCATTAACTCTCACCAGCTCATGATCGTTATGGCGCTGATGATAATCGGTGTCATCGCCGCCTCATTTACCCAGGGCATGGAAATCGTGGCCCCGGCGGTACAGGCCACCCCGAAGGATGCCCCACCCCTGTGGCCCTTCCTGTTTATCACCATCGCATGCGGCGCCATATCGGGATTCCACTCCCTGGTATCCTCGGGCACCAGTTCCAAGCAGGTGAGGTCCGAAAACGATTCCCTCTTCGTAGGATACGGATCCATGCTACTCGAAGGAGGACTCGCGACGCTCGTCATCATCGCCGTGGCGGCCGGCATCGGCCTCGGCTATGAAGTGGTCACAAACGGGTCAACAGAGGTTCTCACCGGCGTCGCGGCATGGAATACCCACTATTCATCATGGGCTGTCGCGGACAAGGGCCTTGGCCCGAAAATCAGCGCCTTTGTCATCGGCGCCGCCAATATGATAGAGACCTTCGGCATACCCCATGGCATTGCCGTCACCATAATGGGTGTATTCGTCGCATCCTTCGCCGGCACCACCCTTGATACCGCGACGCGCATCCAGCGATACGTGGTGACGGAGATGTTCACCGGCTTCAAGATCAAGATATTCACGAATCGTTACGTCTCTACTTTTTTCGTTGTGGGAACCGCCGCGGCCCTGGCCTTCGCAACGGGTGCCGACGGCGGTGGAGCATTGAAGCTCTGGCCCCTCTTCGGCGCGGTCAACCAGACACTGGCAGCCCTGGCGCTCTTCATCATCGCACTGTACCTTAAGCGAAAAGGAGGCCTCAAATGGATCATCGCGGGTATTCCCGCGATATTCATGGCGGTCATGACCTCCTGGGCCACACTGTATAACCAGTTTGAGTATCTTTCGAAAAAAAATGTGCTGCTGCAGATCATCAACATGATGATCATCCTAATCGTCTTCTGGATACTGATCGAAACCGCGATCAAGTTTTTCAAGAAGAGCGATGAATCCGAATGACAGGAAGCCGCCAACGGTGTGCCCATTAAGAAAAATCGGAACGGCCGCCTCGGCAACATTGTCTCATCTATCACGGCTATGGCAGCAGTTCGACTCTGCTTCGAGAGAGCGCGCCGTTAGCCTCCTCAGATGGGAGACCGAGGAATTGCAGAACATTTTCGGCCTGACGGTCCTCGGCTTCATGACCGGTTTCCCCTCCGCCCCCATGCATATTGCCCTCGAGCTCCTTCCGGAGATGAAGGAGGAGCTTCCCCTGATGATCGACTGCATCGGCACCGCCCATGATCCACTCGGACAGCTCTTTTCACTCCTTGATATAGGCTGAGACGTGAAATCAATCATTTTCTTTCTTGGAAAAGGAGGGGTGGGCAAGTCCACCATGGCTGTGCTGACCTCCCTTCACAGGGCGAGTCGGGGAGAGGAAATTCTTCTGACATCACTGGATCCCGCCCATAACCTCTCTCATATTCTTGAAAAAAAACTTTCCCCGAAGCCGAAAAAAGTGACCGGCGGTGTTAACGCCCTTGAGGTCGATCCACAATTGCTGACCCGGGCCTATCTTAAAACAATCGAAGATGATCTGCGGCGCGCTTATTCCTACCAGACGGCATTCAATCTCTCCGGCTACTTCAATCTCATTCGTCATTCTCCGGGCATCGAAGAATACGCTCTTCTCAGGGCCTTCCACGACATCGTGCAGAGGCACAACGACAAGGATTGTCTCATCTTCGACATGCCACCGACGGCTCTGACCCTGAAATTTTTCAGACTCCCCTTTCTTTCCCTGCTATGGCTCGAGGAAATCAGATCGCTCCGTGTGAGAATTAAGGAAAAAAAGGAAATGATCACCGCAATCACCCTGGGAAGAAAAAAATTCGAGAGTGATCGTGTACTCGGTAAAATCGAGAAATCAATCGAAGAGTACCGTCTCATGGGAAATCTTTTCAAGGATGCCGGAAAAATATCGGTGCGCCTTGTCATGAACCCCGATCGCCTTTCCCGCCTCGAATCGCACACCATTAAGGAAGAACTCGCCGAATTGGGGATTTCAATCAGCAGGGTCATACTGAACAAGTGTGAAGATACGGATAAAACAAAGGAGACGAGAAAGCTTTTCAAACTCCCAGCCGTATCCCTGCCCCTGTCATGTGAACCACTCCTTGGTGTCACCCGCCTCATTCGCTATACTGATGACCACCGGTCAGAGTTTGAAGCGCTGGAGGCACCGGGCCGGCCCACGAAATGATCCAGCAAGGTGACGGAAAAGGCGTCAGCGGAATCTGCAGCCCTTCTATGAATCCAGATAAGCATTTTCACCTTTTCCTTTGACATCTTCCATAATCTGAGATACTTTTATTATACCACAGACAACAAGGGGGTGATTGGCCATGAAAGCTGGATTACTTTTAACGGGCAACGGCGCTCTGGTGTATCTCACTTCACACGCGAATTTCCTCGACCAGGACCTTATCAGGAAATTTGAAAGCAAGGGCATCGCCAAGTTCATCGCCTATGAAATCCCCGTGGAGGAGGCAAAAGAACGGTACGGGGGCCATTTTGACATAGTGGTCCAGGACCTGAAAGAGACCGACGATTTACGAATTCTCGATTATGACGGCGCCCGCGCCTTCAAGATGTTCTCATTCAAAGAGCTGGGTTCTCCCGTACAACACGAATAGCCCAACCGTCGGGCCCCTTCTCAATCATGTGGGGGACGTATCCCGGGGGAGCGAGGGTTATATGTCCACCGGGAGGATGAAGAAATTGGTTCACCCCGGTCAGTTACCGCCGTCCTTCTTCGGCTGGTCTTCTACAATTCGAATGACCACCTCGTCATTCTCGATATCCGCCCTGGCGGCGCCTCCCCCGGCGAGGGATCCGAAAAGGACCTCATCGACGAAGAACTTCTTGATCTTGTCCTGAACGAGACGGTCAATCTCCCTGGCACCGAATGCGGGTGAATATCCCTTCCTCCCGAGCCACCGATAGCACTCGTCGCTCACCTCGAGGGTGATATGCTTTTCCCCGAGCTGCTCCCGGAACTGGTCGATGTTTTTCTTCACGATCCTGACGATGATCTCCTCATCGAGGTCATTGAATCGAACCACCGCATCGAGACGGTTCCGAAACTCGGGAGAAAAAATCCGCTCCACCGCGTCCTTGATGGCCGATTCCGTCACCTTCCGCTCATCAAATCCGACCCGTGCCTTGCCGATTTCACGCGCCCCGGCGTTCGAGGTCATGATGAGTATCACGTTGCGAAAATCAGCCTTTTTCCCCGTATTGTCCGTCAGGGTCGCGTAATCCATCACCTGGAGGAGGGTGTTGAAGATATCCTGGTGCGCCTTTTCAATTTCGTCAAGGAGGAGGACCGCAAAGGGGGTCTTTCTCACCGCCTCCGTGAGGAGCCCTCCCTCCTCGTATCCCACGTAGCCCGGAGGGGCGCCGATTAGACGGGCCACGGTATGCTTTTCCTGGTACTCGCTCATGTCATATCGGTGCAGCTTAACGCCCATCTCCGCCGCGAGGCGACGTGCCAGTTCCGTTTTTCCGACTCCCGTGGGGCCCACGAAAAGAAACGAGGCGATCGGTCGATCAGGATTCCCGAACCCCGCCCTGCTTCTCCTGATCGCCTCGCACACGTGGGCGATGGCGTCATCCTGCCCGAAAATCCACGCCCTGAGCCCGCTCTCGATGTCACGAAGCTTGCCGGTCTCCGACGCCGAAACGCTTTTTTCCGGAATGCGCGCTATCTTGGCCACGATTTTTTCAATATCCACAGGCGTGATGGGTACCACGTCGTCCTCATCGGCCTCACGGTACATGCGCGCGTATGCCCCCGCCTCATCAATGACATCTATCGCCTTGTCCGGAAGAAAGCGGTCGTTAATATGCTTCGATGCGAGCTCCACCGACGCCCTGATCGTTTCATCCGAATACGTCACGTTGTGGTGCCGTTCGTATCTCTCCCTGAGCCCTTCCAGTATCTCGATGGTCTCCTCAACCGTTGTTTCCGGTATGTCGATCTTCTGGAAACGTCTGGAAAGCGCCCTGTCCTTCTCAAAGTATTTCTTGTATTCCTCATAGGTGGTCGAACCGATGCACCGGACCTCTCCCCCGGAGAGGATCGGCTTCAGCATGTTCGAGGCGTCCATCGACCCCCCGGAAACGGCTCCTGCCCCCACGACCGTATGAATCTCGTCGATGAAGAGGATCACGTTGTCCATTTCCCTGAGCTCCGCGATCACTTTCTTCATCCTCTCCTCGAAATCCCCGCGGAAGCGCGTGCCGGCGATGAGGGCGCCCATGTCCAGGGAAAAAATCTTCGAGTCCCTGAGCGGGCGCGGCACTTCCCCCGTGGCGATATACTGCGCGAGACCTTCGGTGATTGCCGTTTTCCCCACCCCGGGGTCCCCCACATGAATCGGGTTGTTCTTGTTCCGCCTGCAGAGGACCTGGACGGTTCGTTCGATGATATCCTTCCTTCCGATGAGGGGATCAAGCTTTCCCTCCCTGGCCCTGGCCGTCAGATCCGTGGTAAAGGCTTCCACGGCTTTGCTCCCGGCACCTCGTTTCGGCCTTACGCTGCCACCCCTTCGCTCCTCGCCGGCTTCATCGTCATACTCACCGGCGTCACCGTTCCCTCCCGTGTAGAGTTCCATCCCGTGGGATATATAGTCGAGCAGGCTGAAACGGGTGATGCCCCCCTCCTGGAGGTAAAACGCGGCGAAGGACTCTGTTTCGTCAAAAATCGATACCAGGACATCTCCCACGTCAAGCTCTTCCTTCTGCGCCGACGTGGTGTGCCATATCGCCCGTTCGAGGACACTCTTGAAGCCCGCTGACTGCACCGGCTCGTCGTAATCTACCGTGGTGATATGGGTATTGAAAAAATCGACGATTTTTTTCGCCAGTCCCTCCGGGTCTCCTCCGCTCCCCAGAATGATTTCCCTTCCCGCATCGTTGTGGAGGGTCGCGTAGAGTATATGCTCGGGGGTGAGATATTCATGTTTCCGCATCTTGGCCTCCTGGAAGGCGGCCATGAGGATGTTGTTTAAATCGTGATGTATCTCCATCAGACTTCCTCGTAAGAACATTTAAGGGGAAATTCCCGCGAACGCGCCAACTGGTGAACCTGGTCAACCTTTGTCACGGCAATATCGAACGTGTACACGCCGCAGACCCCTGCCCCCTTTCGATGCACGTCCAGCATAACCTGCACTGCCCGCTCTGTGGGCATGTGAAAAATCTTGACCAGGACTTCGACGACGAAATCCATCGTGGTGTAGTGGTCATTATGGAGCACAACCCGGTACATTTTTGGCTCATCGAGCCTCTTTTCCGTTGTGAGGCCCGTATCCTCCTCATACCGGGTCTCTGAATCCGTATAATCCGCCATACCTTCCTCTTCGATCCAGAGGCGCTTGCATCCCTCTATCTAAGTATATAATATACAATGGTTTCGAACACCGGTTCAAAAAAAATTGGATTTCTTTTCATGTAACCACCGATCCTCACCCCCGGCGCCATTCTTCCCGGCACCAATCATATAGTTCATGCGGTCGAAAAGACCCCTTGTAGGCCATTCTTCCGTTTCCCTTGATCCAGTATCCCAGGTAGTAATACCCCAGGCCCTGTTGCACCGCATATTCTATCTCTTTCATGGCGCCGTACGTGCCGAGGCCCAAATGTTCATGCGCGGTTTTAAAAATAAAATAGACGGAGCTGAGGGATTCCTCCGCTCGATCGAGAAATCCAACGGCCACCAGTTCATCATCGAGGAAGTATTCCGACTGGAGACATGGACATGAGGGATTGTAAAACGCGCCTATGAACTCATTCGGATCGGTCTCCTTGCCGAAACGGCTCATTGAATGATCCCTATAAATGTCGAATATCTCCTCCCGGTATGAAAGTTCCGTAAAGCGGACTTTCACGTCCCGGCATTTCCTTGCCGTTCGTTTCTGGCTTTTCGTGGGCCTGTAATCCCCGGCAATCACACGGATGGGAACGCATTCCCGGCAATCATCGCAGCGTGGCCTGAAAAAATAATCTCCAAACTTCCTCCACCCGCGAGACAGTAACTCTTCAAGCTCGCCGGGGTTGAGATCCGTGGCAAAAAAATACTCGAATCTCCACATTTTTTCCGGCAAATACGCGCAGGGTGAGCGTGCACTCAGCCTCGGTTCCTGGAAAAGCATCATGGCTTCGATCTCACTGCCTTGAATTCATGAATAGCAACGACGATTCTCGGCCTGATATGAACGACAGCACGGCGTGATTATTGCAAGTAATTAATTATCGCGTGTTTTTACTGGCACGAATGGCGCGGGTTACGCGTTACCAATCAGCGTCACGCATCAATTGGAATCTCTCTCCATGCAAACAGATCGTTCGGTGCGCGCGTTTCATCGGTTCATGAGCCTGTTTACCTGAGTATATAAATGACACACGCGATTTCGAGCATACCATAAAAAGCGTACAACGGAATCCACTGCAACTCGCGGAGTGATGCGAACGCCGCGCGTGAAGAATGGCGGTATACTGAAGAAATCGAACGGTAGATTTATCTTATAACGTACCGTACAACGATTGCAATTGCAACACGCGACTTCCAGCTCGTTAGCTCTGATTTATCAATTGAAAAAATTAAAAAAGTTTAGGTGACATAATCCAAAAAACAATTGACAATTTACACACATATAATAGGATATTAATAAGTAGTAAAAAAATGAAAGAGAAAATATCAATACGGAATCTCCACAAGTCGTTCGGTCCGAAGATTGTTCTTGATGGACTCGACCTTACTGTCTTCGAAAGTGAAATCCTCTGCATCATCGGCATCAGCGGCGTCGGCAAATCCGTCATACTCAAGCACATGATGGGCATCCTGGAGCCGGACAGCGGATCGATCTTCGTTGACGGCGTTGAGTTCACGGGAGCCGATGCCGAAACGCGCCGATCGATTCTGTCAAAATACGGCATTCTCTTCCAGGGCGCGGCGCTCTTCGATTCACTCAATATATACGACAACGTCGCCTTCGGCCTGAGAAGGCAGGACACCCCTGAAGAATCGATACGTCGCATCGTTCCCGAGACCCTTGCGCAGGTTGGCCTGAAAAACGTCGAGGAAAAGCGCGTATCCGAACTTTCCGGCGGTATGCAGAAAAGGGTTGGCCTCGCCCGATCCATCGCGATGAAGCCCGAAATCATGCTCTACGATGAACCCACCACGGGCGTTGACCCGATTACGGGCGGCGCCGTTGACCGGCTCATCGTCCACACGCGTGATACATTCGGGGTTACCTCGGTCGTCGTCACGCATGACATCCGCTCTGCCTACCGCATTGCCGACAGGATTGCAATGCTTTACAATGGAAAAATCATCTATGAGGGTCCCCCCGACACCTTCAGGTCAACGGCCGACCCCATGGTGCGACAATTCATTGATGGAAGAGCCCATGGCCCGATTCAAGTACTCTAATCGGATACTGCTGTTCCCCATCATGATCGGGCTTCCCCTGGTGGCCTGCGACCGCGATTCCTATCATTACGCGGGTGACGCTCTCTCCGTTCCCCGTCCCTGGCTTAAGAATAAAAGGATATTCCTGTATACGGGATTCGATTCAGGAACGCGACATAATCCTACCGCCAACGATTTCGATAAAGACGATATCGCTATCCGCGTAACCGGCATGCTCGCGGAGATGCTCCAGGGCGCCGGGGTCATCGTGGAAACCACCCAGGGAACGGCGTCGGACATTGAAATTACCCGGATTGCTTTCCAATTCTCACCGGACCTGATAATTGGGATCCGTCCGCCGGCCTCCCATGGCACAACCGAAAATCCCTCCCGGCCCCTGATCCTTCTGGGCGGCCCCCGTGATATCCACGCGCCGGGATTCGATTTCGCGGTTATCCTCATGGATGAGTTCCATAAAATCATGGACGGTGAGGGAATAATTGCCCCAGAAACCACCTCCCCGGGCGGGAAAGGCACGATCCTTCGCGATTCCGCCTCTCTTTGCCCCGGAGTAGTGGGAATACCCGCGTCATATCCCGGAATTGACACTGCACACCTCTCGGTCCAGGTTCCCTACCTTCAAAAACTTGCCGAGGCCTATTTTTCCGCTGTTTCCACCTACACGAAAAGGGGCATACCCACGTCAAAGGTTTCCTTTTCCTGCCCGGTGGAAACCGCGGAATCGGGATTGTACGTCATACGCGAGGCTACTCCATCCATAATCATTCATACCGATGCCGGCGGCGAGGCCCCCGGAATCGACGAAAGCTCCCTGCACATCACCCTGGACGGGCTCCCCCTGAAACATGAAAAAATATCAGAAACCCAGTACAGGGTGGCGTACGGCACCAGGATCTATCCCGGTCGTCATTCTCTTCGGTACCGCTTCAAAAATCTCCGGGGTCAGAGCAGCATGACCCATGACGCGGCCTTTGCTCTCCCGTCGCAACCCGGCGACCGCGAACGCCTCATCAGGGAGGGCGCCGCTCTCCTGGGTAAACAGGGCCAAAAAAGAGAAGGCCTCGCAATGCTTTTGTCAGCCCTGTCCCATGGAATCGCCTTCGACGGCATCGAGGATCTTTTCCGATCCATCATACATGGCTTTAATGCCCTGGGGAACGCCCCGCAGGCCGCATACTATAAGAACGCGCTTTCAAGCATGCAGAGGGTGGGTCGTGACAGCCTCGCGCGAAAACCCTTTCCCTCCCCGGGAACCGCCATATTCCCCCTCAATAGTGATGCAAAGCCGGCGTCCGTTATCTCCGGTCACTGCGAGGGTGAAAAGGCGAACAAGGCTCCCCATACAGATCGGAACCTTGGGATTCTCGATATCGTCATCAAGCATATCCCGATTTTTAACTTATGGCCTGAGGGTAAATGAATGGAATCATATACGTATAACAGCGGAACGTTCATCGGCAAGGGCGGCACCGAGATTTTTTTCCAGAATTGGGATACCTCATCGCCGCGGGGCATACTCGTCATAGCCCATGGCGTCGGCGAACACGGGGGAAGATACGCGAACATCATCAAGGCGCTTGCGAAGAGCGGCATTTCCGTCTTTGCCCCCGATCATCGCGGACACGGAAGGTCCGGCGGTCCCCGCGGCCATGTCGACTCCTTTATGGATTACGTCTACGACCTGAAGCTTTTCATCGACCTGATTAAAGAGGAAAAGAACGAGCTCCCCCTCGTCCTCCTCGGCCACAGCATGGGAGGCGTCATCGCATGCAAATACGCCCTCTCCTACCCGGACGACGTCGACGCACTGGTGCTATCGTCCGCCGGCGTGGTGCCCGCGGTGGAGGTCCCGGCATGGAAAACGAAGCTGGGCACCATTTTCTCGCGCTACGCCCCGTCCTTTTCCATGAAAACCGGACTCAACCCCGAGGAGCTTTCCCATGATCCCGACGTGGTCGATGCCTATGAGAACGACCGGCTCGTTCACGATCACGTGTCGGCTCGTTGGTACACCGAGTTCATAAAATCCGGGGAAGAATGCATCAACAGGGCGCTCGAGCTCCGCATGGACCTCCTGGTATTTCACGGAAAGGAAGATGCGATCGTCGATTACCGCGGAAGCGAGACCCTCTTTAAGAACGCCTCGTCCCTTAAGAAAGAGCTTCACGTATTCGAGGGTCTTTACCACGAAACGATGAACGAGAAAGACAACGCCGCGGTACTGCAGCTCGTCGCGCGCTGGATCATCAGCGCGATGCGCATAAAAAAAAGCGTAAAAGGCGCTAATAAAAATGCGCCAAAAAAACCGATAAAAAAAACAAAAAGAAAATCGGTAGCAAAAAAATCCGTTTCTCATTCTTTACAGAGGGTTCCCCGATCAAGGGGCGCTAAGAAAACTAAAATTAAAAAAGGAGAAAAAAAGATCGTGGCAACAGTTAAAAAAACCGCTAAGAAAAAAACCGTGAAGAAAGCAGCGAAGAAGACTGCTAAGAAAACTGCCAAGAAAAAGACCGCAAAGAAGAAGAAGTAACGGGTCTTCGCAGTACGCAATAAGGCGGGGCAACACCCCGCCTCATTTTTTTTATCTGCCCTGTCCCTTCCTGAATCATTCCCTGAACACTTCGATTTTATTCTTGCCCAGCCTCAGGGAGCGCTTTACCGCCGTTTCCGCGCGTTTAATAAGTGAGTCCAGTATGAGGTCATTGAGGAGATTGCTGTCCACGCTGTTGTTCTGGGCGATCTGCTTCGGATCCAGGTCTGAGACGCCGATGGAGAGCGCCAGTTTTACATCTATGTTCTTTACAATAATCGGCTTCTTTACAAGGGAGTGTATGATCCTTCCGGCGACTTTTTCAGTGTTTTTCGTGCCGGAATCAGGAAGAAACAGGAGAAAATCAGATACGGTATAGCGGCCGAGCTTGTCGTAGGGCCTGCAGGATGTTCTCATCCTTCTTCCGCATTCGCTCAGGACCTCTTCCATGAGGGGCATCCCGTGGGCGTCCGCGAGCTCTTTGAAATTGGTGATGCTCGTCATGGCGACGGATATGTATTTCATCTCCCTCGCCGCCCTGCCCATCTCCCTGAGCATTTCGTCAAGAAGGGACCGCCGGTTGAGAAGGCCCGTTATCGGGTCTTCCTTGACCATCTTCAGGATCTTTTTCTTGTTGCGGATGATTTCCTCCTCCCGCTTGATGGTCCACTCGGCGATCTTCATGCGGGAAATCATCTCTCCTTTCCCGAAGGGCTTGAAGAGGAAGTCGTTCGCCCCGGCATCCAGGAACCGCGCGATGGCGCCTTCGCGGTCCCGGGCGGTCACCACGATGAGGTACACGTACCGGTTTAATTTTACCTTCCGTATTCGCTTGCAGAGCGCGTTGATATCGAAATCCCCTCGCGACCAGTTGATGATGGCGGTGTTGATGCTGTGTTTCTGTATGTTCACGAGGGCGTTGTCAATTCCTTCGGATACGGTGATCTTCGACTTGTATCCTTTCAGTGAAGTCGTGACGGCGTTGCTGAATGACTGGTTGCTGTTGATGAGCGCTATGTTCATTTCATGACTCCCATGAAAATGGCATCTCTTCCCGCAGGCCCGAAGATACACATGCCTTCGGATATTTGTCAATCAAATAATACATGCTTCACCTTCCCCTTCCGTCGGCGGGACGGAGCGTGTTATCGGATCTCGATGCGATACGGCACGAGATAGAGCGCTGATTCTTCCTTGAGAGAAAGCAGCGCCGCGCCGTCAAAGAGACCCCGGAGCCGTTCGGCAACGAAATGGAGCTCCGGGAGCGTGAACATGCTGAAGAGGGGTTCCCGTTCATCGGGAAATTTGACTATCTCGAAATGACCGGATATGCCCGCCAGGGAACGGGCGAATTCAACCGCCGTGACCACGCCGCCCTCGCGATCCACCAGGCGGCTTCTCCCGGCCTGGGCGCCCGTGAATACCCGTCCCTCGGCCAGTCGTTCAATTTCATCGGGTCCAATTCCGCGCGCCTTCATCACCTTCCCGGTGAACCGCCGGTAGGAAAAATCGACACCTTCCTGGAAGATCTTTCTCTCCCGCTCGGTGAGGCGCCGTGATTCCGAGAATATGTCGGCGAACTCGCTCATGGCGATCGATTCCCGCCTGATTCCCAGCTTGCGGTACAGCTCCTGGAGGGTCAGCTTGCCGAAGACGACCCCGATGGAACCGGTGACACTGCCACCATCGGCAAATATCGTGTCACCCGTGCACGCCGCGTAGTAGCCTCCCGACGCGGCGATGTTCCCGAAGGAAAACACCACGGGCTTGTCATGCTTTTTTTTCAGGCGAAGGAGATCGTGGAGCATGACATCCGAGGCCGCAGCCGATCCCCCGCCGGAATTGACGCGCACCACGACGGCGCGCACCTGGGGGTCCCGGAACGCGCGTTCCAGGGCCCTCCGGTACGCCCCCTCGCCGATCGACCGGAAGAATCCCGTGTTATAGGAACCGCCGGTCACGATGGAGCCTTCAAGAACCAGGAGGGCCACGCGCGGCACGGGGCCCCAGGAATCCAGGTGAACCGCGCCCTTCCGGTATGCTTCGAGCCCCACGATGCCGGCCCTCCCGATCTCCTCGACCGCCTCGTCAGGGTATCCGACGACATCCACGAATCCGAATTCAACCGCTTCGTCGGGCGTCACCTGCCCCCGGCGGAACAGCTCATCCACGCGCTCCCGGGAAATTTTTCTGTCCTCGGTGATGTCGGAAAGGTACCGCTCGTTCATGTCGGTGAGGAACGACGTCACGTTCTCCCTGAAGGCGTCGGACATGCCCTCCCGTGTGAAGGTCTCGTCGAAGGACTTGTAGGCCCCGCGCTTGAATGACTCGAATTCCACGCCGATCTTTTCCATCAGGCCCCGGATGAAGTAGACCCGGGCGACGAGACCGGAGAAATAGAACGTGCTGTGGGGCGGGTAGTAGATCCGCTCCGCCGCCGAGGCGAGATAGTATTCCCTGTTCCCGGGCCCCGTCATGACGGCATAGACCTTCTTGCCGAGCCCGCGCGCTTTTTGCATCTCCCGGCGAAGCTCCTGGACCTGTGCAAATCCGATCTCCAGTCGGTCGATCCTGAGAACAATACCTCTAATGGATGGGTCCTTCCCCGCCCGATCAATCGCCGCCACGATATCGTAGAAGACCGTTGCCTCCCTTCCCCAGAAGCTCTTCTTCTCCATTTCATTGAGACGGCCGTCAAGGGCTACGCTCAGCCACTGCCTTCCCGCCCAGGGAAGGAGTCCCCGGCGCTTTCCGGGCATGCCCAGGGCCACACCGATGCTGTTGTGATCGGGGCCCCGGTCCCTGTTCAGGGAGCGGTAGTAGAAAGGCTCCACGGAGGGACACCGCGAAGCGGCGGGCAGGAGGGGAAAGGCCGCGCCGAAGAGAAAGTTCCATCCGCCGTCCACGGTCATGAAGAGATTGATCCCGTAGGGGAGCCGCGCGTCGGCGGTGACCCGGTACTCGAGGTCACGGGCCCGGCCCCCCTTTTTCCTCGCCAGGTCAAGGGAAAGCGTGATACGCTCCGTGTAGGGCCGTATGGAAATCGAATACACCTCGCGCCATGGTATTCCCCCGGCGTTGATCTCGCCCCAGGCGTCCTCCATGACGAACCCCAGTGACAGGTAGCGGACCGGCCTCACCAGGAGACCCCAGGAAAGGCCCCGGTAGCCCCTGAAGATCCGGTTCTTCGACTGGCTGAAGGAATACCCGATGCCGAACCCGGCGACATTCCGGAAGAAAAATCCCCTGGTGAACCGGAAGTGGTGGGCCCCCGCGCTACCCAGGGCGTCGATGGCGGGAAGATAGACGTCCCGGTGCCACCCGTACTGGAAGGAAAACCCGTACAAGTTCGCCCCGGCAAAGTGGCTTCCCTTTTTTTTACCGTCAAAGAAGCGGTACTGGTACGCCGCCAGCGGGGTCTCGGGCAGGTCGGCGAACACGGGATTCAGGGCGGCGCCGAAGGGTCCGCCGGTGTGGCTCGCCGAGCCCCGGGCGGGCGAAGGGAAGGGGTTCGTCGCCGCCCCGAGGCGCGCACCCGTCATCATGACCGTCACGCAGATCATGATCCGACACGATATCCGCAACGCCCTCGCCATCGAGTCCCTCTCTTTCATCTATGATCCGCGGAGATCATCCCGTCGAAATCACTCCGCACCCTGTCGAATATCTCCTCGACCCCATCCCGGCCGTCGACGGCAAGGAAACGCCCGTCGGCGATCGACAGGAATATCTCGCGCACCCGCTCGAGAAACCGCTCCTTCTCGAATATCTCCCCCTCCCCTTCATTCCGAAGCGCGATTCTCTTCATCGCGATGTCGGGGGTAACGTCGATGAAATAGACACGGTCAGGCTCCGGGACCCCGGCGGCCCGATTCTCGGCGATCACCTGCTCCGGCGCCATGCCGGCGGCCCCCTGGTAGGCGGCGTTCGAGTGGTAGTAGCGGTCCATGATGACGGTCCTCCCTTCCCTCAGGGCCGGGTTGATCCTGCGTTCCGCGTCGTCGATCCTGTCGAGGAGAAAGAGCCGGTGCTGCTCCTCCGGGGGCGCCATTTCCTTTTTCCGAAGCATGGCCCGTATCTCGCGGCCCCGGGGGCCCTCCGTCGGCTCGGCGCAGCGAAGCGCGTCGATCCCCCGGGAAAGGGCGTGGCGGTGGAGGAGATCGCACTGGGTCGACTTCCCCGACCCGTCGATGCCCTCGAAGACGATGAAAAGGGGCCGCCCCTTCATTCGGCGCTCCCCCGCGAGGCTTTCCTGAGCCTGTCCATGATGGCGATGCCGAGCCCCCGCTCCGGCACGGGCTCCGCCAGGATGAGGCGCACCTTCATCCGGTCAAGGCGGTGGAGGCAGGAGAAGAGGTTCGCCGCCGCCACCTGGAGATCGCCCACCCCGGAGAGTATCTCCGTGCGATCGGCCGGGAAGGATCCCTCGGGCCGCTTGAAAAGAAGGAACCCCGTTTCTTCCCGGGTGAAGTCGATGTCATTTATTGATTCCACGAGGCGAAGAGGCACCGAGGGGGCGTAGTGGGAGGGGAGCCTTCCCGGGGCCTCGGGATCCCCCTCCGCGTCAGGGGCGATGGTCACGGGTCCGATCACCGCCTCGATTTCCTCCACGGGCGTTCCGCCGGGGCGCAGGATCACCGCCTCGCCGTCATCGAGCTTCAGGATCGTCGACTCCACGCCCACGGTGCAGTCCCCGCCGTCGATGATCATGTCCACCCGGTCCCCGATCTGGTCGCGCACGTGGAGGGCCCTGGTGGGGCTGATGTAGCCGAAGCGGTTGGCGCTGGGCGCCGCGATGGCCGTGCCGCTCTGCCGGATCAGGTCCAGGGCGATGAGATGGTCCGGCATCCGTATCGCCACGGTCTCGAGGCCCGCGGTGACGATGTCAGGCACCTTCTCGCTCTTCGGCAGCACCATGGTGAGGGGCCCGGGCCAGAATCTCCCGGCGAGCCTACCGGCGCGCCGGTCCATGTGCGGGGAAAGAAGCGCCATCTGGGAAAGATCGGCGATATGCACGATGAGGGGATCGAAGAGGGGCCGGTTCTTCGCCTCGAAGATGCGGGCCACGGCCAGGGGATTGAAGGCGTCGGCCCCGAGGCCGTAGACCGTCTCCGTGGGAAAGGCGACGATGCCTCCCGCCCGGATGACCTCAGCGGCCCTGCGCATCACCCCCCCCGAGGGGTGGGATATCTCGGCCCCCTTCTGCTTCCGGTCATGGATGAATGGAAATTTCACTGCCCTGCGCGCCGGTCCCGGGATAATGTAACCGGATGTATGCTCCGCGGGTTATTGAATTAATTCAAGAAAAATACGGCGCCCGGCGCGTAAAAATCCATGCCAGTCGCATGTTCCGGTTTATAACCATTTTTTCCATTGATGTAGATTTCGTTCGTTTCCCCTCCATGTACCTGCGAACAAAAGAAACCGCGCCTCCCTATCGGCCCGGACTCGATCGAAAAACTGTCTATAAATGCGTGTGGTTCAGGCACTGGCATGCATTCCGGGAATCGTATATTTTTTCGTGTTTTTTTTACCGCGGAGGTCACGGAGGACGCAGAGAAGGGTGGGATTATACATGTTGATTGAAGATTTAAATACACTAACTGAAATAATAATTGGTTAAGCAATCGAGCTCCACCGGGAACTCGGACCCGGATTATTGGAATCGGTCTATGAGTCCTGCATGGCATATGAATTGGAAAGCTCCGGGTTGAAGACTCCGTGATCGTCGAATTGAAATCCGTCGAATCGCTCCCGCCCATCCACAAGGCCCAAATACTGTCATATCTGAAACTATCCAGCCTATCCCTCGGATTGCTTATCAATTTCAATGTTGAAGCATTAAGACACGGCATTCAGAGAGTCGTAAACAATTATCAACCTCTGCGCCCTCCGCGACCTCTGCGGTGAAAAAACAGGACTTCCAGGATAGTTTAACTGACATGATTGTAATTAAACCGCTGCTATTCTATTCAGCAGGCGGAGATATTTTGCTCGTTTCTCGCAAAATTTCTCATTTTTTCGGCGCGCGCGAAATTTTAAGCACCCTGTCCATCGGTTTTTGTCTTGCAATTGCTTTTCAGCGGTCCATTATTTGTTCACATAAAGCTCATTGTGTCACCTGGGCCGCATTCAGTACAAGATCCTTTTTCCTATATGATCAAGCAACCCCGATCACCTTTTGGGAATGTATATGATTTCGTGAAAGGTAACCCTGGTATCTTTACCACCTGAATTCAGCGGCGCGGGAATCGCCATGACGGTGCCGGTCCACGGGCGCTTCTACCTCCTCACCCGCCTCTCGGGGATCGGCCTCGCCGGCACCTCGGCCGGGGGCAAACGCGATTTTAGATCTGTTTTCATCAGGTCCGGCGCAAACGGAGCCCTGGATCTCGCCTTCGTTATTGAAAGAATCGGCCTCACCGTGACCGCGGGAGGGATCATCCAGTATATGACCATGGTCTACGATTCAAAGGGCAAAAGACAGAGGGACCCCGATTTCTACTATGGACCCGCGGTGGCGCTGGTGTATGCGTTTTAGTCCCTTTCTTGCGCAACCCGGAGGGGACGGAAACAGCCCATGCCCTGCATCCGCCTCATTCATGAAAACTGGGACACTCCGGCGCCGATTCAATATGGGGTTTGATGTCGAGGATGGGCGTGCCGTCAAGCATGTCGATCCCCCTGACGCGCAGGGTGGCGCCCTTGACGGCGATCACGGTCACGACCGAGAGGCCCAGGGGGTTGGGCCGCACCGGCGAGCAGATGCTGAACACCCCCTTTGCGGCATCGCGATGGGGCGGCGTCTGCTTGAGGTGACCGGAATCAAAGGCGGGGCTTTTATGAAAATAAAAGAGCACGACGATCCTCTCTCCGACGGCAATGTCTGCCAGCCCCTGTGAGTAGCGAGGATCAATGACCAGGTCCCCCTCGATATCGGACAGGGACCAGTGACGGGGCAGTGCGACCGCGTCAGTTTGTACGAATCCTATCGGTTCCATTGTGATGTTCATCGTCAGTTTCCTGTCAAGCCCGGCGTCCATGCGCGAATGAAAATACTACGCTATGCATGGGCCATGTCCACCATTTATTTATCAAACTGCTGCCTGATTGCACCTTCCCCGCATCCCCTCCCCCATTGACACGGGTCCACCGCCGCAAATTTTTTCATCATAACACGTGGATAATCTTCCTGATATTGAGTATACTTATGCAGGAGGTGCGTCATGATCATAACCAGGGAGCTGCTTGCACCGGGCATGTCCTGCGGCCACTGCAAGATGGCCATCGAAGAGGCGGTGAAGGGCCTGGGGAGCATCGAAAAGGTTATCGCCGATCCTGAGACGAAAAAGGTGGTGGTGGATTTCGACGACTCGCAGATCACCGTCGAGGACATCAGGCAAGCCATCGAGGACGCGGGCTACAGCGCGGAAGAAATAACCGATTCGGCGCAATGAACGGGAGAGTCCTCGGCCGTACTTTTTTCCTTGCGGCCCTGCTGTGGGAACGCCCTGTACGGTCGCGTTAACTGTCGTTTCCGGGCCATGAGACGCAGGCCGCAGCGAGGGGAAGGTGAAGTTGCCGCGAGGCCCGGGCGACCGACTGAGGGCGGCGCATCACGCCCCGTTGCGTGCGGCTGCCCCTGATCATGTTCCGGGTAATTTTCTGGCTATATAAAAACCATAACTGAAATAGTCTTTATACTTTTTATAGAGCCTCATCTCTTCTTTTTCTCCCTCTACGATACTTTTTGCACTACCGAAATTGCCGTGCTTAGCAATGAAACCATCAAATCGTTCCTCCATCGGTTTATAGTAGTTCTCAATCCAGCATTCTTCCGGTAAAACAAAATATCCCACCGGGGAAAATCCGTTTTCTTCCAGCATCCTGATCTTGTTCGATGCGGTGTCAATCCCGGGGTATTCACTTTTCCAGTGTTCCTCAATTTCTTCGGGTCTTGATTTCGTTAACCATGTAATTTCACTTACCGCCATGAAACCCCCGGGCTTCAGATACTCTTTCCATTTTTTTATTCCCGCCTCAAAACCAATGATATAAATAGCTCCTTCCGACCATATCATGTCAAATTCCTCTTCGGCAAAGGGGAGGTCGTCCATGGACTTTTCAAGTGTCGTGATTGTATCCTGCAAACCATGTTTCTTTGACGTTGCATTTAATTTCTCCAAAAACGCGGGGAATACGTCAACAGCGGTTATGTGTCCCTCGATATTCTGGGCGAGGGTGATTGTCTGTGCGCCCGAACCGCAGCCAATGTCCAGAACTTTCAAGCGCTTTGCATCCCCGCAATCGATAAAGCTCAATGCCCGCAACGTGTCCGCGGGGCTGCCGGGTCCCTGCCTTTCCGCATTAACATGAAAATCAATCAATAGTTCTAATTCCGTCATTCAATAATCCTTAATAATCAGTATGCGCCGGGGATCAGACGGAGTCCTTCCCCTTCCGGGCCTCATGGACAAACCGTGCGCATTGGGATAGCCACATGAGCCTCTGCTCCGGCGTGAGCCTGTCAAAATCCGTATGGCCGTCGAAGTCAGCGGGCGTGGTCTTCGCGAGCCGCCGCCTGAACTTTTCCATGTCCCGTTCCTTTTTGGTCTTCATCAGAGCCGTCCGTTTTTTTTCATGATAGCCTCAAGGGCCTTTATATCGTACAGGTCCTTGTCACGCGGGGGGTCGATGGCCTTCTTCATATCAAGCAGCTTTTCCTTGGAAATCACACTGATTTCCCAAGCGCCTATCTTCACGGCATCGACATAGTGTTTCAACATGTCATGAGAAAATGAATCGGCAATGAAAATATCGACCTGCCTGTAAGGGCTCGCGGGATCAAAAAACGAAAAGACAAGGGCGTTTTTTTCGCGCACCATCTCGCTCCGCTTCTTTTCATCAAGCAGCGAATCGGCAGGCACGGGCGCGCGGGGGACGAGCCCCAGTTTCTTCATGACATGAAGAAACCGATTAAGATTATCATGTCCCATTCCAACCGAAAGATCGAGGTCGAGCGTCATGCGCTCCACCCCGTGAAGAACCAGGGCGACGCCTCCGCACACGATGAAATCAACCCCGTGTTCAGCCAGTGCCGTGGTAATGTCCATGAGGTGGTTGTCATGATCCCGCGCCATATTCGCACCATTTTCGATGGTACGGCATGCATTCCGCCATGTCAATTCAAATGCAAGGGCGGGGTCCATGGCGGAATACCCGGTTGTCGTACTGCCATGGTTTTCGGAGAAGATGGAACCAGTGATGGCGGTCTTGGCACAGTCCATGGGAGCCGTGCATTTACGGCACAGGGTATTCAAGAAAAACTGCTGCGCATGCATTTCAGGTACCCTGGCCGGAAGTTTTTTATCTTGAAGTAATCAATCTGATCGAATATTGTAGTTCACGCAGGAGTCAATGCGGTTCCTGACCCGGTGACTGACGGGCCGGAAAATCATAGTTTAAATAAAAAAGGGAGAACGTCCATGAGCAAGGGAATCAAAAGCAACGCAACGGGCGGGTCGGTATACGGCCTCGGGTTTATCGGCGCGGCAGTGTATTACATATCGAACGCCACCGGCTTCTGGATGGGAGTGCTCGGCTTTCTGAAGGCGCTGGTATGGCCCGCCCTGCTGGTGTACGAGGCCCTCAAGCATTTCGGGGCCTGAATCGAATCGTTCAGACCTTCCGCTCCAGAAACGATTTTACCAGCCCGGACACCTGATCCATGTGGTTGAAGGGGAGGTGTCCCATCCCCTTTATCATCTCGTAACGGATATGCGGATTATCAATCTCCCTGCAGAAAGCGGCGGCCTTTTCCGCGTCGAACAGGGGGTCCTTCTCCCCCATTATGATCAGCACCGGCACCCTTACTTTTTGCGCCGCTTCCGCCGGCACCGACGTATACGGGTTCGCCCTTTCCTGCCTGCAGTGTTCATTCACCGCGCGGAAATTGACCGCGAATAAATCCGCCGCTTCAGGATCGGCAACCGGTCCCCCGTTCAGCACCTCCATCATGGCCCGCACGCTGGCATCGTCGTTCCTGATCGAATAGCAGGTCATTTTTGCGAAGGTCCAGAGGGGAATGGACTGGTCCATGTATGAATAGAGTATCATCACCAGCCTTTTCACTTTTTCCGGATAATAATGAAGGAACCACTGGCCGGTAAAACCGCCATAGGACATGCCGATAATTGTGGCCTTGTCTATGGCGAGACCGACGAAGACCTCGTTCAACCAGCCCGCGACGTCAGCGGGCGTGCCGGGTATCCGGCGCGGCACGCTTTTCCCCGGCTCGCCCATGATGTCGACGGTATACACGGCGTGGTCGCGCTCGATTCCCGGCATGCAGGTGAGCGCGGCGTTTGACCCTGCCCCGTGAAGCACGACGACCGGTTTCCCCCTGTTCAACCCGGTTCGTATCACGTGCGTTGTTCCCCAGGATGTTTCCACGTCGATTTCCCTGTAGGGCATGGGCCATTTCGAAAGATACGTCCCGTAGAGTGACATCATCGCGTCATAACCCTGCTTTGACGTATACACCTGGTAGATCCCTTCAGGCCTTTTTGATGCGCAGGAAAGCAGGAGAAGCGTCCCGGCAAGCAGTGCGATGATACCGGGTGCGTTTTTTCTATGCTGTATTGTTACTCCCATGATGTACCTCACAGGAATATCACTCATGTGTCAGCGCACATGTCCAGAACTTTTACTGTTGAGATGACCGCGGGAAGCCAGTCCGGAAGTTTTTCCCTTGCAAAAGCCACTCAAAACTTACAGGTGGTGTTATGCGTTTTCGTGTGCCGCCTCTGCCGTTGCCGGTGAGGGTGCACACCCCAAGCAGCTACAAGCGAAAACGTTCATTATGGAAAAGGCGATTTCATATGATACAACTTGAAAATATCTCCCTCTTTTTTATTGATAAGAAAGAATATATTTTAAGAGACATTTCCTGGCATATCAGGGAGGGGGAAAACTGGGTGCTTTTCGGAAGGAACGGCTCCGGCAAAAGCAAGCTCCTTGAAATAATTACCGGGTACCGCCCGGCAAGCGGGGGAACCGTTACCAGGTTCGAAAGCGGACAGGCCGGTACCGACATTAGGGAGCTGAGAAAAAGGATCGGATACATCAGCACGGCGTTAAAGGACAGGTTTTCTCCACACGAAAAAATAATTGATATACTACTGAGCGGGCTGTATGCCTCGATCGGCCTGTACGAAGATCCCGACAGCGCGAACAGGGAAAAGGCCCTTCGGCTGATTGAACTGATAGGACTGGGACAGCGCCAGTCAGAACCGTTCGATCATTTCTCAGACGGTGAAAAACAGAAAATTTTAATGGCACGGGCGATAATTCGTGAACCGGACATCCTGATTCTCGATGAGCCGTCAATGGCCCTCGACCTCGGGGCGCGTGAAGAGGTGCTGGCCACTATTGAGCGTTTGCAGGAACACGGGAGGTGTTCGGTCATCTACGTTACCCATCATACTGAAGAAATCAGTCCTCTTTTTACCAAACTGTTCATCCTTCATGATTCACGATGTGTGTACCAGGGAGATGTGTCGGGGGGAATGAATGATGAAATGATGAGTGAGATTTTTCAGCGGAAGGTAAGCGTTGTTCAAATGAACGGGAGATATTATTCCATGGTAAATAACTAGCACGTCATCAGCGAAACAGAAAAGTGTAAAAAAGTATGCCATTATCCCCCTTTACATCTGAGTCCTGTTGCCAAAGCCGCGCGGAGAAGACTTTTTTTGAAGGGCCCTTGGTATACCCGACTCGCAGGGCACCTTTGTTGAACACAACCCGCATCCATAGATAAAGATATGGTAATTATTATTGCAATGCTTCAGCGATTGCGCCACATGGCGTGAACACGTTTCCTTGTCGTGGCCATGCGTACCGGAAATCGCATCAACCGGGCACCGTTTCGCACAGGCAAGGCAGCCTTTCCCCTGGTAATGGAGACAGAAGCCATGAATGTCCTCCAAACGTTCCCTGTTCCGTGACAGCTTCAGGTTAACCACAAAGCTTCCGGCGCGGTGGGCACATCCTTTTTCAGTGATCAGAAAGTCATGCACGCCGAAGGTCCCGAGTCCCGCGGCGTAGGCCATGTGACGGTGAGACCACGGCGATGCCCACCCTACCTTTGGATACCGCTTTTTATTGAACATGGGTGTTGCATCAGGTGCGATTGCGAGTATCCCTTTTCCCATGAGGTCAGCGACGATCTCTCTCACAAAGATCTGGCTGAAGGTTTCGCCATTGAGCCTCGTCTGGGCCCATCGCTCCGCAGGCCAGGTCTGCATACTCCGGTTTTCCTTTTTCGTCGCTTCCGTGAGCGGCATGATAAAAGAAACTACCGACAGGTCATGGGGTTCCGGAGCCGGGACTCCATTTCTCTTTGCCTGCCATGCCATGATTTCATAAGGAGTGAAATGATGGGGCCCGATTATTTCCTTGAACTCGCGAAAGATCGGATCATCGCCGGGAACGAATCCGATGAGGGGCTCATCGAATATCCTCTCACCATCGAATGGATACTCCATGCTGTTATCCGGATGATTCCGGAATATGGCTGTCATGGTATCCGAAAACCATTGTTCATTGATCCCGGGTGGCTTCACTCCTTTATTGAAAGGAGGCTGTTTCGGATGTCCTATGCCGCGAAGTTCCGCGAGTGAATTCATAATGCCGCCGATATCGGTCACATATGAGCACCTCCGATATCGCTGTTTCATCTTTTTATGACGCATGCTTCCTCCCGTGGAATACGTTGCGTGGCCGCGACAAGACTTCCTTTAACAACAACTGTGGGCACCGGGATGGATTTTTTCGCCGGTTTGTTCGACCCTTCAATTGTATTACATCGATCCACGTTTCCCGTGGATCAGCACCTCCACTGCCTGGGTGGTACGATACTTTTTCTTATTCCGTTCATTCACCAATGGGTCCCGAGGTATATAAACAGCCGCCAGCCATTGCACACAATAAAATAAACTGACATGTCAGTTTGCTTGGGGCAAAAACAAACGTCAATCTCTTTATCTCCAATAATGACCGATACCCCGATACCCCGATACCCCGATACCCCATTCAGGAGGAAGGAGGCGACACCCTCTGGGTTATCACTTCGCACGTCTCCCCGCGGGCCAAAATTTTTATACACCATGGCGCAATAGGGATTGTCAAATACGCGCGGCCATGGCAGGCTTGCGCGTCCGCCTATCGCCGGAACGGAGGTCCCCCATGAAACGCATCACCCTGCTTTTCATTATCGCTATAGCCGCGCTTACGGCATCCCCCGCTCTCCCCGATCCGAAAGAGGAGGCGGTATCCCCGGAGGAATCGGAGCGGATCCTCGGCCTTATCTTCGAAAAGAGCATCACCATATACGACACCTATACCGGCGCCGAATCAACGCGCGTCGAGACGATACGCGAATACGACCCGAAAACGGATAAGCTCCGGAGCGTTTCCGAGGTGACGATGAAGCGGAAGGATTATTTTTACCGCGATCCCGAGGTCGAGGTGCTGAAATACGTGAAGGACGGAGTGGAAATGAAGCCCTCGGCGTACCGGGTCTACAAGAGCAAGCCCGCCTATCCGGTATTCGATAAAAGGGGACGCGAGCGCTACACTCTCCGCGTTGCCGCGATCCGGAAATTAAACGGAAAAAAGGTCTACCGCATCGAGGTGACGCCGAAGGTGAGTTCCCCACTGCACTTCAAGGGAAACATCTACTGTACGAAAAGATCCCTGGAGACGGTGCTCATCGAGGGCACCATGGCGAAACTTTCGTTCCCGCTCAAAGATTTCCGGATGGAGCTCGGGTTCGTCTCCGTTGACGATATCCCCGTCGTGGAATCCGGCGTCGTGCACATCAGGTTGAACGTTCCCCTCGTCCTGCCGGACACGAAGATCGTCTCGGAATTTACCGCATCCGACACGAAGCTGATCAGGTAAGGAAGGGCCCTACCAGGTCCCGGTGGTGATATACTCGTGCATGGCCAGGGCGGCCTTGCGCCCCGCCCCCATGGCGAGTATCACCGTCGCCGCCCCCGATACCACGTCACCGCCTGCGAATACGCCCTTCTTGGTGGTCTTCATCGTCTCCTCGTCGGCGACGATGGTTCCCCATTTCGTGGTATCGAGCCCGGAAGCGGTCTTCTGCACGATGGGATTGGGGGCGTTCCCGATGGCGATGATGGCGAGGTCAATGTCGATGGTGAACTCCGATCCCTTCACCGGGACCGGGCGCCGCCGTCCCGAATCGTCCGGCTCGCCGAGTTCCATCCTGAGGCACTCGACCCCCGTGAGGTGCCCGCCCTCGTCGCCGAGAAACCGCACGGGATTGGTCAGGAGGGTGAAGATGATCCCCTCCTCCTCGGCGTGGTGCACCTCCTCAACGCGGGCCGGCATCTCGGCCTTCGAGCGCCGGTAGACCACGTGGACCTCCTCGGCGCCGATCCGCAGGGCCGTGCGCGCCGAGTCCATGGCCACGTTGCCCCCGCCGAACACGGCGACCCGGCGACCCCGGATCACCGGCGTGTCGTAATCCGGGAACCGGTACGCCTTCATCAGGTTGACCCTGGTGAGGTACTCGTTCGCCGTGTAGACCCCCAGGAGGTTCTCCCCGGGCACGTTCAGGAAAAGCGGCAGCCCCGCTCCTGAGCCGATGAACACGGAATCGTAGCCCTCGTCGAGAAGGCTGTCCACGGTCTCGGACATTCCTATCACGCGGTTCAGCACGATCTTCACGCCCATCTTCTCCAGGGCGCTGATTTCATAATGCACGATGTCTTTCGGCAGGCGGAATTCGGGAATGCCGTAGACGAGGACACCTCCCGGGCTGTGAAGCGCCTCGAAGACGGTGACGTCGTAGCCCAGGCGCCTGAGCTCCCCGGCCGCCGTGAGGCCAGCCGGTCCCGAGCCGATGATCGCGACCTTCTTTCCGTTGGGAGCGGCCGGGGACGGCGGGGGGCTCCCCCCCTGCTCCCGCTCGTAATCCGCGGCGAAGCGCTCCAGGCTCCCGATACCAACGGGATCGCCCTTTTTCCCCAGGATGCAGAGCTCCTCGCACTGCGTCTCCTGGGGGCAGACGCGACCGCACACCGCGGGAAGGGAATTCGTCAGCTTCAGCACATCGAAGGCCTTCATGAACTCGCCGTCCCTGATCTCGCGGATGAATCCGGGTATATCGATCCGCACGGGGCAGCCCTCCACGCAGGCCGGCTTCTTGCACTGGATGCATCGCGCGGCCTCGCGCATCGCCATCTCCACGGGAAAGCCGAGGGGGACCTCGTTGAAATTGCCGCGCCTGGTTTCGGGCGACTGCTCCGGCATCTTCTGCCGCGGAATCTTCTCGGCCATCTCCTACCTCCCCCCCAGCCTGCACT
Source organism: Spirochaetota bacterium (assembly GCA_040768125.1). GTDB lineage: Bacteria > Spirochaetota > UBA4802 > UBA4802 > UBA5550 > RBG-16-49-21. Next base: position 223,212 of record JAXGNG010000005.1, on the reverse strand, counting down.
GGTGCTCGAAGCGCTCCATCGACTCCTTTTCCGCGTCGCGGTAGGTGCCGAGACGCTCGGTGAGCTCGCTGAAATCGACCTGGTGCCCGTCGAATTCCGGTCCGTCGACGCAGGTAAAGCGCCGCTCGCCGGCCACGGTGACGCGGCATCCGCCGCACATCCCCGTGCCGTCGATCATGATCGAGTTGAGGCTCACCATGGTCTTTATCCCCCGGGGCTTCGTCATCTCGCTCACGGCCTTCATCATCGGCACCGGTCCCACGGCGACCACGATATTAACGGGCTCCCGTTCAAGGACTTCCTGCAGGGCCTCGGTCACGAAGGCCTTTCTCCCGCGGCTCCCGTCGTCGGTGCACACGATGATCTCGTCACCCGCCCTGGAAAGCTCCTCCTCCATGATAAGGAGGTCGCTGTTGCGCGCGCCGATTATGTTGATCACGCGATTTCCCGCCTCGCCGAGCGCCGTGGCGATGGGGTAGAGGGGCGCGATGCCGATGCCTCCGCCGATGCACACGGCGGTTCCGTACTTCATGATCTCCGTGGGGTGCCCCAGGGGCCCCGCGATATCCTGTATCGTGTCCCCCGGCGCGAGCTCCTTGAGGTGCCTGGTCGTCTTCCCCACCACCTGGTAGTAGAGGGTGATGGTCCCCGCCCCGGCATCGGCCGCTGCGATTGTCAGGGGAATCCGCTCCCCCGTTTCGTTGATCCGGAGGATGATGAACTGCCCCGCCTTGCGATGGGCCGCGATGTAGGGGGCCTCGACGACCATCTTCCCCACGTTCGCCGATACGCTTTCGTTCGAGAGTACCCGGTGTCCTGGCTTTTCCACGTTGTTTCGTCCTTAAAATAATATGCCGCTAGGCGCGCCCCCGGCGCGCGTAGCGGCATGATACGCAATCCCTTCTTCCATTGAAACTACTTTTTCACGACAAGGCAGTTCCCGCGAAGGGTTCATACTCCTGTCGTTACACCACCCCTGCGGCGAGCATCGACTTGGCGACCTTCACAAAGCCGGCAATGTTCGCGCCCATGACGTAATCGCCCTTCTTCCCGTAGGCCTCGGAGGCCCCCAGGCAGGCTTTATGGATGTTCTTCATGATATTCTGAAGCTTGGCGTCCACTTCCTCCCGGCTCCAGGAAAGACGCATGCTGTTCTGCGTCATCTCGAGGCCCGACGTGGCAACCCCGCCGGCGTTCGCCGCCTTGCCGGGGCCGTAGAGCACGCCGTACTCCTGGTAGATCTTGATCGCCTCGGGCGACGAGGGCATGTTGGCCCCCTCGCTGATGCAGATGCATCCGTTCTTGACCAGGGCCTCGGCGTTTTTCGCGTTGATCTCGTTCTCCGTCGCGGAGGGGAAGGCCGCGTCGACCTTCAGGTTCTGGTCCCTGACGACGTCCCAGCAGCTCTGGCCCTCGAAGAACTTGGCCTTGTATTTGTCCGCGTATTCCTTGATTCTTCCGCGCCTGACGTTCTTCAGGTCCATCACGTACTGGAGCTTCTCGGCGTCGATTCCCTTCTCGTCGACGATGGTTCCGCCGGAATCCGAGAGGGTGATCACCTTCCCACCCAGGGCATTGATCTTCTCCACGGTGTACTGTGCCACGTTCCCCGATCCGCTCACCACGCAGACCTTCTCAGCGAGGTCCTTTCCCTGGGTGGCCAGCATCTCGGCCGCGAAATAGACGGCGCCGTATCCCGTCGCCTCGGGGCGGATGAGGCTCCCGCCGTATTCAAGGCCCTTCCCCGTCAGCACGCCGGTATGCTCGTTCACCAGCTTCTTGTAGTAGCCGAACATGAAGCCAATTTCCCGGCCACCCACACCGATGTCGCCGGCGGGGACGTCAACGTCGGGCCCGATGTGGCGGTAGAGCTCGCGCATGAAGGCCTGGGTGAAGCGCATCACCTCCATGTCCGATTTCCCCTTCGGATCGAAATCCGAGCCCCCCTTGCCGCCCCCCATGGGGAGGGTGGTGAGGGAATTCTTGAAAATCTGCTCGAAGCCGAGGAACTTGATGATCCCCAGGTTCACCGAGGGGTGGAAGCGGAGGCCTCCCTTGTAGGGACCGATGGCGTTGTTGAACTGCACCCTGAAGCCCCTGTTCACCCGGACTTCGCCCTTGTCGTCCACCCAGGGCACGCGGAACATGATGACCCTGTCGGGCTCGACGATCCGCTCGTAGATATTGGCTTTGACGAATTCGGGATGCTTTTTCACCGTGGGTTCCAGGGTGAAAAGCACCTCCTCCACGGCCTGGTGGAACTCCTTCTGCTCCGGGTCCTGTCGCTTGACCTTGTCGATCACTTCGTTGATAATGCTGGACATGCCTGTCTCCTGATGGATGGTATTGAGATCCTCTCTGCGGTTTCTTCCCCGTCGTCCCTCTCCATGATTGCGCAATCAGGGGAATAACCGTTCGCTTCGCGGAAAAAGCGCTCCCGTGGAGGGACGCCTGCCGGAAGTCTGGTTGCGTACGCGATGGCGCGCGGCGGACGTTCTGGTCGGCAACGGCAAATCCTTCCGAAAAAGGGAAAACCGGGCCTTTCAGGGCATAAAAAACCCGCGGGACACACTATGGTTCCGTCGGCGCACGTGTCAATGAAATAGCGGTGACCATTCCTCGTGGATTGTTACAAATATGTAAAATTAAGGGTATTGAAAGGATCCGGTAGTTTGTGGAACCTCCACATCAGGATTAATTGCGAAAATCGCCGCCCCGGGGGCCCGCGATCCGGTTTTCCGCATACATCGGCTTATTCGCCATGGATATAGCATACAAGCTCCTGTCCGGAGACGTCGGCGATCAGTCGCAGTGCCGATGCCGTGTCGTACACGCGCAGGATCCCGTGAAAGCGCTCCTCCTCGGGCATGAGTTCCGGCGCCGTGTCGGGGAACCCGGAAAGGAGGGCGGGGTTGAAAACGACCCCCTCCCTGTCCGGTTCAATGGCAAGGTAACCCGTGTCGCTTTCCACGAGGTCCTGGAAAAAATGGGTCCCGTAGGATATCTCCGGCACGAGGCCGTCGCGCATACGCGCGATCTCGACGATGACGGAAACGCGATGTATCTCCGAATAGTTGACCGGCACGCCGAGGGACGGCGTGGTGGTGCCCCACCGCCCCGGGCCAATCAGCATGACCGGGTCACCGCCGCGGTCGCCGATCGTCCTGTTGACCCTCCCCACGAGCCTTGCGACGGCGTGCTTGTCCGACACGGGAAGCCCGTCGTACCCCTCGGGATCCACGTAGATGATACGCGTGAGGTCGAGGACAATATTCCCCCCCACGAAGTTGCCCGAGGACCTGAAGAGCACGCGCTCCACGGGCACGTCCCGGGGGATCGCCACGGGTTCGTTGTACCATTTTACCTGCTGGGGGCGGCACTGGAGAAGGTTGATCCGGTAGGCCCCCGCGTCGGTGAAATTGAGGGTGTATTCAATATCCACGGGATTTTGGTACACCTCCTCGAGCACCCCGAGTATCATTTTCATGTCCCGCACGAAGGAGGTCTTCTGCAGAAACTCGTCGAAGTCGACAAGCCACGACTCCGCGTCGCCCGCACCGCGCTCGCGCATCATCTGCTCCGTTTCCGTGTCGCGCTGCCCGATGAAGGAGAGGTTGACGCGGCGGTTCCCCTTGAAATACTCGGCCACGCCGATCGTTTCCTGTTCGTTGCGCGCCGTGTTCAGCGCGTCGAACTGCCTCTGGGAAAACTTCCGGGCGTCCTGAATGCCGGCATAGGGCTTGAGCAGCGGATTGTCCAGGGCTATGATCCTCGGGTAATCCCCCTCGACGCGGTTCACCGCCCTGGTCCCGAGGCCCACCACGTGGCGAAGCATCCCCGCCGCGGGGTCCATCGATTCGTTCCACACGTACTGGTTGTACGACAGTCCCACGCCGGCCATGTCGGGATAAAAATATTCTCCGTGATAGGATCCCGACACGCGCATCACCAGGAGGGCCATCTGCTCGTCCATTTCCTGGAGTCCCATGCTGGCACGGTAGGCCAGCGCGTCGGGGCCCATGACACTGGAAAAAATCGCCTTGACCGCCTTGGTGAATGCGCTGAATCGCTCCTCCGGGGTCCCCTGGTTGACCAGGAAAATGCTCTCGTATTTCCCGGCGAAGGCGTTCCCGTAGGCGTCCTCGAGGAGGCTGCTGGACCGCACGATGATCGACGATTGGCCGAAGTATTCGATTATCTGCCTGAATTTCTCCTTGATCTCGTCGGGAAGCCTGCCGCCGGGGATCAGCTCCCGCAGCTTCTCGGCGGCATTGAAGTACCCCTCGTCGGTCTTGTGCTCCATGAAGAGATCCCACCAGCCGTTCTGGACGATGTAGGTGTAAAATACGTCGGATCCCACGTAGAAGGAATCGTGGGCCTCCTGGATCCGGTCCCACTTCTCCCCGTTTTTCTTCGAGAGGACCTTGCGCGCCAGGAGCATGCCCGTTGATTTGCCCCCGATGAACCCGGTCCCGATGAGGTGGTCCTTCAGCTCGAGAAAGTCCTCCAGGTCCATGTAAGTTTCCGCGAGTGCCAGGATCTTTTCATCGCGCCCCATGATCATCCGGCAGAGCTGTTTCACCATGGCGGCCCGATCCTCCCTGGATCCCCCGCCCGGCGCCATGTCTTCGGCCTTCAGGAAGGTGCGGTCCCAGTGGTCGAGGATCCGCAGGGTGCTCTCCATCCCGCGCTTCTGGATATGGCGTATCAGCTGGGTCGCCTCGACGCTGTCGATGACCGGCGTGAAGGTTTCACCTTTCTTCAAATGGGGGAAGAACATGGTCGGGGAATAGCGGTCGAGCACCTTCAGGGGATGGATGTAGGTGCTCTCCTCGCTGTTGTAGACATCTATGAGAAGCTGGGTCGTGTCCCGTATCCGCGCGATGGTCTTGAATGAATGGCTGTTCCGGAGCAGGGCGAAATAGGCGATGGTATCGAGTATGTACAGGTAGGGGCAGGTGACGCTGAAAAAATTGCCCACCATGATGTCCGTGGCCCAGGCAGGCTGGAGATCCGAGAGGCAGTCGAACACGTAGAACACCTCCCGCCCCTCCTCGGTGATGATGCCGTGGAGCTTCGACGAGAAATTTTCGAATCCCTCCTCCGGATCCAGGTCGTACTGCACGCTGCACTGGTGCGGCGAGAGGATCGGATCGTGGCCCGCGAACCGTATGTAGACGAGCCTTCTTTTCTCGCCCATGGCCGCGGCGGCGAAGGGAAGCACGAATCGCTCGTAATCATAGAGGGAATCGACCTGCCACACGACGTTGTCTCCCATGCGCAGCCCGTCGCATACCTCGTCGAAGCTTTTTAAACCCGTGGTGATCTTTTCAAGAGACTTCACTTCTCTCCTCGCCGATCCCGGCACGGCCTCCCCGCGCCGGGTCTTCCGCGCCCATGACGGATCGGTTGCCGTTCCCGTTTTTCATACCTGAAATATAGATACGAACAATTCAATACAATTTCAAGCATCTTTGTTACAGGGGAGTTACATTTCAATATATCGCTCCACATGCCGCGTCTATGAATCATTGCTGCCGCGCGTCGCCAGGGCCGTATCCCGCCATGAAAATTGTCGGTTGACGCGTCGAAGTCCCCGGTGTAGAATACCATCGACGGATTACCATTCTCCGGCAAGGGACAGGAATGGAAATAATCAAGGCGCGCAACGTCGTTCTCGACGACATTACCACGGTGGCCATCCTCGCTGACGCCGGATGCCGTGCCGGGTGGGAAAAGAATTTTCCCCCGATCCTCGACCACGTATGGAAGACCCACCGCCCGGGGGCCTTCCTGGCCGCGGGAGACATGTCGCTGAACAGCCACCCGGGGGAATACGAGACGATACTCGGCATGATGGCACCCTACCCCGCGGTCTTCGCCGCGGTCCCGGGCGATCATGACAGGCCGGTAAAAAATTTCATGAAATACTTCGGCGCCACGCGCAAGGTCGTCGACATAGGGGGGTGGCGCTTCATCATGGCCAACACCTCGAACAGGATGTTTTTAAGGAAGGAAGCGGAGTTCATCGAGGAAAACCTCCGCCCGGGGAGCGTGATCCTCTCCCATGTCCCCCCCGAGGCGGAGGGGTGGACCTTCCACTCCCTCTGGCCGCGCTCATCGAACCGGTTCCTCGCCCTTGTCGACGCGCACCGCGACATGATCAGGGCGGCCTTCTTCGGCCATATACACGGCTACTCCGCCAGGGAACGCTCCGGTGTTCCCCTGATCGCGACGGGAGGCATCGCCGAATCGAAGATCGTGAGGAACAACCGGTACGACGGGAACGGAAAGCTCCAGATGATGCTATTCGATGTTCCCACGGGGGGAATCTCCCTCTGCGAGATGCCGTGACGGCGCTCAATCAGAAAAAACCTCCGCTTGATTAATTTTACATTCCCGAAATATATATTGAAATATATTATTGCATGGACAGACATGAATCATATGTATGATACGATTCACCGCCGCCCGCGGCGGCGGGACGCGCGAAGGATCACGAGAGGCCCCGCGCCATGCCGGAAAAGACAATTGCGGCAATAGAGGGAAGGAGAGACGCCATAGGATGAATCCCCACGATCCCGACACCAGGGGACTGTACCGCACCGAGTACGAGCATGATTCATGCGGAATAGGCTTCGTCGCCCGGATCAAGGGCGCGCCGTCGCGCGATATTGTCCTCCGCGGCCTCGAGGTGCTGGAGCGCATGGAACACCGCGGTGCGGAAAGCGCGGACAACCGGACCGGCGACGGGGCGGGGATACTGATGCAGATCCCCCATGATCTCTACCGGCAGGAGGTTCCCTCCCTACCCGGGGCGGGGCGCTACGGGACCGGCCTTGTCTTTCTCCCCCGGGACGAGAGCGCCGCGGGGCGCTGCATGGAGGAACTCGGCCGCGTGGTCGCCGAAGAGGGACTGCGGATCCTCGCCTGGCGCGAGGTCCCCGTGGACACCGGCGTGCCCGGCGAGATAGCCCGATCCTCGGAGCCCGTCATGCGCCAGGTCTTCATTGCCGGCGAAGCGGCGGACCGGGCGGTACTCGAGAGAAAGCTCTACATCATCAGGAAATCCATCGAGGCGCGCCTGAGGGGCGCGCCCGCGGCGGCCGGCGGTCTCTTCTACATTCCCTCGCTCTCCTCCAGGACGATCGTGTACAAGGGAATGCTCATGCCGAACCAGGTGCGGCGCTATTTCCACGACCTGGAGGACCCCCGCGCCGCCAGCGCCGTGGCCTTGGTCCACTCGCGCTTCAGCACCAATACCTTTCCCTCCTGGGACCTGGCCCAGCCCTTCAGGCTCCTCGCGCACAACGGGGAGATAAACACCATCAAGGGAAACCGCTTCTGGATGTCGGCGCGGGAATCCCTTTTCTCGTCCCCTGAGTTCGGCGGCGACATACGGAAAATACTCCCGGTCATCGAACCGGGGAAAAGCGACTCCGCGTCATTTGACAACGCCCTGGAAATGCTCTATTTCACGGGGCGCTCCCTTCCCCACGCCCTCATGATGCTGATACCGGAGTCGTGGAACGAGAAAAACCCGATCCCCGAGGAACTGAAGTACTTCTACGAATACCACTCCACCTTCATGGAGCCCTGGGACGGCCCGGCCTCCATGGTGTTCTGCGACGGGCGCTACGTCGGCGGGACCCTGGACCGGAACGGCCTCCGCCCCTCGCGCTACGTCATCACGAAGGACGATCTCATCGTCATGGGATCCGAGGTGGGGGTCCAGACCTTCCCCGCCGACAGGGTCGAGTACAAGGGCCGCCTCATGCCCGGGAAGCTCCTCTTCGTGGACATGGAACGGGGCACAATCATACCCGACGAGGAGGTGAAGCGCGACATCTACTCCCGGAAGCCCTACCGTCTCTGGGTCCAGCTGAACCGCAGGGACCTGGATGACCTCGAGGCCCCCGGGGAGGTCGCGACGGCCATTGACGAGGACGCCCTCCACGAGCTCCAGCTTCTCCACGGCTACACGCGGGAAGACGTCGACTCCATCATCCTCCCCATGGCGGAAGCCTCCCAGGAGCCAACGGGCTCAATGGGCACCGACACCCCCCTTGCGGTTTTTTCCGAGCGGCCCCAGCGGCTCTTCAACTACTTCAAGCAGTGCTTCGCCCAGGTGACGAACCCCGCCATCGACCCTATCCGCGAGGAGCTGGTCATGACCCTCACCAGCTACATAGGCTCACAAAAGAACCTCCTCGATGAGACGCCGGAACACTGCCGCATGATCAAGCTGAAGAACCCGGTCTTTACCAACCGCGACCTGGAAAAAATCCGGTCGAGCGCCGACCCCGAGGTCGTCTCCGCCACCATCCCCATCGTATTCCCTGTGAGCGAATCCCCCGGGGGGCTCAGGAGGGCCATGGACTCCATCTTCGCCAGGGCCGATGAACTGATCGAGGAGGGCGTCCGCTACCTGATCCTCTCCGACCGGTCCGCCGACCGGGAGCACGCCCCCATACCCTCGCTGCTCGCCTGCGCGGGCCTTCATCACCACCTCATACGCACGAAGAAACGCACCCGGGTGGGCCTGATCATCGAAACCGCGGAAGCCCGGGAGGTGATGCACTTCGCCCTTCTTTTCGGCTACGGGGCCGGGGCCGTGAACCCTTACGGCGCCCTGGCCACGGTGCACTCCCTGGTGAGCCGCGGTATCATTCCCGACACGGTCTACCTGAAGGCGGAAAACAGCTACATCAGGGCGGTCAACAAGGGCCTTTTAAAGGTCCTCTCGAAGATGGGGACCTCCACGCTCCGGAGCTACCGCGGGGCGCAGATATTCGAGGCGATCGGCCTGGGGAGCGACCTCGTCGACGAGTTCTTCTCCGGAACGCACTCGAGGATCGGAGGCATCGGGATCAACGAGATCGAGCGCGAGGTGCTCCTCCAGCACGACGTCGCCTATGGCGCGCGGCCCGGCCTTCTCGAATCGCGCGGCGCCTACAGCTACCGCCGCGAGGGCGAGCGCCACGCCTGGAACCCGGAATCGATCTACCTTCTCCAGTGGGCCAGTCGGGCAGGAGACTACGCCCGCTACCGTGAGTTCTCGAAGGCCGCCGACGACCTGACGCGGAGGCCCCATTTTATACGTGGACTCTTCGACTTCACGGAACGCGAGCCCGTTCCCCTCGAGGAGGTCGAGCCGGAGCAGGCCATCCTTCGCCGGCTCACCACGGGGGCCATGTCCTTCGGTTCGATTTCCCGGGAGGCCCACGAGACCATCGCCGCGGCCATGAACCAGCTCCAGGGAAGGAGCAACTCCGGCGAGGGGGGAGAGGACCCCGAGCGCTTCGCGCCCCGCCCCGACGGGACCTGGACCCGGAGCGCCATCAAGCAGGTGGCCTCGGGGCGCTTCGGCGTCACCAGCCACTACCTTGCCAACGCAGAAGAGCTCCAGATCAAGATCGCCCAGGGCGCCAAGCCGGGCGAGGGAGGTCAGCTCCCCGGATACAAGGTGGACCAGATCATCGCCCGGACGCGCCATTCCACGCCGGGGGTCACCCTGATATCGCCGCCCCCCCACCATGACATCTATTCCATCGAGGACCTGGCCCAGCTCATCTTCGACCTGAAAAACGCCAACCCGAAGGCGCGGATCAGCGTCAAGCTGGTTTCGGAATCGGGGGTGGGCACCGTCGCCGCCGGCGTTGCCAAGGCACACGCCGACAATATCCTGATCAGCGGCTTCGAGGGGGGCACGGGGGCGAGCCCCGTCAGCTCCATCGCCCACGCGGGTCTCCCCTGGGAGATCGGCCTCGCCGAGACCCACGAGACCCTCCTCATGAACGGCCTCCGGGGAAGGGTGCGCCTCCAGACCGACGGCCAGCTCAAGACCGGGCGCGACGTCGTCACCGCCGCGATACTCGGCGCGGAGGAATTCGGCTTCGGCACCGCCGTCCTCATCGTCCTTGGGTGCGTCATGATGCGCAAGTGCCACCAGAACACCTGTCCCGTGGGCGTCGCCACGCAGGACCCGGAGCTGCGGAAGCGCTTCACCGGAAAATCCGAACACCTGGTCAACTACTTCACCTTCCTCGCCCGGGAGGTGCGGGAGATCATGGCCCGCCTCGGCGTCATGAAGTTCAACGACCTGATCGGAAGGCGTGAGCTCCTGCGCGCGCGGACCGTCGACCACTGGAAGGCCCGCACGGTGAACCCGGCGCCCCTTCTCCACGTCCCCGAAAGCGCGGGTGAACGCCCCCGCTACTGCGTGGAAACCCAGGTACACAAGATCGACGACGTCCTCGACACGCGCCTCATCAGCGCGGCGAGCCCCTCCCTGAGCCCCTACGGGAGGATGCCGGTCCAGATCGACATGCCGATTAACAACACCGACCGCGCCGTGGGCGCCATGCTCTCCTACGAGATATCGACCCGCTTCGGAGAAGAGGGGCTCCCCGACGACACCATCCAGTGCCGGTTCCGGGGCAGCGCGGGACAGAGCTTCGGCGCCTTTCTCGCCCGGGGCGTCACCTTCAGGCTCGAGGGGGACGCGAATGACTACTTCGGGAAGGGCCTCTCCGGTGGCAGGCTCATCGTACTCCCCCCCGGGGGGAGCTCCTTTACTGCCGAGGACAACATCATCATCGGCAACACGGTCCTTTACGGCGCCACCTCCGGCGAGGCCTTCGTGCGCGGTATCGCCGGCGAGCGCTTCTGCGTGCGCAACAGCGGCGCTTTTGCCGTGGTCGAGGGCACCGGCGACCACTGCGCGGAATACATGACCGGGGGAAGGATCATCGTGCTGGGCAGGGTGGGCCGCAACTTCGCCGCGGGCATGAGCGGCGGCATCGCCTACGTCCTCGACCGCGAGGGCACCTTCGAATACTTCTGCAACAAGGGGATCGTCGGCCTGTCTCCGGTGCGGGAATTCGACGACCAGGAATTCATCATCGAGTATCTTGAGAAGCACCTCCGCTACACCGGCAGCGCCGTCGCGCGGGATATCCTGGCCGGGTGGCGCGACTACCTGCCGATGTTCGTCAAGGTCCTTCCCTTCGAGTACCGCCGGGCCATGGAAGAGATGAAGCTCGCGAAGATCGACGAAAAGCTCGCCAGGATACGGGAAGAAGAGCAGCTCGGAGCGACATACTGATGGGCGATCCGAAGGGTTTCATGAAGGTCAAGCGCCAGGAGTCGGGCTACCGTCCCGTGGAGGAGCGGGTCGCCGACTACGGCGAGGTGGAGCGCCTGCTTCCGGACGACGCGAGGCGCCTCCAGGCCTCCCGGTGCATGGACTGCGGCGTTCCATTCTGCCACTGGGGATGCCCGGTCCTGAACGTCATGCCGGAGTGGCAGGACCGGCTCTACCGCGGCGACTGGGAGGGGGCCCACCGGATTCTCCAGGAAACGAACAATTTCCCTGAATTCACCGGCAGGGTCTGCCCCGCCCCCTGCGAGGCCTCCTGCGTCCTCTCGATCAACGACGAGCCCGTCACGATCAGGCAGAACGAGCTGGCGGTGATAGAAAAGGCCTTCTCCCTCGGCCTGGTCACGCCGAGGCCCCCCGCGTCGCGCAGCGGGAAGAAGGTCGCCGTGGTCGGAAGCGGACCCGCGGGCCTGGCCTGCGCGGACCTCCTGAACAGGGGGGGGCACGCGGTTACCCTCTTCGAAGCCGATGACCGGGTGGGGGGCTATCTCAGGTACGGCATCCCCGACTTCAAGCTGAACAAGGCCATCATCGACCGGAGGGTCGCGATTCTCGTCGAGGAGGGCCTCGTCATACGGACCGGCGTGACCGCGGGGCGCGATCTGCCGGTCTCCCTCCTCAGGAAGGAGTTCGACGCGATCTGCGTCGCCATCGGCGCGCGGGAGCCCCGCGACCTCAGTATCCCAGGCAGGGAACTGGGGGGGATCCATTTCGCAATGGAATACCTGGAACAGCAAAACCGCGTGGTCGCCGGGGACGACATCCCCGAGGGGGAACTCATTCGCGCCTATGACCGCCATGTCGTCGTCATCGGCGGCGGCGACACCGGCGCCGACTGCGTGGGCACCGCCAACCGCCAGGGGGCCAGGAGCATCACCCAGCTCGAGCTCATGCCGCAGCCCCCTTCGAACCGTTCCGAGAAGGAGCCCTGGCCTCTCTGGGCGAAGCTCATGAAAACATCGAGCTCCCACGAGGAGGGATGCGAGCGAATGTGGAACGTGTCGACCAGGCATTTCTTCGGCGACGACGGAAGGGTGCGGAAAGTCTCCGCCGCGAAAGTGGAGTGGGGCGTCGACGAAAAGGGCGCCCCCGTCATGGCTGATATCCCCGGATCGGGCTTCGAACTGGATGCCGGGCTCGTCCTCATCGCCATGGGGTTTCTCCACCCGGTCCAATCGGGCCTGGTGAAGGAACTCGGCGTGGCCCTCGACGCACGGGGCAACATCGCCATCGACGAAAACCGGATGACGAGCGTCGAGGGCGTGTTTGCCGCGGGGGACTCGTCGAGGGGGGCCTCCCTGGTGGTACACGCCATCCACGACGGCAGGAAGGCGGCGGAAGGGATCGACCGTTTCCTGGCCGGACGATAATTCCCCGCTACCGGGCCTCATCCTCTCCGGGGTGCCGCTTCGCCAGGAGCTGTTTCACGAGATAGAGGTTGTTGTAGAAGCTGGATATCCCCCCCACGAAGCGCTCCTTGATCATGCCCCTCGGAAGGGAATCGATGATCGCTTTCACGCCGTCGAGGTTTCGGGCGATCATCCCGACATCGCGCCCGACCCTTTCGGACCCGTGGTCGCGACAGAGCCCCTCGAGGATCCCCTCCATCCGCGCCACGTCGCCGAGCATTCCACGGTAGGGTCCGCGTGCCGCGCCATCGAGGCCGTCCAGTACCTTCTCCATGATGCAGATCCTCACCATGCGGTAACCGAAGCGGATGTTGTCCATGTTCCGCTCCACCGAGGAGTCGGGGTAGCGGATGAAATACACCTCTCCCAGGCGCTCCATGTCATCGGCCGCAAAGGGGAAATCCCCTCCCGTGGCGGCAACGGCGTCCCTGAATTCATCGATGGTGGATGTCGATTCCAGGATTTCCGCGGGTGTCTTTCCCATGGACGCTCCCCGGTGGCTGTCTCTCCCCCGTGCCGGCAATGCCGCCGGGACGGGGCGACCCGGCCATTCACGGCGGCGGCCGGTGCGATCAATGATACCAGCGGCGCCTCTTCTGTCCATTACTTTACCCCGGGGCCGGCACGCGCCGCGAACCGGCAGCCACCCTGCCGGAGATGCGCCCTTCCCGCGGCGGATAAATTTTTACTTGAAATGCATCGCCCCTTCGACGATCATCATACCCGCGGGCAAGGCAAGGGGAGGCCAGGACAATGGCAGATGGCTACAGGAATCCGGTTCCCACGGTCGACATCATCATCGAAATTGAAGAGGACGCCGGCGGGCCGGGCGTCGTGCTGATCAGGCGGAAGAACCCCCCCCACGGGTGGGCCCTTCCGGGCGGTTTCGTCGATTACGGGGAAAGCCTCGAGGACGCGGCGGTGCGCGAGGCGCGGGAGGAGACGTCCCTTGACGTCGATCTCGTGAGGCAGTTTCACACCTACTCCGACCCCTCGAGGGACCCCCGGGGACATACCGTTTCCACGGTCTTCATCGCGAAGGCCCGGGGCGTACCGGCCGGGGCCGACGACGCCCTCGAGGCCGGCGTGTTCCGCCTCGACGATCTCCCCGGGCCCATCGCCTTTGACCACGCCGCCATCCTGGAAGATTACCGCGGGAAGCGCTACTGACCCCGTCGCGCCTTCGGGGCGCGGGGCGGCGCAGGACATCATGAAGGGAGAACGACCATGCCCATCTCCAACACGCTCTTGAAAACCCTCGAGATAACCATGGACACCATCTTCAAGGCGTCGGGAACGGACATCCGCATCCACGGAAGGGAGAACGTGCCGCATCACCCGGTGCTCTACGTGGTGAACCACTTCACCCGCATGGAGACCTTCCTGATGCCCTACATCATCAGGAAAAGCATCGGCAAATACCCGATCTCCCTGGCCTTCAAGGATTTCTTCACCGGCAGGATGGGGGAGTTCATGGAGAGGGTGGGAGCGGTGTCCACGACAGACCCGAATCGCGACGCCATACTGGTCGGCTCCCTTCTGACGGACCGGCACCCGGTGATCATCTTCCCCGAGGGCCAGATGATCAAGGACAAGAAGATCGTCGAGAAGGGAAAATTCATGGTCTACAACACGGGTATCCGCCGTCCCCCGCACACCGGGGCCGCGAGGCTCGCCCTCATCTCCCAGCTCACGCGGGAGAAAATCCGGCGCTTCATGAAAAAGGGGGACATGTCCAGGGTCAGGGCCTACGCCGCGCATTACGGCTTCAGCGAATCCGACCTCGACCAGATCCTTTCCCGCGAAACCTACATCGTGCCGGTGAACATTACCTATTTCCCTATCAGGGCACGGGAAAACGCGATACAGAAGCTCGCGGAGCGCCTCGCCGGCGAGCTCTCGGACCGCTTCCGGGAGGAGCTCGAGGTGGAGGGCACCATAGTCACCGGGGGAGTGGACATCGACATCAACTTCGGCCCCCCGCTGCCCGCCGGCCGCTACCTGTCCTCGCGGAAGGAATTCCGCCGCGTCCTCGACGATGACGCGCTTTACATCGATCCCGCCGAGCTTCGCGATCTCCGCTTCCTGAAAAAACTCACCGTGGGAATGATGCAGGACTACATGGCGGGCATCTACGGCATGACCACGGTCAACCACGACCACATCTTCTCCTACATCCTGAGCCGCTACCGGAAGAAAAGGATAGACGAAAACGACTTCAAGAACCGCGCGTTCCTCGCCGTGAACAGGCTCCTCACCACGGGGATCAGGAATTACCACACCTCCCTGGAGCGGAAGCAGTACTATCTCCTGACGGACGACTACCATGACAAGTACCAGGATTTCATCGAAACGGCGACCTCGGACGGCCTCATCACGCTCCGGGACGGCGTCATTACAAAAAACGCGCGCCGCTTCACCCGCCTCTACGACTTCCATTCCGTGCGCCAGGACAACATCGTTGAAGTGTTAAAGAACGAGATCGAGCCCCTGGAACATTTCACCCGGGAGATCGACCGTATCATGCGGAGGCCCCGGTTCCTCATCAGGAGACGCATACGAAAGCATTTCATCAGGCTGGACAACCAGCTCTTCGAAAATGATTACCGGAAACACTATATCGAGGGCGAATCAAAGCCGCCGGAGATCGGGCGGCCCTTCCTGCTCCCCCGCTTTTTCGGCCGCCGCGGCGTGATCCTGGTCCACGGCTACATGGCGGCGCCCGAGGAGATCCGCCCCCTGGCGGAGTACCTCCACGGGAAGGGATACGTGGTCTACGGCGCGCGGCTCCGGGGACACGGAACGGCGCCGGAGGACCTGGCGACGAAAAAATGGAAGAAATGGTATGATTCCGTAAGCCGCGGATACATCATAATGAAGAACAGCGTCCCCGCCTTCGCCGTCGCGGGCTTCTCCACCGGGGCGGGGATCGCCCTTCTACAGGCGGCGAACAAGCCGGGGCGATTCAGGGGCGTCATCTCCATCAACGCCCCCCTCAGGCTCCAGAACATCTCCTCGCGCCTCTCATCGGCGGTGGTGCTCTGGAACAAATTTCTCGGCAAGCTCCGCGTAAGCCGCGGCAGGATGGAATACGTCACCAACGAGCCGGAGAACCGCCACATCAACTATTTCCGCAATCCCGTCTCCGGCGTGAACGAACTCGGGAAGCTGATGAAGGAGGTGGAAGATTCACTCGAACGTCTCACGGACCCCGTCCTGGTGATCCAGGGTTCCGACGACCCCGTCGTCAATCCCGTAAGCGGTCTCGAGATATTCGAGCGGCTCGGCACGAAAAAAAAGCAGATCTTCCGTGTATTCTCGAACCGTCACGGCATATTGAGGGGCCGGGAGTCGGAACAGGTCTTCAGCCGGGTGCGCGATTTCCTGAAGGAGATCTTCGGCGCCTGAGGGCGCGGTTCATATCGCGAGCACCGTGATCTCCACGCGGCGGTTTTCCGCCCTGCCCTCCTCGCGCTTGTTCGTCGCGATGGGCCGCGTCTTGCCGTAACCCTTCGCCACGAGGCGGTCCCGATCTATCCCGTGCTTCACCAGGTAACCGACCACGGACTGTGCCCGGCGCATGGAGAGGGCCTGGTTCGCCCTGTCGGATCCGATGTTATCCGTGTGCCCGCTGATCTCGATCTTCATGGAGGGGTTTTCCCTCATCAGGGCAATGATGCGGTTCAGCTCGTACTTTGACTCCGCCATGAGGTCCGCGCTCCTGAACTTGAAGAACATGTTCTTCAGCACGATGCCGGCCCCCACCATGATCGGCTCAAGGAGTATGTCCTCGTTGATCTCCTTGTAGCGGTCAAGGCCCATCAGGTCGATTTTTTTCGAGTGGAAGAGATAGCCGGGGCACTTCACCGAGAAGTCGCATACCTTTCCCTTGTTCAGGATAACGATATACGCCCCATCTTCCCTGTTGCTCTTGATGGTGATGGGCCGGTCGTCCCTGTTGACGTCCGTGATGGTGAGCTCGGCGTGCAGGGTCTTCTTCGTGTTGCGGCGGTCGCGCACCACGCCGCGCACGACGACGACGCTGGAATGCCTGAGCTTATCGGGGATCGGCACCGAAACGATCCTTCGCATCCCCTCGGGGCCCTTCTCTTCCTTCCCATCCATGGCCCGGGCGTAGTACATGATATCCCCCGAGGCCGGGATGGCGATGAGACTGTCCTCCCCGGGGGTGTTGATGAAGCTTCCCAGGTTCACCGGGGCCCCCCAGCCCCCCTGCTCGGTGCGCTCGATCTTGTAGAGATCGTACCCGCCGTATCCCCCCGGCCTGGTGGAACTGAACACCAGGGAAAGGTTGTCGGCCAGGATCACCGGCCCGAACTCGCAGTAACTGGTATTGATAGGGGCCGGCAGTTTTTTCGGCTCGGACCATGCCCCGTCGACCTTCTCGGAAAAGAAAATGCCCAGCTTTTCCCTGCAGGCGTTTTTCCCGTCGCATTCCTTCGTGAAGTAGAGGGTGTTCCCGTCGGGCGAGAGGGAGCCGAATCCCTCGTACCCCGGCGAGTTCACCGGCGCCCCCATGTTGACCGGCTCATTCCACTGGTCCCCCGTGCGCTGGGCTATCCAGAGGTCGGCGTTCCCGAGACCTCCCTTCCTGTCCGAGGTGAATATCAGGTAGTTCTGGTCATAAGTGATGAAGCAGCCCCCGTCGTTGAAGCTTGAATTGATCCGGTCGAGGGACACGGGCCTGCTCCACTGGTCGAAGACCTTCTGCTTGGCGTAGATCCGATAGTTCTTCGCCTTGTCGATGTCCGCCTGGAATATCATGGTACGCCCGTCGGCCGATATCGTGGGGCTGTACTCGGAATAGCGGTGGCGCGGTTCGCCTCCCGTGGCGCAGGAAAGCGCAAGGGCGGCAATGCCGCAAAGCGTCAACAACGCGGGTATGATCCGTTCAATTTTCATCCTACGGCCTCCCTCTCATCGCGCGGGTCCCGGCGTGTACGTTTCTCCGGCGGGAACCGTAAACGGCTCCCCGGCCCGGATGCGTCATGATCCTCCTGGATTGCGTCGGCGTTGACGACGGCACGGGCGCCCGGCATGGAATTCTGATGGTTGCGATACGGCGATAGGATGGATCGCCGCACCTTCCCTGTCAAGCAACAAAACTGACATTTCAGTCTTCCAGAAGAAACGCCAGGAGGACGAAGGAGGCCAGTGAAAAAAGGGTGGCGGAGTGCCAGACCCCCCCCATCTCCCACCGTGCGTAGGCGACGCCGGCAAGGAAGGGACCCGCGGTCTGCCCAAGACGCAGCACCATGGAATTCATCGACATGAACATGCCGCGCTGCCCCATGTCGGAACCGCCGGTGAGCCTGTTCTGGATGCTCGGGATGGCGATCCCGCCGGCGAAGCCGTAGAGGAGAACCGGCGGGACCATCAGGAGTATGCGATGGGCGAGAAAAATGGTGAAACAGGACAGGGCGTACATGAGGATGGCTGCGATGATGACCCTCCTCGACCCGAAGCGCCGCGTGATCCTCCCCAGGTTGAATGCCCCGACGATCGTCGTCAGGGACGCGGCGGCCATCATGAGGCCGATGATCAACGGCGCGGCGCCGAAACGCTCGTGCATCAGGAAGGGCATGTAGGAGAGGAAGGCCCCGTACATCACCGTGAAGAAGGCAAAGGTCGCCCAGTAGGAGGTCAGGACCCCGCCGCGCGTGATTGAACGCATGGATTGGAAGAGGTACGACCGCATGGGAGGGGGCGCCGCGGGCTCAGGGTTTTTAAGCCCCACCATGACCGCCAGGGCGACCGGCAGGGCCAGGGATGAAATCAGGAAGGGATAGCGCCATCCCAGGAGCGCCAGGGCCCCGCCGATGGCGGGATAGGTCATGGTCCCCACCCCGAGGACCGAGGAGTTGTAGCCCAGGGCCGCCGTGCGGGCATTTCCCTCGAACATGTCGCCGATCACGGTCTGGTTCAGGCCCCCCAGGGACGCCGCGCCCACGCCGTTGGCGAACCTGAGGAGGAGAAGCACGGTATAGTCATCCGTGAAGGCGCATGCCGTTCCCGCGATCCCGAAGAGGAGGAGTGAGGGCACGATGACCCTCTTCCTGCCGAACCGGTCGGCCAGCATTCCCATGAGGGGCGAAAGGACGATGCCCGGAAGAGTAAAGACCGTGATGAGCATCACGACCTTCTCCTCGGTGAGCGCCAGGTCCCGCGCGATCAGGGGAAGGGCGGGAGCGATCGACGTCACCCCTATGACGGAGACGAGGGTGACGCCGAATATGATCCGAAGGTCGGGGCTTCGAAGGACGCGCCTGTCCCGGTCAGCACTCACCGGCTACGCCGACTCCCTTGAGTTCCCTGAGCCCGATCCGCCGCTCCGCGGCCCGAAGGATCTCGCCCAGCATGCCCGAATAGGAGATGTCGATGATCCGGGACATCTTCGCCATGTGGCCGTCCCAGCACCACCCCGGGTTGGGATTCACCTCGAGTATCTTGGGCGTGCCCTCCGCGTCGAGCCTCCAGTCGAAGCGGCAGTAGTCGCGGCACTCCAGGCGCTCGAAGAGCTTCAGGCAGCACTCCACCACGAACTTCCTGGTGTCCTCCGATATCTCGGCGGGAATCGAGCGCACCTTCCAGTAGGGGGAATCGGGGAGCCACTTCGCCTCGTAGCCGCAGATCCTCGGGAGCTCCGGCGGCAGCATGGAGTAGTCCTCCTCGATCACCGGCAGAACCCGGTACGACTCCGGAAGGTTGCCGATGATACCCACGCTGATGTCCTTCCCGCAGAGGAATTCCTCCACCAGCACCGGCTTGTCATACCCGAGCTTGTCGCGTATTTCGGATATGGCGCTCACAAGCTCGTCGATCGTGGTCGCCACGCTCCTCTGGTTGATGCCGAAGCTCGAATCACCCATGTTCGGCTTCACTATCACGGGGAACCCGAAGGGCAGGTCGAAGGTGTTGTCCTCGGGCTTGATGAAGATCCCGCTGGCGACCGGTATCCCCATCTCCTTCGCGATCCCGCGCACCAGGGACTTGTCGTAGCAGAAGGCGAGGCACTGGGGGCCCGATCCGGTGTAGTCAATGCCCAGTATCTCGAGAAGGGAGGGCACGTGGAGCTCCTTGCGCGCGTCGTTTCCGTACCCCTCGTCGCAGAGATTAAACACGAAGTCGGTGTTTTTCTTGACCCGCATCAGGTCGTTGATAAGAGAATCATGGTTACTTATATAGGTGAAATTGTAGCCCCCCAGGTCCTTCAGGGCGTCCTTCAGCTGGTCGATGGTGTAGAAGTCGTCATCGTCGAATACCAGGGAGGGCTTGAGGGAATCGTTCTTTGACGGATCACCGAGGATTACCGCCACGTTCCTGATGTCGGTCTTCCGGTGGCGCGCCGGTGTCCAGCTCTTCTTCACCGTTGCGCTCATGATGATCCGTTTCTCCATCATCCCGAGGTCCTGGTTCCTGAGAGAATCCGTTTCCATGCCGCCGTGGAAGGCAATGTCGCTGAAGCCCGCCGCGTTCATGAGCTCCTGCATGCTCTCGCCGTTGTAGAGCCTCTCGGCGTAAAACTGGTCGGCGATCACCCCCTTGCCCACGTGGGTCACCACCTCCCGCGAGATCAGTCTCTGCTTGTCGACGGATATGGAGCGCTCCCGGCACACGAAATGGTTCCTGTCGATCCATTCCCACGACCTGGGCTGGTAGTTCCTCCGGAGGAAATCACCGTCCGCCACGTCCACGAGGAGCCGTCCCCAGGGCTTGAGGACCCTGAACACCTCGCGGAGAACGCGGAGATCGTCGTTCACGGTTTCGAAGTAGCCGAAGCTGTTCCCAAGGATCAGTATTACGTCGAAGGTATCCGGCCGGTAGGGAAGCATCCTGGCCTCGCCCTCGCGGAATTTGACGCTCAGGCACTCCTTTTTCGCGCGTCCCTTGGCGCGCTGGATCAGGTAACGGGAACGGTCGAGGCCCTCGACGTTCCTGAACCCCCTCCGGGCGAGCTCGAGGGAATGCCGCCCCTGGCCGCAGGAAAGGTCCAGGATGCGGTCATCGGGGGAGAGCGAGAGAATCTCCGCGAATTGCGCCACCTCCCTCCTGGTCATTTCCTGGTCCTCCACCACGTCGGCGTCGGTCTTCAGATAGACGGAATTGAATATCCTGCTCCACCAGTCCGGGTTGACGTACTCCTCCAGGTTCGACACGGGACCGTAGGATTTCCTGGGGGTTCCGTTTTTCTGCTTTACCGACATTGACCCGTTCATTGAATCTTTCATCGTTTCGGTGTTCCTCCCGATTTAATCATTCATGGTGCCATATGCCGACGCATCGGACCGTCCATGGGCCCGGTGTGCGGATGGTTTCAGTGCTGGTAATGGGGACGGCGTGTCGCCGCAGGGGGCGGTAAATCGCCGGTTGCCCCGGCGAAGGCGTGTAAAGGGAAAAAAAAACGCTGGGTCCGTTTCTCCCGAAAGGGCCCGCTTCCGCGGGGAGAATCTCCCCGCCTGTTCGCAATCCCGATCCTCAGGGTCCTCTTTCATGAGGCCGCCGGGACCGGGAAGAAACTCCGGCAGCGCATGGTCAACGCTCCCTCTTCATGTTTCTTTCCACGATCGCTCCAACGAATCCGGCTGCGGTGTTCCCGCTCCCGGTCGCTTCAAAACAATATACAACAATCTTTAAAAATTTCAATAAAAAAACCAGGATGCCACCTGCAACGGGCCAGGGCCCCGCGGTCAAGAGGCGACATAACGGGAAAGGCCCCCTCCCGGCAAAAAAAGCAACAAGAAAAAAATTCTCGTGCTTAAATTTGTGCCGCCCCCTACTCCATGGCGGAGGGCGGGATGACGTCCATTCCGTGGCGATCACGGGCCGACGTAAGGCGTCCCCGGAGCGTCTCCAGGGAGGAGTAGAATTCCTCCGGTATGTCGTCCTCAGCGCGGTACGCCTTTTCAACGCGGTCGAGCTTTTCCAGAAAGCGGTCGACGCGGATGGCGAACTGCGTGTCGTAATCGGCACGGGTGAATTCCCGGTTGAAGACGGTTTTAAAGAGGCCCCGGATGTCCTCATAGCGCGGGATGAAGCCGATGGGGGTCTCCACCGCCTCGTACTCCCCGTGGACGCGGCCCTCCATCCAGAGAAGCCATACCTTTTTGTCTACCTTCTCGTTCAGGAACTTCCCGTCCTCCTTGAGGAAGTAGTTCGTGGCGAACACCAGGGGCTTATGGCCAAGATCCGCGCCGAAACGAAGGTGGTTCCTGAGATAGAGGCCCAGGGGAACCACCAGGAAGTCCAGGTTTGCCATGGGGGAAAGCTCCCGCACCCCCACGGCACCCAGGGTCGCGGCCGTGGTCTCCGACTCGAGGGAGGCGCCGATGAACACGCCATGGTCCCAGTCGAAACTCTGGTATACCGGCACGGAGGTGTCGGAATCTCTGCCCCCGTAGATGACGGCGCTGATGGGTACCCCCTCGGGGTCATCGAGCATCGGGTCCACGTTCTCGAGCTCGCTCAGCCGGATGGTGTAGCGGGCGTTCTTGTGCGCCGCCAGTATCTCGTTCCCCTTCGCGTCCTTTTTCCCCTTCTTCCACTGGCCGGAAAAGTTCTCTCCCTCGTCGGGGAGGGGCCGCCCCATACCGAGCCAGTAGGGCGCGCCCTTATTGACCAGGACGTTCGAGAATATCAGCTCCCGCGGCGTCGTGAGGGCCTCGTAGATCACCGGGTCGTCCACCTCGTTGACGTCCTCGATGATGCCGAAGATCCCCTGCTCGATGTTGACGGTGTAGGCCCTGCCGTCCGCTCCCTTGCGGATGTAGGCGATGTCGTCGCCCACGATGAGCTGGCCCGGCACCATGGCCGTGGAGGTCTTGCCGCAGGCGCTCGGGAAGGCCCCGGTGAAGTAGGTGACGCGGCCCTTTCCCCCGGGCCGCACGCCCATGATGAACATATGCTCCGTGAGCCAGTCTTCCTGGTTCGCCTTGTGGATGGCGAGCCGGAGAGCGAGCTTCTTCAGGCCCACGCTGTTCCCGGCGTACTGGTTGTTCACCGTAAGCACGCGCCGGCCCATCGGGTCGATGAAGATTCGGCGGTCCTGCACGTTCTTCGTGTTATTCCGTTCGTCGAGCTCCCCGGCGGAATGCACCAGGTAGAAAAAGTCGTCGGAGCCGTTGAGCCTCCCGAACTGCTCGTAGCCCGTGCGGTAAAGGATGTCCTCGCTGTGGGCAACGTAGGCCGAATCGGTGATCTGGAGCGCGGCTATGGAGAAGCGGCTGTTCAGGGGCCCCAGGCAGAAAAAGCGGACAAAGCACTCCTTCCCCTTCATGATCCCGTTCATGATGCCGGTTATCTCTTTGAGGCCCTCCTCGCGGTCCTTCACGTCGATGATGCTCGATAGTTTTACGTCCGGCGTCACCAGGACGCAGGTGTTCTTCTTGTCGCGTCCCTGGTCCTGGATGCCGTCAAAATGTATGGTGTGGCCCTTCATGGCGAGGGGCCGCTCCTCGCCGAGCTCAACGGCCCGGGCGCGGATATAAGCGATATCCTTCGGATCATCGGTAATGACGGTGACCCGTTCCGGCTTGCAGAGGTTGACATACTCCTCGATGATTCGTTCCGCGTGGGGGTTTCCCAGGTACTTGATCTTTTTAAGGTTCTCCGCGCTCAGCACGCTGCTGTCAATGTTCATGCTCGTCTCCTGTGTCTGTGTGGCACCGCAGCTTCCGCAAATCAGCCTTCGGGGGGGGTAATGTCATCCGTGGGGGCCCCGCCCCGCGGGGAAAGCCCCGATACGGTCCGGGAAGTGAGGTGCGTGATGTATAAAGAACGTCAAAAAACTGCGGCGGGACCGCCCGGCCGGGCACACCCGGGGAACAATTTTCAGCAACCCTAAAAACATGACGAAAAAAAGCAATGATAATTTATTGGATATCGGATTTTAACAATTTTCTGGATGGTCGCCGACACTCTGTTAAAGCGGGTTCGACACACCTTCCCTGGACCGGCATCACCTTCCCCTTTCCCGGGCAGGGGCTTTTTAAAAATTAGTATTGATTTTTTAAATCCGCCATACTAGCGTGACCCCCGGTGATTAAACATAGATAAAGAAAAAAGATTAAGGAGGAGGATTGCCCGTGATGGCCATCCTTACCCCATGCGGGGATTTTCTTTCATAGGCATCATCTCACTCTTCCGCCGCGGGGGGATCCCCGGAGCGGGCATACCACGCGGTCTCGGAGTGAATACTGGATATATCATGGAGCGACATGCCCGCGGGGTCGGGTGACTCCGCCGGCGGAAGATAAATCAATTGCGCACGGCAGCACCATACTACGGAGGACACAATGAACGCGTTCAAACCAACACTACTGTTTCTTCTCATCGCCGCTTTTTCCTCGATCGGCCTTGCCGAGTCGCCCGAGGAGGTCGGCACGCGGCTCATGAAGCAAAATGACGACCGTCCCGTATTCGAACGGGTGAAAAACACGGCGGAGCTCAGGATTTACAGCGCCAGCGGCCAGCTCAGGTTCACCAAAAAGCTGATCATGGGCGCCTACACGGAAAACATGGGAACGCCGAACCAGGTTGAAAAATACATGACCTACTTCATGGCGCCCCCGGACGACATGGGAAATTCCTACATGGCCTACAACTACAAGAACAGGCCAGATGAAAAATATCTCTACCTGAAGGGAATCCGGAAGGCGAAGAAGGTTACCGGCGCCGACAAGAAACTCTCCTTCTTCGGCAGCGACTTCACCAACGGCGACATGGGCAAACCTGACTTTCTCGAGTGGAAATACCGCTACCTAGGTGACCGGAAGGTGACATTCAAGGGAAAGGAATTTGACTGCTACGCCATCGAGGCGGTTCCCGTGAGCGAGAGCCTGAAGCGCGAGTTGGGCTACGGAAAGAGGATCACCCACCTGGAGAAAAAGACACTCCTGTCCCTCAAGCTTGACTACTACGACGAGAACATGACCTTGTGGAAGGTGATGCGGCTCCTTTCCTTCACCACGGCGAACAACGTCAAGGGAGAGAAGGTCTACTACGAGACCGGCCTTGAGCTGAAGAACGTGAAAACGGGATCGCGCTCGGAACTCCATTTCCTCGATCCCAAGTTCGAGGCCGCGTCGAATCTCCGCACCGACATCTTCACCATCCAGTACCTGACCCGGAAATGGTGGTGATGCCCCCCGCGGCGCCAGGACGCCCCCGGGGGCTTCCTGGCCGGCCCCACTGCAAAACATAACAATATTTTGGAGGATTGCATGAAATCGATACGAATCGCGGTCATCACCATAATGGCCCTTATCGCCGCGACGACGGCCCGCGCCCAGCTCGACGATCTCGCCGACAAGCCCGCGGACACGGCGGCCGCCTCCACGGCGGAGAAGGACGTCACCTTCGCGCTCCACGGCTACGCCCAGGCGAACCTGGTCGTCTCCCGGAACAACATGGGCGTGAGCGGAAACCCCTGGCTTGACGCCCGCTACGAGTTTCCCCGGATCGGGGGCACGGTTCAGCTCGAGCTCGAGGCCAACGCCTCGGACGTCGCCCACTTCTTCTCCGCGGTGCAGATCGAGTACAACGCCGCGGGCGAGAAGACCAACTTCCCGAAATTCTACTACCCGAATGCCTTCATGCAGTACACCTACTTCATGAGCAGGGCCGATTTCGACCGGGGGGAGATCTATAAATATCCCACGATCAACGTGCGGGAAACCTACATAGACCTTTACGGGAAGCACGTCACCTTCAGGGTGGGCCAGCAGATCATCTCCTGGGGCGAGATCGAAGGGATCGAGGCACCCTCGGACATCGTGATCCCCTGGGATTACACCACCATGAGCAATTACTTCGAGTACTCCCGCATCGGCGTGACGGCGGCGAACCTGAGCTTCCATTTCGCCAAGCAGCAGCTCCAGCTCATCTGGATACCGATAGCCCAGCCCGCGAAGCTTCCCCTTGACTCCCTCTACAAAAGGGGCGTCACCTCCATCAAGCGGCGCGGCTTCGAGGTGCGGAACGGCGAGTACGCGGCGCGTCTCTCCGGGTCAATCGGCACCCAGTTCCGTTACGGCCTCGGCTTCCTCTACGGCTTCGACGACATGCCCGACACCAGGGTGCGGATGCTGGGTCAATTCCAGACCATACCGCCCCTGCCGATAGACGTCTTCATCCCCCAGGTTGTCCTCACGGAAATGTACTACAATCGGATTTACCAGCCGTCGCTGGACCTGGGGATACAGGTCGGCGAGATACTCTCCTGGAAGGTCTCGGGGAACGCGCAAATCACCAGTGACTTCTGGGGTAAAAGCGACCTGGTCAAGAACTCCACGGTCACCTATCTCACGGGACCGGAAACGAGCAACATCTTCTGGAAGATATACCTCGGCTTCTACGTCGGCCAGCAGTGGGTGCTCAATTACACGGCCCCCGCCCCCCCGGCGAACACCCTGTTCCTGCTGAACAGCGGCAAGCTTCCGAACGAGAAGATCCTCGAGGGCTACGGCCAGAGTCATCCCTACCGCTGGATGGTTTCAAGCAACATCCAGAGGAGCTTCCTGGCCAACGACACCCTGGACTTCCAGGTCCGCTTCGCCCTCTACACGGACCCCAAGCTCCAGGAGTGGAACTACGTGGTCTACCCCTACTTCATGTACAAGTTCGCCAACGGCGTGAGCACCTCCCTCGGGTTCGTCTTCGCGAACCGGCAGGGCGACTCCCGCAACATGATCGTTTCGGAGACCCGCTATTCCTTCTGACGCTCCGGGCCGGCGCGGGCTCCCCCCGCGCCGGCCGAATTGTTCTTGCAATTACGACGGGCCTCCCCAGGGATGATACCCGCCGGGGCGGCCCGTCCCTCCCGGGACGCCACGGAACGATCGCCCGACATGGAACAGCTCCTCAACGACATCATCGAGTTTCTTCTTCCGAAAAACGACCTCTTCCTTTATATTTTTCTCTTCCTGAGCGCCATGGTCGAAAACCTCTTCCCGCCGGTCCCGGGGGACACCGTGACCGCCTTCGGCGCCTTCCTCGTGGGAACCGGCAGGCTTTCTTACCTCCTGGTCTACGCCGCCACGACAGTGGGAAGCGTTGTCGGCTTCATGGTCCTTGTGCTCGCCGGCCGGGTGATCAACCGCGAGTTTTTCATAAAGAGGGACTACTCCTTCTTTTCGGCGAAAAGCATCATGGACGCCGAGCGGTGGTTCTCGAAGTACGGGCTCTTCGTGGTCCTCGCCAACCGCTTCATGCCCGGCATACGCTCCGTCATCTCCCTTGTCGCGGGCATCTCCAGGCTGAACCTCGCCTGGGTTTTTTTCCTGGCCACCCTGAGCGCCTCGGTCTGGAACCTGATCTGGATCCACGCGGGTTTCATGCTGGGGAACAACTGGGAAGTCGTGCGGGAGAACGCCGGCCGCCTCATCAGGCAATACAATATCGCCGCGGGGATCGTCATCGCCCTTCTCATCGCCCTCGCCCTGGTATACCGCCTGCGCGCGTCGCGCAGGCGCGGGGACGCCGCCGGGAGGGCCGGGGAAAATTCGGGCGAATAAGTGCCCATTTCAAAAATTTTATCCAAAAAAATACTTGTTTTTTTATGGCGCCCTCTGGTATGTGGTTATTGCTCGAACCAGGCGTAGGAGACACGCGGGTCTTTAATTCCTGATGGTTCGATCAATCCCGTATGGCCAAAATCAACAAGGCGCTCATCAGCGTTTCCGACAAATCGGGAATCGTTGAATTTGCCTCAGAATTGGCGCGGTATGACGTGCAATTCATATCAACGGGGGGCACGGCCAGGCTGCTCAGGGAGAACGGCCTCGAGCTGATGGACGTGTCCGATTATACCGGTTACCCGGAGCTGATGGACGGAAGGGTGAAGACCCTCCATCCCAGGATCCATGGCGGTGTCCTGGGGGACCGCTCCAACGAGGAGCACCTCCAGGAGATGGACCGGTATAATATAGAAAAAATCGACATGATCATCGTCAACGTCCCCCCCTTCCACCGGGGCGACGACGACGAAGAGGCCGCGTTCATGAACGTGATGGGCGGCATCGATATTGGGGGCACGGCCCTCATTCGCTCCGCCGCGAAGAACTTTGAAAGCGTCACCGTGGTGGTGGATACAGACGATTACCCCGCGGTGCTTGAGGAAATGCGGAACCAGGGCGGTGCGGTTTCCCAGGAAACGAACCTTCGCCTCGCGGTGAAGGCTCTTGAAAGCACCTCCCGGTATGACGGCATGGTGTCCGATTATCTGCGCCAGAAGGTCCTGGCGGGTTCATTCTGAAAACAATATTGTGATTCCCGGTAACGGTACGAAGGGACTCATCGATACACCGGCGAAGACCAATAACAAATAATAAAAAATTTGCGGAGGTAGTACATGGCAGAAGTCACGCTTAAAGAGATCTATCCGGTGCCTGAATCGTTCAGGAAAAAGGCATACATCAAGAGCCGCGATGAATACGAGAAGCTGTGGAAAGAGTCGCTTGCCGATTCGGATGCCTTCTGGGCGAAGATCGCCGAGGAGTACGTGACCTGGTTCAAAAAATGGGACAAGGTCCAGGACTGGAAATACGCCAGCAAGCTCGATGATTTCCAGATCAAGTGGTTCACCGGCGGAAAGGTCAACGTATCCTACAACTGTCTCGACCGTCACCTCGAGAAGCGCGGCGACCAGATCGCGCTGATCTGGGAAGGAAACGACCCCAGCGAAGACAAGACCTTCACCTACAAGCAGCTCCATGAGCAGGTCTGCAAGTTCGCGAACGTGCTCAAGAAAAACGGCGTGAAGAAGGGCGACCGCGTCACCTTCTACCTGCCGATGATCCCCGAGCTGGCGATAGGCATCCTGGCCTGTACCCGCATCGGCGCGGTGCATTCCGTCGTATTCGGCGGCTTCTCCGCCGAGGCCCTGCGCGACCGCGTCAACGACTGCGACAGTCAGGTCATCGTGTCCTGCGACGGTACCTTCCGCGGCGCCAAGGCGGTCCCCCAGAAGGACAACGCGGACAAGGCGATCACCGAGTGCCCCGGCGTGCGGGTCCACATCGTCGTGAAGCGCGTCGGCGACCAGATCAAGTGCAGCTGGAACGACAAGCTCGACAAGTGGTGGCACGAGGAAATGGACAAGGTGGACGCGAACTGCGAGCCCGAGCACATGGACGCGACGGACCCGCTCTTCATCCTCTACACCTCCGGCTCGACCGGAAAACCGAAAGGCGCCATGCACGGCACCGGCGGCTACCTCACCTACGTCGCCTACACCCACAAGATGATCTTCGACTACCATGACGGCGACATCTACTGGTGTACCGCCGACATCGGCTGGGTCACCGGACACTCCTACATCGTGTACGGCCCCCTGGCCAACGGCGCCACGACGGTCATGTTCGAAGGCGTTCCCAGCTATCCGGATTTCGGCCGCTTCTGGGCCGTGTGCGAGAAGTGGAAGGTCGACATCTTCTACACCGCCCCCACCGCCATCCGCGCGATCGCGAAAGAGGGCGACAGCTGGGTTGACAAGCACAACATCAAGTCGATCAAGCTCCTCGGCTCCGTGGGCGAGCCCCTCAACCCCGAGGCCTGGAACTGGTACTACAACAAGATCGGCCGCGGCGAGTGCCCCATCGTCGACACCTGGTGGCAGACAGAGACGGGCGGGATCCTCATCACGCCGCTCCCCGGCGCCATCGACATCAAGCCTGCCATGGCCACGGTTCCCTTCTTCGGCATCGAGCCATCGATCGTCGACGATTCCGGGAAGGCCCTGGAAGGCGTGTGCGAGGGCAACCTCTGCATCAACCGCTCCTGGCCCGGACAGATGATGGGCGTCTACGGCGACAAGGAAAGGATGTTCAACACCTACTTCATCCAGTTCCCCGGTAAATACTTCACCGGTGACGGATGCCGCAGGGACAAGGACGGCTACTACCAGATCACCGGCCGCGTCGACGACGTTATCAACGTCTCCGGCCACCGGATGGGGACCGCGGAAGTGGAATCGGCCCTGGTGTCCCACAAGGACGTCGCCGAGTCCGCCGTTGTCGGCTATCCCCACGAGATCAAGGGCCAGTCGATCTACGCCTTCGTTACCCTGAAAACCGGCGTCCAGAAGACCGACGAGCTCAAGAAGGAACTTGTCGCCGTGGTGCGGAAGGAGATCGGCCCCATCGCGACTCCCGACGTCATCCAGTGGGCGGACGTGCTTCCCAAGACCCGTTCCGGCAAGATCATGAGGCGGATCCTCAAGAAGATCGCGGCAAGCGACTTCGACAAGAAGGGCATGGGCGACACCTCCACCCTGGCGGACCCGACCGTGGTCGATGTCCTGATCGACGGCGCGAAGGAAGCCCAGAAGAAGTAAGCCGTTTTACGAGAAAAAAAAAAGCGCGGATGCGAATCCGCGCTTTTTTTTTGTCCCCTGAAAGGACGGGGCCCCGCGAGTAGAAGGCGGGACGCTAGACCGTCCTGATGAAACGCGCCGGGTCGAAGCGTATCCTCGGCCCGTAGACCCCGCCGGGGGCCCGTTTCCCCGCGGCGATGACCATGACCACCAGGTCCCCCCTCCGGAGCCCCAGGAGCTTCCTGATCCGCTTGGAATCGTAACCCTCCATGGGGCAGGTATCGTATCCCTCTGCCCTGAAGGAGAGCATGATGTTCTCCGCCGCCAGGGCCGTGGACTTCACGGCCCAGGTCCTGAGGTGCGCCTTCGTCACCGGCTCCCGGAGCATTGGCCGGCCGATGCCGGCGAAGAAATAGGCGGCGCGCTTGACGAGGCCGAGGAGGCCGAAGGGGCCGAGGGCATAGGCCATGGGCACGATCCTCCCGTAGTAGTCCAGGGCCGCCTTGGGCACCCCCTCTCCGAGGGCGAGAAAAAGCCGGTGCATCTCCCGGGCGTGGGCGCGCCAGGTCCCCGGCCTGGCGACGACCACGATCAGCTCCGACGCCTTTCGCGCCGCCACCTGGGAGAAGCAGGCCCGCGCCAGGTCCTTCTTCTTTTCCGGGTTCACGACGCGGTAGAATTCCCAGGGCTGCAGGTTCGACGAATTCGGCGCCAGGAGCCCGTTATGCAGGCACCGCGTCACCACCTCGTCGGGTATCGCCGCGCCATCGAAGACCCGCACGGACCGCCGCGAATCGATCACCTTCTGGAATTCCCCGGCGTCGATCTCCGGCACCGGCTCCTCGTAGTTGAATCCCGGGTCTGATGAAAGTATGTTCCCGCCCTTTTTTTCCGCCATGTTCCTTCTCCCGTTATTTGATGAGTACGGCCCCGTCGTCGCGCCGGAGCCGGTATTTCCCTATCCTGTCGCTCTCAAGACTGCCCATGTAGAGATGGTCCCCATGCTCCTTCGCCGAGGTGATGACGAAGAGCCGCTCCCCCTCCGGGTCGTGGAGGCTCCGAGTCACCCTCCCGCTCTCGTCCAGCGCCAGGACCAGGCCGTAGCGCGCGGGCTTCGGCCAGAGGAAGCGGGGGAGCTTCGAGAGCTGCCGCTTCAAAAAGGGATGCGGGTGGATCCGGTCCATCATGTCGTTCCGCACGGTGAAGAGGGCGAGCCAGAAGGTGCCCCGCCGGTTCGCGGAGATGTTGTCCGGGAAGCCGGGGAGGTTGTCGATGAAGATATCCTTCGTGCCCCGCTTCGGCCCCCGGAGCCAGTAGCGAATGATCCGGTAGCGGTAGGTCTCGTTCACCAGGACGAAGTCCTCGTTTTTCGAGAGCGCCACGCCGTTGGCGAAGTGGAGGTCCCGGAGGAGCACGAGGGTCTGGCCCGTCCGAGGGTCGTGGCGCATGAGCCGGCCGTGGGGCCGCGCCTCCAGGAGGTCGTAGAGGTAGCCATGCAGGTCAAACCGGCTCGAGGCGTCGGTGAAGTAGATGGCGCCGTCCCGGGCGATGTCCAGGTCGTCGGTGAACATGAAGGGGACGCCCCCGGCCTCCGTGGCCAGGACGGTGATCACTCCCTTTGTATCGATCGAGACAAGGCCCCTGTAGGCGTCGCACACCACCAGGTTCCCCGCGGCGTCGAACATCATCCCCAGGGGGCGCCCCCCGGTCTCGGCGAAGGTTTCCACTTCGCCGCCGGGAAGCACGCGCGCGATCCTCCCGTCCCGGGTGCCGCCGTACACGCGCCCCGCGGCGTCCACGGCCGTGTCCTCGGGGCCGTCGACCTTCCCGAGGCCCAGGAGCTCCGCCGTGGCCAGCTCACGGTTCGGCGCAAGGGGCCCGGTCATCGCCGGCTTCCGCGGCGGTTCGTAGGCCGCCGGGTCCACGGGGGACTTCTTCACGGCGAGGTAAACCGCCGGAACCAGGATGACAAGGATGCTGACGAGCGCCGCCCTTTTCATGGCACGCCTCCACGCATTTTGGTCTGCATAGCTCTATCAGAGGACGCGGGCCCTGTCCAGTTTTTTCGACGGGCGGGAGTGAAAAAACAGTGCTTCTGCGTCAGGATACACGGGCACGAAAAAAAGGGGCCGTCCCCCCGGGACGGCCCCCTCGCGCATTAACCATTCATTATGAACATCACGGAATCGACGTGGAATTGAAGATAACCTCCGTGGGAAGAGAGCTCACATCCAGTTCAGGGTCACCAGCATTTTCCAATTTCACCGCGTCGACCTCGGCATCGGTGGGGTACCCCGCTATCACGGGATTTGTAGCATCCACCTGGTCATAGACGAAAAAGGGTTCCGTTGACTTGAAATAGCCGTAATTTAATGGATTCGAGGCATTGCCACACAGCACGAACACATTGGGGCTGTTGTCCCACCCGAATTTCGCCATGCTGTAGTTGGGCGACTCCTTCTTCGCCACGAAGGCAAGGGTGTAGTACGACGTGCCAGACGAATAGGCACACGATGTCGAGTCAATCTGCTGATTCGTCTGCGCCAGGCCCGCGAAGGTGTAGTTCACGCCGTCGTCGCTCAGGCGCGCCCGGTATTTCACGGCCTTGACCGGCGCGCTCGGGTTAACCGTGTCGCCGTACTTGAAGGTGTGGTCCGAAGCGGGCGCGCCGTAATAGTTGCTCGCCGTGATCACCATGTGCAGGACGTCGCTCCCGTCCTTCTTGTAGCGCACCATGTACATCTCGTTGTTCTCGTAGAAGGCGCCGTTGTTGAAATAGTAGGGCCGTATCACGAGAAGCACGCCCTCCCCGGTCGTGGGATCGGAATAGCTGTCGAAAAAGAACTCCAGACATTTGGTGAAATCAACACCATCTAAGGAATACCAAATCTGCAGGCTGTTTGAGAAGGTCTTCCCCCCGAGGGCGACATCGACCGTGGTGTCATCGTCCTTCAGGCGGATGTAGTACCCCGGGTAACTGTCCGGCACGACGTTCTGGGTCCCGCTCAGGAACTGTGAGATGGGAGCGAGCACGGCGATGTGCGCGAAGAGCGTGTTCATCGCAATGTTGGTCTCCCTCACGAGCTTCGCGGCCCCCCTGGCACCCGCCCATGCGGCAATATCAATCGCGTCGGCGGCATGAAGCATGGCGCCCCCGTCGATTTTCGTCGACCGCGCGCCCTCCTTCAGTTCGCCCCCCACGAAGGAAAGCCCCACGCAGAGCGCCACGGTGGCGGCGCCCACCGCGAGGACCCGAACAAGCCTTGACTGAGTAAATAATCGCGTTTTCTTCATGGCCCCCTCCTATTCCGCAACGCCCTTGGGAATTTCGGGGAAATAGGCGGGCTGGCCCGTGCCCAGCAGGAGGAGCGTCGCGGGCTTGATCCCCTCGTCGTTTTTGGAGCACCCCGCCAGGGCCAGGACGCCGAGGCACATGGCGCAGAGCGCCACCATGACCAGAATTCTCTTTTTCATCGATACACCTCCTTCTCCTCGTTCGGATGGATATGGTTTAAAACTGAAAATAGCCCCATCGCGACCCATTCGGGGCCCGGGCGTAACCGGCCCGGGAGAGCGCGCCGTTTTAAAGTTATAACCCCTGCCGGGAATGAGCAATAAAAACTTCGTAAAAAAATATAAATTTTCGCACCCCGGCACGGGGCATCGCCTCACTTCTTCCCGGTAAAATGGCCCTGGAAGAGCTCCCGGTCGATGTTCAGGAGGCGCTCCCTGATCTGCGTGATGTTGTCGAAGTTGTAGTTCTGGAGGGTGTAGTAATCGAGAAGCCAGAGGTACTTGTTCAGGAGGCGCGGCATGATGTTCGAGGTCTCCACCTGGGTCCGGTTCATCTTCTGGAAGGTGACTTCCAGGTTGTAGATGTCCCGCTCGATGGTCTCCACCTGGTGGGCGTTCAGGTTGCGCTTCACGTAGAAGATGTCGTGAATAAAGCCGTACACGGGGATCCATTCCGCGACGTCCCGGGCCCCGGGGCGCTCCGTGTGTACTATTTCGACCAG
Source organism: Spirochaetota bacterium (assembly GCA_040768125.1). Taxonomy (GTDB): domain Bacteria; phylum Spirochaetota; class UBA4802; order UBA4802; family UBA5550; genus RBG-16-49-21. The sequence goes on along the minus strand of JAXGNG010000005.1, from coordinate 189,297 downwards.
GTCGAGGATCGGCTTCGCCCTGAGCACCGAGAGGTCGATCTCCGCGGGATCGATGAAGAAGGCCTCGCGGAAGCAGAGGATGCTCTTGGGCAGGTCGCCGGTGTGGAAATACGCCTCCCCCAGGATCGCCATGAGCCGGGCGTTACTCCGGTAGGAGCTCTTCGCGAACTCCAGGGTCTCGATGGCCTTGCCGTACTCCTCCAGGCGGAGAAAGCAGTCCCCCAGGTTCAGGAGGAACTGGAAGTTCTTCGAGGTGTCCTGCTGCTCCCGGAAGGCGTACTGGTAATGGTCGGCGGCCTTGAAAAACACGAAACGCATGGCGGCGCGGTACGACGAGGAGGCGGTCATGCCCTTCCCCTCGGCGTACTCGCTGAAGACCTCCCACTGGCCCATCAGGTACTCGGCGGTCTCCTTTCCCTCCTCGAGCTCCACGATCTCCTTCTGCCGGTTCTGCCAGAACTTGGCGACCCGGTAGGCCTCGATCAGGCCGGGGTAGTCCGCGTCGATGTCCATCAGCTCGTCGACCATCTCCACGGCCCGGCCGAAGTCGCCCCGCTCGACGAGCTGGTAGACCTCGTTGATGCCGTTCAGTATCGGGTCGTCCGAAAATGTGAGTTGCCCGTCCTTGTCCATCGCTCCTTACAGCTCGATGTAATCGCCCCAGCTCCGCTTGTCCCCCTGGTGGGTGAAGATGATTACCTGCCGTTTCAGCGCGGCGCGCGCCACCAGGTCCCTCAGCCTGCCGCAGCGTTCATCATCCATGAACTGGAACGGTTCGTCAATCAATAATGGCGCCGCGTCCTCGCCGACGATGAAATCCGACAGGGCGAGCTTCAGTGAGAGAAGCAGGGCGTGCGCCAGGGGCGGCGTGCACTCCACCGGCGTGGCGCCGCCGCAGAGCACCGCGCGCACCTCGTCGTGGCCGATCCGCTCCCGGTACCGGTCCCCCGTGAGGTGGCCGAACCGCTCCAGGGCCCCTTCGACGAGCCTCGCCGTCTGCCACTCCTCGGTCCTCCGGACCGCCTCGTCAAGGACGCCGTCGATGAACTCCAGGGATTTCCGGTTCACCTTCCATTTCCTGAGTATCCGCTCGATCCCGTCCATCTCCTCCATGATGCCCCCCACGGCGCCATCGGCCCCGGAGGCGCGCTGGATCTCGCCCTCGATACGGTCGAGGATCCTGTCCTTGGTCTCCACCTTCTCCTTGAGTATCGCCACCTCGGTGTCGATGTTGCGCATCAGCTCCCCGATCCTGCTCGTCTCGTTTTCGATGTCGTCGACGATGTCCAGGGTGTCGATGCTGGTGTGTATCTCCCTTGTGATCATCGCCTCCTCGCGCTTCAGGGCGTCCAGCTTGTTCTGGATCCGCACCATGTACTCCTCTTCCTTCAGGGAGCTCCGTATCCGGTCCAGGTCCTTCTTCCTCTCCGTGTAGTTGACGTAGTCCTCGAAATACTGCAGCAGGAGCTCGTAGATCTCCGTGAGCTTGTAGTCCTCGAGCTCGAGTCGGCTTTTCTCCATGAGGGCCGTGACGCGGGCCTTGTAGCGACCCTTTTCCTCCTCCAGGATGGCGAGGTCGCGGTCCCGCTTCACCAGGACGCGGTAGATCGCCAGGGACGCCGCGGCCAGGAGCGAAGCGAGGGCGATCCCCCCCCAGAGGAAGACGTCCCGGGAGGGATCGAAGGCGTTGCGCGCCATGACGGCAATCACCCCGGCGACCCCGCAGGCCCCGGCGACGACGGCTGCCCGCGTGGCGCGCCGGATCCTCGAGTCGCGGCGAATGTGGTAGTCGTCGATTTTCTGGTTGTGGTTCCTGATGCCGTTGAACACCTCCTGAAGCCTGTCCAGGGTGGTGCCGTCCTCGATGTCGATATCGCTGAACTGCGGGTAGAGGGTGTCGATCTCCGTCTTCATCTCCGCCATGGATTCGATCTTCCTCTGCTCGCTCTGGATCTCGTCCGTGATAGCGTCGAATTCCTTTTTCAGCCCCTCCACCCTGTTCAGGTTCTCGATGATCTTGACAAGGATCTCCTTCTGGCTTTTCAGGGAGGCGATGGAGCCGTTCAGGTCTTCCATCTCGCGCCGTATGGTCTCCCTCTCCCTGCGGAGCTTGTCGTGCCGCGCGCCGCTGATGTCCATGATCTGTATCTTCTTCTCGAGGTCCCGCATCTTCTCCTGGAAGCGAAGCACCTCCCCCGGCGTCTCCTCGTCCCGGGGCTCCCCGTCGGAAAAGGTCCCGCGCAGGTTCAGGTGGGTGCGGAACAAGCCCGAGGCGTCCTCCACCAGGAGCCTGCGTATGGCCCCGTAGTCCATGAGGGACGCCGCGCCCATGTCCGCCGCGGAGGGAATGAATGAGGAATGAACGAAGGCGTTCCGGTCCATGGCCTCCATGAAGGCACGGTAATCCTCACCGGGCGCCGATTCGCCGGCCGCAAGCCCGCCGCGCGCGTCGAAGACCGGCGTCACCACGCCGTCGCGCTCATGCTCGACGCGGAAGGAGCCGTCGCCGATGTTGAAGGAGCGGTAGCGCCCTCCCCCCTCGAGGAAAAACCCGACATCGACGAAGAGCGAGCCCCAGGCCTCGTCGCCCAGGAGGGGCTGTCCCGAGGGAACGCCCCATACGGCGTCGATCATGGCGCGGACCAGGAGGCTCTTGCCGGATCCGTTCCCGCCGTACACGACGTTCAGGCCCCGGCCGAACTCCATGGCGCGGTTCTCGAAGAGGCCGCGGCGATGGGCGATGCAGGTCACAAACCGCACAGCCATTCCTCCAGGTCCGCGTATCCCTGCCGGGTAATCCTTTCAAGGGAGAGGGACAGGTCCCGCGCATCGATGTCGGCGGGTATCCCGGCGGCGACGCGCTCCTTCAGTATCCTGAAAAATTCCCCCCTGAGCGCGGAGTCATTCATGAATTCTTCCACCAGGGCGTCCAGGGTGGGCACGCTTCGATCGTCGATATCCAGCCTGGAAAAATCCCTCGCGTATTCCCCGAGCTCGTCCCGGCGGAGCACGAAATCCCGCTCACCCGCGAGGACCAGCCGCTGTATCGCCTTCTTCGACCGGTTCCCCTCGAGGAGATCCTTGATGGGGCCCATGGTGACCAGGTCCGAGCAGTCGATCCGGTCGTGATGGAGGCGCATCGTGTTCACGGTGAGGCGCTTGAGCTGGTAGAGCCGGTTGTCCCGGATCACGATCGACACGACATAGCGGTCCCCGGTCTCCTCCGGCGTCGCCGCCTCGGGGCTTCCCGGGCACACCCCGACTATCCGGTCCAGGGACTTGAACATCCTGAAGCGGTGGCTGAAGGCAAAGGCGTAGAAGTCGAGCTCCGGCTCACGCCTCCCCTCCCTCCTGAGACGGTGCACCAGGGAGCTCCGCGCGTCTTCCCCGTAATCCATGTCGACATGGAAAAGGCCGAGATGGTAGCCTTCCTCCTGCACCCTCTCCACGGAAGCGACGTCGAACCCGGAATCGGCCGGTGCGCCGTAGACGAAGAGGCGCCCTTCCTCCTTCGAGAAGGCCCAGGGCGCCTCACATCCCGCGTCGTCGAAAAGACGCGAGAGGGGAAGCCCGGATATGAACCCCGGGACAACGCCAAGCCCCCCTGTCTCGCCCGTCCCCGGCGCGTAGACGATCTCCGTGCCGGCCTCCCTGACCTTTCCGAACTCGACGCTGATGAGATCGGCGACCTCGCCGTCCACCGAAGGATTGTCGATCAGGTCGCCGCCGACCAGGAGAACGTCATGTTCCCGCGCCAGGGCGGCGATCCTCCGGAAGGTGGCCGCCCGGGCGTTGTGGGGAACGCCGGATGCGCCGTCGTCGATGCCGAGGTGCAGGTCCGAGACGAAGAGGAGCCTGATGTCGCTTTCCATGGGCGCTTCCTGTGTGCGCGGGCATAACGGGAGGGGCCCCGGCTTCGCCGGGGCATGGTACTCCCTGTCTCAATTTTCGTGAAAACGGGGGAAAATCTAAAGCAGTTTGATCTGTTTCCCGCGGAATGGGGGGAAAACGCTGTTTCGGGGCCTTCGCTCCCGTTCCCTCCCCGGGGGTCCGCGCCAGGGAACCTCAGTAGGCAACGCAGAGAAGATAATTATTAAAATCGCAGGTGGGTGCTGCCCAGTTGATCCAGTTGGTATCGGGAAAGTTGCTGTTTCCCATGATGCCGGTAAACGCCGCAAGATCTGACGTCCATTCCTGGCAGTTCGCCCCGTTGTACGTGCCCGTGGTGTTGCTGCCGTTCCACCATTCAAGTCCGGCCGGCATCACCCCGGCGGCGCTCAGGGTCATGTCAATGGTCCCGTCCCAGAGGCCCGTCCAGGTGGCCGAGATAGTGTTCGTGCCGCTGTGATCGTACACCGGGAGCCCATGGTATGCCGGGGGGACAAGGTCGGCGATCTCGTCGGCCGCGGAAACCGAGATGAAGGCCCGGACGGTCGTCACCGGGAAAGGGGGAGGGGCCACGGCCCGGCAGAGGGCATCCGCCCCCGCCCTGCCCCCCAGGTTCCCGTTAGACTGGCCCGCCTCGTAGATGTAAATCGCCGTGGGCTCCGGTGCTTTCACGAACTTGACAAGCAGGGAGAAGAGGTCCTCATCCGAATTGTTGTAAAGCTCATTCCGCTCACAGGTCACGAGGGCCAGCGCGGCGAAGAGAATTGCCAGCATGGAAAGGATCTTTTTCATTTATTTCCTCTGCCCTCCATCATATGGCTCCGCTATACCCGGTGAGTCGCTGGAATGTCCGCGACATAACGCGCTGCGGGGGAATGCATGGATGAGTAAATTATTATATATTCTTTCAGTACTAAATAATGTAGCAATGCTCTCAGGTACGGTCAAGTTAATATTGTACGATCTTACTTATTACGATACAGAACAAGGCTTTCTATTCTCCCGGAATGGGGGCTGGGACGGACCGGCCTTACAGAGAATCCCCCCGGCGCTGCGCGCCACCCCCCTTAATAAGGGGGGTTCTTCGGGGCAATGAATGGCTTGTTGGGCAATTGCTGCGATTTTATTCACCCCCCTTATGAAGGGGGGGCAGGGGGGGATTGTGCGGGACATCCCCCCGGCGCGGTGCGCCACCCCCCTTGGCAAGGGGGGGCAGGGGGGGATCGCAAACCAGCATGGCCCGGTTAGTTACGAGTACCCTTCAAGCGCTCCCTCGAGCTCTTTTCGTATCTCTTCGACAAGCCGAAGCGGCGACAGGACCCGGGCCGCGGCTCCCCACCCGAGGACCCAGCGCCTCACCTCCACGAGGGAGTTCGTGGTGAAGGAAATCACGATGCCCCCGGCGTCGAGGTTCCGTATCTCCTGGTCCGCGTGCCAGGTGCGCTCCCGCACGTAGGGGGCCGCCGCCGGGGAAAATTCCACCTCCACGCGGTGCGACTCCCCCTCCCTCACGATACCGAAATGTTCCCCGAGATAGGTCGCGATGTCGAAGGCGCCGGGGATCCGGTAGGTCTCCTCGGTGCGCCGGGCCCGTTCGATCCGCGACATGGCGAAGGTGACCTCCTCGTTCCGCGTGCGGCACCGCGCGATGAGGTACCACTCCCCCTCGTAGCTCGCCATGTGGCGCGGCTCCACGAGGCGCTCCGTGGCCTCCTCCGCCCCCGCCTTCCGGTGGGTGATGCGGAGCACCCTGCGCGAGGTGAGGGCCGCGGCGACCTCCTCCCACACGGCGGGATCGATCTCCGTCTGGCCGCGATGGAGGAAGGTTATTTCCGGATTGAGCCAGGAGTAGTTCACCTTTACTTCGCCTGGAAGGGCCAGGACCAGCTTGTCGAATACCCGGGCGAGGGTCTCGTACAGGGGAGTGGCGCGGTACTGCTCCAGGGCGCGCTCCGCCACGCAGAGGGCGAAGAGCTCGCTCTCGCCGATGTGCAGTGCGGGAATGGAGAAGGACGGCTCCGTGTAGTAGTAGCCCCGCTTGCCCGGATCATACTCGATGGGACAGTCCAGCATGTCGCGCATGTACTCGATATCGCGCAGGATCGTGCGTTCGCTTACCTCGTACTCCCTTGCCAGGGAGGGGGCGTTGGGGTAGGTCCCCTCGCGGATCTTCCTGTCGATGAAATGGACGCGGTGCATCAGCGGCTTCGTCCTGCTCATGGTCACTCCGTTTCGTCGGTTGGGTTATACTATTATTATCGGCCCACGACATGGGGTGCTGAAGAACCCCCCGGCGCTGCGCGCAGCCGTGAAGACCCTCACCCCCCAGGGACCAACCTCGTTTCAACCTCTAACTTCTGGCACTCGGGAGCAAGGAGTGCCAGGGTTGATTATCGAAGATCCCACACCCGCCGACTCCCTCTCCCAGGAGGAGAGGGAATCCCCCGGCGCTGCGCGCCACCCCCCTTGGTAAGGGGGGGTTCTTCGGGGCAATGAATGGCTTGTATGGCAGTCGCTACGATTTCATTCTCCCCCCCCTTATGAAGGGGGGGATTCTCAGACCAGGACCGCGCGGTCCATCCGGATGAGGTCGTCCTTCCTGCCCAGCACCACGAGTATATCGTTCTCCTCCAGGACCTCCGCGGGCGCGGGGTTGAAGATCATCCTTCCGCTGTGCTTCTTGATCGCCACGATGATCACGCCGTAGTCCTTACGGATGTTGCTCGCCACCAGGTCCTTGCCGATGAGGCCCGATCCCGGCTTCACCGGCACCTGCTCCATGCCGAGGCCCAGTTCCCTGTCCGCGTCCATGATGGCCAGGTCGATGAAGTCCCCCACGGCGGGGCGTATGAGAGCGTGGGCCATCCGCTTGCCCCCCATGGCGTAGGGAAGGTCAACGCGGGTCGCCCCGGCGCGCCGCAGCTTCACCACCGACGACTCTTCCGAGGCCCGGGCCAGGATATAGATGTCGGGCCTGATCCCCCGGGCCGTCAGGGTGATGAAGACGTTCTCCGCGTCGGAGGGCAGTGCCGTGACGATGGCCTTCGCCCGTTCAATGCCCGCTGCCATGAGGGCCTCCTCCGAGGTGGCGTCCATGGCGACAAAAAGAAAACCGTCCTTCTGCAGGGCCTCCAGGGCGGCGAGATCGTTTTCGACGACGACGAAATCCGCTACGGCGGCGCGGAGCTCCCGCGCGATGAGCTTTCCGATCCTCCCATAGCCGCAGATGATGTAGTGGTCCTTGAGCGACGAGATCATCCTCTCCACTTTCCGCCTCCCGAACGTTTTCTGTATTTCCCCCTCGATGAACAGCCTGAGGAGCGTCCCTATCGTGTAGGCGCCGATCATGATGCCCGTGCTGATGATCAGCATTGCCAGTACGCGTCCGCCCGTGCCGAGGGGCCTCACCTCATTGAACCCCACGGTGCTGATGGTGATCACGGTCATGTAGAGACTCTCGAAGAACGTCATCCCCTCGACAAGGTGAAAGCCCACGATACCGGAGAAGAGCACGGCGAGGAGAAGGATGAACGCGATCCTGAGGTTACGGTAGGGGCGTGGCAATTCCGAATATTTCTTCAATGGTGTCGACCTCGTTCTTCCGACCCGGCATGGAATGCGCGCGGGACCCCGGTGTAATAACTACCGCATGCCTTCCCTTCCACGCCGCTATTGTATCCGCTCATGACGGTTCGTCCAGACTTTTTTGAGACTTTACCACTCCCCCTTAACAAGAGGGTGCCGGAGGGGGATTGTGAGGGACATCCCCCCGGCGCTGCGCGCCACCCCCCTTAATAAGGGGGGGTTCTTCGGGCAATGAATGGCTTGTAGGGCAATCGCTGCGATTTCGTTCTCCCCCCTTATGAAGAGGGGGCCGGGGGGGTGTGGGACATCCCCCCCGGCGCTGCGCGCCACCCCCCCCCCCCCCTTAATAAGGGGAGGTTCTTCGTGCAATGAATGGCTTGTATGACAGTCGCTGCGATTTCGTTCTCCCCCCCCTTATGAAGGGGGGCCGGGGGGGTTGTAGGCGCGCGCGCCACCCCCTTGGCAAGGGGAGGTTCTTCGGGGCAATGAATGGCTTGTATGGCAGTCGCTACGATTTCATTCTCCCCCCCTTAACAAGAGGGTGCCGGAGGGGATTGTGAGGGACATCCCCGGCGTTGCGCGCCACCCCCTTAGTAAGGGGGGGTTCTTCGGGCAATGAATGGCTTGTAGGGCAATCGCTGCGATTTCGTTCTCCCCCCCTTATGAAGAGGGGGCCGGGGGGGGATTGTTCTCCCTGGTCACGCTGTAGAGATCCACCTCGCGCTTCTTGCCCCGGAGGACCATGGCGCCCAGGCTCTCGAAGGCGTACCCGGCGAGGCCGCCGGCCGTGACCTCGTCCTTCAGATCACCGGACACGATGAGGCATCGTTCCCGGTACCTGCATTCCGCCTGGATCCGCGCCGTGGTGTTCACGGCATCGCCCAGGAAGGCCACCTCGCGCTTGTAGTCCCCCATCTCGCCGATAACGGCCTCCCCGCAATGGACACCGGCGGCGAAACGCGGCACGCTGCCGTACCTTTCCCGGTAACGGCCCGCCGACCTGGCCACGGCCTCCTCGATCAGGAAAAAACACTCGATGCAGTTCCCCTTCCGGATGCCGTTCTTCATCGTCCAGGTCACGATTATCTCGTCTCCCACGTACTTGTAGATCTCCCCCTTGCACTCCACGATGGGCCGCGTGGCGTCGAAGAAGAAATCGTTCAGGAAGGAGTGGAAGGCCCGGTCGCCCATCTCCTCCGCCAGGGATGTGGAGGAGGCGAGGTCCAGGAACATGAATATGCGCCTCTCCGTCACGGGACGGTGGTAGAGCCCCACCAGGAGCCTGATGAAGGCCTTCTGCCCGAGAAGGCGGTTGACGTTGATGAAGAGCATGATCGTGAGGATTGATACAATGGCGGCGATGAAGGCCGGGGCAAGGTACGTCCTGATGTCATAGAGGAGCGTGTCCACGGGAAACACGATGATGTTCGACAGGATATAGGAGAGCACGATGACGACGCTGTAGATGAGGGTCCGCGAGATAATGATGAGGCCGATGGAGTATTTCCGTATGCGGTCGAGGACGAAGTATTCAAGGTAAAAGACCGTGACCCCGATGGTGAGTCCGCAGATCATGCCCTGGAGCGCCGTGTAGACCGTGGGCCGCGGGGATATGAGAGCGGCCACGCCCGGGCCGATAAGCGCCCCCGCCAGCGCGGGAATCGCCAGGAGCTGCATTCTCCTGGCGGCGTAGCGTGAAAGCTTCATGGCAACCCCCTCCGGCGAGGCAATATGCCCGACCCTCGGCCATTGTCGGGGTTTTGTCAACAAAGTATCGGGGTGCGCGAGTCCCCACGACGCTGAGCATGTGCCAGACCCTCAGCCCCCGGCCCCCTCTCCCACAGGAGAGGGGGGGGGGAAATCCCCCCGGCGCGGTGCGCCACCCCCCTTGGTAAGGGGGGTTCTTCGTGCAATGAATGGCTTGTATGGCAATCGCTGCGATTTCATTCTCCCCCCCTTATGAAGGGGGGGCCGGGGGGGATTGTGCGGAAATCCCCCCTGCCCCCCTTACTAAGGGGGGCAGGGGGGATCCAGAATTTTACTTGTCTTTTTCGCGCGTTCCGTCATTATTATTTACCGGGCTTGCGGAGCCTGCACGGCTTCCGATGAGTCTGAATAGTAAGGGACACAGGAAACGGCATGGAACGGCGCACCGCGGAAATACTGCTGAAGATATTCGGGTACGCGTCCCTGTTCTTCGGCGGATTCCTCTTTCTCATCGGCTTCGCCATGTGGATCGAGGGCGACCCGCGCTATTACGAGGCGGGCCGGGCCCTCGCGATCGTTTCACTTGTCTTCATCGCCCCCGGCGCGCTCATGGTCAAAAAAGCAAGAAGACGCGCGGACCGGAGGAAAAAGATACACCACATCGCCCAGCTGGTCAGGTCGTATCGTCGGATATCGATGGAGACGCTCGGCCAGAAGGCGTGCCTGCCGCCCCACGAGGCCGAGGAGATGCTCCTCGCCGCCATGAAGGAGGGCCTCGTGGCGGGAAGGACCGACCGCACCACGGGGGAGTTCTGCCTTGACGACGCCGCGCCGATCATTCCGAAACACTGCCCAGCCTGCGGCGCTTCCCTAGAGGGGATTTATTACGAGGGCGACACGGTGAAATGCGCCCACTGCGGTAACATCTGCCGTTGAACCTCCTGGCGGCAGGAGGGCCGGCTTGTATCACTTTCGCCCTCCGGGCGTGCGCTTGCTCTTGTATGAGGAACAGATGAAGTACGGTAGTGTCATCATAACCCTCATCATTATCGCCTTCCCCTTTAATGCAGGGAGCGTGAACGGGCCCGCCATTCCGTCGGAAAAACGCCTCCCCGCCGGCACGGGACAGCCGGGGAGGGTCTTAAACGTGGGGATTGACCGCAACGCGGCGCCCATGGAGTTCGAAAGGGACGGATCCCCCGCGGGGTTCAACGTCGACATCATCAGGGCGGTTGCCGCCGAGGCGGGGTTTGACATCCGTTTTCACTTTCTTCCCTGGACGGAGGTCATTGAATCGGTGCGGAACGGCGGTCTCGACATCATGTTCGCCCTGGACACGCCGGAACGGCACCACGACTTCTCGTTCAGCGCTCCGATCCTGAACATCACCTGGCGGATCTTCGTCAAGGAAACCACGTACGGGATCTCCTCCCTCGATGATCTCCATAACCATACCGTGGCGGTGGTCCGGGGGTTCGCCTCCCACGAGCACCTCATGGAAAAGCACCCGGGCGTTCATATCCTTACGGTTGACACGGTCCCCGAGGCCCTCGAACTGCTTTCCCGCGGCGAGGTCTTCGCCTTCTTCGGCCAGTATCACCTCGCCCGCTACTACCTCCAGACCGGGGAATACCGCGACATCAAGGTCATCGGCAGGGTGGTCGACGTGAAACCCTTCGCCATCGCCGTTCAGCGGGGCAACAGCCGTTTATTGATGCTTATCAATGAAGCCCTTGCGGCCATCCGCCGGAGGGGTGAATACCGTGCCGTTTTCGAGAAATGGTACGGCGGGGACGTCATCCGGCCTCACGTTACGTTGAAGAAGATCATGCCCTTCCTCCTCGGCCTCCTCGGCGCCGTGCTGGCCCTGGCGCTCTGGTCCTATACCCTGCGCAAGAGGGTGCGGGAAAAGACGAGGGAGCTCACCGAGAACCTGGCGAAATTCAAACGGTTCACCGATAAAGCCCCCTTCCCCCTGGTCATTGCCGCCGCCGACGGTGCCTTCGAATACGTCAATCCCCGGTTCACCGAGGCCTACGGCTATACCATGGAGGATATCCCCGACGCCGCGACATGGTTCGTCACGATGTACCCCGACGAAGAATACAGGAATTCGATCATTGAAAAATGGAACGCCCTCCTCCGCGAGAAAAGGGACATCCAGAATTCCCCTGAAGTGTACACCCTCACCAACAGGTCCGGCGAGTCGATGGACGTGGCCTTCAGGGTGCTGAATATCGAGGAGGGGCGTGTGATCGTCATCATGGAGGACATCACGGCCCAGCGCGCCCTTGAAAATGAGCGGATGAGGAAGGAGCAGGTCGAATCCATTTCCCTCCTCGCAGGGGGAATAGCCCATGATTTCAACAATATCCTGATGAACCTCCTCGGCTACATCAACCTCATGCAGCTGGAGCCCGGCCTGTCCCCTGATCATAAGGATATGCTTGAAAAAATGGAAAAATCCGTGCTCCGCGCCACGGGCATCACCGGTCAGCTCATGACCTTCTCCAGGGGCGGGACCCCGGTGAAGAAACCCCAGTCGATCGAGCCCCTTATCCTGGAATCCATGAACTTCGTGCTCCACGGCTCGAACTGCACGGGGGAGACCCATTTCCAGCCGGACCTGCCCCCCATCGATATTGACGCGGCGCAGATCTACCAGACCCTTAACAACCTCTTCATCAACGCCCGCCAGGCCATGCCCGACGGCGGGACCATCACGGTGCGCGCCGGCACCGTAGACCTCGGGCCGGGACGCAGGGGGGATCCCGTCGCGGCGAAGCTTCCCCCGGGGACCTATCTCCGGATCGATATCAGCGATTCCGGCACGGGGATCAGCCCCGAGGACCAGGAGAGGATTTTCACTCCCTACTATTCGACCAAGGAACGGGGGACCGGCCTGGGGCTGGCCACGGCCTACTCCATCGTGATCAAGCACCGGGGCACCATCGATTTCAGGTCCGCCCCGGGGAAAGGGACCACCTTCACCATCCATCTCCCCTATTCGGGCTCCGAGTCGATGGCGCCGGAGCCGGCGCCGGAACCGCCGGCGAAACGCTATTCCATGAAGGCGATCATCATGGACGACGAGGAGTCGATACTGGACATTCTCGAGGCGATGCTGGGCCGCCTCGGGTTCACCGTCGCCCGGGTGCAAAACGGCGATGACCTGGTCCGGGAATACATCGACGCCGCGAAGGGCGGTGAGAAGTTTGACCTGGTGATCAGCGACCTCACCATACCCGGCGGGAAGGGGGGCGGGGACGCCGCGAAGGAGCTGCGCGCCTTTGATCCGGGCGCGCGGATCATCGTCTCGAGCGGCTACTCCCCCGACGAGGTCCTGAGCAATTACCGCGAGTTCGGATTCAGCGGCGTGCTGAAAAAGCCCTACACCTTCGACGATCTCCGCCGGATGATTGACGACATCGCCGGCGACTGACCGCCGGGGAACACAACGCGCCCATGTGCCAGGCCGGTTAACCGGGCCGGGCAAAATCGCCGACCGAGGAGGATACGCAGGTGCGGAAAAGGATTACATACCGGGACATCAGGCGCTACAAATACCAGCTCCTGGACGATTACGTAATCCATATTGCGATCCGCCCCCCGGAAGAGATCCTGGAGCCGCCGCCGCCCCTGGAAACCTACGTGCGCCTCGACGGTGACGGCAGGCTCGCCATATCGCGCTTCTACGCCTGGGACGGGCCGAGCGGTCCGAGCATAGACACGAAAACCTTCATGCGGGGCTCCCTGGTCCACGACGCCCTCTACCAGCTCATCCGGGCAGGCCGTCTTCCTGAAGCGAGCCGGGAATACGCCGACGACCTCCTCCGCGCCATCTGCATCGAGGACGGGATGTGGCGCTTCAGGGCCTGGTACGTGCACAGGGCCGTTCGGCTCTTCGCGAAAAGCGCGGCGAAGCCGGGGAGGCGGGACGATTTCATCGTGCGCACGGCGCCGTAGCGTGTTCCGCCCTCCGTGCCCGCGGCGACTCACCCTCCCGCCGGGAACATCCCCTCTCCCCGGGGGAAATGAAGCATAAAAATCAAATTTTTGCCGGCGTCCATAATGTAATTGACAAATTGCCCTTCGAGGCCACAAAGACAGAACGGAGCCGCCCCGTGAAGCCCCTCCGGGGCGATGAAAAGGGGACCCGGATATTCCTGAAGGATCGAGAGACAGGCAATGACCACACCGAACACCCCCGGCGACGGAAACCCTAAACTCAAGCTATTCGGTTCCATAACCCGCATCGCGGCGATTCTCTTCATCGGGTTTTCCCTCTTCCTCCTGGTATCGACCGTCATCCTCATCATACTGACGAAGCCGGACCGCGAGGTCACGGTCCCCCACGTCGTGGGAAAGATGTTCATCGAATCCTACAACGGCCTCGTGCGCAAAGGGCTCAGGCCGGAGCTCAAATTCAAAGACATCGCCGACACGGACGATGGCCTGATCCTCTCGCAGTACCCGATGAAGGGAAAGGTCGTGCCGGAGAACAGCACGATAAAGCTCCTGGTCAGCCGTTCGCGCTATTACATTGACGTCCCCAACCTCGCGGGAAGGGAGCTCCAGATGGCCAAAAACAGCCTGAGGAGCATACACCGCTACGACCGCACGCTCTCCCTGGGCACCGGCGCGATTTCCTTCATCCCCTCCGAGACCGTGGCGGAGGGCATCGTCATTGACCAGAGCCCCCCGGCGGGGGAACGCGTGCGGCCCGATCGCAAGGTCAACCTCCTCGTTTCATCCGGGGCCGCGCCGCCGAAGGCCGTCATGCCCGACGTCACGGGCCAGTCGATCGAGCTCTGCTACGATCTTCTCCGCGCCATGGGCCTGGTGATCCGCCAGGAGATCGTACCCACGGCCGACCCCGCCGCCAGCGGCACCGTGTCGGCCCAGACGCCGGCGAAGGGCGCGTACATCGCGAAGGGCCAGGCCTGCACCCTCCGGGTGTTCGTGCAGCCCACGGAAAAGAACCCCTACGGCGCCTACGAAAAGGTGGCGTACCTGATACCGGCCTCGGCGCCGAAAGGCCATTACGAGGCGCAGGTCGAGGACCGCGCGGGAAAGCGCATACGCTTTGAAGGCATCGCGGGTCCGGGCGGGACCGTTTCATTCGTCTTCCGCCGCGCGGGAAACGCCGTTATCACGATCCTCTGCGACAAGAAACCAGTTGATACGATAGAAATCGATGTCGATTGAACCGAGGAACATACGCATCTCCCCATCCGTTATCGCCACGGACCTCACGGCCCTTGGGGAGCAGGTACAGGGCTTCGACCCGTCGGTGGTCGACCTTCTCCACATCGACGTGATGGACGGGAATTTCGTGCCGAACCTCACCATCGGCCCGGGGTACATCGCCTCGCTGAAGAAGAGGACCTCCATCCCCCTGGACGTGCACCTGATGATCGAGGCGCCGGAGCGATCCATCGACCGCTATATCGAGATCGCTCCCTGGGCCCTCACCGTGCACTACGAGAGCACGCGCTTTCCGGCGCGCCTCCTCCAGGCCATCCGGGGAGCGGGAATCGTCGCGGGCCTCACCATCAACCCGGCAACGCCCGTGGAGTCCGTCTACGATCTTCTTCCCTGGACCGACATGGTGCTCATTATGTCCGTGGACCCCGGATTCTACGGCCAGGCCTTCATGGAACCGGCCCTGGAAAGGATCGCGAAGCTCTCCTCGTTCATCCGGTCGGGGCCGCGACCCGAGACCATGATCCAGGTCGACGGCGGCATCAATGTGCGAAACATCGGGGACGTGGTGCGCGCCGGCGCTGACATCATCGTGGCGGGGAACTCCGCCTTCAGCGGGGGCGACGTGAACGCCCGGGTCGCCGAGCTGAAGCGCCTCGCGAACGAGGCGCTGCCGGGCGCCTGAGCTGGGCCTAGCCCGCGAGCTCCTCCTTCAGCTCCCTCTTGAGTATCTTGCCCGATGGGTTCTTCGGGAGGCTTTCCCGCATCACCACCCTCTTCGGGCACTTGAACCCCGCGAGCCGTTCCTTCGCGAAATCGGCGATCTCCTTCCCTGAGACTTCGACGCCCTTCTTCGGCACCACCACTGCGGTCACGACCTCGATCCACTTGGGATCGGGGAGCCCGATCACCGCCACCTCCTCGACGCCCGGGTGCTCGTAGAGCGCTTCCTCCACCTCACGGGAGGCGACGTTCTCGCCACCGGTCTTGATCATGTCTTTCTTGCGGTCCACGACGTAGAGGAAGCCGTCAGCGTCAAAGCGTCCCAGGTCCCCGCTGTGGAACCACCCGAAGGCGAAGGCCTCGGCGGTCTTTTCCGGATCGTCCAGGTACCCCGTCATAACCTGGCCGGACCGGTGGACGATCTCGCCCACGGTGCCGACGGGCACGAAGTTCCCCTCGTCGTCCATCAGCCTGGTTTCCACGTTGAGCACCGGCTTCCCCGCGGACCCCGGTTTCAGGAGCTGGTCCCGGGGCTTCAGGATCGTCGCCACGGGTCCCATTTCCGTCTGGCCGTAATAGTTCCAGAGCCTCAGGTCGCCGAAGGTCAGGGAGAGCTGCCTGATGATCTCCACGGGCATGATGCTCGCGCCGTAGGCGGCCTTCTTCAGGCTCGCGTGGTTGAATTTCCCGAACTCGGGATGATTGAGAATGCCAATCCACACCGTGGGAGGTGCGAACATGTGGGTGATCTGGAAACTCTCGATGGACTGTATCATCTCCAGGGGGTCGGCCCTGTGGAGTATCACGTTGGTGGCACCCACGTAGAGGAAGGGCATGAGGAAGCAATGGAGCTGCGCGCAGTGAAAGAGCGGAAGGGCGTGGAGGCTCACGTCGTCGGTTTCGTAGCTCCCGTCGAAGATGCAGCTGTAATACTGCGACATGAGGGCCCGATGGGAGAGCATGGCCCCCTTGGGTTTCGATTCCGTTCCGCTCGTGTAGGGTATCTGCACGATGTCCTCGGGACCCACGTCGACCTGGGGCTCGTCCACGGGCATCGACGACAGTTCGTCCATGACGTTGCGGAATCCCGGGGGCACCACTGCCCCACCAAGGGGTATGAAGCCCCACTGCTCCACGGACGTGAACTTCCCCCCGGTCCTGGCCCCCTCGATCACCGGGTAAAGGGCGTCCTCGGCGATGAAGACCTTCGCCCCGGAATGGTTGACGATGTAGGCGATCTCCTCTGCGTTGAGCATGTAGTTGATGGGCACCTGGATGGCGCCAATCTTCCCCAGTCCCATGAGGCTTATCGGGTAGTAGTGGGAATTGTAGGCGTAGAGGGCGACCCGGTCCCCCTTCCTGACCCCCATGTCGGTCATGAGGTGGGCGAAGCGGCGCGATTCACGCTCCAGGTCATAGAATGAAAGCGCCGTGTCCCTGAAGACGACCGCCGTTTTTTCGCCATACTTGGTGGCGGCGCGGCGTGCCATGTCCCCGATGGTGTCCCTGTTGATGATATTGGCCATGACCCTCACCTCCCTTCTCAGCGATAGGGGAACCACCTCCTCCTCGATCCAGGGGATGCCCCCGGCACAAGCCGCGGAGGAGCCGCGGATCCCCGACGTTCATTGGAACGCCGGGCCTTCGCGGGAGCAATAATAATTGCATAACAAAAAATGCCATTTTTTCCATGGCGGAATCCGGCGACAAGGACACCAGGGGCAACCTTGCGTTAATGGGACATAATAACCTTAAACCGGGCTTTCCGGGCGCCCGTAAAAATATTTTATGTTGACAAAAAATGGGGTGTAAAAACAAATTAGTTCCTAATCATTTCAGGAGGAATCCGCGGTGGCCGTAAAGATACGCTTACAGAGGACCGGTACGAAGAAAAAGCCGTTCTACAGAATAATTGCAGTGGACGGAAAGGCGAAACGGGACGGGAAATACATCGATCAGCTGGGACGCTACCAGCCGATAGTGGACGGCGAGCAATTCATCATCAACGAGGAGAAACTCCTTCACTGGCTCGGCAGGGGGGCACAGCCGACCGACACCATCCTGCAGCTTTTGAAGAAGAACGGGATCTGGCAGAAGTATACATCAGCCCGTTAGTCGGGACGGAGGCTCGCATGAACTACAGGGACCTCGTGGATTACATGGTCAAGTCGCTGGTTGACCATCCTGACCAGGTCGAGATAACGGAAGTCGAGGGCGAGAAGTCGACGATCCTCGAACTGAAGGTGACCAAAGAGGACATTGGAAAAGTCATCGGAAAGCACGGGCGGATCGCCCGGGCCATTCGCACGATAATCAACGCCTCGGCGACGAAATCCGGGAAACGGGTGGTCCTGGAAATACTCGATTGACAACGCCCGACGACCATGTTCGCATCGCCGTGATCACCGGCGTCCACGGCCTGACGGGCCGCCTGCGGCTGCGCATCACCACTGACATACGGGAACGATTCAAGGCGAACACTGCGGTCATTATCAGGACGATGGGAGGCGAAGGGAAGTACCGGATCCTCGAATTCGCCGAGGGCGGAAAAAGGGGCGCGCTCCTGCGCCTGGAGGGCATCGAGGACCGCGACGCTGCCCTCGCCCTGAAGGGCGGTGAAGTGCTCATCGAGAAGGCCGAAGCGGAGCGTACGCGTGGCCTCCTCGGCGAGGAAAGCTTCTATTACTACGATATCATCGGGTGCGCCGTCTTCCGCGAAGGAAGGGAATTCGGCGCCGTGGTAGACATACTGGAGGCGGGGGCCGGCGAGGTTCTCGTGATCGCCGACGGACGGGGAGCGCGTTACCTCCTCCCCTTCGTTGAGTCCATGGTGGACACATCGGAAATACGGAACAAGAGACTCGACATCAGTCCCGTCGAGGGGTTGTTTGAAATTCAAGATCGCGACACTGTTCCCTGACTTTTTCACCTCGCCGCTCCGGACGGGACTTCTCGGCAGGGCGATCGGTTCGGGACTCATCGCGGTCGAGGTGATCGACATACGCGACTTCGCGTCGGGCAACTACCGCAGTTGCGACGATTATCCTTACGGCGGCGGCTCCGGCATGGTGCTCATGGCGCAGCCCCTGGCCGCGGCGGTGGAACGGGCGAGGGAAAAAGGGACCCGGGTGGTCCTCACTTCCGCGTCGGGAACCCTCCTCGACCAGTCCCTGGTACGGAAGCTCGCGGGCCATGACGATCTCTGCGTCATCTGCGGGCACTACGAGGGTGTCGACCAGAGGATCATCGACCGTCACGTCGATTACGAGATATCGGTGGGGGATTACGTCCTCTCGGGGGGCGAGTACGCCGCGCTCACCATCATGAACGCGGTGTCGCGACTGGTCCCGGGCTTCCTGTCGAACCGTGAGTCCCTGGCGGAGGAGAGCTTCGAGGATGATCTCCTCGAATATCCCCACTACACCCGCCCGGAGGAAATATTCGGCATGAGGGTGCCGGAGGTCCTCCTGAGCGGGAACCATGAAAGGATCGCCCGGTGGCGCCTTGAACGGAGCATTGAAAAGACGAAACGGCTGCGACCGGATCTCTATATACGGCATCTCAGAAGAAAACTATCAGGAGAATGAGCAATGGATATCGTTCAGCAGATCGAGCGGGAAATCGCCCCGGTCGATAGAAAGGTGGACTTCGAAATCGGAGACACGGTGAAGGTGCACTACCGGATCGTGGAAGGCACCCGGGAGAGGGTACAGATCTTCGAGGGGATCGTCATCGCCATCGACAACAAGGGTTTGAACAAGAACTTCACGGTGCGAAAGCTCTCCTTCGACGTCGGCGTCGAGCGCATCTTCCCCCTTTTCTCGACGAGAATCGCGAAAATCGAGGTGGTGCGCAAGGGGAAGGCCAGGCGCTCGAAGCTCTACTACCTGAGGGAGCGGAGGGGCAAGTCCGCAAAGCTTCGCGAAAAAAGCGTCCGCGGCCAGAAGAAGCACAGCGCCACCGCGGAGGACGTCCCCACCACGGGGGAGGCGCAGACCGACACGCCGGAAGAAGCCCCTCCCGTCCAGGAATCCTGACGGCGTGACGGGGACACCCGTTGAAAAACGTCCCGGACCGCGGAGGTGCCTCGCGCCGTGAACGGGCGGTCGTCGGGTCAGCCCCGTCGCGCGGCCCGACCTTCGACATCGAGCGGTGCCTCCTTCGCGAGGGCAACGCCCTGATCGCCGGTGTTGACGAGGCGGGACGGGGTTCCCTCGCCGGCCCACTCTGCCTGGGCGTCGTCATCTATGACGCCGCCTTCATCGAATCCGTACACGGGACGATCCCCGGCATCGACGATTCAAAGAAACTCACTCCCCGACGGCGCGATGAGGCCCTCGGCTACATCCGGTCCCACTCCCTTCTTTGCTCGTCCATCCTGGTCTCCCATCGCACCGTCGACCGCCTGAACATTAACGGCGCGACGGCATTCGCCCTGCGGAGGCTCATCATGGGCCTTTCCCTTGTTCCCGACATCGTGATCATGGACGGAAATTTTTCTTTCTCTCTTCCCGTTCCCCTTCGTTCAATACGCGGAGGGGACGCGCGGTCGATCGCCATCGCGTCGGCCTCCATCGTGGCGAAAACGCGCCGCGACGCCGTGCTCAACGCCATGGCGCCCCTCTTCCCGGCGTACCGCTTCGACGCCAACAAGGGCTACGGCACAAGGGAGCATATACGGGCGATTCACGATTCGGGCATCTCGCCGGTGCACCGCCGGAGCTACGAGCCGGTGAAGAGCCTCCTCGAAGGATGGGAAGGATGAAGATCGATGCGTCGAACGCCATCAGGATAACCGGCTCCTCCATCCCCACGGATACGCTTCGCGGAATACCCCGGGGGGCAGAGATCCCCGCGCGCATCCTGGAGCGCCTCGGACCCCGGGAGGCGATCATCGAGCTGGCCGGGACCCGGGTTCGGGCCGAGTTCCTGAAAGGCGTCCCCCCGGAGGGGGCCGTCACCCTTCGGCTCGAGGAAGCGGGCCGCGCCTCCTTTCTGTTCAAAATGGTGGATCCCGAGGCGCGGGAGGAACTCGCGCGCCTCGTCATGGAATTCATTCTCCCCGGCCGGGGCGGCCCGCGAGACACCGTCATCCATGAGCTCAACGCGGCCATGGCGCACAACCCGTCGGGAATACTCGAGTTGAACGCCCTTCTCCTGGGACGGAACCCGAAGGAAATGGACCGGGGAATCGCGCGCTTCCTGGCGCACCTCCTCCGCCTGGGCGCCTCTCCCGCCGCCATGGCGGATCTGTCGGTGATACTTTCCGGCATGGGCGGCCCGCCGGCCCCCCTCAGGGCGCTCCTCAGGTCCCTGGGCTTTGAAGAACGGACAAGGCGCGGCGGCACCTCCTCCGCCGAGGCCGCGCTCAACGGGGCGCTTGAAACCGTCATCGGGGATATCGAGGCGATCGATGACCCCGCGGAACGGGAATCGGTGCTTCGGCGACTCGTGGCGCTCCTCTCCGAGAACACCGACGACGGGGATAAAAGCCGATCGGGAGAGTTCGCCCTCTACCACGACGGCGCGTTCCATCCCGTGCGATACCTCGAGGCGGGGGGTTCATGGGTATTCTCCGTTGAATTTTCGAACATCGGCGTGGTTGAACTGCTCGCCGGGGAGGCCCGGGGATCGCGCTTTCTCTCCGTCTTCGCCGGATCCGCCGGGGCCCTCGAGGCCCTGGAAAAAACAAAGAAAAACCTCCTGGGAAGAATTAAAAAGATCGACCCATCCATTCATATTAATTTTTATACAACGCGCCAGGCCCTCAATAAAATAGTTGAAATTAATTCACATTACTCGGTACATAGTGTCTTTGATATACGGGTATGACATGAAAGAGAAAAATCTCGGCATAGCCCTTGAATATTCCGGCGACCTTCCCACGGTGCTGGCCGTCGCCCGTGGAAAACTGTACGACCGCCTCCTGGAGCTCGCCAGGGAGCACGGGATCGAAGTGTACCGCGACCCGGACCTCGCGGAAACCCTCTCGTTCCTCCCCCCGGGCACGGAAATTCCGGAGGCCCTCTTCCTCGCCGTGGCCGAGGTCCTCGCGCACTGCTACCGCGTGAACGCGGGCTTCAGGGCAAAACTTGACTCCATGGGTACCGCCTGATGGCGAAGATGCGAAAGATATCCGTCGAGGAACTCAAGCCCGGGATGGTCTACGACAAGCCCATCTACGTCGACAGCAACAACATGCTCATAACCTCGAACTCCCCCGTGCGTGAAAGCGACATCAAGAAACTGATGACATGGGGAATCACCGAGGTCGAGACCGCGGGGGTCCTGGTGAAAAAGGTCGAGGTGAAGGATGAGAAGCCGGATGAGACCCCGGCGGCTCCTCCCCCCGAGCGCCCGAAGGAAAAGTCCTCCGATTCCGAGAGCGAGAAGAGGATCGTCACCGAGTACAACGACCTCCTGAAAAAAAGAAAGACCCTCATCGAGGTGCACAGCCGCGCCCGGAACGCCGTCGACGCCGCTTACAAGTCGATTCGCGCCGGGGAGCCCTTCGAAACTCGCGATCTTGATAACGCGGTGCAGTCCATCGTCAAGCTCCTCAAGGAGAGCAGCAACATCTTCCTCTTCCTTTACGGCCTCGACGAGGGCAAGGACTACACCCTGACCCATTCGGTCAACGTCACCTTCTACTCACTTATCATCGGCATCGCCCTGAAGTACAGCCCCATCAAGCTGAACGACCTGGGACTCGGCACGCTCCTCATCGACGCGGGAATGGTGCGCCTCCCGGTGTACATCATCCACAAGCAGTCCAACCTCACGGACCAGGAATACAACCAGATCAAGACCCATCCCCTCCTGGGCTACAAGTCCCTGAAGGACCTGGGAAAGGTGAAGGAAAGCTCGGCCCTTGTTTCCCTTCAGCACCACGAGCAGTTCGACGGGAAGGGTTACCCCCGGGGGCTCCGTGGCAACGACATCGACGAGTTCGCCCGCATCGCCGCGATCGCCGACAGCTACGAGGCGCAGATATCGAACCGGAGCTACCGGAAAAAGGTCTATTTCTACCACGCCATGCGGAACCTCCTGAGCAGCGGCGTGAACAAGTTCGATCCCGTCATCCTCAGGGTCTTTCTCTCCCGCATGTCGGTGTATCCCATCGGTTCCATCGTCGAGCTGAATGACGGCACCATCGGCATCATCATAGGCTCAGTTCCCGAGAAACCGCTCCGGCCCATCATCAAGCTGGTATTCGACGCGGACCGGAGACGAATCGAGGACACCCGCATCATCAGCCTCCTCACCGAGTCCTCCCTCTACATCGTCAGGGCCCTGGACGAGTCCGAGGCGGGCATCAACATCTTCGACGTCCTCTGACCGCGCCGTGGAGGGATCCCGCAACCGCATCCTCGGCACCGAGGGCGAGGAACTCGCCGTTCGCTATCTCACCGACAGGGGATTCAGCATCATCGAGCGCAACTACCGCGCCGGCCGCGCCGGGGAGATCGACATCATCGCCGAGCGGGGGGACCTGGTCATCTTCGCCGAGGTGAAGAACCGCACGACGGAACGCTTCGGCGGCGCCCTTTACTCGATCGGCGCGAAGAAACGGGGCCACATCAGGGCCGCGGCGCGGGCCTTCCTCGCCGCGCGTCCCGGCTACAACCGCCGGGGAAGGACCTTCCGGTACGACCTCCTGGCCGTGGGCGGCGGTTCCGTCGAATGGGTAGAGGACATGTTCCGCTAGGCGTGTTTCATCGACCGAAATTTCCGCACCATGGTCCTGTTGATCAGGTCCATGAGCCCCGGGGCGAGCTTCTGTATCCACCAGAAGACCCGTGCGTGAAAGGGAAAGATGATCATCTTCCTGTTCCTCGCCACGCCCCGGAGGACCAGGGCGGCGGCCCTCTCCGCGTCAATGGCCCTTTTGGGGAGATGCGAATTGTACGCCTCGCGGCACGCCCCCACCACCTCGAGGGAATCGTAAAAGGTCGTGCGCACGATCCCCGGGCAGACCAGGGTCATTCTCACGCCATGGTCGGCGGCCTCGGGCCTGAGGGCGTGGGTGAAGCCCACCACGGCGTATTTCGCCGCGGTATAGGGGGTGTTGATCGAAAAGGGGGCGAAGCCGGCCAGGGAGGCCATGTTGACGATATGCCCCCCGCCACGCCGCGCCATGGCTTCGTAGGCCGCCATGGTGCCGTGGATCACGCCCCCCAGGTTCACGGCCAGGAGGCGGTCCCATTTCTCAACCGGTATGTCCAGGGCGTCGCCGGTGACGCAGATCGCGGCGTTGTTGAAGAAGAAATCAATGCCGCCGAATTCATCGACGCACGTTTCAACGGCGGCGCGGACCGCCGGCCCGTCCGACACGTCCAGGGCCGCGGCGCGGACCCGTCCCCCCGATGCCTGTATGGATTCAGCGACCATGCGGGCCCCCTGGTGGTCCACGTCGGCGACAACGACGATGGCGCCGCGGCGGGCGAGGCCCTCGCAGAGGGCGCGCCCTATCCCCGACGCGCCCCCGGTCACCATGGCGATCCTGTCGCGAAACCTCTCCTTCATTGCCTCACGCTCCCCGGCGGACCGCGGCCCGCCATGTCATCCTAGGGATTACCGCCGGGGAAAGTCAAGAGTTAGTTGACAGGGGGCGCGTCCTGGCCCTGAGTATCACGATGACGCCGGCGCGGTGAAAGCGGCGTCCCGAATCACCGTACCGGGGTATGCTCATGGCAAAGGAAAAGCTCTTCACACCGGCATCGATAGGTCCCCTGAAGCTCAGGAACCGCACCATACGCTCCGCCGCCTTCGAGGGGATGTGCCCCGGCGGAATTCCCTCGGACGCCCTCATGGAATATCACCGCGCCGTTGCCGCCGGGGGCGTCGGCATGACCACCGTGGCCTACGTCTCGGTGACCAACGGCGGCCGCACCTTCGCCCACCAGGCCTGGATGCGCCCGGAGATCGTCCCGCACCTGAAAAAGCTCACCGAGGCCGTGCACCGCGAGGGCGCCGCCGCCTCGATCCAGCTCGGCCACGGCGGCCACATGGGGGATCGGAAGGTGACGGGGGAGCGCGCCGTTTCCCCTTCCGGGAGGTTCAACCTCTTCGGACTCACCCTCCCCCGGGCCATGACGGAAACCGAGATAGAAGAGATGGCCCGGGCCCACGGCGCCGCCGTGATCATGGCCCGGGAGGCGGGCTTTGACGCCGTGGAGATCCACGCAGGCCACGGCTACCTCCTGAGCCAGTTCCTCTCCCCCTACACCAACCGCCGGAAGGACCGGTGGGGGGGAGCCCTGGAGAACCGGGCGCTGTTTCTCCGACTGGTGATGCGCGAGGTGAAGAGGGCAGCGGGAAACAAGATCGCCGTGGTGGTGAAGGCCAACATGGAGGACGGCTTCCCCGGAGGCCTTGACGCCGATGAGGCCCTCCGGGTAGCGAAGATCCTCGAAGAAGAGGGCGCCGACGCCCTGGTACTCTCCGGGGGATTCGTGAGCAAGACGCCCTTCTACATGATGCGCGGCATCACCCCCCACCGGGAGCTGATCAGCTACCAGAGGGACCCCCTGATCAAGCTCGGCATGATAGCCTTTTCGCGGATCATGATCCGCGATTACCCCTATACCGAGGCCTACTTCCTCGAACCCGCCCTGGCCTTCCGGAAGGCGCTTCGCCTTCCCCTGGTCTACCAGGGGGGCCTCGTCTCCAGGAGCAAGATGGAAGAGGTACTGGGCCGTGGATTCGAGTTCGTGGGCCTTGCCCGGGCCCTCGTGGCCGAGACCGATTTCGTTAACCGGATCCGGAAGGACCCAACCCACGTGTCTAAGTGCCTCCGCTGCGGCCCCTGCAACAGCTGCGTGGCCGTGATGTACGTGGATTCCATGCGCTGCACCTTCGAAGGATAAGAGGCCATGACCGAACGCGCCGCGTCGCCGGACAGGAAGATCCTGATCGCCATACTTATCGCCGTGATCGGCGGGACCCTCGCTGGCGGGTTCCTCCCTTCCTTCTCACGCTCCCTGGCGGTATTCGGCGAAATCTTCCTGAATCTTTTGATGATGGTCGTCGTGCCCCTGGTCTTTTTCTCCATGGTGACGGGGATCACCAACCTGGGCGACCTTAGGGAATTCGGCTCCATAGGAAAGCGGACAATACTCTATTACCTGGTCACCACGTCAATCGCCGTGGCGATCGGGTTGATCATGGTCAACCTGGTCCGGCCCGGCGTCGGCATCTATCACGGCGAGCGCCGCGACGGCGCCGCCTACTCCATGGATGTTAATGACCCGACCCGCGTGACGCTCTCCGCGCCCCTCTCGGGGACCCGGCCCTCGGGACTCCGCCTTCGCCTCCTGGACCAGGGGGTCGCGGGGGAGATCGAGGGGGTACGCGGCAGGGAGGTGCGGGTAAAGAAATGGGACCCGGCGATGACGCCGGCTCCCACCGGAAAAGGCTACGAGGTCCTGATCGCGCGGCGCCATGACCTTCCCGGGGAGAGAAAGGGCGCACTCGAGACATTGAAAGAGGTGATCGTGGGCGACGCACAATCCGGCCGCGAGGGCCTTATACCGCGCAACATCGCCAACGCCATGGTGCGGATGGACATCCTGCCGGTCATTTTCTTTTCCATCCTCCTGGGACTCGCCTTCTCCTCCCTCGGCAGGAAGGCCGAACGCGCCGTGGAGATCTTCTCCCTCTGCAACGACGCCATCCTGAAGATCGTGGACTGGATCATGCGCTACGCCCCCGTGGGGATCTTCGCCCTCGTGGCGGAGCGGATCGGCCGCGCCGGGGGTTTCCAGGGTTTCCTCCCGGAGCTCCTCGCCATAGGCAAATACGCAGGCACCGTGACGGGGGGGCTCCTCCTCCACGGCCTCCTGGTGCTCCCCCTGCTCCTCTATTTCATCGGCAGGCGCTCGCCCTGGAGGTACCTCTCGGGATCCGGGGCGCCGCTCCTGAACGCCCTCTCCACGGCGTCGAGCTCCGCCACCCTTCCCGTCACCATCGAGACGGCGGAGCGCGCCCACGGCCTGAAAAACAGGATCGCCGGCTTCGTCCTCCCCCTGGGCGCGACGATCAACATGGACGGCACGGCCCTCTACGAGGCCGTGGCCGCCATCTTCATCGCCCAGGCCTACGGGATCCAACTCGGCGTCGTCGAGCAATCCATCGTCGCGGTCACGGCGACCCTGGCGGCCATCGGCGCCGCGGGCATACCCGAGGCGGGGCTCGTGACCATGGTGATCGTCCTCAGGGCCGCGGGGCTTCCCGTGGAGGGAATCGGCCTCCTCCTCTCCATCGACTGGCTCCTGGACCGCCTGCGCACCACGGTGAACGTCTGGGGGGACCTTGTCGGCGCGGGAATCATCGGCACCCTGGAGGAGAGGGACGGCGCCACGTCAGGGGAGTGAGCCTCCCCGGCCCCTGCGGCGCATGACGCACCGCACCGCCAGGGCGGCGAGAACCGAAAAGGGATAGTAGAGCGCCGGGGCCAGGAAGATCATCGCCTCGGGGCCGTATTCCTCGAGGGAAATTCCGGACATCCGATCGGCCATCGCCACAGAGGTGAAGAGAAGGAGGACGAGGATCGCCGCGGACTGTGCCGTGTAGAGCCCGTAGCTCCGCGCCCGGAGACCCAGGAAGGGGTTGAGGAGCGTGTAGAGGAGAAGAAGTCCCGCCGCGGCGAGCCAGATCCCCCGGTCCATCTGGAAGGCCCGGAAGGCCGCCATGAGGAGCACCTCCATTCCCAGGACCAGGCCGCACTGGATTGCCGGGGAGGCGATGTCGATCCGCCTGAGCAGGCCGAGGATCGGAAAGCGGGGCCCCCCACGGCGATCATCGCCCATGGCGAAGGCTCCTCCCCCCGCAGCGACCGTTGACGCAGGCGGGGATCTCCGCAATCCGCGGCGCGCAGGCGATGACCCGGGGACAGCCCATCTCGCGGTACTTCTCATGGAGCTCCATGAGGCGCGCCGCCGTGGCCGCGTCCGTCACCCCGCCGCAGTTGACCAGGACCGGATAGATAGCGCAACCCTCGTCGCTCACGCAGGTATCCGTGGCCTCACCGAGGACCCGGGAAAATTCCCGTCGTGCCGATTCGCACCTCGATTCCCGGCACGACGCCGCGGCGATGGCGGCCCAGGCCGCCGTGATAATGAGCGCGATCCGGAGAGCCGTCGTCGCTGTCGGTTTGCGCACGCAGGGCATCACCTCACACCTCCAACTGACATCGCGTTCCCGTTCCCGTTTCCGCTACCGACCCGGTTCGTAGGCCACTTTAATATAGTGGAAAAGCCCCCGGGCCGTGGTGATCCCCGCGAGGTCTTCATGAATGCGATGGTCCCTCCCCAGGACCTCGCCATGGCCCGCCAGGACCGGGGTGACGGAGCTCTGTCCCTTCGAGGCGTCGATCCGGGCCTTCCACACGAGGGAAGGCTGGCCGTTCACGCCGCTGTAGGCGGCGTCGCCCTCCTTCGCCTTTTTCGGATACCGCTCGTTGTAGTCGAAGGAGACGTTGGCCTCGATGAATATGTCCACGGTTTTACCCCGGAGCTCACGCGGCAGGGGCCAGAGCACGCTGAAGCTCTCCCCCGAGGGCGTGGCCCCCGTCACCGCGTCGAGGTCGCCGGTCCCCCCGGCGGACCTGACGCCGTACCAGACGGGGAGGGCCGAGGGACGCCTGTCGGCGCCCCACCACTTGTCCCGGGCGCCGCTCTTTGTCGCGTAGAGCGTGCGGGTAAAACCCGCCCCCGTCGCCCAGACGGCCATCTGGGGATACATCTTCCGGATCATCCTCGGGTATGATTCCGGGTTGAAGGAAAAAATGACCCTGATGGCGGGCCCGTTCCGGTCAACGGCCGCGGCATCATTCAGTGCCCACCATGCCGCGCCGGCCAGCAAGGCGATACAGATACCTGTTCCCCATCTTTTCACGGTCCCCTCCTCTTTATGCATGGCATGACCCCTGAAGGGACCCGCTCCCTCCAGGGGTGTCGGGATTGCCACGGGCGAACGTCGGGTACTCAGCGAAGACGTATCAGCTGAAGGCCCACGGTCCGTTTGTCCCCGTCGTCGAACTGGATGGAATACTGGTCTCCCTCGATCGACGCCACGACGCCGGGGTAGTATTTCCCGTTGGTCCACTCAGCCAGGACCCGGGAGCCCTTCTTCACCTGGCCCGCCGGGGGCGCGACGTCCTTCACGACCTTGTCCGGGGAACAGCATTTCTGGTCGCCGTCGTCGTAGAGGATGTGCCACCCGAGATCGCATTGTTTCGTGATCTTGCCATGGTACCAGTCGTTGGGCTGCCACTCAGCCCAGACGACGTCCCCGGCCTTGAGGGGCGCCTTGGCGCTGAGCCCCTGCCGCATGCCGGGCATGAGAAGAAGCGCCGCCGCGCACAGGACTGTTATGGCACCTTGAAGGGTGTGTGTTCTGTTCATCATTTGTTGCCTCCATTTACTCGTGGTGTGTATAAAAGCCTCGCGATGATACCCGTCGCGCGGAATGGTCTCATATCCATTTGTACTGGCCGCCCAGGGCGAGGCCGTATCCCATCCTCCCGTGGGTGATCAGGCCATAGTCGCTCTTCTCAGGCAGGAAGATGCTGCAGCTCGCCCCCAGGGTGAGATCAAGGCGCTCCGTGGCGCGGTACCGGACTCCGGCCCCCACGGACCATTGATCGAGGGCCGGGCAGGCGGCCTGGGCCGTGCGCTCCAGGGCCTTCGGCGTGATTCCCGTGGAACTGTAGGCAACCCCGATCCCCAGGCGCACCGCCGGGGTGATCCCCGCGAGGAACCCCAGGGCCCCCTCCCACCCCGTGTCAACCTCCCGCTCCATGCCGCGCCACATGGCCGCGCGGTTGAAATAGACCGCCCAGCTCGTGCTCACCGTGTACTTTTCCGTGATGGCGTACTCCGCGCCGGCGAGGAGGATCGGCTGCAACAGGTACACGGTGTTCCTCTTCTCCGACTCCCCCTTTGACCAGAGGAGGAGCGTCACCGGGGCCCGTATACCCTCATTCGCAAGGGAGCCGGCCCCCGACCGGGTATCGACACAGAAGGCGTTGTTCCGGTAGCTGGCGTAACCGTACTTGATGTAGGCCGGGGTGTGGGCCGTGAGGGCCAGTGTGAGGCCCTTCACGGGCCGCACGTCGATCCCGATGGCCCCGCCGATGCCGTGGCCCGAGCCGCGGTAGTCCACGGCGCTTCCCACGAGGAGGAGGCCGGGACCGGAGCCGAGGTCATAGGGGAGGTAGCTCTGGTAGCGCACCCTGGCCTCCCTGTTCGCGGCGAAATACCGTACCTTGAGGGTGAGGCTCACCGCGTCGCCGAGCCGGCAGGCCCCCCCGAGGGTGAGTCCGAAGATGGCGTTGGAGGCTTTGAAGCTCTGGGACACGACGGGAAGGGACGTCACGCCGCCGGCCAGGGCGTTCACCTGGAGGGCCAGGAGCTCCATCTGGTTCCGGATATGCCCCAGGCCGTTGGCATAGCGCACGGTCCCGGAGCCCCCGGGGACCGTGAAGGAGAAGAACCCCGCCCACCGTTCCTTCTTATACACAAGATACACCGCGGGCATGAAGACCGGCTCCCGGTCGCGATAGCGGGTCCTCCCGTAGGAGTGCTTGTACTCGGAGAGTATCGACTGGAGGGAGCCGTTCAGGTAGAGCCCGTCCTCCATGAAGGCGGTGCCCGCGGGGTTGTAGTTGACGATGTCGGCGCCGTCCGTGGCGGCGTTTCTGCTGAGGCCCGCGTAAAATTCCGCGCTCTGGTGGCTCAGGCTGTCTATGCCGCTTGCGCGAAGTACGGTGACTGGAAAGATGATGATAAAGAATATGCAGAGGGGCTTGATCGATCCGTTCATATATGCCTCCCCCCACCTTCACGCGATGGGATGCCGGGTCAAAGGCATGAACAACGTCACCGCACGCATGCTACACCCCGCGGGGCGCCCTGTCTATAAAAAAAATATCGGGGAAAGGGCCCGCGGTCCCGTCAGGAATCCTTCGCGCCCTCGCGCACAAAAAGGCCCAGGGAGCGGTTCAGGGCCTCGGGCTGTCCCAGGAGAAGGATGATGTCCTCCGCTTCGATGCGGGCCTCGGCGTCGGGGTTCTGGAGCATCCCCTCGCCCCGGTAAATCGCGATGACCGTGGCCCCGTGGCGCTTCCGCACCTCCATTTCCGCGATGGTGCGGCCCGTGGCGGGGGCCCCCGGCTCCACCCTGACGGTGATGAACTCCATCCCCCTGAGGGACTTCATATCCAGGCCGAAGGTCCCCGCGGCGCTCCGGTATCCCCGGAACATGCCGTAGCCGTCGGCGCGGATCGAGTCCACCATGCGGGCGATGTCGTTCCTCGGCACCATGTAGCGGTTGAGGACCCGGGCGAAGATCTCCACGGAGGTCTCGTACTCCTCGGGGATCACCTCGTTGGCACCCAGGTCGAAGAGGTCGTTCACCTCCTGGACATAGCGCGTCCGGGCGATGACGTGGATGACGGGGTTGAGGCGCCGCGCCGTCACGACGGTTCGCCGCACGGCCGCGGCGTCGGGGATGGTGATGACGACGACCCGGGCCTCCCCGGCGCAGGCGTGGCGGAGCACCTCCTCGTGGGAGGCGTCGCCGAAGAATATCGACTCGCCCTTCTGCTTCTCGTTCTTCACCGTGTCCGGGTTCATCTCGATCACCACGTAGGGTATTCCCGCCATCTTCGCGGAGCGGGCCACGTTCCTCCCGTTCACGCCGAAACCGACGATGACCAGGTGGTCCCGCATGGTCCTCCGGGAATCCTCCTCCCGCAGCTCCCCCCCGAAGAGGCCGCGCTTCAGCCTCTCCGGCAGGGGAAGCCGCAGGAGGCGCTCCGCGAGGCGCGGCGAGGCGGCGATGATGAAGGGCGTGGCGATCATGGTGAAGATCGACGCCGTGAGGAAGGCCTGGTAATCAGCCCCCGAGAGGAGCTCCAGTTTAAGGGCGTGCTTCGAGAGGATGAAGGAGAACTCCCCCACCTGGCAGATGGCGAAGCTCACCAGGAGCACGGTCCGCAGGGGATAGCCGAGGAAGATCGTGGCCGCGAGGGCGCAGAGAAACTTCAGGGCCAGGACCGCGGCGGTAAGCCCCGCGGCGAAGAGGGGGTTCTCCACGATGAAGGAGAGGTCGAGGAGCATGCCCACGGACACGAAGAAGATGCTGGTGAACACGTCCCGAAAGGGGACGACGGAGGCGACAGCCTCGTGGCCGTACTCGGTCTCCGACACGATGAGCCCGGCCAGGAAGGCCCCCAGGGCCAGGGAGAGCCCCGCGATATGGGTGAGCCATGCCACGGCGAAGCAGAGGACCACCAGGGCGAGCATGAAGAGCTCCCTGCTCCTGGTGCGGGCGATCCGGTGGAAGACCCAGGGAACGACCCATTTGGATCCCACGATCACCACCAGGATGATCCCCGCGGCCTCGGCGGCGAGGAGGAGGTAGGAGCCCTGGAAGGTCCCCCCTTCCGAGAGGAGGGGAAGGGCAAGCATCATCGGCACGATGATGATGTCCTGGAATATCAGGATCCCCAGGGTGGTCTTCCCGTGGGGCGTCTCGATCTCCGAGCGCTCCTGGAGCACCTTCAGCACCACGGCGGTGCTGCTCAGGGACACCAGGAAACCGTAGGCCACGGACTGGCCCCAGGGACTTCCCGTGGCGAAGGCGATGGCCGCCGATGCGGCCAGGGTGATCCCCACCTGGAGGGCGCCCCCCAGGAATACCGAGCGCCGAATCAGGAGAAGCTGCTTGATGGAAAGCTCGAGTCCGATGGTGAAGAGGAGGAGGATCACGCCGATCTCAGCCAGTACCTCGACGTCGGCGACGGTGTGCACCACGCTCAGGGCGTGGGGCCCCGCGATGATCCCCGTGATGAGGAGCCCCGCGATGGCCGGGATCTTCAGGCGCATGCAGATATAGATCACCACGATGGCGATCGAAAAAACGATGATGATGTTTCCCAGGAGCTCCATGGCCGTTCCGCCGCCATGCTATACCGACGCGATCAATTATTCAAAAACTTTTTTCCCCGGGGGCTATTCCTCCTTTCCCTCCAGGGCGCGGTTCAGGCTTCCCGTGCGGTAGCCCCCGAGGTCCAGGGCGACCCAGGTGAAACCGAGGCCCCTCAGGAACGACTCGATCCGCTTCCTGGTCTCACCATCGAGGAGCCGCGCCATGTCGGTCATGGGGACCTCGATCCGGGCGATCGCGCCATGGTGGCGCACCCGCACTTCGGGAAAACCGAGGGAGACGATGAAGGTTTCGGCCTCCGCCACGGCGGCGAGGCGTTCCAGGGTGATCGGGGTCCCGTAGGGAATTCGGCTCGCCAGGCAGGGATTCGCAGGGCGGTCCCACCCTGGCACGGCGAGTTCCCGGGAGAGGGCCCGCACCTCCTCCTTCCCGATCCCCGCTTCGCCCAGGGGGGAGCGCACGCCGAGCTCCTCCAGGGCGCGCCGTCCCGGCCGGTAGTCCTTTTCGTCGTCGGCGTTCGTGCCGTCGCATACGACGACGAAGCCCTCCTCCCGCGCCAGGGCGGCCAGTTCGGTCATGAATTTTTTTTTGCAGTGATAGCAGCGGTCCCCGTCGTTCTTCACGAAATCCGGGTCTTCCATCTCCGCCGTGGGAAGAAGAAGGTGCCGCGTTCCCAGGGACAGGGCCAGTTCCGCGGCCTCGCGCGCCTCCCCCCCGGGGCGGATCGCCGAGACGGCCGTCACGGCGAGGACGTCCCTTTCGCCGAGGGTGTCCAGGCATATCTTCAGGAGAAGCGTCGAATCGACGCCCCCGGAGAATGCCACGCATACCCTTCCCATCTTCCCCATGAGAGCGGCGAGGCGGTCATGTTTTTTTCTGAGGTGTGCGTTCATCGGATATAGTTCCATTCAGTCAATCAATAGCGCCGGCGCCGCTATCTCCCCTGGATTCAGATCGCGAAATCGTCGGCCTTCCGCTGCCGCGCCGCCAGGTCCTCCAGGGTGAGGGAGTCGAGATACCCGCGGAGAAGTGAACTCATTTCCTCCCATACCCCGCGGGTGACGCACCGCACCGAGCGCCGGCAGGTCCTCGGCGCCCCGACGCATTCCACGAGGCGCAGGTCCCCCTCCAGGGGCTCAACAATCTCCCTGAGGCGTATCTCGCGGGCGGGACGCCCCAGGACATACCCCCCGTGGGACCCCCGGAATGCGGCGAGAAGGCCCCTGGCCTTCAGGGGTATGATGATCTGGCTCAGGTACTTCTCCGAGATATTCTCGGACCGCGCGATCTCCCTTAAAAACACCGGCCCCTCCCCTTCGCGGGCCGCCAGGGCGAGCATCATCCGGACCCCGTAGCGGGTGCGCGTTGACAGCTTCATGTCGCCTGCTCCATTATCATCACATCTCCCGTGCCGCTCTCTTCCCGCGCCAGGCGCCTCCGGGCGCGCCTCCTAAAACTGGTTGACACGGGGCTTTCTTGCCGGGTCATCATGGCCCATGGAACCGAAGGGCATTCCTCCCCATCCCGAACTGACCCGCCGCGTCGAAATGCTCCTGGGCCCCGCCGCCATGGAGCGGATCGCCCGGGCGCGGGTGCTCCTCTTCGGCCTGGGGGGCGTGGGGAGCTGGTGCGCCGAGGCCCTGGCGCGGAGCGGCGTCGCGCGGATCACCCTGGTGGACCCCGACGTCGTGGTCGCCACGAACGTCAACCGCCAGGCCCAGGCCACGAGCCGAAACATCGGCGCGCCCAAGGCCGGAGAGCTCCGCCATCGCCTCCTGGCGTTAAACCCCGCCGCCGAGGTCACGGCGATCAACCTCGCCTTCAGCGCGGAGAGCGCCGACTTCTTCAACCTCGCCGGGTATGACTACGTCATCGACGCCATTGACAGCGTCGACGACAAGGTCCTTCTTATCGAACGGTGCCGCCAGTCCGGCGTCGTTCTCTTCTCCTCCATGGGGGCCGCGGCGAAGCGGGACCCCACCCGGGTGCGCGTCGCCCCACTTGGAGAGACGAAGCAGTGCCCCCTGGCGCGTATTATTCGGCGCCGCCTCCGCGCGAAGGGCGTTGACGACGCCTTCCTCTGCGTGTACAGCGACGAGCCCCCCCTGGACGGGGCCTCCGAAGAGGAAGAGGGCCCCGCCGGCAGGAGAAGGCGCGTCAACGGGGCCCTGGTCCAGGTCACCGCGGTCTTCGGCTTCACCCTGGCGGGCCTGGTCGTCAACGACCTGGCGGACAGGGGCTGATTCCTACGCGTCGATCCCCTCGAAGAGCGCGCTTGACAGGTAGCGCTCCCCCGCGTCGGGAAGTATGACGACGATGGTCTTCCCCCGGTTCTCCTCCCGGGCCGCCACCTTCACCGCCGCGGCCATGGCGGCGCCGCAGGATATCCCCACGGTGATCCCCTCCTCCCGGTGGAGGCGACGCGCCGTCTCGATCGCTTCCCCGCTCGCCACGGTGACGATCTCGTCCACGATATCGAGATCGAGCACCGCGGGCTTGAACCCCGCGCCGATCCCCTGGATCCGGTGCGCCCCCGGCTTCGGCGCCTCGCCGCGCCGTATCTGCGAGAGGACCGGCGACTCCTCCGGCTCCACGGCCACGCTCCATATCGCCTTCTTCTTCCCCTTGAGGAAGCGGCTCACCCCGGTGACGGTGCCCCCAGTGCCCACGCCGGCCACGACGATGTCCACGGCGCCCTCCGTGTCCTCCCATATCTCCGGGCCCGTGGTGCGGACATGGATATCCGGGTTCGCCGGGTTCGCGAACTGGTTCGGCATGAAGTGGCGCTTCGGGTCCCGGGCCAGGATCTCCTCGGCCTTCGCGATGGCGCCGGGCATGCCCTTCGCCCCCTCGGTGAGGATGAGCTCCGCGCCGAAGGCCTTCAGCATGCGGCGACGCTCCATGGACATGGTCTCCGGCATGGTGAGAATGAGGGGGTAGTTCCGCGCCGCGCACACGAAGGCCAGGGCGATGCCCGTGTTGCCGCTCGTGGGCTCGACCACCGTCACCTCCCGGCTCCCCGGGGCGAGGATCCCGTCCCGCTCCGCGGCCCATATCATGGAGGCCCCTATGCGGCACTTCACGGAATAGGCGGGATTGCGCCCCTCGATCTTTCCGAGCACCGTGGCCGCAAGGCCCGCGGCGATCCGGTTGATCCGCACAAGGGGGGTGCGGCCGATGCTCATGCTGTTGTCGTCGTATATGTTCGCCATGTCGCTGCTCCTTGTCGTGGTGCGCGGTCACGAAGCCGTGGCCTTCAGGGCCCCCTCGATGTCCGCGATGATGTCGTCGATATGTTCGATGCCTATGGAGAGGCGCACGAAGTCCGGGGTGACCCCCGTGGCGGCCTGCTCCTCCGGCGAGAGCTGCTGGTGCGTGGTCGAGGCCGGGTGGATGGCCAGGGACTTCGCGTCCCCCACGTTGGCCAGGTGCGAAATCAGCCCCAGTGAATCGATGAACTTCCGCCCCGCGGCGGCGCCTCCCCTTATGCCGAAGCCGATGATGGCCCCGGCGCCGCGGGGAAGGTACTTCTCCGCGCGCTTCTTCTCCGGGCTCGAGGCGAGGCCCGGGTAGTTGACCCAGGCCACGGCGGGATGCCCCTCGAGGTGCGTCGCCGCGGCCAGGGCGTTCTCCGAGTGGCGCGGCATCCGGAGGTGCAGGGTCTCCAGGCCCTGGAGGAAGAGAAACGAGTTGAAGGGCGAGATGGCCGGCCCCGTGTCGCGGAGGAGGGTCACCCGGGCCTTCACGATGTAGGCGATGTTCCCCGCGGGCTCCAGTGCCCTGATGAACTCCAGGCCGTGGTAGCTCGGGTCCGGGTCGGAGATAAGGGGAAACTTCCCGCTCCCCCAGTCGAATTTCCCCGAGTCGACGATCACCCCGCCCAGGGAGGTGCCGTGTCCCCCGATGAACTTCGTGGCCGAGTAAACGATGATGTCCGCGCCGTGATCAAAGGGCCGCAGGAGGTAGGGGGAGAGGGTGTTGTCCAGTATGAAAGGAATACCCTGGTCATGGGCCACGGCGGCGATCCCCTCGAGGTCCGCCACGTCGAGCTTCGGGTTGCCGATCGACTCCGCGTAGAGGGCCTTCGTCTTCGGCGTGATCGCCTTCTTGAAGGCAGCGAGGTCGTTCGACGGCACGAAGGTTACCTTCACCCCGAAGCGGGGAAGCGTGTGGTGAAAGAGATTGTAGGTGCCGCCGTAGAGATTGTCCGCGGACACGATCTCGTCCCCGGCCCGGGCGATGTTCAGGACCGCCAGGGTGATGGCCGCCGAGCCGCTCGCCACGGCCAGGGCGCCGACGCCCCCCTCCAGGGCCGCCATCCGCTTCTCGAACACGTCCGTCGTGGGGTTCATGAGGCGCGTGTAGATGTTTCCGAAGGCGCGGAGTCCGAAGAGGTCCGCGGCGTGCTCCGTGCTCTCGAACTGGTAGGAGGTGGTCTGGTAGATCGGCACGGCCCGGGAGCCCGTGGCCGGGTCCGGCTCCTGCCCCCCGTGAAGGGCCAGGGATTCCACCCTGAGGTGCGCGTCCAGCTTGCTCATGGGATGCCTCCGGTGTATAGGCCAGTTACACTATCATTTTGGTAGTATATAAAGTATCCATTTCGCAGTCAAGAAGAAATAGTATAAATCGGCTGTTTACGGAAAAAGAACTCTTGCAGAAAATGGCCGCCGTGCGGAGCCCTTTGTTCATTTTGCAATGTAACGAACCGACTCGATCTCCCTGAAATCCGTATCCTGCGTCCAGAGCAATGCACCGTGCATGCGCGCCGTGGCGAGGATGATGCTGTCCGCCATGGGGAGCTTCATGTCGTGGCTGATTTTTGCCGCTGACAGGGCGACCCGCTCATCGACCGGTTGAATGCGGCACCGGTGCATTACGGCGACACAACTCAGGGCGGTCTCCTCATCCCTCTCCTCGAGGAGCTTCTTGAACACCTCATATATATTGATGGAGGAAAGAAGGCCGTGCGCGATATCCTCGATGGGAGTCGCGAAGAACTCCGCGTTGGTACCGTCGGCAAAATACTCGAGCCAGCCGGATGAATCCACAAGATTCATGCCCGATCGTCCCCGCGCCTGACGGAGGTATCCACCCCCCTGGCGCTTCCCCTCATCTCCCGGACGTTTTTCAGGGGTATGAGCTCGATCCGGTCTCCATACTGAAGCGCCTGGAATTTATGGCCTGCCCTTACCCCGAGGCTTTCTCGAATCTCCCGCGGGATGACGACCTGGTATTTCGTCGAAACCGTTACCGTGGTCATGTCGCAACACCTCTCATAATTCGTATTACGAATATTATATCGATAAATAAAACGTAAGTCAATAAAAAATCATGCTCCATGAGGAACGACCTCCTGACGGCGAGGTACACAGGCAGGGCATGCCCAAAGTACAACGATCAGGATCCTGAAAAAAAGATTTTTTCCTTTTTCATGGTTATTCGTATACACCTTCACACCCGCAGGGCAGGCCGGCATGGTTCACCATTATCCTTGACGGGTAGTATAAAAGTAGTATGTTTATTGGATGAAAGTGAAAACATCGATCATCATCACGAAGAGCGTATTGAAAGAAATCGACGCGACGGTTTCACGGTGGGGAAACCGCTCCCTGTTTATCGAGGAAGCCGTTATCCATTACCTCAACAGGAGAAAACGCGCCGAGAAGGGCAAGCGGGACCTCGATATCATCAACCGCGCCGCCTGTGAACTGAACAGAGAGGCCGACGACTCCCTGACCTACAAGGCGGACAATTGAAACGGGACGAGCTCTACAGGGTCTATAAAGGATCGAAGGATGATCCCCGGAGCTACCGCGTCTTCGTCGTGAAAAAAAAGGGATTGACCCCTGCCGGGATATGTATTACATTTTGTATTACAATTCAGGGAGAAAACCATGCTATCGCTCAGGCTGTCCAGGGACCTGGAACAAAAATTGCGGACAATGGCGGAAACCGAAAAGATTTCCAGGTCCGAGGTCGTCAAGCGGGCCCTGGCCCTCTATTTCGACGCGCATGACAGGAAGCGCCGCCCCTATGACCTGGGACGGGACCTTTTCGGCAGATACGGCAGCGGCAGCGGCAACCTCTCCCGTGATTACAAGAAGATAGTTAAAGGGAAACTGCGTGAAAAGCATTCTCGCTGACGCGGGCCCCTTCATCGCCCTCTTCGACAGGGACGACGCCTACCATGAAGCCGTAATCAATTTTTTAAAGGACTTCAAGGGGACCCTCCTCACCACCTGGCCGGTCATCACCGAGGCGGCGCACCTCCTCGATTTCAACATCAATGTGCAGATCGATTTCCTGGAGTGGCTGCGGCGGGAAGCGGTGCGCATCGTTCCCCTGGAAAGCGCCCACCTTGAACGGATCATTGAGCTCTCCAGAAAATATTCCGATGTCCCCATGGATCTGGCGGATTCATCGCTCATCGTGATCGCCGAAATGACCGGGATACACGACATCATCTCCATAGATTCCGATTACCAGATATATCGAACCAGGTTCAAGAAAAGGCTGAACAACCATCTGCTGAACTACATGCGGTAGAGGAGGCGGACGCCGGCAGGTAGTGGGGCATGAAACAGGGACGTCCACGGCGTACATTTTTTGCTTTACATATTGATAATTGTATTCTCAATATGTATAACCGGCGGGGACAATGATAAAACGAAAAATATCGGACAAGGTACTTCAACTCGCGAAGCAGTACCCGGTAGTGACGATCACAGGCCCGCGGCAATCGGGCAAAACCACCCTTTGCAGACATATCTTCAGGGACCGTGAGTACGTATCACTTGAGGACCTCGACGAAAGGGATTTTGCCCGCAGCGATCCCCGAGGTTTTCTCAATCGTTTTCCCGAGGGCTCCGTTATCGACGAGGTACAGCGCGTACCCGATCTCCTCTCCTACATCCAGACGCGTGTCGATGAAAAGGGCGGCGCAGGTCATTACATCCTGACCGGAAGCCATCAATTTGATCTTCTCGGTTCGGTAGCACAGTCGCTTGCGGGAAGGACCGCTCTTGTGAACCTTCTGCCCTTCTCTGCCGAGGAGATCTATCCATCGAAGAAGAAGACTCCATCGCTTGAAGAGATGCTCTATCGGGGATTTTACCCCCGCATCCACGATCGGAAGCTCAATCCAACCGAGGCCATGTCATTCTATGTAAGCACCTATATTGAGCGGGACCTCAGGAACATCATCAATATTAAAGACCTGTCCGTGTTTGAGACGTTTTTAAAAATTTGCGCGGGCAGGTGCGGCCAGGTGGTAAACCTGTCGGGCATCGGCAATGACTGCGGGATCAACCATTCAACGGTAAAAAACTGGCTTTCCGTTCTTGAAGCGAGCGGCATCGTGCGCATGCTTCACCCATATTTTAAAAATTTCAACAAGAGGCTTATTAAATCGCCGAAACTCTATTTCATTGACACCGGCCTTGCCGCGTACCTGCTCGGCATCAACTCTCCCGCGCAGGTATCGGCCCACCCCCTGCGCGGCCCACTTTTTGAATGTTTCGCTTTTTCCGAACTTTTAAAAATGCGATTCAATGCCGTAAAAACGGACAACCTTTATTATTTCAGGGACAATAATGGTAATGAAGTGGATATCATAATGGACATCGGCGTCTCGACGCAGCAGGTGGAGATCAAGTCTGGAATGACCATGAGCGATGACTTTTTCAAGGGCCTTCGCTATTATACTTCCCTTAACAAGAATGCGGGCGCCTCGTATCTGGTATACGGCGGCGACAAGAGCCTGATTCGAGACAACATCAATGTCATCGGATGGAAGGATATTCGAAAAATAGAAGTGTGAACTGTCGTCAGAGCGACTCCGGAAGAGGGAGAAACACCTCCCTTCTCGCGGCCTCGCGCAGGCCCTCGTCAAGGCAGATGAAGGGATAGCCCGAGGGGGTGACGTCCAAGTTTATATTCCTTTGATTATCTTTCCGATCTTCTCTTTTAAAAGCGGCAGATCGCCGATCACGATCTGCCACACGATCCTCGGGTCGATGCCGAAATATTGATGCACCAGGAGATTCCGGAGTGCGATGATCTTCGGCCATTCAATCTCGTGATGCGACTCCCTGAGGCCGGCGGAAAGCGCGTTCGAGGCCTCGCCGATTATTTCCAGAAGCTTGACCGTGGCGTGCTTCATCATTGAATTGCCGGCGAATTCGTCATGCGAGACGTTTTCCACGTATGATTCAATCTCATGGATAGAGTCCATGATATGGAGCAGGCGGGACCTGTCGTCAATGGGTCTTTTCATATATCAGCAGCTTTTCCCTGTCTATGGCGGGCCGCAACCGTTCCGAAAGGGCCCCGTCGCTCACGAGGTCGACCCTGCCGTCGAGGAGCTCCTCGAGATCGAGCTTCATGCCTATGAATTCAAGGCCGATCTTCCGCGAATAGTCGAGCTCGACAAGGATGTCGATATCGCTGTCGCGCCCACCCTCATCGCGCGCGCGGGATCCGAAGAGGTACGCCCTCACCACCGGCTTGTCGCGGAAATAGTCCCGGATATCACTGATCTGTCCCTGTTCAAGGTTCATGCCCAAATATTACGATCCGATAGCGGTTTGCGCAATCATTTTTTCCGCCTCCCCGGTCAGAGCGACTCCGGAAGGGGGAGGAACCCTTCCCTTCTCGCGGCCTCGCGCAGGCGCTCGTCAAGGCAGATGAAGGGATGGCCCGAGGGGTTCTTATCGGCCCAGAGAAGGGCCGCGGCGAGTTGCATGGAATCGGCGGCCCTGAGGGGGTGGTTCAGGAGCAGGCGGGCGCAGATAGTCCGTATCTCCGCGCCGGGGAGGATCTCCGTCCAGGCATCGGCCAGTACCGCCAGGACCCTCCTGGCGGCGTCCTCGCCCCCCTCGTCAAGGGCCCCCTCCCGCCTCAGCCTGGCGAAGGCCGAGTGGCATTCAACGGGAGCGCCCCACCATACGATCATGGACCCGTCGGCGGAGAGGAGGTCCCGCGCCGCCTTCGAGGCGCCTTCGTCCACGCAGAGGGGCACGATGGCCGAGGAATCCCAGAACCTCATCGCCCCTCTTCCCGGTCCCTGAGAAGCGCGGCCACGGCGGATCCCTTCACCGGGGGCCGCTTCATGGCCCAGAAGCCCCGCGGCAGGCCCTCCTTTCCCGGGCGAAGGAGCCCGGCCCTCTCCAGCTCGTGGAGATGGGGGGGCACGGCCTCCTGGTCCCGCGTCACGGCCACGATCTTCGCGATGGTCTTGCCCCGCTCGGTGATGTAGAGCTCCTCCCCCGCCTTCACCCTCATGAGGTATTCGCTCAGGGAGGCCTTCAGCTTCGAGATCGTGGTGCTTTTCATGGACGGCGTCCTCCTGTATATATGACTAATTTAGTCTTTTTTTTGTAACCTGTCAAGTCTTTTGAATTGACCTGCCATCATTGCACTATATACCCATGCGTAAGGATCAATTGGCAGGGGGCATGTCTCTCTTAGATTCATTATACTTTCAGTCGTTCACAACGTACGATACGCCCGCATTATCTGGAGCGAGCGTGGCATAATGCCGGCGTATCGGAAAGAGCGCGGAGAACAAGCTCAATGCACACCAGGAAAATATGCCGTAAGAAATACACGAGGTTTAATAATTTCAAGGTCAAAGACTCCATTCTGGTCTAATAAATGTTTGTCTCCTGATATAATTATTCCGGCATTACCAGCCAGGGCACAGGCTATGAATTTGTCGTCATCTTTGTCCGCGCAGATTTGCTCTTTCAATTTCTTCTGCTTCACCATGATTGAATTCATGGACAACAGGGAAATAATCTGGTCAAGATCATCACTCTTTAATCTTTTAGATAACTCATTCCCGACCCGCACATACTCCTCAAAAACTTTTTCACTAATAACAAATACAAACTTCTTCCGTTTCCATAACTGTAAAATCTCATAAGGCGGACCTTTAAAAAATATACCCGACATCAAGACATTTGTATCAATGACAATCTTCAAGATTTCCTTCGTACCGAAGAAACAGCATCTGCAATATCACTCTTTTTCAACCCTGCTTTTTTTGCACTCTGACGTGCCTTTTTTATCAGATCATCAAACTCCTTTAATGAAGGAGGCGTAATAGATTTAAGGATCACCACATCTTTATCGCCAATTACGACAAACTGGGAGCCTGACTCAAGGCCGAGTTCTTTTCGAATTTCTTCAGGAATAACGATTTGCCCTTTGGAAGACATCCTCGTTGTTGCAATATTTCCCATACCATACCTCTCTTCTCAATCTTACTGGTAAGAATATACGAAATTACATGTTATTTAGCAAGTAACAATTTCCAAAATACATAAAAACTATTACAAATCATCCCGCGAAAGTAAGCGATACTCCCCGTCAACCTCGTCAAAATACTGGTTTTCCCGTGGTTGCGCTCTTGTATGCCCGTTTCATATGCTCCATCATGAGATGGGTATACCTGGCCGTGGTCTCAATGGATTCATGACCCAGAAGCCCCGCGGCAGGCCCTCCTTTCCCGGGCGAAGGAGCCCGGCCCTCTCCAGCTCGTGGAGGTGTGGGGCACGGTCTCCTCGTCGCGCGTCACGGCCACGATCTTCGCGATGGTCTTGCCCCGCTCGGTGATGCAGGGCTCCTCCCCCGCCTTTACCCTCATGAGATATTCGTTCAGGGAGGCCTTTAGCTTCGAGATCGTGGTGCTTTTCATGGGCAGCGTTCCCCTGTATATATGACCAATTTAGTCTTTTTATTGTAACCTGTAAGGTCTTTTGAATTGATCGTATATAAGCAGGCACGACGCCGGAGGTGTGTTAATCGCTGGAGAGCGTAGGGCTAAATAACAATGAAGCCAACTTACATATTATAGTTGACATTATAAAAACAACAATATTATTTTGAACGATCGAATATAGTATTTTTTTGGAGGATTTTTTATGAAAACCATGGTCGATTTCATAATAGACGTATCCCATTTAGGAAATTTGAGACAGGCATTCCTTGAAGCAGTTAAAATAGCACAATCATCAAAAGATATTCAAAAATTTTTTAATGATCTCGGAAATCCCAACAATCAGTCAACAAAGGATTTTGATAAATACGACGTGACAGATGATGAATGCATGCGCATTTATGAAAATAACAATAAAATTATAAACAATCCATATGTAGGTCAAACTAACGTAAAAGGATATTAATTCCAAATATATTGTTATCCAAATTTAGTCAATTATTTGAGATATTTAATCATCAATTGCCCTTATTGAACATACAAACCATTTCAAACAATAGTGTGACATTCGATGCTTCGTTATGGAATTTTAGTATTATTCCTAGTATCAATCATACACACTAAAACTATATCCTTCTCAGAAACTACTATCCCTCCAATAACTACAATTGAACAATCTGAATATATTGAACCAATTTCAAAAAAATGGTTCTTTATCCCAGATGACCAACAAAACTACAGTAAAAAAAACATAGACACATCTTCATGGAAAAGACTATATATTCACTACCCATGGCACTATAATAAAGAATACCAAGACCATCAAACAAATGTATGGTTCCGATTACCGTTACTTGTAAAAAACGGCATACGTGACATATCTCTGTTCGTCCCTATTCATTATCGTGGAGCTCAATTCTATTTCAACGGACGCCTCATTCATGAAACACGTCCTTATGATACTGATGGCCTCAGCCCACCATTACCAGGCAAGCCGACAATCATATCGATTCCCGAAACATTAATTCACGATGGTGAAAATGTATTAAGCGTTCGCACTCGAATGCTTGATAATACAAGCGGTTTCTTCAAGCCGATATATATCGGAAATTATGAAAAAATATTTCTTAAATTAATCACCAACATAGCTTCGAATATTTTCTTTATTGCGATCAATTTTTTCATATCGATTTATTTCCTTTTTATCTTTCTTTACAGAAAGAAAGAAACATATTTTTTATATTTTTCTCTCTTTTCTTTTTTCCTGGCA
Source organism: Spirochaetota bacterium (assembly GCA_040768125.1). Classification (GTDB taxonomy): domain Bacteria; phylum Spirochaetota; class UBA4802; order UBA4802; family UBA5550; genus RBG-16-49-21. The sequence continues at coordinate 145,246 of JAXGNG010000005.1, read as the reverse complement.
TCATGGATGATCGGAGTAACCGGCTATATCCTTTATTATATCGACAGCAGAATAGTATATGATTTATTTACATACATAGGATCAATCTCTTTGGTAATTGCTCTATTGCTGTTCATTCATTCATTTTTTAAAGTTAGTTTAAACTGGTTGTGCAAATCCCTTATAGCATTTTATTCGATTAATATTATATTTATTCTTATTGAACTTTTTGTAATCGGCGGGATCCCATATTATAACAAGTATTTATACACAATATATATTGCAAGCATCAATGTCGTAATTATATACGGTATATCTTTATCGGGCTACTGTATATATAAGAAAAAGCCATATTCATTACAAATTTTCCTTGGTTTACTGGCACTCGCCATACCAACATTTCTTGGTATTTTTGATTTTCTAAATATATACAGAATTGAGGCCCCGATAATTGAGGGTTTCTTTATACTTGCCCTATTATTTTCATCAGCTCTCGCTTCCCGTTATTCAAAAGTATTCACCGACCTCGAAAAGGCCCACGGCGACCTCCTGGTCCTCGACAGGATGAAGGACGACTTCCTGGCCACCACCTCCCACGAGCTCCGCACGCCCCTGCACGGCATCATCGGCCTCACGGAGTCCCTGGAGGAGGGGACCCTGGGGACGGTAAACGACACCCAGCGGGAGAGCCTGGAGCTGATCCGCACCAGCGCCGAGCGGCTGAACGGCCTGGTCGCCTCCATCCTCGACTTCAGCAAGCTCCGGGCCGGGAGGGCGGACCTCCTCATCGGCGAGGTGGACATCGGCGCCGCCGCCGCCTCCGTGGTCTCCCTGGTGAAATCCGCCTCGAAGGACAGCGCCCTGGAGTTCCGCACGGACCTGGCCCCCCTCCCCCCGGTCAGTGCGGACCGGAACCGGGTCTACCAGGTGCTCCTGAACCTGGTGGGGAACGCCGTGAAGTTCACGGAGGAGGGGAGCGTCACGGTGCGCGCCTCGTCCCTGGGGGACATGGTCCGCGTGGAGGTGGTCGACACGGGCCCCGGCATCGACGCGGCGGACATCGAGCGCATCTGGGACCCCTTCGTCCAGTCGGAGGACCCGAACACCCGGAAGGCCGGGGGCGCGGGCCTGGGCCTGGCCATATCGAAGTACCTGGTGGAGCTCCACGGCGGCAGGATATGGGCCGAGAGCGAGAAGGGAAAGGGAAGCAGGTTCATCTTCGAGCTTCCCGTCGAGGCGAAGGCCGCCGGCATCGAGCGGGCGCCCGCCCCGCCTGAAGCGCCGCTCACCGCCCCGGCGGCGCCCCCGCCGGAAACGCGGGCCGAGCCCCCCAGGCGGATAAAGAAGACGCGGCACAAATCGGCCCTGGTCCTCGCCGTGGAGGACGACCCGGTGAACCTGAAGGTCCTGGAGCACATCTGCGCCGCCGCGGGCTACCGCCTCGTCACCACGACAAACGGCCCGGCGGGGCTCCGCATCGTCGAAACCGAGGAGGTGGACCTGGTCCTCCTCGACCTGATGCTCCCCGGCATGAGCGGCTACGAGGTCTGCGGGAAGATCCGGGCCATGGAGCGGGGGCGCTACCTCCCCGTGATCATGCTCACGGCCCGGGACCAGGCGAGCGACCTCCTGAACGGCTTCGAGTGCGGCGCCAACGACTACATCACCAAGCCCTTCAACCGGAACGAACTGGTGATGCGGATCGAGAACCAGCTCGCCATCAAGTCGATCCTCGACATGGAGCGCTCCGTGGCCAACGGCCTCCGGAAGGAGAAGGAGTCGATCACGGGGCTCTTCCAGCGGAGCCTGGCCCTGAAGGAATCGACCCTCCAGATGCTGGAGTGGGAGCATATCATCCGGGAGGACCTGGACATCGCCCACGCCTTCCAGATGAAGCTCATGACCCACCGGCGCGATATCGCCGGCGTGGAGTCGCATATCGTGTACCGGCCCCTCCTGGACGTGGGGGGGGACCTCTACGACCTCTTCGAGGTGAGCCCCGGCGTGGTCCGCGTGTTCCTGGCCGACGCCACGGGACACGGCATCACCGCCTCCCTCAACACCGTGAAGATCCTCTCGGAGTACGCGGTCATCAAGGAGGCCATCGGCTCCCCTGCGGACGTGGTCAACTTCCTGAACCAGCGCTTCACCAAGAGCTTCTCCGATTACAACATCGTCTTCACCTGCGTGGTGGCGGACATCAACATACCGGGCGGGGCCCTCACCATGGCCTGCGCCGGGCACCCCCACCAGCTCATGGCGCGCCGGGGCGGGACCGTCACCCTGCGGCCCCCGGGGCCCATCATCGGCCTTTCATCCGGCATCGTCTACACCGACGAGACCGTCGACTTCGAGGCCGGGGACACGCTGGTCCTCTTCACGGACGGCCTCCTCGAGCTGGTCGAGGCGGGGAACCCCGGGAAGAACGAGGCCGACCTCCTCGCCGCGAGCGTCGGGGAGATCTTCCCCGGGAAGGACCTCGCCGAAGCGTGCGACGAGCTCCTGGCGCGCCATGGCGGGCCGGGGATTTCCACGGAGGACGACATCACCATAATCGCGATCAAGAGGACGTAGGGGGCGCCGCGGGACCTGGTCTCCGGCACGGCGGCTTTTACAAGGGCGTTGTCTTTGCAAGAATCGCCAGGGCTGTATCCTTCTCGTTGCGCGTGTACTCCTTGATCGTTTTGACGAGCTGGTCGATCTCAGAGGCGAGCATCTGCTTCTCGAGAAGCTTGAAGTACTTCAGGTTGTTCTTCAGGTCATTCCTTCTCTGCTTCAGCGTGAGGTACTCCACGCGGCGCTTGCTGGGCCAGAGGTCGGAAATCGTTTTTCTCATGACGGGACTGCCCACTGCATCGATGGCGATCATGGCGAACTCGAAGATGCCCCGGTAGTAGGCGTCGACGTCTGATTTCTCCGCCGCGCGCTCGACCTTTTTTATCACGTCCAGGACCCGCTTTACATTGACCTCGGACCTGCGTTCCATGGCCCTCCGGATCAGGAGGGCGTAGACATCGGCGATGATGTCGTAGAGTATGGCGACATCGTCGGCGGACAGCTGGGTCACGTAGGTTCCCCGCCGCTGGCTGATCTCCACCAGGCCGCTCCGCTCCATGATGCGGAGGGCCTCCCGCACGGTGCTCTGGCTCACGGAGAACTCCCGGGCGACCTTTGCCTCGAGTATGCGGTCGCCGGCCTTGAGTTCCATGCGGATGATCCGGTCGCTCAGGATCTCCGAAAGCTCCAGGGGCAGGTTTTTCGATCTGAGTTGGCTCATTGGGGCCCGTTTTTTATCAACAAAATGACAACGGGATACATAATTCCCACCGGCTTAAATATATTACACCACTTTTTTAATTGGACAATGATTAATTATTGACAGGATATCGTTTATCGATAAACGATTTATGATAATTTGTAATATTTTATGATTTTCAGAAATTATTTGTTATAATTTTCATCACAATCGAAGGGGGGAAGGGCATGAACGTACGGCTCAAGGGCAGGTCGGGCAGTAAATCAAAGAAAGCGCCGGGAAAGAAAAAAGAAACGACGCTTTGCATAAACCCGGGGACCGGGGAACAGCTGGCGGAATACCCGGTTGACGGCGTTGCGGAGGTGCGGGAACTGGTGGCCCTGGCCCGTGCCGCCCAGCACGCCTGGGGCGATCTCCCGGTGCGGAAGCGCGCGCGGATGATCCTGAAGATCCGGGACCACATCGTCCGGCACGCCGACGAGATCGCCGAGGTCATCGCCCGCGATAACGGCAAGACCAGGATCGACGCCATGGCCACCGAGGTGGTCACCTCCGCCATGGCGGTCACCTACTATTGCAAGAACGCGCGGCGCTTCCTACGCGAGCGCTCCCTGGCCACGGGGAACATCATGTTCATCAACAAGCGGAGCAGCATCGCCAGGATCCCCTTCGGGGTGGTGGGGATCATCTCACCCTGGAACTACCCCTTCGCCATCCCCTTCTCCGAGATCATCATGGCCCTCCTGGCGGGCAACACCGTGGTCTTCAAGGCGGCCTCGGAGACCCAGGCCGTGGGCCACATCCTGAAGCGGTGCGTCGAATCGGCGGGCCTTCCCGAGAATGTCTTCAACTACGTAAACATGCCCGGCAGCGTGGCGGGTGACGCCTTCCTGGAGGCCGGCATTGACAAGCTCTTCTTCACCGGCTCCATCAGGGTCGGCATGTACCTGATGAAGAAGGCCTCGGAGACCCTGACGCCGGTCTCCCTGGAACTCGGCGGGAACGATCCCATGATCGTGTGCGCCGACGCCGACCTGGTGCGGGCCGCCACGGGCGCCGTCTGGGCGGGATGCCAGAACGCCGGCCAGTCCTGCGGCGGCGTCGAGCGTATCTACGTCGACAAGAACGTCTACCTTGACTTTCTCGCGCTCCTTACCAGCGAGATACAGGCCCTCCGCGTCGGCTACGACACCGATTTCAACGTCGATGTCGGCGCCATGACCACGCGGCGGCAGATGGACACCGTGAACGACCATATCGCCGACGCCCTGAAAAAGGGCGCCCGGATCCTGGCGCAGTCGAAACCCGCCCCGGGCCTCCAGGGCCAGTTCCTGCCCTGCACGGTCCTCACCGAGGTCACCCACGACATGAAGGTGATGCGCGACGAGACCTTCGGGCCCGTCATGGGGGTGATGCCCTTCGACGGCATTGACGAGGCGGTCCGCCTGGCCAATGACTCCTACATGGGGCTCACCGCGTCGGTCTGGTCCAGAAACAGGAAAAATGCGAAGGCCATCGCGAGGCGCATCAAGGCCGGCGCGGTCACCATCAACGACCACCTCATGAGCCACGGCCTCGCGGAGTCCCCATGGGGGGGCTTCAAGCAGTCAAGCATCGGGAGGACCCACGGCGAGATCGGCTTCGACGAGATGACCCAGCCCCAGGTCGCCGTAAACGACGTGATGCCCTTCGCAAGGAAGAATTTCTGGTGGCACCCCTTCAGCGGGCCCGTCTACCGGGGGCTCCGGGGGGTCATCCGCGTCCTCTACGGAAATCCCCTCCAGCGCATCACGGGTATGGCGGCCCTGCTGCGGGTCTTCTTCCGCACCTTCAGGCCGAACCGCTGAACAGATTGACGCGATGATCATGGCGGGCTTCCCCGCCATGGCCTCACCGCCGGTACGCAGAGGAACGCAATGATACGGACGGTTTCGCCCGTCGACGGGAGCGTGTACGTCGAGCGGGAGCTCGCCACGGAAAGAGAGATCGAAGAGACCCTCGGGGCCGCGGCCGCCGCCTTCGCGGCGTGGCGCCTCCTCCCCCTGGAGCGGCGCCAGGAGCTCGTGAGCCGGATGGTCGACGCCTTCATCGCGCAGAGGCAGGCCATCGCCGAGGAACTGACCTGGCAGATGGGCCGCCCCATTGCCCACGCGCCCTTCGAGGTGGACCGCTTCGAGGAACGCGCCCGGGCCATGATACGCCTGGTCCCCGGGGCCCTGGCGGATATCGTACCAGAGAAGAAGGAAGGCTTCCGGCGCTTCATCCGTCGGGAGCCCCTGGGCGTGGTCCTGGTCATGGCCCCCTGGAATTACCCCTACCTGACCGCGGTCAACGCCGTGGTGCCGGCACTCCTGGCGGGGAACACCGTGGTGCTGAAGCATTCGGCCCAGACGCCCCTCTGCGCCGAGCGCATGGTGCGCGCCGCAGAGGAGGCGGGCCTGCCCGGGGGGGTGTTCCGGTTCCTCCACCTCTCGCACCGGCAGGTCGCCGACCTCATCGCCGACCGCCGCGTCATCCACGTGGCCTTCACCGGATCGGTGGAGGGGGGCCGGCAGGTCCAGGGCGCCATGATAAACCGCTTCATCACCATGGGCCTCGAACTCGGCGGCAAGGACCCGGCCTACGTACGCCGCGACGCCGACCTGGATTTCGCGGTGGAGAACGTCGTTGACGGGGCCTTCTTCAACGCCGGGCAGTCATGCTGCGGCATCGAGCGGGTCTACGTCCACCGGTCGGTGTACCGGGAATTCGTGCGTGGCGCCGTCGAGGCGGTCTCGCGCTACCGCCTCGGGAACCCCCTGGATCCCGCCACCACCCTAGGGCCCGTGGCGAGCGCCGCCGGCGCCGCGGCGATCAGCGCCCAGGTGGAGGACGCCCTGGCCCGGGGGGCCCGCTCCCTCGTGGATCCGGGCCTCTTCCCCGCGGCAACGCCCGGCACCGCCTACCTGGCGCCCCGGGTGCTGGTCGACGTCACCCACGACATGGCCTTCATGCGCGAGGAAACCTTCGGCCCCGCCGTGGGCATCATGGAAGTCGCGGGGGACGACGAGGCGGTCGCCCTGATGAACGACAGCCCCTACGGCCTCACGGCGTCGATCTGGACCCGTGACGAGAAGGCCGCCCTGGAAATCGGAAGCCGCATCGAGACCGGCACGGTGTACATGAACCGCTGCGACTACCTGGACCCCGAACTGGCCTGGACCGGGGTGAAGGACACCGGGAGGGGGTGCACCCTCTCCCGCCTGGGATACGAGCACCTCACCAGGCCGAAATCATTTCATTTTCGCCTCCCCTGACCTGGTCCCCCCCCATCCCGGCGCGATCGCCCCGCACCCCTCCAGGGGCCCGGTTTGCCCATGCCATGATGCATATTCCGGCGGAAAAAACCGGTAAAAGTTCTTGACGCATTTGTAATCTTTATCGATTATCGATAATCGATAAAGATTACACGGGGAGGTATCCACAATGAACCGAGCGGTAACCAGTGCAGATCCCGCGGCCGCGGTGGCGGCCCAGCGGGAGTATTTCATGAGCCATGAAACGCGGGATGTCACGTTCCGGATAGAACAGCTGAAAAAGCTGAAAAAGGCCGTGCTGAAATACGAGGACCGGCTTTCCCGGGCGCTTAAAGAGGACCTGGGGAAGGCGAGGTTCGAGGCCTACGCCACGGAGATAGGGTTCGTCCTCGAAGAGCTTTCCTATCATATTCACCACCTGAAAAAGTGGGTGAAGCCCGCCAGGATCAGGACCGATTTGGTGAATTTCTACTCCCGGAGCTACGTCGTGCACGAGCCCTTCGGCGTGGCCCTGATCATCGCGCCCTGGAACTACCCCTTCCAGCTCCTGGTCGATCCGTTGATCGGCGCGATCTCCGCGGGGAATTGCGTCACCCTCAAGCCGGCCCACTATTCGGAGCGCACCACGGAGGTGATCCGGGATCTGATCGCCGAGACCTTCGAGGAGCGGTACATCACCGTTTTTTCCGGGGGGAGGGAGGTGATCCAGTCGCTCCTCGACGAGCGCTTCGATTACATCTTCTTCACCGGGAGCCCCTTCCTGGGTAAAATCGTCATGGAGAAGGCGGCGCGGCACCTCACGCCGGTATCACTGGAGCTCGGCGGCAAGAGCCCCTGCATTGTCGAGGACGACGCGAACCTCGAGGTGGCGGCGCGTCGCATCGTCTTCGGCAAGTTCCTGAACGCGGGCCAGACCTGCATCGCCCCCGACTATCTCCTGGTGAACCGCAGGGTGAAGAAGGAGCTGGTGGAGAATATCAAGAAATGCATCGGGGAATTCTACGGCGACGACCCCCGCACCAGCCCCGACTTTGGAAGGATCATCAACGCCGACCAGTTCGCCCGCCTGGCGAAGCTCATGGCGACCGGCACCGTCATTTTCGGCGGGGAGATGGCGGAGGGTGAGCGCTACATCCAGCCCACCCTCTTCGACAACGTGGGGCCCGGGGACCCCATCATGCAGGAGGAGATTTTCGGCCCCATCCTTCCCATCATCGAATACGGGGACCTGTCCGAGGCCGCGGACTTCGTCAACGGGAGGGAAAAGCCCCTGGCCTTCTATTTCTTCACCTCGAGCCGCAAAAAGGAGCGCTGGCTCCTCGGCCGCACCTCCTCGGGGGGCGGGTGCGTTAACGACACGATGCTGCATCTCACGAATCCCCGCCTTCCCTTCGGGGGCGTCGGCACGAGCGGCATGGGGGCCTATCACGGCAGGCACAGCTTCGACACCTTCAGCCACCACCGTTCGATTCTCGCGAAGACCACGCTCTTCGACATTCGCCTTCGCTACGCGCCCTACCGCGACAAGCTGAAGTACGCGAAGCTGTTATTCCGGTAATGGGAATGCCCTTGTAGTACGGCGCGGGGTCCGGCCCCGCCGGCCCCCGCGCCGCGCTCTAAAAGATAAAATCCGTCGAAAGGAAGTTCGACCGCTTCTCCCGCAGAATCTCCGTGATGATCTCCTTGTTCCGGTCCGTACCCTTGAAGGCCACCAGGGTGCGGATGGTGAAGACCCGCAACGCGTCGGAGACCGAGAGGGTCCCCTCGGCGCTGTCCTTGCGCCCCGTGAAGGGGAAGGTGTCGGGGCCGCGCTGGCACTGGCTGTTGATGTTGACCCGGCACACCTGGTTCACCAGGGGATCGATGAGGCGCGAAATCTCCTCCGGGTCGTTTCCGAAGACCGCCACCTGCTGGCCGAAGTTCGACTGGATCACGTAGTCCAGGGGCTCGGCGATCTCCGCGAAGGGCGCCACGGGGACGACGGGGCCGAACTGCTCCTCCCGCCAGAGGCGCATCTTCCCGTTCACCGGGTAGACCAGGGCGGGGAACATGAAGGTCCGGTTCACGGCGCCGCCCCCCTGGTTCACGATCCGGGCGCCCTGGGCGGCGGCGTCCTCCAGGTACTCCTTCAATGCGCCGGTCTTCCCCTCCTCGGGGAGGGGCGTCAGCTTCACCCCCTCGTCCCAGGGCATGCCCGGCGCCAGGGAGGCCATGGCGGCCCCCAGCTTCTCCACGAAGGCTTCGGCGATGTCGCGGTGGACCCAGATGATCTTGATGGCCGTGCAGCGCTGGCCGTTGAAGGAGAGCGCGCCGAGGAGGCACTCCCGCACTGCCAGGTCGATGTCCGCGTCGCGGAGCACGATGGCCGCGTTCTTCGCGTCGAGGCCCAGGACGCAGCGGAGGCGATGGGGCTTCGGGTGCTGTTTCTTCAAGATGTCGGCCACGCGGCTCGAGCCGATGAAGGCCAGGACGTCGATCCTCCCCGATTCCATGAGGGGCCCGACCACCGTGGCGCCGTCGCCGTACACGAAGTTGACCACGCCCTTCGGGAACGCCTCCCGGAACGCGTCAAGAAGAGGCCCGTAGAGGAGAACGCCGTAGCGCGGCGGCTTGACGATGGCGGTGTTTCCCATGATCAAAGCGGGGATCAGGGTGGTGAAGGTCTCGTTCAGGGGATAGTTGAAGGGGCCCATGCAGAGGACCACCCCCAGGGGCGCCCGGCGCACCTGGCCGAAGATCCCGTCGCGCATCTCGAAGCGGGAGCCCGCCCGGTCGAGGTCCTTCAGGGCGTCGATGGTGTCGGCGATATACCCGATGGTCCGGTCGAACTCCTTGGCGCTGTCCGCCAGGGACTTGCCGATCTCCCACATGAGCAGGTTGACGACCTCCTCCCGCCGCTCCTTCATTAAAAATGCGAAGCGCTCCACGCACCTGATTCGCTCGGCCACGGTGGCCGTGGGCCAGGCACCCCGGCCACAGTCGTAGGCGCGGGCCGCGGCGTCCAAGGCCGCCAGTGCCTCCTCCGCGCCCATGAGGGGGTAGCCGCCGATCATCTTCGGGCCGTCGTCCTTCCCCGTGCGGAGGGGCGAGAACACCTCCCGCATGGGGCCCTTCCAGGGGCGCAGCTCCCCGTCCACCAGGCAGGCCGCCTGCGTCACGGGGAAGGCGGGAAGATGCCCGGCCGGTATGGCCTTATCTTCCGGAAAGATCGATTCGATTGTTTTCATGAGAGACATCTGGATACCCCCGGGAATGTGATGTGTGATAGTGTGCCCATGCGCCGGGTCAAGTAGACCCCGGTTTAAGAATTGATTCAACATAAAATTTCAATTCCTGATGGCCCCCGGCCCCCCGGGCATATCAGCGCGCCTCTTCATCCCGGCAGGCCGCGTCGAGGACCCGCGCGCAGAAGGGGGAGGATTCGTCCATGTCCCTGTTCCGCTCCGAGGGGCGGAGCATCCCGTTTTCACGACAGAGGGCGAGGTGCCGGCACTTCCCGCAGGCGTTGTCGTCCGCCATCACTGCCGCGCGGTAAGCGGCTGATCCCAGCACCGCGACCACGGCCCCGGGACGGTACTCCCCGAACCGCTCCTCCGTGGAGTGGGCGCAGGCAATGCCCCCGTCGGCCATCACCATGATCCCCCCGCCCCGGTGGAGCGCCGCCGAGGGGGCGAGCCAGGGGATCGAGAGGGCCCGGGACACCGCCGTGGCCAGGGGGTTCCGGAGCACCGCCACGCGGAGCCCCCAGAGGTTCAGGAGGGAGGCCATTTTCACCATGGCGATGAACTCCTCCGGCGTGAGTATCTCTTCGGCAAGGTCCAGGGCGTCGCCCCGCACCCGTATCATCTGTATCAGGGTGAGGTCGCGGATATCCGGGTGGCGATGAAAAAGCTCCTCGGCGAAGCGGGGGAGGCCGGGGAGGAGACTCCTCCCCACGACGGTGAAGACGTGGACCGGCACCCCGGCGGCCAGGGCGCGCTCCATGCCCGCCACGGCGGCGCCGTGTGAGCCGGCGCCCCGCACCGCGTCGTGGAGTTCCCGGGGCCCCTGGATGCTGATGGAGAGGGTGACCAGGTCCCGCCGGGATCCCAGCTCCCCCGCCGCGGCGTCGTCGATGAGGGTGCCGTTGGTGTTGATAAAGACCAATTCGTAACCCAGGTCCGCGGCAAGATCACACAGGTCCCGGAGGGGGCCCCAGAGGAGCGGCTCCCCTCCCGTTACATGGAGATTGCGGTACCCCAGTGCCGCGCCCTCCCGGGCGATGGCGAAGGCCGTTGCTTCGTCGAGGTCGAAGTCGCGGTCCCTCCCGGCCCGGGCGAAGCAGTGGCCGCAGGCGCCGTTGCACCGCGTGGTCACCTCGATGCCGATGCTCTCCTCGCCGACTGCGCGGGCGATCTCCTCCGGCAGCGCGCCCTTCATGGAAGCCCCGCCGCGCCGGCCACGGGTTTCGCCAGGGCCCGGAATTCATCGGCCATTTCCTTCATGCCGCGCCGCTCCATCCGCTCCGCCGCGGAGCCGAGCTCCGCGACAACGCGCCCCGCGAGCCTTTCGATGACGCGCGATTCCTCTATGATGCCGCAGAGCCGCCCGGTGCCGACCTCGCCCCGGGAGATATCGTCCCAGAGGTCGCGCCCCGGGTTGTCCAGTGAAACCCGCACGGCGCTGCGGGTTCCCCGCGCGGCGTCCTCCCCGATGTCCTGGATGTCGTCGAGGAGGCGCCAGGCGATGCCGAAGGATTCGTAGGCGCCCCGCACGTCGGCGGTGAAATCATCGTCGTCCCGCACCCTCCGGGCCAGGAGGAGGGGCGCCACGAGGGAGGTGGCCATCTGTTCCCGGAAGAGGGCGCAGTACTCATCAAGGGTTACGGGAACCTCCATGGAGCAGATGCCCCGGTAATACGCATCGATGAGGCCTCGTGCCGTTTCCGGGCCGCCTGGCACGGCGGCTGCGAAGGAGTCGATCCCCTCGGCCATGCGGCGCCACATCTGGGAGCGGATCACCAGGGCCAGGTGCGACACCGGCACCTCGCCGTCCACCAGGTGATCGTCCAGGGAGTGGAGGGACATGGCCATGGCGTGGGCCCCGGTCAGGGCATCGAGCCCCGGGATTTCGTTCCCGGCCAGGGCGGCGAGGCGCGGGATGATCGACCAGGCCGGCCGGTAGTAGTTCCGGAAGAAGTCGAGGGGCTCCCCCATCCTGATCCCCGCGTAGGTCATGAAAAAGAGCATACCCTCGGCCTGGAGGCTCCCCGGGAGGGAGCGGCAGAGATCCGTGATGGCATTGTTCACGCCGCCGTAATAGAGGGAGAGGTCGTCTCCCTCGATCGCGCCGAAGCGAATCGCCCTGCATCGCTCAAACAGCGTTTCCACGTCCTTCCCCCCATGCGGTATGCCTCATGGTCCCCGCTTCCGGCGGCCCCGTCAAGCGCAAAAGTCGCGGCCCCCGGGGTCAGCGGGTCGCCGCCAGGGTCATTTTTCTCTTGCCATGAGCCCTCGTTCGTCCTATGCTCACTCATGGCCCGTGCCGGCCATCACCTCCGCACGTAACGGGAGACATGGATGAAGGAAAAACAGTTCTGCCCCTTCTGCGCCTCGGCCCTGGTGACGCGCAACCTTGACGGCGTGGAGCGGCGCGCCTGCCCGGAGGTATCCTGCGGCTACGTGGACTGGGACAACCCGGTTCCCGTGGTCGCGGCCCTGATCGAACACGAGGGATCGGTCCTCCTGGCGCGCAACCGGGCGTGGCCGGAGAAGACCTACGGCCTCATCACGGGCTTCCTCGAGAAGGGCGAGAGCCCCGAGGAGGGCGTGGTGCGGGAGGTGCGCGAAGAGACGGGCCTCGAGGCGAGTATCGTGGCATTCATCGGCAACGTCCCCTTCTTCCAGGCGAACCAGCTCCTCATCGCCTATCACCTGGCGGCGTCGGGGGAGATCAGGATGGGCGCGGAGCTCGCGGAGATCAGGCGGGTGGACCCGGCGAAGCTCAGGCCCTGGCCCTTCGGCACGGGGATCGTCGTGGCCCGATGGCTCGAGGGGCGCGGCGCCTGATGGGCCGGAACGCGGAGCGGAACGACGGGAGGCGACGGAAATGCTGAAGATTTCCACGAAGGGGCCCGTCACGATCATCCGGAGCGGCCGGAGCGTCGGCCCCTGGGTCCCCTACACGGTCTGCTCCTTCCTCCTGGGGGACCTCCTCATCGACACGGGGGCCCCCTGCGCCCGGGACGAATTCCTCTCGGCCCTTGAGGGAACGAAGATACAAACGGTGCTTCTCACCCATCGCCACGAGGACCATATCGGCAACAACGCCGCCGTCATGGAAAGGACCGGGGCCCGGTGCTTCGCCCATCCCCTCACCCTCCCCTACCTGGAGGACCCGCGGAAACTCCGCCTCCGCCCCTACCAGCTCTTCGTCTGGGGCACGCCGCCGCCCTCGCGCGCCCTCCCCATCGAAGAGGAGATACGCGCCGGCGACTTCCGGCTCAGGGCGATCCACACGGGAGGGCACTGCCCGGACCACATCTGCTTCTACGAACCGGAGCGCCGGTGGCTCTTCACGGGGGACCTCTTCTGCGGCCCCCGGCTCAAGTACTTCCGCCTCGACGAGGATTACCTGTCCACGGTGGAGGCCCTCCGCCGCCTCGCCGGCCTGGACGTCGACATCATATTCTGCTCCCTCCTCGGCGCCGTGGAGGATGGCCGCGCGGCCCTGGAGGAGAAGCGTGACTTCATGGAAAACCTGCGGGACCGCGTCCTGGCCCTCCATGAGATGGGAATGTCCGGGGCGCGCATCAGCCGGAAACTCCTGGGCCGCGAGGGATCCATGCGCGCCATCACCCTGGGCCACTACGCGAAGAAAAACGCCGTGCGAAGCATCCTCACGGGCGGTCCCTGCATCGCGCCCCCGTGAGAACAATCGCATTCAGCTGCAATCATCGCTGCCACAGGAGCGATGCGTGTTGCTGATGAATAACAATCTCTGTGACTCCGTGCCCCGGGGGCAAGTTTCTGAAACCCTTTGCAACGGCACGAAAGCAAAAAGGAGGTACATTATGAAACCGCTTACGATATCGGCACGCTGGGCCCTTGCCCTCATGCTCATCGCCCCGGCGGCGCTTCTCCAGTCGGCCCCCCGCGTGGAGGAGAAGGTGAAGGACTCCGAGTGGCACGTGGTCATCGACAGGATCCCCGCGTCCCTCGACGAGTTCCGCTCCCTCAGGGACGCCATCTCGGGAACTCCCCAGGGGGGCATCGCCGCCTACCTGGTGGCGCACCTGGTGATGATCGGAAATCCCGACCTGGGAGAGCGCTGCCTGGTCCTGGCCCTGGACATGGGCCAGCTCGCGCGGAAGGGGCCGAAATCGCGGCGCCCCGACGTGGACGGGTGGGAGATCGGCGGCTCCGAGCGGATGAAGATGAGCACGAGCACGTTCATCAGGGGAAGGGGCTTTATCGCGAAGTCCTACGTGTCCGGGACCTCCACGGCGGGGGGCTACGCCCTGCCGTCCCTCCCCTACACCATGGTGATACGCGCCCACCGGATGCCCTACCAGGAACCAGATTTCTGGAAAGGGATGGTCGCCACCTCCTGCACGGACTCCGGGGCCGTCCCCATCCACGTGAAGAAGAACAACCGGGGTATCTGGAAGGTGATCAATTCGAGCAGCTTCTACAGCGGCTGCAAACCACCGCCCTCCTCTCCGGTGGACGACAGCCTGTAAGGCCGGGTAAAAGACGGTCCGCCGGGGCCGTTGAAACAACAGGCGCGCCACACGCCGAGATAGCGCGGGTGGCGCAGGTATCATGGGTACGATGAGGCATCGAATGGACAGAGTAAAATGGGGAATCATCGGCTGCGGTGATGTCACGGAAGTGAAGAGCGGACCCGCCTTCAACGCCGTGGATGACTCGGAGCTGGTCGCCGTCATGAGGAGGAACGCCGAGGCCGCGGCTGACTACGCCGCGCGCCACGGAGTTCCCCGGTGGTATGCCGACGCGCAACGGCTCATTGACGATCCCGAGGTGAACGCCGTGTACGTGGCGACCCCGCCGGGGTCCCACGCGGAGTACGCCATCAGGGCCATCGAGGCCGGCAAGCCCGTGTACGTGGAAAAACCAATGGCCCGAAACGCCGGGGAGTGCGAGGCGATACTGAACGCCTCGGCGAAGCAGGGTGTGCCGGTCTATGTCGCGTATTACAGGAGGATGCTCCCTTCCTTTCTAAAAATTCGGGAACTCCTCGAGAACGGCGCAATTGGCGCGCCCTATCTCATCAGAACGGCGCTTCATTTCCCTCCCCGCCAGGGGGATTACGATCGCGGAAACCCGCCATGGAGACTGCAGCCCGAAATCTCGGGTGGCGGCTACTTCGTGGACCTGGCCGCGCACACCCTCGATTATCTCATTTACCTCATGGGCCGGCCGGTACGGGCAAACTCGATTACCGCCAACAGGGGAGGGCTCTACGAAGTCGAGGACACCCTGGCGGCGACCATTCTCTTTGAGAACGGCGTGCTATGCGGCGGCACCTGGTGCTTCGCTTCTCCCCACGAGGCGATCTGCGATCATACCGAGATTATCGGTGAAAGGGGAAGCGTTTCATTCAGCACCTTCAACAACGCCGACGTTGTTCTCTCCGCTTCCGGAGGAAGGGAGGTTTTTCACTTCTCCCATCCGGCCACCATACAGATGCCGCTGATCAGGACCGTGGTGGAGGCGGTCCTGGGCAGGGGCGACTGCCCCTCAACGGGAATCACGGGAATCGAGACCAGCCGCCTCATGGACATGATCCTCGACCCCCGCAATCGGACCTGACCGGCCCCGCGTCACGGCAGCAGGAGGGATGTGCCGCGCCGTTACTCACCCGGCTCTTTCACGTAGAGCGCCCTGGCGATCCGGTGCATCGGCATGTTCCTCCTGAAAAGGAGGAAGTAATACAACACGCCGCAGAGGGGAAGCCCCACCAGGTATCCCCAGCCGATGTGGCCGAGGAGTGCCCCGATCTGTATCACCGCCGCGGTGGCGAGTATCGCCAGGCCCAGGCAGGCCACCCACTGGGCGCCGAAGAAGAGGGCCAGGATCTTCACCGTCCCCGGCGGGGTTATCGAGGAGTCCATGGCCGCGCCCTCCCGGATTCCCTTCACCATGCCCCGGACGAGCATGGGGGCGAAAAAGGCCGCCATCACCACGAGGGTCCACCAGACGTTGCTCCGGTAGAAGAACTCGAGCCCCATCATCTTCCCGGGCCCCCAGAGCTCGCCCCCCATGGCCGAGGCGTCGTAGAGAAAGCGCTGGTACCCGGTCCCGTCCCAGCCGCAGGCCAGTATGAACCAGAAAACGGTCCACGCCACCATCCAGTTGGCGTGGGCCCCCCAGTACCTTCCTTTGCGCGCGAGGCGCCAGGTGGTCCAGTAGCCCAGGATCCCCTGGGTGATGTTGGTCACCCCGAAGACCGCCACGAGCCATGAGGGTATGTCCCCGTGGGCCGTGGCCACCTGCATGGTTTCCCACTGGGGAAACTCCCAGAGGAGATAGACCCCCGAGGGGGCGAAGAAAATCGCCAGAAACAGAAGCGCGAAGGTGTACCACTTGTTGTTGAATGGCTTCTCTTCTTTCTCAAGCTGACGCGCCGACGCGGCGGCAAAGGTGGCGCCGAATGCGTATGCCCATACGATATCAACCTGTACCATCATCTCCTCCAAAAAAATAATTTAATGCGAAACTGCATTTCGCGTTTGCAGGGCGCCCCTACGGGGGCTTCTTTTAATGGGGCATCGCCCCTTTGACCCATCAGGAAACGTTAGTTGCGCAACAAGTCTACTATGTGTCCCGGGAGCCGCGCCTCTGATAGAGCTGTTTCACGACGACGGCGATGATTCCCCTCATGACGTCCCATTACAATCATATACGCACCTGTTCTGTCGAGAGAAATATTCTTTACAAATGACCCGCCGGGCCTCATGATCAGGATTGCGGCGCCGCGCGCAGGGGCGCCGCTGCCGGGCGTGCGGATCAGTCCGAAACCGCGCTGCTTCTTCCGCCGTGCCGGGAGAACCGGGCGCGCTTCAGGACCACGGGAGGGAGCATGATAGTACTGGTCATCAACTGCGGGAGTTCTTCCCTGAAATACGAGCTCTTCGATCTCGAGAGCGAGGAATCGCTGATGAGCGGATCCGTGTCCAGGATCGGCATGGAGGGGGCGACGCACGCCTGGTCAGCCAGGGGAAGCGAAGCGTCACTTCCCGTGCAGGCGGCGGACCATGATGCGGCCCTCCGCACGGTCCTCGAGGCCCTTACCGGGGTCGAGGGCGCGCCGGTGAGGGACCTCGCGGCGATCGGCGCCGTGGCCCATCGCATCGCCCACGGCGGGTCGGCCTACCGGGGCCCCGCGGTGATCGACGAAAAGGTCATCGAGGAAATCCGCCGCCTGGTCCCCCTCATGCCCCTGCACCACCCCGCCATGCTGGCGGGGATCGAGGCGTGCCGCGGGGCCCTTCCCGGCGTGCCCCACGTCGCGGTCTTTGACACCGCCTTCCACGGCACCATTCCCGACGAGGCGGCGATCTACGGGCTTCCCTACGAGTTTTTTGAGCGCGGCATACGCCGATTCGGCTTCCACGGGAACTCCCACGAGTACGTGGCCATGAAGGCCTCGGAATACTTGGAAATCCCTCTTAAAAGGCTGAACATCATTTCCTGCCACCTCGGGAACGGCGCGAGCGTCTGCGCCGTCGAGCGGGGCAACTCCGTGGACACCTCCATGGGATTCAGCCCCCTGGAGGGCCTTATCATGGGAACCCGCGTGGGGGACCTCGATCCCGGCATCATCCCCTACCTGATGCGCACCGAGGGAATGGACCTCGCGGCCGTGGAGGACCTCCTGAACAGCCGCGGGGGGCTCCTGGGCATCTCCGGCGTGAGCTCGGACATGCGCGAGATCCTCGCCGCCGCGGAGAAGGAACACCACCGGGCCCTCTTGGCCGTGAAGGCCTTCTGCTACCGGATCAAGCGCCATATCGGCGCCGCCGCGGCGGCCATGGGAGGCGCCGACGTCCTCGTGTTCACCGGGGGCATCGGCGAGAACAGCCGGGGCGTCCGCTTCCGCTCCCTCCAGGGCATGGAGAAGCTCGGCTTCGCCGTGGACCCCGTGCGCAACGGCCGGTGCGCCCTGAGCGCCGCGGAACCGGTGTACGACATCGGCGCGCGCCATTCGAGCGTCCATATCCTGGTGATCGCCACGGACGAGGAGCTTATGATCGCGCGGCAGTGCGCCCGGGCCCTGGACTTCACGCGCTGCATCCGCCGGGACGCCCTCTCGACGGACCGTCGGCCCATCCGCGTGGCGGTTTCCGTGCGCCACGCCCACCTCTGCCCGAAGGACGTCGAGGCCCTCTTCGGCAAGGGGCGCACCCTCACGGAGAAGTCCCGCCTCTACCAGGATTCGGAATTCGCATCGGAGGAAACGGTCAACCTGATCGGTCCCCGGGGCCGTGTCGACAATGTCAGGATCATCGGGCCCGAGCGGGCGAAGACCCAGGTGGAGATTTCCCGCACCGAGGAATTTCAGCTCGGCATCGACGCCCCGGTGCGGGAATCGGGGGACCTGGAGGGCACCCCGGGAATCATCCTCGAGGGCCCGGCGGGGCGCGTCGAGATACCCGAAGGGGTGATCTGCGCCATGCGGCATATCCACATGTCCCCCGAAGACGCCGAGACCTACGGCGTCAGGGACAGGGACACGGTCATGGTGAAGATCGAGGGCGAGCGGGAGCTGATCTTCGGCGATGTCATGGTGCGCGTCAAGCCGGCGTACCGTCTGGAGATGCATATCGACACGGACGAGGCGAACGCCGCCGAGCTCCCCCCGGTTTCGGAAGGCTACCTGGTGAGGATCGAATCGCGCTGCTAGGGGTGCCTTTGCCGCGTTGCATGACGCCCGGCGGAATCACCGTTTTCCGGGATAAAATACTTCTTGTGTCTCAGGCCCGTGCGGGATACTATCACTCTCGATACCACATCCCGGGAGGGACTGACGCCATGAAACCGATCGTATCGCTCACATCCTACAGGGAAAGCCCCGGGTCGCTCCGCCAGGCCCTGGAACACTGCGGCGGCCTCGAGGGCCTGAAGGGGGACCACCGGGTCCTGATCAAGCCCAACCTCGTGGCATGGGACGACGTGTTCCCCATCGCTCCCTACGGCGTCTACACCACCACGCGCCTCGTGGAGGACCTGGTTATCATACTGAAAGAGCGAGGCTGCAACAACATCACCATCGGCGAGGGATCCGTCGAGATCAAGAAGGGCGTGGGCACCATGGCGGCCTTCCAGGGCCTCGGCCACGGCGACCTGGCGAAAAAGTACGGCGTGGCCCTGGTCGACTTTAACGCAAGCAAATCGGAGGCCTTCGCCTTCCACGATTCCCTCAAGCTGCATATCGCGAAGGAGGCCGTGGAGAGCGACTTCCTCATCAACTTCCCGGTGCTGAAGACCCACGGCCAGACGAAGGTCTCCCTGGGACTGAAGAACCTGAAGGGATGCCTGAAAATCGCGTCGAAGAAGCTCTGCCACCACGCCGATCTCGAGCTGGAGTACTGCTTCTCCTTCATCGCCGATTTCATCCGGCCCTCCCTTACCATCGTGGACGGCGTCTACGCCCTCGAGAAAGGTGCCCTCCACTACGGGAACGCCTATCGGAAGGACCTGATCATCGCGTCAACGGATCCCCTGTCTGCTGACTGCGCCGCGGCGCGCAGCATAGGCTACGATCCCCGTGAGATCACACACTTTGTCCACTACGCGAACCGCCACGGCAGGTCCCTGGAGGGAGTCGATTACGAGACGCGCGGCGAGTCCCCCGGGGACCATGTCACCCCCCTCAAGTGGGACTGGTCCTGGACCGAAGACAACACCGGGCCCGGGGTCTTCGCGAAGATGGGAATTTCCGGCCCGGCCCTTCCGAAATACGACGACACCCTCTGCTCCGGCTGCTCCCCCCTGGCGAACATGGCGAACATACTGGTGCTTTCGGCCCATAAGGGAGAGCCCCTCGCGAAGGTGGAGGTCCTCAACGGAAAGAAGATGCAGGCCAGGCCGGGATACGACCGCACCGTGCTCCTGGGGAACTGCATCATCCGGGCCAACAGGGACAATCCCCATATAAAGGAGCCCATCGAGGTAACGGGCTGTCCCCCGGCCATGGAGGAGGTAGTGACGGCGCTGAAATCAGCGGGCCTCGACGTGAACGAGAAGGCCTACCTTGCCTACGCGAAGCAGCAATCGGAGAAATACAACGGCAGGGAAGGCTTCGACCGCGCGTTCTTCATGGCCGGCGCCTGAAAAATCATCAATTCTTGTGATGGTGGGGCGTTCTGATTGTCGCTATATTGATCATGGAGGGGTCCATCGGCCCCGTGAAAGGTATCGCGGCTCCCGCGAAACAGCCGCGCGATGACCGAGAAGATGGAGGAAGGCGATGCAGAAAAAGTATGAATCCGGGATGTTCTGCAAGAGCATCAAATGCGAGCGTCACGCTCCCCTCGAGGGGAAGAGCGGCGAGGAATATCTCCGCGAAAAGGCGGTCCACTGCGCGGACTGCTACGCCTGGAAGTTCCTGAACTGGACCAGGGACAACGGATGGCGGATCGTCCTCACCATGCCGGAAATCTCGTCAAAGGAACTGGCCGCGCGCATCAAGGGGATCGATGTCGTGCGCGTCGAGGACCTGACGGAGGACGAAATCCTCACCCTCTGATCCCGGGGGACCTCCTGAATTCAACATTCAAGTGCAACAAATCAGTTCATTCAACAGCGATCTCGGGGTACGCCACCCACGGGATTTTCGGGGCCTCGAATTTATTGCACAGAGGATATCCTCAAAATCATCATCGGTCAAGTGGGCAAAACTTTTTTTCTTAGGGATATACTGGCGGATGCGTCCATTGATATGCTCATTTAACCCACGTTGCCATGAACAATATGGATCGGCAAAGAAGACCTTGCATTCCAATGCTTTTTCGATATTCTGAAATAAGCTGAATTCACTACCATTATCGAATGTAATTGTTTTAACGAATCCGGCAGGTAAATCGTTCAGTGCCTCCACGACAGCTCGGGATACGATTTCCGCATCCTTGGAATGGACTGGAACACCCCAGATATGCGCCAGTTTGCGGTCAACCAGGGTAAGTAAATATGCATCATTCCCTGCACTGGTAATGAGATCACCCTCCAAATGGCCGGCGACAGTCTTTTCATCAGCCTCTATCGGACGTTCACAAATGTTCCGTTTCCCAGCAATAAGTTCTCTTTTTTGATATATCAGGGACCGTTTCTGACGTTTATTCCTCTTTGTGAACAGATAATTAAGCAATAACATATTGTGGTACTCCCCATGCTGCGCATACACCCATTGATAGATGGCTTCAGTTGATATATGCATCTCAGGATCTCCGGGAAACTGGCTCCTCAAATAATATGATGTGACTTCAGGGGAATTTCTCTCCATAAGCAAAGAGCATACAAGAAGCCGTAACACACCATTGCTATCGAGCTTTCTCCGACGCCTATACCTTCGGGCGCAATAACGTTCATGTGCATCTTGATAATGATAGCCTTTTGTCCTGTTTCGTGTATGCTCTCGATAAATGGTAGATCGATCGCGTCCCAGATATTTGCTCAATTCAATCTTTGATACGCTAGAATAGAGCATTTTTTGGATGACATGGCGCTCGTCTTTCGTTATGTGTGAATACAGTCTCATGGGTGGTTCCTCCTCGGATTATGTTCTGTCAAACTCAATCCTATGGGAAGAGCCCCCATGAGACTACTATTATTACTGATTCCTAATGTTGCACTTCATCCTTGAATTGAGGCCTTCTGCGCGATTCCATCGCGCAGAAGGGCTTGACAGGCCTGGAAGAATGGCGCCATACTTCACCATGGCCGAGAAAAAGCGTGCATTCGTTTCAAGACAGTTCGGCGCCTTCAGCGATCGCGTCAAACCTCTGACCTTTCAGGACCGGCGTATCATCACCTCCATGGCGGCCGCGGCGGTCATGACTCCCGCGGCGCGCTGCTACGCCAACGGCTACAATAAAATCAGCCACATCGCGATCCCGCTCCTGGTCATCATCTTCGCCCTTCTCTACGGGATCATCGCCCCCTTCCCCGCCCTTGCCGTATACCTCATCGCCCGCCTCGCGGGGAAGCGGCCACGTTTTTCACCGCTCTATCTCGGATCCTTTCTCGGCGGAGAGGCGGGAATCCTCGCCTGCGTGGCCCTGGCGAAGATCCTGGCGGCGGACGGGGGGTGGAACAGCTATCATTACACCCTCTATCCCTGGGTCATACTCGGCCTCTCACTCGCCGGAGCCTCCATCGGCCTCTTCCTGGACCGGAGGCCGGGAAAAGAATAGGGACGATGTTCCGTAAGCGATACCGCTTACAAGGCTCATACAGAACAACAACACGAGGAGATACGAATGAACACCACAAAGGTAGCAGACGGCATTTTCAGGATCACCGCCCACGTTGACACGGACATCCTCTTCGAGGGGCTCTGGCCCCTGCCCCACGGCGTGACCCTGAACTCCTTCCTCGTCAGGGGAAAAGAAAGCGCCCTCATTGACGGCGTCTGCGACTGGGACGGCGTGCCGGAGACCCTCTACGCCCAGCTCGCGCAGATGGAGGTCGAGCTCAGGGACATCCGCTACGCCGTGCTGAACCACCTCGAACCGGACCACACCGGCTGGCTCTCATCCCTGCGCGCCCTCCACAGGGACTTCGAGATCGTGACCACGAAGAAAGGCGGGGAGCTCGTCAGGGCCTTTTACGGCATCGACGTTCCCGTGCGGACCGTGAAGAGCGGCGACTCCATCGACCTCGGGGGAGGAAAGCGCCTTCACTTCACGGAGATACCGAACGTCCACTGGCCCGAGACCATGGCCACCTACGAGGAATCGACGGGGGCACTCTTCCCCTGCGACGCCTTCGGCTCCTTCGGGGGCGACGGCTCGATTCCATACGACGACGAGATGGACAAAAAGGAGCTGGATTTTTACCGGGAGGAAACGCTCCGCTACTACGCCAACATCGTGGCACGCTTTTCCGACAGCGTACTCCGGGCCATCGAGAAGCTCGGCGGGGTCGACGTGAAGATCGTGGCGCCGGCCCACGGCATCGTGTGGCGACGCGACCCGGGGCGCATCATCGACCTCTATCGGCGCTACGCGGAATACGCCAAGGGGACCGCGGAGCCGGTCATCACGGTCATCTGGGGAAGCATGTACGGCAACACGGAACGCGCCGTGGCGCCCCTCCTTGAGGGAATCGAGTCGGCGGGCGTCGAGGCCCGCGTCTTCAGGGTCCCCGAAACGCACGAGTCCTACGTACTCGCTTCGGCATGGGAGTCCACGGGAATCGTCCTGGGGATGCCCACCTATGAGTACCACATGTTCCCCCCCATGGCGGCGGTCATCGAGGACCTGGGGAGGAAAGGCGTGGTGAACCGGGAGGCATTCAGGTTCGGTTCCTACGGCTGGTCCGGCGGCGCCCAGAAGGAGCTTGACGATATCCTCCATCGGCTGAAAATGAAATGGAATTTCATGGATCCCATGGAGTTCCGGGGGGCGCCGACGGAAAAGGACCTCGCGGTCCTCAGGGAGAGGGGCCGGGACCTCGCCCTCAGGGTTAAAAAACGATGCGGCCTTGCCGAATGATACAATAAAAAAAGGGAGCTCTTTACGGGAGCTCCCTTCCGTCTACTTGCACTTCTGGTTGCACTCTGCCCGCGCCTTCCCCTTCAATCCCCTGCACGATTCAAGGCATTCGGCTTTCTTTCGCGCTTCTTCGTTTTTCTTCTTCTCTTTATCCTCATTTTTCTTCCGCTCTTCCTCGGCTTTTTTCTTCCTCTCTTCCTCGAGCTTTCTCTTGTTTTCTTCCTCTAATTTTTTGTGCCGCTCGTCCTCGAGTTTCCAGCGCTCGCGCTCCATTTTCCACCGCTCTTCCTCGATGCGCCGCTTCTCGTCTTCAAGCTTCTTCTGTCGCTCCTTCTCAAGCTTTTCCAGGCGCTCCCGCTCGCGGGCCTTCCTCTGCTCCTCCTCGAGCTTCTTACGCTCCTGCTCAAGCCTGCGACGCTCCTCATCGATCTTACGCTGCCGTTCATCGTCGAGCTTCCTCTGCCGCTCTCTCTCGAGGCGCTTCAGGCGCTCCTCCTCCTCCTTCTTTCTGAATTCCTCATCGATCTTTTTCTTTCGCTCTTCTTTATATTTCTCCCAGGTCCAGTCGTCGTAATTCTTCTGGCACACAATGCCGCAGAGCGCCCGTTTCTGACCCGAAAGGAGCTGGCAGGCGGCAAGGCATTCTTTGCGGCGCCGGTCCCGCTCTTCCTGGTAGTTCCTTCTCTCTTCTTTTTCGCGGCTCCGCATCCGTTCCTCCTCCAGGCGGCGGCGCTCCTCCTCGATCTTTCGCCTCTCCTCCTCGAGCCTGCGTTTCCGCTCCTCCTCGAGTTTCCAGCGGCGCTCCTGCTCAAGTCGCCACAGCCGCTCCTCCTCGAGCTTCCTCTGGCGCTCCTCCTCGATCCTCCGGCGCTCCTCCTCGATGCGGCGCTGTTCCTCCATCCGCTCACGCTCGTATCGTTCGTCGTACCGCCTGTCGCCTCCTTCCTGGTCATCAATCACGTAAATCAGCCCGCAGGAGCTCAGCGAACACGCAAGGGCGAAAAGCATTATCATTCGCGCGATCATATCAATTCTCCTTTTCCGCAAGGTGCTGTCGGCGACTGCGTGGACGCCTCATGTCATCCACGCGGAGGTCCCGCCCCCCGCGATTCGATTTCCCTCAGCATTTTCTCCAGCACATCCCTCGACGGTACCACCTTTCCGCCGGGAAGCCGTATCAGGTACTCCTCGCCGGACAGGTATGACCTCGACGCGACGAATTCGATGAACTGCCGGGCGGTCTTCACGCGGTCCCCCGCCTTCCTGCATTTCATCGCGAGGTGGTCCGCCGCCTCGCCGGGTGGATACTCGCGGCCGTTCCGGATGAAACGCGCGCCCTTCATCCCCCTGATTCCGTCGATAAGCGCCGCGATCTTGCTCGCCTCGCTCCCTCCCCTCGGCGCGCCGGCCGCGCCGAGGGACGACACCACCATCGCCAGTATTATTCCCATTTTCGCCGGTTTGCCCATCATGCGGTACGCTCCGTCTCCAGTTTTTCCCTTGAAGCCATTTATTATTCATTGCAACGGACGCATTTCGTCAACGAGTATTCGACACGAGATACAATATAATAGTTCCGATCCCTTTTTTAAAAACGAGATTTTTTTCCATATTTTTTCCTGAAGCATTCACCGGAAAAACGGTTGCCTTTTGCCTGAAAAGGGTGTCCACTCATCATCGCGGACCCGGAGAAATTCCCGGGCGACTTTCACCTTTTCGTCAGGGAGGTTCGCCCCTGTCGCCGGCCGGGCGCGGCGCGCGCATTGCGCGAATTCATGAGAAGGTCGATCCGGACCGCGCTATACGATGCGAGGAGATCAACAATGAACACGCTTGTCACCGGAGCTACCGGTTTTATCGGATCGGTCCTGGCGCGGGACCTCATGGGCCGCAGGCATCGCGTGAGGGCCCTGGTGCTGGAGGGAGAGGACGCGCTTCATCTTGAGGAGATGGGCGTGGAGGTGCGGCGCGGCGATCTCTTGAAGCGGGACACCCTGAAAGGGCTCTGTGACGGCATCGACACGGTCTTCCACTGCGCCGCACGGGTCACTGACTGGGGCACCCGCCGGCAGTTCTACAAGTCGATCCTGGACACCACGAGGAATCTCATTGACGAGGCCGCAGGCCATGCAGGCCGGTTCGTGTACGTGAGCTCCATCGCAGCCCTGGGAATGGGAAACCACCTGAAGGGCGTGAAAGAAACGGACCCGCCGCGCAAATCGGGCGTCCCCTACAATGACGCCAAGGTCGACGCCGAGAAACTCTGCAGGGAATACCATGGCTTGGGCCGGATCGCCTGCACCATCGTGCGCCCCGCCAACGTCACCGGCCCGGGAAGCGTCTGGGTGCGGGACATCGTCGAGCGGATGAAAAGTTTCACCGGCGTTCCCCTCATCGACGGGGGCCGCCACAGCTCGAGCCTCGTCCACGTTGAGAGCCTGGTGGACGGGATCATGCGCGCCGGCACCATGGAACACGCGGCGGGGTGCACGTACCATTTCCGCGACGACTGGGAGGTTTCCTGGAAGCGTTATATCTCCGATCTCGGGTCCTTCATCGGCGCGCGCCCCCGGGGGAACGTTCCTTTCCGCGCCGCCTGGGGCGCCGCGGCGGTCCTGGAGGGGATTTCCAATATTTTCCGCCTTCGTTCTCCCCTGACGCGCCTGGTCGTGGGCATCATGGGAAGGGACAACGACTTTGACACCTCGCTTGCCCGAAGCGAGCTCGGATGGAGAACGACGGTTCCCTATGAAAGCGCCATGCGCGGCATAGGAGACTGGGTGATAAAGAACTTCGCGTAGCGCCGGGACCGCCGCCCCGTCTCCGCCATGGCCCTGGAGATGATCGCGAAAAAAAGGGTACGGGGCGCCGACACGCTCACCCGCACCGAAAGGAGAAAAGCCATGGAGCATAACGCCATCGTAAGCCCTCGTATTGAAGACTACTGCGCCCTCATGAGCACCCCGCCCTCGGCCCACTGCGAGGCCATCTACCGCCACACCATGGAAACCATGGAGGATTCCCAGATGCTCATAGGACCACTCCAGGCGGGATTTCTCGGGTTCCTCATCGCCGCCACGGGAACATGCCGCGTCCTCGAGATAGGCTGCTATACCGGTTATTCAGCCCTGGCCATGGCGGAGCGCCTTCCCGAGGGCGGCGAGGTGATCACCATCGATTACGACGAGAAGGTCGCTGCGGTGGCGCGTGAATTCTGGGCGAAGAGCCCCCACGTGAGCCGGATCAGCCTTATCGTCGGCACGGCCCTGGAGGTCCTGAAGGGACTTCGCGGGCCCTTCGATCTCGTCTTCATCGACGCTGACAAGGAAAACTATATCGCCTATCTGGAACTCACCCTGCCCGTGCTCTCCGGAAAGGGGATCGTCATAGCCGACAACTCACTCTGGTACGGCCGGGTCGTCGATCCCGGAACGACGGACCCGGACGCCATCGCCATGCGCGCCTTCAACGAATACGTCCGAAAACGGAATGATCTCGAGGCCCTGCTCCTCCCCGTGCGGGACGGGATCACCCTTATCAGGCCCCTGAAATGAATTGACACGCCGGCCATGGAATGCTTCCCTGCATGCAAGTCAACAACAGGAGGGCTTCCATGAAAAAGACAGCAATCGTTCTGGCCGTCGTGGCCGTCGCCATCTTCGCCTTTGTGGCATACAGCGGCATATTCTATTCGGTGACCGTAGAAGAGAAGGAGATAGGCCCCCACACCATGATTCTCAAGGCCCACAAGGGGAGCTACTACGAAACGACAAAGGTTTTCGAGGAGGTCTCCGGGGCCCTGAAGGCGCACCTTGACACGGAGAAGCTCGCGGGCGTCGGCATCTACTACGATGACCCGGCCAAGGTGAAAGCCGAAGAGCTTCGCAGCGAATGCGGTTTCATCATCGAGGCGCGTGACCTGCCGAAAATCGCGCCCCTGAGGGGCTCGTATATCATCAAGAATTTCCCTAAGACGAACTGCGTGGCGTGCGAGTTCCCGGTGAGGACCCCCCTCGCGTACATGCTCGGGCCGTCCAGGGCATATCCGAAAATCGGCGAATATATCGAAGAAAAAGGCTACGCCACCGAGTACGGAATGGAAATCTATGATAATGGTCAAAAGACCATAACCTACTGCATGCCGGTCACGGGCAGGTGAGACCGGACGGGGAACGGGACGCATCTCTGGAGGAACAAACATGGGAAAGAATACGCGCATCATCATCAACGCCGCTATCCTTGCCACCGCCGTGGCCGCCGCCGTATCCCTGACCCTGGTCCGCTTCGATATCCCCATCGATCAACTGAAACGGGATTTCGCGAAGGAACCCTCGCGCTTCGTCACGGTCGACGGCATGGAGGTGCACTACTGTGACGAGGGGCGCGGATTCCCCCTGGTCCTCATCCACGGCACCGCGTCGTCCCTCCACACCTGGGACGGGTGGGCGGGGGTCCTCACGAAGAATTTCCGGGTGATACGCATGGACCTTCCCGCTTTCGGCCTCACGGGGCCCTCCCCGGAGAGGGACTATTCCATCGACGCCTACGTCCGGTTCCTCGACGCATTTCTTAACGCCGTCGGCGTGACCCGGTGCCATATCGCGGGCAACTCCCTGGGGGGCCTCATCGCCTGGAACTACACCCTCGCCAGGCCCGGCAGGGTCGCGAAGATGATCCTCGTGGACGCGGCGGGGTATCCCTTCCGATCAATTCCATGGATCTTCCGCCTGCTGCGACTTCCCCTGGCGGATACCGTGGGACGATACCTCGACCCCCGTCTCCTCATCGAGAAAAACGTGCGGGAAGTCTACAGCGACGCGTCAAGGATAACCAGGGAGATCGTGGACCGCTATTACCGGCTCACGCTGCGGGAGGGGAACCGCGTGGCCCTCATAGACCGGGCCCGCACCGACGACGGCTTCGAGTCGATTGCGAAAAAAATACCGTCGCTTCGTGTTCCCACCCTCATCATGTGGGGGAAGGATGACGCATGGATACCAGTGGACCACGCCCGTCGTTTCGCGCGCGATATCCCAGGATCCGTGCTGAAGATTTACGACAGGGCGGGGCATATTCCGATGGAAGAGATTCCTGAAATAACCGCCCGGGACGCCCGACGGTTTCTCCTCGGGATATGATCCCGGGGCCGGGAATTAATAATTGACATCATCGCCGATTGCCGCTATATTCCAAAATGAGGAGTAAATCCGGCAACCGTGTCCAGATGATGAGATGGGATTCCTCATCATCTTATTAAGAATCAGCATTCCGGACCCCTGCCTTCTCACCCATGCGTCGATTTACAGGGGGAGCATTTTTTTGTAGATGAGGTTAACCATGAAACGACACATCACGGCCATAACACTACTTGCACTCGCTTCGCTCTTCATCGCGCCACTTTCGTGCAAAAAAGCCGGAGAGGTGGCTCCCCTTACCCTCTTCAGCTTTCTCGGCGACGTCAAACTGAAAACCGACGCAGGCACGAGGACCCCCACTGTGGGCGATACCCTCGCCGCGGGGAACACCCTTATTACCGGCGACATGGCCATGGCGGACATCCTCCTGGAGGACCGGGGCATTATCCGGGTTCACCAGAATTCCACGGTCCTGATCGATTCGCTGGGCGATAAGGGCGCCGACGACACCCGGTTCAACATGACCGACGGCAAGATGTATGTCACGCTCTCGAAGCTTTCCAAGGGCGGGCTGGTCATCAAGACCCCCACGGCGGTCGCCTCCGTGCGCGGCACGGTATTCCGCGTCTCCGCAGTGGAGGGAGTGTCCCGTCTCGACGTGGTGAGCGGTCGCGTGGCGATCAATCCCGTGAGCGAATCCAGGGTAATCAGTGAAGTGGAAGAGGTCGTCGAGGCCGAGGAGACCGTATCCGTTGACAGGGATACCGCGGGGAAAGCCCTCCACGCCGTTGAAAAGAAGGAGAAAGTAACGCTCGAGGTTAAAAGCCTCGAAAAGGAAGCCGTCGAGGACATTACCTCGGAGCTGCGGAACGTGCGGCCGGAGATGATGGAGCGCCTCGAACCCAAGGCCCGCAAGGAAATTAAAGAAAAGCTTTTTGAAAAAACCGGCGACGCCAGGAACGAAGGAAAAGACAGAGAAAGGGATCACGCGGAACGCGAAAAGGCGGAGCGGGACGCACGACGCATCGAGGAGCTGAGGAAGGAAAAGCTGATCACCGAACAAGCGGCAATGCTTGAGAAGGCCCGCCTTGAAAAAGAGCGCGCCGAGGCAGAACGGAAGGCGAAAATCGAGAAAGAGCGGAAGGAAAAAGAAGCCCGGGAGAGGGCGTCGAACATCCCCACGCTCTAGGATCGTCGACACGTCGAAGGACCCGCCAATTTCTCATTGACACAGTGCGTCACAATGGTATGCTCAATCATGGCCCCCTCCCCTGAAGGGGAGGGGTATCACCCTGTTCAGGAGATACCCATGAAGAAACCACTCGCACTGCTGTTTTCCCTAATCATCGCCGCGGCCCTCATGGGATGCGGGAAAAAGGTTCCCCTCACGGATGACCAGAAATCCTTCGCCGGCACCTGGGTCGCCGGTGACGGCACCTTCGTCACCCTGTTCCTCGATGGAGGCGGCGACTTGAAGTCCTCGAACACCACCGTGACTGGCGGCCGCGCGACCATTACCGACACCACCCTCACCATCGGAATGGGCCCCATCAAGAAAACCATGGCAATCACCCAGAAGCCGACGAAAGTCGGGGGACGCGAGATCCTCGTCCTCGACGGCATCACCTATACGAAAAAGTGAAATCGACCCCCGCGGCGCCGGTCGATCCCGGGCCGCGGGGGCCAACTACCGCACAGCAGTGGAGAATTCCCGATGATCCGCAATGCCATTATCAAGCTTTTCATACGAATCTATCGCAGCCGCCTGGACAGAAAAAATTACGCTGCTCTCCGCAGGGGAGGCGAACGATACGCCTCGCGCTTCATCCGCCTCCCCGAGAGCGCCGAGATAACCCCTACCGAAACAGACGGCATCCCCGCGGAATGGATCGTGCCGCGGGAAGCAGAGAAGGGACGGTGCGTTCTCTATCTCCACGGCGGTGGCTATGTGATCTGTTCACCACGGACGCACCGGGACCTCGTCTGGAGAATAGGGCGCAGGAGCCGCGCCAGGTCCCTCGTCATCGATTACCGGCTCGCGCCGGAGCACCCGCACCCCGCGGCGCTGGAGGACGCCATGAAGGCCTACCGGTGGCTCCTTGCGAACGGCGTTGACCCGGCGCGCCTCGCGGTCATGGGGGACTCCGCGGGCGGTGGTCTTACCCTGGCCCTCCTCCTCGCCCTCCGCGACGCCGGCGACCCCCTCCCGGCCTGCGCGGTCTGCCTTTCCCCCTGGACGGACCTTACCTGCTCCGGCGCCTCGATACGGACCCATCGCGGGAATGACCCTCTTCTTGATCCGGAATCCATCGCTCACTACGCGGGTCTTTACTCTCCCGGAGGCGACTTCGCCAGGCCCTACGTGTCGCCCATTTTCGGCGACTTCAGGGGCCTCCCGCCCCTCTTGATCCACGTCGGGGGCGCCGAGGTGCTCCTTGACGATTCCCTGCGCGTGGCCGAGAAGGCCACCGCCGCGGGAGTTCCGGTTGAGCTTAAGATCTGGCCGCGAATGATCCACGTGTTCCAGGCCCTTGCCTTAATACTTCCCGAGGCACGGAAGGCCATCCGGGAAATCGGCGAATTCACCCTGCGGCATATACCCTGAGGCAATGGCATGTAGTGAACGCTTTCGGCATGTTCCCGGCGCCGGTTCACATCCCACGCCCCATGCCATGGCGTCATTGTCATATCCAAAATTATTGAAGAGGGCATCATGAAAATAGAGGGAGCGGTAGTTTGCATCACGGGCGCATCAAGCGGCATCGGAAGGGCGGCGGCCCTGGCCTTCGACCGGGCCGGTGCGCGCGTGGCAATGGTTGCGCGGCGAAGGGAACTCCTTGAGGAGAACGCCGCTCGGATGAATGACCCACTGGTCCTCGCCATGGACATATCGAATGAACGGAATGCCGCGGCCATGGTGGACCGCACCGTGAAGCGCTTCGGAAGAATAGACGTCCTCATCAACAACGCGGCGGCCATAATCGTCTCCCGGGCCGATGAAACGACTCCCGCGGACCTGCTCCGTTCCTTTCAGACTAACCTGATCGCGCCCCTCGTGGCGGTGAACCGCGCCCTTCCCCACATGCGGCGCCAGGGATACGGCCACGTCATCAATGTCGGCTCTCCGGGCTTCCTGATCGGCATACCGCTCTTCACGTCATATGTATGCTCGAAGGCGGCGATGAGCGGCTGGACCCGCACGATCCAGGCAGAGTGGGCGGGCACGGAAATCAGGGTAAGCGAGTACTTTCCCGGCTACATCAGGACCGATTCCCCGGCGGAATCCTCCCGTGGCCCCGTGCCACAGGACACGATCATCGATCCTGACCAGAACGCCATCACCCGCTTCTTCACCAGGCCGCGGACCCCGGAGCACGTGGCCCGGCAGCTCCTTCGCCTCGTGGAAAAGCCGCGCCCCCTGGTCTACTCGAGCTTCCTCACGAGCCTGGGCGCCTGGATCGCCAACATGCCCGGCAGGCGCATGGCCATCGCCGCGGGCATCGCCCGGGCCGGAAGGAAGCGCCTGGGCCTTGACGTTTTCCATGAGTGAAGGATGACGGTCCCGGGAGGGAGTGACTAGCCGACGGTTTTATTCTCCGCGAAGAGGCGCAGGGCTTCCGCGAGGGATTCGGGATCGGGGTTCTCGTTGACGATCCGCAGCAGCTCACGCACCGCGCCCAGGGGCGCTGCGGTTTGTCGGGCAATTTCCTCGGCCTCCGCGGGACCCCTTTCCCCCTCCCGCCACTGCGCGGCAGCCAGGACCTTCAGCGCCAGGAGATAGGCCGCCTCTTTGCCCCTGTACCCATCCTCTGAATCCTTGATGTTCTTCATCATGGTCCGCTCCGAGTCGTGGAGACGGTTCGCGAAATTTCCTATCAACCGACGGGTGAACTCCGGGTTCCCCTCGATCAGGGCGTCGAGATCATCGGCATCCGCTCCCGCGAGTAGGCAGTCCGTTCGGCACACGGCGCTGGCCAGGCGGGGCTGCCTGCCCACGATCGCCATCTCGCCGAATATCTCCCCCTCCCCGAGGGTCGTGAGGAGGACCCGCTCGCCCCCCTCGAGGGTTTTCACGATATCCACACTGCCTTTCCTGATGAGGTAAAAGCTCCCTCCCTCGTCTCCCTGCTCGAACAATTTCGTGCCCGCGGCGTACCTGCGCTCCCCCTCCATGACCGACACGGGCCGTACGAAAAGCCTTCGAACGCTCTTGAATCCCGGGAGGCGAAGGTTGAAAAAAATCCCCCGGGTGAGCCGGTAGAGGCCGTACCTCAGGAGAAAAAGCCGGAACCTCCCGGAGCTCCCCGTTATGCGCACCACGATGCCTGAAAGCCCGCCGCCGTCCTCGCTGGTTACCCACACCGCCCTACCCGGCACCATGGGCGACGAGAACCCCCCGCAGGAAAAGACAAGGGTAAAGTATTCCCCGCGCGCCACGGGTTCTATCGTTTTCATGAAGAAGCCCCGGGCCTCGACATGATAGGATATGGTCTTGATGGACCGGTTCCGGGCGATGGCGTCCACGTCGATGATAATGGGTATCCTGAGCATTCCCTCCTGGAAATACCTGGGGTTTACCACCCCCACGGCGAGAAGATTCAGGGAGTAGAGCGCGGGCAGGAGGCTGAAGATCATAAGGGCCTCCATTTCCTGTAGGCGGTAACCCATGAAGGCGAGGATATCATCCCGCAGAGGCATCGCCGCCGCGGCGATGACAAGGAGAAGTATGATGACCGCCCATCGGGAGCGCCCCGCTTTCACGCGGAATACCGGTTCATCGTTGCGGCTTCTCGATCCCATGGAGCGGCGGATCCACCGCTCGTACTGGGGCTCGCGCTGAACCATGCGCCACTCCTCGATGCCGATGCCATGCTTGATCAGGCCATCGAGGAGCGGCAGGGTCTGGGACTTCGCCAGGAGATACTCCATCCACACGATGAGAACTATCAGCAGCGGCGCGATCCACACCGTGGGAACCCCTCCGAGGAAAAGAAGGGTGTCGTAGGAACCGTGAAAAAGAAGGGGCACCACGAGTGCGATACCGGTATACGCGCAGCGGTTCCTCATCGAACCGCTGAAGCGCGCCATGGCGAGGAAATAGCCTATCATCCCGCAGGTGAGGACATGGAGGGGAACCGCGCTCAGGAGCCTCATGGCTATCACGGGGCCCGGAAGCGCCAGGGCGTAGATCACGTTTTCCATCGTCGCGAATCCGAGGCCCAGAAGCATGGCGGACACCGTGAGATTCAGCGCCATGGTGATGGGCGGGAGACGGAACATCAGCGCCGCGATGAATATGAAAGCCCCGCCCTTTTCTATAAGGGCGGCTCCAAGAAACCCCATGACCGCGTTATTCCGGAAGTTCCCGGGACCCCCGAGGTACGCCGCGCCGAGAAGGATCAGGAGGCCCAGGATCACTCCGTAGATGCTGTATTCGAGCTTGTGGAGGATGCCCGGCTTGGCTGAAAAATAGCGCCGGTAGAATAAATAGATGACCGGTACCGGCAGGATGGCGACAATGATGGTCAGGGCCGATGAGAGCACGTTTTGTTCTTCGTGTATTCAGGTTTCGCGGCAAGGGGCCGCGGCGGATTATATCACAAGATTCCTTTCCGGTGA
Source organism: Spirochaetota bacterium (assembly GCA_040768125.1). Classification (GTDB taxonomy): domain Bacteria; phylum Spirochaetota; class UBA4802; order UBA4802; family UBA5550; genus RBG-16-49-21. The sequence continues at coordinate 111,244 of JAXGNG010000005.1, read as the reverse complement.
ATCATTTATTTCAAGCCTTTTTTGACCCCGGGAACGATTATTGGGAGGCGACCAGCTGTTTGGATTATGGACCAGTAATAAGTCATTCCGGGCTCCAAATTTTCCTTTACAAATAACGGACCGCAAAAAAGAATTATCTCCACTGCACTGCATCATACAAATACGGTTTCGGAGGTCTGGCGAATGAAAGACGTGGTAATAGTAAGCGGCAGCAGGACCGCGATAGGCAAATTCGGCGGCGCGTTGAAAGCGTTCCCGGTCGTCGATCTTGGCGCGCTGGTCATCAAGGACGTGCTGAAAAAGGCGGGCCTCCGGCCCGTGGTGAGCGATCTCATGAAGGAATTCGCTCCTGACAAGCACCGCGACGCGGGAATGATAGAGATCGAGAAGAAAGCATACGACTGGGACGACAAGCTCGCTCCGGTGACCGTGGACGAGGTCATCATGGGTAACGTGCTCCAGGCCGGCCAGGGTCAGAATACCGCCCGCCAGGCCATGATCAGGGCCGGCGTACCCAAGGAAACCCCGGCCATGACCATCAACAAGATCTGCGGCTCCGGCATCAAGGCCATTGCAGAGGGTGCCCAGGCCATCATGTCCGGCCAGGCCGACGTCATCATTGCCGGCGGCCAGGAAAACATGAGCCTCGCCCCCATGGCCCTCAAGGACGCCCGGTGGGGCTATCGCATGGCAATCACCGGCACGGGCGAGATTCACGACCTGATGGTCTTCGACGGCCTCTACGAGATATTCTACGGCTACCACATGGGTCTTACCGCGGAGAACATCGCGAAGCTCTACGGCATCAGCAGGCAGGAGCAGGATGAGCTCGGCCTCCTCTCCCACACCAGGGCCCGCAAGGCCATCACCGGCGGTCTTTTCAAGGAAGAGATCGTCCCCGTGGTCTCGAAGAGTAAAAAGGGCGAAGAGGTCTTCGACGTGGACGAGCGTCCCATGGACACCACCATCGAGAAGATGGGCCAGATGAAGCCCGCCTTTGTAAAGGACGGGACGGTGACGGCGGGGAACGCCTCCGGAATCAACGACGCGGCGGCTGCCGTCCTCATGATGAGCGCCGACCGGGCGAAGGAGCTCGGCCTGAAGCCCATGGTGAAGATCAAGGCCTTCGCGGGGGGAGGCGTTGACCCCGCCTACATGGGACTCGGACCGGTTCCCGCCGTGCGGAAGGTTCTGAAAATGACCGGGATGACCATCAAGGACCTCGAGATGATCGAGCTGAACGAGGCCTTCGCGTCCCAGGCCATCGGCTGCTTCAGGGAGCTCGGGCTCGACAATGAGAAACCGAACCAGCTTGGGAGCGGAATATCACTCGGCCACCCGATCGGCTGCACAGGCGCGCGGATGATGGTCACGACGATACATGAAATGAAGCGGAACAACCGCGCGAATTGCCTCATTACCATGTGCATCGGAGGCGGGATGGGATACGCCATGATCGTCGAGAAAGTCTAGTTTACTCACCGCAATGAACGACGGCAAACAGGGCGGCCACGGGGCCGTCCTGTTTTTTTGTTTGACATACTTCATTCTTCGTTGTATTTTTTTCCCTGCGCGATTGTAGCCGTATGAAGAGGCGGTAACGCGGAATGGTATCATAATAATCCGCAGCGCACACTACAATGGGAGGTACCCCTGATGAAAAAGCTACTCGCCTGCGTTTCAATACTCGCCGTTTCAGCCGTTTTTTTCGCCTCGACCGTGAAGGCCGACAACAACCCCATGGGGTTATGGAAAACCATCGATGATGGCGTTGACAAGGGGAAAGAAAAATCCTATCTTGAAATCTACGTGAAGGATGGCCTCTATTTCGCACGTATCAATAAGCTCCTCCTGAAGCCACAGGACACGCTGTGCGACAAGTGCGTGGGCGCGCTCAAAAACAAGCCCCTCATCGGCATGTCCATCATGTACAGGATGAAGAAAACCGGCAATGTTGACTCCAAGTTCGGCGAGGAATATGCCGGCGGAACCATCATGGACCCCGACAACGGAAAGACCTACCGCTGCAAGTTCTGGGTAAAGGGCGACGTGATGACGGTCCGGGGATACCTCGGCCCCTTCTGGCGCACGCAGAAGTGGTACCGGAAGAAGTAGCCGAAGCGCACAAAGCCCCCCGCTCATCCGGGGGGCTTTTTTTTTATCACGCATTCATATCGTAGAGGATCTTTATCCCCTTCATGGGGAGGAGTGGGTCGGCAATGCATTCACGTGAAAAACGGCCCGCCATGGCCCCGGCGAACCCCCCGGTGAGGACGACCCTGAATCCGCGGCCGTATTCATTCTCGATGCGCCCGATGATCCCTTCAACCAGAGAAAGCCATCCGTAAAAGAAACCCGACTTGAGCGCGTCTACCGTGTTGCGCGCCGCAAGGCGGTCAGGCTCCTCGAAGGGCACCTCGGGAAGGCGCGAGGCGCGCGACGCCAGGGCCTTGATCGCGGTATCGATCCCCGGGGCGATGATGCCCCCGTCGAAGACCCCTCCCTCGAGGAGCACGCAGAAGGTAACGGCGGTGCCGATATCGACGACGATGGTTCCTCCGCCGTACTCGTGGAACACCGCGGCGGCATTGACGATGCGGTCCGCGCCGAGCTGCTCCGGATCGTCATAGCGTATGGTGAAGTTGAGCCTGCTTCGGCACGACAGCTCCAGGGCCTCCACGCCGAAGGTTTTCGACGCCATGACGCGGTAGGCTTCATTGATTTCCGGCGCAACGCTTGAAAAGGCCAGGCCCGACACCCGGAGTCGCGACTCGTGCGCCCCGTGCCGGGCGATGCCGTTCACGATATTCCGCGAGAGCTCGTCAGGCCCGTGGCTTTTCACCGTGGGAAACCTGAAGGTATAGTCGGGAACCGCGGCGCCTTCAGGGTACACCCCCGCAGTGGTGCTGGTGTTGCCGATATCGAATCCGATGATCATACCTTCGCCATTCTCCACCCCGTCTCCGGATGCCCCGGGGCTCTCCGGCCGGCGTTCTCCGGTCACGCGCCCTCACCCCTCCACTGCGTCAGCGGAGGCGCTCAAGGGCCTCCTGGCGCCGCTGCGCCCTCGGCAGGTAGAGCAACCCCGCCTTGTTGTTCGGATCAATCAGGAGCAGCCGTTTCATCGTTGCGATACAGCCCCGGTAATCCCCCTGTTCGTACAGCTCGATCCCCCTTCTTTCAAGGTCCGGAACCTCGCCTGCGAGAAGTCGCCGTATTCTCTCCAGTTCCACCCGTGCCGCCGGGATTACGCTTGCCGCGTCATCTAAAAGGGAAAGGGCGTCGATAAGCCGGTTGGCCCCGGCGAGTTTCATTCCCAGGGTAAAATCCGCTTCCGCCTTCGCGATTCCGGCCAGGGCATCCGTGGCCTCGGGATTACCCTGTCGTATGGCCAGGACGGCGCGGAAGCGCGCCTTCGCGTCCTCGACCCGCCCGTCCTTCATCGCCGCGCGGCCCTGGACCAGCAAACGCTCAACGCGAAGGGACTCATCATCGCCTTCACTCCAGTCACCCTCTTTCCACCCGAAATTATACGCGACGCCTCCGGTAAAAGCAAGGCCATGAAGCGGTTTTCCAGAGAGATATTCAAGGGAGTAATCGGCTCCGAAACGCAACCTGAATCCGCGGCGAATGGGCACGTAGAATCCCGTTCTGGCAAGAAACCCCGGCTTGAAGGATTTCACGTTGCTCCTGCTTCTCTCCGCGTGCAGGTGCACGTATGATCCGCGGAAGAATGCACCCGCGTAGGGATGGAAATACCGCGCCGCCGGGAAGACGGCAAGGGGTCCGATGGAACCAGAGAACGACTGTAGATAGGATTTCCCGCTCCCCCGCATGGCGTGACGCCCGTACTCGAAATCCACTTCCCCCATCAGGAACTTCAATAATGACGGATTACCGAAGGAACAATAGGCCCCGACACGGTAGGAGTCCCTGAAATCGTCGCGGTAGGGCCCCAGGAAGAGGGCGTACCCGCCCCTCGCGCCTAGAATGACATCCCATGTCCCGGGCCCTTTCTCCGCTCCCCGCGAGGGAGCCGGAAGCAGTCCCAGGAAAAAGACCATCCCGGCGACCAGCCACGATTTCATGGCGACCCGGGCGACCTCTCCCGGCCAGTCGTTGTCATTGCAATTCATCGGCAATTACCGCTTCCAGAAGCGATGCCCCGGGGACGCCCTCGATTCTTCTTCCGTTGATGAACAGCGTCGGCACGGAATCTATACCAAGGGATCCCCCCGCCTCTGTTTCCTCGTGGAGGGCCATTTTATACCGCTCGGACAGGGCGCTATTAATAAAAAGCGCCTGTTCCTCGCGGTTCAGTTCTTTTCTTGCGAATTCGTTCACCGTGGAGAGGGAATCCCCGCGGAGGAGCCGCGACTTGTAGTCATTGTAGCGCGAGAAGTGATAATCGAGAAGTTTTTCAAAGTCCCCTCGCTCCCCCGCGGCGAGAAACGCCTGGGAGGTGACGCATGAATTCGGGTAGACTGTTCGCGCGACGTGTCGGTTGCACACCATGTCAAGGGGAAAATTGTAATACTCGATGCGGAGCTTCCCGGGAAAACGGGCCATGAGGCTCTTCTTCACCGCGTTAAAGCGGCTGCAGGCCGTGCAGAGAAAATCCGTGAACACCACGATCCTGATCTCGGCGTCGGGATCGCCCGTTGCCATCACGCTGGGGGGCAGGGAAAGCTCCTCCCGTTCAAGGGAATGATAATACTCCCGGAACCTGTCGACCTTCGGGTCAGGCGCAACGGACGCGCCTTTCTTCCCCCCCAGATAGGCGTTCAGGAAGAGGACAGAAAGAACGATGAACACGGCCCCCATGGCGGAGCTGACCGCGAGGGCGCGGTTTTCCTTTTTCAGAACCACGCCGCGGAGCTCGCCATAGACTGCGCGGACCCACCCCGCGCGCCTCAGGCAATCCTTCAGGGAAAACGCCAGGACTGTCCCGATGAGCAGGTTCACCGCATACGTCGCCGCGCAGAGGCCGCAGAGCACCCCGAGGCGCACCATAATCGCGGCGAGGGGAACCACGGCCATGACCATGGCCGCTGCAAGCGGGGCAAGGGCGGCGAAGAGCAATTCATGACGCTCCTCACCGGCAACCAACCCCAGGAGAGACGCGCCGAAAACGAAGAGATAGGCGATGGCCCCGAGGGCGGCGAGGGGGAACCCGAAAATATCGCCATACCCCGACCGGGCAATGACGAGACAGTGATTGACCGCGCCGCCGCCGCATGACATGATTCCCAGGTCCGATTCCGGGAGGTGGTGCTGGATGAGAAGCAGGAACGAAAGCGCCGCGCCGGCGAGGGAAAGGAACAGGAGCATGTAGATGGATCGTTTCATGCCCTTCAACATATCGGGGGGACACCCTTCGTCAATGATTTTTTACCCGCGCCGGTCACCAGCAGGCGCAGAGGAGGGCAAGGGGGTTATTGCAATTACGATCGTTGAATTCGAGCCACCGGGAATCCGGATGGTTGTGGGCGCCGGACATCCCCGATGACGTGTTGTACCCCCCGGTCCAGCCGTTACAGGAATTCCCATCAATATAGCGCCCCTCATCGTCGGAACCGGACCACCACTGGTCGCCGGCTATTCCGGCCTGGGCCAGCGTCATGTCGATCGATCCGTCGAAAAGGTCCCACCAGTCGGCGGCGACCCGGTCGCCATCGGGTCCGATGACGCGGCGTCCCGTGGGAATGCCGTAGAGCCCGGGCATGTCGGCGATCTCGTCGTCGGAAGACACGCTGATGAAGGCCCGAACGTTCAGGCAGGGAAGCGTAGGATAGTCCCGGTCTCTGGCGTAGGCGCAGAGGCCGTCAATAATCTCCCGTGCGGGGACCACGACCCGGGTGGCCGCGGTTTCCTCCGGGGGTCCCGGAACCTGGTTCACCAGATCTCCCGTGAACAAGCCGGCGGAAAAGAGAAACACCGCGTCGCTCAGGGTCGTTGCGGACACGGTGATGTAGGCCGCCATCAGCCCGTCGCCGTCCCGCACCACGACATTGAAATAGTAATTTGTTCCGGGATCAAGTTCATCGGCAACCACGGCGATCCTGTCCAGTTCCCAACCCGTTACCGGATACCCGTTCGCTTCAGCCTCACCCGGTGTCCTGATATCGTTATAATCGGACCGGTAGACCCGGTATGCGAGGTCCTCCTGGGGAGTTTCGCCGTCCGTCGCACGTGTCCATATAAGTTGGATGCTCGTCGCGCCCACGGCACCCGTGGTGATGATCCCGTTGTTTCCCGGAACCGGTATGCCCTTCACCGGCACGAAGGCGATCAGGGGAACGGCCTCCATCTGCAGAGCGCTGTCAAAATTATCGTTGAAACAGGACGATGAGAGCAGGAAAAGGCCCGCCAGCATGGTGCCTGCGATCATTCGATATGTTCTGTTGCTATACATGCTAATTAATTCTTTCCCGGTTTTCGTGTATCTATTCGACACGCGTCACAATTTATTAAAAAACATACCGCACGGGCGGATTTTTACTACTTAAAATCAATATACTCATCTTTCTGGCAAGTATCAAATTTTATTTTCCAATAAAAAATGAACTCAACAGTAAATGTCTTTTACTGCAAGAATTGAAATTTTAATTATTTATCTGGTTTTAGGACCTGACCCTGAAATCGCCCAGTCGCTTGATCAGGCCATCCCTTTCGATCCGGTTCAGAAGGGGCAGTATATATTTCCTGGAAAGCCCCACGGCATCCTTGGCCTCGGGTACGGTAATTTTATCCTTTTTATCGAAAAGGGCGAGGATTTTCCCTGTCATCTCGTCATATACCTTCCGGTGATACACGATTTTCGCGTCGAGACTCACCAGGAGGTCAAGCTTCACCAGGTCCCGGGCGTCCTTTTTCATGGTGTCGTTGGCGAGCTTATCCGGCTCGATACCCTCGCCCTTGTTCGAGAGGGCAAGTTCAAGGACCGCCTTTTTCCCCTTCGACAGCTCTTCCGCGCCGCCGCTGCCCCCGGGAAAATATTTCCCTCCCTTTTCAATGACAAGGCCCTTCTTTCTGAGAATATCTAGGAAAAGCCGCGCGATATCCCCCTCCACCCCGGAGAGGTCGGCGATCTCCCTGGCATTCGGTCCCACGCTTCTGCCCAGGGCCTCCAGTATCACCCGCTCCATGACTTCGCGGTCATTTCCGTCCATGACGTACTCGCCCAGGAACACGACGTCGCCCTTCTTTTCAAGGGCGGCCAGGAGCGTCTCGATTTCCTTTTCATTCTCAGGGAACATTGAGAGGATATCGGCCCTCTTGATCCATCGTTGCGCTGCGATGATGAAGCCCAGCCTGTCTTCCCTGGAAAAGGAGGGAAACCGCGCCATGCCCCTGGCGGCCCGGTCCCGCTGGGCCTTTCTGTCATAGTCGGGAAGGAGCACGGAGCCCCCACCGAGGATCCGGTACGCCCCCGGCCCGGTGAGCACGAAGGGCTGGCCCGGGTAGCAGTACCAGGGCTCGTCAAAGGCGATCCTCACGGGGAACCAGGTGGGGTCCTTCCCCCCTCCTTTCATGGTATGGAGGCGGCCCCTGACCGACGCCGTTCCGATCAGCACCTCCACTCCCATGTTGTTTTTCGGCTCCCGCGCGGCGTCAAGCATCCTGACGCGTGCCAGAATTTCCCTCGAGGGGGTGAAAAAGTCCTTTCGGAAGAGGATGTGGCCCCGCCCGATCGACTCCGATGGCACGCCCGTAAGATTGAGGGCGGTCCGCCGGGACGGGGCGCCCTCGGTTTCCGCGTGGTAGTGGCTCTCGATCCGCTTGACGCGGGCCTCCCGTTTCCCGGGATGAAGATATACAAGGTCGTTCTCGCGCAGCGCGCCGTTCCTCAGGGTCCCCGTCACCACGGTGCCGTGGCCCTTCGGCGCGAAAACCCGGTCCACGTACATGAAGGGCTTGTCAGCGTCTTCGGCGCCGGGAAGGCGTGCGAGATTTTCCTCGATCGCCTTTTTCAGCCGGTCTATCCCCTCTCCCGTGCGCGCCGAGACCCTGACGATGTCCGACCCCTCGTAGGGGGTTCCGGCGAGACGATCCATCACCTGGCGTTCAACCTCCCCGGTTCGTGACCCTTCGACAAGGTCGATTTTCGCGACGGCCGCGATGATACGCTCGATGCCGAGGAGCTCGAGGACGCTGAAGTGGTCCTCGGTCTGGGGCATCCAGCCGTCGTCGGCCGCCACGACCAGGAGACCGAGATCCACGCCCCAGGCCCCGGCCACCATGTTGCGGATGAAACGCTCGTGTCCCGGCACGTCGATGAAGCTCACGGTGCCGAAGCGCGGCAGCTCCATGTGGGCGAAGCCGATGTCGATGGTCATCTCCCGCTCCTTCTCCTCGGGGAGGCGGTCGCAGTCGATGCCCGTGAGGGCCCGTATCAGCGTGGTCTTGCCATGGTCGATATGTCCTGACGTGCCGACGACGTACATTATTCCCTTCCCCGGTAGTGCGAAATAACCATCTCCGCGGCCCCGGCGAGATCACCCAGGTCGTCTTCGGCAACGGTAAAAAAATCAATGATGTAGCGCCCCCCGGAAACGGCCCCCACCACGGGAACCGCCGCCGAAAGAAACGATTCATATATATCATCGGCCCCGACCCCGGGAATTTCCACGGCAATGCCGAGGCTCTCCATGTCCACGCCGGGCATGGCGCCGCCGCCGATGGCGCAGCGCGTCTCAACGCGGCGGAGAAGTTCTTTCACCGAGGCGTCCCTGATCATTCGGAGGAAGCGCGACACCCGCGCGGCGACGGCCTTCTTTTCCTGGAGCAGCGAATCCCAGAGGGCGACCGATTCCGTCTCGCCGTTTACGTGCCTGATGAGGGTTTCTTGCAGAAGGTAGTAGCTGATCTTGTCGACCCTGACCATGCGCATCAGGGGGTTCTTCCTCAGGCGCTCCAGGAGGTCCCGCCTTCCCACGACAATGCCGGCCTGGCACCCGCCCAGGAGCTTGTCCCCGCTGAACGAGACCAGGTCCGGGCCCTGGGCGAGTTCCCACCGCACCGTGGGCTCGAAGGGCCGGGGAAGTCGCCGGTCCTCCGTGAGATTGCCGCTCCCCAGGTCGCGCACGAACAGTAGTCCCTCGCCGCGGAGGGAGGCAAGCTCCGAAAGGGCGGGGCACTCCGTGAAGCCCGTCATGGTGAAGTTCGACCTGTGGCAGGAAAACACCATGGCGGTCTCATCCGTGACGGCGCCCCGGAAATCATCCAGGGTGGTGATGTTGGTGGTCCCCGCCTCGACCAGGTTGGCGCCGCTCTGGCGCATGATGTCCGGGAGGCGGAAGCCGCCCCCTATCTGCACCAGCTCGCCCCTGGATACGATCACCTCCTTTCCCCTGGCGAATTCGCTCAGGATGAGGAACACGGCTGCGGCGTTGTTGTTGACGATAAGCGCGGCCTCGGCCCCTGTGAGATCCGCGATCAGCTCCTCGGCAAAGCCGCCGCGCTTCCCCCGCTTTTTCCCGGGAATGTCGTACTCGAGGTTGCAATAGCCCGCGAGCTCCCCGGCGAGGCGCCCGAGGAGCTCGCCCCCCAGGGGCGATCGGCCCAGGTTGGTGTGGATGACGATGCCGGTGCCATTGATCACGCGGCGGAGCTTCGTGCGGCGCTTCAGCTCGCACCGGGCGAGTATCGAGGCGACGGAACCCCCGAAATCGAAGGACTCGCCGCCGAGTACCCGTTCCCGGGCCGCGGCGAGCTCGCCCCGCACGATCCCCGTCACGGCGGAGCGGCCGATTTCCGGTATATAGCTCCGGACATCTTCGCGCCCCAGGAGCTTCTCAACCTGGGGCAGCGATCTCAGTATGTCGTTTTTTTCTTCCATGTCTGCGATGCGGAAGGGGCAGGAATCGAACCTGCCGCCGTGATAAATCACAGCCTACGGTTTTGAAGACCGCGGAGACCACCAGATCCCATCCTCTTCCATGGAGGCCCGTTCCGGGCGTACCGGCGAAAGCGACCGCTCCTGCCGTTTCTGAGTCGTAATGGCGAGCGGACTCTTCCCCCGTATGATTGATTTTTTCGTTTCTGATTAATGTCAATAATTTTATGGGCAACTCGAAAAATTAGATTTTTTAATATACAATCAACTGGAAGATCAAATTTTAAACTTTAATTGTGCCTATAAAGGAAACATCCAAATCTTATTTTTTAGTGTTTCCCTTATGCTAAATCCAATATTTTGCAACCCTGCGGGTTGTCATCCTGTCCTTACCAGTATATGAGCCGGATAGTGAATGGTTCCGGCGCACACGGGCTGATAAGGAGAAAACAATGCTCGAATCCATTCTGGGAATACTGGTCGTCATAAGCGCGATATACGGGATACGGATTCTCCGGTCCCTCTAGCATCGCGGCCGTTACCGGCACGGGCATTCTTTCCCGTCGCCCCGCGTGCTCACACAACACAACCGTCATCCATCATCGGAGTTGAATATGAAAACAAGGAAGATCCTCCTGGTCTACCCGGAGATACCTGCGACCTACTGGAGTTTCAAGTACGCGCTCCCCTTCATCGGCTACAAGACACTGATGCCCCCCCTGGGGCTCCTCACCGTGGCGGCGCTCCTCCCCGATTCGTGGGAGGTGCGGCTGCTAGACATGAACATCGGCCCCCTGACCGGCGAGGACGTGGCATCAGCTGACATGGTCTTCGTCTCCGCCATGATCGTGCAGAAGGAATCCTTCGAGAAGGTGGTACGCCTCTGCAACGAGTACGGCACCCCCGTTGCCGCCGGCGGGCCCTACCCCACGTCGAGCCATGAAAAAATCTCCGGCGTCGACCATTTTATCCTGAACGAGGGGGAGGTGACCCTCCCGCAGTTCCTCCGGGACCTCGAGGAGGGTAGTCCGAAGAGGGTCTACCTCGATGAATCGAAGCCCGACATCACGAAGACGCCTCCCCCACGCTTTGATCTTATTGACATCAACGCCTACGAGTCCATGGCGATCCAGACCTCCCGGGGCTGCCCCTTCAACTGCGAGTTCTGCGACATCATTGAAATGTTCGGCCGGGTACCCCGCTACAAGCTCCCGGAACAGGTGGTGCGGGAGATGGATATCCTCTACCGGATGGGCCGCAGGGGCTCCCTTTTCATCGTGGACGACAACTTCATCGGCAACAAGGCCAAGGTTAAGGCCCTCCTTGACGCGATCATTGAGTACCAGCGCGAGCGGGACTATCCCTTCGCCCTCTTCACCGAGGCGAGCATCAACCTGGCCCAGGACGAGGACCTCATGGACCGGATGGTCCGCGCCGGCTTCGACACCGTCTTCGTCGGCATCGAGACACCCGACGAGGAGACCCTGGCCCACACGCAGAAACAGCAGAACGTCAGGGCCGACATTCTCGGGAGCGTCCGCGCGATCCAGGCAAAGGGCATCGAGGTGATGGCGGGCTTCATCATCGGCTTCGACACCGACCCGGAGAACATCTTCGACCTCCAGATCGATTTTATACAGAAGGCGGGTATTCCCCTCGCGATGATCGGCACCATGGTGGCCCTGCCCAATACCCAGCTCTACCGCCGCCTGGAGCGCGAGGGCCGCATCCTGGGTGAAACGGACGGCAACAACACCCACTCCATGGAAATCAATTTCATCCCCCGGATGCCCGTGGAGAAGCTCCTCGAGGGATACAGGCGCGTGATCGCCACAATCTACAGGCCGGACCATTATTTCAAGCGGTGCGCCACGCTTCTGAAGCGGATGCCCTACAAGAAGGACGGCCACCATTCGATCACGGCGCGCCAGATCAAGGCCCTTTTCACCTCCCTGGCGCGGCAGACCTTCTCGCGTTACGGGCTCCAGTATCTCCGGCTTCTTGGCTCGACGCTCATCTCCGAGCCGAGGCACTTTCCAAACGCCGTGAACCTCGCGGTGAAGGGATACCATTTCTTCAAAATGACCGACGACATCATGCACGCCGAACGCCTGTCCGAATATATGCGGGCCTCCCTCGAGCGCCTCGAGGAGGAGTTCGAGACGCGCCATCGGAGTGGCACGGGCATTCATCCCGAGGCGGTTCGCCGCCTGGCCGGAAGGGCGTTGACCAACGTGCGTCGCACCTATAAAAAATTGACCCCGGAACTGAAGGCTCTCCTCAGGGAGGCCTATCACGATTTCCGTCTCAGGTGCGAGACCGTCGCGTATATCTGGATGCAAAAGGCGGTATCATTCGAGGACCCGCTCCAGTCCGGTGGATGAAAAAAAGTAATTTACACGGCCCCGCGAGGGCTGGTAGGGTATCCGAAAACGACCGGATCATCCGCCGTCCGCCGCGGCGGGTCCCGATACCAAGGAGCTGAACATGCCGTCAACCGCAGCGCAGATCATCGTCACCGTGATCCCCATTGTCGGAATCGTCATGGGCTCGGTGCTCCTTTTTTTCTTCCTCCTCTGGAACTACCGGCTGAGGAAGCTCATCATCGAAAAGGGGCTCTACGTAAAAAGGGAATTCGACTTCGGCACCTTCAGCCTTTTCGCGGGCCTGGTACTCACCAGCATCGGCGCCTGCCTGATGGTGTTTTTCATTATCATCGAGGGCTTCACCTACCCGATCCTGAGCGGGCTGATCCCGCTCTCCCTGGGGTTGAGCCTTCTCCTTTTTTTCGTGATCCGGGCAGCCATGAAACATGACAAGAAATGACGGCGGGAAGGCCGATGAACAGATCGTAAAACAGGTGCTCCTCGGCGGGATTGAAGGCTTCAAGACGATCGTGGAGCGGTACCAGAGAAAGATCTTCGGCATCGGCATGCGGTTCTTCAACAACAGGGAGGACTCCCTCGATTTCACCCAGGAGGTGTTCATCAGGGCCTTCGAGAGCCTGAAGACCTACGCGGGCAGGGCGCCCTTCCGTTTCTGGCTCACGAAGATCGCCTACAACCACGGCATCAACCGCGCGGGATCCAGGAAGTCGGAGCCCGAACTCGTGGGCGAGTTCCCCGGGGAGGATAAAACCCCGGAATCCCGGCACCTGATGGAGGAGATGCGGCACACCCTCATCGAGGCGGTGAACCGCCTTCCCGAGCGGTACCGGATCTGCGTGGACATGTATTTTTTTCTCGGTCTCACCTACGGGGAGATCAGCGAGATAACCGGGTTCCCGGTGAACACGATAAAGTCGAACGTGCTCCGCGCGAAAACCATACTGCGCGACGAGCTGCGGGGCACCATAGCGGAGGAGTACCATGAACTGTAAACAGGTCCAGGAGCTTTTTCTCGAGATGGACAACGATTCCAGGATACCCCTGGCCGTCCACCTCCATACCTTCTTCTGCCCGCGGTGCCGCCGCGACATCGCCCTCCTGGCGGCGCGCTTCGACTCGCTTCGGGAGGAAGCACCCTACCCGATGGACCGCGACCTCTGCGAGAAGGTCATGAAGGAAGTCTTCACCTCCGACGTGAGCTACGAACACGAGGTGTCCCTCACCCAGTGGGGGGTCGTCGGCCTCGTCATCCTGATGAGCCTCGTCCTCATCCCCTTCAGCGACTCCTTCGGCTGGCTCCGGGGCCACTTCGGCAGGGGCCTGGAGCTCCCAGTCAGCATCGTCCTCGGCCTTGCCCTGACGATCTTCACGCTGGTCGGAATATTCTCCCACATGGAGGGATTGAAAAAGCTCATGGAGAGGCTCCCTAAGCGGTTCCAGTAATAATCAATTCCCGTCACCCCCACCCCGGCCCTCCCACTTGATAATCCCCCCGGCCCCCCTTCGCAAGGGGGGAGAAAGTAATCGCAGCGATTGCCATACAAGCCATTCATTGCACGAAGAACCCCCCTTACCAAGGGGGTGGCGCACCGCGCCGGGGGATTTCCTCCACACAACCCCCACTCCGGCTCCCCCTTCATAAGGGGAGAGAAAGAAATCGCAGCGATTGCCATACAAGCCATTCATTTCACGAAGAACCCCCTTACCAAGGGGGTGGCGCACCGCGCCGGGGGATTTCCACATAATCCCCCCCCGGCCCCCCCCTCATAAGGGGGGGGGAGTGTCATTTTCGCGACCCCCGTTTCCTTTCCGCACGCCTTAAAATTTCATCAACGCTGAATTCCGGAAAAACCCTCTTTATTCTTGCTATCATTTCCAGGCTCGGGTTTGCCTTTTTTGTTGATTCCAGTCTCTGGTAGCTGTACACATTTTTCATGTTCAGTAAATCCGCCGCCTGGCGCTGTGAGAGGCCCTTCAGGGACCGCATGCGCTTCATATTCAGCGCAAAGGCAATCCTGGGATATACCGGAACCATGATGATATTTTTACCGGACATTGACCTTTCCGGCATGGGAAATTGCAGTGGCGAATGTTCAGGTTCATCGAGGTAAAGATTAAGCGCTTCCTCCATGTTTTTCAGAAGGGCCTCACGGGTATCGGCCTGGGTAACACAGCCATTCAATTCCACGCATTCCGCCCAGTACCCGTTTTTCTCTTTGTGTATTTTAAAGGTATAGTGCATTTGTTATTCATCCTTCAATCTCTTCAACAGGCGTGCCTCAAGACCCTTCTTCAGTTCACCATGCATCGGAATGGTTTCCCTTTTCCCGCCGATTCCCACCACCACATGACTACCTCTCCGGCGTAATACTCTCCAACCGGCTTTCTTGAATAATCCGAGCATTTCTTTGCCCGATAATGGCATACGCCTCCCGCGTTGCCCGCTTACCAAATATAATTGGCATGCGGGGTAGTGTCAATAATTAATCAACGCCATGGAAATTTCGGTATGCGTAACAGCTATTCAAATAACCGGTTTAATACTCCGCTACGCGATGATTGCCTGCAGTCTCCATGGGTTTTCACTATGAAATACGAAAATTGATCCTGTTATGTTAACAAAAAAAGCATATTGAGAAAAAACATCGCAGCAATCAGGTCTGTTGCGTATCGATCCAATAAAAAAGCCCCCCGTGAGCCGGGGGGCTTTTCATCGTCAGATAAATCGGGGCTCTCAGTTCCTCGTGAACCCGTAATAGTCGAAGAGCGAATTCAGGTCCACCTGGTTCCCCACCATGCCCGCCATGCCGTCGAGCATCAGGGCAAGGTCGCGCCAGAGGGGCGAATCCGGATCGCTTACAATACGCCACTCGAGAAAATCCTGGAAGTCCGTGAGGATCTGCTCCGACCCGTAGTTCGTGGTGATATTCTCCATCACGTAGTAGAGGAAGCTGTCGTGGTCCGAAAGGAGCTGGTCCATGTTCGCCATCATGAGGGCGTAGTTCCCCCCGGCGCCGTCGGCCAGGATGTCGTGCATCTGGGGAAGCGTTGAGAGCACGCCGAGGAGCGCGTCGTTCTCCTCCGCGTCGCCATGGTATTCCCAGGCGCCGCCGGGATAGACCTGGTTGTGCCGCGCGAAAATCTTGCCCGCGGTGTAGATCAGGCCATGGACCTGCTCCTCCGTGAGAGGCTGGGCCAGGACCGCGTTCACCACGTTCACGAGATTGGGCGTGATGTCCCGGGAGCCGCCGATGAACTGCTTCAGCACGTTGATCGAATCATCCACGGCGGTCCAGTCGTCCGTGACCCGGAAGGGACCCTCGTAGCCGAGGAGGTCCTCCATGTCAATGTCCTCGTTCCGCTTGTTGAAGACCCACTCGTACTTTGAGTAATCGAGCGTCTTGTGGAGCCCCGCCGTGATGGCCTCGCTCTTGTTGATCTTCATGGCGGTCATTACCTGCTCGAGGCCCCGGGCAATGTCTTCCCGCTCCGCGTCATAGGTTTCGTCGCCCAGCATCTGCAGCATAGAGATAAGCCGCGTCACCAGGCCCGTGTTGTCCGTGAGAAGGGGCAGGATGCCGTTTGTCTCGCTCGCCCCGACACCGGTGAGCACGCTCAGCATGGTCCTGAGGGGCGTGCTTCCGTCAGATGCGACCTGCCGTGGAAGGTAGGGGCCCTGCTCGGCCACTGGATCGGAACTGTGACTCGTCTTCGGGTTGAAGTACTGGTAATCGTATCCCGACTCGGATTTCACCCGGGGCACCCAGCGGTTGTCCGCAGTGTAATAGCGCATCAGCGGCTTCGAGAGGGGTATGAAGACCCCTTCAAGGAGATCGGCCAGGGGATACTTGTGCTGGGACCGGTCATAGTTGTAGTTGTGCCCCGAGGCGGTCTTGGTGTAGCTCGATCCCTCGTAGAGCGTGCCGGTGATGGCGAGAAGAAGCGGGAAGAACTTGTTCCGGTTGTCCCAGAGATCCGTGCCGTCCACGCCTATGTCGGCGTGAGTCGAGGAAATATAGGCATCTTCCTCCAGGAATCCCATTCGTATAACGGGATCGATATTCCGGCCCACGGCGTCAGGGAGCACATACCCGTTGCCGAGAATCTCATTAAAGAGATAATCCGCGGTAATGGTAAGGACTACAGCACTCGCCTTCCTGCTGAACACGATTATCCGTCCATCGCCGGGATACTCTGAATCACCGTAATCCGGGTTTAGATCATAGTTCGGGTTCACGTGGTTACCCGGCTCTCCCCTGTCGCCCCTGAACACCCATTTCCCGTTTGCGTTCGTCGACGCCTGTTTCCGCGCATTGGCAAGACCCACAGCACCATTCGCCTCAATAACTATAAAAGCACCTCCCTTTTCCAGTATCGCATCAACCCACATAGGAATGGTAAAAACGAATTTTTTCTCAAGAAGAAACCATTGGAGGTTTCGATATAGGGCCTCTTCCTGGGAGCGGCATTCCCTGTCTGTGCTATTTTCAGGTATTTTTTCAAAAAATTTAAAGTAACCGGCCTGTTGGTCTCCGTTACTGCATGAGTTAAGATGAAACTTATTATCATCATCTACCCATTGTGCTCCATTTTCATACATGGGCGGTGACATATATCTAGGATCGACCCATTTAAATTTTAAAAGATCCCAATACCTTTCGTTTCTTCTTATAATCCAATAATCCGACTTTAATACCTCTTGATACCGGTTTGCACGCTGAGAACCAATGTCGGAAGGATTGTTCACATTATCAGAAACATCGTTGCCGATTCCCGTGTGCGCCGCATGGGGATAAAAAAATTCCCAGGTCACAGCATCATTCAGGTCAGGCTTGTAGATATAGGCATAGACCTCGCCGTTAGGCTTGTAGTAGCGATAGACGCTCCTGCTGCCTTTGCCGGGCCAGTTAAAAGTGGTGATATCCGCCGCGTCGCCGCCCTTCTCCGGACTGTAATAGTAGGGTCCCTGCCCGTCCCAGCATACCCGGGCGAGCCACCCCATGAGAAACTGCGCGGTGTTCAGCACCCCCTTTCCGTCCGCCACCTTGGGGAAGTAGGTCCTGAAGTCATCGTTCGAGCCCTCGGTTCCTGTCGTATCAGTGGGATTATTCACCGCCGTCTGTCCGCCATTGGGTATCCCCGCGTCCCCCGCGCACCCGCTGGGAAGAAGAAGGAGAGTGGGATAATCATACCCCATATAAAACTTATGATCTGAAAACTCTTGTGCCGTGAAGGGAGAGGAACTGCGACCTATTTTGTTCCCCTGATCCCGACGCTTGGAAAGCGCCAGGTCGTAGGCACCCATCAGGCCTATTCCGCAAATTTCGACCTTATGCGAGGTCATCGCGTACATGGAATCATTTATGGTGATGATACCCTTCGTGGCGGTGCCATGATTGTAGCCCCAGTTGTTATGCGGCTCCTCTCCCTGTCCTCCGCTCGTTCTCGTCAGATACCCGAAGTTGTAGCTCCCGGCAATGGTGTACACAAGGTGGTCCAGGTAGGAGAGGTTTGACCAGCTCCCATCCGAGGCGCGGAGGCGCCCCCGGCCGTTCCGCTCGAGCATCCGCTTGATCGAAGGCTCTAGGGACACGGAGGAATAGTCGATGCCCGCGGTCTTGAGCTTGTCCAGCGACACCGTGAGCTCCTCCACGGGAGAGCGGCCGTTCGGGTTGTTGAATATCTTGAGTGCGTCGTCCGTGGCCGCGCTGTCGTCGTCCCGGATGAAGAGCTTCGCGAGGTTGGGAACCATGTCCCGCACGGCCTCCTTCAGTGACGCGTTCACGTAGGGATTGGTGTTATGGTAATCCGCCAGGTCATAAGCGTTGCTCCCAATTTCGGTGGGGGCGAAGTAATTCGAAAGGTTGATCACCGTGTTCTTGATTTTGTTCGAGCTGTCCGGCGCGTTGAGGAGGGCCGGCAGGTCATAGAGGATCATGTCGTTGATGATGAAGCGCAGCTCCTCGTTGTCCGCCGCCACGGTGTTGAGGCCCCTCAGGAGGCCGTTCACGCCCTCCACGGCGTTGCCGAGATCGGTGTTTGTGGTGTAGGACTCCGCGTTCGCGTCATCACGGTTCGTCGCCGGTACGTAACTCGAATTCACCCACATCGGGTAGTCGCAGGTCATGGTCACCTTGCCCAGGAGCTTCGCGAGCTTGTTGACGTCGTATTCGATCCTTATCGATGAGGTGATGTTGTTGAAACTCTCATCCGTGAGACAGCGATCAGAACCTGTAAGCTCAAGTGAAGACCCGGCAAAACTGTCACCATCGTAAAGTGTTATCTTCATGCCGATCGGCACCTCGAGGGACGAAATCGTGTTATCGGCGATTCCAAGGTCCGCAAGCTGGGCCGTGGTATAGGTCCCGGCGCTCAGGTCCACTGCATACCCGCCAGCGTAGCCGTACATATCATTCTCATACACCCGCACCGCGGTCATTTCCCCTATGGTGTCCTCGATCTCCTCCGGCGTCTTCTCAGTGGCCAGGTAGTTCACCACCTGGGCCGCCATGGCCATGACGTCGCCGCTCAGCTCCGTGTTGTTCATCACCGTGTCGAGGGCCGCGTAAAACCCGTCCTGCCGATCCGCCATGGAGAGGGAACTCCCGTCGTAGAACCCGCCGTCGTCATCCGAGGGATCGTCATAGTGCGCAGGCGCGTCGTCGTTCAGCACCCCGAGGAGCTCGCCGAGTTCGCCGAGCATCGGCGCCAGGAAGGGGGCCTCCACCAGCTCGACCGCGATGGCCAGGAACTCCGGCATATCGATTCCCATGTCGAGCATGCGGCCCAGGCCCGCGTTTATCTCCTGGGTGCCCAGATGGTCAATGCCGTCCTTCAGGGAGGGGAAACCGTCGAATATTTTTAAAAGATTGTAGGGTGGATAGGGGTCATTGGTCTGGAACGCGTCCAGATCCTTCTTTGAGCAGCCGGTGCTGAGACCCGCGGCAAGTACGATACCCACCAGGAATGCAGAGATCCTTTTCATCATGATCGTGAGACCCCCAATAAAAAATATACCGTCCGGACGGTTTTTATTATTGCTTTGAAATTTTTTTGTATTAGTTAAGAAAGAAATTATCATAATATAAGGCCCCCTGTCTATTCAATATCAGATTTAACAAATAATGACCAGCGGGTCAGTTTTGATCATCCTGGAATCCCGCCCCCCCGACCCCCCACAGGGGGGCTCTACCAACCACTACCTTACCTCGGAGCCCTCTCCCGTGGAGAGGGCGCGCCGGAGGCGGGGTGAGGTCATCTAATTCCTCTGGAACCCGTAGTAGTCAAACAGAACATTTATATCCCACGGATTCCCCACCATGCCCGCCATGCCGTCAAGCATCAGGGCCAGGTCGCGCCAGAGGGGCGAATTCGGATCGCTCACGATATGCCACTGGAGGAAATCCTGGAGGTCCTCCAGTATCTGATCCGAACCATAACTCGTGGTCATGTTCTCCATGACGTAGTAGAGGAGGCTGTCATGGTCAGAGAGAAGCTGGTCCATGTTCGCCATCATCAGGCCGTAGTTGCCGCCGGAGCCGTCAGCCAGTATGTCGTGCACCTTGGGCAGCGTGGAAAGAATAGAAATCAACGCGTCGTTATTCTCGGTATCGCCATGGTAATTCCAGGCCTCGTCAACATCCGGCGCCGGGTAGGGATGCGCGTAGTCCTGCTTGTGCCGCGCGAAGATCTTGCCCGCCGTGTAGATCAGGCCGTGGACCTGGTCTTCCGTGAGGGGCTGGGCCAGGACCGCGTTCATGATGTTCACCAGGTTCGGCGTGATGTCTCGAGACCCGCCGATGAAGGTCTTCGCCAGGTCGAGGAAGTCCCTGAAGTCGCTCCAGTCGTCACCCGCGCGGTAGGGCCCTTCATAGCCGAGCACCTCCTCCATGTCGAGGTCTTCTTTCCGCTTCGAGAATATCCACTCGTACCGGGAATTATCGATGCTCGACCGACCCGCCGTACCGATGACCTCGCTTTTGTCGATCTTCATCGCCGTCATGAGCTGTTCCAGCCCCTTGAACACCTCCTCCCGCTCGGAGTCGTACCCGTCCGCCCCAAGTGTCTGGAGGAGTGCGATAATACGCGACACCATCTGGGAATTGTCCGCCATCACCGCGAGCAACCCGTCGCTCGAGCTGTCCGTGCTCCCCGCCAGGAGCGACAGCATGGTGCGGATGTTCCGCGGCCGGTAGTCGGTTGCATCACCGCTATTTTTTACAACGGGATTAAAGTACGAGTAGTTGCCTCTGCTTTCATCCTCAATCCGCGGCACCCAGCGTCCAGTGGAGGCATTTCCGCCAAAGGCCTCAGAGTCGGTCCAGTAGCGGAGCATCGGCTTGCCCAGGGGGATCATGAGCCCCTCCAGGAGCTCCGCCAGGGGATACTTGTGGTTCCCGTCGTAGTTATAGTTATTACCTGAGCCCGCCACATCATAATAAGTGCCGTCCATCATGGTGCCGATCAGGGCCAGGAGCACGGGGAAGAGCCTGCTCCGGTTCTGCCACACCGTGCTGTTGGTATCGCCGATATCTGACGAGTTTGAAGGGATACAGCTCTGGAAGTTGCCCGTATTGTCCTGAAGCGGGAATGCCATGTTCACCGCCGGGTGGATGTTCTTCCCCACGATGTCAGGAAGCACGTAGCCATCTCCGAGTATGTCATGGAACAGCACATCCGCATTTACAAGGTTTGTATTGTTCTGCCGAGCGAATACGATTATCCTTCCGTCGCCGAGATAGCTTGAATCGCCGTAATCGTAGTTGTTGGTTACTATGCCGTTTGTCTGGGACCAGTCACTCTCGCCCCGAAGCGCCCACCTGGAGTTGTTAGCTCCCTTCTTCGCGTTTGCGAGACCGAGAAGGCCATTACCTTCAATTATTACATACGTGCCTGAATTCAAATGAAGGATTTCTAATCCTAAATTAACAAAAATATTCATTGGTATGATGAACATAAACTTTTTTTCAAGCATGAGCCACTGGAAGTTCCGGTAGATCGCCTCCTCCTGGGTGTCGCACTCCCTTGGAGTAGATGCGCTTATCTCATGCACCCTTTCGTATATCTGGAAATACGACGAGTTATGCGAGTCTGGAACAAGATTGTATTTCCCGGAATAGTTGTCACCCGAACCCGCGACAACACCTGATGGATTTTCGGGATTCATCGGGGGAGCTAAAAAATTTCCCGCATGACCGTTTTCTATCAGGTAGTCATCGGACCTGACGATATCACTATACCGGTTGATCCGCTGCTTCGGCGTGCCCGAGTCATCCGGGTCCTCAGCGTCGTTGCTTGTCACGCCCACCTGGGAAAGCTGTGTCGTCCCGCTGGGGTAGTGGTAGTGCCAGGTGGAGGCGTCTCCCGGGTCTTCCTTGTACACGAAGCAGTAGACCTCGCCGTTCGGCTTATAGTAGACCTCGGCCATAACCCCGGGATGGCCCGGGAAGTCCCAGGTCGTGGTGGTACCCCCCGCCGTGGCATAGTAGGGCCCCTGGCCGTCCCAGCAGGCCCTGGCGATCCAGGCCATCATGAAGTGGGCCGTGTTCAGGATGCCCTTCCCGTCCGCCACCTTCGGGAAGTAGGTGCGGTAGTCGTTCTGTGATACGCTCCCCGGAACACTCACAGTGGTCCCTGGCGAGGACGGGGTGATGGCGCGCTCCCCGCCGTTGGGTATCCCCGCGTCACCTGCGCACTGGCTCGGTAAAAGCAGAAGCGTGGGATAATCATACCCCATGTAGAAGCCCTTGCTTGCGAGCTCGCCGTTGGTGAAAGAGCCTGAACTCCTTCCGATACGTGGGCCCTGGTCGTTCCTGTGCGCCAATGCCAGGCTGTATGAATCACCAAAAGAAAACTGAACATGCCATACTCCAAACAACCATTCATCAATTTCAATCATAGGCTTCGCAGTTAAATTATACATGCTGTCATTGACCGTGATGCAGCCATTGGTGGCTCTCTCATGCCCCCATGCACCTGAGCCAGGAGCGGGAAAATTATTAGCGGGATTACCTTCCCAGGTGGGCTCACCGCTCGAACTGTTCCGCGCCAGGTACCCGAAGTGATAGGCTGCGCCGATGGTGTAGATCAGGTGGTCAAGTGCGGAGACGTTAAAGTTGCCCCCTCCCCTGAGCTGGCCGTAGGCATTGTACTCCACCATCTGTTTCAGGGTCTGTTCAAGGGCGTACTCCGGCTGTGAGTAGTCGATGCCGATATCCCTGAGCCGCGCCAGGGCCGGGGCAAGGGCCTCCACAGGGGAGTGGCCGCTGTTGTTTTCAAAAATCGAGTAGTCCGCGTCGCCCGTGCCGTCGTCGCGGATGAAGAGCTTCACCGCCGCGGGAAATACATCCCGGATGGTCTCCTTGAGCGCCGCGTTCACGTAGGGGTTCGAGGGGTTATTATACGAGGCGTCGGTATCATAGGTGTTGCCCCCCGGTGTGATCTCGTCCGTGGCGAAGCGGTCCGCGAGCCCCTGGATCAGGGTCTCTATGGTCGCGCTGTCAAGAGCGCCCATGAGGGCCGGGAGGTCCGTCTGGATGATGGCGTTCAGGGTGTTCCGCACCTCGGGCTCCGCCGCGGAGATGCTGTTCAGGCCATAGAGGAGCCCCACCACTCCCTTCACCGCATTGCCAAGATCGGTGTTCGTGGTGTAGGAACTCGAGTTTGCGTCGTCGCGGTTCGCCGGCGGGACGTGACTCCCGTCCACCCACATCGGGTAGTCGCAGGTCATGGTCACCTTGCCCAGGAGCTTTGCGAGCTTTTTGACGTCGTATTCGACCCTTATCGAGGAGGCCTGGTCGTCCCAGTCCCCAGCCCCCAGGGGATTGTCCGTGAGGCACCGGTCATTACCGGAAAGTTCGAGAGAATCTCCCAAGAAGTTATCATCGCTGTACAGGGTGATTTTCATGCCTATCGGCACCTCGAGTGATGAGATGTCGTTGTCGGCGATACTAAGTGCCGCAAGCTGGTCCGTGGTGTAACTCCCGGCCTGGAGGTCCACAGCGTAACCCGTGACATCGTCGTACATGCATTCCTGGTACACGCGCACCGCCATCATTTCCCCGATCGTTTCCTCGATCTCCGCCGGTGTCTTCTCCGTGGCCAGGTAGTTCACCACCTGGGCCGCCATGGCCAGGACGTCGCCTCCCATGTCCGTGTTGTTCATCACCGTATCTAGCGCCTCGTAAAAACCCCGCTGGCGCTGGGCCAGGGTGAGGGAGCTCCCGTCGTAGAACCCGCCGTCTTCATCCGAAGGATCGTCGTAATGATAGGGCTCGTCGTCGCGCAGAACCCCCAGTAGTTCGGCTAGCTCGCCGAGCAGATCCGTGAGAAAAGGGTCACCCGGCGCCACACCGGCCTCGATCAATTCAATGGCGAGGGCGAGGAATTCCGGCATGTCGATCCCGAGGTCGAGCATGCGGCCCAGGCCGTAGTTTATCTTCTGGGTACTCAGGCTGTCCACGCCGTCCTTCAGGGAAGGGAAGCCGTCGAAGAGCTTCAGGAGGTTGTAGGGAGGATAGGGATCGTTCCGCTGGAACGCCTCGAGGTCCTTTTTTGAGCATCCCGTAGAGAGCCCCGCGGCGAGGATGATTCCGATGATGATGGTTAGAAATCTTCTCATTGCCCTTCTCCTCTCCATAAAACTGTTTTACATGAAAACCTTATTCCGTCCGGCCGGTTTATATAATAAAGAAAAAAGATGCAGGCATCAAATAAAATTACTCGTTCCACTCTTTCTGGTCTATTCAGATTCTGCGTTCACAGATACTGATTATTTCTCTCTCCGACTGGTTCACCTACAATCCGGAACAACGCCACAAAGGCTAAATTATTAATGTATCTGAGGCGGAGCGTTGTGTCAATAAAAAACTGAGAATTCAGTTTTAGATGTGAAAAAAATTATTTGTATTTTCTCACAACCAAATCATGGCCGCTGCCGGTATTTCTGCTGGATCCGGCCAGAACAAAGCCGCCCGCATGGGTTGTGATTATTTTCGTGCCGAAAAGCGTGGAATCGAAGTTCACGATCCCCGAAATTCCGCCGGAAGAGCCGGGAATCAGGATCCTTCCATCGGAACCGAAGGCAATATCGGGCCTTCCGTCACGGTGGTAGCGCCAGATTACCGTGACAAGGTCCTCCCGGAGGGTCTGCGATGCGCCGGAAAGTATGATTTCGCCCCCCCGGTCCAGGGCCAGGGATGAAGGAATTTCGAACAGTCCCCCGGGCACGATCAGGAAGCCCTTTCCCGCGAATGAGGGGTCGCACGTGCCTGCCGGGGTGAGGCGCGCCAGGGCCATTTCCAGGATATACCCGCTCCTCCATCTGAGGGCCGCTATATGCGGGGCCCCGCCCCCGTCAAGGGCCAGGGCGAAGGCGATATCGTTGCTCTTCCCCCCGGCTGCATCCGTGGTAAGATCGATGATGGACCGCCCCTCCCGCCCGAATGCGCCGTCCGGCACCCCCCGGGGCGTGAAACGCCACACGGCGATGTCCCAGGCATCCCCCTCCACAAGCGTCCCGGCCGCGACGATCCGCCCGCTGCCGTCAACGGCGAGGGAAACCCCGGCGCCATGCGGGACCTCGGGGTCCCCTGCCCCGGCGTCCCCCCCGAGGGCTTCCCCGAGGACGGCGAAACCGCCGCTGCCGAAGGACTCGTCCGGGGAGCCGTCCTCGTTGAGGCGGAAGAGCGCCGTCACGTCCCGCTCCTCCGCGCCGAAAACCCCGACCCCCACAACGCCGCCCTTGCCGTCGACGGCGACGTCGCAACAGCGCCACGGCGCGCCCGATTCCCGCGCGTCCCCCGGGCCGAGTAGCGCCACGCCCCCCCGCCCGAATCGATCATCGACGCGCCCGTCACCGAGGACGCGCCACACCGCCGGGTATGCCCTCCCCTCCCGCGCCGCGGTCCCGCCCACGACGATCCTTCCCGCGCGGTCTTCCGCCAGGCCAAGGCCGCAGGCGCGCTCCTCCCCGGCGGCGTATCCGGTCATGGTACCCCCGGCGCCGAACGTCCCGTCCAGCATTCCCCCGGGAAGGAGCCGCAGGAGCGTCATGCGGCGGTTCCCCCCCGCGTCCTCGCTCATCCCCGTGAGTAGGATCCTTCCCCGGCCGTCGATCATCATGTCGCCGAGCAGATCGTTTCCCCCCGCGGCGCCATCCCCTCCCGCGCCGTCAATCACCAGGCTGCCGCCGCTTCCGAAGAGCATGTCCGGAACGCCCCTGGTGACGCAGGCGTCCCGGGCCGGTTCGAAATCGCTGCGCGCGAGGAAAAGGAGGGGGGAGCGGGTATCCAGGGCGCCCGTCATGAGGTCCCCGCATGCGGCGGCGCATGCGGCAAGAAATGCCAGCGCGATACGCAGAGCGACGGGGCCCATGGACACCTCCTCGGTTCCGGCGTCAATTCCCCGGCTTCCCCAGCCGGGCGCGAATAGCCCTTCGGGCACGCCCGTTCGACGCGGCCCGCGCGCCGGGGGAAAGGACGACTCTGATGTGTGATATAACGAGAGTTATTCTATATTTTTAGTGATTCAAGGTAATGACAAACTTCCGGAAATGAATAAACGAATGCGGAGTGCGTGTCAATAGATTTTTGGACGGCGATCAAAAAATTGTACAGGCGTCCCCCCGACATAACTACACATTTACTATCTTTTCAATTCGTTTCCATACTTCATCGAGAGGGATCAGTTTTTTATTCCGAATGTCCTTTTCACCGAAAGAAAGGATCTTGAGTATGCCCAGCGCCTTCTGCATGTTCTGATAGGTTTTCGCGTCAAGTAAAACGGCCCTGGCCTTGCCATTTTGATTAATACAAACAGGCCTCCTGGTAACGGCTACCTGATCAAGGATGTTGTCCGCGTGTGCCTTGAAATGCGAAATGGTCCTGATATCTTCTTTGCTATTCATCATAATGCTCCGCAACCAACTAAGTCTATAGAGTATGCCAAATTATGCCTTATGGACACAAAGGCACATCCAAATCTGATTTTTAGAGGTTCCCTTCTTTGTCAAGGTACGAATCCGTCGGATCTGCCTGATTGTTGACACATTAGGTCTCATTGCTTGAACGGATGAACAATCTTGAGTCTGCTATTAATCACCTGTCCATCGTTCAAATCCTCGGAATAGAGAACCCGGCACCTGCATTCCAATGCACTGCTGATTATTAAGCTGTCATAATAGGAAAAACCATGGGTACTGATTATATCCAGCGCATGCAGTATGGTTTTTGTCCCTATTGCCGTCACACGCCCTGTTTTAGAAAGAAAATCGATCGCGGTTTTAATTTCCCTGACCCGTACCCTAAACTTTTTATGAAGCACATTTGAAATTTCATTCAGCACCTGAAATGAAATGGCTGGCTTGCGCTTCAATAATTCATTCGCGATTCTCTTTTTATTCTCTTCGACTCCGAAAGAATAAATAATCACATTCGAATCAAGAAAACAGTTACCTCCGGCCGGCTTCATCTCTATCAAACCTGAATCCGCTCAAATCTATCCTGTATTTTTCAAAAAACGCGTCGATTTCTTTTCCCTTCCTTTCCGCCGGTGCCTTTTTCGATGAATCATTATAATGCAGGGTTACATCAACAGGATTTTTAATTTCCTGTAGATATCTTTTGGGAATGACGATGATACCATCCTTGGTTTTTGTTGAAAATTTTATTGTTTTCATGTCTCGTTCGCGACTCCCTTTTCTTGATATTCCATTGTTTGTTTTTTCAGATGCTTCCTTTTCATTATACCAACAGCTGAAAAACAATACAAATCATTTTTACTGGCTATTATGCCTGTTTCAATCCTGTACCGGGTGACCGCCGCTCTTCTCGATACGCTGCGCTACCCGACACACATGCCGCCGGACTCAAAATGCGTCCCAGGTGTCCGAACCCGCGCCTGTGTCCATGTACAGGCCCCGTATGCAAACGTATTGAGGCAAGCATTGCCGTACACGGTTCGGTGAATAAGTATTTGACAGTGTCCAAAACTGCGGTTATCCATGCCGGCATCGTGCAATCTATTGGTTATACGCAAGGAACATGGAAACAGACGAAAAAAAACCACACATCATCATTCGTTTTTTCATGGCAACGCGCACCCTCTCCATCGTCACGGTCGCCACGCTCCTCCTGGGCCTCCCGGCACTCCTGGCGGCCCTGGTGGACCGGACGGGCCGCGCACCCTACAGGATAGGCCAGGCCTGGGCCCGCTTCATCCTCCGGACGAACGGCGTGCGCATCCTCGTCGAGGGTCTCGGGAAAATCAACAGGCGCGTCTCCTATGTCTTTGTTTCCAACCACCAGAGCAACCTTGACGGTCCCGCCATCGGCGTGTCCCTTCCCTCCCCCCTTCGCTTCGTCATCAAGCGGTCCCTTCTCCGGATTCCGATCATGGGGCAGGCCTTCAAGCTCGGCAGGATGATCGCCATCGACCGCTCCGACGGCGAAAAGTCGATCGAGACGATCAACCGCGCGGCGAGGGAACTCCGGGGGGGCATCAGCGCCCTCTTCTTCGGCGAGGGATCGCGCACCCGGGACGGCGCCCTCCGCACCTTCAAGAAGGGCGCCGCGGTCTTCGCGATCCGCGCGGGACTTCCCCTCGTGCCGGTGACGGTAACGGGGGGCTACCGCCTCCTCCCCCCGGGGTCATTGCATATCCGGGGCGGCGCCCTCAGGATCGTCATCGGCGCGGCAATCCCCACGGCGGGGCTCACGCCCGATGACGCGGAGCGCCTCACCGAGACGGTGCGGAGCGTTATTGAGGAAAATCTGACATGAAGAACCCCCCTTACCAAGGGGGGTGGCGCACCGCGCCGGGGGGATATTCCCCAGAACAACCCCCCCAGCCCCCCCTTCTTAAGGGGGGGGAGAATAATGTTTTTCTGTATGATAATATTATTCGTATTAAAGTGAAAAAGACGAAATCACTTGCATGGATGATCAATGTGCCAAGAATAATCAAACGTAATTGCATATCCAAGGGATACTATTTGCCATATAACCCGAAATTGAAAGATCGAGCTCGCGAGTTACGCGCCACTATGACCGAAGCGGAGAAGATGATTTGGCATAACTTCTTGAAAAAATTCAGATTCAGAGTAACGCGACAGAAACCCATTGATAACTATATCGTTGATTTCTATTGTAGTAAATTGAGGCTTGTCATTGAAATTGACGGGGAAATCCATCATACCGTCGAGGGAAGTGAATATGATCTTGAACGAGACGCTACGCTGTGTGGCTATGGTTTGACCGTGATGCGATTTACAAACCATGATGTAATGAATAATCTTGATGCCGTTATCACCTCAATAGAGACCTTTGCCTCGAAGACCCCCCTTGCCAAGGGGGTGGCGCGCAGCGCCGGGGGGATCTTCCCTGAAGAGAACCCCCCTTACCAAGGGGGGTGGCGCGTCTTGCCCTGAGCGAAGCCGAAGGGAGCGCCGGGGGGATAACGTAAAAACCTTGACAGGGAACATTCCCCGGGAAAGGATTCGTGGAATCATCGCGCGGCCATGCCGCGCAGCTATTTCCAGAATTCCATCGGGAGCTTCACGTGAAATCATCTCCTAAAAAAATCATCCTCGGCGTCGCCATTGCCCTCGGGTCCATTCTCCTCCTCGCCGGAGTCGCCGGGGCAATACTCTACGCGGTGGCCGTGAACAGGCCGAGCATGCGTTTTCTGATGAGCAATTCCGGCTTCCGCGTGCCGAAAGATTTCGTTAAAACCGAGGAATCCATGGACGTGGAGGGCGAGCGGGTTTTCGTCATGGTCTACCGCCACCCCTCGGGCAAATCGGGGAAGTACTTCATGCTCCAGCACGGTCTCACCCCGGACGGGCACAGGCACCCGGTCATCGACCGCTTTGCCGCGAGCCTCTGCGACGCCACGGGAATGACCATCGTGATCCCTTACGTGCGAGGGAGCATTACCGGGGGCTCTCTCACGGACGCCTACGATCGCATGGCAAAGATCTACATCGCCCTGGTGAAGAACTATCCCGGGGAGTACCGGGCCTTCGGCGCCTGCATCGGCGCGAACGTTCTTCTCATGGCCCTGAACCGCGTGCCCGACGCAATCTACCCGAAGAAGATATTCATGCTGGGGCCGTTCTTCGACGGACGCAAGCTGTTCGAATTCTACAATAAAATTTCGAACCCCGAGGAGTTCGACATCATGGTGAAGATGGCGGTCACCCTGAACATGGAGGTCTTCAGCGAGTCGGAGAAGGAGCTGATCCGGAAGGCCATCGCCGCCTCGGAACCCGGGGTCACGGACCGGAGCAAGATGAAGAAGATCATGGGGGAGAAGCTCTTCAACGACATCGCCGTGATAAAGCTCCGCCACGCCGACTTCGAGGCGATCAACCCCGGCGCCATGTTCGGTCGCGGCAAAACGGAATGCAAGTATTTCATCCTCCATTCGAAGACCGACAACATCATCCCCTATTTCGAGGGGAAGAACCTCGCCGATTTCATGCAGAAGAGCGGCATCAGCACGAAATTCCTCGGCACGGAGTACGTGGACCACGCGGAGAACCGCGCCAACGTGACCGGTTTCGTCAAGGAGGTCAAGTACCTGGTCCGCTTTTTCGACGAGCTCTTCGAGGGTGACGTGGAGAAATAAGGGGGGCCCATGGACAGGGACAGGATACGCGAGCTCCTCGGGCGGGTCGGCAGCGGCGAGGTGACGGTCGAAGAGGCCATGGGGGCCCTCCGCATGCTTCCCTTCGAGGACCTCGGCTTCGCCGTGACCGACAGCCACCGCTCCCTCAGGACCGGCTACCCCGAGGTGGTCTACTGCTCCGGGAAAACGGTCCCGCAGATCCTCGCCATCCTTGAGCGCCTCTCCGAGGGGCACGGGACGATCATCGCGAGCCGCGCCACGGAGGAGATCTACGACGCAGTGAAAAGCGCGATCCCCGCGGCGCGCTACAACCCCGACGCGCGCATCATCATTGTAGGTGAAATACCGGAGCCGAAGACCGACCGGTCGATCCTGGTCATATCAGCCGGGACCTCGGACATACCGGTGGCCGAGGAGGCTGCGGTCACCGCGGAATCCATGGGCAACCCCGTGCGCCGCGTCTTCGACGTGGGCGTGGCGGGGATCCACCGCCTCTTCGAGCACGCCCCGCTTCTCATGGGTGCGAACGTCATCGTCGCCGTGGCGGGGATGGACGGCGCGCTGCCGAGCGTCATTGGCGGCCTCGTGGACCGGCCCGTCATCGCCGTGCCCACGAGCGTCGGCTACGGAGCGAGCTTCGGGGGGATCGGCGCCCTACTCACCATGCTCAACAGCTGCGCACCGGGGGTCGCCGTGGTCAACATCGACAACGGCTTCGGCGCCGGATACCTGGCGGGGATGATCAACCGTGGGGAATCGTGACATGAAGGCCGCCTGCTTCGACTGCTTCGCCGGGGTCGCCGGGGACATGATCGTCGCCTCCCTCCTCGACGCCGGGCTTGACATGGGGGCCCTGAAAACAATGGTAAAGACCCTTCCCCTCGAAGGGTACGATATGTCGGCCGAGCGCGTGGTAAAAAGCGGCATCGCCGCCACGCGCTTCATCGTCGCGGCACGTGATGAAAAAGCCCCCCGGCGCGGCCTCGCGGATATCAGGAAGATTCTCGAAACAAGCGGGCTCCCCGAACCGGTACGGGCCCACGCCTCGGCGATCTTCGAGGAAATCGCACGCGTCGAGGCGAAGATCCACGGCACCACGATTGATGAGGTGCACTTCCATGAGATCGGCGGCATCGACTCCATCGTCGACGTGACGGCGGCCTGCGCGGCCCTGCATCTCATGGGGATCGAGGAGGTCCGCGCCACGCGGGTCAACGTGGGCGAGGGGTTCGTCGAGACCGGCCACGGCACGCTCCCGGTACCCGCCCCCGCCACGGCGGCCCTCCTGGCGGGAGCCCCGGTCTATTCGAGCGGCATCCGCGCCGAGCTCGCCACGCCCACGGGCGCGGCCATCCTCGCCCGGTTTGTGAAGCGCTGGGGTCCCCTTCCCGACATGCGCCTCGCCGCGGCGGGTTACGGCGCCGGGACCCGGGACCTCCCGATACCGAACGTCCTCCGCGTCTTCATCGGCGAGATCGAGGCTTCCGCCGGATACGAGACCATCCTGTCAATCGAAACGAACATAGACGACATGAACCCGGAATTCTACCAGCACGTGTTCGAGAGCCTCCTCGAGTCGGGGGCCCTCGACGTCTACACCACGCCGATCATCATGAAGAAGTCGCGCCCCGGCGTGAAGCTCACGGTCCTGGCCCGGGAGGAGGACCGGGACACCCTGGCCCGCGTCGTCTTCGCCGAGACCACCACGGCGGGTGTCCGCGTCGCCCGCCTGGACCGCCTGGTCCTCCAGCGTGAAACGCGCCGGGTCGCCACGGTCTACGGCGAGATCGGGGTCAAGGTCCTCTCGAGCGGCGGCCGTCCCGTCACCATCTCCCCCGAGTTCGAGGACTGCCGCGCCGCGGCGAAAACCCTCGGCGTGCCCCTCAGGAAGGTCTACGACGAGGCGAGGAAGCGCGCCGATTTCCTCCTTAAAGAGTGAAACAAATGATCGGCAGGGGATACGTACATATCTACACGGGGAACGGCAAGGGAAAGACGAGCGCGGCCCTGGGCCTCGCCTTCCGCGCCGCGGGCTCCGGCCTGGCGACCCTGGTGATCCAGTTCATGAAGGGCCTGCCGAGCGGCGAGCGGGCCGCCGCCGCCATGACGGGGGGGCTCGTCAGGGTAGAGAGCTACGGAAGCGACCGCTTCTGCCGCCCCGACGACGGCTCCATGGAGGAGCATCGCGCCCTCGCCGTGAACGCCCTCAGGCGTTCCCGCGAGGCCGTTTCCCTGGGTGAATGTCCCGTGGTCGTCCTGGATGAAATCATAACCGCCTGTCTTTTCGGCATCGTCACGGAAGATGAGATACTCGATATCATCGACATGAAACCGGAGGGCCTGGAACTCGTGCTCACGGGCCGCGGGGCCACCGAACGGCTGATCGAGCGGGGAGACCTGGTCACCGAGATGAGGGAAGTGAAGCACTATTACCGGGAAGGCATCCCCCCGAGGAAGGGGATCGAGGACTGATGATCAAAAAACTCTTCCTCATCATGGCGGCCTCCGCCGCGGCGATTCTCTGGACCGCGGGCGCATCCGGCGCCGACAGGCCCCTGGCGGGCGTCGCCATTCTCAGGAGCAACAGCCCCCGGACCCTGGCCATGACGCCCATCCTCGGCCAGAGCCTTTCCGGCATCGCCGAGGGCTCCGGCATTTTCAGCGCCGTGAATCCCGCCCTCCTCCGGGAAGAGCTCGTGAAGTTCGGCTGCACGGGGGAGAACTGCCTCCTCGGCTTCGCCGCCGACGCCGGCATCACGCTCCTGGTCCGGGGCGACCTTGACGATTCGAACGATTTCATCATCATGACCCTCACTGCCTACGGGATCGGGTTCCCCTACCAGGGCCGCGCGGTATGCCGCCGCACAATACGGATACCCATGTCGGCGCGCTACGGCGCCCCGGAATTCGCCGCCATCATCGACGAACACGCGGGGTTCTTCTTCGCCGAAGTCCTCTCCCGGTGGCGCACGCCCTTTTATTTCACCGGCGAGGAGGAGCCGGTCCTCGTGTCGCCCCGCCGCGTCAGCGGTGATTTCGACCTCTACCGCCCCGGGGAAACGCCGCAAAGGGGAGACATCAGAGAATTCACAAAGGTCGGCACCGTGCGCCTGTCGGGAGGATCCGTTGTCAGGTCCTCGCCCCCCCTGCTCCAGGGCGACTTCATCCTGGCCGGGTACCGCGAGACCGCGCGGGAGCTCGAATCGCTGCAGTACGGCAGGAAGCGAGAGTTCGTCCTCCGGCCGGTCTCCGCCGTGGAAACCGTGTACGCACTTCTCCTGGCGGCCCCCGGCGGTGCGGTCATGCCGATCATCGCCCCCACGGCGGGCTACTACCGGAACCGCGACTGGACCGGCCTGGGCCTCTGGACCCTGAACGTCGCCCCCTATCTCTACCTTGAAATCGACGGCCTTTCCACCTACTGGGCCTCCTACCATAAAAGAAAAAGATCCGTTCCCCAGGAGGTGCGGGCCCGGTACCATTTCGGCATCTACATGCTCTCCGCCGGGGGCATTTCCCTTTTCGCCGACGCGTTCGCCCATGGCATGCTCACGAGGGCGGCGAACTACCTCGAGGCGAGGCCTCCCCTCCTGGGCAATCCCGCCACGGCGGGACTCCTGGCCCTGATCGGCGGGGGCGCGGGCCACTTCTACCGGGGGCGCCGCGCCTGGGGCTACTGTTACTACCATGTCGACAATATTTTATTATACTTCACCCTGCGCGAATTCTCCCCGGGCAGGACCTACAACCCGGTAACCCGCTCTTTCACGACGGGGAAGATCAACAGGGCCCGGGCATTTTCCCTGCTCTCGGTCGCCGGGGCCGTCAGGATCGCCGAGATCGTCCACGCCGTGCTGATCCGGGACTCCATCCTGAACGGGGAGATCGTCGATGAGGGTTATTCCATCGAGCCGATCCTCTATTCCGCCGGGGACGCGACGCCGGTCTTCGGGCTTCACTATTCATACAGGTGGTGACCGGAGGCTGCCGTGGCAATACAGAGGAAGGACAGCGAAACCATGGGGAACGGGGGAACGATTCCCGCCGCCAGACCCGCCGGGGGACGCGCCCGCGCGCTGCGGTGTCTCGCGGCGGCCCTGGCCGCGGCGTGCCTCGGGGCCCCCCCGCTCTTCGCCGCGCGCCCCGACGAGGGGGTCACCGGCAGGATCGCAATTATCTCCATACCACAGCCGACCATACAGATGACCGCCCTTTCGGAGCGGTGCGCCGAGGCCGTGGGCGACGCCTTTAACCGCATGGGGCGGTTCCTTCCCCTCGACCCGGAAGTGGTGCGGCGGTCCCTGGAAAGCCTCCCTCCCGGCGCGGGGGACGACGCCCTCGAACAGGCGGGCCTCCGGATGAAGGCCGACCTCGTGGCCCTGATTACCCTGGAGATGACGGGTACCACGGCATACGGCACGGTGACCCTCGTGCCGATAACGGAGCCGTACCGCCACCTGAGAAAGAGCACCTCGGTGCGGAGCCGGGTCCTGATGAACATGCCCCTGAAACTCGCCAGGGAAACGGCGCGCTTTCACCGGGACCTTCCCGTGGAGGTCCGCGTCCTCGGCAGGCGGGACGGCCTGGCAGTGCTGAACGTCGGGCAGTGGCACGGCCTCGCCCCGGGGCGTTACCGCACCGCCGGGGGCATTCCCTTCACCATCACCCAGACGGGACGGTACCGGTCCCTTGCCATCCTGCCGGGGACCCTCGAAGGAAACACCCGGTTCCGGATCGACGTCAGGCCGCCCTGGCGTGCCTTCGTCCGGGAGCTGACGGAGCGGATCGAGTACATCACCTACTACCGTTACAATCTCTCCACTTCGGGCCAGGGAACGCCGGACCCGGAAAAGGCCCTCGTGGACGGTATCTGCGTGCTCAACCCCGGGGCCAACATCCTGGTGCCCGGGTACGGGTCCTATCTCGCCACCACGCGCCTCGGCTTCAAAAAGCCCTCGCCGAGCATACCCGGCGTCATTTTTTCCACGACCCTGGTGATCGCCCATTTCCTCGTTCCCGAGGCGGTGGGACACTTCAAGATCAACTTTTTTCCCGGCGTCATGGACAGCGACAAGACAGTGGCGATGAACCGGCTCCAGATTTTTCTCTGGTCAACCCTCCCCGTCACGGTATCGGCGGCCTACATGGACCAGGTGGCGCACCTCTGTAAAATCAACGAGACCCTTCCGCCCTTCTTCATGCATAAGAACATCTCCGCCCTGGCCCTCTCGACGGTGATTCCCGGGGGCGGTCTCTTCTACAAGGGACACCGGCTTGCGGGGTGGGGCTTCTACCTTTCGGAGATGTCCCTCGCAGCCTTCTGCGTCTACGGCATGGACAACAGGAAACATCTCCTCTGGGGCGGCGTCGCCCTCGGCGGGGTGAAACTCCTCGATCTCCTGACCGCCCTCCTGGCCCCCACCTCCTACGAGGTGCACAGGATCGAGCGGGAGGGGGAGATACGGCCCGGTTCGCTTTCAATGGACATCGTTCCCGCGCCCGGGGGGGACCTGGTTTCGCGCCTGGGATACCGCTTTACGTTTTAACGCCGGCGGCACTACCCCCCATCATCATTTTTCACCGCCCCGCCCGGATCCTTCATGAAATCCCTGTAGACCCGGAAGTGGTCCGTTTCCTCGTAGGGGATCGGCGCCACGGGGACGCGGTCAAAGCTGTAGATCAGGGCCCCGGGGCAGGACATGAGGATGGGGGAATGCGTGGCGATGATGAACTGCGCGTGACCGTCCAGGGAAAGCGCGGCGATGAGGCGGAGGAGCTCGATCTGAGTCCTGGGCGAGAGCGCCGTTTCCGGCTCGTCGAGGAGGTAGAGCCCCTTTATCCTGAAGCGGGACCGGAAGAAGGACATGAGAGACTGGCCGTGGGACTGCGTCAGGAGGGACTGCCCCCCGAAATAATTCAGGACCCCGGGATCGGCCGCGGCCCATTCGTCAAGGATTCGCGCGAAGTTCAGGAAGAGATTCGACGAGAAGAACGCCCCGGGCACGGGGCCGTCGGACCACTCGATATCGAGGCAGCGGTAGAGCTCGCGCTCCAGGGGATTGTGGGTGGAGCGCTCACGCTCGTCGCCGCGCCAGATATAGATGCCGCATCGGGTCGCCAGGGCCTCCAGGAGCGTGGACTTGCCGCTCCCGTTCTCTCCCGCGAAAAAGGTGACGGGGCCGGTGAAGGCGAGGGAATCCGTACGCCGGAGTAGATCGAGGGAGAAAGGGTACACCCCGGTCGCGGGAAATGATTTGTTATTCACACGGACGTTTAAAAGATGCATTGGACTTACCCCTCCGTCCCATGAATGCTCTGCCCCCGCGGCGCCGGTGTCAACATCAATTCAATTCCGCGCATCCTGAACCGACAAGCGTCGTCAAGCGAACATTATACGGCAGGAAAGGGGAGCCATGGCCAGGAGGACGCCCGGCCAGGTCCAGGGCGAACGGTAGTCCTCGGCCAGGAAAAGGAGGCGAGGTGCCAGGTAAAACATCGCGAAGGGAACCGTCACAAGGAACACCAGGAGCATGCCCGCCGCCGGGTTTACCCGCCCCGCGCCGGCAAGAGTCTTCACGAAGACCCCCTCCCACCACGCCATGATGACAAAAACAGCGAAGTAGATCGCCAGGTTGGAACAGAACTCCACCCGGCGAGACGGGGATGTCCCGGCGCGCTTTCGTTCCGCCGCATGCGGAAGTATGGCGCGCAGGGTCAGGGCCGGCGGGAGTACCGCCAGGGCAAGGATGGCCAGGCCCGCTGCAACGCGCACCCCGGAATGGCCCACGGATCCCATGCCGAGCACCACGGCGGCAAAAAACAGCGTGGCCGCCATGAGGCCGTAGAGCATCAGCGCCAGCAGGCCAAAGAGGACCATGGCCGGCATCCCCGGGGCAGGAGCACCCCGGGACGCCATGCGTGCATGGAGGGGTCCGCGCTTGAGCCAGGCCCCCAGGCTGTAGGATGCGAAAGCGGCCGCGAGAAGGGCCCCGAACAGGGGATGGAAGCCCCCGCTTCGCCACACCAGGCCGGTAAGGGGCCCCACGAGGAAAAGGTTCGAGAACAGAACGGCCAGGTCAAAGAGGAGACCCTGACGGGAAAGAAGCCTGGAATTGATAAGTGATATGGGGATACGCATGTTCCTTCACCGGATAACGATTGTATAAAAGCCCGCTTCTTTCCCTCGACGCCACGCCATCCTGCACGATGCGCCATGAATGCCACGACGGGAACCCGCGGCTCCCGATGGAAAGCGAACAATTTCTCCCCGTTCCTTTCCCCGGTGCCCCCGGTGGAGAGACGTCATCTATTTCCCTGGTCGAAGACCCTCAAGGAAGGAGCGGTATATCCGCGCCGCCTCCTCCGGGTTGTCGATATAGGCCAGGTGCCCGCAATCCTTCATTACCTCGACGCGGGCGCCGCGAATACCCTTCCGGTATCGTTCCGCGCATGAAACGTCGAAGATGCGCTCTTTATCCCCGAAGATCACCAGCGTGGGAGCGGTGATCTTCACGAGCTCATTCTGGAGAAGCCCCCAGCCGCTCAGCTGCATCTGGTCGTTGAAACACCTTGTCAGGAAAGGGCGGTCCCTGTTTCCCTTCTTCGCGATATGGGCCTTCAGGTGTCCCGGCATTTCCATCGGCCTGTGAAGGCTGAACGAAAGGGTGCGGTCATACTCCTCCGGGGTGCCGAACACGAGGACGAAGGATCCGTTGCGATAGAGCCTCTGGAACTCGCTCTCGCGCGGGCAGGGTATGCCGTAGGGCCCGATCATGGCGAGCGACCTGACCATGTCGGGATACCGCGCGGCAAAGAGTCCCGCGATGCCGCCCCCCATGGAGACGCCCATGACATGGAGCGGCCCCGCCTTCTCCGCTTCGAGAAAGGCCCTGAGGCGCGGCACCTGGGCCTGGATGGTGTAGTCCCCCTCCGCCAGCGCGGTGCTCTCCCCGAAGCCGGGAAGGTCCGGGACCAGGAGATGGTAGTCCCCGGATAGGCGCTCTGAAAGGGGCTGCCAGTGGTCCTTCTCCATGGCGAAGCCGTGCAGGAGAAGGATGGTTTCCTTCCCTTCCCCGGGCTTTCCTTCAAGATACGCCCAGTGATGGTCGCCCACCTGCATGCCCTCCGCCGAGAGGCCCGAGGAACAGCGGCCCATGACCTGTACCGCCCTGATGACCCCGCCGGGAAAAATAAGATACCATCCCGTGAGAATGATCATCAGCGCAGCAATAGAAACGATCGCCAGTTTGATCTTTTTCATGGTGTTCCCCCCTACCCACCAAAATGCAGAATCAGCATGGACAATTTCTTTCGGCAATGCCGGCCACATCCCTGATGTGTCATCAATAATAATATTTAATACATGCAGCAGAGAAAAAGCAACTGTTTTACA
Source organism: Spirochaetota bacterium (assembly GCA_040768125.1). Classification (GTDB taxonomy): domain Bacteria; phylum Spirochaetota; class UBA4802; order UBA4802; family UBA5550; genus RBG-16-49-21. The sequence goes on along the minus strand of JAXGNG010000005.1, from coordinate 72,999 downwards.
AAAAAACTAAAAAGCGGTTTTGGGCTTCAACACCAGGGAAATCTTATCTAAATCCTTCATCGATACGGGATGGAACTGCTGGCCTTTGGTCCGTTAGCGCAGCATTTCGTGCATCATACCTACATAATCTCTGATAGCAAGTCATCTGCCCGAAGAAAGTTACCAATCAGATGCGATTGGAATACTGCGTTCCTCTAGATACTTAATCGAAAGATTGTATAGATTACCAGCAGAAACTGATTATCATGCTTATAAAGATTGGGTCTCCATTGAATATACGCAGCTGTTTAGATGCGAGAAAGGCGTTTCGAAGCGAAGGCAAAGAGACTCGCGAGAATGACAGTACAAATTGGCGTGGAAATATACCATGGAAGGAGCAGGGGACGAGTAACAAACCAGGAGAAGGCAGCCAGTCCAAGAAGTGAGCGCGCAACCTGTAGTAGGCTGAAGGAATCTCCGTATTCCCTGCCCCGCATGTATAGCGTCATGGCCGCGCTGGATATTGCCGCAATACCGAATATACCGGAAATCAGCCCCCCTGACCCATCATAAAAAATGACCCCCTTAAGGTAAAAATAGGCGTGCTCAAAGGGCATATAGAACTCCATACCCCCGGGATTTCCGATAAGCAGAGTCATGCCGCCATATACCACCAGGATACCTATAAGAAAATAACTGGCGAGAATCATGGGCGGCAGGAAAAAGTAGAGAAGAGCCGCCATAATTCCTTCATCCATGCCTGCGACGAGGGAATCGAAAATGGAAAGAAGGCTCACAAGCGTCGCGATAAAATAAAAAAGGCCGAGGTTGTATAATGAAAAAATGAGGGGTACAGGAGAAAAGCCCTGTTGGATCATTGCCGACACAGCGGAAAGAAATACGAGCAGTAGATATACCACACTATCACGTACAAACATCCTGCGGTCCCCGCGGTTTGCAATAACGCTGACGCTCACAGGAACTGAGTAAATAATCATGAATAGTAATATCCGTCCGTAACCGGTTTCGGCAAAGCCGGCGTCGCCGGTTCTAAGATCACCGGTAAAATGTGCCAGCTTGAAGGTCAGGAATGAAAAGACAACGGTGATGATAAAGGATTTACAGAGGTAGGGTATGATGTCCCGCTTTTTCCAGCCCCTCATTGCGAGGAAAAGCAGCGCGAACAGCAGCGCCATGAGGAGTGCCGGAACAATAAAAACACTCCATCCTTCCGCAAGTGACGAAAGCCGGTATGATTCCTCAAGGGCCGACTTATAAAAGGCCTGTCGCTGATCTGCATTGTACGTGTTCTTAAAGAGTCCATAGAAAAGCAAATGAAGAGTGCAAAAGATGAGTCCGATTGAATAAAACATCCGTGTACTGTTCAGACCCATTTCCGGCGTTACGATACTCGCAAGAAACGAAACAAGCCGTTTACCCAGGTCATGCATTGAACCGCTACTCCCAGTCGTTTTAAAAGCATTGTGTACCTGCCCAGCAATCCCGGGCAAGCCTTTTCTCCTCAAGGGCAAGCATCTCATCAGCACAGTCCCTGAAAAGTTCGCGTGCACGGCGGAATGCACTCATGCATTGAACCGGACAATAATCCTGTTTGCATCTCACTTCAAAAAAATATTTTCAGTGTCACAAATCATTATTTTTTCCTGTATAGCAATATTTGCCTGAAAAGAACAGGGAGACATGTACAATTCATTTAAAGAAATCAATGATGACGATTGGCGAGACATCGAATATATTTTACGCGCGTTGAATGGCGATCTCACGGCCCTCGAGCATCTCGTTCTCCGTCACCAGTCATGGATCTTCAATATTGCCGTAAACATGACCAATGACGTGGTCAGCACCCAGGAGGTGCTGATTAAAGTGATCACGAAGCTCTCCACCTATCATTGCCGGGGACGGTACGATCATGAGTTGATGGACCGGACGGAAGGGAAACGCACATGAGATGACAAAACGCTGTTGAGATCGGCTAATTGAGCCATTCTCTCACAACATTCATCAGGAAGAGATGTCCATGCACACCAGTGATTAAATACTTGTCGAAATAATTTGCATGCCGTATAATTACATCCGTGGGGTACAGGGTGATGAGAAATGTATACATCCTGGTTTCCGGCGTGATTATAGCCTTGTTCTTTCTGCCGGGATTCCGGATCTGAGTTATCATATATATCGTATCACCTTAACACCCATACAGGAGAAATAAACAGAACTCATGGAATATAACGCCATCATCGGCACGGTAATCATCACCCTTGCCGCGGGATCGGTGAGCATCGTGCTTTGTGACCGCTTCAGGTTCCCGGCAATACTTCTTTATTTCTTCTGGGGAATAGCCCTCGGTCCCTACGGGGCGGGCCTCATACGGCCGGATTCCCTGGGAGAAGGCCTCACCATCCTCATCACGCTTTTCGTGTGCATCATTCTCTTCGAGGGAGGACTGTCCCTCGACATTTCGAGGCTGAAATCAATCCGCATCCACCTCACGAGGCAGATACTCCTGACCATCGTCATCACCATGACGGCAAGCTGGCTCGCCGCGGTCTATATCGCCGGCCTGCCCCCGGACCTCGCCCTCATATTCGCGTCCCTGACGATCGTCACCGGCCCCACGGTGATCAAACCCATCGTCCGCCACCTGCCGGTGCGGAGGCACGTGATAACCTTTTTGAACGGGGAGGCGGTGATCATTGATGCCGTCGGCGCCGTGCTGGCGATCGCCATCATCGAGTATTTCGTCTCGCAGAAGGTCCTTGATCTCACGATACTGGGCTTTGTCGTCTCCGTCATTGCCGGCATCTCCCTGGGGGCGGCCCTCGGCGTGGCCACCAGGCTGCTCCTGACGAAAACACCGGTGATACCCGTGACCAGCCGCAGCATACTTACCCTCGGGCTGGTCTTTCTGGTGTACTATATCTCGGAGCTCATGGCTTCGGAATCAGGCCTGATGGCGGTCGCGGTGTTCGGCATCGTGCTCAGCACGATCGATTACAGGGACCGGGAAAAACTCCTTTCCTTCAAGGAGCAGATAACGCGCATCGTCATATCGCTCCTTTTCATCCTCCTGGCGGCGTCATTCGATATCTCCCTCATATCCGAAGAGGTGGTGGCCGGGTTGCTGGTTTCCGGGGTGATTATCGCGGCGCGGTTCCCCGCCGTTCTCGCGGGCACGACGGGAGGCATGTTTTCCCTCAGGGAGCGGCTCTTCATGGCATGGGTGGGACCCCGGGGCATCATAGCCCTGTCGGTCGCGTCAATCGCGGCCATCAAGCTGACATCCGCGGGCATACAGAAGGCGGAAATGATCGAGATGCTCGTTTTCATGCTGATATCCGTTACGGTGCTCCTCCAGGGCATGAGCGCGGGACTGGTGGCGCGCAGGATGGGCATCCTTGTCGAGGGGGACAGAAACATCATCATTCTCGGGATCAACCCCACCACGATCGGCATGGCGAAATACTGGAGAAGCTACCAGAACGACGTGCTGTTCGTCGATTCGAACAGATCGAATTGCATGCTCGCCGAGAAGGAGGGATTCCCGTACCTGCACGGAAACGGCGTGTCCGTCGACACGTTCCTGGGCGTTGACGTGGATCACTATTCATCCGTTCTGGCCGCCACCCCCAACATCGAAATAAACATCCTTTTCTGCCGATTCGTTAAAAAGACATACGGCATTTCCCGTCTCTACGTCATCCTGACGGAAAAAGCCGGGGACAAGCTGGGGGGGATAATCGAGTCCGAGGGCATCAGGACCGCCTGCATCGGCGTGCAGGCCAGGAAGGCGGGCTCGTTATTCACGATAATACGGGATTATCTTTTCACGACCAAACCGGTCATACGGGAAGTTACCGTCACCAGCGAATCGTTTCTCCAGAACAGGCCGGGGGAATACCCGATACCGGAAAACATGTTCATCCTTTTTATCGCGAGAAAAGAAAAGAGCTGTCACGTGTTCCATGACGGGTTTAAACTGGAAACACGCGACGCGCTCCATGTTGTCATGGACAGCGACACGCCGGAGAAGGAACTGGATCCCTTCACGCGACCGTAATGCGTACCGCCATGGCGCAAGGCGGCCGGGGATTCTCTTCATTCGGACCGGCGGAAAAGCGGGTTCACCGAAAATCACTCCATGATAGAAATACCCGGGTCATCCTCGCCACAAGCTCGTCCAGGGGAACGTCGTAACCATTCAGGACCCACCTCATGGCAACATGGACCAGGGCGCCGGTTACTCCCGCCGGGATAATCCATGCCGTGGCTCCCTTATGGTGCATGCCGGGTACCAGCTCTCCTGCCAGCCGTGATACAAGGTCGGACATCATCTGCATCGCGGCGAGATATTCACGATCCACCCGGGGGCTCACGCCGAGCACTTCAAAAAGCTGTACCCGCGCGTTCCTGGGGTCGTCGCGAAGCGTGCCGAAAAAGGCCCGTAAGCCCGCGGCGACCTTTTCCCGGTGCGTTGTGCCGGCATCAGCGAGGATGGCGATGAAATCGTTCTTCTGCTCCTCGACAATCATCCGGTACACGGCGCAGAGAAGGTCCTCCTTGCTGTCGAAGGATTCATAGAAATAACGTTCCGTGAGCCCGGCCTCCCTGCAGAGCGCCTTGATTCCCGTTGCCGCATATCCCCGGACCCCGAAGGCCTCGAGACCGGCCATGAGAAATTTCCCGCGTCGCTCCTCGGCCCGTTCCGATGCCTCCATCCCCTTGTAGCGCTGGCCTTGATTTTCCGATTTTGGTTTCATTTGACTTTTTTTTTTCATTAATATGACAATATTTGTTGTCAAAATTATCATTGAGATGTAGATTTAAATTGATATCTGACAATTTAAGTTGTCAATTAAAATTTATGCGGTGATGACCATGCGCCCGACAACAAAAGAGATTCCCACGGACAACTTCTGGAAGAAAATGGGGGAAAAAAGGAAGAAACGATTGAACACCTGGAACAACGCCCGGCTGCTGCTGGCGGACGTGCCACTGGACCTTCGCGAAGTAAAAAAAATACTGCCCTGGGGAATGAGGCCATCCAGCCCGCCCATGGCCACGCTCTTCTTCGCGGATTATCCCGACGTTTCCTACCCGCTCTTACCTTATAAAGAGGCGGCGATGATGATTCACGTGCGCACGCCCCTGGGAAGGGGCCGGCACTGCTGCTGGATCATCGTGGATGATGATCCCGCCATGATCCTCGGCAGGGAGATGCTGGGGTTCCCGAAAAAGACCGGCCGTTTCACTTTCGATGAAAAGAAAGACATCATCAACGCGTCGGTGACGCGCCGCGGAATTTCGGTCCTGTCGATGAAAGCGGTCCGGGGAGCCAGGGAAAGCGATCCCGGTCCCGTTTTTAATTTCAAGACATTTCATTTCGGCGGCATGGGCCAGTGGATGGCGGTAAGTCCGGTATGGATGTTTCGTCCCCGGGAAATCATCCACGATTCCTGCAGGGCCGATATCACGCTTGCGATAAATGATTCATCGTATGATCCCCTCGTGCGGCTGGTCGACGGTGAGCCTAAAAACGGCAGGATCGTGGTCATGGATATACCCGGGGACTCCCCCTACATGCTGCCCGTCGGGTGCGCGGGACCGGGCGTTTTCGGAAGGACCTTCACCATGCGCTTCAGGTGATCGCTCGGCGCATTACCAGGTGATGAATGCCGTCAGGGGAAGCCCCGCCGGCGGGCCATTCTCACTCTTCTTTTCGAACCCTAAAGAACGCGATTCCCTGGAGCAGCGCCTCGGCCTGGGCGCTGATCTCCTCCGCGGAGGAAGCGAGCTCCTCGGAACTGCCCGCCACGGACTGGGTCGCCTCGTTGATGACATTGATGGTCTTCATGAGCTCGGTGTTGGCGCTCTTCTGCTCGTCAGTCGCGACGGATATGTTGTCGGCCATTTCCATGACCTTGCCGGCCATTTTCTTCACGATCTCGCTCGACTCGGTCTGGGTGCGAAGCGAATCCGTGATCTTCTTCACCAGGCGGTCCGTCTTCTGAATATTCTCGATGATATGGAGGAGGGCCGACGAAGTCTCGTCGACGTGCGCCTTTCCCGTTGAGACCTCCCTTAGGCCCGACTGCACGAGGTCGGCGATCTTCTTCGCGCTGCCGGATGTCTGTTCGGCGAGCTTGCCTATCTCGTCTGCCACGACGGCGAAACCCTTGCCGTGCTCACCCGCCCGCGCGGCCTCGATGGCCGCGTTGAGAGCCAGGAGGTTCACCTGGTCGGAGATGTCGCTGATATTGACGACGAATTCGGATATCTTCTTGGTGTTTTCATCTATCGAGTTCATGCCCCTGATGGTGTTCTTCATCAGTTCGTTCCCCCGCTCCGCCTCGCGGGTGGAATGCGTGGCCATCTCGAGGGCCTTCTCGGCGTCCCCGGATATCTCGGTGACGATTCTCTTCAGGTCCTCCATTGCCTCGTAGGTCATCGTCGCGTTGACGGACTGGTCCTTGGCATGGGCCGCGATATTCTCGATGGCCCCCGTGGTCTCCTCCAGGGCGGCCGTCGATTCCTCTATCGACGCCGCCTGGCTCTGGGCGTTTTCCGACAGGTCCTGGCTCGTCGCCGACAGCTGAGTGGCGGCATCGGCCAGCTGCCGCGACGAATCAAGGCTCGAATGGATGACGTTGTTGAGCCTCCGCAGCAGTATCCTGAGATAAATGATAAGATCGCCGAATTCATCGGGGACATAGTCGTCGGTGGTCACCGTGAGGTCGCCCTGCGATACGGACTTGAATATATGGATGATGTTCCATATCGGTCTTGAGATCTGCGTCGTTATCTGCCTTACGATCACGAATAGTATCAGCAGTATCACGAAGAGCGAGACGGTGGTCCGTATCAGGGTCGTGTTCAACACCCCGTAGAACGTTCCCTTGTCGATCAGCAGCACAAGATTCTGCTTCAGCACGAGCATATTGCTTTTCATCGCGATCTTCGAGCGGCCGTTGAACACGATCTCGAACAGGCTGAAATCGTCCTTGAACGCAAGCAGGTTGAGATTTTTGAATTTACTGCCGTCGTCCTTCAGGTCTTTGCCGATTGTTTTGTTGATGAACTGCTTTTCGGGATGGAACAGTATCGTCCCTGCTTCGGAGAGAATCATATACTGGTCGGCTTGCATCCCGGCGTTGGTTGTGAATTCGCCGATGATCGTATCCAGGAGGATGGTGGCGCCCATGATCCCCACGGTGTTCGTGCCCCGCATGATCGGCACGGCCGTGACGACGATCTCCTTCCCCGTGGCCTTGTTGGAGAGCGGATCCGAGATGAAGGTCCCTCCCTCCGTCATCACGGACTTAAAGTAGTCCCGGTCGGCGATATTTTTTACCGATCCGAAGCTGTTGGGCGAATACCCATCGGCACCGGCAACAAAATACATCTCGATGTCGTCATGGCGGTACTCCTGGAGCCTGACGAGGAAGGCAAAGACGCGGTTCATGTCCATTCCTTTCACGAGGTCGGTCTTGGCGTATGATTCGAGCTCGGCCAGGACCTTGCCGAAAAAACCCTCGATCATTTCCACGTGTCGCTTCAGCTTGAGCGACATTATCTCGCGCTGGGTCTTTTCAATTTCTACCTGGATGCCCCTGTAGATGGCAACTGTGGAAACGGTCACGATGAAGAGAACCATGGTGAGGATGGGAATGGAAAACCGGTACAGTATCGATATCGGCGTATAGGGGATCGCCCTGTTCGAGGGGTAGAGGAATATCTTGGAATAATAATAAAGTATCGCTCCCACACCCGCCGCGGTTATCTCGCCGATGATGAGGATGAAGACCGCCTGGAAGGGTGAAAAAAAGATACCGGAAAAAAACCCGATGATAACGGTAAGCACGGGTCCGATCGCACAGCCGGCCACGAGGGGAATGGCGGCCCTCTCGGGATAGGCATTGAAAAAGGCCGACAGGGCCTCCCGGTCATCTGTCGCTCTTGTATCATCTATTAGCTCCGCGATATGCTTCGCGAGCCTGCGGTTCATCACGATGAAAATTCCGGTGAAAACGGCTATGATGGGTGGCGCAAGAATGGCGATGATCTTGAATACCGAGAAGAACCTGTCAGATCCGATTATGAGAACGCTTAGAAGAAAAAATACAGAGGGGTGAATAACATACAGCGCGATAAACAGGATGAGTATTTTCCGGGGTACACTGCCGAGGGTGTATATCCTTCTTTTTTTTCTATTATCTGTATCTTCTTTTTCCATGATGTCAATGAACCTTAAACACTGTTGTAGTAAAAGCTGTCTACCTTACATTAATTCACGGGATGTTGTCAAGAACTGAAAACAATATCAGAAATTATTAAGCGTAACTTTCCGGCAATTTGATCTCGATTGTTAATATCGAACATGTTTTTCCCTTTATTCATGCCCGAGCTATTGTAAAAAACGGATGCCGCACCGGAAAATTCAGATGAAATAATAATCAGCCTCATTACGCATGAGGATGAACCATCACCTAATTAAAAGTAACGCACCGCGCCGTCGCTTCATGATCAAACAACGCGACATATCGCCTGTACCGTATTCCGCTGGAACAGGCAAAAAAAACCTACTCTGCTTGACTAATTCACGCCGCTCCACTACCCTGCGACCGTTCGGGCAATGGATCGGAATTAATCCTCGGTGCGTGGAAAGGAGAACGATTCGTGCAGTTCCTAAAACGGCATTCCATCGAAGCGACCCTGGCGTGGCGCAACGTCTGGAAAAACAAGCGGAGAACAATCCTTACCCTCCTCACGATCATGGTGGGGTGCGCCATGGTAATCTTTTTCATATCGCTCCAGGAAGGCGCCTACGACGTGATCATCGAAAACTCCGTCGCCCCCAACACGACGCATATTCAGATCCATGAAAAGGGCTTCTGGGAGGACCGGAGCATCGATTACGGCTTCATTCCGGACGCGTCCATCACGGACCCCCTGAAGGCGGAGCCGGCCATCGCCGGTTTTTCCAGGAGGATCGCCGCGGGAGGCCTGGTCATCAGGGGCGACACCTCAGACATCGCCTTTGTCCAGGGGGTCGAACCCTCCTCGGAACCTCTCATTTCAACCCTCCACGAGTCCATCATGAAAGGCGGGCGCTATCTCGCGCCGGGGGATACGGACCACGTGATCATCGGCGAAACCATGGCGAAAAATCTCGACGCCAGGGTGGGAGACACGCTCTCGTTCCTCTCCCAGGGCTTTGACGGCTCCTTTGCCGGGGCCCCGGAACTCACCGTGGTCGGCATATTCCGAACCGGGAATCCCGAATACGACCGGATGCTTCTCCTCATGCCCTTCCATCGGGCCGTGGAGATGTTTTCCATGGGCGAGTACGTCACGGCCATCGCGATCCGCCTGAAGGACGGCACCATGATGCCGGAGGTCAGGGACCGCCTGATAAAAGCGATCCCTTCTGATGATCTCGAGATCATGGGGTGGGACGACCTCATGCCGGAGCTGATGCAGTACGTGATCATGGACCGCGTGGGCGCCTACGTCTTCTATTTCGTGCTCTACCTGACCGTGGCCTTCGGCGTGCTCAACACGGTCCAGATGTCCGTCTTCGAACGGACCAGGGAATTCGGGGTGATGCTCGCCATCGGCACGCGGCCCGGGCAGATCCTCGCCATGGTAACCATCGAATCGTTCATAATCTCCATCCTCGGCATCATCCTCGGGTGCATCGTCGGGGGCGCACTGTCATGGTATTTCATGGTGTTCCCCCTGGACTACACCAGCTACCAGAAGGAGTTGGAGGTCTGGGGCTTCACCATGACTAAAGTCCCGGCAAAGATCGCCGTTTCATATTTTCTCGAGACCTCGCTCGTCATTTTCATCATATCGATGCTCTTCACCATCATGCCGGCACGCCGCGCCTCGCGCCTCCAGCCGGTGAGGGCGATACGAACGCTGTAAGGGAGCCACGTCATGACCGGCACGCACTACATGAAAAGCCTCGGGACCTTCATCATGATCGCGTGGCGCAACCTCTGGCGCCAGAAGCGGCGCTCCCTCGTGGTGATCTCCTCGATGGCCATCGGTGTCTTCGCCATGGTCTTTTCAATCGGATTCATGAACGGGATGACCCTCCAGATGGTGGAGAACACCATCAACACCACCCTGGGGCATATCTCCATCCACCGCGCGGGATACCGGGATTCCATGAAGCTCGCGTATAATTTTGCGCCCGACGAAGGCCGATACCGCGTCCTCGAAAAAACCCCGGGAGTCGTGGCCTTCGCCCCCCGGGTAAAGATCAAGGGAATGATAAGCTCGGCGGAAACCACCCGCGGGATCATGCTCGTGGGCATCGATCCCTCGAGGGAACGGTCGATTTCATCGATAGGGAAGTATGTTCTTCCGGAAAGCGGCGGCCGTTTTATCCAGGACCCTGCCGCGGATGAGCTTCTTATATCGAAGTCCCTTGCCGAGAAGCTCGATCTCCGGGTGGGCGAGAGGGCGGTGCTGCGCGTTGTTGACGAGAGCAGCGAGATGACGGGCGTGGGTCTCAGGATCGCGGGACTCTACGAATCACCCGTCGAGTCATTTGATTCCTTCGTCGTCTTCACGGGGATACAGCAGCTCCAGAAGATCACCGGGATAGGCGGCAACGTGTCCGAGATCATCATACGGACAAAAAACCGGGATGCCGTGGACGCCGTAAAAAAGCGGATTAAGGGCGCCGGCGGTCCCGGCATCGAAATCCTCACCTGGAAGGAAATGGAACCCAACCTGGTGAGCTACATCAAGCTCCAGGACATGGTGATCTATATATTCTTCATGATCATGTTCATCACCGTCATCTTTTCGATCGCCAACACCCTCATCATGTCGATCATGGAACGCTTCCACGAGCTGGGCGTCATGAAATGCATCGGCACGAGGCCCTCGCACATTTTTTTCATGGTGATCTTCGAAGCCATCAACCTGGGATTCGTTGGCCTCGCAGCAGGTCTTGCTATCACCGTGCCCCTGGTGCTCATCCTGGGCGCCACGGGCCTTGATTTTTCCTTCGCCATGGAGGCGATGCGCAAGTGGAAGATCGGCACCACGATCTACCCCACGCTCCTCGCCAAGGACATCATCGCCGCCGTGGCGGTCGTTCTCATCACCACCGTGACCGCGTCGCTGTACCCGGCGGTCAAGGCGGCACGCATAAAGCCCCTGGAGGCGCTTCATTTCATTTAGCGGCGACGCCGCTCCGTTGCAGGAGGAACATGGCCATGGCCATCATCACCGTTCGAAATCTTGACAAGAACTACGAAGCCAACGGGCTCTCCATCCCGGCCCTGCGCCGCGTCAGCCTCACCGTGGAGCGGGGCGAGTTCATCGCCATTGCCGGACCCTCCGGCTCGGGAAAGACGACCCTCCTCAACGTCATAGGCGGCCTTGACAACCCCTCGTCGGGTGAAGTTGATGTTGCGGGCCGGGACATCACGGCAATGAATCCCCGGGAGCTCTCCGACATGCGCCTGAACAATATCGGCTTCATTTTCCAGGCCTACAACCTGATCCCGGTCCTCACGGCCCTGGAAAACGTGGAGTATATACTTCTGCTGCAGGGAGTTGACAAGGAGGAAAGACGATCGCGTTCACGGCGTATACTGGAAGAGGTGGGACTGAAAGCCGAGATCAACCGCCCCCCGCGCGAGCTCTCCGGGGGCCAGCAGCAGCGTGTCGCCGTGGCCCGCGCTATCGTGTCGGAGCCTGAGCTCGTCCTGGCCGACGAGCCCACGGCCAATCTCGACCAGAAGACCGGGGCGAACCTTCTCGACCTGATGCACGAGCTCAACCGCAGGAAACGGATCACCTTCGTGTTTTCCACCCACGACCGGATGGTCATGGAGCGCGCCGAGCGCCTTGTCAGCCTCTACGACGGCACGATCGCGTCGGACGTGAAAAAAAAGACAGCGGCCGGGAAACGCGTTTCCCCGCGAAGCCGGCCTGCAGGGAGAAAAAAATGAGAAATAGCATTGCGGGAACCTGCCTGGCCGCGGCCCTGGCAGCTCTGCTCCCTTCCGTGGGAACGCCCCGGACGGCGTACGATATCATCAGGAGCTCCGACAGTAAAGTACGGGGAAACACCCAGATCGCCGAAATGGAAATTATCATCAAGGGACGGCGCTTCACCCGTACCCTGCAGATGAGGAGCTGGGACAACCGGATCGCGAAGAAATCCTTCGCCGAGATCACGGCGCCGGCGAAGGAGAGAGGGAACCGCTTTCTCCTCATTTCCGGGGAGCGCCTCATGTGGCACTACAACCCGATAATGGGGAAGGAAACCAAGATCCATCCCTCCATGATGCTCCAGGAATGGATGGGCTCGGATTTCACCAACGACGACATCGTAAAGGAATCGAGCATACTCGAGGACTACACCCACTCCCTGGCAGGGAAAAAAACCGTGGACGGCCACGAGTGCAACGTCATTGCCCTGACGCCCAGGCCGAAGGCCGCCGTTGTATGGGGAAAGATACTCTACTATGCCCGCGTATCCGACGATCTCCCGGTGAGACAGGAGATGTTCGACCAGCGGGGCAACGTCAAGAAAATCCTCACCTGCTCCGAATTCAAAAAAATGCACGACCGCGTTATCCCCACGGTGTACAAGATGGTGAGCGTCGACAAGCTGGACAGGGACGGCCGGGAGAACCAGTACACGAAGATGATAATAAAAAAGATCGCCTTCAACGTGAGAATCCCCGACTCGGTGTTCACGCTCAGGAATCTCAAGAGGAAATAACGGACCGTTCACATGATCAGGAAAGCTTTCATACGCGCCATCCTCGCGGGCACCCTGGGTCCCGCGGCCCTTATCGCGGCGCCGGCAGTGTTTCTCGCCCAGTTGCCGCCGCGTGAAGTTCCCATCGAAAAGATCGAGATGAACGACGAAGCGGCAGAAAACGATGCCGCATCACCAGATGCCGTGACCGATTCCGCCTCCGATGCGGAAACGGAAGACGCACCCTCGTTCAGGGAAAAAGGACCGCGTTTCGAATTCCGGGGGCAGGCGAAAAACCTCTATCTGTTTCACCGCACGGACAACTTCATCGGCAAGGACCCCCTGGTCATGTCGAGCAAGAACCTCTCATCCGACCTGACCAGGATCAGGCTGTCGCCGGAATTCCTTTATGACGACATCCTCACGATCAGGATCGACCTGGACAACGAGCTCATCTGGAGCAACTACGGGAAAAGCAAGGATTTCACGGCGTACTGGCGGCCCCCGGAATACAACGACTTCCTCGACCTCAACTGGGAACCCTACCGGGGAACCGACCTCCTCTACCGCATCAAGATCCACCGGGCCTATCTCAAGGTGAGTGTGGAGGGCTTCACGGGAACCATCGGCAGGCAGCAGATACGCTTCGGCAGCGGGAAGCTGTGGAACCCCCTGGACATCCTCAATCCCATATCGCCTACCTTCGTGGAGGGGGGAGACGAACAGAAGGGGACCGACGCGGTCAAGCTCGACTTCTACCCGGGGGACACGACGGAAATCACCGCCGTGGTGGATTTCAAGAAAAGCAACAACAAGATCGAGCGCTTCAACATGGGGGACCAGAACTATATCGCCCGGGTTAAAACCTCGGTGCGGGACGCCGACATCGCCATCCTGGGAGGATACGTTTCCCGCCGCGGCGTCGCGGGCTTTGATTTCGCGGCCATCGTCCTTGACGGCATGCTCCGCGGCGCCGTCCTTGCCAGCCAGGCGAACGGATTATACGTTGACCGCTATTCTCCCTGGTACCGCATCAGGTATCTCCTCCCCGGGAGGGACGGCAGGCGCTCGCTGTATTTCCAGGCCAACGCGGGCTACGAGTACACCTTCAAGGCCGGGGTGTACCTTCTCGTCGAGTACTTCTACAACCAGAAAGCCCTGAACTACAACCGGGAGCTGAAAGTGGCTTCCATTGACGCGGGCCTCAACGCCACAGTCCAGAAAACCTACCTCATGCTTTCCAACATCCCCCTGACGACCAACCAGCACTACTGCGCCGTGGCCCTCGGTTACGACTTCCATCCCCTCGTGCGGGGCGAGTTCTTCACCATCGGCGATATCCAGGGGCAGGGCATATTCTGGAGCCCCCTCCTGCGCGTCAACGCCATGGAAAACCTCGATTTCTCCGCGGGGATCATGGGCGCCTTCGTCTTCAACAAGAAGGCATCAGATTTTTCGGAATTCAGGAAGAACTACCTGTTCTACTTTTCGGGGAGCTACGTCTTCTGAACCGTGCACCCGGGGGGTGACTGCAAGGGCCGGAACCTCATTGCATCTTCACAATATCGCCCGGATCCACTCCCGCCAGGCCCTCCTCGACAAGCCCTTCCATGTCGTCTGCGGCAGCAAGGAGTTCCTCAAACGTCGGATGATGATCGAAGAGAAAAACGAGATGGGAACGAAAGCTCGGGGTGATCCTGATGCCGAATTCAGCGAAATAGACCTCCACGCCCTCCTGCAGGCATTTTCCCACCCGCACGGCATCATCCCCCAGCCGGAAATGATCGGGCCTTTTTGCGAACAGGGCGGACTCCGATCCGTCATCAAAGACCAGATACTCAACTCCGGCCCCGTCAAGAAGCGAGGTGAAGGGTTTCACCCCGATGAACCGGCTGGCCAGGTAGGGCCTGCCTTCTCCCATGGCGTCGCCGCGCCCCCTTACCGTGCCTTCACCGCGTCCCACTGCTTCCTCATGCCATCGACGGTATAGTAGCCCCTGATGCGCGTGCCGCTCCGGTAGTACTCACCCTGGTAGACCTGCACGAAGGTGCGGCTGGCCCCGAGGCGCGCCTGTTCCTGCCTGGTGGCCACGGACCGGACGAAATAGATCCTGCCGCCGGCGATCCTCACGCTCCGCAGGTACTCCGTTGCCCCCTTCCCCCAGTCGGGAAACCTGATGGTGCCGTACACGCCCTCTTTTCCCGCGCGAAGCGAAAGGCGTCCGTTGTTTCCCGCCGCGTTGATCGTGTAATCGCCGAGGTAGTCCCGTATCGCCGGCTGCCATCCCTCCGGGGGCTCTTCTTCGGGGTCGGCGATGATCTCGATATGACGGACCCCGCTCATTTTCATAAACGTGACGCTCCGCGGCTCCTCGGCGGCGCGGAGCGCAACGGCCCTGGAGGGATGGGCCGTGGCCTCCCGGCGGCATACCAGGACCCCGCCCAGAACAACGAGGGATCGTCCCCGGTAGTACTTCCCCGCGGCGTCGTGGATCAGGAAGGAGTACCGCGCCGTTGCCGCCATGATGACCACCACAATGATCGACAGGACAATTGCCGCGGCCACGGCCGACATCGCTACGATAACATTTCTTTTATCCATCACCGGGTCCCTCCGGGAACAATGTATACTATACACTCTTCATTAAAAAAATTAAATCAAGCACTAAAAAGCTTCCTGGGAAGTGATTTATTCGATATCGGCCTCGATTTTTTTTACAGGGAGGAAGCGGGAGAACGGGGGATTCGCCTTGATCCCGGGAGGAAATTCATTGAGGTCAAACCAGGACAAAAACAGGGTGTGTGAATCCCGTCACTCTGTTCGATTCCCTGAATCATTCCGCCCCGCGGCGACGTGAAAGGGCCAGCGGCGTCAGACGACGAAATCTTACTGCACCACGATATTGACCAGCTTTCCCGGGACCACGATCACTTTCTTCACGTTCTTCCCCTCGATATGATCCCGTATTTTCTCATGTTCCCGTGCCATTTTCTCCATCTCATCACGGGAGATATCGGAGCGCACCATCTCCTTGCTCCTGATCTTTCCGTTAACCTGGAAGACCACTTCTATTTCATCGCGCCGCGCCAGGGACTCTTCGTACACGGGCCAGGAAAGCGCGTGGAGGTCCGTCGAATTGCCCAGGGCCTCCCAGAGCTCCGCCGCGGCATGGGGTATGAACGGCGAGAGCATCGGGATGAGGGAATCAAAGACCGTCGAGAGGACCTTCTTCCCTTCCGGTGTGGCGAATTCCTTATCGTCAACCAGATACAGGGCGTTGACGAGCTCCATCATGCGGGCTATCGCGGTATTGTACTGCATCCGCTCCTCGATGTCGTGGGTGACCGTCCGTATCGTCATATGGAGCTCGCGAAGTATCTTCCCGAGCTCGCCGCCCGGACCGTCTCCCTCCACCAAGGCGCCCGCCTCGTAGTGCCCGGCGTAGCGGTTGACGAGGCGCCAGACCCTTCCGATGAACCTGAAGCATCCCTCGACCCCCTTGTCGGACCATTCGAGCTGCTTTTGAGGCGGCGCCGTGAAGAGCATGAAGAGGCGCACGGTATCGGCGCCGTAGCGCTCGATGATCGCGTCCGGGTCCACCACGTTGCCCTTTGACTTGCTCATCTTCGCGCCGTCCTTGATCACCATGCCCTGGGTGAGGAGGCGGGTGAAGGGTTCACCCGTGGGCAGGAGCCCCATGTCATGGAGGACCATTGAGAAAAAACGCGCATAGAGCAGGTGGAGCACGGCGTGCTCGATGCCGCCGATATAGTGATCAACGGGCATCCAGTAGGCGACTTCGTCCTGGTCGAATATTGCCTTTGAATCGGGCGAGGTGAATTTCGCGTAGTACCATGAAGAATCGACGAAGGTATCCATGGTGTCCGTCTCGCGCCGCGCCGGGGCCCCGCAGGAGGGACAGGGGACCGAGATGAAATCTTCCATGTGCAGCAGGGGCGAATGGGAATCGCCCCTGAAATCGACCTCCTCCGGGAGGACCACGGGAAGGTCCTTTTCCGCCACCGGGATGATGCCGCAGGCATCGCAGTAGATTATCGGGATCGGGCAGCCCCAGTACCGCTGCCGGGATATAAGCCAGTCGCGGATACGATAATTCACCTCCCGCTTCCCGAAACCTTCGGCTTCGGCGTAATCGGAGATCTTCTCTATCGCTTCGAGGTTGGGAACGCCGTTGAAGGGGCCTGAATTGACGCAGACACCCTCGTCCACGTAAGCGTCGTTCATCATCTCCACCTCTATGGGAGCGGCGGGATTATCGATGACAAGGCGTATCGGTATACCGTATTTCTTCGCAAAGGCGAAGTCGCGCGTGTCGTGGGCGGGAACCGCCATGATCGCGCCGGTTCCGTATTCCATGAGCACGAAATTCCCCACGTAGAGGGGCACGATCTCCCCGTTGAAGGGATTGACGATCCTCAGGCCGGTATCGCACCCTTCCTTTTCCTTCTCGTCCCCCGTCCGGTCGAGCATCGACTGGGACCTGAAGCGCTCGATGAACTTCCGCACCCCGAGCTCAGTGACCCTGTCAAGGAGCGGATGCTCCGGGGCGATCACCATGAAGGTGACGCCGTAGACGGTGTCGGGCCTGGTGGTGTAGATGGGGAAGTCCTCACCGGACTCGAGGCGGAAGTTAACGCGAAGCCCCGTGGAACGGCCGATCCAGTTTCGCTGCATGGTGAGAACCTGCTCCGGCCAGTGGGAAGCGAGCTCCCCGTGTCCCTCGAGGAGCCGCTCGGCGTACTCGGTGATCTTGAAAAACCACTGCTCGAGCTCCTTCTGCTCGACCTCTCCCTCGCACCGCCAGCATACCCCTCCCTCGGCCTGCTCGTTGGCAAGCACGGTGCCGCACGACTCGCACCAGTTGACCGGGGCCTTCTTCTTGTAGGCCATTCCCTTCTCGTACATTTTCAGGAAGATCCACTGGTTCCACCGGTAATAGCCCGGGCGGTAGGTGGCGATCTCCCTGGTCCAGTCGTAGGAGAACCCCATCCGCCTGAGCTGGCGCTTCATGGAGTCGATGTTCTCCGCTGTCCACCGGGCGGGCGGGATGTTGTTCTTGATCGCAGCGTTCTCCGCCGGGAGCCCGAAGGAATCCCATCCCATGGGATGAAACACGTTGTATCCCTTCATGGTGAGAAATCGGGCCGCCAGGTCGCCGATGGTATAGTTTCGGACATGCCCCATGTGGAGGCGACCCGAGGGATAGGGAAACATTTCAAGTATGTAGTATTTCTTTTGTGCCGGGTCCCTCCGGGACATGAAGGCCTTCGACCGCTCCCAGCGCTCCTGCCATTTCGCCTCGATGTCGTGAAAATCGTACTCCCGTTCCTTCTCCGCCATTGCGCCCCTCGACTCACTCGTTCTCATGGAGTATGGCGATCACCTCGTCGTTCGAGTCCGACGCGATAATCCTGTCCTTCACGCCGTCCTTCTTGATGATCGACATAATATTAGACAGGAGACGGAGGTACTCCTTGTGCTGACGTTCACCAGCCGCCACAAGGATCACCAGGTGCACCGGCTCGCCGTCCATGGAATCGAAATCAATGCCTCCCTTTGAAACCCCGATGGCGAAGGACATCTCCCGTATCGTGTTGATCTTGGCATGGGGTATGGCGATACCGAAGCCGATGCCGGTGCTCATGATCTCTTCGCGCTCCTTGAGGGCCCGGATAAGGCTGTCGACGTCATCGCACACGCCGGTGCCCTTGAAGACCAGGGCCAGTTCCTCGATCGCCTTGAACTTATCTGTCGCCTCGAGACGATGAATGTATTCAGGCTTGGTATAATCGGTCACTAACGGCATGGGCTCACCTCGCGCACAGAAAGTAGGGTATCATCAACCCGCCGGCGTCCCCATCTGTCAATAATTAATTTCGGGGCACTTCGCCTGTCGATCCAACACCCAATCGCTGTCCCGGTGACCCCTACATGAGTGCCAGTTCCTCGGGGGTTGTATGATGGTCAAATTCAATGCCTGAGCCAAGGGGAAGAGTGTAATCCCGGGCGACGGCTCCCATCCTTTTAAGAAGGGACTCATAGGTATTGCAACGGTATTCATCGGGAATCCGGTACCCGCCGCGCACCAGCCCCATTTCACGGGCCGCCCCGAGCAGGTCATCCTGAAAGGCGGAATCGGCAAGCTCGATCATGGCCCGGGCCCGCTCCTCGATGGACGCGAAACGAAGGCACCGCCATCCGTATTCAGTGACGATATGGTCGATTTTATTCCTCGGCACCCCTACCACGTTGTGAAGACACGGTACGATACTGCTCATGACCGGTGATCCATCGCCGTTCCGGAGGCAGCTTCGAAGACAGAGAATGGACTTGCCGCCTTCACTTTTCATGGCCGACTCCTGGAACTCGAACTGCCCGCCAATACCCGTGTACTGGATGAAGCGCCCCTCCAGAAAAAAGCTTTCCGATGACGCCTGGCTGAAGAGGTCCATCTGCAGGGTGCTGTTAATGCCGTGGAAACGGGGGAGGCGCGCAATGAACTTCTGGTTGTTTGTTTCGTGAACCTCGGTCATCCGCACATAGGGATTCTCGTCCACGTAACGATAGAGTTCGTCGGTTCCCACGATGAAAGCCCCGGTAAGGAGAACGTTGTTCTCGTCGTGCCGGGTGATGACCCCGTTGCGTATCATATACAGGAAGCCCGGCGAAATAAGCTCCGAATACCCGTTAATGTCGCTCCTTCCCCTGCGGGCAAGCCAGAAAGAAATCGCGTCCGACATCTGTCCGATGCCGAGCTGGAGCGTCGCGCCGTCGGGCACGATCTCCGCAACATGGCTCCCGATCGAATGCTCGAGGACGGTCAGGGGCTGATGGGGCATCACGAAAAGGGGCTCGTCGTCACGGACCACATAGTCAATGCATTCCGCGGGGATGTCCGCGTTGCCGCACGTGTAGGGCATACGGGCATTTTCAAGAAGGAGGACCGCGCCGCCGTTTTTCTTCACGTCCCTGATCGCCCTGAGCATGATGTCGACATTGGTGCCGCAGTTGAACGTTCCGTTAAGAAACGAGGCTTTCATGACAACCATGTTCATCCCGCGTTCCCTGGCGCATTCGCTGGCGTCCCTGAAGTTGGCCGCCAGGTAATCGGGCTGCATCCCGGGAATCCGCCGCTCGAGCCCGGGAGCGTAATAATAGCTGTGATATGTCAGGTAGTCCGGAATAGGCGCGCCGGACGCGACCGCAGCCGCGCATTCGTCGAGGTAATGGAAGGTGGTGTAATCCCCGTACAACCGCCGGTATGACGCCGCGAGGACCGGGTTCCCCTCGGGAGGCTTCGGCCTGTCCAGGGTAAGGGCCGCGAACACGGAAAGGCTGATATCACCCCGTTTCGCCCGTTGGGCCAGCTCGTTCAGGAATCGGTTCCCCGAACCGACCCCGATTGGCGACATGGCAAAGATCCGCGAACCGACCCTTTCGATCGCGCGGGAGACCGCTTCATGGGCGCTATCACATCGTATCATCGCCTACCTCCGCGACAGTACGGACGCCCCGGCACCATTCAACGCGGCAGGCCCGATTCAGTCAAGATATTATCCTGAAAACAGTGTTCTGGAAGCATCCCCAAAATCCGTGAAAGAACGGAACGCCCGCCAAATTATTTGACAGCCGGGCCCCCCTCTGATTTCGTGGATAATAATTACCCTGGCAGGGGACACGAAGATTGGCCCTTGTTCGCGGGGCATTCGCTGATCCCTCTGGAGAGGCAGATGGAAAGCATTGAAGAGTTTCTCATCATATTCATTCGGATTTTCTTTATCATCATCATTCCCGCCGTGGCCCTCTATTTCAGGTTAAAGGGTACAATCCAGACCGGGTTCACCCTCGGCGTCGTCATTCTTTCTTTCATACTCGGAATCCTGATCTCCGGTTCGATTCACGAGGACCCGGTGAAGGTGTTTACAAGGACGATCAACACGGGAGACGCGGAAAAATCGAAAATCGCCCTGAAACGAGTGATCCAGCTCGAAGGCGACGCCTTCGCAAGAATTGACCCGGAGAAGATCACACGGCCGGACCTGTATGCAAGGCTTACGTCCGAACTGGTACTCGAATACCTCGACATCGCCACGCGATATCATGATACGTACCGTGCCCTCCCCGACGCCACGTGCGGAAATATTGATGGTTATAAAACCGCCGTCAGCAACCTGGGACACGCCCTCAGGGTATCCAGATACGCGAAGCTCCTCGGCGGAGGCGATCCGGCACTTCATAACAACATAAAAATTTCACTCGATGATGCCTTGAAAAAGCTGGAGGGGCTGAATAAAAAATGCGAAGGCGCGAAGCCCTGAAGAGCGGCATTTATGCCTTAAAGGTCTTGACAATTTACGACGTACTGACAAATTTGGAGCCAATTGTTTTGACCCGCTGAACAGCCCGTAAATTGGAATTATTATCCCGCGGCGGCACAAGCGCCGGGGGTTTGATAAAAAATTTTTGGGTACAAGGAGTCAATTGATGGAAAATAGCCTATTTTTCATTGCGCCCATCGGTTCACTCGTTTCCCTCATCTTCGCGTTTGTTTTCTTTAAAATGATGAAATCTGCGAACGAGGGCAACGAAAAAATGATCGAGATTGCCAGCCATGTCAGAGAGGGCGCCATGGCGTATCTCAAGCGGCAGTACAAAGTCGTATCCATCGTGTTTGTCGTGCTGTTGCTGATCTTCTCGTTACTCGCTTACCTGAAAGTCCTCAACCCCTTCGTCCCTTTTGCGTTTCTCACGGGCGGTTTCTTTTCGGGCCTCTGTGGTTTCCTGGGGATGAAAACGGCGACCCTCGCGTCAAGCAGGACCGCCCAGGGGGCCTCGGTATCCCTGAACCAGGGGCTGAAGGTTGCCTTCAGGTCCGGCGCGGTCATGGGTCTCGTTGTCGTCGGCTTCGGCCTCCTCGACATCACCCTCTGGTTCATCGGGCTGAACTGGATCTATGACAACAACATATTCGGACTCAGCAACATCCTGATGGAAAAGGCGAGCATCGTGGGCAGTTTCGTCGTGGGCGAGACCTCCAAGCACGCTGAATTCTTCCGGGTCAAGACGATCGAGATCACCACGACGATGCTTACCTTCGGCATGGGCGCCTCGACCCAGGCACTCTTCGCCAGGGTGGGGGGCGGCATCTACACCAAGGCCGCCGACGTCGGCGCCGACCTGGTCGGTAAGGTCGAAGCCAACATCCCGGAAGACGACCCCCGGAACCCCGCGACCATCGCTGACAACGTCGGCGACAACGTCGGCGACGTGGCCGGCATGGGCGCGGACCTCTACGAGTCCTACTGCGGCTCGATCCTGGCCACGGCCGCCCTGGGCGCGGCGCTTCCCATCGCCAGCGCCACGGCGGGCGGCGAGGTCCTCTCGGATGCGGCCAAGATAGCGTCGTTCATCAAGCCCGTCATCGCGCCGATGATCATTGCGGGCCTGGGCATCTTCTTCTCAGTCATCGGGATCTTCGCGGTCCGGACGAAGGAAGACGCGACCATGAAGAACCTTCTCAAGTCCCTCAACGTGGGGATCTGGGGAAGTTCGATACTGATCCTCGTCGCGCTTGCCGCCATGGTGAAGCTCGACCTGATCACCTGGGGCATCTTCGGCGCCGTCATCGCCGGTCTCCTCGCGGGCCTCATCATCGGCCAGTCCACGGAGTACTACACCTCTGATGAGAACAAGCCGACCCAGGGCATCGCGAAACAGGCGCAGATGGGCCACGCGACCACGATCATCGAGGGCATGGCGGTGGGTATGTATTCCGCCGGCATTCCCGTCATCACCATCGTCATCGGCATTCTCGCCGCCTTCGGCCTTTCCGGAGGGTTCCATGATATTTCCAGGGGCCTCTACGGGATCGGGTTCGCCGCGGTCGGCATGCTTTCGACCCTGGGCATCACCCTGGCCACCGACGCCTACGGACCCATCGCCGACAACGCCGGCGGTAACGCCGAGATGAGCGGCCTGGATCCCTCGGTACGCCAGAAAACCGACGCCCTTGACATGCTCGGCAACACCACCGCAGCCACGGGCAAGGGTTTCGCCATCGGCTCCGCGGCCCTCACCGCAATGGCCCTCATGGCCGCCTACCTCGAAGAAGTGAAGCTCTGGCTCGGCAAACTGGCCCTTGCGGCGAGCAACGTTGTGACCGAGCAGTTTGTCCAAGTCGGGAACGTGAAGTTCTTCGCCACGGCGAGCTCTCTTCCCGAGGGAATCGTCTCCGGTCAGATCAAGCCCATTCTCATTGACGGCATTCAGACCGGCGAATTCCTCCGGTACGTTGTCACCCGGGAAGCCGGGATGCAGGATTTCATGATCGCCTACGATCTTTCCATCATGAATCCCTTCCTCCTCTGCGGCATCTTCCTCGGCGCCATGATGGCCTTCGTCTTCAGCGCCATGACCATGAAGGCCGTGGGACGCGCCGCCGGCGAGATGGTCGGCGAGGTGCGGAGGCAGTTCAAGGAGATCCCGGGCATCATGGAAGGCACCGGCAAGCCTGATTACGCGCGGTGCGTGGCCATTTCAACTGCGGGTGCCCAGAAGGAGATGATCCTCCCGGCCTCCATGGCGATCGTTGTGCCCGTGCTTACCGGCCTGTTCCTCGGCGTGCCCGGGGTCATGGGGCTGCTCGTGGGCGGTCTCACGGCTGGCTTCTCCTTCGCCTGTCTGCTCAACAACGCGGGCGGCGCCTGGGACAACGCGAAGAAGTTCATCGAAAAGGGCAACTTCGGCGGCAAGGGATCCGATGCCCACAAGGCGGGCGTCACGGGCGACACCGTGGGCGACCCCTTCAAGGACACCTCCGGACCGTCGCTGAACATCCTTATCAAGCTCATGAGCATGGTGAGCGTGGTCTTCTCCGGATTCGTGGTGAAGTATTCGCTCCTGATCCAGAAACTGATCGGGTACTAAGATACTCGTTCTGATTACTGTTGACATGCAGGGGCGCTCCATCAGGAGCGCCCTTTTTTTTTCGACATGACGGACATCCGCACCTGACACTATTGCACTTGACAGGCTTTTTCCCGACACCATTAATCGATCAACCATGGAAATACGCAACAGGGTAATCGGGGCAATCGGTTCCGCCGTCGAGGGGGTTTTTTTCATCTGGGGGATGCTTTTCGCCGGATGGTCACCCATGCTCGCGGCATTCGGTTACTGGGTAGAGGAGGCCGCCGTGTACCTGGTCACCTTCACGGCACTGGTCATCATTAAAATCGCACGGGGCGGAAGGATGTTCATTCCCCGCTTCACCTTCATTTACGGGTTCGTCTTTTTCGTCCACACGATCTTTTTCCTGATACTCGCGGGCATAACGGCAAAGAGCGACCCCGTTGCAGAAAAACTCTTCGAGGCCTTTTTCCGGATTTTCGTGCGGGGTGGTCTCAGCTGGCCCCGGGAAATCATGGCGGATATCGCCATTATCACCGTCGTGGTGACGGCGGGCACGCTTTACACGGTCTTTTTCAGGATTCGCAGGTCAGGATCCGATCCCTCGGTGATAGTGAACCGCTCATTCGGGGCGATCATCGCGCCTCATTTCCTGCTGCTATTCGGTATCGGGGGCATCATTCTGAGCGGCGCGCCTTCGGCACTCGTGGTCGTGCTGATTATTGTCAAGGTCCTAGTCGACCTGAGCGGTTTCGCCGACCGGGGATCTCCCATAGTCTCGCCCGGCGAAGGATGATCCGGGTTATTCGCCCGGTCCCGCGATTTTCTCGACAATGGACCTGCGTTGCAGGAAAAGCACCCCTCCAAGGGCCAGGGGAATCAACCCGAGTAGTCCTGTTGAAATGAAGAAGCCGGAAACGGCGCCCTCGCCCGTGAAATCACCCGCGAAAAAAACCCAGGCAAGGACCGTTGTCGTGACGCCCCCCCACCCTGCCAGGGCAGAGGCGATGACGATAATGACAATCGAACACGCCTTCCTTTTCATCAATTCCCCCTTAACGCGTAACGGCCCGACAGCACGCGTGCCGCTTCGACTGGCCCTCGATCTCCCGCGCCGTACCGTCTAAAGCACCACCGAAATCCCCCGCTCCTTCAGGTACTCCTTCACCTGCCGGATTCCTATTGTGCGGAAATGAAACACCGACGCCGCCAGGAGGACCCGGGCTCCACCCTTCACCACGCCGTCGTAAAAATGTTCCAGTGTCCCCGCGCCTCCCGAGGCTATCACGGGCACGGTGACGGCATCCGCCACGGCCCGCGTGAACTCGATGTCATATCCCGCCAGGGTCCCGTCCCCGTCCATGCTCGTGGGGAGAAGGCAGCCGACACCGGCACCGCCGCAGGCCCTTGCCCATTCGATGGCGTCCTTCCCCGTGGGGACCGTGCCTCCCGCGACCACAAGTTCGAAACCCGAGGGCAGACCTCCGTTGCGCCTCGCATCGATGGCGATGGTGATCCTCTCCGGCCCGAATTCCTTTACCGCCTGTTCCGCGAGTCGCGGATTCTTCACCGCCGCGCTGTTCATCGATACGGTGCGAGCGCCGGCGCCGAGCACGGCATCGATATCCTCAAGACTGTTGATACCCCCCCCCACGGTGAGGGGGATGGTGATCGCCGACGCCACGCGGGAAACCCACTCGAGCCTTGTCTTCCTGTTCTCCAGTGTGGCCGCGATATCAAGCATGGCCAGCTCGTCCGCCCCTTCCTCCTGATAGAAAACGGCGTTCTCCACCGGGTCACCGGCGTCGCGAAGGTCGATAAAATTTACTCCCTTCACCACCCTTCCCTCCTTCATGTCGAGGCAGGGCATGATCTTTATCGTGTTCATGGTCTTCTCCAGGCTGGGATATCAAGTCACGGATACGCAATTCTACACGGAGGATCTGGAAAGTCAACCCATGAAATGATTTCAAATTAACTTTTCGTCTGATTCTCATCCTTTTAATCTTGACATGGGAGCCCACGGCAAAACAAATACCTTTCATCATTTCCCGCTATCCCGGTTGTCCTGTGAATCGTCGCCCGAGACCCCAAGGAAATGCAAAGGATAATCAAGGAGTAAACAATGGAATCCTATAAAATTATCTACCTTCTCTGGGCTCCCCGGGGGCAGGAGAAGGCACGGACGCGAGACATACTCATCGGGGACGTGTCACTGAAACTGATAGGAGCCGGCGCCGAGCGCCTTACCCTTCATATTGCGGACCCGGAATCGGATATTCGCGCCCCGGCCCCGAAGCTTTACCTGAGCCGCCCCATCTCGGCAATGGCAAGCATTCACGTCGATGACCTGATGGCGCGGAAAAAAATCGAGGACACCCTTCGCTACTCCGGATTCACCATAGCGGGGTACCTGGTTGAAGAATCGATCTACACCGATTACGGGGGGAACCGCCACGCCTCCCCCCGCGACTGGCCTGACGGACGCCGCTCCCCGGGAGTGGTCACCGTTAACCTCCTGGAGCGCCCCCGGCGCCTTTCCCGCGAGGAGTGGATCAGGCGCTGGCACGGCATCATGTCTCCCGTGTCCGAGGAGATTCAGCCCAGGGCCCGTTACGTCCGCAACCTGGTGGTTGAAACCCTTACGCCCGGAGCCCACCCCTTCGAGGGGATCGTCGAGGAATGCTGGCCCTCGACTGCACACGTCACGAGTTCATTTCTCTTTTACGGCGCGAGAAATCCCCTGCAGCTCATCCGGAACATGTGCCGCATTCTCCGTGCCGTGAAATCGTTTCTCGACATCACCAAAATCCGCACCACGGCCATGGGGGAGTATTTCATCAGGACGAAGTAACGGTCCAGCGGGAATAGCGAAATAAATATCACTCGACACGACGGTTCATTCGTGAGAGAATGATCGGACCTTACCGTCAGGGGGCGCGCGATGGGAACCAAGCGTTCAATATTCGTATCGGCATCGGAAGATCGTCTCGAAAAACTCATCGAGGAACGGCTGAAACCGGGCTCGGATAAAAAAACAATCGACCAGAGAATCTGGGACCTTTTCGGCGAGGAATGGTGCGTGATGTTTACCGATCTTTCCGGATTCTCGCGCGGAGTGGCCAAATTCGGCATCATCCATTTTCTACAGACTATCCATGAAGCAGAACGCATCCTTATCCCGATCATCGAGGACCATGACGGGATTCTCCTCAAGGTCGAAGGCGACAGCTTTCTGGTCATATTCCGCAACGTCACCAAGGCCCTCCAGTGTTCACTGGCCATGCAGCGCACCCTGAAAAAACACAACGACAGCACGCCCGAGGAGGAAGATGTACTGCTCTGCATAGGTCTCGGCTACGGCATGATGCTTCGCATCGGCGATTCCGACGTGTTCGGAAGCGAGGTGAACGCCGCAAGCAAGCTCGGGGAGGATACGGCCAGGTCCTACGAAATTCTCGTGACCGATGCGGTACAGGAGCGGGCTGCGGGAATTGAAGAATTGGATTTCCAGGAAATCGACGAGGTCCCGGCCGGAGCAAAAAAAGCCTACCGCGTGAAATACCGGTTGTAACGCTGCTTTCACTCCGGCAATCACGATATACACGACTTCCGGTAATCACGGTCCTATTCGCATGACACGTGTAGCGCACAGGGGGAACAGCCCGATGAAAAAAATCCATCTATCATTCATGGTTCCTGCTCTTGCCGCCTTATTCGTTTTTCTCATCACCGGCTGCGTATCTTCATCGGGGGAACACTCCGACGCCGATGCCACCTCTTCCTCTCGGAACAGGCTCACCGTAGCATGGCGCTTCACCTCGGAAACCGTTGATGACGAACCCCAAACAGTGGCATGGCTCGTAATCAAGGGAAAAAGTGTCCAGGAAGAGCCCGCGGGCCGATTCTACGGCGGGGTAATGAAGAGCTACACCGCGGCCGATGGCTCCGTTGATGCCATGGAAAAAGGAACCCTGGGAGGATTCATGACGTACTATTCGGGAACCGGCGCCGAGGTCGTAGCGCGGTACGATGGGACGCGTCATTCCATTACCCTGCTTCGCCGCGACGTGGGCGAGGGCGCGGGATTGGCGCCGTATCGCGCCATAAAAACCTTTACGATCCGGGAACGCGGCATTATCAATAGTCCTCCGCGCGGAGACTGAAACACCAGAAATTTTTCCCATTGATTATGACTCTGCTTTTATTAAATTCTTCATCAAAATTGAACTTTTCGATCCGAAGCATTTTTTTCCGCGCCCTCGTTTTTTTCAAAATTGTTTTGTATCCCTCAATTTCGTACTCGGAACCGCTCATATTGGAAAGCAAGTGAAAAAAAGTTATTGATTACCGCGCCGTTCATGATGTCAACTTGCCACCATGGCAGAGAAAAAAAATAAAGGGGGTATTGCCCTCGTTGTCGAAGGCGGAGGCATGCGAGGAATATTCGCCGCCGGCGTCCTTGACGCGTTCCTTGAAGCGAAGTTTGACCCCTTCTCAATCTATTACGGCGTATCCGCCGGCGCCTGCAATCTCTCCTCGCATCTGGCGGGCCAGTATAAAAGAAATTACCGGATCTTTACCGATCAAATGGTGAATCCGGAATTTATCAGCAAACTCAAGTATATCAGGGGAGGGCACTACCTCGATCTCGATTGGCTCTGGAAGACCCTGGAGAAGGAGGACCCCCTTGACATAGGGGCCGTCATCCGCAATCTGAAGAAAAAAAGAAAGGAATTCGCAATCGTTGCGACATCGATTGAAAGCGGCGGACCGCTCTATCTCACGCCCGACGAGAACAACCTCTGGCATTTTCTCAAGGTATCGAGCTCGATACCCCTGCTCTATAGAAATTTTCTCCCTGTGTATTCCACGCGGGGGAGCGACGGCGGTATTGCCGACCCCATCCCTGTCGCCGAAGCGTATCGGAGGGGAGCACGAAAGATCGTTGTAATACGGTCAAGGGTTGCGACCTACGTCAAGAAACACGGGCTCGAAACGACACTTACTTCTCTCTGCCTGAGAAACCACCCATTCCTTAAGGCCGCCGTACGTCGACAGGCGGATATCTACCGGGAGGCCGTTACATTCATCAACGCTCCGCCCCGGGATGCGAGGATCGTTCACATCGCTCCGGCGGATCCGCTTCTTACCTCGCGGACCAGCCAGGTCCGTGCCGATCTTGAACGGGATTACGCCCGAGGGGTGGAGACGGGGAGGAAACACATGGAAATAATAGGGAATCATTTTGATTTATGACAGCTGAACACGCGCTTGCGAAACCCAGGAAGGTGCTTGAATTTTCAGCGCAACCATGCATATAATGCATTCGTCAGCAGAGAACGCAGCAATCATGTCCGTGCCACAGATCAGGAGAAGACACATCATGCGAGCGGTACGCATCTTTCTTTTTATCGCCGTCCTCTGCGCGGCGGCCTGTTGTAACGTGAAGAGGAATAACGACATAATCAGGAATGCGGCCATGCTGAAAGGCATGGAGGGAAGGCGCGTGGTTGCCGAGGGAGTCGTATCCGGCATCATGTGGCAGCACATGGTGGCTCCCGTCGCATCCCATCCCAGGGAGAACTACCTGGACATGCGGGACTGGCAGATCGTGGTTTACTCGAAAAAGGATATCCGATGCAGGGGAACGGTCCGGGTCTCGGGTATGGTCGTCAAGGTCAAGGGCTCGTCAAAGGACCCACGCCGCAAGGAGGCTGTCGACGAATACCATATCATGGCCGACACCTGGACGTGCCTCTCCCGGTGAACACGCCCGGTGCTACCTAAATAGTGTTTGACAACCCCGTGTCAAATGGTAGGATTACTCCCCTCAACGGCATGTGCCCCGATTTCACCGCATCGGAGACAGATATGCGAGTACACACCACCCTCCTCCTGATCGTCCTGTCCATGCTCCTTGCCTGCGCGTCGGGCCAGAAACAGGACCCCTCGGGCGCAAGCGCCCTGATCGGAAAGTGGGAGGGCGTTGACAGGACCGGAAAACAGGGCGCGTTTCACTTCCACGAAGATGGCGCCGTGGTCCTCATCATCGACGGCAAACCCCTGGGAGAGCCCGGTGGCCTCGGAAGGCTGATGTACACCGCCGACTTCTCTAAAAGGCCGATCGAGCTTGATATTATCGGAATCGACGCCCAGGGATCTGAACAGGGAAGGATCCTGATGATCGTCCACTTCATCTCCCCTGACCGCATCAAGATACGAACCTACTTCAATGACGTCAGGCCCGATGGCTTCACCAACGAAACGGTCGATGACACCATCATCCTTGACCGCCGCGTCGATTAGATTCCCTTGACGTTCAGAACCTCTTCGCCAGCAGCTAAAAAATCATTGACGTAAACCAACGCGGTCATATAGCATATATTAAACCGTACGAATCACGACACGGGAAAGGGCTCAGCCCAAACCAGGGGTGGATCATGAAGGTAATCCATGTCATCAAACGCATCGAGGAAATCGACCAGGACGTCAGGGAACTGAAAAAACTTGAAAAATCGGTCAAGAAGAACAAGTCTTTCACCACGCCGATTTTCATGTCGATTGAAAAACAGATAAACATTCTCCTCGGCGAGCGAATCAAGATGCTCGAGTTAAAAATCTCGAATCCTCCCGAAACAATGAAAAAGCAAATCGAGGGGGACGAGGAGGAAATCGCCGTCGCTTCGCCCCTCGCGCCCGCGCCTGGAACCGCGAAGAAGAAAAAGGAACCGAAAACAAAAAAGGTCGCGGAAGAGGAACCCCTTGATGATGATATCCCGATGCTGACACAGGACCAGATCGACGCAAGGATCGACAGGCTGAAAGCGGAGAGATCCCCGGCCCAAAAACAGGAGAAAAAAAGTCCCGGACTCAGCGACGAAAGCGTAAAAATTCTCGACATCGCCCTGGAGAAAGGATCTCTCGCTGAAGACAAAGACGACAAGAAAGACAAGGATAAAAAAGTAAAATTCTTCCGAGATAACTTCCCCGTCGAATAGACCTTTTCGACAACGAAACAACCGAGCAGCACGCCAAAAGAAATGCAGCGGCGTCCCACGGGGACGCCGTTTGCTTTCATTTCTTCGAAACATCGGCCGCGCGCGGCCCTCCACGCGAGAAGCCATATCAATTTTCACTTAAACCAAACTTTAAAATTGACAAATAATGCAGATTTCATTACAGTAATTCAGGGGACGCAGATAATCATCAGTTGCACCGAATGTGACAGAAAACGGCGCCAGAGGCCGCATGACGGACGCAACATGGGTGGTCAGGGAAATTCCCCGGCCATCAATGAGGATTTCCACCCGTGCGGGCGCGACATTGGAATCAACACCTCCGTCGTCCCTTTACGCACCATCGGCTGAGGGCCAAGAGGAATCATGGAATTCGACGACATAGTGGTTGAGAAAAACGATATATCGATCGACGCGGAGCTCCTTGAAAGCGACCTTCTCACGATGGGGCAGGTCCTGCCGTCAAAACTCTATATAATACCGATACGTTACCGGCCGGTATTCCCCGGTATCATCACGCCGCTTATAATATCACAGGGGCGTTTCAGCGAAGCGATAGATCGCGTTATCCACGACACGCGTACAATCGGACTCGTGCTTATCAAGGACGACAATAAAGACGAGATCAATGCGGGTGATCTCTTTCGCTTCGGTACCGCCGCCCGCATCCTGAAACGGATCAACCTCCCCGACGGCGGGCTGAACGTTCTTATTAACAGCGTCCAGCGTTTCCGGATTCAAAAAATCATCAACCGTGAACCCCATATCGTGGCGCAGGTGGAGTATGTACATGACACCGGAAGCGATAAAAAGAACCTCGAATTCAAGGCCCTTACGCGCGAGGTCCTGAGCCAGCTCAAGATCCTCACCGATAATAATCCCCTGTTCAGTGAAGAGATGAGGCTGACCATGCTCAACGTTGACGAACCGGGAAAAATCGCCGATTTCGTCACGTCCATCCTCACCATAGAAAAGGGTGACTACCAGGATATCCTCGAGACGGAGAGCGTGAAGAAACGTCTCCGCAAGGTTCTCCAGCTCCTCCACAAGGAAATCGAAGTCCTCTCTGTCCAGAAGCGGATCCAGAGCAACATCAACGACAAAATCGACAGACAGCAACGAGATTTTTTTCTAAGAGAACAGCTCAAGGCCATCAAGATTGAGCTCGGCATTGAGGACGACGACCGTTCCCGTGAAATCAAGGAACTTCGAAAAAAGGCCGAGGAGCTCGGCCTGAGGGGAGAAATCAGGGAAAGGATAGAAGAGGAAATCGCCAAGCTCTCGACTATGGACGCCGCCTCCTCGGAATATGCGGTCACGCGCAATTACGTCGACACCGCCCTTTCGCTGCCCTGGAACAGCAAGACCGAGGATTCAATCGACCTGGAAAGGGCCGAGAAGATTCTCAACCGCGACCATTACGGCCTCCTGGACGTGAAAAAACGAATCCTGGAATTTCTCGCCGTCAAGAAGATCAAACCCGACAGCAAGGGTTCCATAATATGCTTGGTTGGCCCTCCGGGCGTGGGTAAAACATCACTTGGAAAGTCTATCGCCAGGGCGCTTAACAGAAAATTTTTCCGCATATCCCTGGGAGGAATGCGCGACGAGGCCGAAATCAAGGGACACCGAAGAACCTACGTGGGCGCCATGCCGGGGAAAATAATCCAGGGCCTGAAGATATCCAAATATCGCAACCCGGTATTCATGCTCGACGAGATCGACAAGCTCTCCCAGAGCATCCAGGGCGACCCCGCATCCGCCCTCCTTGAGGTTCTCGATCCGGAACAGAACGCGGAATTCAGGGACTATTATATCGACGCGCCCTTCGATCTTTCAGACGTGCTCTTCATCACCACGGCGAACACCACGGACACCATTCCCCAGGTTCTTGCCGACAGGATGGAGATCATCCGCCTGCCGGGATACATCGCGGATGAAAAGTATGAAATCGCACGCCGCTACCTTCTGCCAAAGCAGCTCGAACAGCATGGACTGAAAAAAAACGCCGTCAGGCTCAACAAAAACGGGATCATGTTCATCATTCATCATTATGCGCGAGAGGCAGGAGTCAGGACCCTGGAAAGACAGATAGAAAAAATTTGCCGCAAGGCCGCGACAAATATCGCAAAGAGCCGCCGCCTTCCCACCGGCGCCCTGACCCTCAAATCGATACGTGATTACCTGGGAACGGAGCTTTTCACCGATGAATCAATGATAAACATAAACCGCTCCGGCCTTGCGATTGGACTTGCCTGGACACCACAGGGGGGGGCTCCCCTGGTCATAGAAGCGATCAGCGTCTTCAACCGCAAGGAGGGGGGACTCAAATTGACCGGACAGCTCGGCGAGGTAATGAGCGAATCAGCATCCATCGCCTATAGCTATGTCCAGCACCTGCTTCGCGACAGGGACGAGGCGGCCAGGCTCTTCAACGAGAACCTTGTCCATCTTCATGTCCCCGCGGGGGCGACCCCGAAGGATGGTCCCTCGGCGGGCATTACCATGGCTACGTCGCTCTACTCCATGGCCACGAATAAAAAGATAAGGCCGCGCCTTGCCATGACGGGAGAACTTACCCTTACAGGGAGGGTGTTCCCCGTGGGAGGCATCAAGGAAAAGGTTATCGCCGCGAAGAAGGCGGACCTCAGGGAGATCATCATTCCGAAAGAAAACAACAAGGACCTTGACGACATACCCGACCACATCAAACGGGGAATCAAATTTCATCTCGTTGACCAGGTCGAGGAAGTAATCAGCATCGCCTTCGGGACAGGCTCCAGTAAAAGGGCAAGACCGAAACGAGCAAATAAAAGGAAATAACACCGGAGGAATAGACCCGTTGGCCGTTACCAATCTGATGCACGACATCATCGTGAATGCCGTCGAAGAGGTCCTCAAGAAAGAGGACGGGAGAGATACCGCCGGCATAAGCAGCGACGAAATTGTAGCGTACGTGTTGAACAGGGTGCCGCCGAAGTACGTCACCAGTGAACGCGGCCTCCTCCACGGCATCCTGGATGCGCACTACAAGATCCAGCAGCAGGTTGACATACTCCTGCTCATTTATGAAGCGATAGAAAAAGTGTCCCACGGTCGTGATTCCAACACGGCGATCAGCGAGGTCGCGCGGTCGGGCCAGAGTTCCTATTTGCCGCACATTATCGGGCAGGTCCTTGAAGAATCCACCCTTTCGGTCATTCCCGATATCGAAGTGGCCCTTCTCCACAAAGGAAAAAAATGCGCCATGCTCGACAGCGCGTGGGAAAATCCCTGCATGACGAAGCTTTCCACGAAAGGACACTACCACTTCTGGCCGCTCTTCGATGCGCGGTCAATGGGTGATGCGGCATCGGTTCCCTTCACCATCTCGTTCCGTCATCCCCAATGCGATGACCATTCGATTGACATCAGCCTGGAGGTCCTCGGGAAGACCGATTTCGGCAAATCCCTGTTCATCCCCGCCCTGCTCATGAAAACCAGGGAGAATCCGGGCCATGACGAAGGGAACCCGTCATAGACCCGGGAGAGCGCCATGGATGTAAAGGACGCGATATTCAGCAGAAGGTCCATCCGGGCCTTTACCCATTACCATGTCTCCGATGATGAGATACGGAGCGTGATCGACGCCGCACGGCACGCCCCCTCCTGGGCCAACACCCAGGCCTGGGAATTCATAGTGGTCCGGGATCGGGAACTGATCCGGCAGGTGACGGAGACCTATTCGGAAACCAATCCCGCACGCAAATGCTCTCTGGCCGCTTCGGCGGTCATCGTCGCCTGCGCCAGAATGAAGGTTTCAGGATGCAAGGGTGGAGTTGAACGGACCAAGTTCCATGAATGGTTCATGTTCGACCTGGGCATGGCGGTCCAGAATCTCTGCCTGAGGGCCCATGAAATCGGCCTGGGCACCGTCGTTGTGGGATCGATGAACCATGACAAATGCAGGGAAATCCTGGAAATCCCCGGCGACTTCGAGCCCGTGGTCACCATCCCGATTGGAAGACCGGCATCCCCTCCCCACGCAGCCCCGGTCAGAAAAGAATTGAACGACATCCTGCACCTTGACAGGTTCGGGGTGCGATACGATAAGGCGTACTGAGGAACCATGGCAGGAGCCATCCCCGAACGTAATGAAATCCGGGAGGCCTACAGGTGGGATTTAAGGCCGCTCTTCACCACCGATGAGGAATGGGAATCCCTTTTTATCGACACCGAAGGCAGTCTTACCCGGTATAACGACTACCGCGGCCGACTCGCTGAATCACCCTCCCTGCTCTCAGAGGCCATTGAATTCGACCTTTCACTCTCCCGCGCCATGGAGAGGCTTTATACCTACGCCCACCTGAAGAGCGACGAAGACAAAAGCAACCAGCACTACCTGGGCCTGTACCAGAGAGTCCTGGGCCTCCATACCAGGGCATCGGAGCTGTCGAGCTACATGACCCCCGAGATCCAGGCGATTCCCGAGGGGACAATGGCATCGATGATGTCGGACCCCTCCCTGGAGGGCTACCGTTTCCACCTTGAAAAAATCCTGAGGTACCGCCCCCATACGCTCTCCCCCGAGATAGAGCAGATCATGGCGCTTGCGGGAGAAATCGGACGCGCATCATCCGATATATTCAGCCAGCTCGACAATGCGGATCTAGCTTTCGGCTTTCTCGCCGATGAATCGGGAAGTGAAATCGAATTGAGCCACGGGAATTTCAGCACATTCCTGATGAGCAGGGAACGGTCCCTGAGAAAACAGGCATTTTTCCAGTATTATCGCGCCTACGAATCGCACCGGAATACCATCGCATCGGCGCTTCACCATTCGAATAAGCGCGATTTTTTTTATGCGAAGGTGAGAAAGTTCAGCGATTGCCGGAAGGCATCCCTCTTTCTCGACAACGTCGATACCGGTGTCTACGACAACCTTGTAGGCACGGTAAAAGAAAACCTGGCCCCTCTCCTACGCTACCTCGACTTCAGGAGGGAGGTTCTCGGCGTCGAAGAGCTTCATTTCTATGACACCTACGTCCCGATCGTAAGGGACGTTCCTTTCTCCATGACCTACGAGGAGGCGGTGGAAACCTGCACGGCGGCACTGGAGCCCCTCGGGCCTGACTATACGGAGACCATGAGACAGGGCCTTCTTGGTGGATGGGTCGATCGTTACGAGAACAGAGGGAAACGCAGCGGCGCCTATTCATCAGGTTGTTATGATTCTCCGCCATACATTTTATTGAACTACCGCGATGACAATATCAACAGCCTGTATACCCTGATCCACGAGGCCGGGCATTCCATGCATTCCCTCAGTTCAATACGCAGCCAGCCCTATGTCTACCATGATTATACCATCTTCGTCGCCGAGGTGGCCTCAACCTTCAACGAAGCGCTTCTTAGCCGCCATCTTCTGAAACGACATGAAGGCGACCACAGGATGACGGCGTACATCATCAACAGGGAAATTGACAACATCCGCGGAACGCTCTTCCGCCAGACAATGTTCGCTGAATTCGAGATGCTCACCCACCGGGAGATCGAGGCGAACAGGCCCCTTACCCTCGATGTAATGCGCGATATCTACCGCGGTCTGCTGGAAATTTACTTTGGCGGAGTCCTGGCCATTGATGAAGAACTCACCCTGGAATGCCTCAGGATTCCCCATTTCTATTCCCCCTTCTACGTATACAAATACGCCACCGGTATTTCAGCGGCGCTCTCCCTTGCACGAAATCTCATCGAAGAAGGCCCCCCTGCCAGGGACCGCTACCTCTCCTTCCTTGCCCTTGGGGGCAGCATGTTTCCCCTGGACCAGCTCAGGAAGGCCGGTGTCGACATGTCGGGCCCCGGACCGATACGTGACGCCATCGGCTACTTTAATGAGCTCGTGGAGCGCCTCATCGGAATGCGCGACCACCTGTAAGTTTGGAAATACAGAAACCTTTTTTCCTGTCCGCGGAAATAAGTATTTGACAGGCTCCAGTTATGTCGCTATAGTTCACGAAAAATGGCCCTGGGCCGTGTACAAGACTCCGCGAATGGATGCGTATATCGGCATTATACTCTCCTCGCGATCAACTCAGTCGATGAAAGATGAAACCTCCAGTCATGCAGTCATCGCCTGAACTCAAAAGGGAGGAAACCATGAGCGACACCAGCGCGTTATATAGCTACACCCACCTGCCCGAGGAAAATATCCTTTTGTTGAAGCTGAAACCGGCAACGATCGACAAGGACACCGCATCGGCTGTTTATGACGGGTATTCAGGTGAAAAGGAACTTCCCGACTTCTCTGATTTCATCATGGACGCCAGCAGTGTGACGGAAATCAGCAACCCCGCCATCGGGATTCTGATGAAATCGTTGTCGATCATGAAAAAGGCCAAGGGATACCTTGTCCTTGTTTTAAATGAGGTGTTTTTACAGAAGATAATGGTCGAGCACCCGGAGATGTTTAATTACCTTGCCGTGTTCAATTCGATCGAGGAAGCGAAGACGTTCATCGCGAAATCGAGGAAATAAGCCCGCGGTACCGCCTTCCTGCGAAGCCCGTGAAAAACTGACCTAGGAGCGGTCTCCGTGCAATGTCGAAGAGAGTCCCTCGAGAAGCTCCATCACCTTTTCCGTCAGTGAAACCGAGAGCGTGGCGGTACCGCAGCTTGGCGTAAGAAGGGAGCGTTCAAGTATCGCCTCTTCATTCAGGCCCCTGCCCTCCAGGCGTTTTAGATGCCCCCTGAAGCTGCTTTCAACGCTCTTTCCGTCCGCTTTCTCGATTTTTTCCTTCAGAGTCGGCACGATTCCCCAGGCGATGATTCCGCCCTTTTCGAGGAACGCGTTGATCCGGCGCGACGTGACAAATTTATCCGCAATAATATCATCCGCGGCGTCAAAACTGATGATATCGAGATCGAGGTCCATGAGATCATCCCAGTCCGCGTTCCCGCAGCAGTGGGTGCCGGCAAGGCCGCCTTCGCTTCTTATCGCGTCGATGATTTCACGGAAGGATCCTGCGACCAGGTCCTTATCGACGGAATAGAATCCTGAGCCGATTATCGAAAGCGACGGTTCGTCGAAAAAAACTATCGGCGTGGCGGTGTTTTCCCTGAGCTTTCTCGTCTGCCACCGGGCGTTCATCGCACAGCATTTCACCACGGCGTCAAAGAGATCGGGCTTGTAAAGCGCGTACTTGCCGTCCACGGCATCGGTCATGAGGCCCAGTGTAAGCGGTCCCGAGACCTGCCCTTTAAGCGCCCGGGCGCCCGCCGCCTTCCCTGCGCGGACCGAATCAAGAAAACACTCGAAACCCGCGGCATGGCTTTCATCGAGCCCGAAATACTCGATGTCTTCCTCGATGAATCTGGTGTAAAAGCGCTCAAGTTCCCCCGCGAGGTCCCCGGACGTGTCAAATCCGACCTTCCTGTTTTCATGATCGACGACCAGGCAGGGAAGCGCCCGGCTGTATTGAACGTTCATATCCTCAAGAAAGTCCCTCCTGGGCAGCTGGGGCCACGCGGGGATATCCTTCAATGTCCTGAATACGAGTCCGCACGCCTCCGCCGGGTCCGTGTGGGGGAAACTTCCTATCACCGTCGCCGATGCTTTCGGTCTGAAATCCATGGTAGTACCTCGTAGAGCGCCGGAGGGGTGTCATCACGATTGTCCCCACACGGTCACGTGCCATTGTACGCGTTGTCATCAGTTTTTTTACGCGGCACTATTTTGTAAACAACAATTTACCCCCGCCATCATGCCAAAGAGAATCGATCGGTCATTTTCCACTTGCAATTCTCTATCGCGATAGATAGCATTTGTCGAACTGGAACGGGGAGTCAAATCCCCGGCAGCACGCCACGAATACAGGTCGACAGGCCCATGACCGCGCAGATGGCACTCAACCTCATCGGGGGTATCGGCCTTTTCCTTTTCGGCATGACCCTGATGTCCGACGGCCTCAGGACCCTCGCGGGGGATTCCCTGCGTCGCGGCCTCGCCAGATTCACCGGAGGGAAGATCACCTCGGTCCTGTCGGGCGCTTCCGTCACGGCCCTGATACAGTCATCGAGCGCGACAACCTTCGCGACGATCGGTTTCGTCAGCGCCGGTCTCATTACCTTCGAGCAGTCGATCGGCATCATCCTGGGCGCGAACCTGGGGACCACCAGCACCGCATGGATCGTCACCCTGCTCGGCTTCAAGGTAAAAATCAACGTCATCTCCTACCCCCTTATCGCCCTCGGGGCCATCATGCGTCTTATCAGCAATCACCGATATTCGGCACTCGGAATAGTCATTGCCGGGTTCGGCATGATCTTTGTCGGTATCGAAATGATGCAGGAAGGGATGTCCTCAACGGCTTCAACCTTCAATCTCTCCATGTTCCCCGGCGGCACTGTCCCTGAACGGCTCTGGCTCCTCGGCGTGGGCGTGGTCATGACCGTGGCCCTCCAATCGTCGAGCGCCGCGATAGCAATCACCCTTGCCGCCCTTAATGCCGGCACGATTTCCATTCTCCAGGCCTCCGTCCTCGCCATAGGACAGAACATCGGCACCACGTTCATCGCCTCCTTTGGAGCGATCGGGGCCACCACGCAAGCGAAACGCACCGCCCTTGCGCACGTTGCGTTCAATCTCTTCACCGGTGCGGGCGTTTTTCTCCTTATCCCGTGGTTCCTCCTTGCATCCCAATGGGTGTCTCTTCGTTTCGGCCACGGCGAAGCGGTCATCACGCTCTCTGCCTTCCATACCATGTTCAACCTCGCGGGAGTAATTGCCATCCTCCCCTTCACATCACCCTTCGCCCGATTCATCACCTGGGTGCTCCCCGAGCGAGGCCCTCTCCTCACGAGACATCTTGACGATTCGGTGCTCATGGTCCCCCAGGTGGCACTGGAAACCGCGCGGCGGACCCTGGCGGAAATCGCCGGCCACGTGATCGCGCACATGGTCTCGCTCTTCAAGGGCTACGGCCAGATGGCCAGGACCGGGGAAATGCTCGTCACGGCCGAACGGGCGCTGGACCGCACGCGCGAATTCCTGAAGGGCATACGTTCTTTCAATAATTCACCGCTCCTGCACGAGCGCCATGCCAACATTATACACTCCCTCGATCACTTGTACCGCCTTATCGGGGCCTGCCGCGAATCCGTTCATCTCAGGTCCGTCATCGCCGATCCACAACTCTCCGAAATCGCCATCAATTTTTTCGATCGCGTCGAGTCGCTTCTCGCCTGGCTTTGTGGGGAGAGCAACGACGACCCGCGCCGCCAGGTTGAGGAGGCCTCTCTCTCCATCGCCGGGATACGCAAAGAGCAGAGGAAGGAGATCCTGGACAAAACTTCAATGGGGGAGATTGACACGGAGACCGCTTTCGCTATCATAGAATCGATGCGATGGCTTGACAGGGTTGCCTTTCATATCTGGAGGTCCGTGGTTCACCTGGAGGACATCAGGGAAGCGACCCGTGGCAATGAACTGCAGCAATGACAAGGAGGGGTCCGCCGGATTGTGATGACAGGGTGCGCGGGTCCTTCGGATGCAATAACGAAATAAAAACTATTGACAAACTGTTGCCCCGTTGTTCACTGGGAAAAATCCATATGAGGGTTAGCGCCATACTACACAAAAATGTCATCACCGATTTCTCACCCTGGGCAGTTGATCCGATAATTGATGAAAGCGCCTGGGTTCACCCCCTCGGCGCCGTGATAGGGAACGCGATCATCGGCAAACGCGTCCTCGTCTCCCCCTTTGCCTCAGTGCGCGGTGACGAGGGCCAGCCATTGCACGTGGGTGACGATTCCAATGTCCAGGACGGGGTTATCATCCACGCCCTTGAAACCTTTCACAACGGAAAGCAAAAAGAATCGAACATGGTCGAGGTCGATGGAAAAAAATACGCCGTCCATATCGGATGCCGTGTTTCCCTCGCCCACCAGGTCCAGATTCATGGCCCCTCCGCTATCGGGGATGACACCTT
The DNA here is from genome assembly GCA_040768125.1 of Spirochaetota bacterium. GTDB lineage: Bacteria > Spirochaetota > UBA4802 > UBA4802 > UBA5550 > RBG-16-49-21. Next base: position 32,348 of record JAXGNG010000005.1, on the reverse strand, counting down.
TGTCGGCATGCAGTCCCTGGTGTTCCGCTCCAAGGTCGGATCCGGGTGCGTGATAGAGCCCGGATGCACCATCATGGGAGTGTCCGTCCCCTCCGGCCGCTACGTTCCGGCGGGAACGGTGCTCAATGACCAGGCAAAGGCGGACGCCCTCCCCGCCATCACCGACGCATATCCGTTGAAAGACCTGAACGCCGGCGTGGTGCATGTCAACACAAGCCTTGCCGTCGCGTATGCCAAGGCGGGAATCAAGTAGGACCCCGTTCTTTCCCTTACTGGAAGCCCATCAACCAGAGGACCTTCGTTCGGGAATCGAACGGGGCGGGATTTTTTTCGCCGCAAACTCCATGGTAAGATAAAGCCCGCAGTAGCAATGGCCGTATTCCTCCTGGTCCGGTCGGCAATAGGCGCAGGGGCATATAATATCTGCATCGAGATCACGGGTACCCCCGGCGTCCCGGCAGGGACAGGAGTAATACCCGTACCGATTATGGTTCTTCGTCAGGCCCTCGTACAGCATTTCCAGGAATTCCTTATCCGCGTTCAGACTCCATCCCTGTTTCTCCGCAACGAGCTCAGCAAACCGTCGCGTTTCTTCCACCGTTTTGAGTCTCCCCGCCCCCGTCATGATCCTATCCCCAGGAGAGATTTCCATTCATTCTCGTCAAACCCCACAAGACAGCGCTCATTGTTATATACAAGAAAGGGGAAACGAATGGTCTCATTGAATGTATTCCTGAGGTGTTCGCGGATCTCGTTCTTCTCCTCGCTCTGGAGATCGTCGAAGTAGATATACCTGAATTGAATGGAATTGTCCCGGAGGAAGGCAAGGGCCCTTTTGCAGAAACCGCATGTCGAGAGTGCATAGATCATGATATCCCCCGCGTCGACGGATCCGTCCACCGACTCAAACTTCTCGTCAGTTTTCATCTCGGGCGCGCCTCCTCGGCTTTGTCTTCAATTTCTGGATCCGTGCGGCGGGAGACTTCTTCCGCGCGGGACGATTCCTTACCACTGGCTTCTTCCGGTTTCCGCGAATCCTTGAAATATCCCTGTAGTTTTTGAAATCATCGAAAAACTCCTTCGAGGAAAGGTACTTATCGGCGAAAGTGACAATGAAGGACTCCTTGTAGCGGGGCGGCGCAATGGTCAAGGGCCACATGTGCTTTATAATGATGTCCCTCTCCACTTCGTTCAATTGAAAATATTTTTTTGCATTTTCAAGGGCGATTCGCGGGTGCTCGATACCATGATACTTGTCCCTGTGGAGATCCGGCTCGTCATGGTTCCTCCAGTCATAGAGAAAAAAATCGTGAAGGAGCCCACCGCGGGCGGCGGAACGATAATCGAGCTTCAGAAACTTGCATATTCGATAAGAAAAATATGCCACGTTGACCGCGTGCTCAAAAATCGAAGAGTTATGATGAAAATAATTCTTCAGCTTGAGGAACTCCTTATGACGGAGGATATCCTCCACCGTTTCATGAAATTCCTTCCCCAGGGGCCTTCTTCCTTCAAGGTCCGACTCAATGCGGTATTTTAATGTTTTCATGAACGTCTGGATCTTTCCCTTGATTTCCCTGTTGATATTCTTATCGATGTAGCGGTTCAGGTTCGGGAACGCCCCCCTCAGGCGCGCAAAGGAACGAAGGATAGTTTCGATCTCCACGCTGGTGAGATTGAAGTATTCCGCGTAGAGGTATGCGACTTTTTTTCTGAACACGCTCAGGGTCGAAACGGACAGGATGAAATCCCCTCCAAGATATGCCAGGAGGGCCATTGATGCCGTGCGGATTACATTCTCATCAAGAATCAGAACAATCCGTGTTGTGACGGGATGAATGAGAAAAACAAAAACGAAGGCCATGGCGGTCCAGAAGAATGAAAAAAGGAGGCTTATTCTTCCATGCAGGTTGAACCTGCTGTCTGAATAGTCCCACAGCTTCAGCCCGAATGATTTCTCGAAAAAGAACCCGACAAGGTATTCGACGGCGGACAGCACAAGGGCATAGAGGAGAAGTCTCAGTGCGAGAGGCTGCCCTGCGGTCATGTGATCCAGGGCAAGGATGAAGGCGGCGCCGAATCCGTATATTGGGATAAAAGGCCCATGGAGGAATCCCGCGTTGACGAAACGACGCTGGGTCGCCGAGCGGTAGACGACCTCGATCATCCATCCAAAAAAGGAATAGACGCCGAAAAGGAGCACCGCGTGATACGGCTCCCTCCCCCATGTGAAAAATTCATGCATTATGATGAAAGTCCCCGTCAGGGAAAGATTCGCTCTTTCCCACCCCTCTTACGGCAAGGCACTGGAGAGCGTTATCAATTTGAAGCCGTCTCCTTGATCCGGTTACACCCCACGGGGTGAAAAATTTACCTGCGGACCTGGTATCTACCTTTTACCGGCCTCCAGTTTACCCGCCAGGTACGAACCGCTTCTCTCCGGGTCAACGGTCTCGCCGTCCTTTAGATAAAACACCCATTCCCCGGAGCGCTCGTCATTGATATACTCTCCGTGCGCCATCGGAACGCCGTTTTCATAGTATTCCCTGAAAGGGCCGTTTTTCTTACCCATTGTGTAGATACCTTCATATTCGATGCGACCGTTCGCGTAATAGGCCTTCCAGGGACCATGCTTCACCGGTTCCCGCGCTTCCCCCGTCATGGAGCCTTCACCGACGAGCTTCCCGTGGCTATACAGCCAGGCGGGGCCCTCGACCGACCCTCCCTTCAGTGTCAGCCTCATGACGATACGTTTCGTCTTGTCATAGTAGGTCCAGAGTCCCGATTGTTCCCCTTTCAGGTATTCGCCCTCTGAATCAAGCCACCCTTCCGGCGAATAAATCCGCCAGAGGCCCTGCCGTTCGTCGTCGAGGTATTCCCCTTCCATGTATTTATTCCCGTTCTGGTGGAACAGGGTCCACCTGCCGGTCTTTTTCCCATCCTCGCAATGCCCCTCCATCATCCTGGTGCCTTTCGGATAATTCGTGTAGCACTCCCCTATCTGCCTGTTCCCTTGATAGGTTTCATGCTTTTTCAGTGTGCCGTCCTCATAAAACTCCCGGGAAGCACCGTCCTTCACGCCAGCCCGGTATTCCTCGCGCTTCATTGGATTCCCGTTTTCATAATACGTCACCACGGTGCCATGAATGGAACCTGACGCGTAGGGTGTTTCTGATTTTAACTGACCCCCGGGGTAGTACTCCCTTACCACCTCGGCACTGCTTATGGATTCGGCGTTTCCTTCTCCCCTTTCACTTTCAGGAACCGCTTTCACCAATCGCCCATGAAGGGCAACCCTGGGCAACGACGGGCATGCCATCAGGAAAACCAGCAGTCCCCCCAGGACCATACGTCGTATCATCTCGTTCGTTCCTCCTGACCTTCTCGCCGACATGGACAAGATTCCGATGCAGGGCGCGAAGGATTAAACGTTCATGAATCCGGGAATGTCAAATATATTACCAAAAAAATTTTAAACGACCGATAAATCCGGACAATAACCCGCAATAGGAGAATAATGTAAAGAAAATAATTTGACAGGGCGTCTCAGGGACAAAGAATGATCCGTCGCGCCCCCCGGGGAAACATATCATGCGGAGCTGTTCCTGGAATGGAAGAAGAAAGCGGCCTCATCCAGATACGGAAACAAAAGTTACATGAAATTCGCGAGGACCTGGGCATCAATCCATATCCGTACCGGTATGACGCCACGGATCTTTCAACTGATATACTCGACAACTTCAGCGAATACGAAGCATCGCAGAAAAAGGTGCGCCTTGCGGGCCGCGTTATGGTGGTACGCGAGATGGGAAAAGCGAGTTTCTGCGCGCTTCAGGACAATGTCGGGAAAATTCAGCTTTACGTCGCGGAAAAAAACATCGGCGACCGGGCGTATGGGCTCTTTAAAAAAATCGACATCGGCGATATTATCGGCGTGGGCGGAACGGTAAAAAAGACCAAGGTGGGTGAGATTACCGTTTTTATCGACGAGCTCGTCCTGCTCTCGAAAAGCATTCGTCCCCTCCCCGTGGTGAAGGAAAAGGACGGGGAAGTTTTCGATGCCTTTGCCGACAAGGAGCTCCGTTACCGGAACCGGCACATCGACCTTATCGTCACGCCCGGCGTCAAGGAGACATTCCTCAAGCGTATCGCGATTATAAAAGAGATCAAGCGGCTGCTTGATGAAAAGGGTTTCCTGGAAGTAGAAACACCCATCCTGCAGCCCGTCTACGGCGGCGCCTCCGCCTCGCCCTTCACCTCCCACCACAACGCGCTGGACATGCGGCTCTATCTCCGCATATCCCTTGAGCCGTATCTCAAGCGTCTTCTCGTGGGTGGCTTCGATCGGGTGTATGAAGTCGGGAAATGCTTCCGCAACGAGGGGATCGACCGCACGCACAATCCTGAATTCACAATGCTGGAGGTCTACCAGGCCTACGCGGATTTTTCCGACATGATGGACCTTACAGAACGCATCGTAACCTCCACCGCCGAGGCGGTGACGGGGAGCTCGACGATCATTTGCGGCGGCAGGGAAATCAGCCTGAACGCTCCGTGGAGAAGGCTCAAGGTCGTTGACGCGCTCAGGGAATTCGCCTCCCTGGACGTGCTCTCAATGTCCGACCATGATCTTGAAAAGGAAGTGGAACAACGCGGGGGGGCCATCAAGGGCGACTTCGTGCGCGGCCTGGCCATTGACGAGTTATTCAAAATCCTCGTGGAAGACAGGCTCATCGGGCCGGTTTTCATAACCCACCATCCGGCGGAGACCACCCCCCTTTGCAAGCCCGACTACGCCGACGAAGGGTTTCTTCAGCGATTCGAACTCTTTATTAACGGCACGGAAATCGCCAATGCCTACAGCGAATCGAACGATCCCATTCTGCAGCGGAAAACCCTCTACGAGCAGTCGCTCCGCCGCGATGTTGACGACGAGGCGCCGCCGATGGACGAAAATTTTGTGCAGGCCATCGAGGCGGGAATGCCGCCCGCCGGGGGGCTCGGTATCGGCATCGACCGGCTGGTCATGCTTCTTACCGGTGAAAGCTCGATCCGTGACGTCCTCTTTTTCCCCACCATGAGACCCCAGGACTGAGGACGCCCCTACCGTCCGGTGGGGTTGAATATTTCACGCGCCTCCTGCTCCGCCTCGCTCAGGATTCCAGGGCCGAAGGTATTCATGATGATCTTTTCCATCTCATTGCTGTAACACCGGTCCCGACCCGAGGCATCGTCGTCACCGTACATGATGAGTTCGATTCCATACCTGGCCCGAAGATATTCCACGAGGAAACGCGAAAACCTCTCGTCATGCCGTTCATCGCGATACAGGTAAAGCCGGTAGAGCCCACCGCGGGCGTCATTCCTGGCGCGCCTTATTGACCGGAGGCATTCATCCCTTGATTCTCCTGACTGTCGCTCCTCCACGGCCTGCCCGGTGGACGCTCCTTTCCCATCCGGGTCTGTCGCGCACCCCATTATCAGAAAACAGCAGATCATGAAAACACGCATCATTCCTCTCATGGCAGACACCCCGGCACGAGGACACTCTTCGCGATATCAGAGGAACCGTCAATCATGGATTCAGTCGTTGTAGATATAAAAACCCCGTCCAGACTTCTTCCCCAGGTAGCCCGCGGCCACGTATTTTTTCAGGAGGGGACAGGGGCGGTACTTCGAGTCTGAGTAACCCCGGTGCATCTCCTCGATAACGGCGAGGAGCACGTCAAGGCCGATCAAGTCAGCCAGCGCCAGGGGGCCCATGGGAAAATGCAGTCCGGTACGTATTACGCGGTCGATCGATTCCGCCGTGCCTGCTCCTTCGTAAAGAAGATAGATGGCCTCGTTGATCATGGGAACGAGCATGCGGTTCAGCATGAAGCCAGGGTAGTCCTTCGATTCGACGTGCGTTTTCCCGAGCTTCTTTACGAACGTTTTTGCCACCTCCACGGTCTCGCGCGTCGTTGCGATGCCGGGAATGATTTCCACGAGTTTCATCACATGGGCGGGGTTAAGAAAATGAAGGCCAATGACCGATTCGGGTCGTTTCGTTGCCGAGGCGATTTCGGTTATCGATATTGAGGATGTGTTGCTGCAGAGAACCGCGTCCGGTCGACAGACGGCATCGAGGGAACGGAATACATCCTGCTTGACATCCCTGTCCTCGAAGACACATTCGATTACAATCATCGCCCCGGAGACGTCCGCAATGGTTTTACCGTTCACGATACGCCCGCCCGCCTTCTCCGCCGCCCCTTTCGCAAGCCTCCCGCTTTGCTCGTAGCGGCGAAGACGATCGATAATACGATCACGGGAAGTCGAGCCGCACGCTCCATCAGTATCGTAAAGCACAACCTCGAAACCCGCCATGACCGAGGCAAATGCGATATCGGTGCCCATGAGTCCCGTTCCCACAACAGCGACCTGTTTCATTACCACCTCGCCCGGATCCGCTGCGAGCCCCTGCGGAAAGCCGCGGGGCGGCGTGCCGGATTCTCCCGATAGAAAAAATGCAAAGCCCCCTCACGCGCTCTATCAATTCACACCGCGGCCATTATGCAAGGAAAATTCTTTATAACTTGACATAATCGAGGGAAACACTCCCTATCGATGGAAGCCCGGGGTTGACCCGCATCCCCGCACGCGGCACCATGAAAGATATTACATTTCAGCGACTGTTAGATCTCGCCGTGATCAAGCCAGGTGATCCTCCCGCGCTTCACGCCATTTACTCCGCGTCGCTCGACAACTTCGATCTGTCGGCCCTTGATTACCTTACCATACGTGATCTTCTCGACCTCACCGGCATCGTCCATATTCGGGCCCACCTGCTTCTCCTGGCCCTCTTCGCATCTCTGGCGGGCGGGAACGTATGCCTTGAACTTTCACCCCAATCCCTCGGCCCGATACTCAGTCTCCTGGATCCCGAAAAAAGCGATATCCACATCGCTGAAATCGTGAAAAACCCCGGTTTCCTGGGACCATTGTTGCATGTCGCCAAGGCCGTTGCCGATGATCACCGGGAGCCGCGTGAATTCTACCGCCCCCTGGTCCTTGTCCATGGTCAAAATCGTGCGTTCCTCTATTTTCATAAATACTACGAGGCTGAGCGATCTCTTCTCAGATCCCTAGCGGCGCGCCTCCGCAGAACGATGCCACCGCTCTCGAACACGGTGAACCTCTCCTCCGCGGCAAAGAGGGTGCTCGAGGATAATCCCCTGGTTGTCAACGGCAACCCGGCGCGCCTGAACCATGAACAGACGGCAGGGATCATCCTGCCCGCGTTGAGGGGACTTACCCTTATCTCCGGCGGCCCGGGAACGGGGAAAACGTTCATCGTTCTCACCATGCTGAGGTTCATGACTCGTCTCGGCATTTCCGCTGATCGCATCCGTCTGGCTGCGCCCACCGGAAGGGCCGCGCAGAGATTGACGGAAGCGGTCCAGCGCGGCATCGGCTCTCTTTCCTCCCCGGACGACTCTGACTCGTCCCTCGTGGACCTGCGAGGCATGACGCTCCACCGTCTCCTCCGCTATTCGCCCTCAAGGAATGGTTTTATCCATCACCGCCGCAACAGGATTCCCGCGGATCTCGTTATTGTCGATGAGGCATCGATGATAGATATCACGCTCCTGGCCGCGCTCCTGGAAGCCCTTGAAGACGACACGCGACTGGTGATGATGGGGGACAGAAACCAGCTCCCCTCCGTGGAGGCAGGCGCGGTACTTGCGGATCTGACCTCAACGTGCGGGGGCGGCTTCAGTCCCCACCTCCGGGAAACCATACACTCGATCCACCCCGCCAACGAGCTTCCGATTTCGTCGACAGGCTTTCCCCCGGCTTCGCCCTCCCCGGTCACAGACCCCCTGGACGACGCGGTTGTCATTCTCGAACAGAGTTATCGTTCGGGAAAAGAAATCCAGGAATTTGCAACGGCGCTGCAAACCGGCTCCCATGGAATGCTCGCCGCGCTACCCGAGGCAGATCTTTCCGGCGGCCTCCCTGGACGTGGTGCATGGAGAGTCGAGCCGGGGTCCCTGGACCCGAATCCCGAAAGGGAACTCGCGTTGCTTCTCTCCATGTGGCAGGAGCGCCACTACGCCATTGACCGATCCGGGGCCTCCCTCGACTCCTTCGGAGCCATGGCAAACGATGACCCTGATGCGATTTCGGCGCTACTTGCATCACTGGAAAAAGCACGAATCCTCTCCCCGATCACGTACGGCAGATCAGGTACCGCCGGCATCAACGCTTTTCTCCGCGAACGTATCGGACCCCACATTGATCCGTCTGGATCGGCCGGCCTTTACGCGGGAATGCCGGTAATGATTCTTCGGAATGATTACACCAGGGAGCTGTTCAATGGGGACGTGGGAATACTGCTGAAGAAGGACGACGGCAATTATTCCGCCGCCTTTGGCGGCGTTGGTGAACCTGTCGTTCATCCAGTCGAAGTCCTTCCTCCTTTTGATACGGCATACGCGATCACCGTTCACAAGAGTCAGGGATCTGAATACGGTGAGGCTCTTATTGTTATCCCCGATGCCACACCAGAAGCGATGCTGAGCATCGAGCTCCTCTACACCGCGGTCACACGCGCAAAAAATCTCGTGATCATTTACGCAAACAAGTCATCCCTTTTAAGAAGCGCCGCAACCCGAACAAGAAGGATTTCGCGCATTGCAATGATTGAATAATCCTTGCAATTTATTTCGCCCTTTGTAGAGATACGCCAATATCTCCAATCAATGCCGCCCGCATAACGGGAATGGCATTGACCCCAGATCAATCAGGTCATCGCGAGGGGAGTGTTATCATACCATACGGGAAGGAACCATGTTGTATTATCGAGCTCTTGTCATCATCTCTTTACTTTTCACGATTTCCTGCACCTCCGCGGACGTTGTGCGGCTTTTTCGCAATGTAAATCTCGAAAAGAAAGGGATACATCTGCGGCTTACCGAAATACCTCGCGGCCTGTATGAAAAGCCGTTTAAAATTAAATTCGACAACCTGCTGCATACCATTTCCAACGGCTCTGTTACCGTGAATGCCTTCAATGTGTATACCGTTGGAAACTATGACAAGGTCCCACCCCTGGATAAGGCCTCGGTGACCAATTTCCTCGATCCCTTATCACCCTTCAAGGACGCATGGTTCGGCGTGTATATCATCCTCGACGACGAACTATCAGCGGGAAGAAGGTTCATCCTGAAGAACCCGCACGGGTCGCCCGGTGATCCCGCAAATCTCAATGACGACTCGCTTCTCCTCCTCCCCGCCCTGGACCAGAAAATCATCGTCTGGTCAACAAAGGAAACCCAGGGGGGCTACTCCTGGGAACAATTTAATAAGGAATTTTATTTCACCGTTCGAAAGGGGACCCGTGTGGCGGCGGAAAATATTTCCGACCGACACGGCAGGTCCTGGCGCAAACTCACGGGCTCATTTGACACCATTGCGGCCCTCACCGACATTGCGACAACCCGGATGGGACGCTTCTCGTCCATTCGCGCATACGTGGGCCTTCCCGACCAGTCGGTCTACGCCGTCGTTCCCCCCTGGCATCCCGTCATCATACGGGGATCAATCGCGGCACGGTACTTCCCCTGCACCGAAACGCCCTTCTGGGCCGTTGTCTATTACAACGGCAGCGCCTTCACCACCAATGATGGCATGAAGGTCGACAACTGGGAATCGGGGGAGCTCAGGCGCCACTTTGAAAAAATGTTCGACGGACTCGAGATAGAATGTGCGCCGTGAATGCAGGCCGGGTTGGCACCCCAAAAAAACATTGACAAATGTCCCGCCTCCTCTGTTGTGAGTAGTAATCTTGATCCTTCGAGGAAGAAATGGATTATTCAAAAACCGTCAACCTGCCTCATACAGATTTCCCCATGAAGGCCAACCTCCCGAAACGCGAGCCTGAAATGCTGAAAAAATGGGAGGAGGAAAAACTATACGACCGTATACTCGAATCACGACGGGACGCCGAGCTCTACATCCTTCACGACGGACCGCCCTACGCGAACGGGCGCATACACCTCGGCCACGCATTGAATAAAATCCTGAAAGACATCATCATCAAGCATAAAACCATGATGGGCTTCAGGGCTCCCTACGTTCTGGGTTGGGACTGCCACGGCCTGCCGATCGAGCACAATGTCATGCGTGAACTCGGCGCCAGGGCCGAACAGATGCCCAAGGAGGATATACGCAAACTCTGCCGCGACTTCGCTCAAAAATACGTCACCATCCAGATGGAAGAGTTCAAGCGCCTCGGCGTGTTCGGCGATTACGCTCACCCCTATCTCACCATGAGCAGGGACTACGAGGCAACCATCGTGGAGGTTTTCGGGAAAATCCTTGAAAAGGGCTTCATCTACCGGAGCAAGAAACCGATCTACTGGTGCCCGTTTTGTGTCACCGCCCTGGCCGAGGCCGAGGTCGAATATAACGACCATGAATCACCGTCAATATTCGTAAAATTTCCTGTTGATCCGAAATCACACGGCATAGCGGGAGTCGATCCGGGTCATCTCTACGTTGCGATATGGACCACTACTCCATGGACCCTTCCAGCCAACCTTGCGGTCTGTTTTCATCCTGATTTTGAATACGTCGCGGCAACATTCGGAGAAGACACTTTCGTCCTGGCGAAGGAGCTGATCCCCGCCTTCGAGAAGGCCACGGGGCTAACCGGAAAGGAAACGGTCGCCCTTTCAAGGCAGGATATTGAAAAACTCCGGGTACTTCACCCCTTCATTGACAGGGAATCCAGGGTTCTCTTCGGCACCCATGTTACCCTGGACCAGGGGACCGGAATTGTTCACACGGCCCCTGGTCACGGGCATGAAGACTACCTTGTTGGCCTGGAGGCGGGCCTGGACGTGTACTGCCCCGTGGACGAGCAGGGTTGCTTTACTTCCGATTATCCCGAGATGCAAGGCGTCCATGTGTTTGACGCGAACGACAGGATCGTCGATCTTCTGAAGGAAAAAAACGTTCTCATCCAGACCGAAATAATCGGCCACTCCTATCCACACTGCTGGCGCTGCAAAAAACCGCTCATCTACCGCGCCACGGAGCAATGGTTCTTCAGCATTGACCACGACGACCTGAGAAAACGGGGAATCAATATCGTCAGCAAGACCGAATGGATCCCCTCCTGGGGCCAATCCCGCTTCCTTGGAATGGTTGAAACACGGCCCGACTGGTGCCTTTCGCGCCAGCGCTCATGGGGTGTTCCGATACCGTCCTTCCGTTGCTCATCATGCGGAACCAACATGATGAGCCCCGAAAGCGTCCTCCTCTTCGCGCGCATCGCAAGGGACCAAGGCATCGACACCTGGTATACGCAACCCATCGAGGCCCTCATACCAAAGGGAACAGAGTGCTCCTGCGGGGGAAATGAATTCATCAAGGAATACGACATTCTCGACGTATGGTTCGATTCCGGCGTATCCCACTTTGCCGTCCTTGACACCTGGGAAGACCATCGATGGCCCTCGGACCTTTATCTCGAGGGAAGCGACCAGCATCGCGGATGGTTCCAGTCTTCATTCTGGCCCGCCGTGGCGCTCAGGGACCGCGCCCCCTACGCCACCGTGCTTACTCATGGCTTCGTCCTCGATGAAGAGGGGAAGGCGATGAGCAAAACAATGGGAAACGTCATCCCCCCCGATGATATCATCCGGGATTACGGTGCCGACATAGTCCGCCTCTGGGTTTCCTCCGAGGATTACAGAAACGACGTCAGGATCGGCATGCAGATGATGAAACAGATCGCCGATTCGTATCGGAAAATCAGAAACACCTTCAAATTCCTCATTGGCAACTGCTCTGATTTCACCGATAAGGACGCCGTTCCCTACGAAAAGCTCTCGGACCTCGACAAGTGGGTGCTCCACAAACTCCATGCCCTCACTGATCGTGTTATCGAACACTATGAGAAATTCGAGTTCCACATGGTGTACCGCAGAATTCTCAACTTCTGCGCGGTCGAGCTTTCATCGATTTACTTCGACATATCAAAGGACATTCTCTACGTGGAGCCCGCCGATTCAATGCGCCGCAGGGCAAACCAGACCGTCCAGGGCCAGCTTCTTAAAACCCTTTCCCGGCTGATCGCCCCCATCCTGACCTTCACCGCGGACGAAGTGTGGCGTTTTACCGGCAATGAAGGATCCATACACCTTGAGCGCTATCACGCCCTTGATGCACGCTTTCATAATCCGCAGATCGAAGAGGAGATTGAGGGCCTTGTGAGAATTAAAGAGGATGTCCTGAAGGAGCTCGAAATACGACGCAAGGAAAAACTCATCGGTTCATCCCTCGAGGCCGATATCGCGATTTACGTGCACGACGCGAAAACGCGCGCAAAAGTACGTTCAATGGGCGAAGAAATAAACAGGTTTTTTCAGGTTGCGTCTGTTGAGAACCTGGACAGCGAAAAAGACGGCATGAGAAAATACGACAATTCTTCCGTTGCCGTACGTAAAACCACGGGGAAAAAGTGCGTTCGCTGCTGGAACTATTATCCCCTGCTGGGGGAAGACCCGTCCCACCCCGAGCTCTGCCGGCGATGTGCCGCCGCAGTCAACAACGTGAGGTAGCATGGAACGATCAACCATTAAACACTACTTGCTTCCAATCCTGCTCATTGCCGTAATCCTGCCCCTTGACATCATCACCAAGCTGTTAATCGTGAGATCGTACGGATTCGGCGACCGTTCTGATTTCTTCGGGGGTTTTCTGCGGATAGCCTTGGTCTACAACGAGGGAGGAGTATTCGGAATACTGCAGGGTTACAAGACTCTTTTCCTTGTCGTCTCGGTCGTCGTGCTGGTTCTCATGATACTTTATTACGTCTATGAGAAGAATAAATCGACCATCTTCACACTGTCAATGGCACTTATCGTATCGGGGGCGGTCGGCAATATTATTGACCGTCTTATCCCGGGGAGGCCCGGGGTCGTTGATTTTATATCGATCGGTGTCGACGGGGTGTATCGATGGCCATCCTTCAATGTGGCAGACGCGTCTATCGTGACAGGGGCGTTTTTACTCATTCTGGTTTTCTACCTTGAAGAGCGAAAACGAAAAGCGGTTGAGGCGGACCAGGACAAGCTGAAGGGATAAGGTTCAGTCCTCGACAATTTCGATCGTTCCCTCGCCGATTACCGTTTCTTTTTTCATCGCTTCCACGCGATAGCGCCCTTCATTGTACAATGAAAGGTTAGTGAAGGCGCTCACCTGGTCCGGTTTCACCTTCACATTGAGGGTCTCTACCGGCTCGTTACGACTTTCATTTATTCTGAATATGTTCAGCGTTATCGTCTGGACCCCGAAGGGTTCACGTGTCGTTACGAGGGCGGAAAGCTCTCCCGTGGTGAATTTTTTCCCGCACTTGACCCCCCTGCCTTCAGGGCTGATTCCTTCGCAAAACTCGATATCCCTGCTCCTCCCGCATCCCCCGAGCACGGAAAGAATGACCAGTATGGACATGACCCGCTTCATTGTTCCTCCACAACATCCATCACATGGTCGTGACCTGCTACATCCAGACATCACGTGACGCAACGAATATACAAGTTAACGTGCAAACGATCTCGCCTTTTATTCTTGTCTAGGCGGTCAATGCTAATTCCAGCTTCCCATAATGGCTCTGGATGTACAAGGCTAACGGTAGTGCCGACCGCTGTTTATCCCGGCTGATTCTCTCGCGGCTCAGGTAATCTTTCAAGTTATTTTTTCAGTCAACCCGGCGTATTCATCCCCGATGCTCCGATTCGTGCGACCGACGACAATGCGATTCCTCTATGAACGGCCCGGGAGGAATCACTTTATATCCCGGTGAACTACGACGTCCTAGAGCAGGGATCCCTGGAGGTCATCTTCTTTCAGTTCGCCCGTCTCACCATCAACGGCAACCTCTTTCGTTTCTACGCCTCCCCCTCCTGTTTTCTGCAGAATCTCGATCCGTTTCTCGGCCTCATCGAGTTTTTTGCGGCAAAATCGCGCAAGCCGCGTGCCCCTTTCAAACTGCCGTATCGACTCGTCGAGGGACATGTCACCGGATTCGAGCAATTCCGCGATCCTTTCAAGCTCCTTCAGCGAGGCTTCAAAATCAACGGGCTCTTCCTTATCACCCGCCCGTTTCGCCTGTTTTTTTCTCTCCATAGCATCCTCCGGGATCTATTGATTCAACGGCGCATCGGATTGAGCCGTCATGCATGATAAGGCGTATATGCTCACCTGGTCTGGTTGCCACGACCCCGCGCAGCACCTCCTCTTTTTCATCCAGGGGAATAGCGTAACCCCTCTTCAGCACCGCGCGTGGAGAGAGCTGTTCAAGCGCACCCATTGCCATATCATACCTGTGTTTTTTCCTGCTGATACCGGCACTCGTAAGAAGCCTTATGTCGGGGACGAGAAAAAGCCTTTTGTTGGCGGAGGAAACCGTTTCCTTTAAGTTCGAAACGATGGCATTCTGGAGATCGAGCAATTCAAGTTCTTTCCGGTTGACGATCTCATAGGGCTCGCGGAAAATTCTCCGCTCACTGGCCGATGCAAGCCTTGTTGAATGGCTTTCAAGGAGGTTCGTTACGGCACGCGTGCCCCGCGTTTCGTAATAGTCGATCTCCGCTGCCAGCTCCCTTTTTTCAGGAACCGCCATTTCAGCGGCTGCCGAAGGAGTCGGCGCGGCCGCATCCGCGGCGTCGTCACTCAGTGGATGATCGACCTGATGTCCCACGGCCGATATGATCGGCACCCTTGAATCGAGGAAAGCCCTGACGGTGATTTCTTCATTGAATGCCATCAAATCCTCGAAGGACCCCCCTCCCCTGCCCGCGATTATGCAGTCGATCCCGTGTTCTCGTCGGTTAAGCTCCTCGATCGCCCTGGCGATGGAAACCGGCGCGTCAACTCCCTGGACCAGCGCCGGCGCAATCACCACTTCGATGGTAGGATAACGCCTGAGGGCCACCTTGATGATGTCGCGAACGGCGGCGCCCGTCGGTGATGTCACAATACCGATCTTTCGCGGAAGAAGGGGGAGTGGCTTCTTCCGTGATGGATCGAAGGCACCCTCTTTGAGAAGCCTCTCCTTCAACAACTCTATCCGTTTCTGCAACTCACCAAGGCCCGCCGGCCTGACCGCAGAAACTGTTATCTGATAGCTTCCCCGCTTCTCATATACGGTGATTGACCCCATGGCAACAATGGACATCCCTTCCTTGAGTCTGAAATCAAGATTCCTGTTCGCATGGCGAAAGAACACCGCGCTGATGACCGCATCATCATCACGAAGGCTGAAATAGATATGGCCGGAAGAATGATAGGTCAGATTGAACACCTCACCGGTAATCCATACGCCGGTCAGTTCGGGCCTGCCCTCAAGCACCCGCTTGATACCCCTTGTTATCTGGGATATTGTATATATCTTCGGATATTGCTCGTTTTCCATCATACAGCAGATCAGGACACTCGTAATCAGGAAATCAACGAAAAAATTTACATTGAGAAACGATGCGTAATTATTTAGCTCAATCACGGAGCAGGTTTATCGTGCGCCTGGTACTGAACTTGAAAGAAGCATACAGGCGGGATGCAAATAGCATCCTGTACGCAATAATAGCGGAATACAGGGTTTCGCCCGTTCAGGATATTCAGGCGGTGATGAAATATCCATTACACGGCACGATACATTGCTAGGCGATGACGGGCACTGCACCATCAATCACGCAAAAGCCCAATAAGTTGAGAATGTACCATCCCGTTTGACGCGGCAATTTCAGGAAACTCCGGCTGATACTCCTCCCCGTTATAGCGGGTAACCATGCCCCCCGCCTCCTCCACGACGAGACTTCCCGCCGCCGTGTCCCATGGTTTGAGTTTGCACTCCCAAAAGGCATCCAGCCTTCCGCATGCCACATAGCACAGGTCAATCGCCGCGGATCCCATTCTCCTGATCCCCTGCACGCGGGGAAGGATCCTGTTGAATTCCCTGAGATTGTTGTTATCCGAAACTGCTTTATCATACGGGAATCCCGTCGCGACGATTGACACACCGATGTCCCGCAACGAAGACACCCTGATCGCTGCGCCATTGCAATATGCGCCTTCCCCTCTCGCGGCATGGAACATTTCATCCAGATAGGGATTGAAGACCACGCCTCCAACAACGTGTCCCTCGTTAATTGAGTAGACGCCTATTGAAACGGAAAAAAACGGCAGGCCATGGGCATAATTATTGGTGCCGTCGAGTGGATCCACGTACCAGATGAACCCGGAGCCTTTCGCAGTGCCGCCCCCCTCCTCGGCGATTATGGAATGGTCGGGATATCGGGATGAAATTGACGACACAAGGAAAGCTTCAGAGGCCCTGTCGGCGTCCGTGACGAGATCAGTCCTGCTTTTATATGATATTTCAAGTCCACCGGAACGGAACCGTTCCATGAGGATTGATCCGGCCCCGTGCGCAATCTCCCGGGCAAAATCGGTCATCTCCGCCGGCTGGCTCAGATCTTCACCCCTAAGCCGATCTGGAGGTTGAACTCGTGTCTCTGGGCGTCCTGGTCCCCGAGTTCGATAATGGCCTTCTGGTACATGAAAAAATTCTTTGTGATCTGCTCGTCGAAGCGGAGGCCTATTACCTGGGAAATTGCATGAAACCCTGAGAAGGGGGCACCTTTGGTGAACTTCTTCAGGTTCAACCCGAACCATCCCTGGCCGTTCGGTGCCAGTGTATAGGGGTTGGTATTTTCAAGGTCACGAAGATAGAAACGCTGGAGCCATTCGACAGTAACTGAAAACTTCGTGTCATCTGCGCGGTAGACAAGGTCATTGAGGTTTATCCCGAGTCCTAGATCGTACACGCCCCAGTAACTCGCTATGTGCCGCGAATAGTGATAGTAGCTTGCGTAGAAAACGCGCCAGTCATATGAATGGCAGAACACGTAGTAGTCCCGGGCGTGAATCAAGGCGAATATTTTAATGAATGATTTCAGCTGATACGAGTAATCTATCCTGAATGATCCCGCATCCAGTGTTTTACCCGTTGATGAACGCGGATCCATGATCAGCATTCGAGGATACCAGGTAAAGCGGGCTGCTACCTTTTTTTTCTGGTAGCCCACGATGAATCCCACCTTTGGATCAAAGAGCTTGTACCGGCGGTAAAATGCCGCATCACTGTCATAATGATTGAACCAGGCCCCCGTGCCGATTACAAAACGCTTGAAGTTAAATGTTATCTCGAGTTTTTCAGACTGCTCTATGAAATTCGGCATCCCACCCCCGAGCCAGGGTTTTTCCGCCATCATTTCGATGGTAATGAGAGGAATAGGCGTGAATTTCATATAGATGGTTTCCGGGATATCGACCATGAGACCCTTCTCTGTAACCACGCGGTATTTCCGGTTAGTCGTGTAATAGAGACCGTTGCTCCGCTGTCTCTTCCCGTAATAAAGGCCCGTCCTCAGCATCGCGTCTATCGCGACCTCGAAAATCTGCCTTTTTTCACGCTCCTTCTGCTTCTTTAGTTTTTCCCTGTCCAGCTCGTCGGCTTTCTTTTTCTCCTCATCAAGCTTGCGCTGTTCCTCGGCAAGAAGCTCCTCCTGGCGCTTTTCCATTCTCTTTTTATAGGCATCGGAAAGCCAGCGCGGGACCTCCTTGTCCTCGGGATCAAGCCTGAGCACCGCTTCCCCGATCATTACCGCACGCTCATAATCCCCGGTTGTATAATAGGCAAAACCAAGCCTCTGTCCCGTCACTATCTGACGGGGATTTCGCTTCCAGGCTTCCTCGTAGTTCCTGATGGCATCTTCCATCAGCCCCTTCTGCTCAAGGGCAAATGCCTTATTGTGGTACGCACGTGAGGTGGCATGATCGCGGGCCTCAATTACCTTGTCAAATTCCTTGATCGCTTCATCGAGTCGATTGGCTTCGCCCAGTTCCACGCCGCGCTTGTTTAGCATGATGTCGGTTTTCGTTTGGGAATAAATTGCCGCGCCGGCCGTTGCGAGAATGCATGAAGTTACGGCAAGCACCAGGGCTCTGTTCTTTTTCATGCTGAACACCTTGTCTTCAATGGACGTATTTCTATCGTTTTACCAAGTAATTTCAATAGAATGCACGCAGGGGCTTCCCCCTCAATTAATGTCGGCATTTCTGAGTGAAATCTGCCGCCATTTAATTCCTTTTTCGGCAGGAATAATCCCTGAGACCCCGGAAGGGCATCCCCGCCATATGCCGAATACGTTACACCAGCGCTGCCAACGTGTCCAGTTTATTTTCTATCCGTGAATGACTGTATCCCATCAATTCTCCGGAGGCCCGCCTCACAGGCATGGGCCACCGCCCTGTCATATTCATCAAGGGTAACTCTTCTTTTAATACCTTCATATTCCCGTGCGCGATACTCCGGCCTGTACTGGTCCATGATATTAATATAGGTGTCCCGTGAAATACCAGCGATAAAGTCAATGACGCGTTCCGTGGCAGCCACGTCGTTTGGCAATACCAGGTGTCGCACGATCAGGCCCCGTTGTGCAACCCCCCGGGAATCGCACGCCAGATCTCCAACCTGGCGATGCATTTCTCGCAACGCGGCCATCGCCACAACAGGATAATCGGGCGCACCGCTCAGCCTGGCCGCCGCGCCAGGGTCCATGTACTTGAAATCAGGCATGAATATGTCATAAATCCCCTCCAGTATTCCTAGAATCTCAATGGAATCATATCCGCCGGTGTTGTAAACGAGGGGAACGTATAATCCACGGGGAATTGCAATTTCCAGGGCTTTCACGATGGCGTAGTTCATGTGCGTGGGAGAAACGAAATTGATATTATGACAACCCTGGTGCTGAAGCAGCAACATTATTTCCGCCAGTTCCTCAAATGTGATCTCCTCACCGCGTCCAAAATGGGATATCTCATAATTCTGGCAGAAGACGCACGAAAGCGTACAGTGGGTAAAAAAAATCGTTCCTGATCCGTTCCTGCCCACGAGAGGTCTTTCCTCACCGAAATGGGCATTATATCCTGATATCACCGGCCGGCTGCCGCTTTTGCATTTCCCGGTCTTTCCCGCCATCCTGTCGATCCCGCATCGATGGGGACACATCTCGCAATGTTGCAAGACCTTTTCAAGACGATCGGCAGATCGAGCGAGACCGCCTCTTTCGAACAATGCAACATATGATTCTTTCATTGCACCATCTTACGGATTGAATAGTAGTATTAGCAGTTTGCTGAAAAACAACCAACTGCGGGCGATACATGAATGTATTGCCATTTTAAGAGGCTGAAAGCCAAAATAAATAAGAGGTTTTGCGACAAACACTTCATTTTACTAGTCTAGTTGTTTAAAAAAAGCGTTTGCTCCTCATTCACTTCGTAAAACCGTCCCTGA
Source organism: Spirochaetota bacterium (assembly GCA_040768125.1). GTDB lineage: Bacteria > Spirochaetota > UBA4802 > UBA4802 > UBA5550 > RBG-16-49-21. The sequence continues at coordinate 12,931 of JAXGNG010000005.1, read as the reverse complement.
AAAACTCTATGAATAGAGTTTTTTAGGAAACTGTTATATATTACCCTTGAAAAAAGGAAAAATCAAAAAACTTTGCGTTTATTATCACTCAGCATGATTCCGGTAACCGCGAAGATGGCAACGCATGCAAATTTCTCTTAATGTTCCCATGACATACGGCACATGGTATTATTGTTGACCATTTTTTCCCGCCATGGTTTGACTGGACGCGAATGAATCACGAGGATCTGAAGAGTCTCTCGCCATGAAGCTTTCAATAAAAAGTGAATATGCCTGTCTCGCTCTCATTCACCTGGCAGAGCGTTTCAGCTCAGGCATGATAAAAAGCGAAGAAATAGCTGCGGCTAAGGGTATTCCGAAAAAATTTTTGGACCAGATCCTCTTCACATTAAAAAATGCCGGTTACGTGAGGAGTAAACGGGGTCCTCATGGCGGGTATCGTCTTTCCCGGCAACCTTCCAAAATAACAGTCGCAGAGATACTGCGACTGCTCGACGGACCCCTCGCCCCTGTTCACTCCGCCAGCACCTACTACTATGAAGCTACCCCGATTGAGAGAAACAAGAAAATGCTTGAAGTACTTGTGGATATCAGGAATTTTGCGGCGCAACGCCTTGAAAACACCACGTTCAACGACTTGATTTGATCTGCGATTTTAATGACCGCCCCTGACATTCCAACACTCACAGGGTTGGCGCTGAACCATCACCTAGGGACCCTCGTTCTCTCCCTCGCCTCCCGGGACTGCAGGATCGGCGACCGGAAGGCTCGTATCATCATCCCGTAACCGCATCTCGTACGCGCCCCTGCTTACCGGCAGGGGCATTTCGGCGTTCTGTTCCACCTCAAACTCATTTTTCTGCTCTGGAGTCTCCCATTTCTTTTTTTCCTTTTCTATAAGGGATCTCACCTCATCCAGTCGTGCTTTTGTATCCACATCATTTGGATCCGCAACAAGTGCCCTGGTATAAAACCGCTCCGCGTCATAGAGATTTCCAAGCCTGTCATTGCAGAGACCGAGATACCTGTATATCCCCGGCATTTTTTCATCCTTTTCCAGGGCCTGGGTGAAATACTTGATCCCTTCCTGGAAGCGTCCCGTGGAATAATGGAGTACTCCCATTTGATACAGGGCATTCGGGTCGTCACTTCTAATACGCATTGCCTGTTGAAGATAATTGAATGATCCCTCGATATCCTGCAGCGTCAATGCCACCAGTCCCATGCGGTAGTTTGCATTAAAATTGTCAGGGTTGATCGCCAGGACAGCCCTGTACAACCCCTGGGCCTCTTCCCATTTTCTTTCTTTTTCAAGCCTGAGGGCTGTACCGTAAAAATACTTTTCCTTGTACTCCAGCATCCCGAGGACATAACGCTGCAGATCAATCCTGAATTCAGCCTGCTTTTTCAATTCAAAAAGAAGCGCGGTTTCACCGATGAAGTCATCACGGGCCTCGGCTATGCCGGATTTCTTCAACAGGGTAAGTATCGTATTCTGGGCGCGGAGACCATCCATTACCATACGATTGAACGCCTGCTTTTCATGTCCCTGGTTAAAAAAATGTGAGGCGTTGTCATTCTCGACGAAATACCGATCAATCGCCTCTCCGCCCGGATCCAGTGGTCCCGGTTCCTGAAAATACAGGCCAGGTACGTAGTTTCTGCCCGCAAGAGTACGGGGGAGGTCACCCAGGCCTTGCCATGCAAGATGAGAAAGAACTTGCATCTCGCCGTAAAAAAGTTCAGCCAGTTCCGCCCGTGACTCCATGAAGCGCACCAGCCTGTCAAACGCGTCTGAATCGATGGTCAGGGTGTTCTCGCCGTCTGTTGAAAGCACCACCATCTGGTCTGAAAAGAAATAAACCGCGTGATGACCGAAGGTGCTTTGCAGTGCTGCCCGTGCGGCGTGGAAAATCTCGGGACGACACCCGGGTATGCTGTACACCTGCACGAACAGCCCTCCCTCCTCCAGACGGTTCTTTATTATTCGAAAATACTCGGGAGAAAACCTGAAGGAGTTATCCCGCTGGTCAAGGAGGTTGGGCAGATCAACAATTGTTCTGAAACGCGCACGGTTTTTTCCAAGATACAGGAGAACCGGCCCATTGTCGGGAACGTAGGATTGCGTTCCTGAAAAGGGAAGTTTCCTGAAGTCAACGTCCCTGTCACTCAATGGATCAAGGCAGGATGATCTCCCGTAATATCCGATCACCGGATTCCTGAAAAACCTCTGGTTGCCGTCGATGAACAATATTTTTTCATTCTCGGGATGATAGAGGGCGATGGGAACAAGCGCGCGTTTGTAGTTCCGTATTACGCTGTCAGAGATCCTGAACACGGGCTTGCCTTTCATCGTCACCGTGGATCTTGCTTTTATGAATTTTGCGTTATAGTTCACATTCAACAGATCATCAAAACGCCCTGTCATTGTTACAAACACTTCATTATTAAAGGGCATCTTGTGATAGATGATCACCAGAAGATACAGCGGAAGAAAAAAGAAAGCGGCCACATAATACAGGATTTTTTTGTACCCGCTTATTCCTTTGCCCGTGATATAGATTGCGGGCACGATAAGATTGGTGGCCATTACTATGCCTGCAACGACTATGTAAATCGCGTTCGTGAAGGTGACAAAACTCAGGGCAACACCAACCGGGACGGGAACCATGATAAATGAGAACTCGACAATCGTTGAACGACGGATGCTGTCATAACTATGTACGACCATCCGCACCGTGTGGTACATCAGTATTCCCATGGTTATCGCAACGGGAGCAAAAAAGACAATACCCGGAATCATCCCCACTTTTTTTTCCAGACCGAACAGAAGCGCGAGAAACAGCAAAAAGACCGCCGGAAGTATCGCCTGTCCATAGGAATGGAAACCCTTCCATGGCATGAGTCTGCCCAGCCCGTAACCAAGAAGGATGAATAAAAAAAGAGCAACCAGAAACAAAAGTATCACATATATCATATTCCCGAAATACCGTTCTATCGCCGCGCAGCCGAGGAAAGAATACACAACCACGGAGAGAAAATTCAAATAGGTAAAGAACGCCGGGCCCGACATGCTCTCCCGCTCACCTGCCGGATCCCTGTCTTCTTCATCCTCGCGGGTATAAAGCGAGGGAGCATCATAGGGAAGATTGATCATGCATGTTGAAGGCACCACCAGTAGTGGCAATATAACAAGATATTCTGAAGGCAATTCGAATGATCTGAGAATCCCCGTTATTACCATCCCCAAAGCAGCGCCAAGAAAAACGAAACCGACGAACCGCTCGATACCCTGCGTTTTATCGATAAAGTCTCCGCACGATACCCTTATCGAATAGTTCATTTTCATACCGAAAAAAAACAATATGACAAAAAGGATCATGGGTATTGAGTATTTGCATCTAAAGAAGAGCCATAAAAGGGCTTCGTTTCCCGAGGGTAGCGCAAGGTTTCTCAGCAGGCAGGCAACACAGAGCAGAAGGAATGAAAGCTCTACCGTTAAATAGATATTTTTATACTTTTCACGCCGGGGATAGACAAACCTTCCCCCCATATTCCCCGCGAAGAGCCCGGCCAGGCCAATTAAGACAAGATACTGAATACCAGGGAAATAAAAGAGATAGCGGGTAACCAAAAAAGAGAATTCAGCGAAAAGACCGCCAAGTAAAACGAAGGTAAGAAAATTGTTATAATCGACCACCTTTCTCTGGGATACGGCCGAATAGTTGAATTTTCTTGAAAAAGTCATACCAGAGGGCTCCCCGCTACAAGGTCCTTAAAAAACATTACCACGGATGACAAAAACACAAGGATTTTTCACGGATCCAATAAAAAAAGGATATCCCGTATAGTTTCCATCGTCCCGGTAATAACCAAATAAGAATATCCAACATTCAATCCAAGATACTTTCGACTACAGAAAAAAAAATAAAAAGTGCTCACGCAAAAAATTAAGATTCCGATAATTTGATTAGGAATAGACTGCAAAAAAAAGCAAATTATACCTAAAATATTATCAAAAACGTTATTTTATTAACATATATCATAATAATCGTCTATAATCGCCTCTAATCGACTTCAATTATTGCCATTCAGATTCCGAAATGATAGTTGTGAGGTGAATGCCGAACAGGCCGGCAAGGAGGCCGACCTTCCGGGGATTCATGGAGGAATCTGAATGATCATCAATCACAACATGGCCGCGATCAATGCGAACCGGGTGCTGAAATTCCAGCACTGGGGGCTCGACCAGGCCATGGAACGCCTTTCATCCGGCATGAGAATAAACCGCGCCGGCGACGATGCCTCAGGCCTCGCCGTTTCAGAAAAAATGCGCTCCCAGATAAGCGGCCTTCGCCAGGCGGAACGGAATACTGAAGACGGCATGTCCCTGATCCAGACCGCCGAAGGCTACCTCCACCAGGTGACCGACATTGTCCAGCGAATGAGGGTACTTGCCGTGCAATCTTCAAACGGCATCTATACCCTCGAAGACCGCCAGTATATCCAGGTAGAAATATCTGAGCTCGTGGATGAAATCGATCGGATCGCGTCCCAGGCTGAATTCAATAAGATGAATCTTCTTCTGGGCGATTTCTCGCGCATCAATCCCCGCTCATCAATGTGGTTTCACATGGGTCCCAACATGCACCAGCGCGAGCGCGTTTTCATTCAGACGATGACCGCCGTTGGACTCGGCGTACGGGATTTCATCGGCAACCCCATAGTGCTTTCCACCGCGGAGTCGGCGAACCGGAGCATCGGCGTCTTCGACGAAGCGATACGAGCCATATCCAAGCAGCGCGCTGACCTCGGGGCGTATTACAACAGGCTCGAACACGCCGCCAGGGGCCTCATGAACGCCTATGAAAACACCCAGGCATCGGAAAGCAGGATACGGGACACCGACATGGCGGAAACCACTGTTGATTACACGAAATACATGATACTTATCCAGACCGGATCAGCCATGCTCGCCCAGGCGAACGCGAAGTCACAGCTGGTTCTGGAGTTGCTGCGTTAGGGTTTATAATCATATTTTCGTCCCGCCGGCCAGCTGGCCGGCGGGACAAGCTCTTTGAAAACGACGGTTAAGAAAAGGATTGCTGCAAGCATCTCTGTCTGCGTCATTTCCATAGACGATGATGGTTGCAGCAATGCACCACGGGTATTCCCTGAAAAAAAATCAACCTGGTACACATCCTGATACGGAGATCAGGAACAACTACACAAAGGAGTGTGAGTCTATGATAATCAACCACAACATGAGTGCGATCAACGCCAACAAGGTGTTGAAATTCAAACACTGGGACGTTGACAAGTCGACGGAAAAACTCGCGTCCGGCATGAGGATCAACCGTGCAGGCGACGACGCTTCCGGGCTCGCCGTTTCCGAGAAGATGAGGACCCAGATCCAGGGCCTTCGTCAGGCGGAACGGAACACCGAGGACGGCATGTCATTCGTCCAGACCGCTGAAGGGTATCTCGACAATACTTCCGCCATCCTGCAGCGGATACGGGTACTGGCGGTTCAGTCCTCCAACGGGATTTACACCCAGGAAGACCGCCAGCTTATCCAGGTCGAGGTTTCGGCGCTTGTCGATGAAGTCGACCGTATCGCCTCTCAGGCGGAGTTCAATAAGTTCAAGCTCCTCCTCGGCGATTACTCCCGGATCAACCCGAGGGCCTCGATGTGGTTCCATATGGGCGCCAACATGCATCAGCGCGAGCGCGTCTACATCGGCACCATGACGGCCGAAGGCCTGAACCTGAAGGAACGGACCGGCCGGTTCCTTGCGAACCTGAGCACTGCCGACAGCTCCAACAGGACAATCGGGCTCATCGATGATTCCCTTCACAAAATCGCGAAGCAGCGTGCCGACCTTGGCGCTTACTACAACAGGCTCGAGTTCACCGCCAAGGGGCTCATGACCGCCTACGAGAACATCCAGGCGTCGGAAAGCCGGATCAGGGACGCGGACATGGCGGAAACGCTTGTGAACCTGTCCAAGGACCAGATCCTCGTTCAAAGCGGCACGGCAATGCTGGCCCAGGCGAACCTCAAGACCCGGACGGTACTGCAGCTTCTCGGCGGGTGACAGAAACAACGAGCAGAGTCAGAGGGAATACCGCCCATCACAAACCCGCTCCCCGGAGCGGGTTTTTTATTGTCTTTTGTTGTCCCGGTTTATACCCGGCGTCCCCGCGATCCTGCCCTTAATCATTGACATGATCTTTGATGGGGCGAGCCTTATTGCAAGGCGCTTGAAACTGGGTGGTGACGGTCGATATCCGCTTCTTTCCTCCATGGTTATCGCCGAAACCGGGCACTGTACGACGCAGAGCCCGCACCCCACGCACCGTGAAGGATCGTAAACATGTTTTTTGCCATTCATGAAATGGGCTTTCAGATTGCAGGATCCCACGCAGAGTCCACAATCAGTGCAGATATCCTCGCTCACCGCGGCGATGTACCTGGGCGGCGTCACTATCAACCCCGGATCAACCCCGATTATCTGTCCAATCATGTGACAGCAGCAATCACAGCAGGTGCAGATCTGGTTTGGGCTTCCCGCACCGACATTGCCGGCAAAAAACACGAGGTTGGAATCGATCCGTTCCCTGACGACGGCGCGCATCGAATCCCTGTCAAGGGGCCGCGCGCCTCCCCTTTCAATATAGAGCCGCGCAAAATCGCCGAAGGCGAGGCATCCATCATGCCTGCCCGCCCTCGTGCATTCAATTCCTTCAAGGTAGCGGGCCTGCCGGCACTGGCAATTATTGAGAACCGCCAGGGTTTCATGGAAACGGATCATCTGCTCAACCCTGTCGGGATCGACAACAGAACTTTTTCCCTCGATTTCTTTATCGAGGGATATGCTCCTTACGACTTGCGTGGGATGAGTGAGGTATTTTCTCACATACCCGGTCTCATACAGGCGGCTCGCGATGCGCGCGAATTCCCTGTGCCATGGCGTTTCGCCGTTATCTATCAGCACATTCTCAAACATGCCCGGAAGAACCGGAAGTAGCGCGTATCCCTTCCCCCTGCCACGGATGACGCCCTTCTCGACCATCGTGTCAAGTATGGGACGGATTTCCTCGGGTCTCCGTTTCGCCTTCCTCGCAATATTGTTGATATCCTTCGGCCGGTAAAAAAACGGGAGATGACAGGCAACCGCCGCCTCCTCCGGAGTGAAGGCATGCATCAAAAGTTCCATGAGAAGCCGTTCGCCCTCGTCCGGTCCGATCATCGCCTCGTTGCTGTATATCCGGGCCAGACGGGAATATCTGTCGTCGTTGTGCATGGATCCTCCTTCTCGATCACGTCAGATTGGCGAGAGATTCTCGTTTATTGCAAATCATTTATTTCTTTGGAAGAGAAGACGGATGAAGGCAATTACGCCAGGGCTTCGAAGAGTGAACCGGGACGCACCCATGCCGGGGTATTCCCGATCCTTCCGCTTGAATAATACTCTTTTTCCGAATGGTTTTTTGCGATGCTTAATATATGGTCGCGATCCTCGGGAGTTGGTTTCAGATACAGGGCATTTGATTCCGTACGGCGTGAAACCCCGTGTATGGAATCTATTCGCCCCGCATTGTAGAGAGGCCACACGAAAAACTTATCCGCTGCCGGCCTTGTTCCCTGCAAGTTCTGGAATGATAGTTCGGCGATGCCCGTGGATATCCTCATGAACTACCTATCGGCATATCTGCTCCATTTCTTTATTCTATTGCGTAACAGCACCCAAGAAAAAGTTGTTGAAAAGAAACATGCCGGAAACCAACCATTTAATTCGCAGAACACATCATAAAAGAACAGGAACGCCATGGGACATTCACTTTTCTATAAATTATTGCTTGAACACCTTGTCGAGGGATCACTTGCGCCGGGAAATGAAATCGGCATACGGATCGATCAGACCCTGACCCAGGACGCCACGGGGACCATGGCCTATCTCCAGTTCGAGGCCCTGGGCATCCCCTCGGTACGCACCGAGCTTTCTGTATCGTACGTTGATCACAATACCCTCCAGATGGGGTTTGAAAACGCCGATGACCATCGCTACCTGAGGACGATGAATTCCCGATACGGGATTTACCACTCCATGGCCGGAAACGGCATATGCCACCAGGTCCACCTTGAACGGTTCGGAAGACCGGGCGCGACTCTTCTCGGATCGGACAGTCACACCCCCACGGGTGGGGGGCTCGGCATGATCGCAATCGGCGCGGGTGGGCTTGATGTCGCCGTAGCAATGGGAGGAGGTCCTTTTTTTCTCACGGCGCCGCTCGTCATTAACGTTCGGCTTTCAGGGACGCTCCGCCCGTGGGTCGCGGCCAAGGACATCATTCTGACACTCCTCGGCATGCTGTCTGCCAAAGGCAACGTGGGCTCGGTGATCGAGTATTCGGGCGATGGCGTTAAGTCACTGAGCGTGCCGGAGCGCGCCACCATTACCAATATGGGAGCGGAACTCGGCGTGACCACATCGATTTTTCCCAGCGACGAAGTAACCCGGCGATTCCTCCTCGCCCAGGAACGTGGCGATACATGGCGTGAACTTATGCCTGACACTGACGCCCCATACGATCGAACAATCGAGATCGATCTCGGGAAAATCGAACCAATGGCGGCATGCCCCCACTCCCCTGACAACGTCCGTCGCGTAGCCGAGATCATGGGCCTTCCCGTTGACCAGGTAGCTATCGGCAGCTGTACCAATTCTTCCTACCGGGATCTCATGACCGTGTCGGCAATACTCAAGGGCAACAAGGTCGCCGTACCCGGGGGGCTTGTAATCGCCCCCGGCTCTCGTCAGGTTTTCGAGATGATCGCGCGAAACGGCGCCCTCGCGGAAATGATAGCTTCCGGCGCTCGAATCATGGAATCCGCCTGCGGATTTTGCATCGGTTCCGGGCAGGCACCGTCCACCAACGGCGTTTCGCTTCGCACCAGCAATCGCAACTTCGAGGGCAGATCCGGCACGTCATCGGCCCAGGTATACCTCGTGAGTCCCGAAACCGCTGCCCTTTCCTCCCTGGCAGGTACCCTTGTCAATCCCTCTGACCAGCCGTCATCGTCGTTTCCCGCAATTGACATCCCGGAGCGTTTCCTAATTGACGATTCGATGATTCTGCCCCCCTCCGGGACCGGTGAGGTGCTGAGAGGGCCAAACATCGGCGAGCCACCACGCACGGACCCGCCCATCGACGAGCTCCACTGCATTGTCGGCCTCAAGGCCGGAGACGCCGTCACAACCGACCACATAATGCCGGCGGGAGCGCGCCTTAAATACCGCTCGAATATTCCGAAATATGCGGAATTTGTATTCGAGAATGTAGATCCTGAATTCGCCTCGCGATCCCTCGCAAATAAAAAAAACGGAAATTTCACGGCCATTGTCGCGGGCCTCAGCTATGGCCAGGGATCAAGCCGCGAACACGCCGCTATCTGCCCCATGTATCTCGGTGTACGGCTTGTTATCGCGCGTTCCTTTGAGCGCATACATTCCGACAACCTGATAAATTTCGGTATTATTCCCCTCACGTTTATCAACTCCGAAGACTATGAGCGGATCAACATAAACGACCATCTAGCAATCAGCGGACTCCTCTCTCTGATACTTGATGCCGAAGATGTGCCGGTTTCACTCGATGGTGATTCGATCATGCTTCGTCTCTCAGTTTCACACCGCCAGCGAGCGATTCTCCGCGAGGGAGGCCTGTTAAATTACACGAGAAAACTCTTTAATGCATGACACAACGCGAAATGGACGGAGGGGAAAACCATCGGTCAGCCGGCGACATGCCGTTAATCGCGATTCTCCGGTAGTCTATGAGACGATCACGCTCTGCCAGCCTGATCGCAGAAAGAGCTGTACCGCCTGCTGCGGGCTCTTCAATTTCAAAGACATCTCGCGTGAACATCTGGAGAAATTTTTGGCGGAAGGCGCCGCACGGTCATCAACGTGCATGGCGGAAAAAGATATGGAGGATTGCGGGAATCCCGATGAGGTAAGGGACCCGACCTCTTACATATGTCCTCACCAGGGCCTTCTCTACAACATGCGCCCGGGATGCCTGATCCATCCTTACTATAGGAATGTATCGCTGAGAAACGAGGCATTCTTCGGGGAATCAATTTGCGACGGATTCACCTGTCCCGCTCACACGCTTCTCGCGGATGATGAAAAACGAATTCTTGTCGATCTTCTTGACGACTGGTATCGCTATACCATCGCCATCATCGATCCCTCAACCACCTCATGGCTCATCACCTACCTGAATGAAAATCACCCTTCCGTGTATCACAGCGATTCTACCATGAAGCTCGTACTCGACGAGTGCCTTATGATCCATGCCTGCAGTCTTGGCCGCAGAAGAGGACCGGTATTCTTTTATTCACAACCCGAGTACGAGGAGGGCAAACGAAGATTTACTCTTGCATGCGATGGTGAAGCCGGAGCGGAATTTGCCGAGATAATTACCGCCGTGCGGCGGTATACATGATCATTAAAATCCCGCTCGCCTGAGATAGGCCACGGCAAGGTCCGGGTGGTCAGTGAAAATACCGTCAACCCGGGCCCTTCGGAAAAACAGCTCCATGAGCTCGTCGAAGCTCTTCACGTATGAGGGAAGTGCATCAGCGCGGAAGGTGAATGCGTGAACGTCAAGCCCCCTCTCATGGGCCCAGTCGACCAATTCCGTTGCGCGGGGCTCTTTGCCCATCCCCATGTCCGCCACAACCGGGTATATCCACGGACCTATCGCATCCGCATATAGCGCCACGTCATCGAGGCCCTCCCTTGTCAGCATCCTGAAATAATCTACGCCTGGAGTTTCCTCCCATGTGTTATCGCCAATGAGCTGGACCATCCTTAACCTGCACCCCAGTTCCCGCCGCATGCGGATGAGACTTTCAGGTTCAAAGCATTGCAGATAGCAGTTTGACTCGTTCGACTGATACCCGTAATCCGCCAGTATCGACAGAACAATCTCCTCTATCGCCTTCCCCTCCAGATGATGGAACGAGGGACTTTTAAGCTCGAGGTACAGCCCGATGTCCTTTCCCCTGCTTCGGTTCATACCCCGGATCAATTCGATTTCCTCCTCGAGCGTTGCTATTTCGAATCGCGTCGTCGCCTCAAGGGGGAACCTCCCGGGGTACACCGGCTTTCCCGTCTCACGATCAATTCGTTCGTGGATACGGAGACTCTTTATCTCTTCTAGTGTGAAATCCACGGCGTAGTACCGCCCGTCGATTCGTTTCCTACCCGGATAAATTTCAGCGACATCGCTTACCGTTTCCAGGAAACGGTCGTGAATGACTATTGCCCTGTCATCCCTCGTTATAACAACATCCTGCTCGATAAAATCAGGTTCCATGGCGTGTGCCATGGCCTTGGATGCGATGGTGTGCTCCGGAAGATATCCCGATGCGCCCCGGTGAGAGATAACGATCGGTTTTTTATTCATGCGCGCATACCTTATTACTCTGGCAACGGTGATATAATTCTAATTATTTATTACCATCAACAGAGCTTATCACAGGTAAAAGTAAAGAATATTTTCATTCCGGGGCGAATGCTTGTTGTGCTAAAAAAATACGCCCAGGGGCAAGCCCCTGGGCGTATTATAATATGGTCAAGCCTCACGACTGATTAGTACTGGTCGGCTGAACACATTACTGCGCTTACACCTCCAGCCTATCAACCTTGTAGTCTTCAAGGAGTCTTCAGTGGCCCGAAGGCCAAGGGAAATCTAATCTTGGAGTTGGCTTCCCGCTTAGATGCTTTCAGCGGTTATCCATTCCGAACATAGCTACCCAGCGGTGCCGCTGGCGCGACAGCTGGTACACCAGAGGTTCGTCCATCCCGGTCCTCTCGTACTAGGGACAGATCTCCTCAAATTTCCAACGCCTGCAGAGGATAGGGACCGAACTGTCTCACGACGTTCTGAACCCAGCTCGCGTTCCGCTTTAATCGGCGAACAGCCGAACCCTTGGGACCTTCTCCAGCCCCAGGATGCGAAGAGCCGACATCGAGGTGCCAAACAGCGCCGTCGATATGAACTCTTGGGCGCTATAAGCCTGTTATCCCCGGAGTACCTTTTATCCGTTGAGCGATGGCCCTTCCACACGGGACCACCGGATCACTAACCCCTACTTTCGTACCTGCTCGACTTGTAGGTCTCGCAGTCAAGCTCCCTTATGCGTTTGCACTCTTCGCACGATTTCCGTCCGTGCTGAGGGAACCTTTGGGCGCCTCCGTTACATTTTAGGAGGCGACCGCCCCAGTCAAACTGCCCACCAGACAGTGTCCCAGCCCCGGTTAACGGGTGCCGGTTAGTAGCCCAATACAGTAAGGGTGGTATTTCAAGGTTGACTCTGCCGAAACTGGCGTCCCGGCTTCAACGTCTCCCACCTATCCTACACATACTGCACCAAACTACAGTGTCAGGCTACAGTAAAGGTTCACGGGGTCTTACCGTCCTTCTGCAGGTAGTCCGCATCTTCACGAACATTACAATTTCGCCGAGTCCCTCGTTGAGACAGTGATCAAATCGTTACACCATTCGTGCAGGTCGGAACTTACCCGACAAGGAATTTCGCTACCTTAGGACCGTCATAGTTACGGCCGCCGTTTACCGGGGCTTCAATTCAGAGCTTCGTCATGATGAATCACAACTAACCCCTCCTCTTAACCTTCCGGCACCGGGCAGGTGTCAGACCCTATACATCATCTTGCGATTTAGCAGAGTCCTGTGTTTTTGGTAAACAGTCGCTTGATCCGTTTCTCTGCGGCCCCTTCATGCTCCACCCGCAGGGGCTTCACACTAATGGGGCGTCCCTTCTTCCGAAGTTACGGGACCATTTTGCCGAGTTCCTTAACGAGGGTTCTCACGAGCGCCTTAGGATTCTCTCCAC
>JAXGNG010000004.1:0-406942 GCA_040768125.1 Spirochaetota bacterium | reverse complement strand
CGGTCAATACCCGACCCACGCCGGTCCCCGGGCGGATCGGTGTGGAATTTGGTCGGGTGGTCCGACCAATTGCCACACTACAATCCAAACTCTTTCCTGTCAATAAAAATTATACGTCCCGGCCTATTCCCGGCCCTCGTGCCACGTCGCGGTATATTCCGTCTGTTCGGGTATAGTGATGTGCGGGTCATCCCGCTTCCACAATCCGGCGAGGCCGAGATCCTGAGCCGCGGCCTGGAAATGGCACATGGCGATTCCCATGTCCACGCGCTGGAGATCGGCGAATCCGAAAAGCATGCTGTTCCTTGTGAAATAGCCCTTTGAGCGGGCGAGGTAGAAATGGAACGAGCCGTGCCGCTGCACAACGCGCCAGGGCTGCCTGTTCGAGGCGGATGGCGCCACTCTCAGAAGTTGAAGGGCCTTTTCGTATGGACCCGCCTCCTCTTCCGAAAGTCGCGCGCCGAATTCCCCGGAAAAGAAGAGCTCGTCTTTGGGCAAACGCGCGTCTGATCCCGCTCCCCTCCGTATCAGCGAATCCATCATCCTCTTTTTTTCCGCGGGGTGCCCGAGTGCGATCACGGCGGGAATTTTCTCACCGGGAAGCAGGGACATTCTCGCCGCGAAGGAGCTTCGGGTGAAACTGCCGCCGAGCCAGCAGGTCCCGAGACCCATGACCGTGGCGTGAAGAACGAGGCGTTCCATGGCGAAGCCGAAATCCTCGAGCACCATGGGCCCGTCACCCGCAACGGCAGCCGAAATGAAGGCCGCGGGGTTCTTGATAAAGCCGTAGGTGCCGAGTCCCCTGAGTGATTCGGCGTCGCCTGAGCCTGCCTTGATGAACTGAAATCGGGGCGCGTTGCCGAAGGGCGCCGCCGTTCCCGCGATAGCCGCTTCCAGGGCTTCTTGTTCCCCATGGGAGAGCGGTTCATCCCGATAGTTACGTATCGATCTCCGGACGGCCATTGCTTCAGAATAATTCAACATGGGATTTTCTCCGGGTTCTGACCCTGGTGTTCTTCCATCTCGCCGACAGCAGCCGCCGAGATCCATTCACGCGTGTCTCCATGAAAATAGATACCGGGGGACCCGTGCCGCGTACTCACTGTGCCGCGATCCATAATATTGAGGCCATTACCTGCGACTTCTCATATCCATTTCATTAACCACACAACAACGACAGGGCCCTTCCGTTACATCTTGGCAATCACACCGCATTTTTTTAATCCAACCTTTCCTGAATCGCTACTTTAAGAATATATATCCTTGGCTATTATAATATTATTAGTTTTTCTAATTTAATTTAAATTTTTGACAACGCTTTTTTAACATTTTAGTATATTAGTATTATCCATCAAACGATGGTCCAGTCTCATTCTAAAACCTACACGCAAGGAAGCATCTATGAAGAACTATTTTTTTCCGTTTCTTGTTCTTATGCTGGCTGCGGGCCCTCTCGCCGCGGGGCCCTATCTTGACATTGAAACCGGCCCTGTCTTCACGGGCTACAACGACGTGAGAATCCCGGGAAAATACGGAACCCGCCTTTCACTACCCGGTGTCCTGGGATCAAAACCCTGGTATTTCATCCGCGCCCGGGCAGGCTACGCGATCAAGGAGCAGCATAACATCTCATTTCTTGCTGCCCCTCTTTCGATCGATTACAGGGGCAGATCCTCCCGTCCCCTTCTTTTCAAAAACAGGTTCTTTTTCCCGGGGGTCCCGATCACGGGTACATTCATGTTTAACTCCTATCGTCTCACCTACCGGTATGATTTCATAAAAAAGGAAAAAATCGAGGTGGGCATCGGTCTCACGGGGAAGATCAGGCATGCCCATATACGCCTCGACAGCTACGGATCGCGCACCACGCGGCCCGATCTCGGGTTCGTGCCCCTCATCACCATGCGCCTCCAGTGGCGGTTCGTTCCCCAGGTGAGCCTTCTCCTGGACGTCGACTGGCTCGTGGGCCCCGTGGGGCGCGCCGAGGACGCCCTCGCGGCGATCCAGTACCATGTCAACGACCATGTGATCCTCAAGGCGGGATACCGCATACTGGAGGGCGGAGCGGACAACAGCAAGGTCTTCACCTTCTCCCTTTTCCACTACGCCGTCTTCGGGACAACGGTGCTCTTCTGACCGTGGCGCACGGGCTACCCTCCGCGGTATCGTCCCTCGATGATATCCCTGGCAAGGCGGTAGAGCTCGCTGGCGTCGGTTTCCATCGCCCGGTCGATATGCCCGAGGGCGCTGCGGTAGTCCCCGTTCCGGTACGCGTACTTCGCCATGAGGTACCGGAGCCGGGAGAATTCTGGATCGATGCGCGTGGCGCGCTTCAGGACGTGCACGGCGTCGGAGTATCGTTTTTGCGAGGCGTAGACCCGCGCGAGGGCGATATAGGCGTAGGTAAAACGCGGATTGAGCTCGATGCTCCGGTTCAGGTGCCGCTCGGCCTTTTCCAGGTTCCCCTGGCGCATCCATTCCACCGCCATGTCGAAGGAGTCGTCTGATTCGATGTCCTCATAGTGCTTCATGGCGCGCCTCCGCGACCAAGTTAACCCGCCGAAATCATTATTTCAATATAATTTCTGGCCTGGCATTACCGTCCCGCGCTGTTTTTCTAAAAAAAGTGGCGACACCACCCTGTTAACGTGATAGTGTCGTGGAAACCATTTGTTTTTCAGGAGGGATCAAGGTGCGCTTTCCGCTATTTCATGTTCAGGCACTCGTGCTTTCATCCATTATCACGCTCTTCGCGGCCTGCGAACCCGGTCCCGTTGACATGGACATATCCTTCGGACCCCCCGATCCTTTCCCGCAATCAGAACGTGCCATCATCGGGGGCATGCCCCCCGAACACGTGGGGTTCATCCTCTATGACCTTGACCGCGCCCTGGTCATCAGGGCCCACAACAGGGCCTCGGGATTCATCCCCGCCTCCACCTCGAAGGTCCCCACGGCCATCACGGCGCTTGACGTTCTCGGACCGGAACACCGGTTCGAAACGACACTCGGCTATCGCGGTTCTGTCAGGGACGGCACGCTTCATGGCGACCTCTGGCTCAAAGGCACCGGCGAGCCCCTCCTCGGCGTCAGTGACCTGATGGGAATGATCGACGACATCGAAGGAAAGGGCATCGTCAGGGTATCGGGAAAATTCTTTTTCGACGAGAGCGAGCTTGCGGTGACACGGCAGATAGACGAAGGCATGGACCAGGACGTGTCCTACAACGCAGGCCTGAGCGCCCTGTCCCTCGATTATAACTCCATCGTCGCCGAGTGGAAGCGTGACAGGAAATCCGGTTCGACGGATATTTACCTTATCCCGACCCTCCCGATGAACAGGGCCGGCATTTCCGGCGACGCGCTCAGGGAAAACGTGACCTTCGCCTACCGTGATGCGGGAGGAATCGAAACATGGCTCCTCTCTCCCGAGGAAAAGTCGAGCGGCAGCGACCGTCTCCCCGTGAAGCGACCCGGGCTTTACACGGCGCAGCTCTTTGCCAGGCTCTGCGCCATGAGGGGGATCACCCTGCCCCCGCCCGAGGCGGGAACCATGCCGGCACGGGCGCGCGCCCTCTCGGTCCATCTGGGTGGCCGCCTCGCCGGCACCATCGACACGACCCTCACCTACAGCATCAACCTCACCTCGGAGCTGATGCTCCTCTCGGCGGCGAAAAAAATATCCGGGAAAGCCCTCACCCTCGAAGAATCGGGCCGCGCCATGGAGAAGTATCTTTCCGGCAGGATGCGGGGCGTGCGCTGGGAGGGCCTCCGCCTCGCCAACGGGTCCGGCCTCACGGCAACGAGCAGGATATCCCCGGAGCAGATGCTGGCCTTCCTTGTCTACGCCGACAGCCGTGATTACGGCAGCAGGCGGTTTCGCTATCTGCTCCCCGCCTCGGGATGGACCTGGTCCCTGGCGCGGCGCCTGGGGCGCCCCGAGACCGCCTTTCATGTATGGGCGAAGACCGGCACGATCAATTTCGCCCAGGGTCTCGCGGGGTATCTCCACACGGCGAAAGGCAGGGACATGGCCTTCGTCGTCTTCGTGAACGACATCGAAACGCGCCGACGCTACGACGGCGATCCCGATCGAAGAAACAAGGAATGGTCGAGGCGCGTCGCCGCGTGGCACAATGGCGCGCGAAGCGTCATGGACGGACTCGTCACCGCGTGGATCAGGGAATTGTAGCCGCCCCCCGCTACTGCCGGGGTCCCAGTATCACCAGGGCGTCGACCACGACGGGGGAATCGCCCTCGATGATGATCGGATTGATGTCGATCTCCGCCACGCCGGGATGCGCCAGGGGGATCAGGCTCAGGATATGGAGGGCCCTGGCGAGAAGGTCAACGCGGACCCCCGGCATCCCCCTGAAGGGCCCCAGGAGCTTCCGTGACCGAATCTGCCCTATCATCTCCGCGGCGTCGTCTTCGGAAAGGGGCGCGGGCCTGAAAAGCGCGTCGCCCAGGGCCTCGGTGAAGATGCCCCCGAGTCCGAACATCACGGAGGCCACGAACCCATCCGGTCGCACGGCCCCGGCCACGAACTCGCGCTCACCCCGCGCCATGGGACCCATGAGAACGGGGACATCGCGTCCCGCGGCCGCGCGAATTTTTTGAAATGATTCCACCGCGCCGTCCACGGATGAAACGTTGAGATGCATGAGCCCCTTCCCGGTCTTGTGGAGTATGTCGGGAGCGCATGCCTTGACCGCCAGGGGGAAGCCTATGGCCCGGGCGCCCTCGGCCACCTCGTCTACCGACGCGGCAAGGATCTCCTCGGGCACGGGAAGGCCCCAGGCCTTGAGGATGAGCTTCGATTCGTGCTCATCGCAATTGGCCTGGCCCCGCGCGAGGCACGCCTCGATGATCCGCGACGCCTCCTCCGGGGGACGGGGAACCTCCGGCCGTTTCCAGGGAGGCCGCTCGCGGACTTCCAGGTGCCGCAGGAGGCTCAGCATGGCCCCCGCGGCCTTTTCGGGAGCGTCGAAGACCGGGATGCCGCCGTCCTGGTAGGCCCTGGTATAGTCGTCGGAGCGGCCGTAAAAGCTCGACACCGCAACGGGGCGCGCCGCCGCCTTCAGGGTTTCCACGTTCTTCACGGAATTATCGGGAAGCGTCTTGAGAAGCGTCTCAACGGATGCCCCGCCGATGAAATCCTTCACGTGGTCGTACGCCGCGACGAGAAAACCCGACCGCATCACGCCGTGCATGGTAATACCGTCCACCTCGCCGCTCCCCAGCACCAGCTGCGGGATCTTCACGGAGAGCACCTCGATGTCCATGCTGAAAGTCAGGTCCACGGGATTGCCGCAGGGGGCATGAGGGGGCATGAGGGGGCGGATCTTCTCCTGGAGCTCCGGTGAGAATTCCGGCACCTCGAAACCACCCTGTTCCAGGACGTTCGCCATGGCCGAGCCGGGCCCCCCGGAATTGGTCACCACGCCGATGCGCCTGCCACGGATGGGAGGCTGGACCGCGAGCATGTTCCCGTAGTGGTAGAGCTCCTCGACGGAACCGGCGCGGATGATGCCGGACTGGCGGAAAAGCCCGTCATAGAGATGGTCCGGCGCCGCCATGGAGCCGGTATGGCTGAGGCTTGACCTGGCCCCGGCCCCGGACCCACCCACGTACTGCGCCAGGACCGGCTTCACGGGGGTAATCTTCCTCGCAACCTCTATGAAGCGGGATATGTCTTTCAGACCCTCGATATAGAGGGATATCGCTTTCGTTTTATCGTCCTCCCCCATGTATTCCAGGGCGTCGATGATATCGATGTTCGCGCTGTTCCCCACGCTTATCGCCTTGCTGAAGCGAATACCGTGCTCACCCAGGTAGGGTATCGACTGGGTGACATAGGTGCCGCTCTGGGACGCGAATCCCAGGGACCCCTCGCCGAAGGTGTAGGGCATTACCGTGGTGTTCAATGCAATTGAGGTGTTGATGATCCCCATGCAGTTGGGGCCGAGAAAGCGTATGCCGTATTCACGCGAAATCTCCAGGAGACGCTCCTGCATGCGCATTCCCTCCCGGCCCGTTTCCCCGAATCCCGCGGTGATGATGACGGCGCTCCGGGTGCCCCGGGCCCCGAACTCCTCCATGAGCGGCAGCACCTGGGTGGCCGGCACCACGAGAAACGCCAGGTCCGGCGTTTCAGGGAGGTCCGCAACGGAGGGATACGCCGGGATCCCGATGACGCTCTTCTCGCGGGGATGGACGGGGTACAGTTTCCCGGAATACCCGTCCTTCACGATGCTCAGGGCGTGCATGGTGCCCATTTTCATGAAATTGTTCCCGGCCCCGGCTATGGCGATCGAGGCGGGATTCATCAGGTGGTGCAAGGGATTGGTCGTCATTGGCCCCTCTCGGTTGCAATGCCGTCCCCGCGTGGCAGCATGGATAGCCAGCGAATGCTGGACCGTAAAACGGCGCGCAAAGCAATAATGACGCGCAAACGCTCCCACACCGCCTGTGCCGGGACAACGTATTTGTGTACATATTCCAAACCGATGTACAATAAGTCAAGAGGAAAGATTGCAGGGTCAGCGGGAATCACCGAATCGAGGCGTCAAACCTTCCATCGTGCAGCATGACCCTTCCCGAGGTCTGGTTCGATTTGAGGGTGCCGGAAAAGTATCCCCGGGCCCTTCCCCCCGGGCCGCCCCATTCCTGGATGGTGATCGAAAAGGGCGAGTCCTGGTCCAGCTCGTAGTATATGCCGGGCTCCGGTCCGAAGTACTGCACGATGAGTCCCCCCGTCCGTTCCGTGAATGTTCCGGGCGTGACAACGGTGGGCAGGAGTATCGACAGCACGTGGCTGATTTTTCCCGCGTCCGACGTGTTAAGACCGCTGCGGTTGATCGTGAAATTCACGACATAACCGGTCATCTCCTCTGACGCGGCGATCCTGGTGAACCCCCCCATCGCTTCATAGACATAGGGTGTCATATCACGGTCAAATTTATACGAGAGGGTGTTCTTCCCGACCGGCGCCGCGTCACCCGGAGGCGCGTCGGTGTCCTCGTAGCCCACGAAGGGGTCATCTGCCGTTTCAGCGTCACGGCTGCCAGGGTTTACCTCGACACCCGAGGTCTCCATGCCGACAAGCGTCTCCTCCTTCTTCTCCGTATCTGGCCCCGAGCAGATATAAAAGACGAGACCGATCAGGATAATGATACCTATGATAATTGCCGGTTTTTTCATCCCCGTTACTCCCCGCTGAAATCAATGAAAAGCGCGACCCTGTCCATGCTATACTATGATGCCCTACCGTCAATCATGTTACCGGTATTCCCGTCCTGCCGGGTGTGACATGGCGCGATTCGGTTCGAAAAAATATTTTATTTCACGGTGCCGTTAAGCGTTGACAACTGACGTTGAATGCTCCATAATTAATTGTTATTGAAATTATTCAGTCATCCGGCGGATGATCAAAGCGAGGCACCATGAACGTATTTATAACCGGCGGTCTCGGTTTCATCGGCCGCGGCCTTGCCGAGCGCCTTGCCGCGGCGGGACACGGGGTCACTCTTCTTGACCGGAGCCCGGCACAAGGAGAACGCCTTCCCGACGGCGTTTCGGTCATCCCCGCCGACGCGTCATCACCGGGCTCCTGGCAGGATGCCGTTGCGGGCCATGACGCGGTCATCAACCTGGCCGGCGCGTCGATCTTCACCAGGTGGAGCCCCGGTGCGAAAAAACGGATCCACGACAGCAGGATCTTCGTTACCCGTAACCTCGTCGACGCCCTTAAAAGAAACCGTGATTCTTCCGTTACCCTTATCTCCGCCTCTGCCACGGGCTACTATGGCTACCATGGCGACGAGGAGCTCACCGAGACCGACCCCCCGGGGGATGATTTCCTTGCCGGGGTATGCCGTGAATGGGAGGCCGAGGCAATGAAGGCCTCGGAATCCGTTTCCCGCGTGGTGATCCCCCGTTTCGGCGTGGTCCTCGGTTCCGGTGGAGGCGCCATCAGCGTTCTTGGGCGCATCTACCGCCTCCGCCTTGGCGCCCGCCTCGGTACGGGCGCCCAGTGGTTCTCATGGATCGCCCGGGACGATCTTGCCTCGGCCATTATCTTTCTCATGGATAAACAATCAATCTCGGGACCCGTCAACTGCACCTCGCCGAACCCGGTCACCAATCGCGACCTTACCAGGGCCCTCAACCGCGCCATGGGCACCTTCTCCCTGGTGCCCCCTGCTCCCGCCTTTGTACTGAAAGCGGTCCTCGGTGAATTCGGCGACTTTCTCCTGAAAGGACAGAGGGTCCTGCCGGGACGCCTGACCCGGGAAGGCTTCAGCTTTTCCCTTCCCGGTATCGACCAGGCCCTCGCCTCGATTTTCGTCCCGGCTTGACCGCGCGGGATCACCCGGCATACTGGACCACCTTGGTTTTTTCATCCTTCCCGTCAGGGACCAGTAATTTTACTTGACGGGTCCATCTTCACCGATTACGATTATCAATTCGCAGGAGCCATGCCGCCGGGGTGGTCATTCTTTCGCGATCGCGCGTTCGTCCCTGATTCCGAGGGAGGCCCGGACTTTCATGGTTATCCATCATCTTCAGGAGGTGCATAATGTCAAATGGTGATTCGTACACAGAGGTGACCACCAAATCGTGGGGATCGCGCCTGATGGAGTCGATCAAGGGCGTTCTCGTGGGTCTTCTCCTCTTTCTCGCGGCGTTCCCGGTGCTCTTTAAAAACGAAGGCTGTTCGGTAAAAACCGCGAAGGGCCTTGAAGAGGGCGGAAAGGCGGCGATACATGTAGAGATCGACAAGGTGGATCCGGCCAACAACGGGAAGCTCGTCCACATGACGGGCCAGGCCGTTACCGACGAGACCCTGACCGATCCCCTCTTCCAGGTTAGCGAAAAGGGCATTCGTCTGAGC
Source organism: Spirochaetota bacterium (assembly GCA_040768125.1). Lineage (GTDB taxonomy): Bacteria > Spirochaetota > UBA4802 > UBA4802 > UBA5550 > RBG-16-49-21. The sequence goes on along the minus strand of JAXGNG010000004.1, from coordinate 398,046 downwards.
CGTAACGTCGAGATGTACCAGTGGAAGGAAATATCGGAATCGAAAACTGAAAAGAAAATGGGCGGCAAGGAAGAAACAACCACCACATATCGATATGAAAAGGACTGGTCATCAACAAGGATAGATTCGAGTAAATTTAAAAAGCAGGGATATAACAACCCACAGATGCCCTACTCCTCCCAGAGCTGGCAGGCACGGCTTGTGAACCTGGGTGCCTTCAGGCTGAGCCCATCCCTGATATCGCAGATCACTGACGGGGAGAAGATATCCCTTGACCAGGCGGCGTTCAACAGGCTTCCCGCAACAGTTAAAACCGGCGCAACGCTGAACGACGGCGGCATCTACAAGGGCAACAACCCGTCGGATCCCCAGATCGGCGACCTGAGGATCAATTTCAACATCGTCAAGCCACAGGAGGTTTCCATTCTCTCCCGGCAGCAGAACGCCACCTTCGAGGCGTACAAGACGAGCCAGGGCACGGATATCGACCGCCTCATGAGCGGCAACCGCTCCATCGAGAGCATGATCGCTCAGATGCAGGACGAAAACGTGATGAGGACCTGGATCATCCGCCTCGTGGGATTCCTGATGATGTTCATCGGCATGACCATGATCTTCAAGCCTATATCGACCTTCGGGGACGTGGTTCCCGTGGTGGGCAGCATCCTGAGCATGGGCACCGGCGTCATCGCCTTCGTCATCGCCCTCTTCTTCTCGCTCCTCACCATTGCCATCGCCTGGATCGTCTATCGTCCGCTCCTGGGGATAATACTTCTCCTGATAGGGGGCGGGGTATTCGCCGGGGTGTGGTTCTATGCCAGGCAGAAGAAGGCCAAGGCCGCGGCGTAATATCAGCTCACCAGGGACTTTCAAAGAATCCCTCTCATCGAGAGGGATTCTTTTTTATGCCTCACACCCCGGATTCGCCCCGCCACACAGCTGTATTCGACTTGACAGATTCCTATTTTCATGCATGTACTATTCTCATGCGCCACATCATGAATGCGATTGCCGGATATTTTCTCGGGAAATACCGAGGCGGCGATTACGTTATCGAGCAGAAGGCCACGGTGCTCTTCATCGTCACGTCTGCGGTTCTCCTCCTGGTGCTCCCCGTCTACGCCATTTTCTTCTCCTCCGTAAAAGACGACATGCAACTGGGCGTCACCATTCTTCTCGTGATCGCCATTTCGATCGGCGTCCTCGCCGTCCTGAAATCCGGCCACTACTTCCTGGCCGCCCACTCGCTCATGATCCTTGTCTTCGCCGCCATCTGGACAACCATCCTGAGCGATATCGGCGGCGACATCATCCACAACCGGATGGACACCATCGCGCTTGTCCTGGGCCTCCTCGCCTTCACGCCCCTGGTGGCCTACCGGCGCACCCATGTCATCCTGTTCTATTTCACGGCCAACATCCTCGCGTTCATCCTGTTCGTTTTCCTCCTCCTCTCCGAACCCTCCCTCCAGAAATCGACGGCCTATTCCTATATCCTCGACACCGGGATTGCCATGGTGATGATCGGCGTCATCTCCTACCAGGTATTCAGGATCAATACCGCCGCCCTCGACAGGTCAGTTGAAGCGGTTGAAATGATACACCGCGGGGCCGAGCTCTTCCGCGGCGTGGTCGAGGGATCGCCCCAGGAGATCATTATCGTCAACGCCGACGGCACGCTGCAATTCGTCAGCGAGGCCAGGGCCTCCGCGTTCGGATACACCGGGGAGGAAATCCCCCGGATCGACCGATGGTGGGAGCTCGCCTTCCCCGATGAAAATTACAGGACGATGATGACAAAAGAATGGGGCAGGATGAAACGCGACACCATGGTGACGGGAAGCGCCAGGCCCATCGAGGCGCGCATTCTTTCCCGCGAAGGGAGCATTCACGACATCATAATACGTTACGTTTCTCTTGACGGCGGCAGGGGGCTCATGCTCCTCGATGATGTCACCAACCGTAAAATCGTCGAACGGTCTCTCCTCGCCTCGGAACGCCGCTACCGCGCCCTCTACGACAGCATGCTCGACGGCTTCGTCAGCCTCGACATGGAGGGAAACATTCTAGAGTTCAACTCCGCCTACAGGCAGATGACCGGCTACTCCTCGGCGGAGCTGCGCCGCATGTCCGTCTGGGACCTGACCCCCGAACGGTGGCACGACATGCAGAAGACCATCATGGAGCGCGATGTCATTGCCAGGGGCCACTCTGATATTTTCGAAAAGGAATACCGCCGGAGGGACGGGACGCTCATTCCCGTGGAGCTGCGTATACAGCTCATCAGGGACGAGGAAGGCACCAGCAAGGGGACCTGGTCCATTGTCCACGATATCACAGAGAGGAAAAAAAGCGAGGAAGAGCTGCTGAAATCGAGCAAGATCGAATCCCTCGGCGTCTTTGCGGGCGGCATAGCCCATGACTTCAACAATCTCCTCACGGCCATACTGGGCAACGTTTCCATCGCGAAAATGGAGACCGATCCCGAATGCGGCAACTACCGGGCCCTCGTGGAAGCCACGCATGCCGCCGAACGCGCCCGCGACCTTACGATGCAGCTCCTCACCTTTTCGAGGGGGGGAGCGCCCATCAAAAAGCTTTCATCGATCCGCGACCTCCTGGTCGACACATCGGAATTCGTGCTGAGCGGATCGGGGATACGATCGGAATTCTCCATCAGCGATGATCTATGGGGCGCCGAAATCGACGAGGGCCAGATCAGCCAGGTAATACATAATCTCGTCCTGAACGCCCGGGAGGCGATGCCGGAAGGCGGGGTTGTTGCGATCAATGCGTGCAACCGAACCGTGAAGAGCGGCGAAATCCCCCATCTCGACGGGGGCAACTACATCAATTTGCGTATTTCCGACACCGGCTGCGGAATCCCGAAGAGGGATTTGCATAAGATCTTCGATCCATTCTATACCACGAAGGAAAAGGGCAACGGCCTTGGCCTATCCGTCACCTATTCAATCATCAAGCGACACAATGGATGCATCACCGCGGATTCCTCATTAAAAAAAGGAACGGTTTTCACGGTCCTTCTCCCCGCAGCCAAGGACACCCCCCGTCGTCCCGAGCGTAACGTCGCCTACCCCATTCTCAAGTCCGGACGCATCCTCGTCATGGATGACGAGGAAATGGTGCTCCATGTGGCGTCCAGGATCATCGACAGGCTGGGGTTCTCCGTCACGACCGCCCGCGACGGGAAGGAGGCGATTGAGCTCTACCGCAAGGGTATGGCCGAGGGGACCCCCTTTGATCTGGTGATCATGGACCTCACGGTTCCCGGGGGAATGGGAGGAAGGGACGCCATCAAACTGCTGAGGCAGATCGATCCTTCCGTACGGGCGATCGTTTCCAGCGGTTACTCCAACGACCCCGTAATGGCAAGCTTCCGCGATTACGGGTTTCTCAGCGTCGTGGCCAAGCCCTATTCCATAGAGGACCTCAGTGACGCCATACGAAGGGCCTGCGGATGAATGCATCACCCCGCGTGACCAGGTGGGCGGTCTTCTCTGACACTCACGGCAACAGCGACACCATGCGCGAGGCCATCGGAGAAAACCTATTCGACGCTATTATCCATCTCGGTGACGGGGTCCGGGACGCCGAGTCCGTCGCCCGTGAACGCGGCATACCCCTCCACTGCGTTGCCGGGAACGAGGACGGAGGGTGCGACTGCCCCGAACGGCTGACCCTCCCCCTGGGGACCCTGAGCGCCCTTCTGATGCACGGCCACAGGATGGACATTACACCCTATCTTACCGACGAGGAATTAGATCGCCGGATCGAGAGCATGGAAGCCCTGATGGAATTGAGCGGAACGAGCCTTCTGCTTTTCGGCCACACCCACGTGCCCCTGTTGCGGGAAACCTCCCGCGGCATCATCTGCAATCCCGGGAGCCATTACATCGGGTCGCAGGTTCCGCATACCTATGCCGTCATAGAGGCGGCGGGTGAAGCTATCGCGGTGCGCCTTCTCGAGCGCCGCGGACCCAGATGGGTAATATCGGCGGAATCACGCTACCCTGGCAAGTGAAGATGTGCGTGTCGAAACGCCGCGATTCAGGAGAGATGGTTCTTATCGAAGTCGTCGTATGACATGATCTCGAAGAAGGCGTCAAGCTTTGAAACATCGAAGAGGGCCGAAATGTGATCGGTGATATCGAGGAACACGAGCTTGACGCTCCTCTTCGCCGCCTCCTTGGAAAACCGTATCAGGAGGCCCAGCCCGGATGAATCAAGCGTCTGCAGGTGCCTGCACTGGATTGCGACGACGCGCGGTTTCGCCTCGAGTTTTTCCATGATGACCCTGTCCGCCTCGTCGAGGTCATTGAAGATCATCTCGCCCTGCAATGATATGATGACCGCGTCCTTCTTTTCCTGCGTTTCAATGGTCAGCATCCCGTGCACCTCCCCTCGCGCGGCATCGTGCCATGCCGCCCTGAAACTGCACCGCTCCCGGGAATGGCGCCCGGGTAATGAGCGGTTATTCGATCCTGGTCAGGTCAACTTTCAGCGACAGGCCTTCCAGTGTCAAGGGGATCTTCCTTTTTTTCCCGTTTACCATGGCCCTGACCCATATGGTCGTGTCGCCCGGCTTGTACATGGAAATCCACATGACCCGGTAACTCCTCAGGCGCATGGCGGGATTGGCGGCCCTTGCACGCCTGAATTCCTCGATGAACAGGTCCCTGTCGCTCAACGACTGCTGTTCAGGGGAAAGCTTCTGGAGTCGAAGCCTCTGCATGAAAGCGGGATGTGTTACTCGATAAAGGGTCTCCCAGTCATCGACACGCCATGCCTCAAAAAACGTTCGAATGATGTGCTCCGGGTTGATATCAAGCATCCTGTCATGGACCTTGCCGCAGGCAATGAGTCCCATTGACAGCGCTGCAAGCGCCGCGACAACCCTCACCGTCATGGTTCACACCCCTCCTTTTGCGCATCTAATGCGGGCCCGCAAAGGGCCGCGCGCATCACCGTCAAAACGCCAGTCGTTCGGCGTCGCCCCACAGCTTTTCGAGCTGATAATAGTCCCGTGTTTCCCCGGTAAAAATATGCACGATCAGTTCCCCGAAATCGATCACGATCCAGCCGGATTCATAATCAGGCCTGTTGCGCGATCGGAGCCCCCTCGCGAGCATTGATTTTTCCAGCTCCCGGGCCAGGGCGCGGCAATGAATTCTCGAATTACCCGTGGCGATCAAAAAATAATCAAAGTAGCTGTTTACCTTTCGCAGGTCGAGGAGTAGAACGTCGCTTCCCTTCTTCGCCACGATGGCGCGTGCGCACTCAACGGAGATTCCGGTTGCGTCTCCCTCCTTCCTCGGGACAGGCCTTTTCGTTTCCTTCATTTCGCCATGTCCTCACCGATGATGATCAATATGTTATGAAGCTGGGTGTTGTCAATGACGTGGAACACGTTCTTGATTTCCGTCAGCTCTGCAACGCGTCGGGCCGATCCGATATTTCCCCGACGGTTGATGATGATGGACTTGTTCAGTTTTTTATAGGGAGAAGTCCCGAATTCAACAACGTTCATCCCCTCGCGAATCAGGCGCTCCCGCATCCTCCGCGCCAGGCCGGGTACGTTTGTCCCGTTGAGAATCTTTATCTTTATCGCTGAATCGATCTCCTTCTCGCTCCTGTCAACTATCAAATCCGCGAGGAATTCCTTCTCGTATATCCGGTAGGTAATGTCGTCCATGCAGTACATGCCGTCTCGGAAAAATCCCGGCAGAACCGTACCCATCACGTCGCCATCCCCCATCACGATCCGTGATATCCTGTGAATTTCCTGGGGAAGCAGGTTCGTTTTCATGGATTTCACGATCTCGCCGATGAGCCCGCCACTGACGAAACGCCCGTATTTTTCCCTGTCCCTGTACATGGTCATAATAAGGTCGAGCACGCGGTCGTACTTGAGGAATATGGAGTTCTCCTCGACCGAGTTGATGTACCGCATTACCCCGGGGCCGTCGAAATAATTGACACCAAACCCCGCCGCGGCATCATCTCCCCTGCCCTCGAGAACAAAGATATCCACTCCCTCCATGAGGTCCACGAGTCGTTCCACGTCCTTGGAATAGAGCTCGACGTAAAAGGGAACGTTGAGCTTGAGGGTCCGCTGGAGTGATTCACGGATGCTGTCGAAATCGGTGAAGGGCATCTCGTCGATCCTGACCCCCTTCTCGTCGTCCTCGTCGCGTATCATCCGCAGGGATGGAGGCAGGAATGTTATTCCTATGCGGCCGTTCTCGGGATTTATGCTCACGATGGAAAAAAAGAGATGCCGGTGATCGTTAAACCTGTTGCTCCCTGCCACGAGAATGTTGACGATCCTTTTTTTCTGGATGAGCTCTTCTACGGCGTTTCGCGTCCTCATGCTCATGAGATGGTACACCGCCATAGCGGTGATCGCGGCAAGAAGAAGCGCGACAATGATTACTGCTTTTCGTTTCAACGGGCGTATATCCCCTTTTTCAATGCGTAGTGCAGCACTCGATCGGGAAGCATATACCTGACCGATTTACCCGATCGTATCCTTTCGCGAATCGCGCTCGAGCTGATGTCGATCAGTGGGTTGTCGGCCCAGGCGACAGAACCATCGCCGGCAGGTGCCGCGCGCCTGGCGTCAACCCCGGGCCTCCGCATCACGATGAGATTCACGAGTTCACGCAATCGTCCGGGTTCCCGCCAGGAATCCATCTCGGCGAGTGAGTCCTCGCCGATAATAAGAAACAGCTCGCTGCCCGGATAGAGAGACATGAGGGACCGAACGGTCGTAATGGTATACGACGGCTCGTCCCTGTCAATTTCGATCCTTGAGACATCGTATCCCCGCACCCCCCTGACGGCCAGGCGCGCCATGCGGTAGCGGTCCCGGGAAGGCACCTCGCCATCGAGCTCCTTGTGCACGGGACGACGTGCCGGCACCAGCATGATCATGTCAAGTGCGAATTCCGACCGAATGAACTCGGCATTGATAAGATGGCCGTAATGTATCGGGTTAAAGGTCCCGCCGAATATGCCCAGCTTCAATGATTATCGCACCTCTCCCTTCCCGTACACGACATACTTGAGGGTCGTGAGCCCCTCCACTCCCATGGCCCCGCGGGCGTGAAGTTTCTGAGTCGAAATACCCACCTCGGCCCCGAGTCCGAACTCTCCCCCGTCATGGAAACGGGTCGAGGCGTTGACAAAGACCGCGGAGGAGTCGACCTCGGCAAGAAAACGCTCCGCGTTGAAATAGTCGGAAGTGACGATCGCCTCGGAGTGTCCGGAGCTGTACCGCGCGATATGCGCAAGAGCCTCGTCGAGGGATTCGACGATCCTCACGGCCAGCACCAGGTCGAGGAACTCCCTGCCCCAATCCTCATCCGAGGCTTTTTTCACCTTCTCCTTGCAGAGCGCAACCGTTGCGGGGCAGCCCCGGAGCTCGACCTTGTGTTCGAGCAGGCTCGCCAGGAGTGATTCCTTGAAGGGGTATCCGGCATGGATGAGCAGGGTTTCCATGGCATTGCATACGGATGGACGCTGGACCTTCGCGTTCACGGCAATCCTGTTCGCCATTTCCTCTTCGGCGGTCTCGTCAACAAATATGTGGCAGACCCCCTTGTCGTGCTTGATGACCGGGATGGTGGATTCCTCGGTCACCGCCTTAATGAGCCCCTCTCCGCCCCGGGGGATGACGATATCGATGAAATCATTCATCTTCAGGAGGATCGGCACGAGTTCACGTCCCGTCTTCTCAACGAAGGTAACCGCCGCCTCGGGAGTGCCGGTGGACGCAAGAACGCCGCGGATCACGTCATGGAGTGCGGTATTGGTGCGAATGGCCTCCCTCCCGCCGCGCAGGATGGCCGCGTTTCCCGACTTGAGGCAGAGCGCCGCGATATCGGTCGTCACGTTCGGTCGCGCCTCGTATATGACGGCGACAACGCCCAGGGGGACGCGCATCTGCCCCACCCGTATCCCCGAGGGACGGACCGTCATGCGCTCGATCCTCCCCGCGGGATCGGGAAGCGCGGCGATCTCCTCGACCGAAAGGGCCATCCCCTCGATACGCTCATCATTGAGCAGAAGGCGATCCCTCATGGCGGGGGCCATCCCGTCCCGCTCCGCCGCTTCCAGGTCAGCGGCATTCTCAGTGATGACAAAGCCCTTCCTTTCCCTCAACGCCGAGGCAATGGCAAGAAGAATGTCGTTTTTACGTTCCGTTGGATACCGGGCCACGACCCGCGAGGCGGCCTTTGCGTCGCGGCACAAGCCCTCTATATACTTTTTTCCGTCCATGGATTCACCCCTGATCTATAAATCCTCTATGCACCATGGCACATCCGGTGACAAGAATAAAACACCGTTTTCCCATTCTCGCTTTATTGTTTTTCCCCTCCGGGAAGCGCGCAATCTTCACCCCCTTCCCTGCATACCCTTTTCATCAGACCGCGAATTTCCGACTGTGTTTCCCCGTCGCTTTCCCCGTAGATCGACCTGTAAAAATCAGCGACCTTGCGGCTGTTTTCCGAGAAGCTGAGGGCCCAGAGTATGGTCCTCCTTGTTACGGCGAATCGTTCAACCCCGTACCTCTCGATGAGAAAACCCTCATCGATCATCATGTTGTCAACCAGGGCATAGTAACCGCTGAGGCGGCTGAATGGATTTGCGCTGTTCAACAGCCGGTAAATGTCGTAGAACTGTCCCACCGGCTTCGAGACGAGAAGGGGCATCCTGCTTTCCCCGAGGATCACCCCCTCGACGAGACGATTTCCCGTTACACGGCCCGCCCCGTAACCTGCAAGGACCACCGCCGCCATAAGGACCGCATAGGCCTTCCATCCGTTTTTCATTACCCCGGCGATCAATTCCCTTATCACTTCACCACGCCCCTCTCATCGGGCCGGGAACCCGCGTCCCCTTTCGGCCCGTGAATTCGAGTATTGCGGGGATATCACGGGGGATGCAAACATTTTTCTCCCCCGCGTGTTTTTTATATCCGGCGGCCCGCGGTAATGTGACGCCCGTTTTCCCGCTGCGCATCACCCTCTCACCGCATGATGCCCTGTCCATTCATTTTGGTTGACAAAATCGGCGTAAGAAGTGTCAATCAGACCAGAAGTTCTCACGTGCCATCAGGCCAGTCAATACTCGGAGCGGACACATGGAACCCCTTACGACGATCAAAATCCCGGGCGTTAAAAAACGATACAGCGGCAAGGTGCGCGATATATACTCGGTAGACAGGGAACACTACCTTATCGTTTCAACCGATAGGGTTTCCGCCTTTGACCACATTTTCCCCACCGGGATACCCGGCAAGGGAATACTGTTGAACACCATCTCGAATCTATGGTTCAAACACATCAAGACCGTAAAAAATCATATTGTCGAGGATAATTTCAATAAATTCCCGAAACCATTCTCGGATTTCCCCGAACTTCTTGAGAATCGATCGGTCATCGTGCGTAAGGCCGAGAGGATCGACTTCGAATGCATCGCCCGGGGGTACCTGATAGGCTCCGGCTGGAAGGATTACCAGGAGACCGGCTCACTCTGCGGGATATCCCTGCCCCAGGGCTTGCGGATGGCGGACAGGCTCGAGGTCCCCATCTTTACCCCGGCGACTAAGGAAGATGCCGGCCATGACGTCAATGTCTCAGTCGAGCTCATGCGTGAACGCATCGGGGACGACCTCGCCTACCGACTCGGGGAACTGACCCTGGCCCTGTATGAGTTTGCCCGGGATATCCTCGATCGACAGGGAATCATTCTCGCCGACACGAAATTCGAATTCGGCTTTGTCGGAAAGGAGATCATCCTTATAGATGAAGTCCTCACACCCGACAGCTCCCGTTTCTGGGACAAGGCGTCATACCGTCCCGGGACCTCCCCGGAAAGCTTCGACAAGCAGTTCATCAGGGATTACCTTGAAACGACATCCTGGGACAAGAATTCCCCGCCCCCGCCGCTTCCCGAGGAAGTCACCCTGAAGACCCTTGAAAAGTACAGGGAGATGCTGAGCCGCATTGAAGCCGCCTTCGCACGGTGATCATCCCGCCCTGAAGACTGAACGGACCTGCCGGGTGGCCCATGCCATGCCTGTTTTCGTGCCCGCCGTGTATTTGCTCGACACGGACCGAAAAAATATGTATATTATTGGTGTCGGACATGGCGCGGCTCAATTATTGTTTCAGAAGGGGGCCGCACCATACGATAATAGTTAAGGAGCCGACGTTACGCCGGGGGAGGCCCGCTCCCGCGGTGAGGAGGGACGGATGTATCCGTCCCGATCATTACACCCGGGGGAGTCCATGGCAATGCCGGAAAAGAACCCTTTTGACGAGTACAAGAAAACACAGATCTCGACCGCCAACCAGGGCAAGCTCATCGTCATGCTCTATGACGGTGCGATCAAGTTCCTCACCATCGCTGTTGAAAACATGGATCCCCGAACCTACGACATCGCGAACCAGAACATCATCAAGGCCCAGGATATCATTACCGAGCTTCTGCTCTCACTCAACATGAGGGACGGCGGTGAGATATCCCAGAACCTCTTCAACCTCTACCTGTATTTCAAGAAAACACTCCTCGAGGCGAACATCAAAAAAGACGCGGCCATTGTAGAATCGGTCATAAAACTCCTGAAAGATCTTCGCGACGCGTGGGACAAGATATCGGCGCATGAAACCGCGACGGACAAAAGCAGCGCCGCCTCGAAAGGCAGCTTCAGCGTTGAGGGATGATGTCGCCGCCGGTATCCGGGAACTGTGCCGGCTTTATGACAGAAAGAAAGCGCTCCTTCACCGGCTCCTGCTGGGCGAGTCGGACAAAATCCATTACCTGAAATCCGAGAACCTTGAACGGGTCAGCTCCATCCTCATCGAGGATGATGCCATCATTAACGAGATCGATTGCATCGACTTCGACATCGCGCAAAACGAGGAATCGCTCAGCGGAATAATCGGCGTACCCCGCAGGGACCTCGCCAGACTGCTTGATGAAAACGAACCCCCGGCGCGGGAACTGGCCATGCGCCGGGACGAGATACGGGCGCTGCTCGAGCGGCTCCTTCTCGAACGAAACCGCCTCAGGGAAGCCATGCAATCGGCAAGCGGGGAGATACGCCGTCATATCGAAGGCATTGCCCGGATACGGGGACTGAAGCTGCCCGGGGAAGAATAAAGGGCCGGCTCAGGATCCCGGGGCGCCCTTTGATGCAAGGAACGCCTGGCGCCTCTTCACCATCTCATCATGATCGAAGCGATAGCGCTTAAGGCGATAGTACTTGTTGTACACGGAAAGATATTTCTTCGAATGATAGTAATCCCGCATCCTGTCGGACACGTAGAATATCTGCTCGGAGGGTGCGTAGACCTGGGGCGCGTTTTTATGTTCCTCGATTATTGTCTGGGTCATGATGCCCCAGGAGATATCGGAAAGTGAATAGCCATCGAGGTCCCTCATTATCGCGCGTATGATCGCCTCGTGCACCGGGTCGAAGAACTTGAACTTCCGTGAGTACATTATCGCCCCGTGCATATGCTCAGGGATGTCAAGGAAGCCGTCCTTGATCACCTCCCGCGCGACGATATACATCATCTCGAAACAGTAATTGAGCACGCCGAGGCCCGGTTTCCCCTGGCCTGGCAGCTGGGGCCGGTCCTTGCGGAAAATACCCCTCGGGTCCTGGGCCGAAAGCCACTCGATGACGATCATGTCATAGACGGCCTGCTGCTGGTCATCGAAAAAGCGTTTGTCCGGAAGGAACCGTGACTCGCTCAGCCTGAGGTCGATGAGAAGGCACTCCGGTTCGGGGGTTTTGTCGCAGTAGAGCTTCATGTAATGAATATACGCATCGTCGATATCGATCTCCACCGTAAGACCCTTGAATCCCTTTTTTTCAAGATGCTGGACGAGACCCACCTTCTTCATGATGTTGTAGAGACCATCCGGGGAAAAATTCCGCAGAAAAAGCTTTTCCTTTCTTCTGGATGGATTCAACGAGGTGGCGTCAAAATCGATCGAGCCGATTTCCTTCTCGATCGAGCTGCTGAAATCCATGGGGTTGAGGTATTTTGACAGTTTCTGTTTCATGGGCACTCCCTTCGAACACACCTGTCATTCTATTTCCATCGATCGTGCAGGTACACCAGCTGCACCTGCCTGAAAAAATCCATGGTATTGTCCCTGTTCAGGGCCGGGACCACGAGAAGTCGCACATACCGGTCATAATTGCGCACCTCAAGGAGGGCCCTCTTGCAGATTTCATCCAGTTCTTCCCCAATGATGATCATCCGCGCGTTGCTCCTGACGTACTCCTCGAGGAGAAGCGGAGGCTCCGTAACGGAAATAACGTCCTCCGTGGGTACGAAGTCGGGAGCTATCGTCGTTCCCGGCTCCTGCGACCTCGTCACGAGCAGGGAAATGAGATCCGCATTGATGCTGAAACGATCGACGAAACGCTTCCCGTCAGCGCTCTTCAGGTCGGTGAAAATGATTATGGGAACCTCGGAATTCCTGTAGAGAAACTGCTGGCTTCGGTCGATCTCACGCTTCAAGTCGTTCCATTTCTTCATGTCGAGGGGTTCATTATGATGGAGGAGAATCACCCTCTTCCCCGCTTCAGGATCGATTCCGTAGATATCCCCCACCATGCGAAGATAACGTCTTCGTCTCGTATGGGCGTTTGCGTCCCGCAGTTCCTCGAGGAGCCGGTCCATTTCCGGAAGCCTCAGGCGGCCGAAGGGCTTTCGGAAATCAGCGGGAAACTCACGGGAAAGCAGGTCATAGAGGTGCGGCGTGTAGAACACCTCGACGGTATCGATGTTGTTTTTTTCGAGTTTCGGGATATGCGCCGGTATGAGCAGGTCCGTCGAGAGATAGCTGTTCCCCTCGATGATGACATTGTCGAAATACTTTATCTCGATCCCTTCGCCGTGCGCTTCGAAGAGCCGTGATAGCTGACCTGTCGTGACCTTCATCCGCGATCGGCCGACGGGTCAGCTCGGGGGCGCCCCGTGCGCCTGACCGCCGGCCTGCCTTCTCCTTAAATATGCGTATATAAAGCGATCGATATCACCGTCAAAAACGAATTCAACGCTTCCCGTTTCCTCACCGGTGCGATGGTCCTTTACCATGGTATACGGCTGGAACACGTAGGACCTTATCTGGTTTCCCCATGAGATGTCCTTTTTCTGGCCCGCCTTTTCCTGTTGTTTTTCCTCCAGCTCCCTTTGCCTTAGCTCATAGAGACGCGCCTTGAGCACCTTCATCGCGAATGACTTGTTCTTGTGCTGGGAGCGCTCGTTCTGGCACTGCACCACGATCCCCGTGGGAAGATGGGTGATCCGCACCGCCGAGTCGGTTTTGTTCACATGCTGCCCCCCGGCGCCCGAGGACCGGTATGTGTCAATACGGAGGTCCGACTCACGGATCTCGATGTCGATATCCTCCGAAACCTCCGGCATGACCTCGACTGACGCAAAGGAGGTATGGCGGCGCTTGTTGCCGTCAAAGGGTGAGATCCGGACAAGGCGGTGAATCCCCTTCTCGCACTTGAGAAAACCGTAGGCGTAATCCCCCCTGATCAGCATGGTGGCGCTTTTTATTCCCGCCTCATCGCCGGGCGTATAGTCGACGACGTCTATGGAATACCCCTTGTTTTCGCCCCACCGGTAGTACATCTTGAAAAGCATGCTCGCCCAGTCCTGGGACTCCGTTCCCCCGGCCCCGGGATGAATGGTCACGAAGGCGTTGTTGAAGTCGTCCTCGCCCGACAGAAGCTCGAGGTTTTCGATCTCGTCATACTTCTCCCTGAATCCCCCGAGTTTCCCGCATATCTCATCCAGGATCCCCGTGTCACCGTCCTGTATGGCCATTTCGAAAAGTTCCATTGACTCGTTCAGTTCCACAGTCAGGATATCAAATGGTTCGATCCTTCTCCGGAGGGCGCTCAATTCACGGTTCGTCTGCGCGAAAAGGTCCTTGTCCTGCCAGAAATCTTCTTTCAGGGTCATGCCGTGCAGTTCAGCCGCCCTCTTCTTGAGCTCATCGACACCGACGGATCCGTAAAGCTGGTCCAGCATCGACGCGATCTGCTTCAGCTCCCTCCTGCACTCTTTGTAATCCTTCTCGTCCAACCGTGAATTCTCCAGGGATTATTATGCCTTATGGCGCGTGGCGCCGCGGATGAAATGGCCGTGCGTTGAATGCATAAAGAATGAGCACGGACCCATATTTTGGTCAACACATTTATTGCGGTTGAAGCAATAATGGCCCTTCACGCCGGGGTGCATCCGTTGATTCCTCGCCGGTTTTCCCGCCATGATCATGTGAAATGCTTTTTTAGATGGTCGCTGAATGCCCGCTCCAGCTCATCCGATGCCCCGTAGTGGACGCCCAGGGCCTCCCGCCATACGCTCTCGGACTCCATGCAGAGATAGACAAAGGCCCCGGGCGCCAGGGAACGTATTCTTTCTGAGAGTGACCTGTAGGCGGCCACACGAAGTGGTCTGAAATAGCGGTACTTGCCGTCTTCACAGGGAAACATCTCCGGGGACGTCAGTCCGCAGCACGAGGGATTTCTCCGCGAGAATTCCTTGAACCCCGGGCTGTGGCGAAAACAGCCGAGGGAGACCCATGCCACACGCCGCGGATCCACGCGTGAGAAAACCCTGTCAACCAGTTCCAGGTAATCAGAAACGTCGCCACAGGAGAATATGATGGGATCGAAATGTAACGCCACAAGGTAGCCTGCGCGGCTTGCCGCCGCCGCCGCTTCAATGCGTCTTTCCAGGGACGCCGTGCCCGCTTCGTAACGCTCAATGCAATCCGGCGTGTTTAACGACCACGCGAGGACGGTATTCCCCTTCTCCCTGATATCGAGAAGATGCGCGACGTTGTCAGATTTCGTTTTAAATTCGAGAAAAACCCCCGGCATCCGGGCGGCCTCTGAGATGAGGGCCTCACCAATGCCCGTCACGTCGTCGAGCATCAGGGAATCGGTGTATTCCCCGGTGCCGACACGTCGCGCCATACCGCTTCCGCCGTTGATGGCCTGTCCCGCCATGAGAAGGGAGGGATCGATGTCGATGAACTGCACAATCCCGTATGAGTTGAGATAGTAGTTGAGGAAGCAATAGGCGCAGTCGTAGAGGCAGTTGAAGCCGATATTGAGAAGCCGGTAATTACAGCATATCATCCCGCGCGAACCCGGGCATTGCTGGGCCATCCTTCCCTTGAAACGCATCAGTATAACGGCTTCTTTCGACGACACGCCTTCGCGCTTCAGCTCCTCAATCGAATCGCCGGGTCCCGCGATGTCATCGTATTCCCTTGCGATTAATCCGACCCTGGAGAGGAACCGGCGCACGATCCCGTTTTCCCTGTCCCCGCGCTCATATACGACGGCCCGGATGTCCTGTATGGTCTTCATTAACGACATGGAGACGCCCTTCCTTCACGCTGTCAACCAATATCAAGGATACGCGTATCCGCCTCATGATTTCCGGGTACTCGTTTTTTTATTAATCCTTGACTTTCTGACCATTTCCGTGGCCTCATAGCCTATCCGGGCACACCGGCAATTAATCGCGTGGGGAAATTGACATGGGATGCCTTTTCTGCAATATCATGGCCGGGACAACGCCTTCCACGAAGGTGTATGAGAACGACAGGGTGTATGCCTTCGAGGACATCAACCCCCAGGCGCCGGTTCATGTCCTCGTGATACACAGGGAGCATATAGAGAAAATCGAGGAGCTGACCGAAAAAAACATCGGAATAATGTCGGACCTGTTTCTCGCGGTGAGGGAGGTCGCCAGGCTGAAAGGCCTTGATGAACAGGGCTACCGCGTTATTATCAATAACGGCGGCGCAGCGGGGCAGGTGATATGGCACCTCCATGTCCATGTACTGGGCGGAAAGGAGAACATGGGTCCTATGCTTTCGCGATAGGGCCCTTCTTTTTCTGTTTGAGGACCACCACCTTCTCTATTGATCTCTCGGTAGAGTCCTCTATGATGAACGCATACCGGTCGTGAAAAAATCGCTCCCCCTTCTTCGGGATTTTGCCCATGTGGTATTCCAGAAATCCCGAAACCGTTTCAAACCCCTTTTTCACCACGGGCATGGCGAAACGCTTGGAAAAATATTCGATATCAACGCGACCGCTCACCATGTATCGTCCCCGGCCGAGCTCCACAATGGGCTCCTCGTCCGATTGATCACGGCTCTGGATTTCTCCCACGACCTCCTCGGCAATATCCTCGTGAGTCACCATGCCCACCACGGCGCCGTATTCATTGACGACGAAGACCACGGGGACACGCTGTTCCACCATTTCCGTGAAAAGGGAGGTCACGGCCTTTGTCGACGGCACGTACCGCGCCCTGTTCATTGCCTCAGCAATCTTCTTCACGCGGCGGGGTCCCAGAAGATCCCGGTAAAAAACGTATCCGATTATGTTGTCGACCCGCGATTCGTATACCGGTATCCTCGAAAACCTGCTCCGAACGAAGATATCCGCCAGCTCGCGTATGCCTCGGGTCACCTCGATCGACACGATGTCGATCGTCGGGGTCATTATCTCCTTGGCCATGAGGTCCTTGAACGCGAGTATCTCAGAAACATACTGGTGGTGCTCCTCGCCGATCACCCCCTCCTCCTCCCCGATTTTAAAGAGGACATCGATTTCCTCGCGCGAGCGCACTAAATCCCTTGCCGTCTCGGTAACGCCGATGAGTCTTTTGAAAACCCCGGAAAAAACAAGGGCGAACCTGATGGCCGGCCTCATCGCTCCCGTCAGCACCCTCATCGGATACGCGCATATCAGCAGGAATGTTTCCGCGTGCGAACGGGCTATCACCTTGGGAGTCACCTCGCAGAGGACCAGGAAGACCACGGTCTGGACGGCCGTCACGGCCATGAGCCCGGTCTCGCTCAACAGGAAGGCCTTGGTCGCGAGATAGGCGATGAAGGCCGTAGCGGTTATATTGGCGACGTTGTTCCCGATCAGGATCATTCCCACGACATCCTCGATACGGTCCAGGAGGGCCAGGGAAACACGGGCGCGTCCGCTTCCGCTACCGGCAAGCATCTCCAGGCGGATGCGACTCGCCGTGAGCAGAGCCGTTTCAGATCCGGAAAAAAAGAAGGACAGAGCGGTCATTAGGCCGATGACGCCGGCGTACACGTGGTAATACGGAATCGTCACGGTCATTTCCCCGTTTCCTCCCCGCCTTCGGCAATAACCACTTCAACGCTCTCTATCTTGTTTTTCCTCACCAGCCTCACCCTCAGGTGATGACGGGCTATTCTAAGCTCGTCACCCCTCTTCGGAATATAGGAAAGCTTTTCGATTATGTAGCCCCCCAGTGTGTCCGAATCGTCGCTCGCGATATCCTCCCGGAAGGCGCTGTTGAAGTCGTCCAGCTGCATTGTCCCCGGCACGATCCATGATCCCTCGCCGAGCTTTCGGACTTCATGACGCGCGTTATCATCCCACCTCGTCAGGTCACGCCCCATGAGCTCCGAAAGGAGCTTGTTGAGCGTTACCACCCCCGCGGTGCCTCCATACTCGTCGACAAGTATGGCGATCTGTATACCTCCCGCGAGGAAATCGCTCAAGAGGTCATGAAGGTCGCGCGAGGCGGGGAAAAAAGGGATCTCCCGCACGAAGGAGTTTATGTTCTGCGGCTGTCGGTATCCAAGCCTGCATGGGATGAGCTCCCGTGAATCAACCACGCCCACCACGTGATCCAGGTCGTCCCTGTAGACGGGTATCCGTATCACCCTGTGTTCGAGGAAGAGCCGCAGCGCTTCCTTTACCGGGGTCCCCAGGGGCATGAAGACGGCGCTGTTCCGGGGGAACATCACGTTGTACCCGTCTCTTTTTGAAAACCTGAGGACGTTTTTAATGAAGTCCCCTTCTTCCTTTCGGATCACCCCCCGCTCTTGGCCGAGGCGGACGGCGTGCCCGAGTTCGTCCCTCGTTATCTTGCCGTGGCTTAAATCGAGGTGAAAAACCCTGATCATCGCGTCCGTGAATAGCATGAGAAGGTACCTGATGGGTATCAGGAGCTTGTGAAAGAACAGGAGGGGCGGCATGACCAGCCGCGATATTGTACGATAGGAGCTGATGGCCACCGACTTCGGCACGATTTCACACAGGATGACGATAAGGGGCGTGACGATGGCGATGGAGACAATGTGCCCGTACTGATTCCAGACCGCCAGGAGCAGCCTCGTCGACAGGGCCGTGACCGCCAGGTTGACGAAAAGGTTCCCGATCAATATCGTGAGAAGTATCCGCTGGGGGTCTTTCATCAGCCGGTGGAGCGATCGCTCCCTCCGGTTCTCCGAATGGGAGATGCGGTGAAGGTCCGCTTTCGTCAGCGAAAAAAGTGCGCTCTCGGATCCTGAAAAAAAAGCCGATAAAAGCAGGCATGCGACGAGAATGGAAATCTCCTGGGCGAACTGTTCCATCTTTACTCGTGCATGTCCAGCTTTACGTTGAACGCGAACGCTTTGTCGGCGCGGTTTCCCGCGTAATCCGAGGCGGAGATCTCGACCCTGTTCACCCCTTCCGCATAGACAATATTCTCAATTTTATAATACCCGTCGCGGTCAAAGAGCCTGTTGAAGCCCATTCCACTGACGCGGGCCCCCCGGGGAGAACGCGCGATGTCCCTGAACTCGACCTCGGTGACCTTCTTTCCGTTATGCGACGCAGAGAGACGGAATACGCCCATGGCTCCTTTCCCCGACACGCTGTCGCTGATCTTCACCAGGAGCGGATAATGCCGGGTCAGCCGTATGTCCGCCCCGTCGCGAACGATGACTATTTTCTCTCCTATCCGGAATGCGATCTCGTCGATCCTCGGCGGCGCGCCGTCCTCCATTGCGGGCAGGAGCGTCATGGGATTGACGGACACGCCCTCCGCGGGCCGTACAATGGAAAAGTGTATATGGCGTGCGAAGGAATGGCCGGTATTCCCCATTATGCCGACGGGGTCCCCGTTGGTAAAGATGCTTTTCCGCGGCAACCCGTTTTCAAGGTGCATGTATATCGAACAGAGACCGTTGCGATGCTCCAGTATGGAGTAGTTTCCACCGCCGGGGTAATTCTCCAGGGGAAAGATCGCCCGATCCCAGAAGAAAAGGAGCGCACCGGCCTCGACGGGAAAAACCTTCGGGTCCCCGGAGACCATGTCGATGCCGTCATGAAAATGGTCCCATCGCGATTCGCCGAAGGTCGACGTGATACTGCCGTCGACGAGGGGCCAGCGGAATGACGCCATGATCGCCGCACTGCAAAGGATCGCCGCGTACATGATACACCTCTCTCTCATCGTGAACCGCCTCCTTCTTCAGCGCCGGGGTTTTCACCCTTGTCGCCGGCATGGATATGGCAGTAGCGTCCCGGCTCGGTCCCCGAGTAATAGATAACGTTTCTGGCCACCCGGGGACATTTCCCGTTTTTCGCGGCCACCTCGCCGGAGTCGAGGCAAATGGTCTCGTAGGATACGCCCTCTTCCGGGACCATGAAATCTCCCGGGTGCTCCCCCCTTTTCGATTCCACGATATATTCAGCCCAGAGCGGGGCCGCGATCGCCCCCCCCGCCCGGCCGGATCCCAGGCTGATGGCACCCTCCCTGTTCCCGATCCATACCGCGGTCACCGAGTCGGATGTGTAGCCGATGAACCAGGCATCGACGTAATTCGAAGAAGTCCCCGTCTTCCCCGCCACGGGGAATTCGACCTTCCTCCCCCGGAACGCGTTCTGCGCCGTTCCCCCTTCCTCGAAAACGCCCTTCAGCATTGAAAGGGTCACCGCGCACGCCACCGGGTCGATGATCGTTCCCAGCTCCTTTCGTCTCTCCCCGACGATTCGCGCGATCTCTTCCTCGTAATCCCACACGACGGTATCGTTGTAATCCTTCACGCGCCGCAGCCCGTACGGGAGCACGTATTCCCCCCCGTTGACGAGTATCGAGTTGAGGGCGCAGTTTTCCATGGGGGAGAGCTCGTAGGTTCCGAGCGCGAGGGAGAGGGTTTTCCCGAAACGATCACTCATCTCGGCGTCTGTGCAATACAGGCCCTTCTTCAGTATTCGGAACACACCGTCATAGCCGGCTTTTTCAAGCACCTTCACGGCCACGATGTTGATCGATTTCTTCAACGCCTCCCTGACGATGACATCCCCGGCATAGCGGCCGTCGTAATTCCTCGGGGTATACCCGCCCTTGAAAACGGTTTTTTCGTCTTTGAAGACGGTCGAGGGTGTCACGTCGCGCCCCTCGACTGCCGACGCGTAGATGATCGGCTTGAATGAGGAACCAGGCTGGCGCCGTATCTGGGTCACGCTGTCGTTCTGATTTCTCGTGCTGAATTCATAACCGCCGACGTGGGCAAGGATTTCCCCCGTGGCGGGATCGATCGTCACCAACGCTCCCTGGATCTGTTCCACCTTTAATTTCTCTTCCTCAGCCTTCCGGGGGTCCTTTATCCTTGTTGCAAGTCCCTGGTGGTATTCCCTCTGCCGGAGGATACCGGCCTTCATGACCCTGGATGCGATGTCCTGCTTTTCCCCGTCGATGGTCGTATATACCTTGAGACCGCCTTTTTTTACCGCGTCCTCGCCGAATTTCTCCACGAGGACCCTCCTGATCCCCTCGTTGAAGAAGGGGGCCCTGTTAACGCGGTATGAGCTCAGGATAAAACTCCCGACGAGGGATGAAACCGCTTCCCCTTTCTCATCATAGGCCACGTCCCATTTACGGGTAAAACGATCGTAGGCGGGGCCCACGCCCCCTTCGGAGATGAAACCCGCGTCCGCGAGGGATTCCAGGATGCGGCGGGTTTTTTTCAGGGAGGCGTCAAGATCCGATATGGGCGAATAGATGCCGGGATTCGATATGGTGGCCACGACCATGGCGCACTCCGCCATGGTCAGCTCCTTCACCGATATGCCGAAAAACATCTTCGCCGCCGATTCCACCCCGTAGGCACCGTTCCCGAAATAGATCAGGTTCAGGTACATGGAGAGTATGTCCTGCTTATCGTATCTCTTTTCGATCTCCCTGGCGCAGAAGCTCTCGTATATCTTTCTCTTGAGATTTCGCTCCATGTCGGTGAAGAGGACCTTGGCGAGCTGCTGGGTGATGGTGCTCCCTCCCTGGACCACCCTGAAATGGGCCAGGTTCACCAGGAAGGCCCGAAAAATCCCCCTGTAGCTGATGCCGGAATGTTCATAGAAATCGCGGTCCTCGCTGGCGATGACGCCCTTGATGAGCCAGTCCGGGATATAATCATAGGGCACGATCTCCCGTTTCTGCTCGAAGAATTCCCCGATTATCTCGCCGTTGCGGTCGTATATGCGCGTCGGTATATCGACCACCTTCGCCGTGACATCGACGTCGGAATAGTTATAGACATAGCCCCGTTCCAGTTCCTCGGTCCTGTCGATGAGCTGCTTGTACTTCGCGAGCCTGTTCAACGCCTCGGCGCGGTCGCTTCTCCACATGAGAAAGACCACGAAGACAAAGGCCGTAAAGAATACTGCGAGCCCCCCGGGAATATAGATAAAAATAAGACGACGTCGCGCGATAATCCACCGTGCAACTTTACCCGCGATTGTCAGGAATGACGACATGAACACTTCCCTGCCTTCTCTCCGGCCTTACTGCCGTGTATTCAGCCCCCCGTCGCGACGCGTACGGGCGATGAGAACGTACGGGAGACCCTTATGTCCCCCGCTTGGCGAAAAGTCAAATACATTACCTTTCAGATTCGGCCTTCCTGCCCGCGAGCTGTCCGCAGGCACCGAAGATATCCCTCCCGAAGCTTTTCCTCAGGTTCACGGGAACGTTCATTATTTCCAGTGAGTGCACGAAGCGACGGACGGCATCCTCATCGGGAGGGGCATATCCGTGGGATCCGTCGTTGAGAGGCACGAGGTTCAGCTTAATCCTGTGGCTCCGGAGGAGCTTCTTCAGGCGCCTGGCGTCTTCCTCGGATATGTTATCGTCCCTCATAACATAGACCACGGTGAGCCTGTTCCTGGAAGCGGGAAATTTCCTCTCCAGCAGCGCGGATATCTCGGCGAAGGGAAAGCGCTTCTCCACCGGCATGATCCTCGCGCGCTTCTCCGGCACGGTATCGTTCAGCGACAGGGCGAGGTTGTAGGGCCGCACCTCGTCGATGAACCTCTCGATACCGTCAAGTATTCCGCACGTCGAAACGGTTATCTTCCGTGTAGAGATGTGAAATCCGAAGGAATAATTCATTATATCCGCGGCGCGCATGACATTATCGTAATTCATCAGCGGTTCCCCCATGCCCATGAACACGATGTTGTTGTTCCGAAGGCCGGACATCCTCCGCACGTGGCATACCTGGTCGACGATCTCACCGGCACGCAGGTTCCGCACGAACCCTCCCTTCGCCGTCTCGCAAAAACTGCACCCCATTGCGCATCCCACCTGGCTTGAAATGCAGATGGTGAGCCTGCCGTCATCGGTACCCTGGTTTTTGATGAGAACCGATTCTATGGTGTTACCGTCTCGTGTGCCGAAAAGATATTTTTCCGTGCCATCCAGGTTCGACACGAGCCTTTCCCGTGGGACAAGGGCATGGAGGTCGAAGTCCCCGTCGAGTCGTTCTCTCAGGGACCTGGGAAAATTTGTCATATCATGGAATGATTCGACGTTCTTCTCGTATAACCAATTGATCAACTGTTTCGCGCGATAGCTCTTTTCCCCGATGGAGAGAAAATACGCCTCCAGTTCGCCGATCGTGCTGTTCTTGACCAGGGGCTTTTCCATGGGTCAATTCTACCCGGTGCCCTCACCGCCGGGCAAGTACAATATTACCATTCGGGAGCGCGGTAATGATCATTGCCGTGAAAAGGGTTTCGTCGATGCGGGGTAAGTCGCGATCTACCTGCCCTCAAGGCTCCGGATCTGGAACATGGCCATCCTGTTGTCCGGATCTATGCTGATGACCCTGTTAAAGGCCTGGCGCGCCTTTTCAGCTTCATCCTTCTTCTTATAGGCCATCCCCATGGCAAAAAGGGCATTGACGAAATTCTGGTCAAGTTCAAGGGCCTTTTCAAAATATTCCAGTGCGACGTCGAAATCCCCCAGCTGGTAGTGCGCGGCGCCGCCTATGTAGAATGCGTTTTTGTTCATGGGGTCGGCCCCGGTGTAGGCCTCGATGGACCGTATCGCCTTCCCATAGTCGTTCACCCGGAAATAGTTTTTCGCGAGGTTGTAATGGATCTTCTGATTGTCGGGATACTGCGCGAGGCCCTTTTCCAGCACCTGGATGGCCTCCTGGTACTTGTGAGAGCTGATGAGACGCTTCGCGTCCTTGATCAGGTCGATCGCCTCGTCACGGACAAGTTCGATGACCAGGAACGTGATATCGTCGAAAAGGGGGGCGCCGCCCATGAACCCCCGGACATCGTCAAGTATCGCATCGGCGAACTCCTCCGCCGGAAGATGCCCGTTGCGGACCACCGTGTTCTCAAGACGTTTATTCGAATACTCGTCTCGATTATCGTTGGTCGCTTCGGGTATGCCGTCGGTATAGAGTACGATTTTATCGCCGTATTCGATCCTGGTTTTCTTCTCATCGTAGGTATCACGCGCTTCCTCGATGGCGCCGATGAACAGGCCGTTCGTGTCCAGGAGTTCTATGGAGCCGGTCGCGCCGCGGAAGAGTATCGCCTTCTGGTGACTCGCGTTTGCATACACGACATTGTAATCATCGTCGATGGCGAGCAGGAAGCAGGTCATGTAATCCTGCGTCTTCACGTGATCGAGAATACTCTGGTTCATCTCCTGGAATATCTTTTTCGGCGATTCGTATTTCGTACCGGCGTTGTCGAAGGACATCTTCGCCATCGTGGTCACGAGGGCCGCGGGTATGCCGTGCCCCGATACGTCGGCGACCATGACGCCGATCCTGTCCTCCTTCAGGAGCTGCACATCGTAGAAGTCCCCGCCGATCTTTTCCATCGCCATGTACCGGACGGCGAACCGGAGCTCGTTCCAGTCGTCGATCCTCCCGGGCAGTATGCTCCGCTGTATGACGCTCGCCATATCGAGCTGTTTCTGGATCTGCTCGTCCCTGCTGCGAAGGCTCGTGAGGGCCTCCTCGAGCTCCTCGGTGCGGAGGGCGACCTTCCCCTCGATGTCGCGCCGGTAATCGTCTATTTCCCGGGCTGTTTCCATCAGCGCGTAGGCGATGGACGTAAACTCCCTCTCCAGGGAAAGCACCTCGTAGCCCGCGGGCTTCCCCGAAGCGATGGCCCTGGTAACCCTGATGAGGTCGTTCAGGATGCGCATGATGGACCGGGTGGTGATCTGCATCAGGAGGAAACTGGCGAGAACCGATATGGCGAAATAGGCCGCCATGAGCGCAAGGTTGTACTCCTCGAAAAAGCGTACCTTCTCCATGAGGGCCGCGAATGTCAGGAGCGTGATGACCATGAGCCACACGAAGAACAGGAATTTTATCCGTATCCCGATCAGGGCCCTGGGCCTGATCCGTATTCCCCTCTCGAGGATCATGTTGTACAAACGGCTCCGCTCCCGGTTCGTTATCGCCTCGGTAATAAGGTACGTGGACATGCCGTACAGCACCATGATGATGATGAGGGTGAGGCTGGTCACCTTGATTATCGCCTGGAGTTCCGCCAGGGACGTGGCGCCCTTGACGTAGTACTCCACGAACATGAGCCCTATTATTATCAGGGCCGCCATAGGCGTATTGAGCGACGCCGTGAGAAGGTTGTACATCGGGAGATCGGAAAAATTGGAATAGACCCGCACCAGGTCTTCTTCGGGGATTTCGAGGCCGTTCCGATATGCGGTGTTGACCTCCCTGAGGGGCTTGAAAAACGCCGGTATCCCCAGGGGAGTGAAAAGCCCGAACTGAATGTAATGGATGATAACGGGAACCGCTACGGCAAGGGGAAGCCACCGCATCAGGAACTCCGTCAGCTTTTCATAGGAGATGATGATGAACGAGGTCCCAAGGAAAAACGCGAAGAGACCGCCGACCCACCCTCCAAAAACGGTAACGAAGGCAATGGCGAAGGTATAGCTGATTTTTCTCGCTAAAAAATGGAAAAATCTCATGGTTTCCTCATTATACTACCTATCGGATAGTTTACGACAGCGCCGCCGGAAAAAACAGAACTTTTCTTCATGGACGTCAAAAAAGAGCGTGGCTCCGAACCTCCAGGGAGACTGTTACCTCTTCGTCAATCTCCCCGTGCATCGATAATATCGGGCTCCCTGACGCATCTGAATCCCGCGAGGTTGTCCGCGTGAAGACTCGGTACCCCACCCACCTCACGGCTGGAGACCCGCAGCCTGTGACGTGTGCTGTACCACGCTCCGCCCCGGACCACCTTGTATTGCCTGCCGTACATCCGGTACTCTTTTCCCTGCTTCGACGTATTCCCCCGATAGGGCATGTACCAGCTCGACGTCCATTCACGCGCGTTTCCCGCCATGTTAACCGCTCCGAAGGGAGACGCGCCCTCGGAGTCAAAGGCGGTTATCGGCATCAGCCCCCCGACGGCAACCTGGAACCGCATCTTTATATGGGCGCCGGTTTTCTCCGCCGCCCAGAATTCCGCGCAGTTTGCCTTCTCCGGGTTGAATGATACGCCCCAGGGATATCGGTACGTGTTGCCGCCCCCTTCACCGGGGAGATTCCCGCGGCCCCGGGCCGCCTTTTCCCACTCCTCCTCCGTGGGAAGCCGTTTCCCCGCCCACCGCGCATAGGCTTCCGCCTCGTGGTAAGTTACCGCCACGGGGAGCGCGCGCTCCCCTTCAGGGGGCCCTTCCCCCTTCCAGGAAAGCGGTGGACGCGCACCCGATGCCTCGATGAAGCGCGCGTATTCCTCGTTCGACACCTCGTACTTGTCGATATAGAAATCGTGCACGAATACCACCTGCTCCGGTGATTCATCCCGTTCCCCGTCATTGGCGCCGAATACGAACTTTCCCTCGGGCACGAGGACCATCTCCTTCCCGTCCTTTCGGCATACGATCGTGGACCTGGGCCCCTTCTCGATGACGCGTCCCGCGTCGCCGAACTCGCGTCCCGTCCGTCCCGATCCCTTCGGAATCCCGATATCGGTGCCTGCCCTGATCATGGCGGCGTACATGGCGTTCGTCAGGGCGTACGTCGCGACGACCCGGAAACGCTTCGATCCCGTCCTCACGTATTCCGTTGCCCGGACCTCCACGGTGGCGTACACGGTGCCTTCATCGACGACATAATAGGTCCCGGTACGCGGCGGCTCTTCGAACAGCATGGTGATGATGCTGTCCCCGCGCACCGACTCAACGGTCCCGACGATATCGAACTCGGTCCCACCGAAAAGATCAGTCATCATGCATGCCGCCGCAACGCCAATGGCTGCCGCCGCACATGCCGTTTTTTTCGCTATGCCCATAACCGCACCCTTTCCTCCTGACTTCATGGCGTCACGCACTCCCGGCAAGACGGGGCAAGCGTGGTGCCATCCTGCCCGCACCTATCCCTCGATGACCTTTCTTTCCGGCCAGGTGAGGCAGGCGATGGGATTCCCGAAA
Source organism: Spirochaetota bacterium (assembly GCA_040768125.1). Classification (GTDB taxonomy): domain Bacteria; phylum Spirochaetota; class UBA4802; order UBA4802; family UBA5550; genus RBG-16-49-21. The sequence goes on along the minus strand of JAXGNG010000004.1, from coordinate 371,422 downwards.
ATTACACCGGAATCGATACCAATGATGTTGCGCTCATCGTCAATATATATCGGATGGCCCTTACTCAAATATGAAACAGGAGTATGGCCGAAAATAATCGTCTTTTCCCACCGTCTATCCGAGCGGAAAAACTCGTCGCGGATCCAGAGCATATCCCGCGCATCCTGGGCTTCGAGAAGTCCGATTGCAGGGTTCAGACCCGCGTGGACCGCTATGAAATCCTCTTCTTCATGGTAGAGCCGAAGGGAATCGAAAAATTTCCGATGATGCGACGGCATATCAAGCGTTCCCCTGTGCGAACGATAGCTCCTCAGCGTCGCGTCTCCGCCGTTCATGATGTAGATGCCGTCCCCGTCCTCGCCGCGGAGGTACTTCATGAACATGTCCTCGTGGTTTCCTTTTAAAAAAATCGCATTCACCCGCTTCATCCGCGACAGGTAGACGAGGAAATCGACCACCTCGTATGAATGCGCCCCGCGGTCGATATAGTCCCCGAGGAAAAGGAGGCGGTCCTTCGCCGTCATCATCGCCTCCAGTTTCCTGTAGAGATCCAGCAGCCTGACATAGTGACCGTGGATATCGCCTATTATGTAGTACACCCCGTCCCCCGGATTCGGCATGACGCGCCCTCTGGGAACTCCCCGGGACCTGGACGGGCTTCATTCCGATCCATCCGCCCGGTCCCCCGTCATTTCCATTATTTCCCTGTGGAGATCAAGGATCATACCGCTCCCTTCATCTAGTGTATCGGCATTCAGCACGCCGTAGAGCCACTCTTTATGATGGTGCAGGAAGGCCATGCCCCTCCCCGGGAGGATCCTCACGGCCGGCTGTATCGTTCCCGCCCTGGAGAGATGCCATCCATGGTCCGCGCGGCCAAGAAGGTCCGCGAAAGACCTCCTGGCGTCCTCTACGGAAGCCCCCCGGGAGAAAAAGAGATCCAGCGGTTTCCCATTGATTTCACGCTGCAGCAGGAAAACCTCCTTCACGCCGGGAACCGCGTCAAGTCCCTTTCGGCGGTAGAGAACACCGCCCTGGGCGCCCCTGCCCATGGCGACCAGGAAATCCGGAAGCCCGTCTTCCGGGAACGCCCGCCTTGTCTTTTCGAGGACCACCGACGCGAAGCGATCAAGCGCCTTTTCTCCGGAACCTGACGAACGGATCCTGATGTAGAGGGGCCCCCACCGGGCATGCAGGGAACCACCCGACCGGAATAACGCCCCGCCTGACGCGTGGGTAACGTCTGCAGGTCCTCCCTCTATCCCGAAGGCGCCGAAAGAATCGAGGGGTCGCCTGAATCGAAACAGTTCAACTCGTATATCACCATCGCCGCCCGAAACGCGCCGATAATCCTTCGTCACCATGTCAAGGGGCTCGTACTCCCCCAGCCCGGACGCAATCCGCTGAAGCTCTTCCCCCCGGGCGCGCCGCAGCTCCCCGGGAGTCCATCCAGGAACGTCGGTCTCCCGGGGCAGAATATCGGGCAGATACACGACGCCGGGAAGGATGCCACAGTAAGGGCCCGAAACAAGGAAGACAATCAATGCCAGGTGCAACCGTTTCATGCCGGTCTATGAGGGGCGGCGCCCACTCCTCCGCCGCCGGTTTCTCCGTTCATTTCGTGAGCGCCTTGGGATCAATGGCGTCCTGGAGACCCTCGCCCACCAGGTTATAGGCCGTTATGGTGATGAAAATCGCGAACCCCGGGATGAGGGTCAGCCACCAGGCAAAATCCATGAAATCCCTCGACTGGGAGAGTATATCACCCCAGCTCGGCGTGGGGGGCTGCACCCCGAAGCCGAGAAAGCTCAGGGACGATTCGATGAGAATCGTCGAGGCGATCCCGAAGGTGGCGGAAACGAGGACGGGGGCCAGGGAGTTGGGCAGTATATGGCGGATGATGATCCAGGCGTCCCTCGCTCCCACGGCCCGCGAGGCGACGACGAAATCCGCCTCCCGGAGCTTCATGAATTCCCCGCGGACGATGCGGGCGATTCCCGTCCATCCCGTCAGTCCTATCACCACCATGACGCTGACGAGGCTGGGTCCCACCAGGGCCAGTATGGTAAGTATAAGGAAGAACGCGGGGAAGCACATGATGATCTCTATGAGCCGCGACACGACCATGTCAATCCATCCGCCGTAGTATCCCGCTATGGAGCCGACGAGGATACCGATGGCCACGTATATCGCAACGGCGATAAAGCCTATGAAGATCGACACCCTGCTCCCGTGAATCATGCGGGCCAGGAGGTCCCTTCCCTGCTCGTCGGTGCCGAAAACGTGGCGGCGCCCGGGAGGCACGACGATGGAATCCAGGTCATATTCGGAATACGAGTACCTGACCGGCGGGAAGACGGCAAACCCCCCTGGCGCGTCATCGCGCAGGTCCCGCTCCGCGAGTTCTTCATACGAAAAAAATATCGGGAAGTAGACCCTGCCCTCATGAACGTAAAGGTAGGGCCTGCTGTTCGCCAGGAGGGGCGCGCATATCGCGATGAGTATCAGCAGCAGCACCACGGCGAGGCCCCCCACGGCGAGGCGATTGCGGGAAAACTCCCTCCATACCGACGACCAGTACCCGCGCCTCATATCCTGGCCTCCAGGCGTATCCTCGGGTCCGCCAGGGCGTAGGCCAGGTCCGCGAGCAGGATGCCCATGAGCGTGAGGAGTGCCGCGATGCTCGCTATGGCCATTATGACGGGAATGTCCCGCGAGAGAATCGCCTCGAAGGCGAGCATTCCCATGCCCGGGACGGAGAAAATCGACTCCACGATAACACTCCCCCCAAGGAGGCCCGGTAGCAGGGTGGCCATGAGGGTGATGAGGGGTATCAGGGAGTTTCGGAAGGCGTGAACGAAGACGATCTTCCTTTCCGACAGCCCCTTGGCGCGCGCCGTCGTGATATACTGCTGGTTGATCACCTCGAGCATGTTGGCCCTGGTGTACCGGGCGAGGAAGGCGAAACCGCCGTAGGTGAGCACGGTGACCGGAAGCACCAGGTGCCACAGAAAATCGAGAATCCTTCCGGGGACCCCCGCCCTGGCCGCCCAGTCCGAAGCGATGCCCCCGAGGGGGAAGAGGTTCAGGTATTCGCCGCTGGCGAGGTAGAGGAGCAGGAGAAGTCCCACCCAGAAGGAGGGGAGCGAATAGAGCAGGAAGAGCACGAGACTCGAAACCCTGTCGAAGGCGCTGTCCTTCCTCACCGCCGAGACGATCCCCATGGGAATTGAAATGATATAGATGACGACCATGGAAATCAGGTTCAGCGCCAATGTGATCGGAAGGGCGCCTGCGATTCGTTCCGACACGGGCCTCCCGTCCTTTCGGGATGTCCCGAAATCAAGCCGGACGAACCTGCCGAGCCATTCTGCGTATCCCACCGGTATGGGTTTGTCGAGTCCGTAGAGCCTTCGCTCCTGTTCGATAATTTCATTCGTGATGGAACCGGTCTTCAGGGCGCTGTCCATGCCCAGGCTCAGGGTGGAGTAGTCCCCCGGAGCCAGGCGGACCATCATATATGTTATGAAGGTGATCCCCAGCATGGTGGGGATCATGAGAAGCAGCCGCTTCAGTATGTATTTCTTCATTCGGCCCCCCTCACCCGCCATTCGATGAAATTCATGCCGCGCGTGTGCACCCTGACGTTGGTGAACCTCCTGCTTACGACGGCAAGGGCGGGGTTCGTGTAAAGAAAGGTATAGGGTTGCTCGTGGTGGAGTATCTCATGAAACCGATGGTACATGGCGATCCTTCTGCCCTCGTTGAACTCTCTCCGCGCCTCCTCGATGATCCGGTCCGCCTCGTGATTCTTGAACCCGACGTAATTTGATCCGCCCTTGATCTGGGAGGAGTGCCATATCTGGTAGGGATCGTCCTGGAAGTCAGGATCGGACCACCCCAGGGACGTGGCGTCAAAATCCCTGTTCTGTATCTTGTTGATAAACACCGCCCACTCGTAGCGGTTGATTTCCATTTCGATGCCTGCCCTGGCAAGGTCCTCCTTCATGATGCTCGCCAGCCGCTCGGCGAACTTGCTCCCCGACGACATGGTGAAGGTGAAGGAGAATTTTTTTCCGTCCCTGTCGAGTATCCCGTCCCCGTCGCTGTCGGTCCACCCCGCCTCGGCCAGGAGCCGGCGCGCCCGGGGGGGGTCGTAGGGCCAGGGATCGAGATTCCGGTTGTAGCTCTTCCCGAAAATGTAGAAGGGGCCCGTCACCACCTCGCCGAGCCCGAAGAGGAGCTTGTCCAGGATGGCCTTCCTGTTGATGATATGCGTCATGGCGAGGCGTACCCGCCGGTCGCTGAAAAAGGGCCTTGCCGCGTTCCAGCCGATGTAGCTGAAGGAAGCCAGATAGTACTTCAGCTTGTAAAAATTCTGATGAAACTTCTCAGAACCGGTCTGGCGCACCCACACGATCTCCCTGACTCCCATGACGTCAAGATTCCCTTTCTTCAGCATCTGGAGCGCCACGCTCGGTTCGGAAACGAACCGGTACACGACCCTCCGTATCTCGGGCCTGGTGCCCCTATACCGCTCGTTGAGCGCGAGGGATATCTGTTTGCCGGTCTCCCAGCCCTCGAAGCGGTAGGGCCCCGTCCCGACGGGAAGCCGGTTGTGCCTGTGGGTGTTGAAATCGGTGCCGTCATCAAACACGTGCTTCGGCACGATGGGCATGCCTCCGCAGAATATCAGGGCAAGGTAGTAAGGACGCGAATAGAGAAATTCGACGGTGTGGCGGTCGATTTTTACGCAGTCAACGATATCAAGGTAGTAAACCTTGAGCTGGGCGCAGGCGGTCTTCGGGTCCTTTATGGTGCGGAAGGAATAGACCACGTCATCCGCCGTGAACTCGACGCCGTCGCTCCAGGTGACCCCCCGGCGGAGATGGAATCGGAACCTGAGCTTGTCCGGGGAAATCTCCCAGCGCTCCGCGAGGAGCGGCACGACCTCGAGGGTATCGTAATCCCGGTCCACCAGGGTCTCGTAGATGCGGAGGTTGATGGCATGGGAATATGCGTCGGTTGCCGTGATCGGGTTGAGCGTCCCCGGCTCCGCTCCCATGTGCACATTGAGGGTGTAGGGGTCCCGCGGCGGGACCATGCCCCCGCACGGGGCGAGGACCAGCACCATGGCCAGGAGGACCGGCGTGGAGAGCCTCCTGGCGATGGCGGGGCCGATGGTGGCAGAGGGAATTCGCATCACGGAACGCACATGCCGGAAGAAGGATTCATCAGACATACGTAACAGAGCGTGAAGGTCTGTCAACAATCTTTGGTGTCACGGGCCCGGACCGGGGTCGGCACGATCCCGAAACGCAGGATTCAGGAGGCCCCGTTCAATACCACCAGGGCGTCGACCGCCACAGGTCTGCCTCCATCGATGATCACCGGGTTGATATCGATTTCCGCGATCCTGTCGTTCCCGTAGCCTATTTCCCCGATCCCCACGAGGGCCCTGACCAGGGCGGCCCTGTCCACGGCGGGGCTTCCGCGAAATTCGCCCAGGAGCTTTTTCATCCTGATTTCGTCGATCATCTCCTCGGCGTCGAGCTCCGAGAGGGGTGCCACGCGGAACGTGACGTCCTTGATCACCTCGGTGAATATGCCGCCGATCCCGAACATCACGCAGGGGCCGAACTGTGGGTCCCTGCTCATGCCGATTACAAACTCCCGGTCGCCCCTGATCATCTCCTGGACCAGGACGCCGTCGAGATCGAGACCCTTCCCCGTGATTTCGTCGTAGGCCGCGCCGACCTCATCGGGCCCGCCCAGTTTCAGCTTCACGAGCCCCATTTCGGTTTTATGGGCCGCGTCGGCCGAGCATCCCTTCAGCACCACGGGATAGCCGATTTCCCCGGCGAAGCGAAGCGCCTCCTCCCTGGAGCGGGCGAGCTTTTCCCTGGTGACGGGCACGCCGACGGATGCGATGACCTTCTTCGAGTCATACTCGGAAAGGGTCTTCATGCCGCGCTTGACTGCATCATCAATTATTTCTTTCATCAATTGGTCTCCTTCCTGCAAAGATACCGGTACTGTTCATGGGAGACCGCCAGGGCGCGGACGGCCTCCTCCATGGTATGGAACATTGGCAGAGAATGCTCCCTTCTCACTGATATGATGCGCGCCACGGAATTGGGCGTGTAGATTGCCGCCGGCTTGTCGTGGCGTCTACACATCGTCACCAGTTCCTTCATGGCGTCAATGACAAAATCGCGCCAGATGCTGGTCATGAGGAGCAGGCCGTCCACCTCCGGAGCGGAGAGCAGGATCTCGAAAATGTCCAGGTAGGTCTGCGGGGGCGCCGGGCCTATATCCACCGGGTTGTTCGTGTTGAACACGCCGCCGACCCCTGCCAGGCGCTCCCGTGTTTCCCTTTCAAGGCGCGGAATCCTGAGTCCCGCCTCCACGAGAAGGTCCGCCGCGATGGTGCCGAAGGCCCCCGAATTCGTGAAGGCGGCCACCCTGTCGCCGCGGAGATGAGGCATCTCGGTGAGCATCTTGGGGATCGAATGAAGCTCGTCAATGGACCCGAGGCGTATGATTCCCGCCTGGCGGCAGGCCGAATCGAACACGGCATCATTATTCGCCATCCCCGCCGTGTGGGAAAGGGCCGCCGCGGTGCCTTCCTCGGTGCGGCCCGATTTGAAGAGAAGGATCGGCTTCGCGCATTGCCGCGCCGCGTTCATCAGCTTCAGGCCGTCATTAATATTTTCAAGGTAAAGAGCGATCACGCGAGTGGCGTCATGACTGAAATACTCGATCAGGTCGGCCTCGTCAATGTCGGACTTGTTGCCGATGCTCACCATCTTGTTGATGCCCTGGAGATCGTCCATGAGGGACTCGATGACAAGGACCCCCACCCCGCCGCTCTGGATCACGTAGGAGACGTCGCCGGCCTTCTTGAATACATCCATGATCTCGCGATAGGCGCCGTAAAAACAGCAGAAGTGGTTGCGGTTATCAAGGACTCCGAGACAATTGGGACCCATCACGCGCATGCCGAATTCGCCGGCAATGGCGGCTATCTCCTCCTGGAGACGCGTCCCCTCCCCGCCCTGCTCGGAGAATCCGCTGCTTTCAATGACCACGCTGCGGATCCCCTTCTCACCGCTCTCCCGCATGAACCGGGGCACCACCGCCGCGGGAGTGATGATGACGGCGAGATCGGGTACGTGGGGGATCTCATGGACCGATACGAAACCGGGGCATCCATGCACCTCCTCCCCCTTCCGGTTCACGGCGCAGACAGGTCCCCGATAGTCTATGAAGGAGGTGAGACACTGGCAGATGGTCGCGCCGAGATTGAAGGGGGCGTTTGATGCCCCGATCACGACGACTGATGATGGATTGAAGAAGCTGTCGAGAAAACTTTTTGCGAGGGATACGTTCATAGCAACCGCCGTACATTAAATGTAAACAACGTTTACACTAAAAAACGGCGTTTATGTGTCAAGATAATTTTACAAAAAAAGATGATTTGTGTATTATTCAGAACCAGTACTGAAATGTGACATGATTTCCGCAAGCTCCCCGGCGATTCGTTTCCTGTGATTGAGGACCTCGTCGTCGGATTTCTCGGGATGGCTTCGGTAGGTCGCGACAATACCTATCAGGGCGGCAAAAAGCGTGTGGGAATGGATGCGTACATTGCCCCGGCATCGCAGCCTGATAAACATCTTGTCGAAATGATCGAGCATCCTTCTTTCTACAACGTTCAGCTTTGCGAAGAGATCCGGATCCACCGGCCCGTCGAGGAAAAAATTCATCATCATCCTGAAATACTGGTCGTTGCGCGTGAAGAACTCGACGAATTCCAGGGCGACATCGTTGATCAGCCCCTCCTCGGACCCGTCGATACGCATGTAGATGCCCTCGAAGACGTCGTTGACCCCCCGTAAAAAGGCCTCGACAAAAAGCGACTGCTGGTCCGGGAAATGGCGGTATATCAGCGCGGGTGATATCCCGGCCCTCCTCGCGATCTGGCGCATGGTTACCCTGTTGAAGGCCGTGGTGGCGAATTCCTTCTCGGCGGCATCGATAATGATGGAGCGCCGGGCGTCCTTCTCCCGCTCCTTGATTTCGGAAAGCGTGCCTCTTTTCATCGGGATGATCCTTAAGTGGGCGCGATCATAGCGCAGAAGGCGTATCGTGTCAAGGACTATCCCGCCCGCCGGCCGATGCGCTCGGTGCTGACTCAGGAACCGCCACCGCTGAAGAGATCAAGCTGGACACCGTCATGCCGGTCCATCCGACGCCGGCCGGCCCTCTTCCCCGCTTCGAAGAGCTCCTCGGAAAGCCGGTCGATGAGCGGACTCCGCTCGCACTTCACGGTCCTTCCCCTGACGTTCCGTTTACCCGCATGGCTCAGGTAGAGGCTCCTCTTCGTCCTGGTGACCCCCACGTAAAAGAGTCGCTCCTCCTCAAGGTATTCCTCATCGGTCCGCGTTCCGAAAAGATCGAAGGGAATGATGCCCTTCTCGCAGGCGGGAATGAACACGGTGGCGAATTCAAGGCCTTTCGCCGCATGGATCGTCATCAGTGAAACCGCTTCGGAGCGCACGCCCCGGTCGTCATCCCCCCTCCTGAGGGCGACGGCCCTGAAAAATCGGCGGTAATCGTCGCCGTATGATGCCGCCCAGGCCTTGAGCCTACTCGCCTCCGCCTCGGGTACCTCAAGTATCACCATGAGGAAAGAGAGCACATCGGCGATCGCGTCTCCCTTCTCGATCATTCCCCTCACGTCACCCGCCACCTCCTCGGAAATGGAAGGTGTAACGACGCCCCTGTATACACTCCGGAGGGAAGCGATGACCGCACGAAGGGGGGGACGAAGGAAGGCGCTCTCGCTTCCCACCACCTGGTACGGTATCCCGTGGTTTTCGAGGGCCTCCACGAGGTCCGGGAAGAGGAACGAGGCCCTGCAGAGTACCGCGTAATCAGCGAAACCCGCCCCCTCCTCCTCCTGTTCCCCGTCGGAGATCCCGCTGTCCCGCGAAAAGCTCCGCACGCCGCCGACCGACTTCTCGATCTTCGCGGCGATCCAGTCCGCTTCGCTCCTGCCCGTGGCGTGCTCCTGTATGCGGACCCTCATGTCGAGGTCCCGTCCCTCGATGCCCCCGGCCCGTCCGAGTATTCCCGCACCGACGCGCATTACAGTCTTCGGGCACCGGAAACTCCGATCGAGGGCGATGATCTTCGTCGACGGGTAATCCGCACTGAAACGGTCAATATACCCCGCATCGGACCCACGGAACCCGTAGATGGCCTGGTCAGGATCGCCGATGACGAAGAGATTGGGTGCCCCCGTTCCCGCCAGCAGCTCCAGGAGCCGGTACTGGACCGCATTTATGTCCTGGAATTCGTCCACGAGTATCCACCGGAACCTTTTTCGGTACTCCGCGATGACGTCCCCGTCGCCGTCGAAGATACGAACGGGGAGGAAGACGAGGTCATCGAGATCGAAGGCGTTCATCTCCTTCAGCGATGAATCGTACCGGGCAATGATATCGCTGGCCACCGAATCGCTCGACCGTCCTTCCTTGCATTCGTGGATGGCGCGGTGATCCCCCGGGACCCCAGACGGGTTCCCCGTGATATCGGCAATGATTCCCGCGGCTTCTTCCTCGTCGATAATGATGAAATCAGGCCCCCTTCCCAGGTCGGCATGCCGCTCCCTGAGGATATCCAGTCCGAAGGAGTGGAACGTGGCAACGGTAATCCCTGCCCGGGGGACGAGTCGTCCTATCCTGGACCGCATTTCCTCCGCCGCACGGTTCGAAAACGTAAGGGCAAGGATCTCTTCCGGAACGGCGCCATGTCGTTCCACGAGGGCCGCCACCCGTTCCGCAAGGACCGCGGTTTTCCCCGTCCCCGGACCCGCCAGGACCATGCATGGTCCCTCTCCATGTTCGATGGCGCGTTGCTGTGCCGCCGTGGGATTGCTGAACGAGGGGGCCGGCCCTGATCCGCCTTCCTTTTCCCCGGCGGGACGCTGTACCCGGTCGGTACGTGTCCGCAGATCCCTGAACTGGCGCAGATCAAAATCAAGGGAGGAATGGCGTCGCGGCGGCGCGACCGCTGTTTCCGTTTCGAAGAGATTCCCCCCTGCCGACAGTCCACCGTCACGGGGACTGAAGACGCGCACGCGCCCGTATTCGCCGTCGTACCCTTCTTCCACGACGACCTCCCCGCTCCGAAGACGCCGTATCCCCTCCGCCAGGAGTTCTCCCCCCTCCTCGCCGATATGATCGAGGGGCGCGTCGAGAAGCAGGTAGAACTCCGAACCGATCACCCCCGCGAGGCGGCGATATTCCTCCGTTACGGTTTTCGTTGCGCGCCCCTTTCCTCCCGATATTTCGGAAATGAGTTCGGGAAGCGGCGTGATTGAACGATAGGGCGTCCTTGAATCCGGAACCACGGCCCTGTCGGCAAGCTCGGCGACGCGGTGCATCACGCCCCTCGTCACCTCCCTGCCGCATACCGGGCATCGCCCCCCGGCGCGCAGTGTTTCCAGGGGGTCCCACCTCACGCCGCAGGCGCGATGGCCGTCATAGTGATACTTTCCCTCCTGGGGAAAGAATTCGATGGTGCCCGCGAAACCCCGTCCATGTTTCAGGGCGCGGTATATCCCCTCGTAGCTCATCTCGGTCTCGAACACATTCGCCTCCCTCCCGAGTCTCTCGGGTGAATGGGCGTCGGAATTCGATATGAGGGTGAAGCGATCGAGAAATCCGCAGACCCGGTTCATCGGCGGGTCGCTCGAAAGTCCCGTCTCAACGGCAAAGATGTGGCGCGTCAGGTCCTCGTAGCAGTCATCGAGGCAGTCGAATCCAGACTTCGACCCGAGGACGCTGAACCAGGGGGTCCAGATATGGCAGGGCACGAGAAACGAATGCTCCGAGGACTCCAGCACCATCTCGAGGATTACCTTTGAATCGATCCCGAGAATCGGGCGGCCGTCGGAGCGGATATTGCCCGCCCTGTCAAGCCGCTCCCTGACCATGGCGAGGGAGTCGAAGTCGGGGAACACGCAGAGATTGTGCACCTTGCGGGTTTTCCCGCCCTTTTTGTAGATGCTGCTCAACTCTCCCGTCAGGATGAAATTGACATCCCTGGGCCTGTTCTCCCCGGGAAGGCGCCTCGTTTCATCGAGGCGAAAAGCATCTTTCAGCCTGAAAAGGCCGTTGCCGGCCGGCTCGAGCTTCTCCTCGAGCTCCTCTCCCCACCCCGGGTGGATACAGTCCCCCGTCCCCACGACATCGATGCCCTTGAGGCGCGCCCACAGCTCGATACGCTCCGGGACCAGTTCCCGGCTGGTTGCAATCGAATAGTGCGAGTGTATGTGAAAATCCGCAATGAACCTCACGGGTCCCTCCGGAACAATTTATGGGGCAATTGTTATCTTTCGTGCGATATTTTTCAATCCATTATCGCGGATATTTATGTATACATTATTATTACTTTTTTCTATAATAACTTGACATGTGGAAAAAACGGCTGATAGTCTCATCCGCATCATCTTTAGCAGTCAAGACAACCCGGCGGTGTGAGGAATGCAGCGATACATTGAATTCGTGATAAAAAGACCTGTCCCCGTTCTCCTCGCCATCGCCGCGATCACCGTGCTGCTCGGGACGGGCATACCAAGTCTGAAATTCGACAACAGCATCGACGTGATGATGCCCAGGAAGGATTCCGAATACCTCTTCTACAAGAAAATCATCGATATCTACGGCAATATCGGCAAGTTCATCATAATCGACACCACTTCCAAGAACGTCTGGAGCCCTGAGTTCTTCATTGAGCTGAACAATCTTATCACCGATCTCGAGGAGTACAAGGAGTACGACGGTGACCGCGAAGAGGGGCGGCTTAAGCGATTCAAGGAATTCACCGAGGGAAAATCCCTCACCTTCGATGATCTCGCCGATGAATTCAGGGACGACCCGCCGTTCCTCCGCGCACTTTCGAGAAAAACCGGGGACCTTCGGGGCCATGACGGCGCCATGAGCGCCCGCCGTCTGAAGAATCTGTATCGCGACCTCGAGAAATCCTCTCTCCTGAAGGAAAAAGCCTACATAGACGCCATCCTTTCAGTCATAACGGGAAAGGACATAAGTGGAAAGAACGACACCCTCAGCGCCGTTGATCTTATTGACGTCGACGAGGATGGACGGAGGATCCTCCCGAAGAGCCAGTCCGATTTCGACGCGCTGAAAAAGAGGCTCGGCGCAAACCCGGCATTCGACGGCGCGCTTTTCGCGCGCGATCCCGGGACCGGGGAAATAACATCCTTCGGGGTCCATGTCAAGCTCACGAGATCGAGCGACACCGGGGAGATCTCCTACGAAATCTGGGACATCGCGCGGAGCTATCCGGGTCTCAATGTGACCACCCAGGGGATACCCATCGTCAATAAATTTATGAACGATTACATGCGGAACGACCTGGAAACCTTTCTTCCCCTGGTCCTCGTGGTCATCATCATTGTCTTTTTTCTCAATTTCAGGACTCTCCGCGGGGTGGCCCTCCCCTTCACCACGCTGGTGCTTGCCGACATCTGGATCATGGGCCTCATGGGGCACCTCGGTTTCAATATCAACATGATATCAGTCTCGCTTCCGACGCTGATGATCGCCGTGGGGAGTTCCTACTCGATCCACATCCTTAACCGCTACTACATCGACCGCGACCAGATCGCCTCCCTTGGTAAGGAAAAGGGCCTCCTTGTCTCCGTGTCCCACATCACGACAACGGTGATGCTCGCCGCGGTCACCACCTTTTTCGGGTTTTTTTCCCTTGTGACCAACCAGGTCCAGGGGATCCGCGAGTGGGGCATCGCCTCCGCCATCGGGGTCATCTTCTCGGTCTTCATTGCCATGACGATGATCCCCGCGGTACTGGAATTGATTCCCGAACCCCGCCATGGCGGGGGCGGAGGCCTGGTGCCGGGGATTATCCGGCGTTTCAGCCCCGTTGACTCACTGATCAGGACAATGTCGGCCCTCGCCCTGCGGCACTACCGCGCCGTGATAGCCGTTTACATTATTGCGCTCATCGTCTCCGTCGCCGGCCTGTTGAGAATACAGGTCGAGACGTCCGTGCTGAGCTACTTCCGCAAGGACGACTACATCCGCACCAGCGCAGTTATCATCAAGGAAAAATACGGCGGGGCCTTCGGAATGAATATCCTCATCGATTCGGGTGAGGATTACGGCGTCATGGACCCCGCCTTCCTCAGGGAGATCGACGCCATAAGGGAATGGCTCGTTTCAACGGACAGAAAGGAAACCCACGTTACCCGCGCGGACGCGGTAACCGACCTGGTCAAGAGCATGCACAAGGCGATGCACAACGACAGGCAGGAATTCTACCGCATCCCTGATACGCGTGAAACCGTGAGGGAGTATTTCGAGATCTACTCCGGGGACGACGACGATTTCGACGGAAGGATCGACGACTTCGAGGCGTTTTTCGATCCCGACTACCGAACGGCAATGGTATTCGCAAAAATCGGGAGCGACGAGAGCGGTCTCATCGGCACCAGGGAGCTTGCCGACATCAACCGTATCGTCGAGGAGCATCTCCGCGACACTCTCCCGAAACCCTACACCTTCAGGATCACGGGTGAGCCGAAAATCATCATCGCCCTCTCCAACTACGTGGTGATGGGCCAGCTCCTGAGCGTCCTTTTCAGTCTTGCCTGCGTGATCCTCATCGTCATCATGCTCTATAAAAACCTAAGGGCTGGCCTCATTTCTATGATACCGATCTCCACCGCCGTGATCGCCAATTTCGGCATCATGGGCTGGACCGGCATCAGCCTCGATTCCGCAACGGCCATCATCGCGTCGATCACCATCGGCATAGGGATCGACGACACCATCCACTTCCTTAATTCCTATCGACATTACCGGGGCCTCACCGCGGATGCCGACGACGCCCTGTCCAGGACCCTCTCACTGAGCGGCAGGGCGATCATCTACACATCGATCGCACTCCTCGCCGGATTCTCGGTCCTTATCTTTTCACGTTTCAAGCCCGTGGCCCTCTTCGGGCTTTTGGTCGCGGTAACCATGATATTCACCACCCTGGGGGCCCTGGCGGGGCTCCCAGCGGTGATACGTGCGAGCAGAATCAACCTCGAGCCGGGCAGATCCCGGGTCTGGAGGTACCTTGATATCGGTCGTTTCTTCACGATCGATGAGGATAATTGACCGTCCCCGTCCCATTGCACTGCGAGGGAAGGGATGGTGTACAGTACAACACCCGGGAGGATGCCATGAAACGATCGATCCTGTTGGCGGTAATCGCCCTGCTTTTCGCCGCGCCGTCACTCTACGCCCTGACGGGAAGGGAGATCATGGAGCGCACGGAACGGCTTGCGAAGCCACAGAGCACCATTGCACAATCCGTCATGAAGATTTATCGCAACGGCGAGCTCAAGGAAACGAAGGAATTCGAAATGACCGGAAAGAAGTACGGCGACGACAGCAGGGCCCTCATCGAGTTTCTTCGCCCCACGCGGATCAAGTTCCTCATGCATTCGTACAAATCGAAAGAGGACAGCCAGTGGCTCAAAACGACCGGCGGGAAACCCAAGAGGATATCAGGAGGCGACAGGGGGGATTCCTTCGTCCACTCCCATCTCAGCTACGATGACCTCCAGGGGCGCGAAATCGACGATTACAATTACCGCTACCTCGGCGACGAGATCGCCCTGGGAGAGGATTGCTACAAGGTCGAGGCCGTGAAAAAATCATCCGACAGGATATACGAGAAGGTCATCCTTTTCGTCCGCAAATCGGACCATTTCGTCCTGGCGATCCAGTTTTTCCAGAAAGGCAGGCTCCTGAAATACCTTCACAATTATGATATTCGAAGCGTTGACGGAATACTGACACCCTTCAGGGCGGTCATGTATCTCCCCGGCGACAGGGGCAGGACCGAGATACTCATGAAATCGGTGCGTTATAACGTTCCGGTCCCGGACTCCGCGTTCAGCAAGGCGGCCCTGTGAAGATGTCTCACCGGGGACGCCGAATAATCCTCTACGCCCTCATCGCCTCCCTCGCCATCGCGTCAACGGCCCGGGGCGAAGACGGCGCCATTCCCGAAGAACCCGGCGGCGAGACCGTCGATGCCGGCGGCGAATCCGCCGGCATCTCCCGGTTCTTTCGCTTCGGCGGATACCTGGAATCCGAGAATTTCATAATGCCCGGCCCGGGCCTGAAAAAGTACCAGTACCGCTATCTCTCCGGTACGGTCGTCAGGATTCGCAGAAACGAGGAGCTGATCAACAAGGTAGAGGCCCACGGCTCCCTTGACCTCCGCGCGGGCACGGACACCATCCACGCCAGGGCCATTGTCCACGGGTACGCCTATCCACGAAAAAACGGCACCTCCCACCTGGACAGCCGCGTCGTCCCCAGGGAACTCTATATCCGCTGGCTCACGACTCATCTCAACCTCACGGCAGGGCGCCAGGTCATTCGCTGGGGCACCGCGGACATGCTGAATCCCACGGCCCACTTCGCCCCCCCTGACCTTTCCGAGCTGGTTTTCAAGGATGACGACGAACTCTACCAGGGGGTCTACGCCCTTTCGGCCACACTGATCGCCGGAGATTTTTCCCTGCAGCTCGTCACGGTCCCCATCGCCACGCCGACGGTCCTTCCCGACGCGCGGGGCCCCTGGGCCCTCCAGTTCAGGAACGCCTACCACGTCATCCCCGTCCAGTTTCTTCCCCGCAAACCGGCCCTCCCCGCGACCGGGGGAAACATCTCCTGGGGCGGAAGGTTCAGCGGTACGGCCGGCCCCGTCGACTTTTCTTTCTCCGCCTATAGAGGCGTGGACCGGGACGTCCTGATCCAGCCCAACATCGATCCCCGGGCCCCCATCCCCACGGCCTATGTCGTACCGAAATACCGGCGCCTCACTTCTTTCGGATTCGACATCGCCGTCGCGGCGGGGGATTTCACGATCCAGGGGGAAGCCGCCTACTCCTTTGACAAGCACGCTGTTGAAAAGCCTTCGGGTGAGGGGCTCATCAGGGCGGTGATCCGGCCGACCCACTATATCAACGCCGCCGCCGGCGTCAACTGGCTCATTGACGGGGAGGATTTCAACATCACGCTGGAATTCAACAAGAGCGTGTATATCGAGGGGGAGTCCCGCTTCATCGAACCGTATCTGTCGGATATCTTCGTATGCCGCGTTGAGAAGAAGTTTCTCCGCGGGGCCCTCATCACGCGGGCCCAGGGCCTGGCGACGCTCCGGGGCGATTTCCTTCTCATGCCGGCCATGGGGTACGATTTTCTAAACGGCCTGGTGATCGAGGCCGAGGGAGGCATTTTCGGCGGCCCCCTCGACACCCTCCTCGGCAGCTACCGTTCACGGGACATTATCCGGCTCAGGGTGAAATACCAGTTCTAAAAAAAACTTTACAAATGACGCGGCCGGTGATGATGCTCACTTCCGATGCGCGGGGGGAGGCGCCACACCACGCGGAGCGTGAAAGGTCATGAAACAGGTTACCATCGTGGGGGCCACCGGCTTCGGGGGCCTGGGACTCATCGAGATACTACTCCGGCACCCAGGAATGAATATACGGCAACTCGCGGCAAGAAAGGACGCGGGCAGGCCCGTGAGCGACGTCTTCCCGCACCTGCGCGGCTTCTGCGATCTCACGGTGGATCCACCCGAAAAGATCGACTACGACGGCATCGATGTCGCGTTTCTCTCCACCCCTGACCGCGCGGGAATGGGGATGATCGGCGATTTCAGCAGCAGGGGGATCCGCGTCATAGACTTCAGCGGCGATTTCCGTTTCTCCGGGGCCGGGGACTACGCCGTCTACGCGCGAAACCGCGGGCTCGAGGAGAACCACCTCGCGCCCGAAACGCTTGCCCGATCGGTATACGGCCTGCCTGAGAAATACCGCGACCGCATACGAAAGGCCGAGATCGTGGGCAACCCGGGTTGCTTTGCCATCGCCATGATACTGGGGATTCTCCCCGCAGTGGAGTCGGGCCTTGCATCCCCCGGAACCATCATTTGCGACGGCGTTACGGGAGTGTCCGGGGCGGGAAAGAATTCCGGGGAGGCGAACCTCTATCCCCAGCGCCACGAAAACGTCAATACCTACCGGGAGGGAACGCACCAGCACCGCGTCGAGGTGGAGAACGTTATCAACTCGTCAGGCGGGGGGAACTACTCCGTGCTTTTTATCCCCCGCGTCGTCCCGCTCAACCGCGGCATACTCGTGGTATCCTACATGGATCCCGCAGGGGGGATCGCCGGTGACGCCCCCCTCGTGGAGGCCTATCGTGACTATTACCGGGACGCGCCCTTTGTCGAAATAACCGATCGATCCCCGCAGACCGCTGATGTGCGGGGATCGAACCGGTGTTCCATCCGCCCGATCTTCGATTCACGGACGGGGAAAATCGTGGTGATTTCTGCGATCGACAACCTTGTGAAGGGCCAGGCGGGAAACGCGGTCCAGTGCGCGAATATCATGCTCGGCCTGGAGGAATCCTCGGGGCTCATGGTGCCCGCATTTTACCCCTGACGGCACGGCGCCTCAGGGTTTCAATAACACTTGACAGCGAAGACAGGATGCCAAGCATATCCCTTTCTGACGCGCTGAAGATTGGGACTCCTCCCCGACCCGAGGGGAGGGAAAGAAAGTGAACGATCCGGCGGCCGCCTTCCCCCGAGGGAGCGCGGCTGATTTCAACCAGGAACACGAGATGCCTACGATTATCACCAAAGGAACGATCGCCTCACCGGGCATACGTATCGGCAAGGCCTACGTGTACCTCGGCGAGACACTCATCATCCCGAGGTACCAGATATCCGAAGACGAAGTCGACCGCGAAATCGAGCGCTTCGAAAGAGCCGTGGAGGAGACGAAGAATGAACTGGCGGCTATCCAGGACCAGATCTCTTCAAACCTTTCGAAGGAAATGGCGGACATTTTCACCAGCCACATCATGGTCCTTGAAGACCCCCTGGTGGTGAAGAAGGCCAGGGAGACGATTCTCCAGGAACGAAAAAACGCCGAGTGGGCAATCAATGACATTTCCCTCGAACTGATCGGCGGCCTGTCCTCGATCAAGGACGACTACCTCCGCGAGCGCATTATCGATATCTCCGACATCAACCGGCGGCTCGTGGCAAACCTTCTCAGGACCGAATCCTCATCCCTCCAGGATATAACTGAAGAGGTGATCCTCTTCGCGCCTGACCTGACCCCCTCTGACACTGCCCTCATGAACAAGGAACACGTAATCGCCTTCGTCACGGACCGGGGAGCCCGCACATCTCACACGGCAATCATGGCCCGCGCCCTGGAAATACCGGCGATCGTGGGCACCCATAACGCCACATCCATGGTGAAAACCGGCGACACCGTCATCGTTGACGCGGTCCATGGCAGGATCATCATCGACCCGACCCCGGAAGAGATCGAGGAATATCGCCAGCAGGACAGGGATTTCCGCGACCTTGAAATCGAACTCGCGAAGCTCACCAGCCTCCCCGCACAGACCCTGGACGGGGAGGATATCTTCATCTACGGGAACATTGAAATACCCGACGAGATGAAAATCATCAAGGACCATGGCGCCCAGGGCATAGGTCTTTTCCGCTCCGAATTTCTCTTCATTGACCAGTCTCTTCCCGATGAAGATACGCAGTTTTCCGAATACCGGCGCGTCGCCGAGTTCTTCAAGCCCATGCCCGTCGTGATACGCACCATCGACGTGGGCGCCGACAAGGTCTACGCCTTCTCCGACGACGCCCGCGAGCGGAATCCCTTCCTGGGATGCAGGGCGATCCGTTTCAGCCTGGAGAACATCGATCTCTTCAGGATACAGATCAGGGCGATCCTTCGGGCGAGCCACTACGGCAACGTGAAGCTGATGTTCCCCATGATCACCACGGTCGAAGAACTTAAAAAGGCCCGGGCAATCACCGGCGAGATAATGGACGAACTGCGTCGCGAGGGAATTCCCTTCGACGAGGAGATCAAGATAGGGCTGATGATCGAGGTCCCCTCGGCGGTCATCAATGCCGACGTCCTCGCCCGTCACGCCGACTTCTTTTCCGTGGGGACCAATGACCTGGTCCAGTACCTTCTCGCCGTTGACCGGATAAGCGAAAAAATCGCCTACCTCTACAATCCGCTCAACCTCTCCGTGCTGCGTTTCCTGAAGCAGATCGTTGAAACATCGAGGGCCAGCGGCACGCCCCTTTCCATTTGCGGGGAAATGGCGGGCGAACCCCAATACACGATGGTCCTCCTTGGCCTTGGCTTTCGGCGGCTCTCCATGAGTCCCGTGTACATGTACCAGGTGAAAAAAATCATTCGCTCCGTGTCAATCGCCCAGTGCGAGGAACTCGTCTCATCCCTGCTGCTCCTCGAGGACACCGCTCTCATCGAGGACACGGTCCGCAGGAAGTTCAAGGAAATCTTCCAATCCCTGAAAACATGAAGCTCTACCACGACCTCGCGCAATACTATTTCGCCATTGAGAAAAACCACCGGGATATTTCCCAGGACGTTTCGTTTATCCTGGATCTCCCGGGATGCCGCCCTGGCGCCGCACTCCTCGACCTGGGATGCGGCACCGGCGAGCATCTTGACCTTCTTTCCAGGGCGGGTCTTCGCTGCACCGGCATCGACGACAGCGAGGAGATGCTCGCCATAGCGCGGTCCCGATTCCCCGACGCGGCGGATTACATTTTGCAAGACATGTCCGAGATGGACTATGAAGACCATTTCGACATTGTCATCTCCCTCTTCGGCTCCTTCAATTACCTCATCCATGACGGGGACGTCGAATCAATGCTTGCACGCATCGGGAGGGCCCTGAAGCGAGACGGAAGGGGGGTCCTTGAAATATGGAATGCGCCGCCCATCCTCAAAATCCGGGAAAAGGACATTGGGCCCGTTTCCACGACCCGTTTCGATGGATCGACGATCGGCAGGGAGCGTGGCTTCGCCATGAGGGGCGACACGGATAAGACCGTCGTTGAGGTTAATTACCGCTACCGGATCGAAGGTCCCGGGGGGATGAAGACGCTTCGTGACCGCCACCTGATGCGGGCATTCACGCCCGATGAAATAACGCGATTCATCGAGACCCCGGGGCTTTCACTGTCGAAGGTGTACGCGAATTTTCTTTCCGAGCCTTACGATGAGAACTCGAACAGGATGGTGGTGGTGTTCGATAAACCGGGGCCCCTTTAGGACCGGGCTACATCTTTACCGCCTGCTCATTGGCGTCGCCGTTGATCTCCACCTTCCAGTCGTCGATCGTGTCCTTCCACCGATCGTAGAGGAGCCTTGTCTTGTTCTCGTCCTTGAAAAACCTGTCCGGGCTCTCGAGGGCGAGGAAGAGGACCTCCTCCATGGTGCTTACGGGGTGAAACACCATCTTCTCCTTCACGTCGGCGGGAATCTTTTCGAGGTCCTTCTCGTTCTCCGAGGGAAGAATTACGTGACGGATGTCGGCGCGGTGGGCCGCCAGGATCTTTTCCTTGAGTCCGCCCACGGGAAGCACCTTCCCCCGGAGGGTTATCTCCCCCGTCATTGCCACGTCGCAGCGTACGGGTATTGAGGAGAGGAGCGATCCAAGCACCACGGCCATGGTTATGCCGGCCGATGGGCCGTCCTTCGGTATGGCGCCCTCGGGCACGTGGAGATGTATGTCCCTGTTACGGACGTATTCGTCGTTGATCTTGAAAAACTGCTGGTTGGCCTTGATATAGGTCAGCGCCGCCTGGGCCGATTCCTGCATCACCTCGCCCAGCTTACCCGTCAGGGTGAGCTTCCCCTTCCCCTTGATCAGCGAGGCCTCGATGTTCAGGATGTCCCCTCCCACCTCGGTCCAGGCAAGGCCATTCACAAGCCCCACCTCGTTCCTGGTATCCTTGATGCCGAACTTGAATTTTATGGGACCCAGGTAGGCGCCGAGTATCGTTTCATCGATGACCCGCCGGTACTCCGGCCCGTTGATGACCACCTCACGGGCTACCTTGCGGCACACCTTGGCAATTACCCGCTCCAGACTGCGCACCCCGGCCTCGCGGGTATAGTGTCGTATGGTATAGAGGATCATGTCCTCGGGATACTCGATGTTTTCCGTCCGAAGGCCGTTTTCCTCGATCTGCTTGGCAAGGAGGAAATTCTTCGCGATATTCAGCTTTTCCGGCTCGGTATAGCTGGTGATCTCTATGATCTCCATCCTGTCAAGGAGGGGCGCCGGGATCTTGTGCTGCACGTTCGCCGTGGTGATGAACATCACCTGGCTGAGGTCGTAGCTTACCTCCATGTAATGGTCCACGAAGGAGTTGTTCTGCTCCGGGTCAAGCACCTCGAGGAGCGCCGAAGAGGGATCTCCCCTGAAGTCCATCGACATCTTGTCGACCTCGTCGAGGAGGAGCAGGGGGTTGACGGACCCGGCCTTTTTCATGAGCTGGATAATGCGGCCGGGGAGCGCCCCGACATAGGTCCTCCGATGGCCCCTGATCTCGGCCTCGTCCCTCACTCCCCCGAGGGACATGCGCACGAAATTCCTCCCCAGGGCCCTGGCCACGGACCTGCCCAGCGATGTCTTGCCTACGCCTGGAGGGCCCACGAAGCATAGTATGGGGCCCTTCAGTTTCTTCGAAAGCTGGCGCACGGCGATGTACTCGATGATCCGCTCCTTAACGTCCTCGAGGCCGTAATGGTCCTCGTTGAGAATGTCCATGGCGTGCTGGATGTCCCGGTTGTCACGCGTCTTCTTGTGCCAGGGGACGTCCCGAAGCCACTCGATGTAATTGCGCACCACCGCGGATTCGGCCGACATGGGGGGCATCTTCTCAAGGCGCTTGATCTCCTGGAGAGCCTTGGCCCTCGCCTCGGTGCTCATCTTCGCCTCTTCTATGGACTTTTTCAGCTCCTCGATCTCGTCCACTTCGCCGTCACCCTGGCCGAGCTCCTTCCGTATCACCTTCATCTGCTCGTTCAGGTAATATTCCTTCTGGGTCTTTTCCATCTGCTTGCGGACCTGGCCCTGTATCTTCTTTTCGATGTACATGACCTCGATCTCGCCGTTGATGAACTCCAGGAGCTTCTGCGCCCTGTCCGCCGGATTCCCCGTGTCAAGGAGCGACTGCTTGTAGGCGATTTTCATCTCAACATGGGACGCGACGACGTCACAGAGATGCGAAAGGTCCTCAATGCTCTCCACTGAGGTCAGCGCCTCACGCGGCACCTTCTTGTTAAGCTTGATGTACTTGTCGAAGGCTTCGAGAAGTATTTTTTTATGCGTGGAGGATTCCGCACCCGCCTCGACCTCGCGTTCGATATCCCGCACGGCCACGCGTATCGTTTCATCCGCTTCGATGAATTCCGAGAGATACACGCGAACCAGGCCCTCGACGAGGACCTTGATGGTCCCATCGGGGAGCTTCAGGAGCTGCAGTATTTCCGCGATGGTGCCTACCTCGTAGAGATCCTCACGGTCAGGTATGGACACATGGGCATCCTTCTGGGTCGCCAGGACGATGAGGCGGTCACCCTTCATGGCGCTGTCCAGGGCCCTCACCGATTTCTCCCTCCCCACGAAAAGGGGGATCACCATGTGGGGAAACACGACAACGTCCCGCAGGGGAAGTAGCGGGTAGTTCTTGCCGAAATCTATTGTTTTTTTCATACTCGTTTCCATGCACTGCGTCACGGCGATTGCGCCGCGGTTCTATGTCAGAACGGATTTACCGGGAAAAGATACAAAAATCCGTCCCGCTCGGGGGGATGCCTCAGGCCGTTTTTTCAGCTTTCCTATCCAATACATCCGGCCCTTTCTGGCCCGCGACCATCTCCCGGGTGATCACGATCTTAGCGACATTCCCCATCGATGGGATGTCGAACATCAGGTCGAGCATCAGCTTCTCGAGCACCGCCCGGAGACCACGTGCCCCGGACTCCCGCGCCATTGACAGGGACGCGACCTCCTCGATGGCGCCGTCGGTGAACTCGAGCTCGACGTCCTCGAAGGAAAAAATCTTCTTGTACTGCTTCGTGAAGGCGTTCATCGGCTCGGTGAGGATCCGCATGAGGGCCTCCTTGCTCAGTTCATCCAGCACGGCGACGACGGGAAGCCGTCCCACGAACTCGGGGATCAGGCCGTACTTGATCAGGTCCTCCGGCAGGAGATTCCTCAGCACGTTTTCATGCTCCTCGTCTTTGCGAGAGCGGATATCCGCCCCGAAACCGAGGGTCTTGTTCCCGATCCGTGCTTCCACGACCTTGTCGAGGCCGACAAAGGCCCCGCCGCAGATGAAAAGTATGTTCGTCGTGTTGATGGAGATGAACTCCTGGTGGGGGTGCTTTCTTCCCCCCTGGGGCGGTACGTTCGCCACGGTACCCTCGATGATCTTGAGGAGGGCCTGCTGCACGCCCTCGCCCGAGACGTCCCTGGTGATCGACGGGTTGTCCGACTTTCTCGATATCTTGTCGATCTCATCGATGTACACGATGCCTATCTCCGCCTTCTTCACGTCCCCGTCGGCGTTCTGTATCAGGCGCAGGAGTATGTTCTCCACGTCCTCTCCCACGTAGCCCGCCTCGGTCAGAGACGTGGCGTCGGCGATGGCGAAGGGCACCTGGAGTATGCGCGCCAGGGTCTGGGCCAGGAGCGTCTTGCCCGATCCCGTGGGTCCGGCGAGAAGTATGTTGCTCTTGTCCAGCTCCACGTCGTTTTTTTTCAGGTTCCTGTTCGAGAATATCCGCTTGTAATGGTTGTATACCGCGACCGAGAGTATCTTCTTCGCCTCGTCCTGGTCGATGACGTACCGGTCGAGGATCTCCTTGATCTCCTTTGGCTTCGGCAGGTTCTGGAAATCCTCCTCGAAGGACTTGCTGCGGTCCTCCGCCACGATCTCGTTGCACAGCTCGATGCACTCGTCGCAGATGTAAACGTCGGGTCCCGCGACAAGCTTCTTCACGATATCCTGGCTCTTGCCGCAGAACGAACAGTTGAGCCTTACGACTTCTTCCTTCTTCTTCGACGACATGGCCACCTCTTACTGCTTGTTGCGTTCTATCACTTTATCGATCAGACCGTACTCCATCGCCTCCGCCGGAGTCATGAAGAAATCCCGGTCCATGTCACGCTCGATCTTGTCGATCTTTTGTCCCGTATGCAGGGCGTAAATCTCGTTCAGCCGCTTCTTGATCTTCACGATCTCCTTGGCCTGGATCTCGATATCCGACGCCTGACCCTGGAAGCCCCCCGCCGGCTGGTGGATCATGATCCGTGAATTCGGAAGGGCGGAGCGCTTCCCCTTCGCCCCCGCGGCGAGGAGCAGTGATCCCATGGAGGCCGCCTGGCCGATGCAGATCGTCGACACGTCAGGTTTAATGTATTGCATGGTGTCGTAGATGGCCAGGCCCGACGTGACGATGCCGCCGGGAGAGTTTATGTAAAGGAATATGTCCTTGTCCGGGTCTTCCGCTTCGAGGAAGAGCATCTGGGCGATGACGAGGCTTGAAACATGATCGTCGATACTCTCGCCCAGGAATACTATCCTGTCCTTCAGGAGTCGTGAATATATGTCATAGGAGCGCTCCCCGCGGCTCGTTTGCTCCACTACTATCGGCACCAGGCTCATCTCGGTAATTCCTCCCTTACTTTGGAAAATACTGTGTCTGATCTTTAGAATCTACTAAATTTTTATAATTTTCAACTTTTTTCCCCACCCCTTACTAATCTCGGCACGGGGCTTTAATTCATCGCAACCATTTTTATTGTACCTGCATTATTCCCACGACGCGCCCGCCGTGCCTGAGACACTACCAGCCCCCTGCTCTCTCCGGATCGTACATTGCTGCGAGTTCCATTGTCAGGGGACTTAATTGAGCGAGGTACCGCATTGTCAACAGAAAGACATCCCATGTCTATAAAATATACTGTAATGGGACATATAGCAAGCAATTAATATCAACCATGAAAAAATACCCCGGCGGGAACAGGAGAAAATCCTAGTTCTTTCCCAGGGTCTTCGCGAATTCCTCGAAGGAGATGGGTTTCATTTTCTTGATCTTTCCCTGGTCGTAGATCAATTCCATGGCGGCATCGAGCCGTAGCTCGTTTTCGATAGATTCCTTCGTCCCGTTCCCTGCGATGATTTCCTCAATTTCTTCGGGGGTCTTCTCGTTGCGCTTCGCTATGTTTTCCACCACCTCGCGATAACGGTTCTCATCAACGACGAGACCCTCCACCTTCACGATCTCGGCCAGGGCAAGGGTCGTTTTGATGGTGCGCTCCGCCTCCTCCCTCAGCCTGGCGCCGAAGGCCCCGGGGTCCATTCCCATGAGCGCCGCGAACTCATCGATGTTCGCCGCCTTGACGCCGACGCTCTCGTTCGTTTTCTTGAACAGGCTGTCCATCTCGCCCAGGACCATCGACTCGGGGATGTCGTAGCGGCTCCCCTCGACGATCTCTTTCAATATCTGCGCCTTGGCGTCCCCCTTGATCCGCTCCTCGACGTATTTCCTGAGATATTCACCGGTCTTCGAACGGAAGTCTTCCACTGACTCGTACCCGAGCTTTTTCGCGAAATCGTCATCAAGCACGGGAAGCGTGACCGTGTGGATTTCTCCTATGACGACATGGTATTTGACCTTCTGCCCCGCCAGGTCCGGGATCTGGTAGTCCTTGGGGTATTTCACCTCGACTTCCTTCTCGTCGTTTACCTTCATTCCCGTGATATACCGGTCAAGGGCGGACTCGTCCTTGCTCTTGCCAACGATGATACGGTACTCCTTGAATTCAGCCTTATCACGCTCGCTCTCGTCGATATCGTCGATCCGCTTCACCTTTATTACCACGAGGTCGCCGTTGGCCAGCGGCAGCCCCTCGTCCTTTTTCTCCGTCGAGGCGAATCGCTCCCGTATCGAATCGACCTCCGCCTGGACGTTCGCCCCGGTGACCTCGCATACCTGCTCGTTCGCGGCGATCCCCTTGTACTTTCCCAGCTCCACCGTGGGGGCCACCTCGAAAAGGGCCTTGAACAGGAAGGGCAACTCGCGGGAAATACTTTCGTACGTATAGCGGGGCATGGTAATGGGACGGAGCTCCTTCTCCTGTATGGCTTCAAAAAACACGCTCTTCACCAGGCTCTCGGCGACCTCGCGGTCGGCCTCTTTGCCGTACCGCGACTCCACCATCTCAATGGGCGCCTTCCCCTTCCGGAACCCGTCTATCTTGGCCACGGACTGCAGCTTCTTGAAGGCCTCGCGGTATTCCTCTTCTACCTTCTCGACCGGCACCTCAACCTGGAGCTCCATGGTGGCGTTTTCCAGCTTTTTCTCGGTGATATTCAGCATTGGGTATTCCTTCCTTGTCATGGGCCTCTCAATCTGAACGGGACCCCGCCGCATTGCAAACATGTCAAGACTCAATTAATTTGCGACCCCTTCCTGAGTCAAACATTTTTTGACAATATGTCAATTCTGTCATCCTGAATTCAACATTCAAGTGCAACAAATCAGTTCATTCAACAGCGATCTCGGGGTACGCCACCCACGGGATTTTCGGGGCCTCGAATTTATTGCACAGAGGATATCCTCAAAATCATCATCGGTCAAGTGGGCAAAACTTTTTTTCTTAGGGATATACTGGCGGATGCGTCCATTGATATGCTCATTTAACCCACGTTGCCATGAACAATATGGATCGGCAAAGAAGACCTTGCATTCCAATGCTTTTTCGATATTCTGAAATAAGCTGAATTCACTACCATTATCGAATGTAATTGTTTTAACGAATCCGGCAGGTAAATCGTTCAGTGCCTCCACGACAGCTCGGGATACGATTTCCGCATCCTTGGAATGGACTGGAACACCCCAGATATGCGCCAGTTTGCGGTCAACCAGGGTAAGTAAATATGCATCATTCCCTGCACTGGTAATGAGATCACCCTCCAAATGGCCGGCGACAGTCTTTTCATCAGCCTCTATCGGACGTTCACAAATGTTCCGTTTCCCAGCAATAAGTTCTCTTTTTTGATATATCAGGGACCGTTTCTGACGTTTATTCCTCTTTGTGAACAGATAATTAAGCAATAACATATTGTGGTACTCCCCATGCTGCGCATACACCCATTGATAGATGGCTTCAGTTGATATATGCATCTCAGGATCTCCGGGAAACTGGCTCCTCAAATAATATGATGTGACTTCAGGGGAATTTCTCTCCATAAGCAAAGAGCATACAAGAAGCCGTAACACACCATTGCTATCGAGCTTTCTCCGACGCCTATACCTTCGGGCGCAATAACGTTCATGTGCATCTTGATAATGATAGCCTTTTGTCCTGTTTCGTGTATGCTCTCGATAAATGGTAGATCGATCGCGTCCCAGATATTTGCTCAATTCAATCTTTGATACGCTAGAATAGAGCATTTTTTGGATGACATGGCGCTCGTCTTTCGTTATGTGTGAATACAGTCTCATGGGTGGTTCCTCCTCGGATTATGTTCTGTCAAACTCAATCCTATGGGAAGAGCCCCCATGAGACTACTATTATTACTGATTCCTAATGTTGCACTTCATCCTTGAATTGAGGCATGGGCGAAAAGGCGGGGGTTTTCGCGCACGAAGGCGAGGTCACGTGACCCCTCCTTCGTGCGTGTGGGCTCCGTAAAATTATTCCGTGATAATGCCCGCGTAGGTACTCCAGTTCGTCGCTCCCTGATACAATGATGCAGTACCGGATGGAACATATATTGCCGTGACGGGGCTGTCGGTAAACATCGCGCCTCCCGCGGCCGGGGGAGTTGTGGGCAGCACGTACACGGTCGTAAGGCTGGGACACATCCGGAGCACGCTGGCCCCGATGGTAACCACGCCTGCCGGGATCGTCACGCTCGTAAGGGAGTCGCAGTACCAGAAGGCAAAGTTCCCGATCGTCCCGACGCTGCTCCCGATGGTCAGGGCGCTCAGGTTCGCGCAGTACTGGAATGCGTTGTCCCCGATGGCCGTAACGCTGTCCGGAATCGTCACGTTCGTAAGGGCTGCGCAATGGGAAAAGGCGCTGGCGCCGATGGTCGCGACTCCTTCACCTATCGTCAGGCTTGCAATCCCGCTGCACTGCGAGAAGGCGCCGTCGCCGATTGCCGTGACGCCGTCCCCGATCATGACGTCCACGATTCCATTACAATTGAGGAACGCTTGATTCCCGATAATCGCTACGCTGTCGGGCACCACCACGCCCGTAAGGCCCGGCAGGTTCTGGAATCCATACGGTTGCAGTTCCATCACGGGAAGTCCTGCGTGAGTATCGGGGATCACCACGTTCCCCGCCGTGACCGATCCGGCGCTCACGCTGTAATAGGTGCCGCCCAAAAGTGTATATGAGAGGCCCGCAGTACCCGGCAGCCAGTTGGCCCAGAGGGTCCTGTCCGAAGTCACCGTATTGGTCGAGAAATCCCACCGCACCGTATAAGTATTGTCAGTATACCACCCCTCGAAGGCGTACTCGTCCCGCGTCGGGTTCGCCGGTTCCGTTACAAGACCCCCCGAGGCAATGGTCTGGGGCGGGACCGCGCTTCCCCCCGTTGGATTGAAGCTAACGGTATAGGTCGGGACCGCCACGTCCATGGTGGTAAACCGCCACTGCACCGCTTTTTGCATGTAATTCCCCTCGACGTCCCGCACCAGGGGGGAGATCGTGACCGTGTATTCCGTCAGGTTGAGCAGCGCGGCGGGGGGCGTAATGGTGAACGTTGCCGTGCGGGTCGGGGCGTCGTAGGCAACGGAGCCGGAAACGGGGCCAAACCCGTCCTCCAGAGTGAAGGTCGCCCCCGTTATGGTTGCGGCGTCCATGTCCCGTCTGAATTGCGCGAGTACCGTCGGGTTGACGGAAACGCCCGTGGCGCCGTTTTCCGGCATGACGGAGGCTACCCAGAAGGCATCCTCCAGTGCCTGGATGATCTTGTAGGGTCGCAGATCGAAGCTGAGGCCTCCATCGAGGCACCCGGCGAAGGAGAGGGTGAGGAGCGTCATCCCGAGTAAGATGCGGTTATAAGTCGTCTTAAAAAAAACTGCTGTCATCTATTGTTTTTACCAGGGGCATCCATGATGCACTATCGATAAAAAGGCTCCAACCGTAAAAAAAACCCCGACACTGTCGGGGTTCCCTGAGCGGGAAACGGGATTTGAACCCGCGACTTCAACCTTGGCAAGGTTGCACTCTACCACTGAGTTATTCCCGCGTTTATAAATGCGAGCGAAGGGAATCGAACCCCCACGCCTTTCGGCACTAGATCCTAAATCTAGCGTGTCTGCCAGTTCCACCACGCTCGCGCTGCTACCCGCCTACCGAAGCCATAGTCAGATGCACCGTATAAATTTCAAGTTTTTTTTAATGGCACCCCGCGCCGAGGCAGGTTCGCAGCTTCTTCAACTGGATAAGATTCTGGCCCTTTACCTTCTTCACGAGACCCTTCGCCGCCAAGGCCTGGGGATTGCTCTGATCAGCCGATGTGCCATGGCAGAAGAGACAATTGACGGATTTGTTGTTCTTCTTCTGGCCCGCATGCTGCTTCTGTAGGGCCGGGTTTCCCAGAAGATCCGGCAGGGTAAGCGACGCAACTGAAAGAATAACCGCGGCGATGACGAATTTTTTTCTCATTGCATTCTCCAGGTAAATCTCAATAATGTTGTAAAATATGGATTATCCCCTTCAGAGTCAATAAAAAATTTCAGGGGTGTCGCCATATTTCATCGAGGAATATGCGGGAACAATCGACGTAATGACACTCACCGTTATCTATGAGGACAACCACCTCCTTGCCGTGGAGAAGGCGCCGGGGGAGCTTGCCCAGCCCGACAGTTCCGGCGAGCCCTCTCTCCTCGACACGGCCAGGGAATACATCCGCAAACGCTACCGGAAGCCCGGGAGGGTGTTCATCGGACCGGTCAACCGACTTGACCGCCAGGTATCGGGCATCATGCTTTTCGCGCGCACATCGAAGGCGGCCCGGCGCCTGCATGCCGAGTTCAGCGACCGTCGGGTGGTGAAGCGCTACATCGCACTTGTCGAATCGGGGGCTTCTCTCCCGAGAGGAAAATGGCTCGAACGGGAGGACCGTCTCGTGCGCGGCAGGGGATTCACGCGCAGGGCCGAGAGCGGTGACCATGGCGTGAAGACCGCCCTCCTGCGCTATACCGTCATCTCGGTTCACAAGGGAGTCGCGCTTCTTGTCGTGGACCTGCTCACGGGAAGGAAGCACCAGATACGCGCCCAGCTCGGAGCGATGGGCATGCCCGTTGCGGGGGACACGGCATACGGCTCGTCAGGGGCATGCATGGACGGCTCGATTCTCCTCCACGCCGCGTATCTCCGCTTCGCCCATCCCACGAGGGATGAGGAAATCGAACTGCTCTCCCCTCTCCCTCCCCGATTCAATAACCGGATGAGCATCGACGACCCCCTGGAGGAGATGATCCGCACCGCCCTCCGCGACCGGTCCTCTCCATGACCGGGCCGCCTCCGCTCGTCATCGATCGACCGCGGATTCCGGTTTCAGCACCATGACGTCAACATACTGCTTTTCAATGGCTTCCTTCCCGAAGGGCAGCGGGCGGGTCTTCCCATCGAGCCACAGATCGAGCATGTCGTCGTAGTGGGGACTCGAGGGATTTCCCGATTGGCCGTGGGGAAGAACGAGCATCGCCGGTTCCGGGAGGTTGAAATTCACGACCAGACGCATTGCGGGTATCACGTGGACGGAAAAATCCTTCCCCCACGACGGGGTTGCGACGTTGACCGTGTGGCTGTCGCCGCCTGCGGGTATGGGACCCCTGTTGAAGTAATGCTTCAGGAGAGGAAGGCCCTTCCCCAGGTCATGCTCCCAGTGATAAGTGAAAAGGCGCCCCCACTTCCACGAGCTGCGCCGGTTCCCCATCTCCTTTTCGCAGAGTACGATGGCGTCGTGAAGGGCGCCGGCGATGATCTGCCACTTCGTCTCCCTCGCCGGCGTCTTGATATCGTCCCAGAAGGGCGAATCCTCACGCCCGAGTATATGGTCCTGTATCGCGGAGTAGGACATCATGGAGACGTCGCAAAACCCTTCCCAGGCGATACTCCCTTCGGGCCCCAGCTCGTCGAGAAATATCCCTCGCGTGACGGAGTGCATGAAGGCGCCGAATACCGCGGCCGAGGCGGAATCCCTTTCCATCACCGCGTTGAAGCGCCCGGGCTTGAGAAACTCCAGGGCCTCGCGCGCGTCATCGGCCTTCTCCTTCGCCGCCCCCGCTATTGCCGCCGCGATTTGTTTCCCGGATTCCCCGCGGAAGAGAAGCTCCTGGGTTTTCACGGCCATGAGTGAGAGGCGGTCGAACTGAAGGCGCAGCATGTCCTCTGAGGTTGCGTCGAGCATGGGGCCGATTACCTGCCGGATCCTCTCGTCGCGCTCGGGGTTGTACCAGCTCGAGCTTATCCGGGGACGGTAATCCTTTTCCACGGTCCGATTATTCGCCGTCGCGAGATATCCCTCGGGGGGATTTTCCCGGTGGGGGTTCAATTCGGGGGACCGGTACCCCGTCCAGTCATAGTCCCCGGTCCATCCCGGCGAGGGGAGCATGCCTTCCCCCTTTTTCCTGAGGGGAAGGCTTCCGGAAACCTGCCAGGCGATCGAGTCTGCGTCACCGTAGACAATGTTCAGAAACCAGCTCTCCATGCCCAGTATCGCCTGCCGGGCCCCGGTCGCGTCCCGCGAATCACCCATTGTACGAAACGCGCGGATCGTCGCCGCCGTGTCCCCGATGCCCCATGAAAGGGCGAGGCCGTACTTCGTTTTCACGGGAAGGGGCTGGACCGGCATCTCCGGAGGAAGGGGCATCATCGCGAGTGCGTCATTGATGAGGGGACCGTGGACCGTTGACCTGACGACGCGTGTCAGCGTTTTACCCCCTCGTATTTTGAAGCGCTCCTCCCGCTCGGTCACGGGAACCCATTCATCCCTGTAGAGGTAGTGGGTCCTCCCGTCTTTCACAGTCAATTTTTCCAGGAAGATGTCCTGGTTGTCCGCCATGACCATGGTGGCTCCCCAGGCGACCCTGCCGTTGAAGCCGAGGGCCACCAGGGGAAGGCCCGCCGCGGCGACCCCCGCCGCCTCGTAGGTGGGGCATTTCTGGTGCATCATGAACCAGACGTTGGGCATTAAGAGGCCCAGGTGCGTGTCATTGCACACGATTGCACGGCCTCCCTTTGCCTTCGACCCCGCGAGGGCCCAGTTGTTCGATGCGGGCACACCCATCGAGAGGATATCGCGCAGTCCTTCACGCACTGCGCCCCAGTCCCCGGCCAGGGTGTTCAGTTCCAGCGGTTCGATCTCCCCGAGTTTTTTTCCCTCTTCGAATGGCAGTTCCTCGTCCGGGTAAATGGGAACGAGCCAGGGCGCTTTTTCATACCCAACCTTTGACGCCATGTTGAGGTAATCGAGTTCCTCAATGAAATTGAACGAAAGGTTCATGCTCAGCATGGCGAGGACGTAAAGCGAATCGATGGGCCTCCATGGCTCAGGGCGGTAGGCGGCGAGGAAGAATTCCGCGGGTAGATTCCCATGGGAATCAACGTAGGCGTTAACGCCATTGCTGAAGCTTTCAAGCATGTCAAGCGAGCGGGGATCAAGTTTCCCCAGGGCTTCTTCCAGCGGTGCCGCAACACCAAGGGTCCTCATGAAGAGGTCGATCTTCATGAACTCCCCCCCGGCGATCTCCGAGAGCCGTCCCTCCATGGCCATCTTCATCGCGGTCATCTGCCAGAGCCGGTCCCTGGCGGAAACCCACCCGGTCGCGAAGAACAGGTCGTGCTCGTTCGACGCCTCGATGCGCGGGACGCCATAGGGATCGGTGCGGATCGTCACGTCATCCCGCAGTCCCCGCAGCGTCACGGTTCCCCGGGTCCTGTCGAGGGATCGGTCGAACTGTTGAATGAGCTGTTTTTTCAGGCCGAAAAACGCCGCTACCAGGATTACCGCCGCGAGCAGGATGATCTGTCCCCTTTTCATGTCTTTCCTCCCCCCACTCTCCGGGATCGATATTCGTCAAACAGCATACCCCGCTTCCGCCGGCACTGTCCATAACAATACGCGATTGCGGTGCCAAAAACCATCCGACGCTGCGATTGCCCTTTCGAAAAGGGGCTTGACAAGACCCCGTTATACACACATATTTCTGCATATGAAGGTATCCATATCCCGGGCCGAACCCCTTGACCGGCCAACGATTGGACGGGCAGATCATGCCGAATGACGATTTCGATTCATTATTCGACGACACCCCCCCGGGTACTGAAACAAAAGGGGAGACCGTCGATCCCTTCGCCTTTGAAGAGCCCTCCGCGCCGAAGCCTTCTCCGACGCCGGGAAGAAGCGCGCCGCCGAAAACCGAAAGCACTGATCACCCTCTCCCGCACAAAAAAAGGTCATCGGAGGACTTCGCGCCTGACATGGACGCCCTCCTCGTCACGGCGCAGTCTCCCCTTATCGTCGAGGGTTTGAAATGCCTCTCGGAGCATGACTTTACGGCCCTCACCCTGCAGATATACGCCGAGGCCCTGAAGGGCGTTGAGATCTTTATCAAGATCCTCGAGCGGAACCCGAACAACTACTTCAAGCTCTCTGCCGTTATCAACACCGATCCCGACTGCAGGGAGATCGAGGAAGTTGCGTTCCGGCTGTTTCAGACGCGCCATCGTGAGAAACCTGACACGGACAGCCACATACTGAAGGCCTACGAAATGCTCAGAAACCGGCTCAAGATAGGCTACAACAAGGCCCTCGTGAGCTCATCGATGGTCGCAATAAAAAAATACTACCTTCTTTCCGGCGGCCTCGACAGGGAAAAGCTCTCGCAGATGGTGCTCAACGGAAGCAAGGAACTCAAGGGCGACGTGGTCAGGTTCATTCAGCACATGAACATCGCGACGCAGCTTATGAAGATCGGGGACTACGAGATCACGAAGGGCCTTAAGGGCAGGGAAATGAACAGCTTTCTCATCAGGGCAAGCCAGCTTCTCTCGTATTACTACCTCGCCTCGGGCGACTCGGGTGCGGAGGAGCATTACCGCCGGCTTTATGACACGTATCGAAAGTATGTTGTAATCCGGGATTAGGCGCGCGTATCCCTCCTCACAGGAGGTCCTGCACCACTGAATAAATCACCGAATCCGACATGATGATGCCCCTCTCCGAAAGTCGCAGGTGCGTACCGGCGCCGCTTTCCTCCACGATGAGCAGGCCCTCTTCAGCGGCGTTGCCGATGCGCGCCATGACCTCCTCCGGGACCGCGCTGCCCAGCCTCTCCTCCATCGCGCCGATGGAGACCCCCCCGAGGAGCCGAAGGCCCGTCATGAGACATTCCACCCATGGGGAATTGGGTCCGCGGATATCCCTCCTGGGGACCCCGGCGCCGCGCTCGATGTACCGCGAGACGGTCACGTCATTCGTGTATCGCTCCCCCCCCACGAAGGAATGCGCCCCGGGGCCGAACCCGAAATAGGGCTCGAAGTTCCAGTACTTGAGGTTATGCCGCGAGACGCGACCATTTCGCGAATAATTCGATATCTCGTAATGGTCGTAACCGAGTGAGGCGAGCCTCTCCCGGGCGGCCGTAAAAAGACTCACCTGGGCCGCTTCCAGCGCCTCGTCCATGGCGACTCGGCGGGAAAGCGGGGTCCCCGCTTCTATGGCGAGAAGATAGAGGGAAAGGTGATCGGCCCCGAAACCCGCGAGTGCGTCGATATCGTGCGTCAGCTCGCCCTCCT
Source organism: Spirochaetota bacterium (assembly GCA_040768125.1). Classification (GTDB taxonomy): domain Bacteria; phylum Spirochaetota; class UBA4802; order UBA4802; family UBA5550; genus RBG-16-49-21. The sequence goes on along the minus strand of JAXGNG010000004.1, from coordinate 336,590 downwards.
CCTGGGTGGGGATGCCCGTGATGAGGTCCGCGCAATGGATGATCCCGGGGACATCGAAGAACCGGGCGATCGTATCCGCGCCCGCCGGATGCCCCGACCTCCCGATCATTCGGTGGAGACGCACGGAGAGGGTCTGTACGCCCAGCACCGCGCGGTTGACGCCCGCGTCCCGGTAGGCGAGGATGCGTTCCGCCGCGCAGTCACCCGGATTGATTTCCATGGTAATCTCGGCGTCCGCCGCGAGATCGAAGACCCCGTGAAGGGTCTCCAAGAGAGAGGCCGCCTGTTCCGGCTCGAGGAGCGAGGGAGTCCCTCCTCCTATATAGACCGTATCCGCCTCAGGCCGCCTCATCCCCTTTAGTCGTTCAGTGATCTCGCGCTGGAGGCTGCGGATAAACTGTCGCGGTACCGTCACGTCATCCCCGTGGCGCGGCGCCGCCTCGGAATAAAATCCGCAGTAATCGCACTTGCGCAGGCAAAAGGGAATGTGGATGTAAATGCCGTGCTTCACCGTTCTTCGATGCCGAGAAGGGCCTCGCCTCCCCCCGCCGGGCTGAATTCCCCGTTCAGGCAGCGCCCGAGCTGGCGCAGTGACTCCTCGGTGTCCGAAAATGACACAAGTCCCGAGGACACGGCGCCCGCGGTGGTGAGAGGGAAGGGGTTCCCGCTCGATACCAGCACCAGGGCAACGCCCCTGGCCGCGCAATGCGACGCGGCGTCCCGCAGCAGCGCCACCTCCGGCCGGGCAAGATGAAGGTAAAGGACCGTTTCCCCCTCCTCCCCTGTTCGGTATCGTCTGAACGTGTCGAAGGCGTCCAGTATCACGTTCGTCCTGTTTCGTTCAAGTTCCCTGATGAGCGGCTGACTGCGCGTCACGAAGATCCTCGTCCTTCCCGGACCGTCGTTGAGAAGGGCGCGGTCCCCGTAGTAGAGCACTCCTTCACGGGAGAGCCGTTCGTTCACCTCTTTCGCCCCGTCGAGGGCGCGCCGGTCCGCGCGGGTCAGGGTGAAGGCTTCCCGCGGCCGCCCGCCGTCAACGGGCGATGCGATGGCGTAGCGCATCTTGGCCTCCACGATGCGCGTCACGGAATCGTCGATACGTTCGGAAGAGATCCGCCCCTCCTTCACCGCGCGCCTCAGGGCGTCCCTGATGATGCCGATCGTCGCGCCGTGGGAGCTCATCAGGATGATGTCGGCGCCTGCGAGGACCGATCGAACCGCCGCCTCACCCATCTCCTGGCGCCTTGATATTGCATGCATTTCCATATCGTCAGTAATCACGAGGCCCCGAAAGCCGAGCTCGTTGCGCAGCATCGTGGTCAACAGTTTCCCCGATACCGTCGCGGGGTCGTTCGTGCCGAGTATCTCGGGGAATGCGACATGGGCGGTCATGATACCCTCCACGCCTTCCCTGACGGCCCTGCGGAACGGGACCAGTTCGACCCCTTCGAGACGCTCGGGTCCGAAACGAATCACCGGAAGCGTGAGATGCGAATCCTGGTTCGTGTCCCCGTGGCCGGGAAAATGCTTGCCCACGGCGATGCAGCGCGAATCCTGCAGGCCATCGAGATAGGCCGCGCCCAGCTTCGCGACCAGGTGAGGGTCGGCGCCGAAGGAGCGCGTGTTGATGACGGGGTTGCGGGGATTGTTGTTCACGTCGAGAACGGGGGCAAGGTTCATGTTCACCCCCGTTCCCCTCAGCTGAAGACCGAGTGCCCTTCCCCACCTGTAGGCAAGGCGGGTGTCCCGGGCGACGCCCGCGGCCATGTTCCCGGGGAACTGGGTAACGCCGGAAACAATCCGCACCACCCTCCCTCCCTCCTGGTCTATCGAGACAAACAGGGGAAGCCCGGCATGGCGCAGCGACGATTCCTGAAGGGCCTGGATGAATCCCCGGTTCCGCTCCTCCGTGGATAGATTATATCCGAAGAGAATGACCCCGCCGGGCCTGTAACGCTCCAGGATCCTCTCTGCCCCGGGGTTCATCGCCGAACCTGGTATCGCCACCATGAGCATCTGGCCGATCTTGCCGTCAAGGTCCAATCCGCGTGAGACAGAAAGGGCCTCCCGGTCGAATCTCTTCTGCGCGCAGCCCATGGCCACGAAAGCGGCGAGGACGGCGCAGCGTAACTGCATCGATTTCATTGCGTTTTCCTTAATATGTTCCACCGTGGTGTGGGACGACAGATTATTCGATGCCCCGCGGTATGCGCAAGGAAAAAACGCCGGGGTCAGTTCCTCCTTTCGCATGATTTCCCGGGGATGAGAAAATTATCTTTTTTTTTCATTGATTTATTTTCATTGATTTATTGCCGTTAATCTGAACAGTTACTACTATGGGAACATGGACCGGGGGGCGTTCCAAACCACGAATGTGTACATATAAATTCCAATACCGGTTTGGAAACCGATACAACCTTTCAGCATGAGTACGAAAAGGCATGAAATAGATTTTCTGAACAGTTACTCGGCCGACACCGCCGTCGTCCCCGAAGTGATTGACCAGTTGATCTCCGATCTCAGGAAGGGGGACTACCACAGGGATGAAATTGACGAGATCGTCCTGGCCATGGACGAGGCGGTCACCAACGCCATCCAGGAGACCATGAAGACCCTCGTCGACAGGGAAGATGATGAACGCCGCGACATTACCATCCGCTATACCATAACCGACAGCCTCTTCGACGCGACGGTCATCGATCACGGCAAGGGCCTTGACCTCTTCAACATCCTCAACGCCACTCCCCGGTGCGGTTCGTGTTCCTACCTCACCGAGATCGTCAGCTACGCCACGGAATCGGAAAAATCAAAGCTCATCGTGCGACTCAACGGGAAGGAAATACCTCTCCGGGGAATCGGCGCGGGGCTTAAAATCATCCTCAACTTCATGGACGCCGTTACCATTGATCTCATAGACAAGGAAAAGGTGATTTCGCAATTCGTCTCCGAGCACACGGACGGTACCATATTCACGATGAAAAGAAAGCGAAGGTATTCATGAAAGGAAGGAAGATGCAGACGGCGTATGAAGACATGGATTTCATGCGTTCACGCGAAGCCCGCGTCATTCGGATCATGAGCGAATACATCGAGCCCGAGACCCGCTTCAGGGAGAGGGACATCCGCCACACCGTCGTCTTCTTCGGATCGGCGCGGATCGAGGCCGAGGACCGCAACGGCCGCGACATGTCGCGCTACTACCACGCCGCGGCGGATTTCGCCTTCAGCCTGGCGAATCTGAGCAGGGAAATCGAGAACGAGACCGGAAGCCCCTTCTACATATGCACCGGCGGGGGACCCGGCATCATGGAGGCGGCGAACATGGGCGCGTCCAGGGCGGGCATGCCGACCATCGGCCTTAACATAACCCTCCCCTTCGAGCAGACGCCGAACAAGTACATCACGCCCGAACTCCTCTTCAATTTCCATTATTTCTTCATGAGAAAGCTCTGGTTTCTTTACCAGGCCAAGGCTATCGTGATCTTCCCGGGAGGGTTCGGGACCCTCGATGAATTCTTCGAAACCCTCACCATGGTACAGACGCGCAAGATGGAAAAGATGAATATCCCCATACTCCTCTACGACAGGGAATTCTGGGAGGACCTCATTAACTTCGACCGCCTCGTGAAAGACGGCCTGATAGCGCCGGAGGATATCAATCTCTTCTATTATTTTTCGAGTGTCGAAGAGGGGATGGAGATTCTTAGGCCGAAGCTCATCGAGATCATCAAGAATATCCACCAGTATCTTGAAATGAAGTTTCCCATTTAACCTGGCGGGATTCCCTGCTTGCCCAGGGAGGGACTTGAACCCTCACGAACAAAATGTTCAAGGGATTTTAAGTCCCTTGTGTCTACCAGTTCCACCACCTGGGCGACGATGAGATGAGGCGCCGAGCGGATTCGAACCGCTGCATAAAGGTTTTGCAGACCTCTCCCTTAGCCACTTGGGTACGGCGCCATGTGTGCAAGGTCATTTTCTTGTCGAATCTCTCGATGTCAACATAAAATATCGCCCCTGTTTGAATTTTACCCTCGCACCCCATCGTTCACCGGGCATGCCGCCGCGTGTCTCCCCCCGGGTGGCGGGGAGGGCCTTTGCCTCGGATGAACAACGCGCGGGCATCCCGGTAATGCGGGCCGGCGGGCGGTGGTGAATGCCGTTAATGAACCACTCTATACATAGTACCCTTTTCCCGGGAATTGACAAAAACAACTCGTCCGGTCAGGCTGTTTTCCATTCTTTTTTACGATCATTTTTTCATCCGGTGCCTTATAAATATTGACATTTCGTTCTGCAAAATCATGATTGGCATCAGGGATGATCGTTCAGCCGATCCGTTGCTATTCATCCACCTCGCGGCCGGCCCCACTCCTGCGGACGCCGGTCCTTTTAATCGTGATGACGCAACCAATCGGCTGGATATGGATCCGGGGTATCGACCGGCAATCGGGGAAGCTGATTTTACTGCAATTATATGAAAAACGCTGCAATATCTCTTCCCCGAACATCATAACCTAAACTACATGAATCAAACAGGAGGTCTCTATGGTTAGAAGGATCCAAAAAGTGGCCGTCATTGGCTCTGGCATAATGGGCGGAGGTATCGCGGCGCTCTGTGCCAGCGCGGGCATTCCCACTCTCCTTCTGGATATCGTTCCCTTCGATCTGAAGGACGACGAGAAAAAAGATCCGAAAGCGAGAAACAGGATTGTCACTGCCGGATTCGACAACGTCATGAAAGCGAAACCGGCGCTCTTTATGGACAAAGGCAACGACTCCAAACTCGTTTCCGTGGGAAACCTTCAGGACGATTTCGACAAGCTGGCCGAGTGCGACTGGATCGTCGAGGTAGTTGTCGAGAACCTGAAGATCAAGCAGGAGCTTTTCGGCAAGATCGAAAAGATCATGAAGAAGGGCGCCATCATCTCCACCAACACCTCGGGCCTTCCCCTGAACCAGATCGCCCAGGGTCGCGGCAAGGCGTTCAAGGAGCACTTCCTCGGCACCCACTTTTTCAACCCCGTTCGTTACATGCACCTGCTGGAGATCATCCCCGGCAAGGAAACCAAGAAAGAAATTCTGAAGTTCATGGCCGAGTTCGGCGAAAAGATCCTCGGAAAAGGTATCGTCTGGGCGAAGGACACCCCGAACTTCATCGGCAACCGGATCGGCGTGTACTCCATGGTCTCGGCGATGCAGATCATGAAGGAAATGAAGCTGACGATCCCCGAAGTCGACGCGATGTCGGGCCCGGTCCTGGGAAGGCCGAAAACCGCCTCCTTCAAAACCGCTGACCTCGTTGGTCTTGACACCTTCCAGCACGTCGCCGACAACTGCTACGATCTCTGCCCCAAGGATGAGTCGCGCGAAGGCCTCAAGCTCCCCGACTTCGTCTACAAAATGGTGGAGAAGAAGTGGCTCGGCAACAAGACGAAGGGCGGTTTCTACAAGAAAGAGATAACCCCCGACTGGAAAAAAATCAACAAGGTTCTCGATTACAATACCCTTGAATACGTCACTTACGACAAGGTCGAGTTCCCCTGCCTCAAGGCCGCCAAGAAGCTCGAAAGCCTCGAGGAAAAAGTTGCCTCGGTTCTTTACGCCGAGGACAAAGGCGCCAAGTTCGCATGGAAGGCCACGGCGGGGACCCTTCTCTATTCCGCCAACAGGATCCCGGAGATAGCCGACACCATCGTCGAGATCGACAACGCGATGAAATGGGGCTACAACTGGGAAATGGGCCCCTTCGAGATCTGGGACGCCATCGGCATCAAGAAGTCCGTTGACCGCATGAAGAAGGAAGGGATGAAGATCCCGAAGAAGATCCAGGCAATGATCGACAAGAAGGTCAAATCCTTCTACAAGATCGAGAAGGGCCAGAAGATGTACTACGACCTCAAAACCGGCAAGTACAAGCCGGTCGAGGTGAGCGACCTGGCGATTTCCCTGGTCAACCTCCGGGCGAACAAGAAGTTCGTCAAGGGGAACGACTCCGCCTCCCTCATCGACCTGGGCGACGGCATCTTCAACATCGAGTTCCACACCAAGATGAACGCCGTCAACAAGAACATGGTCGACTTCATGCAGATCGCGGCGGACTACGTTGTCGAGAACGGCCAGGGCGTCGTGTTCGGCAACCAGGCCCCCGGCTTCCCCGGCGCCTTCTCCGCCGGCGGAGACCTCGGCTTCATGCTGGGCCTCGCCAAGGCGAAAAAGTTCAACGAGATCGACGCGTTCATCCGCAAGGTGCATGAAGGCATCATGGGGATGAAATACGCACCGATCCCGATCGTGGCGGCCCCCTACGGCATGACCCTGGGCGGTGGCTGCGAGCTCTGCCTTGCCGCCGACCGTATCGTCGCCCACGCCGAGCTCTTCATGGGTCTCGTCGAGATCGGCGCAGGCCTGGTGCCCGGCGGATGCGGCATGATCCACCTCTGGCAGCGCTTCATGGACAGCGTTCCCGGCAGCGTGAAGCTGGCCGATTACGCGGCCTACCTGATCCCGGCCTTCATGTCGGTGGCACAGGCGAAGGTCTCCATGTCAGCGGCCGAAGCCAGGAAAAACGGCTTCCTCCGCCCCACCGACCGGATCGTCTTCAACAGGGACAACCTGATCGGCGAAGCGAAGAAGGAGTGCCTCAAGATGATCGACGACGGCTACGTGCCCCCGGCGAAGAAAAAATACCCGGTCATGGGCCAGGAAGCCCAGGGCATGATCTGGGCCGAGCTGAACAACATGCATCACGGCGGGTACATCCCGAAGCACATGGAGTTCATCGCCAAGAAGATCGCCTACTGTATAACCGGCGGCGAGGCCCGTCAGGGTCAGCTCGTTTCCGAAGACTATCTCTGCAAGCTCGAGCGCGAGGCCTTCGTGGACCTCTGGAAGACCGAGGAAACGCAGAAGATGGCGGAGCATATCCTGACCACGGGCAAGCCGTTGATGATGTAACACCACTACAATAATACAGGAGGAAAACATATGAGAGACGCATATATAGTCAGCGCGGTGAGAACCCCCGGCTGCCGCCGCAACAAGGGCGCCCTGGCCCAAACCAGGCCGGACAAGCTTATCGTCCAGGCCCTCAATGGCGCCATCGAGCGGGCGGGAATCGGAAAAGCCGATGTCGATGACCTGATGCTCGGCTGCGCCTTCCCCGAGGCGGAGCAGGGCCTCAACCTGGGCAGGGTTGCCCTCCAGATCGCCAAGTTCCCCGACGCCGTGGGCGGCGCGACGGTCAACCGTTTCTGCGCTTCGGGCCTCGAGTCGATCGCCCTGGCGAGCCTCAGGGTCATGTCCGGTTGGTCAGAGGTCTGCATGGGCGGCGGCGTGGAGTCTATGTCGATCGTTCCCATGGGCGGAAACCTTCCCCGGCCCCTGGCGGACTGGGCGAAGGAAAACCCGGACGTCTACGTGTCCATGGGCATCACGGCGGAAAACGTGGCCAAGCGCTACAACATCACCCGCGAGCAGCAGGACGAGTTCGGCTACCATTCGCAGATGAAGGCGGCCGAGGCTCATAAGAACAAGCACTTCACGGAAATCGTCCCGACGACGGCTGACAGGTTCGTGGAAAAGCCCGACGGCACCATCGTGCGTGAAACCTTCATCCAGGATTTCGACGATGGGGTCAGGGCCGAAACCACGATCGAAGGCCTGAAGAAGCTCCGCCCGGCCTTCTCTTCGACCGGGTCCGTCACGGCGGGGAACTCCTCGCAGACCACGGACGGCGCTGGTGCCTCGGTGATCATGAGCAAGGAGGCCTGCGACAAGTTCGGCGTCAAGCCCCTGGTAAAGCTCGTGGCCTACACCACGGCGGGCTGCAAGGCCGACGAGATGGGCGTGGGCCCTGCGTATGCCATTCCGAAGCTCCTGAAGCTCGTGGGATGGGACCTGGGCAAGCTCAAGACCGAAAGCCTCCTCATCGAGCTCAACGAGGCCTTCGCCTCCCAGGCCATCTACTGCGCCCAGCAGCTCGGCATCGACGACAAGAAACTCTGGTCGAGCGATTCCCAGAGCCGCAGGGTCAACATCAGCGGCGGCGCCATCGCCCTGGGTCACCCACTGGGATGCACCGGGTCGAAGCTTGCCGCGACCCTGATCGCCAACATGGTCCGCACCGGCACCAAGTACGGCATCGAGTCGATGTGCATCGGCGGCGGCATGGGAGCCGCGGCGCTCTTCGAGCTCTGCGACTGATTCGATCGATCCAGCTAGAACAAGAAAAAGCGGCGCCTTGGGGCGCCGCTTTTTTTATCCCTTCATGTTCCCTTCGCTCAGGGAGGTTCGTCTACCGGCCGATAATCATGGTAGCGCCGGCCATTGCTTCAACAGGAGGAAGAATACGATGAGCCATACCTGTCATGACCCCGCCCGTTGGACACGGGAGCAGCTCGAATGCTATCGGCAGTACCTCGCGACCTTCCGTGAGGATTCACGTGAATACGCTTTCATCCTCAGGGGAATCCGGGCCCTGGAAAAGTGCCTCTAGCGCCGCGCGCGCATCCCGCAGCGCCATCCCAATAAGTTGTTGACACCGTCCGAACGCGCATGTATCCATTGGCAATGCGTTTTTTTACTCGCTGAAACTAATCCGATCGGATACATGCAATGTCCAGCTACACGATACAACCGGGAGGGGATTCCCCGGCAGAACAGGCCCTTCGGCGATACCGCCCGGAGGAAAAGGCCCGTCAGAAGACGAAAAAAAGGCGAATCACCGCCCTTCTCTTCGTGCTGAACATCGTGGCCATTATCCTCCTCTACATTTTCATGTCGGGCCGCGAGACTGACGACGGGTACCGCTCATCTTCGTTCAATTACAACAACTGCTCCTTTCGTTTTTCCATGACCCGCGAAAAGGAAACCGGGGACATCATCTTTTCACTGACAACACGGCCCGTCAGGGACACCGCCGCCATCGCCTTCAGGGGTGGCATGGGTGAAATCGTCATCTCCCACGGCTCGACGCCCGTTCTTTCGCGCGAGATCGCGCCGGGCCTCCCGGCCCTACGCCTTGCCCCCGGGGAAATCGACGTGAGAAGGATTCTCGTCGAGAGACGGGAACTCGACGACTTCGCCCGCGGCAATCCCGGGGCCGTGGTGACGCCGAGAAAATCCCTGGTGCAGTTCGTCAGGCCCCATCTCCCCCTCACCGCGACGGTCTCACTCAGGGCCGAACGGGCCCCGGGAACGAGCCTGAAGTTCAATTTCGAGGTTTCTGAACCATGACACGACCGGACTGGGACAGCTACTTCATGAAGATTGCCGAGGACGTGTCGACCCGATCCACCTGCATACGGCGGAGCGTCGGGGCCATCATCGTCAAGGAAAAGCGCATACTCTCCACCGGGTACAACGGCGCCCCGACGAACATCTCCCACTGCACCCCGGAGACCTGCCTCAGGACGAAGTACAACGTCCCCTCGGGGGAACGGCACGAGCTCTGCAGGGGTCTCCACGCCGAACAGAACGCCATCATCCAGGCGGCCTTTCACGGCGTTTCAATCAACGGCGCGACGATCTACATCACCCACCAGCCCTGTTCGATCTGCACGAAGATGATCATCAACGCGGGGATCCGAAAAATCGTATGCGCCGCCCCCTACCATGATCCCCTGGCCGAGGAGATGATACGAGAGGCGAATATCACCCTCGAATACCTGGGCATCGACGCGGAAACCGGGAAAAAAAGAAAAAAATAGTGGCACTTTTTCATTTTCGGTTGTCCAATCTGATGGGCAACCTTATTCTGAAGGCATGCGAAGGGTATTACCATATCACCGGGGCCGAGTTTTGAAAGAGGAAAGAACAAAGGGGATCCATCCACGTTACCGGGCATTATTCACTGTCATAGCGCTTTTTCTGGGCAGTGCTGCGGCATGGAGCGGACCAACCGGTGATTTCGAACGGGCTACGGCCTATTTCTTTGAAAAAAAATTCGACATGGCCGAGACACTTCTCCTCCGTGTTATCGAATCCGAGCCATCAAACGCCCTTGCCCATTCCTACCTCGGAGATATTTTCCTGATCAAGAAGCGCTATTCCGGCGCCCTGGATCTCTACCGTAAAAGCATCGAAATCGACCCCGCCCTGGGGGCAAACTATTTCAGGATGGGCCAGGTCTACTACTATCTCAAGGACGGCCCGAAGGCCCTCGAGTATTTCAACAGGGCGATCGAGGTCGACGGATCGTTGCGATTCGCTCGCTATCACGCGGGCCTCACCAGCCTGATGCTTCTTCGCGACAAAGAGTCCGCCATCGAAAGCTGGGAGCGCTACCTGGCCGTCGCCGCCGATGACCCGCAGTATGACAGGATACGGCGCGCCATCGAACTCCTCAGGGACCCCGGTTTCGTCATCCCGCCGCCGGGAAGCGACATGACCGTCGAAGAGGCCCTTCTGCTCGGGGGAGTTACCCTCGAAAAGACCGTCCACGACGTCACGGACAGGCAGGCGGGTCACGAAACAAAGAAAACCCGGCGCAAGCTGGAGGAAATCTACCTGGACGACGACCTCTAGGGGTGTACCATGCGCTATTATAACGACAGAAGAAAATATTATCTCATCGGGGCCCTGGTAATCCTCGGTATCATCGGTGCCGTTCTCCTCACCGTCACTCTCGTGAGAAACTCTACACCGGACAGGATTGAGGATCGCCGCATCCTCCAGATCGCGGCGTATGAAAAGGTACTGGAGGCGAACCCCTCGGACATCCATGCGCTTCTGCAGATCGGATCGCTCCACAAGTCCCTGGGCGATATCGACAGGGCCATTGCCGCCTACCGGAAGGCCCTGGCAGTTGACCCTTCGAGTTACGAGGCGCTCAACGAGTTGGGCCATGCCTATGCCCTGAAGGGAGACTACGACCGCGCCATCGAGACCTTCGAAAAGGCAAAGAAGGGAAGGCCCTCGCTCCCCTCCTCCTACAACCTCCTCGGCAACGTCTACGACGAGCAGGAGAAAACGCGCAGGGCCCTCGGCGAGTACCTGAAGGCGAAGAAGGTGGCCCCGAGGGACCAGGAGAGTTACCGCAACATGGCGCGCCAGAAGCTCCGGAAGGGCGACATCGAAGGGGCGCGAAAAATCCTCGAGGAGGGCATCCGGGCGAACCCCGCTGATCCCGAGGGCCATTACAACCTGGGCAACCTCCACCTGCGGACGCGACGCTACCGCGATGCACTCGGCAATTTCGACGACGCGATCAGGCTCGACCCCACCCGGGGAAGGTACCACCGGGGACGCGCCCTTGCGCTGCGCGGTCTCGGGGAAAAAGACCGCGCCATCGAGTCCCTCGAAAAGGCCCTCGCCGCGGATCCCGGCGACCACCTTGCGGCGGCCCTCCTGGGGGACTTGCTCATGGAGCGCGGTGACCGCGAAGGTGCCGTGAAGAACTACCGACGCGCCCTTGAGTACAACAGCAGGGACGGCGATCTCCGAAAAAAATACGATGACGCCGTCGCCTCGCTGAAAAGAGGCACCGGTGATCGCGCTACCGGTGGCGACGAAGGCGCCTCCGACGGGACCGCATCCCGGGGCGATACCCGGGGTGACGTTGACGACGCCGTAAAAAAGGAAACCCGGGGCACTGATTGGAGGGCCCTGGGGGACCGCAGGAGAAAAGAGCGCGATTACGACGGCGCCATCGAGGCGTACCGCAGGGCCGTCGAATCCGATGGACGTGACGACCATTCCCTGTACTGGCTCGGCAGGATCTACCAGAGCAGGAAAATGAACGACCCTGCGGCGGAGGCCTACCGGAAGGCGGTGACGGCAAACCCCTCACACGCCGAGGCGCATTACCACCTGGGCCTTGTCCTGTACCTGAAAAAGGAATACGCCCCCGCAGCCGGGGCTTTCACAAAAGCCATAGGCGCGAAACCGCACTTCCCCAAGGCATACTACGCCCGTGGCCTGGCCAATTTCCACCAGAAACAGAGAAGCAAAGCCATCGCCGACTTCAAGAAATCCATTGAGCAGGACCCGGACCTTGACCGCGCCTACTACAACCTGGGCGATTGCTACTTTGAGGGCCGGGACTTCCGCAAGGCCCTGGAATACTTCACGAAGGACTACGAGCGGCGTCCCCGGAATCCCGACACTTGCTTCAAGATGGGGGAAACGAACCACGAGCTCAAAAATTATACCGCTGCCGTACGGTACTACGGAGAGACCATCACCCTCGATCCCGAATACTACCAGGCCTTCTTCAATCTCGGACTCGTTCACTCGATAAGGGGGGAATATCCAAAGGCCATCGAATTGTACGAGCGTGCCTCGCAGATCAGGAAGGATGATCACGCGCCTTATTATGAAATGGGGCGGGCCCACGAGGCGATGAAAAATGAAAGCCGGGCAATTGAAAGCTACAGCCGGGCCATCGAGATCAACCCCGGGGACATCAAGTCCTATATCAACCTGGGGGCCATATACTCCCGGCGCGGATTGTACGACGAGGCCATCGCCCTCTACGGCAAGGCCGTTAGCCGCAACCCGGATTCGTTCCAGGCGCATCACAACCTGGCAAACGCCTACCGGGAATCGAAGCAATACGACAAAGCCATCGGGGAATACAACCAGGCCCTGCGGATCAAGCCGATGGACGCGGAAACGCATTTTTCCCTCGGGATCGCCTACCGTGACGCGGGAAGGTACGCCGAGGCGGTACGCTCCCTGGAAAAATCGCTTTCCATCAACTCTTCGCGTCCTGAAGCCCATGAGGAAATCGGCATGATCTATTACCGCAAGCTGCCCGACAGGGAAAAAGCGGTGCGTCACTTCGAGACGCTCCTTTCGATAAAACCCGATTACCCCAGGGCCGCCGAGATCCGGAGCATCATCGATGCCCTGAAAAAAAACTGAGTGCACGGTGTGTCATGAAACGTTTTTCCACGCTCATCTTACTGTCGATGTATGCCGCGCTCGCCATGGCCGGCTGCAGGCCATCACTGAAAAACGCGCCGGATATCACGGCCCGGGGATTCCTCTCCGATCACTGCTACCGTGCCATCATCGTGGTCGAGGCCGATCCCGGCTCACGCGGCCTTGTCGCGATGCGGGAAAGTTCGTCTCGTAAGGCCGGAGATCGTTCTTACCTTCACCGCATGGCCCTGGCGCACCTGGCGAACGACGCCATGGAAACGGCGATACAGGACGGCTCCATAAACAGGAGGGCTTCGGACTTCGACGCGGCGCTCTACCGTGAGAGATTGATCGGGGCGCTGGGGCGCGCGCTGGGGCGGGGACGGATCGTCTTTAATTATTTCGACGATAACCACTCATCGGTTGTCGGCTATGAATTCCGCGGGGCCGGACTTAAAAACAGGGTTGCCGCTATTACCTCTTCACCAGGAGAATGACATGAAACAGGTTCCCCTCGCCACTGTCACCAGGAGTGCCGCCTTTTCACTCAGCGCCCTCGCCCTGCTCTGCTCTCTCCTGATGCTGCCCCAGGCCTGCGTCAGTGACGGCGGCACCACCGCCCGTCCCCCGGACAATGGCATTCCGGACATCCCCATCGAATCGATCGACATCGATCGGCGTTATCTCACCGAGGGATTTATCGGCAACCGTCTCCACCGCGTAGTGATCGTGATCCCCCGGGGTTCCGGGAATAACGAGGAGAGCCTCTCGAGAAAGGGAGCGCTCAGATCGCGCGTGACCATGGAGCGCTCCCTTTGCGCCGAGAACATACCCGTCACAAGGAACACCCGGGCGGCCATCCTTCGCCTGATAGAAAGCAACGGCATGCTGAAAAGAACGGAAATTGAACACGCAAGATATGACATTTACTATTATGATGTCACGAGGGATAATATTCGAAAGTATCTTAAAAACGCGTCCCTTGAACCCTGAAAGAACCCTGGCCCGCCTGTTTCGTTCTAGGCCTCGGCATCCTGGTAGATATAGTACGACAGGTTCTTCAGGATAAAAAGATCCAGCAGTTCCTTGTTTTCCCCGTAGATACTGCTGAACATGATCCCGATGCCGTACGAATTTTCATCGAGCCTGTCAGATCTCACTACCATAGCAAGCGCCTCGAGGCTGTCCTTGGGTTCAGCCATGCCTTCGAGATCGATCACCACCTTTATTATTGACGAAATCTCGATGGGCGTCCGGTATTTGAAGTAGAGCCCCCCCCTGCTTATGTTGACGATCCTCCCCACGAAATCCATGGCGTCATGGTCGTTGCTCGTCGATTCTATCAGGGTGTCGATTATCCTTATGGGGACCTCAACATCAAGCCTGAAGTGCTTTCTCCTGCTTGATTGACCAGGGGGGGTGAATCGCGTGATAAGCCACTCGTCGAATTTCTGGTTGAACCATTCCACCATTGACTCGTCGAATGCCGGTCCCTTCTTCCCGGGACGTACCGACTCATGGTAGCGGGTTATCTCGCCCTTGATCTCGTCGGACAGCTTCTGGTACTGGATATATTTCTGTTTCATCGGAGTACCCTCCGCCTCGGGGAATGACATAACCTATACCGGCACACCTCAAAATACAAGACATAAATTTCCCCGTCTTCCGAATAAAAACAAAATATTTTCTTGAAATAATTCGATATTGAGAATATGATAAGCGGGTAAAATGACTCCCTGCGGGCGTGTCATTCCTTTGCAGAGGGAATATTGCGCAAGGATCCCCGCTTTCGAAAACCATACGGAGAGAGCCTGCCCCGATGAAGTACCTGAAAACAGCGTCCCTCGCCACAAGCCTACTGCTTTTCACCTCCGCGCCCATTGTATCTTCTTCGGAATTACCGTCGCAGAACAAACCGCAGCAGCCCGCCCTCATCAATAAAATCATAAACGCTGAAAAAAACAAGGCCAAGCGCGACGCCATCGTAAAAATCACGGAGCAGATAGACCAGACCTACGGATATCTCTACGAAAACATCGAAAAGGGAGGAAAGCTCACCGTCTTCTTCGACCCGGCCCACGGGAAACTTTCCGACGGCCGATGGCAGGGCGGGGCCGCCACGGGGCGGCTGAGCTGTACCGGCCTTCCCGAAGAATGGTACTCGATTAAATTCTCGAGAAAAATGTACGAGCTTCTGGAAAAGAACAGGCATATCGAGGTGCGCTCCACCGACGATTTCATGGACGTTCTCAGGGGAAAAAGCGACAGCTACCGTGACATTCCCTTTCCCGTAACGGTCGATCTCGCCAACAGGGCCGGCGCCTTCATCATCATCGCGCAGCATCTTAACAACATATCCGTGGTCCACAAGGCCGACGGCCTGGTGAATCTTCCGGGGATCCATATCACAAGGAACGCCCACGGATGGAAAATCCTTCGTTACGTTAAGGACACCTACCAGGGTTTCCTCACCCTCTACAACAAGCTGGACGCGAGCGGCTTTTCGATGAAGTACGCCCTCAAGTTGAAGAACATGCTTGAAAAACGGGGTTTGAAGGCTAATAGCTGGGACCACGGCGCCGTGGGAGACAGCAGGTTCTGCTATTTCGTCGATTTCCCAGTTTCAATAATCTATGAATCGGGATTCATTTCGAACCCTGATGAGGAAAAGAAACTCAGTGATCCCGAACATATCGGCACGATGGTCGAAGCGCAGTACCTGGCCCTCCTTGAGACCGTTGAAGAGATATTCGGCGTCGATATTTCAGGCTCCAGGGTGCGCAAAACCGGGGAGCCATCAGCTGACAGGCTCGAGCTCCTGAAGCTCGCCCGACTTGCCGTCTATTACATAAAATCAGGAGACGTCGGCGGCGGCATCAGGGTAATACACGAGATGGAGAAAAAGTATTCCGGTTCAAAATACCGGGAGCACACCCGCTACTTCAGCTCCGTCCGCAGCAGCCTCGCCCGCTATAACAGCTACCACCGCAAAGGCCTTATCTACAAAAAAAAGAAAAATTACCGCAAGGCGAGGTACTGCTTCCGTCTCGCGCGCCGGTCGCTCCAGAGGGGCCCCATCTTCTCCACCCTCCATGGTGGCATTTCACGGGAACTGCCAGGCAGGACGAGAAAACGGACCTCGGCGGACCGTTCCTCCCGGGCCATCGCATCATTCAATCCAATCGTTCCCAGGGCGCCGATCAACCGGAGCGTGTTGTTCCCCCTCGAACCGGGCCAGAGTCTAGACAGCGCGGTGCGTCTCGCCCTGGAGGCGGACGGGAATACCCATGAACGCCTTGTGAACTCATTTAAAAACGCGCGCACCTTCTACAAAAAAAGGGAGCGCTATTACTCCAAAAAACATAAAAAGAGGATGACACGCTGGGTAACCAGATCCAAACATGTTTCTTTTACGCCGGGAATCTACGTCGTTCAGTTGAACAAGAAACTGAACGTCGTGGGCGTTCGAAGGGTCAACAGCGTGGTCCTCAACCATGACAGGTACCAGAATCAGCAGTATCTTAAAAACTCCCATTTCGCGAATGACACGCGGGAGAGATCCCTCTGAGCCGGCAGAGTTCGCCGGGAAACCTTACCGCTCCTTCGGTGATCACCTCCTGCGGACCTATGGCCGGCGGATACTGAAAATACCGATCAACGCGGGCCTTTCATGCCCGAATCGTGAAGACCGCCCCGGCAGGCAGGGATGCCTTTTCTGCTCCGTGGACGGCTCCGCATCACCCGGCACGGCCGCCGCGGTCAGCCTGGAAGAACAGGTCGAGGCGACAAAAAAGAACTTCAAGCGATCGGGACCCGGCACGGGTTACATCGCCTATTTCCAGGCCTACACCAACACGCACGCTCCCCGCGATGTCCTGAAAAACCTTTATGACACGGCCCTTTCATCCCCCGGCATGATGGGCCTGATGATCGGCACAAGGCCCGACTGCCTTCCCGATGACGTCCTCGACCTCATCGCGTCGTACCGACGTCCGGGCTTCGAGCTCTGGCTCGAGATCGGCATGCAGAGCGCCCATGATCGGAGCCTCGAACTCCTGATGAGGGGGCATGCGCATGCCGACACGACTGACGCCGTGCGGCGGGCGGCCGCGCGTGGAATTCCCGTATGCGCCCACCTCATCCTGGGTATTCCCGGGGAAACCTGGCACGACATTATGGATACCGCGCTCTCTATCCGGTCCATGGAGCTCAGCGGCCTGAAGCTCCACCATCTCCACGTGATACGGGGGACTCCCCTCGAAGAGTGGCACCGCGACGGAAGGATGGTCCCCCTCTCCCTTAAAGAATACGCCTCGCTTGTCTGCGATTTCCTCGAGCGCGTTTCCCCCGACCTCGTAATCCATCGCCTCCTGGGGGACCGCGACGAAGAGACCCTGATCGCCCCCCTCTGGAGCCTCCGCAAGGGCACGGCCATCAAGGCCATCGAGGATGAATTCCGCCGCCGGGGGACACGCCAAGGATTTCTTTTTGACCGGGAGGTGGCGTATACATGAAAATCGCCGTTGCCATGAGCGGCGGCATCGATTCCGCCGTGTCCGCCATGATACTTAAAAACGAGGGCCACGAGGTGATCGGCATAAGCGCCGACCTCACCTCATCACTCCTGGCGCGTCATTTCAGCAACTCATCCGCAACCGGCAGTATCGAATTCGCCTCACGGGTCGCCGAAACGCTCGGAATCCCGCACCACGTCGTCAACCTGGAAGACGACTTTCTTACCCTTGTCGTTGACCCCTTCTGCCGTGAATACCTCAAGGGGCGGACGCCGAACCCCTGCGTGCGGTGCGACGCCTTCATAAAATTCGACAGGCTCCTGAATGCTGCACGGTCCCTGGGATTCGACCATCTGGCATCGGGCCACTA
The DNA here is from genome assembly GCA_040768125.1 of Spirochaetota bacterium. GTDB lineage: Bacteria > Spirochaetota > UBA4802 > UBA4802 > UBA5550 > RBG-16-49-21. Next base: position 318,839 of record JAXGNG010000004.1, on the reverse strand, counting down.
CGCCGCGCTACGTCACACCGATGAGGGCCGGTACTATATCGCGCGGGGAGCTGAAATCGCGAAAGACCAGTCATACTTTCTCTACATGCTCTCCCAGGAGAGCATGCGCCACATCCTCTTTCCCCTTGAGTCGATGACCAAGGCCGATTCAATCCGCATGGCGCACGAAAATCGGCTGCCCGTGGCGAACCGACCCGAGAGCCAGGAGATCTGCTTCATCCCGGATCAGCGCTATCCCGAATTCATCGAGGCCCGCACGGGGTCGACCCCGCCCCCGGGTGACATCGTGGACCTCGGGGGAAGGGTCATCGGCCGGCATGGCGGCATCCATCGCTACACGGTTGGTCAGCGTCGAAGGCTCGGTATAGGCTTCCCGATGCCGCTCTATGTCGTCGCGATCGACGGCGCCGGGAATAGAATCGTCGCGGGCATCAGGGAGGACCTCGAGGTCCACGCCCTCCGTGCCGGATCCATTTGCCACATGAAGGAAACCGAACTGGACGGCCTGGACGTTCTCGTAAAAACCAGGTCGACACAGGTACCGGTTGAGGCGAGGTTACAACAGGACGGTGACGGCATCATAGTCTTTTTCAGCGAGCCGCAGTGCGGGATCTCCCCCGGCCAGGCGGCGGTTTTCTACAGCAGTCGATTCGAGGTTCTTGGAGGGGGCACCATCGAAAGCGCGTACGCCGATCCGGAACAGTGCGGCAGGGATATCGTTAACGGCGAGGAGCCATCCCAATGATCAAACGCGCGCCTCGAATGAGCGACAGCGACCTCTTCCGGAAAATGATGCTTCCCTCAGCCGTCAAGCCGGGCAAAGGGGTTCTGTGCACATGGCTCGGAACCGCCGGCGTGTGCCTGTCGGATTCAGACACGGCGCTCCTTATCGATCCCTATGTAAGCAGATTCGGCCTCCGCTCCGTCGCGCTGCGCCGCCCCCTCGTCCCTGACGTCGGCCTGATACGCGAGTGGGTCAGGATTCTCGGCCGGGTGAACATACGCGCCGTCATCGTGAGCCACTCCCATTTCGACCATGTGGCCGATGCGCCGCTCTTCGCCCGTGAAACCGGGGCGCTTCTTGTTGGTTCCGAAAGCACCATCAACGTGGGTCGCGGCGCGGGTCTTCTCGAAAAGCAGATGAGGGTCGCGCGTCCGGGCCAAGCGATGAGATTCGGCCCTTTCAGCGTGCGGTTCCTCGAAAGTCGTCACGGCCCCTTTCTCTTCGGCAGGGTGCCCTATCCAGGAGACATCGAGGCGCCACTCGCGCTGCCGGCGGCGGCCCCGGCGTACCGCGTCGGGACCGTGTTTTCCCTCCTCGTGCGCCACCGCGCAGGGTCGCTTATCCATCACGGAAGCGCGGGCTTCGTGCCCGGGATGTACGACGGGACGGCCGCCGACGTGCTGCTCCTCGGCATCGCCGGGCGCAATCACACCCCCGGTTATGTCAATGAGGTCGCGGCCCAAATAAAACCGAAGCTCCTGGTCCCGATCCACGCAGACAATTTCTTCCGGCCCCTCGGGAAAGGGATGGCGCTCCTTCCCGCCGTCGCCTTCGGTAAGTTTTATCATGAGTGCGAATCGAATGGCCTTGCCGGCAGGGTCGGGACACTTGCCTTTGGAGTACCTTCCCGAATTCTCCCCGCCACTTAAACGGGAGATATCCACGTACGCCGGCCCCGGACTGTTACCGGTTACCACTCGTCATTCCCTGTTTCTTTTTCCTGAATGGGGGTGGAAGCGCTCGAAGACTTTTCGCAGGCGTTCCTTCGTGGTGTGGGTGTATACCTGGGTCGTTGAAAGATTTCTGTGCCCGAGCATCTCCTGTACCGCCCTGATGTCCGCCCCCCGGTCCAGGAGCTCCGTGGCAAAACTGTGCCTCAGGGAGTGGGGAGACACACGGTCGGTAAGGCCAGCCGCCCTGGCCCTTTTCCGGACGATGTCGTACACGCCTCGGGGCGTGATCCGTCCGCCCCTGTTATTGACAAAAAGCGGATCCGTCATTGACCGGAATTTTTTCCTCCGCTCCTCGAGATAGCTGAGTATCGACGCCCGGGCGGACTCCGTGAGGAAAACGATCCGCTCCACGCGTCCCTTCCCCTTGACCCGCATTCTCCTGGCCTGGAAATCGACATCCCGGGCATCGGCGCCGCAGAGTTCGCCCACCCTCGCCCCCGTTGAATAGAAGGTCTCGAGAATCGCCCGGTCGCGGTAATCGAAGAAGTTGTTGCAATCGAAGGACAGCACCTCCTCGATCTGATTAAGGTGGAGGAACCTGGGAAGACGCGATTCCTTCTTCGGGTAGGTTATTTTCGCGGCTGGATTTTTCTCGATACACCCCATGTTGTACATGAAAGTAAAAAAGGATTTTACCGCGGCGATCCTGCGCTCGATGCTCGAACGCTTCAGGCCCGTGTCATAGGAAAATTCGATGAAGGCGGTGATGTCATCTGCGCCAATGGAAACAACCGGCACGTCGCCGTCATGGACGGGCACCTCGACGCCGTAGTGCCGGCGCAGGCCCGGACCGCAATCACCGCGTAGAAAACGCTGAAACTGCAGGAGGTCGCTGCCGTACGACTCAAGGGTCTTCTCCGAGGAATTTTTCTCGATATGAAGATACCTCATGAACCGGTCGATTTCGGTTATCATTCCTCCGCCCGCTCGCCGCCGTTTTCGCCCTGGTCGTTGCCGTTGAGTGGAACCAGTTCATCGAGAAGATCAACCTGGTAGTCGCACGCTTCGTTCTGGCAGATCAGCTTTTCGCCCCTGCCCTTCATGGATTTGCGGAACAGGAGCTTGCCGCATTTCGGACACGGCTTGTCCGCTGGATGGTCACGAGTGAAAAAATCGCAGTCGGGATAGGTACTGCATGCGTAAAAGGCCCCTCCCCGTCCTTTCCGGGAGGATCGCTTGATAACGTCCCCCCCCTCGCAGCGGGGGCATTTCCCCAGGGGCAGCGGCTTCGAGTTCCTGCATTCGGGGAAACCGGGACAGGCGAGGAAGAATCCGAACTTGCCTATCTTCTTGACCATTTTCCTTCCGCATTGCTCGCACACGATGTCGGTGTCCTCGTCGAGGATACCCTTCATTTCCTCGATATTCGCCTCGGCGTCCTCAACGGTGCGCCGGAAGGGATCGTAAAACTCGTCCAGCATCTTCACCCAGTCCGTTTTCGCGTCCTCGATGTGGTCAAGGCGATCCTCCATGTTCGCCGTGAAATCGATCGAAACAAGCGAGGAGAAATGCTTCGCCATGATGTCGTTCACAAGCTTCCCCAGGACCGTGGGGACCAGCTGCTTGCCCGATCGGGTCACGTAGTAACGCTTCACGAGGGTATTGATGACGGGGGCATAGGTCGACGGGCGTCCTATTCCCGACTCCTCGAGGAACTTCACCAGGGAAGCGTCGTTGTACCGGGGAGGGGGCGATGTGAAGTGCTGCTCTGGAATGAACTCCCTCACGGCAAGGCGGTCCCCCGCCGCGAGCGAGGGAATCGTCGACTTGTCGCTTTTCGCCGCCCTGTCCACGGCGGTAAAGCCATTGAAAAGGACGCGGCTTCCATTTGCCCGGAAAAGATAGTCCCCCGCCTCGATAATGGCGGTCGTTACCTTGGAGATCTCCGGGTTCATCTGCGAGGCGACGAACCTCCTCCAGATGAGATCGTAAAGCCTGAACTGGTCCCTGGTCAGGTCAGCCTTGAGCGACTCCGGCGTCCATGTGACGTTCGTCGGCCGTATCGCCTCGTGGGCGTCCTGGGCCCCCTTCTTGTTTGAAAAGAAATTCGGCGTCTCCGGAAGATATTCCGCACCGAAGGCCGCAGCGATATGATCGCGTACCGACCTCACGGCGGTCTCGGAGACGCGGGTGGAGTCGGTTCTCATGTAGGTGATAAGACCGGCGGGGCCCTCGCCGTGGATGTCGATGCCCTCGTAGAGCTGCTGGGCTATTATCATCGTCTTCTGGGAGGTGAAGCCGAGACGGTTGGCCGCGTCCTGCTGGAGCTTGCTGGTGATGAAGGGTGCCGGGGCCCTTCTCTTCCGCTCCTGGGTTTTGACCTCCCGCACGATCATGTCACTCCCGGCGAGCCGCTCCATTACCTCGTCGACATCTCCCTTGCGGCCGAGTCGTATCTTCTCGTTTCGAAAGGCGGTGAGCTGCGCCCTGAAGACACTCTGCTTGTGGGCAAGTTCCGCTTCCAGGGTCCAGTATTCCTCGGGCATGAAGCTGTCGATCTGGGCCTCGCGATCGCATATCACCTTGAGGGCCACGGACTGCACCCTCCCGGCGGAAAGCCCCTTCTTCACCTTCTTCCAGAGTATCGGGCTGATATTATAACCGACGATCCTGTCAAGGATCCTCCGGGCCTGCTGCGCGTTCACAAGGTCCATGTTGATATTTCTGGGATGGGACACCGCCTCCCTGACCGCGGCCTCGGTGATCTCGTTGAACTCAATGCGCTTGATGTCGTCGTTTTTATCCGCAAGGGCGTTCGAAAGATGCCACGAGATGGCCTCCCCCTCCCTGTCGGGGTCCGTCGCGAGCAGCACCTTCTCTGTGTTTGAGGCCTGCTTCTTCAACTCATTGAGGATTTTTGCCTTTCCCCGTATCGTGATATATTCCGGCTTGAAATGATTTTCTATGTCTATGGCGAGCCGCGATTTCGGGAGATCGATGATATGACCGACGGACGAAGAGATGACGTACCCATCGCCCAGGTACTTGTGTATCGTCTTCGCCTTTGACGGCGATTCCACGATCACCAGTGTTCCCGATCTGCTGTTATTTCCCGAGCTTCGTTTCTTCATCCCGTCTCCCCCCGGCCCTGGTGCCGCCTGAATTTGCATGTCCGGCGCGTCTGTACAACTGGAAATACCATTGTCTATTTGTCAAATAGTTCTTTTATATTCCTCCCCGGGTCCCATCGCACGACGGCGTAAAGCAGCGCGCCGAGAATGATCGACAGGGAAACGAAAATTATTATCCGCTCGGATGAATAATAGATCCGCGCGTCGTAGTCCCGCTCGAATGAAAGTGCTCCAATCATGACGCGCCCGTTCCTCGGCGCATGGCAGAACCTGCACTCGCCCCTCCCGGGCACGGGAATGACGGTGAAGTATTCCCCCCCCCGCACCTCGGATCGTACGGCCGGATCAAGGCCGTTCAGGACCTGGACGATCGAAGGATCCGGCCCGCCACGCACCTCGCCGGGGGCGGGCACGTGACGACCGCGGTAATCATACACGCGTATTCTCATGCCGTGGGCCTTTTCCATATCCGAAAGAAACACCCAGGCGTAATCGGGACGCGCCATCGTCTTTATGCCGATAAAAGAATCGGTAATCACGCCGAAACCCCTCTCGAGTTCGTCAAAGTATCCCGATTTGTAGACGGGGAAGACGCTTCCCGCGTAGGGCGGAATCGAAAAAATCTGCGATATCGAGACGAGGAGAAGAAGGGCGATCAGTCCGGCGAAGACGTGTTTAACTTTCATCAGGCAGACTCCTCCATTGTGCGCTCTCCCGGAACATCCGCGGGGCCCGGGCGCGGTGGGCACGCGAGTCCCACCGGGTCCTCCGGATCGTCACTTCCGGGAAAGCGCGTTGCCGCTCCGGATTATCAGTTCCTTAAGTTCGAGGTTCATCACCGCGCGGTGTATTTCCCCCGGCGCCGCCGCCATGGCCCGCACGAGGCAGTCCATGTCGCGGTCCCCATCGCCGAGAAAAGCCAGTATCCGTTCCTCAAGCGGGTCACTGGATTCGCCTCCATGAAGCTCCGGCCCGGCTCCCGGCCCGTTATTCAATTCCAGGGGGATTATTCCGCAGGAATTTCGCAGTTCATCGATTATATCGTCCGTGGAGGATACGAGGACCGCGCCGTCACGAATGAGACGGTGGCAGCCGGCGTAGTCGCAGTCGAAGGCATGGCCGGCGCACGCGAACACCTCCCTGTTCTGGTCGAGGGCGTGGCGCGCCGTGATCAGCGCGCCGCTCCTTTCGCCCGCCTTGACCACGACGGTCCCCGCGCACAATCCGCTGATGATGCGGTTCCTCCTCACAAAGGTCCATCTGCCCGCGATGGTGCCGGGGGGGTACTCCGATACAAGGGCCGACACGCCGCTTTTCTGTATCATCGCGTAAAGGTCCCGGTTCTGCCATGGGTAGACGATGTCGATACCGTTGGCGAGGACACCGACGGTCGCACCGCCCCCCTCCAGGGCCCCCAGGTGTGCTTCCCGGTCGACCCCAACGGCCATGCCGCTCACCACCGCGTACCCCCGGGACGCGAGATCACGGGCTATCCGACGCGCATGGGCCGAGGAACGGGGGTCGGACTTTCTCGCCCCGACGACCGCCACGGCGGGACCGCGGGGGAACCCACCTTTCAGGTAAAGCGCGATGGGAGGCGCCGGTACTTCCCTGAGAAGGGGGGGATATTCCCCATCCCAGTAGGTTATGACGCGTATCGACTTCCTTTCCGACTCATCGAGGATGCGCCGGGCCGCCTCGGTTACCCCGACGGGATGCCTGCCGGCGAGATAATTCTGGATCACCGGAAGTCCGCTCGATGAGAGTATAGCGAATATCTCGGAAGGTCCCCGTTTCGCGATCATGCTCCATATGCGGTGGGCCGCCGGAGAGGATGCTATTGAGATGGCCACGGCGTGGACCCTCTCGGAGGGGGTGAGTTCCCCGTGGATTGCGGCGCTCACTTCGCATGAATTAAATAACCTGCCCTGCATTGTCCCTCCCCCGCGGTTGATTCGACCCGGAGGTAGAACGAAGGGGATCGTCGATGGATAAATCCTTTTTCGCATGGCATCGTGGCGCGGCCTTTTATGTGACATAATCATGTACAGAGTGGAATATTTATCAATAAAAATAAATATTTTTATCAAATAAAAAAAGGCCGGCGGCTTTCGCCACCGGCCTTTTCGCTCGAGAAGGCAGAATGTTACTGCTCGAGGGCCCCCGTGAAGATAGGATCCGTCGCCTTGATGACGGCGGTCTCGTTAAAGAGAAGCGCCTCGATCTTGCCGAAATATTTCGGGAACTCCATCCCGAGATAGAACTGCGAGGAGAGGACCTTGCCGGTATAGTACGCCGCCTCGGCATTATCGGCCAGGATCTTGTCGCGCTCTTCTCCCTTCTTGTCGCCCACGAGCTCCTTCATCTTGGGCTGGGTGATGGTGAGCGACGAGATGTGTCCCCAGGCCATGCAGAGCATGAACATCGCCTGCTGCAGGGGCGTCGCGTTCATGAAGAGGTGGAGGAACTGTCCCTTGGCCATCTGCTCCTTCATCATGTTGATGACCTCGTCGAGTTTTTGCACGCCACGCTCAACCAGGGCGACATACTTGTCGTCGACGACTCCCTTTGCCTTGTCAACGGCCTCTTTTATCCGCTTCTTGAGAATGGTGTAATTGTACTGCTCGGGGTTCATCAGGATCTTCCGCATGGTGAGGTCCATCGACTGGATGCCGTTGGTGCCCTCATATATCGCGGTGATCTTTGAATCCCTCATCATCTGCTCGACGGGATACTCGCTGCAGTAGCCGTAGCCGCCGTAGACCTGCATCGCCTCGGAGCAGATTTCCACGCTCCGGTCGGTGTTGCCCGCCTTGTTGATCGGTACCATGATCTCAGCGATGGCCATGGCCTCCTTCGCCTCCTCGCCTTCCGCGACATGGGCGATATTGAGGGCGTGGGTCAGGTAGTAGGTGATGAAGCGCATCCCCTCGACGTGGGACTTCATCCAGAGAAGCATCCTTTTGACGTCGGGGTGCTGGCTGATCGTTACGCTCTTCGCCTCGGGGTTCAGCATCTGGGTGACATGCACGCCCTGGAGCCTGTTGCGCGCGTAAGTCACTGAATGCATGTACGCCGCGCTCGCCAGGGCAAGGCCCTGCATGCCGACGCCGAGACGTGCCTCGTTCATCATCTGGAACATGATCTTCATGCCCTTGCGCTCTTCGCCGAGGAGGTAGCCGATGCACTTGCCCTCGTCGCCGAAGCTCAGGGTACAGGTCGCGGAGCCCTTGATCCCCATCTTGTGCTCGATACCGGCGCAGTTAACGTCGTTGTGTTCGCCGTTAGAGCCGTCGGGTTTCACAAGATACTTGGGCACGATGAAAATCGATATTCCCTTTGTCCCCGCCGGGTCGCCTTCGATCCTGGCCAGGACGGGGTGGATCATGTTCTTGTAGTAGTCGTTGTCCCCGGAGGAGATGAAAATCTTTTGCCCGGTGATCTTGAAGGTGCCGTCGGGCTGGCGCACCGCCTTTGTCTTGAGGGCGCCGACATCGGAACCCGCATCCGGCTCAGTGAGACACATGGTGCCTCCCCATTCTCCCGACATCATCTTCGGGATGTACATGTCCTTCTGCTCCTGGGTGCCGAAGGTATTGATCAGCTCGAAGGAACCGTGGGACAGTCCAGGGTACATCATGATGTTGTAGTTGGCCGAGCAGAGGAATTCGTTCACCGACATGTACATGACTGCGGGCATCCCCATGCCGCCAATCTCCGGGTCCTCCATCGTCCCGATGAAGCCCGTCTCGTAGTAGGCGTCAAGCGCCGCCTTGTAGCACTTGGGAATCTTCACTGTCTTGGTTTCGGGAACGAAGGTACACCCCTCCTTGTCTCCCTCCTGATAGGTGGGAAAAATCTTCTCAACCGCCAGCTTCTCTGCCAGGTCGAGTGTGCTCTCCAGGGTGTCCTTGTCGTAGTCGTTATAGTTTTGATACTTCTGGCAGAATTTATCCAGCTCCAGCTGTTCAAAAATAACAAAACGAACGTCCCTCGAGTCGATTATAGGATTCAATGCCATAGGAACCTCCCATCCTGATTGTAAAAAATTGTTATTTGGGCATACCGTGCGGAACACTCCCGGCACTGGCATCCACCCGGAGGCAATGGCGCCGATGCACGGCGCCTTTCCGACGCACGGCATAACCCGCTCCAGCAAGAACCGCTCCATCCGGCACGAATAAAATCATCCGGCCCCCGGTCATATTCCGGGAAATGGTTGGAACGATCTACCGGCGTAATTCCCCTGTTCGCGATTTGCTTTCCGACGGTGGTTCCGGAACCGTCCGTTTCGGGATGTTCCCCGAATACCATCGTTAACAGCAGGATAAAAAGAGGGCGTTATCTGTCAATGTAAATTAATACCAATTTTTGTTAAAATGCGGATTTATGGAGCTAACTTGTTTTACGGAGCCGCTCGATGTCCTGCACTTTCCCGAGGATCACCATCACCGTTCCCCGGCGTATCACGTCATCCGCCGACGGGGCGATTTTAAAATCCAGGTTCTTCCCCGAGAGGTCATCGGCGTCCCCGCTGCGCCCGGGGCTTTTCAGGCCGATCACCTGGCAGGAGAATTTACTGGCGATCATCAGCTCCTTGAGACTCCTGTCGATGAAGCTTCCGGGCGGCTCGACCTCGACGATGGCGTACTCATCGCTGATGGGAAGATAGTCGATGGCGTTCCGCATGGCAAGCCTGCTCGCCACCCTCACGGCCATGTCTTTCTCGGGGTAGACCACATCGTCGACGCCGATCATCTTCAGCACCTTGCCATGCTCCTCGGAGACCGCCCGGACCACGATCCTGGGCACCTTCAACTCCTTCAGGTGGAGGGCGATGAGGATGCTCGAGGCCATGTCCTGGCCGAGACTCACCACGGCGGCGTCAAAATCGGCTATCTTGAGCGATTCGAGGACGCTCCTGTCCGACGCGTCGCCGATGACGGCGTGGCTTATGAAGTCCTTGGCGTGCTGGACGACCTCCCGGTTCGAGTCGATCCCCAGGACCTCGCAGTCGTTCTCCACGAGTGTCCGGGAGATATTGAAACCGAAATTCCCGAGTCCCACGACGAAAAACTTTTTCATGGCTACCCCACCATTATGTTTTCTTCCGGGTATCGCACCGGTGCGCGCCTCTTGCGGGAGCTTACCGCGAGTATAAGGGTAAGCGGACCGAGACGTCCCACGAACATCACCACGCACATGAAGAGACGCCCCACGGGGGATGTTTTCGGGGTCATTCCCGTGGAAAGACCGACGGTGCCGAAGGCCGAGGTCACCTCGAAGAGCGTGGAAAGAAAAGTGTGCTCCCCGTGAAATCCCGACACGGTGATCATCATGAAGGTGCTGAATGAAATGAAAAGGAACGAGAGTATGACCAGGGTGGCGCTCCGTTCGATCACATCCCGCCCGACGGAGCGTCCCCACATCGTAAGCTCCCTTTTCCCCCTGAACATGTTGATTACCAGAAGGACAATCACCCCGATGGTGGTCGTCTTGATTCCCCCGGCGATGGAGCCGGGAGACCCCCCGATGAACATCAGGCCGATCATCATGAAGAGGGTATTCTCCCTCAGGGACCCTATGTCCACGGTGTTGAATCCCGCGGTTCGGCACGTCACCGACTGGAACAGGGAGTTCAGCAGTTTCATGGAAACCGGCATGCCTTCCAGGGACCCGCTCCATTCAAGGGCAAGGAACATCCCGGAGCCCAGTATGACAAGAATGAGAGTGATGATCAGCACGAAGCGGGCGTGTATCGAGACCAGGCGCCAGAGCCTCCGGGGACCCTTCCTGAAGGCCCATGTCAGTTCGGCCAGGACCAGGAAGCCAAGTCCCCCGAGTATGATGGCCCCGGATACGGCGAGGACAACCACGTAATCACCGCGATAGTCCACGAGGCTCGTCGAAAAGGTCGAGAAGCCCGCGTTACAGAAGGCCGAAACCGAATGAAAAAGGCTGTGCCACGCGGCCATGCCGGTTCCGTAAACCGGATAAAAACGAGTGAAAAGCATGACGGCCACGATCATTTCAATTATCAACGTGTAGACCACGACCCTCTTGAGCAGGCTCCCCATGGGAAGCCGATCGAGGCCGCCGTAGACCCTGTCAAAGGCGAAACGCCATGAAATCGAGAGGCTGCCTCCGATCATCGAGACGATGGCGATCGAAAAGGTTATGATCCCGAATGCTCCGAGCTGTATGAGGAGGAGGATCACCGCCTGCCCGAACATGGTGAAATCAACCGCCGTATCGAGGACGGTGAGGCCCGTCACGCATACCGCCGAGGTCGCGGTGAAGAGGGCATCAATGAACGATATGCCCTCCACGGTGCTCACCGGGAGAAAAAGAAGCGCCGTCCCCGCGAGGATCAGGAGCAGAAAACTGAGGAGAATTTTCTGCGGTGGGGATAAACCCTCGACCTTTTTCGTCATCGCAGGAAGCCTTCCTTCGTATCAGACAACATCCTTTCTTACCAGGTGGGATGCGGCGGCATCAAGGCTGTCAAACACGGGTATGATCCTCCTCAGCCTCAGCATCTCCATAACGTGAAGCACGTCCCGGTCACTGCAGACCAGCGCGCATTCATAACCGTCCTGCCGCACCGCGTTCTGCGTTTCAACTAAAAATCCGAAGGCGCTTGAATCAACTACGGCAACCCTGCTCAGATCGAAAATGACCGGTCCGGCGGCGCGGTTTTCCGTGATCTCCCTCAACAGATCCATGGAATCAGAAATCTCGAAGAAATCGACAGTATCCACGAGGGACTCGATTACAAGGCACCCCTTGAAATCATACGTCCTGAAATGCTCAGTCATGGCGGCAGAGGATAGTACCCGCCCTGCGATATTGCAAGGTTTTTTATATCTTAATCTGAATTATTTATTTTCGCCTGGTTTCATCAGATATTCCATTAGAAACAATTGAATAATCATATTTACCCTCTAAGCGCCCGGGAGGAAAGATCCAGATTGAATGCAGCCAGGTTCCCTGATAACGAATGCCCTTTTTTTGCTATGCTATAACGAACGGTGTTTCTTTTTCAACACTGCCGGATATTACGTGCGCGCCAATGCCTTAATTACCGATTCCATATTTAATTCATATCTCACTTGAAATAAATGCCATCAAAGCATGAAGAATGCTTGCTAATTATTCGGGATGATGGTAGTGTCCGCCTCGTTAATCATGTGCCTTGGCGTCGCACCATTCAATGACGCGCCCGGAGATACGCAGATGATTCCTTTCGGCTGTATTCGTTCATCAACCCGTAACACCGGGCGATAATTCATGAATCACTCCCCATGGACGAAGGCATGACCATACACCATTCATATCTTGCCTGGGGCGGGTTCGTCCTTTTCATAATCGGCCTGCTGGTCCTCGACCTCAAGGTGCTGCAGAAGGATGATCATGAAATCGGCATACGCGAGGCCCTCGCCTGGACGGCCTTCTGGATCGTGCTGGCCCTCGTTTTCAACGCCGGGGTGTACTATTTCGAGGGAACGGAAAAGGCGATCGAATTCCTCACCGCCTATCTCATCGAAAAATCCCTCAGCATCGACAACATATTCGTCTTTCTCATGGTGTTCTCCTACTTCGGAATACCGGCGAAGTACCAGCACAGGGTTCTCTTCTGGGGGATCCTGGGCGCCCTCGTAATGCGCGCGGCCTTCATCTTCCTCGGCGTCGCCCTCATCACCAGGATCCACTGGATCATCTACCTCTTCGGGGCATTCCTTGTCCTCATCGGGATACGCATGGCGCTGGAAAAGGAGAAGGGAATCCACCCGGAGAAAAACCCCGTTGTGAGGGCCTTCCGTCGTTTCATCCCCGTGACGGAGACGCTGGAGGGCCACAGGTTCATCGCCAGGAGTTCCGACGGGCGCATCGCCGCGACGCCCCTTCTCATCGTGCTGATCGTCATAGAGAGCACCGACGTCGTGTTCGCCGTGGATTCGATCCCCGCCGTACTGGCCATAAGCCATGATCCCTTCATCGTGTACACGTCGAACGTTTTCGCCATACTCGGACTTCGCGCCCTCTATTTCGCCGTGGCCGGGATCATACGTCTCTTCCATTATCTCAATTACGGCCTCGCCTTCATACTTGTTTTCGTGGGAATCAAAATGATACTTTCCGACATTTTCAAGATACCCGTCATCGTCGCCCTGGGCGTTATCTCGGGGGTGCTGGTCGTTTCCGTGGTCGCGTCAGTCATCTTCCCGAAGAAGGGCGACGGCGAAATCCCGCCGGTCTGAAACCGCCAGGCCAGTGAAGAAGAAAAGAGCCGCCGATATCCGGACGTGACTCCCCGTGGATCCTGCCGCTCCTCATCTCGTAAAGAATATTGACTTTTTTATCGCACTCCTGCTACCCTGCACTACCGCGATGGCGCAGGCAATCGTAACGCGAGGGACCATGAACGGAACGAAGTACTGGATCGCCCTGGAACAGACGCACGGCATCGGCCCCGCCCTGATGGCGGAGGTCCATGGCGTTCTTAAAGAACGCGGGCTCTCCATCGGGGACCTCCTCGACCTCTCCTCCGGTGATCTGCGCGCGGAATTCGGGTTCAACGAACGGCTCGCCGGGGCCCTGACGGGCCTGCGCGGCATGGCGGACACGATCGAGGAGGACTATGTCAGGCTCCTCGAGGCAGGCGTCGAGGTGCTCCCCTTCTTTTCCGAATCGTATCCTCCCCGGCTCCACGAGATCATGGGCAGCGGCATCCCTCCGTTTCTCTACACATGGGGAAACCGCGAGCTCCTGAACCGGCGAGGCGTCGCACTCCTGGGAGACCGCGACGTGAGCGACAGGGGATCGCGCATCGCCTTCGAGGCGGCCCGCCTTCTCTCGCGCCACGGCATCACGGTCATGGGCGGTTTCGCCCGCGGCGTGGGGCTCCTGGCCCACCGGTCCGCCCTTCTCCACGAAGGCGCCACCGTGGCCGTCGTGCCCTACGGCATGTTCCACTTCTCCCTCCCCGACATGCTCGGCGAGGTGATGGACCTTGCCCGGGCGGCGATCGTGTCCCCCTTCTATCCCACGGTCGAGCCGGACCGCTACCACGCCTATGCCCGCAACCGAGTGATCTGCGCCCTTGCTCAGGCGGTCTACATCGTCGAGGCCCCCGGCGAGGGGGGAATTTTCGAGGCCGCGAAATCAGCCCGCTCCCTCGGCGTTCCCCTATTCACGACTGAATACGCAGATTACCCGAAAAACGCCGGTGGAAACAGGATCATAATCGAAGAGATGGAAGGAACCCCCGTGCGGGGAAAAATTGAAAACGACGCCCTCGTGCCGCAGATGGATGATATCATCGGGGCGGCGAAGTTCGGATAGCATGATGAAGAAAACCGCACTGGCCGTGGCCCTCGCCGCGGCGGCAACCCTGGCGATGATCGCGTGGCTGAACGCGCCGCCGGCGGGAATGGAGGACACGCTCTTCACCGTGTCCCGGGGCGATACGGTCCGCGTTATAGCCCGAAATCTGAAGAAGGGGGGCCTGGTGAAAAGCCGCCGATTCTTTCTCATCACCTCGCGCCCCCTCTGGGCACGTTACGTGCGCGCGGGGAGATACCGGATCCCGGGGGGAATGACGACCCTCGGGATAATCCACAGGCTGTTCAGGGGCGAGATCGTCACGCGGCGCATCACGATTCCCGAGGGTTTCAACCTCTTCCAGATAAGGGACCGGCTCGAGGCGAACGGCATCACCCCGGAGGGAAGTTTCATGCGGCACGCCGAAGACCCCGCATTCCTTCGCCGTCTCGGCATTGCCTCCGTGTCCGCCGAAGGCTACCTTTTCCCCGACACCTACCGCTTTCCCGAGGACTCCGACGCCCGGAACATCATTGCGATCATGCATCGCAGGCTGAAGGAGGTGACGGGGGGGATGATTCCCGCCGGCCAGGGAAACGACCTTCACCGCGTTCTCACCATGGCGTCCCTGATTGAAAAGGAGGCGCGGATTCCCTCGGAGCGGGGCCTCGTCTCGTCAGTGTTCCACAACCGCCTGAAGAGGGGCATGAAGCTCGACTGCGACCCCACGGTGCGCTACGCCGCGAAGCGCTTTACCGGGCCGATACGCCTGAGCGATCTGCGGAGCGACTCGCCCTACAATACCTACCGCCGCGGCGGCCTCCCCCCGACGCCGATCTGCTCGCCGGGCCGCGATTCGATCGCGGCGGCCCTCAGGCCGGAAACCAGCGACTATCTCTTCTTCGTGGCAAGGAATGACGGATCACACCATTTTTCAAAAACCCTCGGGGAGCACAACAGGGCGGTGGCCCGCTACCAGAGATAGCGGGCCGTAAAGGAAGCTCATTGATCCTTCGCGCGGTAGGTGGCTACGATGATCTTCCAGAGGGCCGGGAGCGAAGGGTCATTCGAGTCGGCTATTTTGGAGTTCTTCAGCACGTCCCTTCTGGCGCGTTCAAGCCAGGAGTAGAGGACTGGACCGGAAAAGCCGGCGGCCTTCACGTCGTGGCATGCCCGCACAAGGTTCCGCATCTCACCTATGCCGAAGATGTGCCGGTGACCCTTGAGGGTGACCATGAAATAGGTGCCGTCCTTCCCCTCCTCCACGCCGGCCAGGGCCCCCTTCGCCGCGGGCCGGGCCTTCTCCTGCCCCGCCCTGTATTCCGCCAGGACCCGCTCGTTATGCGCAAGGATCGCCGCGTCGTTCAGGAGTTTCTTGAGGCTGTCCGTGCCGAGGTTCCCGGCCAGTTTCATGATCTTCGCGATGAGACCCTCTTTCACCCTGTCGCGCTTTGGCGGCGGACCGCCCTTTGATTTCTTCGTCCCTTTCGCCGCCGCGGCCTTCGATTTCCCGCCGCCCGAAGGTGACGCCTTCGCGGCGGGTTTCCCGGCGCGAGGTGATCGGGTTCCCTTCGTTGCCATGATCAGCCTCCTCTTCCTATTCTCCCGCCCTGGCGTCGTCGCAGGCCTCATCATCGTCCGTGTTGCGCGCCATTTCAGGATGTGCGGCCGTGGTGCAGGGAGGAAGGGGCTCGATCTCCATGGGGCCGTCACAGCAGATCGGCACCGGTTCCCCTTCCCGGTACTCCCTGATTGCGCTGCAGCTGAAGCATCGATACCTGTATTCCGTTGTGGCCATGGAGGGCACCTCCTCTGTTTTCGGATCGTCTGACATGGATGGTCAACGCAGCATCACCTCTCACCCCGGGAACCATCCCGTGCCGGCATTCAACTACTATACAATATAGCGCCCTGCGGGGATATCGTCAATCCGACATGAAATGATCCCCGGGGAAACGGCGGAACCGGGCGCCCGCGCGGCCTATATCGCCTTACGGACAGCCTCCTCCCGACGCCGGCGTCTCGGGAACTTCAGGTAAGGGATCACGTCCTCGTTTTTCGATCCCCCGGTGCCGTCATATTCTATGGTAACGATCGGCACGCCCGTGAGGGCCTCGATCCGGTCCGCCATTGCCTCGGTAACGAGGGAGGGACAGCAGTAGGAGGGATTCGTCTGCACGAAAAGAGCAAGGTCGGGATGCCGATCCGCAAGATGAAATATCTTGAGTATGTTCTCCATCGATTCCCCCGTGTGATACACGCTCAGGCCGAAGCGGTCGAGAAGCGCGTTATCGTCAACATGGGCGAATTCCACGGCCGGCAGTATGCGCCTGAAGTACCTGCCGTAACGGGCATTGAGGCGCGCGACGACCTTCGTGAGCACCTTCGCCAGGGCCGCATCGCCGTACAGCCCCTGCATGAACCACTTCCTGATGTAGCGGTCGGCGACCATGTCCATCAATTCGCTGTAAGGGGTGGTGATGACCTCCCCGCCGTTCTCCTCGATGGTGCGGATGAGCCCCTGGTTCATCACGTCATTGTCCCTTACGTAGAGATCGCCGAAAATGGCAACCTTGGGACGCTCGGTCCTCCCGGTCTCGATGGCCCGTAACAGACCCATTACCTCCTCCAGGGCCTCCTCCTTCGGCAGGTCCATAATGAAGGCGTCGTAGAGCAAGGCAACGGATTTTTCCAGGGCGGCGTCGACGGAGCCCCGCACCGTCTCGTGTGGGCGGAGATAACACCCGATCCTGCGAAGCATGCCGCCGAAGAAATACGCCAGGTAGCAGTTGATTCCCGTGCGCACCGATACATCCACGAAGGTGACGTCCCCCCGGTAGACCTGGATCTTTTCGAATCCCCGGCCAAAGGACTCCAGGAGAAACTTGGTGTAATGGGGGAACATGCCGATGTTGCAGGCGATCTTCGATTCGAGGCTCCAGACCACCGTTCGTCCGGGGTCGAGACCATGCTCCTGGATATAATCGACATAGTTCTGAATCATGATGTTCAGGGGAATGCACTGGCCTGAATTGAACCGCATGCTCCGCTGGATGGAGTCGCGGCTTTCGCTGACGATCCTTGCGTCGATTCCTTCCTTCCTCAGGGCCGCCTCGACGAGCCTGCAGGAGATCGCGTCCCAGTTGGGAAGGAGGAGCGTTTTACCTTCAAGGAGCTCCCTGGTGCGGCCGATACCGTTCTCGTCAACGATGCCCAGAACTTCGCTCGAGCTTTCCGGCGAAGAGAAATGGTTGCGGAATGCGCGGATTCCCGCCTCGATCCTCGTCTCGTAGCCCACGCTTGAATCATGCTCATCGAGCTGGAGTATCAGGTAGGGCTTGCCCGCGGCGTCGAGTATCTTCTTGAAGTACTCCATGGCGTAGGCATCGGGAGTGCACTTGAACGAGGTGACGAAAACGGGGTAGGTTCCCCGTCGCTTCGCGATGGACTGCGCCGCCTCGAGTATGCCCGAGGCGTACTTCCAGTGCATCGTGCCGAGAAGGCGTCCCAGTCCCTCGCCGTCATCAGGCGGCGGCACCATGTCCTGGAAATAGGTGCGCACGCCGTGGCGCGTGAATATCTCGGGTATTTCCTTGTTCATCGACCTCGAGAGGACCGTGTAAGGGCGGCCGAGGAATACCACGCTCACGTCCCCACCGTCGGCCGTTTCCTTTTCAAAATACTCAACGAGGCGCTTTCTTCCCTCACCGTATTCATCGAGGGCTCGTTCATAGGCCGCGGAGACCTGCATGAACCGGACCCTCTCTCCGAGGATGGTCTTCATCATTCGGTGGAGCTGGACTTTCATGTAGAGGGTCCCGAGATT
The DNA here is from genome assembly GCA_040768125.1 of Spirochaetota bacterium. Lineage (GTDB taxonomy): Bacteria > Spirochaetota > UBA4802 > UBA4802 > UBA5550 > RBG-16-49-21. The sequence goes on along the minus strand of JAXGNG010000004.1, from coordinate 300,881 downwards.
CGAACGAACGAGGGGCGTCAGGATTCTCTCCTTTCTGCGTATCCCCATGGCCGAAAGCACGACCGTGGGCGAATACTGGGTATAATAACAGTAGTTACGCTTGACGCTCCTGTCGGGCTGGCGGTTTTCCATGTAGTGCGGGAGGAACACGTAATCCGCCCTCTCCTCCAGGTAACGGACGTGCCCGTAGAGGGCGGTCAGGGGCGCGCAGAATTCCGCCCCGGCGAGGTTCTTTCCCACCGCCACGGCGTCACGGCATCCCTCGCTGGTTGTCGTCCTCACGCCGAGAAGACCGAAGAACCTTCGCCAGAGGGGAATCTCGTCGACGAGATGGAGGGCCGCGGGTATCCCCACGGTGACTTTCGCTTCGCCTGAGGGCGAGAAAACGCCGTTCTGGATCGACTCCCTTGTTTTGATCAGGTCGTATTCGGCGCGCTGCCTGACGAATTTTTCGGTTTGATAATCTCTCCCGCACAGGAATCCAAAGGCAACGGTCTCGCCCTTCACCTCGGAGACCGTGATCTTGCAGTGATTGGCGCAGAGCTCGCACACCTCGGTGCGCACCGGGATCGACTCTTTCCAGAGATCGGTCCCCCTGAACGCCGAGGACCTCTGCGCGCGGTCAAGGAGCGTCAGCGCGACGCCCATTGCGCCGGTGAGGTGGCAGTATTTCGATACCATGATCGGCCTGCCAAGACGCTGTTCAAAGGCAGCCACGAGGGCCCGGTTCTTCGCCGTGGCGCCCTGGAAGAAGACGCGTTCGCCGATATGCCGCTCCGTGGCGACCTTGCTCAGGTAATTGTCCCTGACGCTGTGGAGCACCGAGGCGAGGACCTCGTCCACGTCGTAACCCTCGGTGAGATAATTATTGATGTCCCGTTCCATGAAGACGGTGCAGCGGTCGCTCGAGAGGGGCGCGCGCCTCCCCTCAGCCCGGGCGGAGAATTCCCCGAGTCCGCACCCGAGCCGTCCCGCCTGTTCCTCGATAAAGCTCCCCGTGCCGGCCGCGCAGACATGGTTCATGAAGGAGAAGGTCACCATGCCGTTTCTCAGCGTGGTGAATTTCGAGTCCTGCCCGCCGATCTCGATGATCGTGTCGACAAGTGGATCGAGCTCAATGGCCGCCCGGGCATGGGCGGTGATCTCGTCAAGGGCGAGGTCCGCGCCGATGATCTGCCCCACGAAGCGCCTGCCGGAGCCGGTCGTACCGGCCCCGAGGAATGCGAAGGACGCGCCGTGGCGGTGTCCCAGGTCCTCTATGGCATCCAGGAGGGCCTGGGCCGCCGCCACGGGCCTCCCGGAGGTCCTGGTGTAGAAACCAGCGACGGCCCGCCCGTCGGCGCCGATGATCATCGCCTTGGTGCTGGTTGAGCCGACGTCGATGCCCAGGTAGGCCTCATGGGTCCCGGAAGGGATCTCGTACACGTCCACCTCCACCGGGACGCCGAAACCCGCGACGCGCGGCTGGTGTTCATAGCTTTCGAGTCCCCTGAAGTCGGGATAATCCGATCGCTCCAGGGAAAGGGGGGCATGGAAATAGGTCCTGGTTCTCTCCGGTATGATGATCAGGTCCTCCGCGGTCATCACCGGGGAGTTCATGGCCCGCCCTTCATCGATGAAGGCCAGGGCAGCGCCGATCGCGCCGTAGAGGTGGGAATACTCGTCCGTCACGATTTCCATTCCGAGGAGCCGCGAGAAGTGACGGGCCACGGCCCTGTTCCTTGACACGCCCCCGCAGAATATCATGGGCCCCAGGGGAGACACGTTGCCGAAAAGCGTATCGGCGATGTTGCGCACCAGTCCGAAGGAGAGGCCGTCGCATATCTCCTCGAGGGAGTACCCCTCCTGCTGTGCGTGAATAAGGTCCGTCTTGGCGAATACGGCGCAGCGGGAGGCGATCTTCGGTATCGCCCCGGAGTTGCGGAAGGCGAGTTCGCTGAATTCCCGTATCCCGGACAGGTTCAGTCGGGATGCCTGCTGGTCGAGAAAACTGCCGGTGCCGGCGGCACAGGAGGTGTTGGAACGATAGTTCAGGTACTCACCATCGCCGTCGAAGAGGACAAGGCCGAATTTCTCACCCCCGACGATGAGAAGCGAACCCACCCTCTCATTGAACTCCCTCGCCGCGGTAATGAAGGCCACCCTTGAATCGTACCGCGGCGAAGCCGCCACGATCGTGGGCGTGGATGAGGTGGCGGCCACGCCGCCCATGCGCGAAAGGTCGAACCCTCCCAGCATGGTCCCGAGGGTTTCCTCGATGGCGCCTCGATGAAAGGCATAGTCAGCGTTCACTACGCGCCGATCACGATCAAGCTCGACGATGGAAACGGCTATGGATCCGATGTCTATTCCGAGGATGCCTGTTTTACTGGTCATGTAGTGGGCCTCTTCTGTGCAGCCGCGGGCACCGCCGATCATCCGGTTGAACGCGAAACGCGGCACGGGACTCCGGCGGAAGGCCGCCCCGTGCGGCGGGAAAAGGCCATCACCATGTTACGTCATCATACCGTGTCGTTCCCCTCCTCCCCGTAATCAGTTCAGCGGGAAGGAGATGGATTTCGAGTGTTACCCATGGTCTGTTTTTTTATGTGATTCAAGGTAATACGTGCCGCGCCTGATACGCGGCACGGGTAGGTGTGCACTAGTGAAATAATCGAGATTTGTCAATAGAAATATTGGATTTTTTCAAGATGATCGTTCTCCTGATTATCGGATACGCGCGGAGGCCGGCCCGGTTCAGACGCGGCGCAGTATCAGCATGGTCACGTCATCGGCGGGGGAATAATCTTCGAGCTCGGCGAGAATACCGTCCCTGATCGCCTCGGGGGGGGCGCCGCCCAGTCGCTGCAGGATGCCCCGCAGTCGATCCATGCCGAACATCTCCGATTCCGGGTCACGCCGGTCCCTGACCGAGCCCTTCGTCCATGCCTCGGTGATGCCGTCAGTGTAAAGCAGGAGGGTATCGCCCCTCTCGAGAGTGAACCCCCCGGCCGCCGGGGGCCGCATTGTCTCCGAAATGCCGAGCCAGACGCCCTCCGTCTCGACGAGCTCCACCGTACCGGTGGCGCGGCGATGGATCATGATGTTCTCGTGCTGGCCCGAAAAATGGAACGCGCCGCCGTTCAGGCAGGCGATGACCGTTATGGTCATGTAGCGGTCCTCGTTCAGCCTCCGTATGTTCCGGGTGATCACGCTGTTGACGCGCCCGAGCACCACCTCGGGTTTCAGGTTCGGCCTCCCGGTAATGACGGTGTGGATCGCGGTCTGGACCATCATCATGATGAGGCCCGCGGCAACTCCATGGCCCGAAACGTCGCCGATGACAAGCCAGTCGACTCCCTCGGCGTTTATGACGTCGTAGTAATCGCCGCCCACCTCGTCGGCCGGTCGCATGTACGCGGCTATTTCGAATCCCCGTATCGCCGGCGATCGGGGCAGGAGGACCGTCTGGATTTTCCGCGCGAGTTCCATCTCCCCCCAGAGGGCGGCCATGGCTTTTTTCAGCTCCGAGGTCCGCTCCTCCACCATCTGTTCCAGGCTCTCCTTCATCCTGGCCAGGCTGCCGTAGAGCACCGAGTTGTCCAGTGCGATGGAGGCGGCCGTCCGTATCTTGTTGAGGTAGTTGACCTCGAATGAGGCCAGGGGGCGAAGGTTCAATTTTTCCGGAAGTGCCAGGAGGGCAAGGAGTTCCCCCTTCTGAACGAAGGGGACCAGGTAGACAGCACCGTACCGCGCGAAGAGCGGCAAGAGGCTATCGCGGGTAGGTTCGTAATCGGGGTTCGTTTCAACCATCGCCCGGTCGATGAGATGGTTCGCATTCACGAACCAGCGGCCCACCTCGGGGTCAAGCTCGCAGTCAGTCCGGGCGGAATTCGTAAGCGAGGCCACATCCCCGTGGCACAGGATCATCTCGGCACTCCCGAAATTGAGGGACCGTTTTACGAGGGAGGTGAGCTGTCCGATCAGATCATCGAGTGACTGGAGAGATGAGATGCTGTCGATGAAGGACTCCTCAAGGCGGTTCAGGTCGTACCGCCGCCGGTTGAACAGCTGATCGATCCGTGGCTGGACCAGGCGAAGGTAGATGTAGTTCGCGAAAAACCAGAACACGCATAGCGCGAAGAGCGCCGCGGTCCCGAGGTGTTTCACATGGGGATAAACAAAGTAAAAGAGCACCGCGTTGGGAACCAGGAGGAGCGACGACATCACGGCCCACATCAGTGTCACGTGGAGAACGCTCCTGACCTCCATGAGCCGGTGGCTCAGGACGCCGTAGGCGAGAAACGCAAGGGGGAGGAATGCCACGTTCCCGACCGGGTATACGTCAATGCCGTTCATGGCGGGGAAGTTAACGAGGGTCAGTAGTCCGTTAAGGAGAAACGCGAGGAGTATGTACCGGAGCTTGAGGCGGATGATCGGGTTCCGTTCGCTCCGCATTTTTTTTATGAAAAAGTAAAAGAGATAGAGCACCACGGAGGTCCCATAGAGGGAAAAGACCTGGAACGCGATCCCACCCTTGGCTATGTACCCCCAGCTGTAGGTATAGAGCCCGTCAAAATACCACTTCGTCCACGTGGTGAGGGAGAAGAGAAAGCTCGCGGCAAAGGCGGCGGGGAGCATGACCCTGCTCCTGGTGCCGGTCATTCTGAAAAAGAAATACAGGTTCACCGCGGGGAGGTAGACGAAAAAGAAATGCACCACGCGCTCGATCACCATGATGAGCTCTTCGTTCCCCCGGAAAAGGTGGTGACTGATGAAGGCGACGTTGAGGACCGACCACCAGAGGCAGAGTACTGCGAAAAGGATGTTCTCAGTCCTCCACCGCCCTTTCACCAGGGAAATCATGGCGATGGCGATACCGAATGCGAGCGAGACGACCGGGGGCAGGATGAATAAGCTCTGTGTAGTGAATAACTGGTCCATTTCCTTTCACCGTGGGGCGCGCCCGGCAGGGCACCGCCCGGTTCAGGCTATTTTTTTCGGTGCCTCCTGTCAACAGTAAATCCAACGGAAGCGGCTTGGCGTGTATTCCGGTTTTTTTCATAACGGTCACTCGTCGAAAAAAACCAGGCGCATCCTCCCCCGGAAAAATTACTTTTTTGAGTTGAATTATTTACTGCATCATTTAAAATTAAAATAAATCCCTGCCAAGGATGCCGAAAGGACATGAATGACAAGAATTACAGCCCGCTGGAAATCCTCTACATCAAGGGGAGCTTCCTTTACTTCATAGGCCTTATCGTTCTCTGCATCATATCCAACGTTTTTCTCTTCGTGTCGAAAATTCCATTAACAGAAACCATAAAGCCGATGTCTGTGTATCTCGTGTGCATGGTTATTGGCTTTTTCATCTACCAGGGGCGAAAAAAAAGAAAGAGGCGCGAGATCCTCGCCTGGATCGTGGGACTGCTGACCGTCGCGGTACCCATTATAGCGAAGTACAATTACGGGAAGCAATACGGATGGACCTTCGCGGTCCAGTCATACAACTCCACGGCGCTCCTCATCATCTTTGTAATGCTGCTCTACCTGCTCTACAACAAGCGGGTCTTCATCTTTTACTCGATCTTCGCCATCGCCAACTGGAGCTTTTTCTTCTACTACGCGATGAAAAACGGCGCCGATGTTCACCTCCTCGCCACCGCCGGAGAAGAGGGGATCGTCACCGGCGTGATCATGCTGCGCGAGGTGTTTTTCATCATCATCACGGCGATGCTCTTCTACCTTACCTACCGGAACATCCCGGTCATCGAGGAATTCGACGCCCGGACGGCACGGCAGCGCGGCGTTATCGAGGAACAGGCCGAGCAGCGGCTCCGCACGGCCATGGAGGTGAAGGAGCGCGCCACGACCCTCCTGGCGCAGGTGGACGAGCAGAATTCCCTTGTCTCACGGTTCAACGACAAGATGCAAAACCAGTCCGCCACCTTCGAAGAGATGTCGGCGAGCATGGAGGAACTCCTGTCCACTGCGGAAAACATCAGCGGCTCCGCGTCGGACCAGGTGCAGGGGAACGTCGCAATGGAGCAGATCATCACCGACTTCCGGCACATCAAGGAGGAGACAACGACAAAGCTCCGGGACACCTACACGGACATTGAAGGCATCGTGGCCCAGACGAGTATCTCCAACGAAAGCCTCCGGGAGGTGGAGCGCACCATCACGAAAATCAACGAGCAGAGCACGCGGATAGGCGAAACCGTCTCGATCATCGTCGACATCGCGGACAAGATCAACCTCCTTTCCCTCAACGCGAGCATCGAGGCGGCCCGGGCCGGGGAATTCGGCAGGGGCTTCGCCGTCGTCGCGGACGAGATCGGGAAGCTCGCGGTGCAGACGAGCGACAGCATCAAGGAGATCGAGCGCGTGCTCTCACTGAGTTCCCGGATCACCGAGGAGGGCGTCGGCGTCATCACCACGACGGCGGAAACCATCAAGAAGCTTATCGCCAACATGGGCCAGAGCTCCGAGAAGATCAAGCTCCTCCAGGAGAGCATCATGGTGGAGGAGCGGTACATACGCGTCGTAATCGAGCAGATGGAAAAAAACATCGACCTGGCCCGAAACATCGGCACGGCCACCGAGGAGGAGAAGAAGGCCATTGAGGACACCACCAGGGCTATCGACCACGCGAACGAGATCGTGGGGGCCATGGTCATCGAAATCAGGGAGCTCGCCGACACCTCCCGCGTGATACTGCAGAACGCCACCGAGCTGATGAAGAAATCCGACGAGGCGGTCTGACGCCCCCGACTCACCTGAGGGAAAATCGGCCCGTTTCGTCGAAATCAAGGGTGAGAGGCGAGCTTTTTATCTCGTCCGGAAACTTCACCGACGACGCGCCCTTCAGCCTGTAGGAACCCTCCCGGCTTTTAAACAGCGCGTATGCCGATTCGCCGAGGGCCCTGGAACTGAAGGTATTGACGATCCGTATGACGGATCGGTTCCCCTCGTTGCGCACCTCCCTGCTCGTGCCGCTTATAATCCCCCGCCCGGCGATGGCAAAATTATAGGACAACTCGCGGCATGAAAAGCTTGCCTTCGTGTCGTTTTTTACCTCGATATCCATGGTGAGGGAGATCGGAACGTCCAGGTCCTTGTAAAGCTCCGCCATGGGTGCTTCCTTCCCTGAAATGAGATCAGAAAAAGAGCGGAACAGCGCGTTGGGATCCACTATCTTCTTCCCCGCATCCGCGGCGGATTTTTTAATTTCCTCCAGGGAAGGGGCCTTGAGGCCGACGCCCAGAACGCGGATTGACGGCTTCAGGGCCGGGATGCTCCTCTCCACCGTTCTTTTAAAGACGATGTTCTTTTTTATCGAATGGAGAGCCTTCGGCAGGGGAATCACGCAGTCGACATCGATCGCGCAATTCAGCCGGTCACGCTCCCGGTAGTTCTTCACGATCTTGATCATACCGTCATAGGGAATCGCCACCTTCACGGGTGTCGTTTCGCTCCCCCCGGCCTTGACGACGACGCCCTTTTTCGTCCTCGTGGAAAACAGGCGGCTCCCTTCCACGGAGACGGCGAATCCGACGTCCTCGAGGGTGAAGCCCAGGGGATAGGGATTATGGAGCTCGATTTCAAAGAGGAAGGTGATGTCCCTGAGGGTGATCGAATCGAGATCGACCCGCTTGAGGCTCACCTCCGGTTTTTTCGAAAGAAAATCAAGACCGGCACAGGAAAAAAGCAGGAATGCGAGGATTATTACAACCGGGGATTTTTTCATGGCGCGGCAACCTCCTTGGGTGTGCGCCCATCCCGGGCGCTCCGACCAGGCTTTGATCATCACAGGAACGATGCCTGCTGTCAACGGGGATTCGGCTGGCTGAAAAAAATTATCCTTGAAGTCCGGACCCCGTCGTGTCCCATGGCATACCATGGAAAGAAACACACCCGTGCGCGGAGAGATCGTCGCCCCTGCGGGAAACCTTGATAAATTGAGGTTCGCGATCCATTACGGCGCAGACTCCGTTTACTTCGGCGGGGGCGACTTCAACCTCCGCGTGCAGTCCGACAATTTCACCATGGATGAGATCGAGACGGCCCTCGGGATATGCGCCGGCGCGGGGGTTAAACCGGTCTTTCTCCTGAACGCCTTCCTCCATGAGGGCGACATCCCCCGGGCCCGGCAACAGGTCCGGTCCCTCCGTCACCTTCAATTCGGCGCGATCATGGTATCCGATCCGGGAATGATGCTCCTCCTCCGCGAGGAAGGAATCGCCTCGAGGATCCACCTGTCGACCCAGATGTCGACCCTGAATCACCTTGCGGTGAGCTTCTGGCAGAAGGCCGGGATCGACCGCGTCGTCCTCGCCAGGGAGGCGACCCTGGATGAAATCCGCATGATACGCGACCACAGCGACGCCGAAATCGAGGTCTTCGTCCACGGGGCACTCTGCGTGGCCTATTCAGGTCGATGCCTCCTCTCCCGTCACCTGGCGGGTCGTGACGCGAACCTCGGTGACTGCGCCCAGTCCTGCCGGTGGCGCTACTCCCTCGTCGAGGAAAAGCGCCCCGGGATCTATCTCGATATCCTGGAGCACCCCGGGGGCACGGAGATACTCTCCTCCCTCGACCTGTGCCTGATCGGTAAAATCCCGGTCTATCTCGAGGCCGGGGTCAATGCCTTTAAGATCGAAGGGAGAATGAAGTCTCTCTACTACGCGGCGAACACCACGCGGATATATCGCCATGCCAGGGAGCGCGCCGCGGCGGGCGACTTCGACGAGCACCTCCCCTTCTGGAGGCAAGAACTAGACCTGGTGAGCCATCGCCCCTACACCGAGGATCTCTTCAACGACGCAGGGAATGATCGCGGGGACGGGGCGTACGTCCGCAAGGTCCTCTTTCTGGGCTACCGGGAGGGATCCGCTACCGGCGAGACCGTTAAGGTAGAGGTACTCAACCCGATACGCCGGGGCGACACGATCGAAGCGATCTACCCTATCGAGGGAGCCGTGCGGGACGGCGCCTGCACCGTCATGGAGATACGCGACGGGGACGGCGCAGTCAGGGACATGGCCACCCCGAACCGCGCCTGGTTCATCACCTTTGACCGCGAGATCGGCGAACACGCTGTATTCAGGAAAAGACGCTAGAAAATCAGCTTCACCTTCCATTGTACTCTTGACAAATATCCCGCCGGCGTGGAGAATCGACAGATAACCCCGGGTCATACCGCGGGGCACCACACCGGGAGGGACCATTGATGCTGTCACGACCGCCAGGCATAGAAGACGTGTTCCCCGACCGCGTCGCGATACGGGACGGGATCACCTCCACCGCCCGGGACGCATTCCGTCTCGCCGGCTACAGGGAGATAATCATCCCGGTGATCGAATTCACCGAGGTCTTCGCCCGTGGCATCGGTGACGATACCGATATTGTTTCAAAAGAGATGTTCACCTTCGAGGACCGGGGGGGGCGGAGCCTCACCCTGCGCCCCGAGGGGACCGCGTCGGTGGTGCGCGCCTACGTCGAGAACGGAGATTACAACCGTCTCTCGACCTGCAAGTTCTTCTACACGGGCCCGATGTTCAGGGCGGAACGACCCCAGAGGGGCCGCCTCCGCCAGTTCAACCAGTTCGGCGCCGAGTGCTTCGGGAGCGGCGATCCCTGGTATGATTGCGAGGTCATCGCCATGATGGACTCCATCGCCAGGCGCGTCGGCATCAGGGACCACGAGGTGCTCATCAACTCAATCGGGTGCCCCGCCTGCCGTGCGAATTTCATCGCGGAACTCCGGTCCTATTACAGTGGGAAAACCGGGGCCCTCTGCCGCGACTGCGGGGCCCGCCTCGAGCGGAATCCCCTCCGCCTTCTCGATTGCAAGGAAGAATCATGCCGGGACCTCAAGGGTGATGCCCCCCGCATCACCGATTATCTCTGCGAGGGATGCCGGGACCACCATGACGCGTTGAAACGCCATCTCGCCGCCGCCCGGGTCGCCTACACCGAGGACCACCTTCTCGTCCGCGGGCTCGATTACTATACCCGGACCACCTTCGAATTCGTCTCGTCCGCCCTGGGGGGGCAGAACGCCTTCGCCGCCGGCGGCCGTTACGACAACCTGGTGGAGCTTTTCGGAGGGCGCCCCACCCCCGCCGTGGGCTTCGCCGCGGGCATCGAACGGATGGAGCTCCTTATCGACGGCAGTGAAGCGCCCCCGCGGGGCGGCGACGTGTACCTCGTGCATTCCGGCGGTCCCGCCCTGGAGCGGGCCCAGGAACTCTGCATCTTCCTCCGGGACAGGGGCATCTCGGCCGATCTCGAGCCCTCCACGACGGGCTTCAGGGCGCAATTCAAAAAAGCCGACAGGGAGGGGGCCCGCGTCGCCCTGGTCATCGGGGAGGACGAGCTCGCCTCGTCAACCTGCACCATGAAAAACCTGAAAAGCGGTGAACAGGACACGGTTCCCTTTGATGCGGTCCACGACCGGGTCCTGGCCATTCTCAGGCAAGGATACAATCCTGAGTGAACGATATCCGGAGCGCATGGTTATGACAGCGGCACGGTACCGCGACGCCCTGGCGGGCTTCTTCGAGCAAAGCGGCATCGTCCTCTCACCGCTCCAGATCGACCAGTTCGTCCGCTACTACGAACTCCTCGAATCGCACAACGAGGATCTTGACCTGACGCGCCTGACGCGCCTGGACGACATCGCGGTCAAGCACTTCATCGACTCCATCTACTTCACCGAGCTCATCGAGCTCCCGTCGCCCCTTATCGACATCGGTTCAGGCGCGGGCTTCCCCGGCATACCCCTCAAGATATACCTCCCCGACCTCGAGGTCATCCTTTCGGAACCGAGGAAAAGACGGGCCGCCTTTCTTGAAACCGCGGTGAAGGAGCTTCGGCTCAAGGGCACCGTGGTGTATCCCCACATGGTGACCGGACTGAGCGATTTCAAGGTGCGGGGGGCCATCACGCGCGCCCTTGAGCCTATCGACGACACCCTCGCCAGGGTCCTCCATTTTCTACCCCGTGACGGCAGGGTCATATTCATGAAGGGCCCGGGCGTCGCCGCCGATCTCGAGGGAATATCCGAAGCGAACGGTGGGGCATACTCCCTCGAGTCGGACCTCCGTTACACCCTCCCTGGAACGTCGTACGACCGCCGCCTAATTGTTTTCAGGAAGGAAAGCGACGCCTCGCGGAAAACCTACGCCATTCTCAAGGACCTTACCGCGACGAAGGGAACCGCTGTTACCTCCCCGGAAAACCGATCCTTCCGCGAGCTGAAGCGCATCGCCGCGGGCGAGGGGCCCCGCCGACGGGGAAGGATACTGGTGGGAGGGAGAAAAATCATCGCGGAGATGACGGGCAGCAAGGACCTGAAACCGGAACAGTTGATACTCAGGGACGGCCATGTCGAAGACGACGCGGTGATGAACAGCCTCATAGAGGATTTCGCGCGCCGCCGAAGCCTCCTGGTTCTTAAAAAATCACTCTATAAAGAAATCGATCCTTTCAATACGCCGGGCCCCCTGGCGACGGTGGGGATCCCCGAGATGAAGGAGTGGGACCGGACGGCCGGCCCCGGATGCACCCTCATAATCCCATTCCAGGACCCCGTCAACGTGGGGGCGTCGATACGCTCGGCGGCGGGATTCGGCGTGGAGAGGATCATCATTCTGAAAGAGGCGGCGAATCCATTTCATCCCAAATCCATCAGGTCGTCTGCGGGTTCCGTCTTCGGCGTGACCATCGTAACGGGACCGTCTCTGCACGAGCTTGACGCGATCGTTCGTGAGGAAGGGCTTGCCGTCGTGGCCCTTGACAGGAACGGCGCGCCCCTCGGCTCGTTTACCTTCCCGGAACGGTTTCTCCTTGTGCCGGGGATCGAGGGTCCCGGCCTGCCTGGCGAGCTCAGGTCGGGGTCGGTATCGATTCCGCTCTACGGGGGGACCGAATCCCTCAATGGCCCCGTCGCCCTTTCGATCGCCCTCTACGAATGGAGGCGTCAGTCGCCCTCGAAGTGAACCAGGGTGAAGACATCATACCCCGCTCCTTCGATCTTCCTCCTGCCGCCGACGTCGGGAAGGTCGACGATGAAGCCCAGCTCAACCACCTTCCCCCCGAGCTTTTCCATCAGCGTCGCGCAGGCCAGGGCCGTCCCTCCCGTGGCGAGGAGGTCGTCGATTACCAGGATCCGGTCCCCGGGCGCGACGGCGTCGTCGTGCACCTCGATCCGGTCAGTGCCGTATTCGAGCTCGTACTCGTGGGAAATGGTCCGGTGGGGGAGCTTGCCGCCTTTTCGTATCGGGATCAGCCCTTTCCTGAGCTCGTAGGCCACGGCGGCGCCGATGAGAAAGCCGCGGGCCTCGATCCCGGCGATATAATCAATATCCATCCTCTTGTAGCGCCGTATGAAGGCGTCGACGGTCATCCGGAATCCCTCGGCATCCTGCAGGAGGGTCGTGATGTCCCTGAACATGATTCCCTTCTTGGGAAAATCCGGGATGGTCCTGATCTTCGACCGAATCATCTCTTCGATGGTCATGCCCCCTCCTCCTCTCGCTTCGCGCGGCGGCCCCCGGCGTGGGTCAGTACTTCGCCTCGAGCTTGAGGTACACGTTGTTGTTCGGGGTCGGGTCCCGCCTCGATGAATCGGGAAATTTCGCCGCCATCTTGAAGATAATCGTCTCGTAGTAGAGCATCATCCTGAAATGCCTGTTGAACTGGTACCCGACGCCGCCTCCCATGAGGAGGGTTTCCCGGGGCTGCCGCTGGTTGGCGAGCATGCTTTTGAGTTCTTTCCCGTAGGCGCAGCGCCCCGCGACGAGGACCCCGGCCGGGGTGATCGCACCGAGGTTCAGGTGAATCCAGGAATCAATAAGCAGAAATTTCTGGCGGTACCGGGGTGAGTATCCCGTGAGGGGATTGACGAAAACACCGGGAGCGAGCCTGGGATCGATGAATGAGGTCTTGGAATAGTGCTTCTCGGGAGCGAAAAAGTTGAGTCCCGCCTTGATGAGGTCACTCTTCCAGGCGATCCCGCATCCAACGTAATTTCTTTTGTCGACGCCGCTGTACTTGATGGGAGGGGTGGTGCCGGTGGGATCCTCCTCCCATGGGGTCAGATCCAGCTTGTTCTTGTTCGTGTCCTCCCAGCGGCCGTAAAAATTAAGGTGTATCTCCTTGAGGTACTCCACGGGGTTGATCGACACCAGAAGGGTGTGCGCCTTCCCTCCGTAGGTCTCGTTGTTATCGGCCTTGTAGCCCTCGCCGTTGGTAAAGGAATATTCCAGGCGCACCAGGTCGAGAACGCCCAGGGACACCATGCCCCCGAGGTCGGCGGAGTCGTCAAAGCTGTTGCCGTTCAGCACGAGCTTGGAGTTGTTCATGTAGTTGGGCCCCAGCCATCTCAGGTCACTCAGGAGGTCGGTAACGCCCACGACGATAGTGCCGATCTTACCGAGCTGGGCCTTCAGGTCGATGCTCCCTAAAGGCGTGCCGAATTTCTTGAAAAACTGCACGTAACCGAGCTTCAGGAAAACGTAATCGCTGCCCTGGGGATCGATATCCGTCGTCACCCTGACGCTGAAGTAATCCCCAAGCTCCTTCCTGAGGGTAATGTAGGCGCGCTGCATCCTGAAGGTGTGGTTGTTCTTGCTCGGATAATTGGTGGGCATGGATCCGCTGATGACCAGGGGATTTTGCGTGTAGTCAACGGCGATGCCCCATCGGGGGATCTTTCCCCATGATCCGTTCCCCGTGTAGTTGTACCCGCTGTTGTACGCCCACTCCAGGTACATCACGCCAGAGAGGTCCACCCAGAGTTTGCTCGGGTCCTTCTCCTCCTTTTTCTCCGCCGTCTCCGTCTCCCCTCCCCCGGGGGCCTGGGCGGCGACGGGCAGGCCGTTACATATCGCCGCGACCAGGATCAAAAGACCGATTATTCTGTACTTCATTGGAGTCCTCCACTCTCTCTCATGGATGGGATAGGGAATCGACGCCGCACGCGACGGTCCACAAGGATGAATTCGGGTCTATGTTCATGACGACGCCTATTTTTTCAAGCAGGAAACGGTAGCGGGAGGAATAAATCTGGATCACACGTGCGCTGAGTGCGAAGTCGGTACTTCCTGTATAAGAAAGGCGAGCCCCTCAGAGCTCGCCCACGTTTTCAAATTCCACGTCGCCGAATCGGCCTCCATACGCGCCCCCCGTCATGGCGCGGTCCGCGGCGTCATCATCATTCCCGCCCCGGAAGCCTCCTCCATCGTCGGATTCCCTGTCGGAAGGTGGCGCGTCCTTCTCGCCACTTCCCTCCGTCAGCATCCTGTTCTGGACCCGGTAGAGGATTTCCTGGGTGCTCATGCCCTTCCATTTTCTCGCGATTCCCGCGTAGCGTCCCCCGGGATAGGCGTTGAGATAGAGCTGGAACTCCCTGGCGGCGAGGTCGTAGTTCTTAATAAGGAAATAAGAGTACCCCTTCCTGATCCTTGCGTCCTGGGAGTATCTCCCCCCCGATGCGAGTACCCTGTCGTAGTATCGTATCGCGGTTCCGTATTTTTTCATCGCGAAGTAGCTCTGGCCGATCCAGTAGAGCGAATCCACGGCCCTTGATCCGTCCGGGAAGTTTTTCAGTAGCCTGTTGAAGCTGGAGATCGCCGATGAGTAGCGCCCTTTCCGATACCGGTCATGCCCGCTCTGGTAGACCTGTTCCATGTAGGCCTTCGTGACGTCGTCGGCGTAATTGCTGAAATTGCCGTAATACCTGAGGTAGTAATCATAGAGATCATAGGCCCTGTCATCCTGGCCGAGATGCTTGTAGGCCCGGGCCTTTCCGAGGATCGCCTCCTCGTTATCGCCGTTTTCCTCCAGGGCAAGATCGAACATCCTTTTCGATTTCTCGATCTCGCGCGAGTGGAGATAGACGTGCCCGAGTTCGGAATAGATCCTGCTCCTGAACTCCCGGTCATGGGACCTGTTCAGCAATCCCAGGAGCTCGTGGACCCCCTCCTCGGTGTATCGTTTTTTCATTTTGAGCCTTGCGAGGCTTGCTCGTATCTCTTCGGCGAGGCCGGGATCGAGGACGTCGCCGTTCTTTTCGGTGTTCTTGATGATGTAGACGTATTTCAGGTAGGCGAGACGGTTAAGGTTGAGCTTTTCGTAGCCCTGGGCAATGTAATAGTATGCCTCCGCCTCCGCGGCGGACCCGGGGTATCGCGCGACGATCTTCGTAAACACGCTGATCGAGTCGTTCACCGCCTCCTCGGAGCCCCTCTCGTAGATGAGCTTGCCCTCGGCGAGGAGCTGACGCGCCTCCCGTTCATACCGGACGAAGTGCTCGTAATAGGCGAACAGGCCGATCCCCGCCAGGACCAGAATTACTCCCGCCACGATACCCTGTTTCATCACCAATCCTCACGTCGCGATTTAGAACGTCACTTTCTTACACGCACAAGCGCGAATTCCGCCCAGAATGCCGCCTCTTTGGGGAAATGCCTCTTCACGTCTGGAAGAACGAGGTATTCCACGGCCTTCTTGTAGCGGCCCTGCTCGATATGGGATCTGCCGATGAAAAGGCGGGCCTTGGCCGCTACCATTTCATTATCGGTTGCCTCGAGCAGTTTCTGCAACTCTTTTAAGCACTCCCCGTACTTCCCCCTGAAGAAGGTCCTTTTAAGAATACGATCGATGTCACCCGCTTCGGCGGGCGCCCTCTTTTCCCCGGGGCTCACCGCTTTCCCGGTTATGCTGACGCCAGGCACAAACCGGTAGGCCGCGGGATCCGCCCCTTCGGGAATGAGCCCGTAATACCATGCACCGGGAGGCGGCTTGACGTCGGTGTGGCCGGCCTCGGTTATGTCGACCTTTTTCAGAACCGTCCACGCGTCCACTCCCTCGATAGCCACACGGGATTTCGGTGACCTGAAAAGCGTGTAGAGGCGGTTGCCCTGGGAACCGGTATGGTTCCAGACTATCCTTATCCCGTCTACCTCGGGGATTGCGTCGATTGAGACCAGTTTCAGGGGCGACCGTATCCCTATCTCCAGTCCGACGGAGGTGTAATTTTCATCGGTAATGAGACGAACATCTTCCAGCCCATAGAGCACTTTCGCCGTCACGGCATAGTAATAGGTCCCGGAAACGGAAATCGTGTCATCGATGCATTCTCCCTCATCGGCGACAACCATGACGCGATCGGCCTCACGAAGCCTCCCGTCGGTGTCGATGATTCGCCGGGAGCGGTACACCGTGTAGAAAATGCCTGTTTTTTCGATCCTCTTCCACGAAACGCGAACATGTACATCATGGACGATCTCCGCCCGGATGCCGGTGACCCGGTAGAGCGCGTCGGCGGAAAACACCCTTACGGGGATCGTGGTGTAATTCACGTCGCGGTAGAGCCTGACCTTTCCGTCGACGAAGTTTTTTTTCGACAGGACGGCGTAGTAGTAATCACCCGGGGTGCAGTCAGTATCGATAATGGCGTTGTTCGTCGTCGCGTTGACGTTCTGCACGACCTTGGCCGCCAGGGCCTTCTCTTTCGTGTCGATGCTGCTCCCGGAACGGAGGACCACGTATTCCCCGGTATAACCCGGATTGAGGTCCCAGTTGATCTTGATCGCGCACTGGAGGTCCGTGATGTCGGGAATTCTCACCGCCTTTATGTTAAAGGCAATATCCGCGGGGATCTTCTCCTGGGGCACCACCGGCTCCGGCTCGGGTTTCACTTCCTCGACGGGCCGTTTTTCCTCCTCGTCCAGTATATACTGGGAACGAAGGCTCCCGCCCCCGGTGATGCACAGTACCAGGGCGCATATCACCACTCCGCGCCACCCTTTTCCTGCTCCGCTCATCGTTCGATCCCCTCTTTGTTTTGACGTCCTTAACCGGATGGGGCCCGGCATCTCTCCCAACTGGTCCGGCCATTGAATATATCCCATTCCTCCCCGGGTAAAGGAATATATTTTTTTTTATTTTCGGATATACGGACCCCGGACTTAACGCATATTTATCCTGCCATGGTCACGCCGGGACCTCCATAATTTAGGGTTGACTCGGCGCCGGGGCCTTCTATGATTGTCGAGGATGAAGGACTTCGAGCTTAAAATCCGAAGCAGGGATATCGGCACCCTGCTCAACGTAATACGGAAGCACAATCCGAACATAGACCTGCCCACCATCCAGAAGGCATACCTCTTCGCCAGCGCGGCCCACGAGGGCCAGCAGCGACTTTCCGGCGAACCCTACATCGTCCACCCCCTCGAGGTCGCCATCACCCTGGCGGCGTTCCAGCTCGACACCGCCACCATCGCCGCCGCGCTCCTCCACGATACCGTGGAGGACACCGGGGCATCCCTGGACATGATCGAAAACGCCTTCGGCCAGGAGATCGCCGCCCTCGTCGACGGGGTCACGAAAATTTCGTCCATAAAGAGAAGAACCAAGGCGACGGCACAGGCGGCGACGCTCCGCAAGATGCTGATCGCCACGGTGAAGGACGTGAGGGTCATTATCATCAAGCTCTCGGACAAGCTCCACAACATGCGCACCATAATGTTCCACTCGCCGGATACCCGCGAGCGCGTTGCGCGTGAGACCATGGACATCTACGCGCCCCTGGCGCGGCGCCTCGGGATGTCGGAGATTTCGAGCGAGCTGGAGGACCTCTCCTTCCGCGTGCTCCACCCCCGTGAATTCGCCGAGATCAAGAAGGGCGTGGCACAGCGCGACACGGAGCTCGGATCATATCTCGAAAACGTGCGTACCATCATTTATACACGCCTCAAGGAGATGTCAATCGAGGCCCAGATAATCGGAAGGGCCAAGCATTATTATTCCATCTATAAAAAGCTCCAGACCCAGAAGAAGAATATCGAGGAAATATACGATATCCGGGGGATCAGGATCATCACCAAGGAAATCACGGACTGCTATGCCGTCCTGGGCGTGGTGCACACCCTCTGGTCCCCCGTCGCATCCCGGTTCAAGGACTACATCGCCGTGCCGAAATCGAACATGTACCAGTCCCTTCACACCACGGTGGTGGGGCCCGAGGGACACTGGCTCGAGGTCCAGATCCGCACGGAAAAAATGCACGCCACGGCCGAAATGGGGATCGCGGCGCACTGGGTCTACAAGGAGGACCCGCAGTCCCTGAAAAAGAAATTCAAGGATATATCCTTCCTCAAGGAGGCCACCGAATGGCAGATGGAGCTCCGGGACACCCGGGAGTTCATGAAGAGCCTGAAGATGGACCTTTACGAAAACGAGATTTTCGTCTTCACCCCCCAGGGCAAAATCATCAAGCTTCCCAAGGACGCCACGCCGGTGGATTTCGCCTACGCGGTCCACACCCAGGTGGGCAATACCTGCGTGGGGGCCCGCGTCAACGGGCAGATCGTTCCGCTCAAGGCAAAGCTGAAAAGCGGCGACATCGTGGAGATCATGACGAGCAAGAAGGGCCATCCCTCAGAGTCATGGCTCAAGATCGTCGCCTCGCCCAACGCGCGCTACAAGATACGGGCGTGGCTCAGGAAAAAAACGGAAACCGCGCAGAAACCGGAGGATGAAGAAAAGCACCGGGAAGAGAAGACCGTCAAGGTCACCATTCCCGAGGATGAGCAGGTCAAGCTGAAAAGCCTGTCAAAGCAGAAGCAGACGGGCATCGTCGTTGACGGGATCTCCGACGTCCTCATTCGCCTCTCCCAGTGCTGCCAGCCCATTCCCGGCGACGACGTCATCGGCTTCATCACCCGCGGCCGGGGCATCGCCGTGCACAAGAAGAACTGTCCCTCCCTCCAGCGCATGACCGCTGAAAAGGAGCGCTTCATCAACATCGTCTGGAAGGGAACGACGGAAACGGTCTACCCGATCAAGCTCGCGGTGGACGGCATAGACCGGCCGGGCCTCCTCAAGGACGTGGCGGACGAGATTTCCCTCTCCAAGACAAACATAATCAAGGCCGAGGCCCATCTCGAGGAACGGGGGATCGCCCGCTTCAAGTTCATCCTCGAAGTGAGGGGGAACGAACACCTGAAGGACGTAATCAAGCGGCTGAAGAAGCTGAAGAACATCACCGACGTCTATAAATTGAATGAAAAAGTCGTCCTGAAATGAGCATGGTCCCGATCCTTGGCTCGGCGTCGCCCCGTCGAAAAATGATACTCGAAAGACTCTTCGGGGAGATCAGGGTGATCCACCCCTCCGTGGACGAAACGGCATTCCCCGGCGAAACTCCCGAGGGGTTCGCCGCGCGGGTATCCCGCGACAAATCCGCGGCGATCATCGCGTCTCTCGACGCCGCGACCCTCCGGGGACCCTCCCTTGTCATCACCGCCGACACGGTCGTTACGATCGACGGGTGCCTCATCGGAAAACCCTCGGGCCTCGATGACGCCGTCGCCATGATCACCCGGCTGAGCGGCCGGACCCACCGCGTCGTCACGGGGCTGACCCTGGCCGCGACGGACGCGTCGGGAGCGATCGCTTCGATGACGGGGCACGGCGACACGGAGGTAACCTTCAAGGCCCTGGATGAGGGGGAGATCCGCCGCTATCTCTCACTGATCGATTACCGCGACAAGGCCGGCGCCTACGCCTTCCAGGAGCATGGCGCCATGATCGTGGATGGCTACCGCGGCTCCGCCACCAATATCATCGGCCTCCCCCTGCGGCTCTTTTTCTCAATGCTTTCGGGAATGGGCATCGCGGATCATATACTGGCCTGAATCGCGCCGAAAAGGTATTGACGCGGGGATTTTTTTATTTCACCATGCCTCCAACAGCGCCCCGCGAGGTGATCCATGAAGAAAAAGAGAAAACAGTATCTCATCGACAGGCAGTACCAGCTCAAGACGACCTTCTCCATAATCGGCATCGTCACCATCATCACGGCGCTCATCCTCGGGGCGATCACCGCCAGCGTGGTCTACAACAATGTCCGCCTCAACTGGAACAACATGCGAATCGACAACATTTACAAGATCGAAAACAGCATCTTCGTCTTCCTCTCCTCGATACAGAAGACCGAGGACCCCACCATGAAAAAGGCCCTGATGGAGAGCGCCACGCGGCACGACGAGAACATGGCCACACTCTCCGAGATCATCACCTACAACAACACGATCATCATCTACAACAAGTTCCTCCTCATCGCCATTCTTGTCATCATCGTCGCGCAATGCGCCGTGCTGTACGTGATGCTCATCAGGAAGACCCACAGGGTCTCGGGGCCCATTTACGTCATCTCGAATTTCATGCGGGACATCATCGATGGAAAGCGGCCCCAGCTGAGGCCCCTCCGGGAACGCGACGAGTTGAAGGAATTCTATGAGCTCTTCAAGGAGATGGTGGAGGCCATCCACCGGCGCGAAAAGGGAGCACCCTGATGCAGGACCCTGAAAACCCGGAACTTCTTGAAATAATCCGGAAGGCGAAGGTACTGGCGGAGAAAATCCGCGAGCACCCCGTGTCACGCCGCTACGTAGAGTGCCTCGCCCTCATGGAGCGTGATCCGGAGGCCCGGGACGTCCACTCACGGCTGGTCGCCCTCGGTGAAGAGATCAGCGCCGG
The DNA here is from genome assembly GCA_040768125.1 of Spirochaetota bacterium. GTDB lineage: Bacteria > Spirochaetota > UBA4802 > UBA4802 > UBA5550 > RBG-16-49-21. The sequence continues at coordinate 280,349 of JAXGNG010000004.1, read as the reverse complement.
CAGGGCCTCCGGCGACGGAGGTCCATCCTCGCCGGCGGAATTCAAGCTCATCAGTGAAAAGCTCGAGGCGACGCCCCTGGTCAAGGATTTCATTCTGAGCCGTTGTGAGTACCTCGATATGCTGAAGCGCGTCCTCGATCGTATCCGGGAATCGGCATGACCGGCACGCTCCGGTGGCTCACCCGCGCCCCCGGCCCCCCGGCCCCGGCGGGGCAATCGCGATGATCGTGGCTCCCCAGTTCGGCCCGTCGTCGCGGAACTCAAGGACGTCCGGATGGGCGCGCAGTATCGCGTGGGCCTCCCGCTTTTTCGCCGACCGTCCCTTTCCGTGAACAAGCCGTACGCGCGGGAGCCCCTTCTCAACGGCCTGGCGAATAAATTCCTCTATCACCGCGGCCGTCTCCCGGGGCTCAAAATAGTGAAGATCGCATTCATACCCGAAATCGATCCATCCATATTCCCCATCAGGCATCCCGTTACCCGTCCCATAGATTTTCGGGGGGATTCCTCCTCCGGTTCCCCGCGTCGTCACCATGGCATATAAACAGGAAATTTCAATTTTTTTTCACTTCCCGTGCCCCCGGCCGTTAAACCCTAAAACCACACAAGGAGATGGGTCATGCAAAATTATGTAACGGCCACGATCGAGGGAAACGCAACGCGGGATCCGATCTTGAAGAAAACAAAGACCGGCAAGGACGTCTGCAGCTTCACCGTGGCGGTAAATCATTATTCAAAGGAGGACGACGAGCCGAAGGTCTCCTTCATTGACGTGGAGACATGGGAAAAGCTGGCCGGGGTCTGCTCAACGGGGATTACGAAGGGACGCAGGGTCATGGTCATCGGCACCCTCCGGCAGGACCGATGGGAAGGGACCGACGGGAAAAAGCAGTCGCGCATCAAGATCGTCGGGAGGGAGGTGCGCTTCCTCGAAACAATGAGGAAATCCTCCGGCGAGGCGGTACAACAGGCGGTCTGAGGAACCAGACCGGGGCGCCTCGAAGGCGCCCCGGTCCTTATTTTCAGCTGATCGCCTTCTCGATCCCCTGCACGAGGCCTTCCACGAAGACCGTGATGTCGCCCACCCTGGCCGCCTCCATCCTGAAGCCGATGGCTCCCTCGTGACCGCCGCCGTCGCCGATGGAAAATATTTCCAGGACCCGCCGCAGGTCAAAGCCCCTGAATGAGTGCCCCCTCCTCAGGCGGAACTGCACCAGGCCCGTGCGGGCCGAATCATCGTAAGCCACCATGCCGAGCTTCCCGCTCTCCTCGGCGAGCCTGTCGGTGATGGAGCGAGATACGGACACGATGGTCTCCTCGTCGAATTCATCGGAAAGGAGGGACATGTCATCCCGCGTCAGCACCGCGTAGCCTATCGATGAAGAGAATTTTTTCCTGTCGAGAAGGTACTGGAAACAGCGCTCCTCCTTCGCCGAAAGACGCTGTATTTCAAGGAACACCTGCTCCTTGTTCGTCAGGTTCGTGATCTTGGTCGTGTTCCCTTCAAGCATGGAATTGTAGAGATTGCTGAAAATATCGTAATACCTCCTCTGGCGCTTTGATTTGATGAAACGGCCCATGTTGGTGTCGCCCACGATACCCGTGAGCACGGCGAGGACGATATTTCGCGTCAGGAGATTGGATATATTATACCTCCCGAGGAGGTCTTCCCGCTTCGCCAGCTTGAGCGCGATGAGACCCACGAGTTCGCTCGCGGAATTCGCGTCGGTCACCAGGCGGTAGCCCTCGTCGCCGAAATAACTGCTGTCGGCCCCCAGGTGGTGGTCGATCTCAATCCTGAGTATCGAGGGATCGCCGACCAGCCGCTCCGCCGAGGGATCCATGTCGATCATTGAAGGCTTGGGAGTGTCACAGAGGACCAGGGCGTCCACAGGCTCCCCCCCATCCTCGACGGTGGCGGAGCAGTGTATCGCGTTGTGCCTGCATATGCTGAGCAGGTACTGGAAATGCTCGTGGACGCGGGCGCGGAGGCATACCGTTGCCTTCTTCGAGAATTTGCTCACGATGAGTGCGAAGGCCACCATGGAGGCGAGGCAGTCCTCGTCGGGGTTCTTGTGGCCGAGCATGAGGAAATGATTTTTCGACTGCAGGGCGTCGATGATGTTATCGATGACCAGGTTCCTCGCATGGACGGTTTCAATAACCTGCTTGTTCATGTCCTCGTCCCTCCAACGGATTGTGAGGATTCCGCCAGGGCCACGCGGTTGCGCCCCTCCTCCTTGGCGCGATAGAGCGCCCTGTCGGCAGCCTCCCTGAGGGAGGCCGGGTCACCGGCGTGGCCCGGATATGACGCCAGGCCGATACTCAGGGTCAGACGCGGACCGGAACCGTCGGGGGGCAGGATCCGAAGCCCCTCCACGTCTTTCCTGATGCGCCCCGCGAGCTCCCCGGCGTCATCAGGTCCCGTGGCGGGAAGGAGGAGCGCGAACTCGTCCCCGCCGTAACGGGCGAAAATGTCGTTTTCGCGCAGGAGCCTGTTGATTACCCGCACGACCTCGATGATGCACCGGTCACCGGCTTCCTCTCCGTGGCGCTCGTTTATCTGCCTGAAACAATCAAGATCGACCATCGCCATGGTCAGGCTGCTCCCGCTCCCCTTCGCCCGCTCGAACTCCCTGTCCAGGGCGTCATCGAGGAAGCGACGATTGTAGGCCCCGGTGAGCTCATCGGTGACGGCGCGGCGCCGGGCGGCCTCGCCCCAGTGCACCATGTCGGAAAGAAATTCCCCCGTGTCGCGGAGGCGCTGCGTCGTGATGTTGAGCATACGGTACATTACCTTCGTGGCGATGTCCGGGCACTCCTCTATCATACGGTAGAATTCCTTCTCGTGGAGGCCCAGGAGTTCGCTCGGCGCCGCGGCAACGCAGGTCGCCGAGCGGGGGGCGTTCTCGAAAATCGACATCTCGCCGAAAAAATCTCCCTCCCGAAACAGGGCGATCTCGCGGGCGCCTCCGTCGGGAAGGCGTATCGACGTTGCGACCTCGCCGCTTCGGACGATAAAGAGCTCATTCCCGTGATCGCCCTCGCGGAAAAGCACTTCCCCCTCCCCTATTCTCCTGATGGTAAAAAGGGCCTTCATGCGCTCGATCTCCCCCGGGGTGAGCAGCGACAGAATGTCGATGCCGTGAAGAAATTCAGTCGATATGTCCAATATCCCCCCACCGGACGCACGCGCGTTACGAGATGACATGCCTTCCCTAGTTTTCCATTATTGTTATTTCCACGCGGCGGTTTCGCTTTCTCCCCGCCTCGGTTTCGTTGTCCGCGACCGGTTCGCGGGAACCCATGCCCCGGGTCACCACACGGCTTCGATCGGCGGCCTCCCGGGAAATGAGAAAATCCGCCACAGCCCGGGATCGCCGTTCCGAGAGGGTCTGGGAACTCGCTTCATCCCCCACCCTTGCCGTGTGACCGGTAATGAGGAGATCGCGCTCCGGATAGTTCTTCAGTATCCCCGCGATGCGCCCGAGCTTCACCCTCTCGCCCTCGGTCAGCTCATCCGAGTTGGGCCGGAACATCACGTTTTCGAGTACAAGGGTTATTCCGCTCCCCTCCTTTCTTATCGACACGTCGTCTATCCCGTTCTTCTTTATCGCATCGGCCAGCTCGCCCGCGACCTTTTCCCGGTCCAGGGGAGCGGAACGGATAAGCCTTCCCCGGGATGTGCCCCGGTATTCCACCTGCGATCCGTTCGAAAGAAAGAATATGTAGTCGAAGTTCTCGACGTAGGAGTGCATGAGCCCCGCGCCGATGTCCCACCAGAAAATCTGCTCCGATGTCCCCGTTATCCGGACCGGGACCGCCTTCAGCGGCGTACCGGAGGAAGGCTCGTTGTGGAACACGGCGTATTTCGCCTCGAAGACCGCCGTGGGCACCCCCTCCCTGACCTCGTCCCGGAGGTAGGCATAACGGGCGGTGAAAGGAAAGCGGAAGGGGGCCTCAATGCCGTATCCCCGTCGGAGGTCATGGACCTCCTCGCCGTCGCCCGCCCAGACGTCTCCCGGCTTTACCACCCCCCCGGGGAAACGGGGGAGATTGCGCACCACGGGCATGTAGAATCGCCCGTCAATGGTCAGGACCCCCCGGGAGTCCCTCCGGAACCGGGAGGGGTAGTCAAGCTTGAGAAAATAAGATTGATACGCGCCCTTGATCACCTCCGAGACCATGAAGCGGCACTCCAGGACACCCTCGTCCCCCGATGCCTCGACGGTGTCCACCGACACCTTGTTGAGAATTTCCGAGGTATGGGAGCGAACGCCGTTGATGAGCACTTCCTCGTTCACCTCGGTGACGATCCTGTATTTCTCGCCCTTGCGGTAGACGAACCCGAGCTTCCGCGCGGAATCACCGGAGACACTTTCCGCGACAAGGGACAGGATTGCCGCGCACGCGAGGATGTATCGCCACACCGTCATTTTCTCAGGGCCTCCAGCTCTTTTTCCGTGCGCATCATGAGGGCCATGGCGTACTCCGCGTGGGACCACATGAGGGGCGTGGCGAAGGATATATGTCCGGTCCGGCTCACCCGCGCGCACTCATCCTCCACCTTCCGGTAGGAATCCCGCATGTGGTTGAGCTCCTCGACGATATTGTCATAGGGGATGCCCTCGACGAGGATCCGCGGGGCGAATTCCTTGTCGAAATCCCTGCCGGAAAGCCATTCCAGGGTCTTGAACTCGTAAAACCTTTCAGGGGTGGTGAGGTGTTCGCAGAGATAGCCCTCCCGGCTCCTGTAGCCGTCGATGATGCCCAGTATTTCGCTTCCTTTGTCCGCCTCGCCCCTGTGAAAATAGTACTGGGCCAGCATGGCGGTGTACTGGATCCAGGGGCCGTTGCCCGCGTGGATATGGGTGTCCGGGTCCTCGATGAAGGGGAGATAGCGCTGGAGCATGCCGAGCTCGGGGTCCCAGAGCATCTCGGAGATGAACTCGATCGAGTTTTTGAAGGCCTCCCCGTCGGTGAAATACTCCCGGTCGAGCCCCGTGCCGAAGAAAAAGGGGGAAAGAAGGGTTATATCGGGCCGCAGGTCCACCGTCCCGTCCGGCTTGAGACGCCTGATGTGGCGCCCTTCCTGGACGAAGACCTTTTCCACGGTGGGCTCGAAACCCGCCGCGAGGCTTCGCTCGGCGGAAAACCTCTCCGAAACGCCGTAGGCGCTCCCCAGCGAACCCAGGAGCCTGAACATCAGGAGATAGGCGTAGTTCACCCAGATGGTGTAGCCCTCCTCGATCGCCGATTCATGGATCGACGTGGTGGAATAAAAAAGATGGATCTCCTTCCTGTAGTAATGCCTGCGCGCGAATTCCGCCCCGAGGGCAACGGCGTCGAGATACTTTTCAACGCCGGGAATGACGATCCCCCTCCGCGACGCGGCGATGAGATAGCGGCAGAGTATCGACACCCCGTGGGCGACGTTGTCCTCCTGGCGGTAGATGCCCCTGTCATCGCCCTCAATTCCGTACCTCTGGCCCCAGTAGCCGTCGCCGCGCTGGCAATTCATGATGAAGCGCGCCATCTCCCCGAGGAGACGCATGGCGATCTCCCCCGACTTGAGGGGACTCAGGGCCAGGTGGTAGAGAAAACGCGCGGCGCAGGCGCTGTCCCGGGGATAGACGTAGGGATAGCGGGAACCGGGCAGGGTCGCCAGGAGTGCGCTCCCGCGCTCCGTGTCCACCACGCACTGGGAGATGATGTTGAGGTGTACGTTGACGGCGTGGTTCAGGTCGAGAAGCTTTCTGCCGATGACGGCGACCCGGGGGTCCTTGAGGGCGTCCCGCTGGTGCTCGCGACGCTCCTCAACGACGACGAGAATCTCCTTCATCATCCCGGCGTCCTTCTTGACTATGGAAAGAAAATTACCGCTCGATATTTTCACCAGGTTCGCCTTCTTCGATATCGTCACCGTGGCGTTCCGCTTCTCGTCGAAGAGAAGGGACATCTCCCCGAAGAACTGTCCCTCGGCAAGTATGGCAACCAGGCTGTCACGATCATCGTGCCGCCGGTAGACGCGGGCCTCGCCGCTTCGTATAAGATAGAAGGCGTCCCCCGCCTCCCCCTCCCGGCATATCGTTTCCCCCTCGTTGAGCGTAAGGAGCTCGGCGCGGGAAAGGACCTCCTCGAAGAGGCGGTCGTTCAGGTTCGTGAACACGGGAACGCGCCGGAGATCGTTCCTGAGGCCCCGGTCCAGGTAGCTTTTCTCGAGAAGGGAGCGCACCGCGGGGGAGGATTCCATCAGCTCCCTGAGGGTTTCCCCCCCCATGGAAAGGGTCACGAGGCGGTCCTCGGCGACGATGGTGCTCTCCCGCGGTTCCGAGGCGTAGACGAGCTCCTCCCCGAAAAAGCCGCCGGCATCGAGGCGGTAGAGGCGAAACCTGGGGTTCTCCTCCGTGGGTATCACCGCCCAGGCCGTTCCCGCCAGGATCACGTGGAACCACTCGTCGAACATACCATGGCGGCTCACGATTTCCCCGGACGTGAATTCGTTGATGCGCACCTGCGGCGCGATCCGGGTGATGACCCCGCCGTCCACGCCTGAAAAAAACGCCACGCCCCCGAAGAGCTTTTCAGGGGTCAGCCCTGAAAGGGCGGGCACATCGTTCAGCTTCGACGCGAGTTCGGGGATGGTGAATCCGTTCAGGGACATGGCGCCATACCGTTCTCAGGAAACGTGGGAATCGTCATCCTCGTCCATTGAATAGGATTTCTCCCCTCCGGCGAGGACCGATCGGTGCATTTTCAGGTCGCCGCCGCAGGAGGGGCAACGCTCGATATCATCCCGCACGGGATAATCGTTCCCGCAATAAGGACACTTTTTTAATACAAGTTTCGCCTGGAAGTCATCGAAGAGGTAGACGGCACGACCGCCCCTCGCCACCTCGCGGGCAACGCCCTTTTGAACGAGGTCCATGAGTTGGAAACGCACGGTATCGGATGAGCCCAGGGCGCCGGTTATCGCCTCTCCGGTGAGCTCGCCGTTTCGCAACCGGGCGAGCCGCAGGATCTCCCTCCGCACGCCCATGGGACCCGTCCGCATTCCGCGGCGGAAGAGGACCACACCGGCGACAAGAAGGGCCAGCCCCACTCCTCCCAGCATGAACCCCGCGATGAGTCGCGAGGCGATACCGTGGGAGGCGATGAGGAAAAGAATCCCGAGACCCGCCGAGAGAAACCCCGCAACGGACAGCAGGGCGCCGAGTATTACCTGAAGTGTCATGATATGGCTCCTTCTCCCTGGAGGCCTGTCCGGCCCGCCCTCCCGGAGGCTTCCCTGCTACCACTGGGCCTTCGTGGTTTTATTCAACTCCTCTCCCATGGCCGTGAAAAAACGCTCGATTCCCTCGTTGGTGAAGCTCTTCTCGGTGTAATCTGAGAGCGGCTTCGTGAACTCCATGGGATGCAGGTTCACGAACTTGACGTCGACCTTTTCGGTCATGGAGGCGATCTTCTCCGCGAATTCCCTGGAAAACGCCGGGACATCGATCTTGAGCTTCGGCAGGGGGTAGCGGTCCTCCGAGGACTTTACCGATTCCACGCTCTTGATGAATTCCGAAACGCCCGTTGCGATGCCCCGCACAAGCGCCAGGATCGACACTGATCCGGCGATTCCCTCCTGGAGACTTTCGTGCACGCTGTTGAGCTCCCCCACCTCGACGAGGCTCCCCGTGACGTCGGGACGGTCATCGGAAAAACGGGCCCCGCAGTAGTGGCAGAAAAACCTGTTCGATCCGTTGTCGGATTTGCACCGGGGGCAGCGATCGGGCTTCTCCGCCTTCACCGCCTTCGCGATATACTCCTCCATGCCCGTGAGCCTGTCCAGGGCCGCGACAAAGGCCGCCTTCTTTATGAGCTCCTCGCGCCGGGCCTTCAGGGACTCAATCTTTTCTTCCGTCATCGAAAGCTCGGTCTGGGTCCGGTTCCATTTCGCCACGATCGCGGACTCCTCCAGGCGGAACTTCCCCGTGGCCTCCTTCCACTTGTTCCGGACGTCCTCTATCTCCAGGACAAGGGCGTCCCGTTTTTCCAGCAGGTCGTCCTTTTCCCCCTGGATCTTACGCATCCGGAAGAAATTCGTGATAAACCCGAGGCCCGTGTTAAGCTCGTCTATCGTTTTGTTGAAGGCGCCGATCTCCTTCTCGAGTTCGATGACCTTTGCCTTCAGCCGTTCTTCTTTCTTATCAAGCCCGCTGTTTTTCCCCTTCACCCGCGTGAAATAGGCGAGACGCTCCCCGTCGATATCGGCAAATGCCTTTTCAAGCTCGGCGCGCTTCTTCTCCAGGTCCCGGAGGTTGTCATCGAATGCCGCGGTCTCTTCCTTGATCGCGGTGCGGAAGAGGGCGGAAATCTCCTCCGGGAAGGCCTTGGGGTCCCCGAAAAAGGCCTCCTGGAGAAAGCCGATTTCCGACCGGCGTATCTCGTTCACGTTGCCGAAATTGTCGTTGAAGTATGTCTGGATCTTTTCGAGCCTCTCCTCGATTTCTTCCAGCTGCTTCCGGGTGCCCTTCAGGAAATCAAGCATCTCTTTCAGATTGCCCATACGGCCTACCCCCTCTCCGTTGTTAACCCCGGGACGCCCTTGGTCCTGACGCGCAGGCGACGCTCGATGTCCCAGGCAAGGTTTCTCAGCACCGGTTTTCTGTTCCGCACCGCCTCGATTTCCGCGAAGGAACCCGCGTGCTCCCAGTAGAGGGGGCACGCGCCCCCGCAGATCGTCTCGTACTCGCACTTTTTGCAGACCGGGGGCACGTAGCGGCGTTCCCGCCAGTAGAGGGCCTGGTCGGAATTCCATATGTGCTCGAATGAATGTTTCAGTAAATTACCCACGCCGCGCTCGTAGCTCGAGCAGGGAAGCAGATCGCCCGACGGACTGACGGAAAGCAGCCCGGAGATGCAGGCGCAGGACTTCGACCCCAGGTTCCGGTCAACGGGGTTGAAGATGCAGTAGGGCGTGGGGGAATACCAGACGAAACGGATACCCAGGACCTCGCAGTGGTCGATGACGGGGTCTATGATCTCGCCGATGGAGGAGTAGCCTATCCTGTTCTCCTCGTGGCAGCGGGCGGTACCCGTGGCGATTATCATGTTCATCGAAAGGTAGGGAAAATCGAAGGTCCTCTTGACGAAGGAGACGAGGCCCTTCAGGTGGTCCCTGTTTTTGGCGCAGATGGTCGTGTTCGTGTGGGTGTAGATTCCCTGGTCCCTGAGGTGCTCGATTCCCCGGAGGGTTTTGCCGTGGGACCCGGGATTCCCGGTAATTCCGTCATGGATATCGGCGCGATGGGACTCCAGGCTCACCTGGGCGGATTTCAGCCCCGCATCGCCCAGGGCCCGGACGAATCCGCGGTCGGCGCATCGGATTCCGTTGGTGATAAGGTTGACGCGCATGCCCATCTCCGCGGCACAGCGTACCATCTCGGGAAGGTCCTTGCGAAGCGTCGGCTCCCCTCCCGTAAAGGAGATCGTGGGCACCATGGCCTCTCTCCATATCTTCCCGATGACCGTCCGCACCTGGTCCAGGGTCATCTCATCGCCCTCGCGGCCCCGGTAGGGACTGGAGGCGTAACAGAAATCGCAGCGGTTCTGGCACCGGTAGGTGACGGCGATCTCCGAGAGGACCGGGAAGGCCAGGCTGTCCGGATCGAATTCAATCGTGGCAATGAGGGGGGCCCGGGCGTATTCCTCGTCCATGATCGCGGCGATGCTCTCTAGGAGCCCCTTCATGTCACGGCGCACCGCCACGGGGGACACGCCGTAGTCTCCGGCGATCCGCGCCGCGGCCTCCCCCGGCTCTTCGCCGCGGTTGTACAGGGCGTCCAGGATATCGTAGGCTGTCCCGTTAAGGTGCTGAATCTTGTTCGGGCGGATTATCAGGATCCTGTCCGCCTCGCGGATATGCACCACCTCACGCGTCGATGCGATGAAGGATGCGATGTCAGAGAGGGGCGGCGCCATGGTGACCCCCTAGAAGCTCGACACGCAGGCCGAGTGGCACGCGGAATGGCACGCGGAATGGCACACGCAGGCCGAGTGGCACGCGGAATGGCACGCCGAGTGCACGCAGGCGGAATGGCACGCGGAATGGCACGCCGAGTGACAGGCGTCATAGCTGAAGGAGGAGAGGTTCTTCGCGGCCCCCGCGGCCGCAGCCTCGGCGGCCTTCAGGTCCGGCGGGGAGAAGAGGTTCTCGATACGGTCAACGATGGAGCTCGATACGCCCTCGACCTTTTCGACAATACCCCCCGCGAAGTCCTGCACGGACTCGGTGTAGGACTCCGCGGTCCCTCCTATCTTCCGGAAAAAGGCGGTTGACTCACCCCCGGCGGTGTCCGCCAGGGCCCTTTCCATGAAGGGGGCGGAACGGCTCTCGAAGCTGTCGGAGAGGATGATCCAGGGCCGGTGGGTGTCGAAATAGCGTCTCTGGGTCGTGTAATCCCCCGCCTTTTCGAAATCCGTCCAGTGGCCGTCTATCTTTTCCGCGTAGGCCTTTGCCGTCTTCGCGACATCCGCCTTCCATATTTTGCCCTGGAGGGAACGGGAGATCGCTTTGAGGACCAGGGGCACCCGCTGCTTCGGCAGCGTCCCGTCGGCGGCTATCGACGTGAGGAAGAGAATCTCATGGGGCCGAAGGCCCGTGGCGGGGTGCGCGCCCTCAAGTGACACGTTCAGCGTGTCCTTCGCCTTCAGCTCTCCGCTCTCGAGCCTGCCGAAGAGAATATGGACACCGCCCCTTGCTTCGTAGCGCTGGGCGGCGAAGAAGGCGCCCGCATCGGAACAGAGGTCAACCGCCTCCTCGGGGTTCTCCTTCATCGCCTCCAGGGGCCTGTCGACGACGACGCAGCCCGCCGTTCCCTCCTGGAGCGTCTCCACGACGTTCTTGGCATCGAAGGAGGTCTTGTAGAGCGAAAGGACGGCGCAGGTCTCCCCGATCACCTCCTTGAGGGCCTCGGGCTTCAGCACCTTCACCTGGAGGGGGTTCCTGTTCAGGATATCGATGAACCCCCTGTTGAAGAGGTCCATGATCATCAGGTTGACCGCCTTCGAGGGGCGGTTCAGGAAAAGCGCGGTCTCCACGGGATCGAGATTGTCCACGGTTTCCGCCGTGGCGAAGGTCTCGATCTGTATCTCCGGCTCGATATAGGTGGGCTTCTTCTCAAAAAAGCGTCGTTTAATCGCCGGGTGTATCGCGGCAATCCGCATGATGACGTAGACGATCCCCGACACAACGTAGTAGAGGATCCGCAAGGGGACGATCACGCAATTAAAGCTGAAGATATATCCCCCGGTGAGGCTGAATTTCTTTCTTCCCTTCGGAAAGAATATCTTGCTGAAAAGATCAACGCCCGTCGCCTTCCCGAGGAGGAAGGCGGGAAGGCCCAGTACCGCGATCTCCACGCCGATGAACAGGAAGTTGAGAAAGTAGGCCATGAGAAGATATACGACGAGAACGCCGATGAGGGAAACCAGGAAGTCCGCGTCCTTCGACGAGAATGAACAGTGCGCCAGGTCGTTGACCAGGGTCTTCAGCTTCATCCATTCGGAAACCTGGAGATTGGAGGGATCCACGCTCACCGTGAGAGACACCGGGGGAATGCGCGTGTCCCTTACAACCGCCGTAGATGTGAGATGAATGAAGGGATAATTGATCTTCGAGGCGCCCTCGTAGTAGTAGAACCCCGTCCTTTCCTGCTTCACTTCAGCCTTCCAGCCTTTGTAGAAGCGTTTCGTTTCATCCGCGACCGTGACCGGGAGGTTCTCCGCGTCCATGGCCGAGGTGGCGGTGATCCTGTCATGGACCTGTGCCGCGACGTGGAGGGACGCGCGCTTCGGCGCGGCCTTCAGGGTGAATCCGGGCCAGTCATAGGCGCCGCGGAAGCGGTCCCCGTAAAGGCGCGGCTTCAGTTCAAGGGAGGTCTTCGCCGTCAGCTTCATGGCCGCGACAACGGTATCCCCCGGTTCGGTTTTCTTCCCGATGATGAGGTCATAGACTCCCGGGACCGGGGTGCCGTCTTCCGCGACATGGGACCGCGCCTTCGCGGGGACGTTGTTCCCGTTGACGGAAACCCGGAGATCCTTTTCCCACCCGGCATACTCCCGGGCGGGATCATGCGCCAGGAAGGCGCGGAAAATGTTCCGCGAACCCTCCTCGATAAAGGTCATCCGGAGGGTCGACGTCTCGTTCACCTGGCGCACGTCGCCGGGAGTGAATTCAATATCTATCCGCGCGTCCACCGTATCGATCCCGTACTCCCCCTCGGACACGAGATCCCCCGCCTTCATCGAATCTATGCTGTAGTCCCCGCCCTCCGCCCCCGCGTCCAGGTAGCGCGCGGGGATGAAGAGGTCAATGGCCTGCTTCTCGTTCGCCGCCAGGGAGGTCCTCTCCGCGTGGAGGGAAAGGTAGTTCTTCCCCTTCCATGGCGTGGGGTAGTAGATCCAGCGCTGGTGCTTCCTCTTGATGTTGTCGTCCTGGAGTAGCCCCGTGGGGTCAAGGACCGCGTTCGTGACCAGCTCGGGTTTGTTGATCCGCGCCGGAATCTCTATGGGAAGGATGACCTGCACGGTCTGCTTCCCTATGGGCAGGCTCCACTGCACCGGTGCCCACCAGAGCTTGCTGTAGAGGACACCCTGGTGTTCGGTGTTGTCCAGTATGGGCCGCTCCACGAGGTAGCGCATGTTCGCCGTGTACTGCTCTCCCGTTTTCGTGGTGATGTTGAATACCGCGGAGTAGAAGCCGTTTCCAATCGGCTGCATGGTGATGGCGAAGCGCTTTCCCCTGTGGGTGCCGAAGCTCTCGATGAATTTCATCGGTTCGATGAACTGCCCGATGGTGCGTATGCGGTCGCGCGTTTCATGCTCGGTGAAGGTAAGCTGGTAGAGTATCTCGGCCTTTCCCTTCTCGAGGATGGTCACGTGGAACTTCGTTTCGTTGATGGTGACCGGCGCCGCCCGGAGAACCCCGGCCGGGGCCAGCACGACTATCATAAGGATTGACGCGACGAGTCCGTTTTTAATGAGGGCCTTCATACGCTTCACCTGCCGTTGTAATCACGCTCTGCATGGAAATAGCACAGGGACAGGGATAAATCAATGATTTTTTCCCGGTCATCCAGATTTCCTTAATGAAGCGATGGAACGGATCAACGGACGATGATGCCGGGAGATGAGCTCCCGGCAACGCGGCCCACGATGGCCGCGGCGTTGACGCCTCCTTCATGGAGGTCGTGCAAAAAATCCGCGGCGCGATCCGCGTCAAGGGCGATCAGGAGCCCCCCTGATGTCTGGGGATCGAAAAGGAGATCGAGAAGATCCGCCGGAACCGAAGGATCCGGACGGCAGAGGAACCCGATGAAATCCCTGTTGCGGTACATTCCCGCGGGGATGAGCCCCTCCATGGCGGCAGCGCGGGCCCCGGGAAGCAGGGGAACGGCGGATGAGTCGATGACGATCTCAAGGCCGGCGTCACCCAGCATCTCCTTCAGGTGTCCGATGAATCCGAACCCCGTCACGTCGGTGCATGCGTGGGCGCCGTGAAGCAGCATGAGCTCCGAGGCGGGCCGGTTCAGGGATGCCATGGACCCCACGAAGGACGCCTTCACGGATTCCTCAGCCATGCCGGCCTTGATCGCCGTGGCGATGACGCCCGTGCCCAGGGGCTTTGTGAGGACGAGGGCGTCTCCCTCGCGCGGCGTATTGTTGCGTACCGCCCTCGCGGGATCCACGAGACCCGTGACCGCCAGGCCGTACTTCAGCTCCGGGTCGTCGACGCTATGCCCTCCCAGGAGCTGGGTCTTCGCCTCCTCGAGCACGGCAAGCCCTCCGAGAAGAATCTCGCGCATTACGTCGAGGGTGAATTTTCCCGTGGGGAAGCAGAGGATATTCAGGGCCGTAAGGGGCCTTCCACCCATGGCGTAGACGTCGGACAGGCTGTTGCACGCGGCGATCCTGCCGAAGGTGTAGGGATCGTCGACGATGGGAGTGATGAAATCGACGGTCTGGACGAGGGCGACGGAATCGTCGAGGCGGTACACCCCCGCGTCGTCGCTCGTGCCCATACCTATGACCACGTTCCCGTCATGGGGAACGGCCATGCCCTTCATCACCTCGGAAAGGTCGCCCGGACCTATCTTCGCGGCTCAACCGGAGCCGGTTACCGATTCCGTGAGGCGAAGGCGGTTCAGCTTGTTGATGTCGCATCCTTCAGCCATATGCTCCAGCCGTTTCCGATCCGGCCAAACCGCCGGTCATGCGGTGCGTCCACGTTCAATCCATGCACGATGCCATGTGCGTCGCCACGAGACATGGAATATCTCTTCAGCCAATATTTCAATAAGAAAACAGCGAAAACGCGCAAACCGGCGTTTTCTCCATATCATGCCAGGTTTCGTGGCGCCGCCACCCATGGCGTGGATGGGGAAGGGAAATAATATTCCCGGCAGGCAATATTTTTCTTGCGAATTATTCCCCTTGCCTGTAGCTGTCTCACGGACTTTGCATTATGCACCATCGGGGACGGCGAGTCCGTTTCGCGCACCCTTTTCATTCTATGGTAAACAACATTCATCATGCCATTCCATTACTTTGAATACTCGTTCCTCTTCCTCCCCGCGGTAATCGCAGTCTATTTTCTCCTGACCGGGAGAGGCCATCGGACCCTCGCGCAGGCGTGGCTCCTGCTCTGCAGTCTCCTTTTTTATGTGTACCTGAGCCCCCTCTACCTCCCCCTGCTCCTCCTGTCGATCGCCGTCAATTTCGCGCTCGGGAAGGCGGTCACACCCGGGGCGGCGACACGTACCCCGTTCTCCAGGAAGGCCATGGCGGGAATCGGTATCGTATTCAACGTGGCGCTCCTGGGCTACTTCAAGTACTCAGATTTCTTCATCCAGAACTTTAACTCCCTTTTCGGAAAGAACTTCGAACTCCTGAAAATACTGGCGCCACTGGGAATCAGCTACTATACCTTCCTCCAGGTCGCCTTCCTCGTTGATTCCTACCGGGGTAAAGTACGGGAAAACGGCCTCCTCCCCTACGCGCTCTTCGTGGCCTTCTTTCCGAAAATCATCCAGGGCCCCATCGCCCTCCAGGCGGAAATCGTTCCACAGCTGAACGACCCCGGCAGGGCGCGGTTCGATCCCGGCAACTTCGCGAGGGGGCTTCTATTTTTCTCCCTCGGGCTGGTGAAAAAGCTCGCCATAGCCGACAACCTCGCCGTCTGGGCCAACCAGGGTTACGATCACGCCGCGGCGCTCATGCTTTTCGAGGCATGGTTCACCATGCTCGCCTTCTGTTTTCAGCTCTACTTCGACTTCAGCGGCTACAGCGACATGGCCATCGGCGCGGGCCTCATGCTGAACATCCGCATACCCGACAACTTCAATTCGCCCTACAAATCCCTGAGCATGCAGGACCTCTGGCGCCGCTGGCACATCACACTGGGACGCTTCCTCCGGGATTACGTTTATATTCCCCTGGGGGGCAACAGGGTGGGGCCGGTAAGGACGTACGCCAACATCATGGTGACCTTTCTTATCGGGGGCTTCTGGCACGGCGCGGCGTGGACCTTCGTGCTCTGGGGCGCGATGAACGGCCTGGGGCTTGTGGTACACCGTTTCTGGAACAGGATGGGCATGCGCATGGGTCGATTTCCCGCGTGGCTCATCACCTTCCTGTACTGGAATATCACCCTCGTCATGTGGCGCGCCACCAACCCCGGGGACGCCGCCAAGGTGTACCGGGGCTTACTCGGCCTCGACGGGGTGATGCTCCCCGTCAGCCTCAAAAAACTCCCCCTGATCTCGAGCATGGGCGTCACCTTCGGCCCCTGGCTCGCGAACCTGGGGCACAAGCAGGAGCATTACATATATCTCATCGCCGCGTCGGCGGCGCTCTGTTTCTTCTTCAAAAACTCCCAGGAGCTCGCGGAAAAACTGAAACCCACGGTCGCGTGGTCGCTTTTCGTGGCCCTCATGCTGGGCATAGGGATCGTTCACATGACGCGGGTAAGCGAATTCATCTACGCGAACTTTTAAGCCATGAAAGACACCTATTCGAAATGGATACTCACCACCCTGCTGATGGCCCTCATCCTTCCGGGCGTCATCGCGGGAATCAACTACTTCATGGACCCCCTCTGGTGCTTTTCCATCTCGCACCGCTACAACCAGAAGCAGGATGATTTCAACGAGCGGCAGCAGAAGACCAACCGCGTCACCTTCCGGCCCTTCGATTACCAGGGCATCATCATCGGGACCAGCACCGCCACCACCATGTCGCAGAAATCCTTCAGGGGCGCGCGGTTCTATAATTACGCGATCAACGGCCTGGCCCTGGCGGATTACCGCCATTACGTGGCCTATGCGAGGGAGCAAAACGGGCGCGGCTTCACGCATCTCATCATAGGGCTTGATTTCATATCATCGGCGAAGCGGTTCCCCTCCAACGGGATGGATCCGGAAAAAATATTCAAAGAAACCAACAACCCCCTGTACCGGTTGAAAACGCTTATCAGCATCGACACCCTCATGCTCTCCAGAAGGAACTTCATGAACTATCTCTACGGCCGGCGGATCCACTACGACCGTGAGAACATCAAGTACACGGACACCATCTCCCCCGAGTTCCAGGAGCAGAACATGAAACATCTCCTGGCACATTTCGAGAAATCGAACCAGGAATATTCATTCAATAATTTCATTTACAATGAAGGGTACCGCAAATTGCTCCAGGAGCTCCGCGATGATAACGCGGGAAGCGATATCCGACCCTTCACTACGCCGGTTGTCATGGAATTCATGAGACTCATGGTGAAGAACGGCCTTCTCGATGAATACCTGCGCTGGATCAGGGACATCGTCGATGTGTTCGGCGTCTGTTATCACTTCATGTACCCCAACGCCGTGACCGAAAACTACCGGGAATACTTCAACGACCCCAACCACTACTACCCCGTGGTCAGCGACATGATGGTCGATTACATGTTCAACGGTAAGCCGCCGGCACTCGGGGATTTCGGCATGCGCATCGACAGGAACAACCTTGAGGAGCGCCTCGCCCTTCTTGAGCGGCTCATGAAGCGGGCCGCCGGGGAACGGTAGCGGCGCGGGGGCTCACCCGTCTGTATCCGACAGGATCTCCGCGAGGACTTTCGACAGCTGCTCCATGGTATAGGGCTTCTGGAGGAACGCCCTGGCGCCGAGGGCCAGGACGTCGTCAATGCGTGAATCGTTCCTGAACCCCGAGGATACGAGAACCCGCACCGACGGTTCGATCGCTTTCAGCTCGACGAAGGTCTCCTTCCCCGATCGTTTCGGCATCACCATGTCGAGGATCACGGCGTCGATCTCCCCGTGGCGCTCCCGGTAGATATCAATCCCCCGCTGGCCGTTCTCCGCGACGATCACGTCGTACCCGAGTATCCCCAGGATCTTTTCGCATGTTTTCTGGATGGTGATGTCGTCCTCGATCAACAGTATCAGCCCCTTCCCCATCGTGTGACCCGTCTCCCGGGCCTCCTCCCGGGGGCCTTCCTGGAGTTCAGTCGAAGGGATAAAGACGGTGAACACGGTACCGACTCCGACACGGCTCTCCACGTCGATAAAGCCGTAGTGCTGCTTGACGATGTTGTAGACCATGGCGAGCCCCAGGCCCGTGCCCCGCAGGTTTTCCTTCGTGGTGAAAAAGGGATCAAACACATGGGCGAGGACGAAGGAATCCATGCCGACCCCGCCGTCCTCGACGCGGATGCGTATGTAGTCGATTTCCGATGCGTCGGCGTAGCGCGCCAGGAAATCCCCGTCGGCGGGGACGCGGTCGATCAGGACCGAAAGGGTCCCCCGCCGTTCCTCCTCGGGGGTGCGCATAACGGTCATGGCGTCATGGGCGTTGATGCAGAGGTTGAGGAGGACCTGCTCGAGCTGTGTGGCGTCCCCGATGACAACGGCCGGGGAACTCCCGTCGATGCGGAAATCCAGTTCGATCTTCCTGTCGAAGGTGTTACGGCAGATATCCCGCACGTGCTCCGCGATCCGGTTCAGGTCGACGACTCCCATGGCGAGCCGCTGGCGCTTCGATATGCCGAGTATCCGCTCCACCATCTTCATGCCCCGTTCCGCGGAGATCTTCATGGTGGCGATCTCCTCTTCCAGGGCCCCGGGACCGGTCATCCCCTCCCTGATCTTGAACTCCATGAGGGATATACTCCCGAAGATCCCGCCGAGGATGTTGTTGAAATCATGGGCGATGCCGCCTGCGAGGCTCCCTATGATCTCCATCTTCTGCGATTGCACCAGGCGCTGTTCGAGCCGCATCTTCTCCGTCACGTCGCGGATGACGCCCCGGAGCCCCTCCACACGACCCTCGGAAACGATGCGACCGGCGTTGTTTTCCCCGAAGAAGAACCCGCCGTCCCGGCGTTTGACCCGGTGCGTGAAGATGCTCACTGCCGAATCCCCGGCCTTCCTGGATACCAGTTCCCTGATGATGGCGTAATCCTCCGCATCCATGAGGTCGCCTATCGGGACACCCCGCGCCAGTTCCTCGGCGCCGTACCCCGTCAGGGCCATACCCGCCTCGTTCAGGTACGTGATGCGCAGTTCCGTGTCGGTCTCGTAAATGATGTCCGGCAGGAGCGAGGTAAGCTCCCGGTATTTTTTCTCGGATCGCTCGATCCGCTCACCGCGCTCCCGTATATCGGCGACCATGGAGTTGAACTGGTCGGTGATATACCCGATCTCGTCCAGGGAGACCACATCTATGGAGTGGTCGAGATTGCCCCTCTGCAGTTCCTCTATGCCGCTCAGAAGTCCCCGCATCGGGTTGATAAGGCTCACGGAAACCAGGGCGGGAAGCAGGATGAAGAGGAGCATGACGACTCCAAGGGAAGTGAAGAACCCGACGGAGACGAATTCATGCATCTGCCGGCGGTACCGGTCATAGGGGAACCCCACCTGGATCATCCTGTCCCCGTTCCGCAACGTATAATAAAGCGAGACCCGTTCTCCCCTGAGCACGGCATCACGACGGACCGCGCCATCGGCGATGTTCCCCGGCGCGGGCAAAAAACCCCGGAAGCCATGAAGAAAGCGGTCGCGGGACTCACCGGTGACCTTCACCGTGATATACTCAACGGAACCGCCGTAGCGCCGTTCATAGTAATCCCGGTCATCCCGACCCTCCCCGACATCAAAGGCCACGTTGCGCGCGACCTCCGCGAGGCCCCGGAAATAGGAATCGCGGTACACCATGAAGGTGAAGGAAATGACGGCGCCGATGATTATCATCAGGAAGAAAAGCAGGATGAGCCTGATCTTGTCGGAATAGAGGAACCTGATCCCGGCCCGATCCACGTATGACCAGAAAAAATAGACGATCACGAAGCTGGCGATCACCGAAAGAACGGTGTTCACCATGCCCTGGTCCATGCCCACCGCCTTTTTCAGCGCATAGACCAGGGGAACAGAGACGAGACCCAGGGCTATGGCAATAGCGGTCCTCAGGGCAAAACGCCGGGACTCGCCCCGAAGCGCCACGGCCTTGCAGACCATGTTCTTCACAACCAGGAGGGAGAGGATCACCTGGACGAAGATGATATACTTCCTGAGGGGCGTGGGATCCGCCGAATACACGTCGAGGACCGGATCGAAGCGAAGGCGCGCCGGCACGGGGAATTCAACGAATAGCGCATGCATAATCATGAGGAAACCGATCACGAGGCCCGCGTAGAACACGACCTTCCTCTCCCGATTGAAGAGGGGGATGATGAAGTCATAGGAAAACACCGCGAGGCCGGTATAGCCCAGGACGGTTATGCCCGAGTTGTGAAAATAGTAGAGCGGGTAGGCCGATACCGGGTCAAAGAGCGTATTTGCCAGAAGGTGCGCCGCCTGCCAGAAAAAGAGCATGCCGATGAACGCCAGGAGGGAAAAGATCTCCCTGGTTTTCTCCCCCCGGGAGAGGAGGTAGATGAACATTATCAGCAGGAGGAGGCCCAGCAGGAGGTTGTTGATTGAGATGATGTTAAACTGCCACACAGGCTCTACCGGCATCCCGAGAATCTTCCCACCATGGTGCGCCGGGCGCGCAATGTCAATACTTTCTCATGCCAGGCGCACCCCCTGCCCTGGACCGGCGTGGCGCGTGATGGTGTAGCGCACCGCGGCATGGGGCGTCTTTCAGCTATTCCCCGAGGTCTCGTAGATCCATGGAAACGGGACCGAAGGTGACCTCGGCACCCCTGTTCCCCTCGGCGCTCCGCCACCGGCATACCCCGCACCACTCGGTTTCGGCAAAAACCTCGGCATAGTCCCTGGTATCGAAATCACCCTCGAAGGTGACGAAATAGCGGTTCGGACGACCGGCAAAAAGCTCCCGCGATCCCTCGCGGCCCCTGCCGATGCCCACGTCGATCCACCCCTGGCCCGGAACGAATACCTGGTTCCACACATCGTCGATGCCGGAAGCCGTGTCGGGACTCTCGACGTCAAGGCGGAGCGCCCCGGCGACGCGGGCGGGGATGCCGACGTAGCGGGAAAGGGCCGCGAACCCCAGGGCCATGCCGTAGGCGTCGCCCCTGCCGCGAAAGAGGTATTCGCTCGCCCTGCCCCACCGGTCCACCCCCGCGCTGTAGCGCACGGCGTCATTCACGTAATTCCTCACACCGAGGATCCGGTCGAGGTAGGCGCCGCTTCCCTCGATGCGGGTGGAGTGGGACCGTATGATGTAGTTCGACAGGTCGAAGGCCCGGGTCTCGATTTTCGTGAGGGCGCTCACCTCCGGGGGGAGGTCCCCCTCCCGGAAGAGATAGGCGGGATCGACCGTGGCGGACGCCGCGACGGTGAAGATGTCAAAGGAAAGCCGCGCCGCGACCCTCCCCCTGGCGCCGTTCCAGCCAAGCCGCGCCCACCGGTTCCCGTACCGGTCACTGACGATCTCCTTCGGGCGGGGCTCGATGGACACGCGCCTCACGTTCTGGAAAGGGCGGTTCGTCGGATAGGGGATCCAGAGGTCGGCGTGGTAGGCGTGCCGGTTCATCCCCGTCACGGGGAAGGTGATGGTGACACCCTGGACCCTGGGATCCGCCAGGACCATGCGTCTCTCGGGCAGGAGCGCCGCGGGATAGACCTGGTGGACGGACCCGCGGCTTTCAAGGGCATGGATGAGGGAGCCCTCGGCGGTGACGGCGGCGGGGACCCCGGCCGGCCAGGCAAAGCGCCCCGTCTCGCGGCCGCCGCCGTCGAGAAGGAGCAGCCATCCCTCGGAATAACGGCCGGACTCCTCGGCGACGGCCACCAGTGTACCTTCCCGGAGGGCAAGCCCCCGAATCGTGCAGTTGAAAGATCCCATCCTCGCGGGCTTCCCCCCCCCAGCGCTCATTTTGTAGACGGCGGACCCTTCGCCCGTCACCGTCGACAGATAGAGCGTGTCGCCCGAGGCCGCGAGGCCGCTGATCGCCCCATCGGGAAGAGAGCGGAGGGAGATATCAGGGCCGTTGCGCCCCGTGAAGGAGAGGGACCTCAGAAAATATTTCTCCGACCGGCTGACGATCAGGAGGCGCGCGCCGTCGGAGGTTATGGCCTCGGCGTTGTGGCGCCCAAGGCCCCAGATCGACTCGATCCGTCCGTTTCTCCTCCGTATCTTGAACACCGCGTCTATGATGAGATTGAAATTCTTTACAAGGACGTAGAGATGGCCCCCCTGAACGGCAATACCCCCGATCTCTCCGTTGACCGCGGCGATCCTGACGGGGGACACTGCGCTCCCGAAATAACCGGACAGGCACTCGTCACCGCACCCCTCCCACCGCAAGGCGGGGTCCGGCGGCTTTGGTTTCCGGGCATGCGCGGAGGCACGGCTTGACTTTTTCTTCTGCGGCTTTTTTCTTGATGATGAAGTGTGTGACGACACCGCGTCATGGCAGAACAGGGAGAGTATCACGCACACAATAATCGTTCTCACCCGTAGCATCGGCGGCTTTTCTCCCCTGTAATTATCAAACAAAAAAACAAATCTACCAATCAGGCGGGGTATTCGTCAAGAGAATAGCAACACTACCCTCCGGGGAGTAGTTTTTATTTTTTATTGTGTCGCATGGGCAATCCATCTCTTCGGTTGTGTATACCAGAACAACTCGCTCCCGGTCTTGATCCCTGTGTAGCAAGCTGAAGCCTCTTTTATCGCTTTGCTTTTCTGGCGTTGCAAATCCAATAGCAGTTCAATAATTATTAAATTTTTAGATTTATTATTATTTAATTAAATCATTAATTTATACATTATTTTTAATATAAATTATATTCATTATATATAAATAAAAATTTATTTTAATCCGCCCGAGTGGGTTTTTTTGTTTGCTTTTTTTATTCTTCATTATATATTCAAATCATATTGACTAAGATGCCATTGTGTAGTAAATACAAGAGTTAGAATTAATTAACTATTATGTTTTCAGCATTTATATCACCGATCCGAAATTTGTTATAAGTGATATTTTTCATTATACGAAGAAAGTTCAAATGGAAGGTTTACCGGATGAAAAAGAGCTTCTCCCCGTGGTGTATCTCACTTGTCCTGCTCATACTTGTACATGGTCCGCTCTTCGCCGCCACCATCGTCCTCAAGAACGGCGCCACTGTGAGGGGAAAACTGATCCATCGCACGGACGCCGAGCTGACCCTTGAAGACCAGGTCACGAAGCAGCTTCGCCTCATCAAGTCCGACCAGGTACGGACCATTAACCTGGATCCCGGGGAGGAAAAGGCCGGGCTTTCAGCCGATGCCTCGGTGATTCTCGTCAAGATCAGGCCCGCCATCGGCCTGATGCCGGGAATCGCCTACCCCTTCGGGAAGGTAGGGAAAAACCTGGCACTGGGCTACGGCGCCATGCTCTACTCGGACCTCCAGATGCCGATGAAAACCCAGATATTTAAAATACGCCTCGGCCTCGGCGTGGGTTTCTTCTACCACCCGACGATATCAACGGACTACTCCCCTCAACTGATGTTCATTCCTGTGGTGGCCCACGCGAAGTTCCAGTTCATCACCTCCGTGGGACTCCGGCCCTACATCAAGATAGGCGGCGGCATCACCCCGGTCCTGGCGAGCGGCGGCTCCTCCATCGACCCCACAGCCGCAGCGGCCCTTGGCCTGGGTTACGTAAACGAGAAGATCCCCTACCTTGAGTTTTTCATCGAGGCCGGGGCCATGATGTTCTTCGAAAAACAGCGGGGCGACTTCATCACGGCCAACCTGGGCGTCGCCTACATGTTCGGGACGAGATAGGTGCGTGTCATGCAACAATGGATAACAACGACGATACAAAGAAAGAACAGGGACGACGGACGTTCCGCCATGGAGACTGCCACGCATCAGCGGTGGACGAAACACCATTCATCATCATTCCTTCTACTTCCTGTTCCAGTGGGTACCGGATACAGATTTAAACAGATCGAGGGTCAATCATGAAAACAACCGGAATCGTCCAAAAAATCATCTCACTGGCCGTGATATTAATCGTAGGTATCGGAAGCACCGGGTGCACCGGCAACGTCTTCTCCTCCCTGGGAGATGACACCGAAAAGAATCTTCTCTACCTCCTGCTGGCGGGAGGGTCGAAGACCTCGCCCTTTCGGTTGAACGAAATTTCAACCGCTGACACCGGAACGCACGGCATCGGTTCGACAATCAACATCACTCTCACCTTCGACGCTCCGGTAACCCTCGATGCGGGGGCCACCATCGACGTCACCCTCAATTCAGGGGCCGTTATTCATGTGGATTCCTCCTTCGGGACCTCAGATACGGTTAATGCCGAATATGCGGTCCAGGAGGGAGACACGACAGGGGCCAGTCGCCTTAACGCAATAGCCATCACGGTAAATAACGGGACCCTGCGAGATGAAAATGGTCTCAGGGTAAAGCTGTCCCTTCCTGACAACAACCTTGCCACTACCAGCGAAGTCTATGTTGACGGGATACGTCCGCGCATTTCCTCCGTGACATCGACGACGGCCAACGGCACCTATGGCGCGGGGGCCAGCATTGATGTGACGGTCAACTTCACCGAGCCGGTAACTCTCGCAGGGGGAAATCTCGAAGTAACCCTCGATACCGGTGTGACGGTGAATATCGCGCCCTTCGGGCCCGCCTCCTCCGCCTCGGGGACCTACACCGTTGTATCGGGCCACACCTCCGCTGACCTTGACGTGACCGGCATCGCCCTCGGGGCCGGAGCCTCCCTGGTCGACGACTGCGACGAACTTCTACATCCGAACGACATGCTCGATTTTTCCATCCCCGCGAACCAGGACCTCGGGGACCTGAAGGATATCGAAATCGACACCACGGCGCCGACCATTCTTTCGGTCACCTCGACGACAGACAACGGCACCTACGGGACCGGGGCCGAGGTCAACGTGCAGATCGAGTTCAGCGAGAACGTTATCCTTGCAGGCGGCACACTGGACGTGACCCTGAACAGCGGGGCCGTTCTCAATGTCCCGGCATTCGGAGTCCCCGCGTCGACCGTGAACTACACCTACCACGTTTCCTCGGGCGACACGACCTCAGGGGCCGACCTCAGGGTGAACGGCATCGCCCTGGGGGGCGGCGCCTCGCTCGCGGACGACTGCGACGGCAACCCGAACCCCATGGTTGATTTCTCAGTACCGGCTGGCCAGAACCTCGACGACCTGAAGGACATCAAGATCGACGCCACGGCGCCCGAGATCACGGAGCTCAACTCCACGAAGATGAACGGCGCCTACCGCGCCGGCGAGGATATCGACGTAACGGTCACCTTCAGCGAGGACGTGACCCTCGCAGGTGGAAATCTCGTTATCGACCTCGACTCCGGGGGCACCGTGACCATCTCCTCGATAAACAGCTCCACCACGGCCAGCGGCACCTACACCGTGGGCGCGGGAGAGAACAGCGAGGACCTGACGGTTGATGGCGTGTCACTCTCCGGGGGCGCGACCCTCAGGGACGCCGCCTCCAACGACGCATCCCTGGCCCTGACCTACGTGAACACCAACACGGAAAACCTCGGCGACAACAACAACATCGTCATCGATACCACGGCGCCCTATATCACCGAGATCAACTCCACGAAATCGGATGGCACCTACGGAGCGGGCACTGATATCGACGTCACCCTCACCTTCAGCGAACCCGTCACCCTCGCCGGGGGCGGGGACCTCGAAATAGCCCTCGACTCCGGGGGCACCGTGACCATCTCCTCGATAAGCAACTCCACCACGGCCACCGGCACCTACACCGTGGCCTCGGGCAACAGCAGCGCCGACCTCACGGTCACCGGCGTCTCACTCGACGGCGCCACCCTCAGGGACAGCGCCTCCAACGACGCATCGCTGGCACTCACCTACGTGAACACGAATTCCGAAAACCTGGGCCACAACAAGGCCATCGTCATCGACGCGGTCCCGCCCACCATCGTCTCCGCTGAGACACTGGACACAAGCGGCAACGGCCGCATCGACCACTACAAGATCACCTTCAGCAAGAACGTTGATGACACGTCATTCCCGGGGTACAACGGATCAAGCGAAACCGGGGATCCCCAGAGCAAATGGCTTGTTTCCGGTTACTCCGGCGTCATCCTGGTACGCGGCTCAGCAGCACCGGAGGCGGACACGTCCAACGACACGGTGATCTACCTCGCCTTCAACGAGATCGGCTCAGGATACGATACCGGTGTCAAGCCTGACCTCTATACTGAAGCGGACCCTGAACTTACGGACACCGTGGCGAACAACCCGAACCCCCTGGCCCAGGTGGGGATGGGCGCCGCCATCGAAATCGACGGCGCGGCGCCGATCATCACCGCCGCCACGGGTGTCACGGGCACCACGACCCTGGCCATCAACTTCAGCGAGGTCGTGGACGGCGACGGAAGCCTCAACGACTGCGACCAGGCGCTCACCACGGGGAGTTTCGCCTACCTGGACAACCACTCCGGGGACGCCTCCGGCATCTCGAGCATGATCGACGCCTCTGCCTGCGGCGACCGGATGGTCACCGTGGAGCTCGACAGCCCCCTGGCCATCGAGGACCTGAACGTTGACGAGGTCAGGGTGGGGTCCACGGCCATCTACGACATGGCGGACAACCCCGCGGGCACCGCACGCGAGGTCGCGATAACCGGTGCGATTTCCCCCTACGTTCTCGGCGTCTCGGCATCGGGGGCGCGGAAGATCCGCATCACCTACTCAGAGCCGGTGGACAACAGCGGCGGCGCTACGGGGGCGCTGAATCATGCAAACTACACCCTGACTGAAGACCCGGTTGAAACCGGGTGCAGTGGCGGGGGCTCGGGAGCCGATACCGTCAACATCGACACCGGCACGGCCATCGTCGAGATCACGGCGGGCACGGTCTTCGAGCTCACCACGGACGCGGACCAGTGCTCCTCCACCATCTATCGCCTCGCCGTGGATAACGTGATCGACGTGGACGACGGCCTTGAGATCGTTGATCCGAAATCCGACACGTTCCAGGGGAACGAGCGCCTCAAGGTCAGCGCCGCCTCCGCCCTATCCCTCACCACCATGGTGGTGACCTTCAACAAGGACGTGGAGGAAGGCGACGGCGCCGGAGGCGCCGAGTCCGAGGACCGCTACATGTTCACCGGCGTCACGAACCTGGGCACGATCACCGGGGCCGTGCGCGGCACGGGGGGGACCGCCAACCAGGTGACCCTCACCCACACCATCGAGCAGACCGGAGGAAACTACACGGTGATCGCCTCCAACGGGGTTGACGGAGACGGTTTCGATGACGCGTCGTTCGGAGCCATCCAGATCGACGGGGGTTCCGAGACGCTCCAGCCCTCTCCGCGTGACCGCTGGCTCTGGTCCGGTTACGGCGAGGGCATCGAATTTTTTGTCCAGGGCCCCATCGCGAGCGACCCCTTCGGGGACGGCTCCGACTTCGGTTACCTTGCCTCCTACCAGGGCCGGGTCTACATCGGGCCCAACAGAAAGGGGAACGCATCCACGCGGATGGAGGCGGATGGCGATAACCCGACCCCCATATTCTTCTCCTTCGAGAAGGACACCAGCACCGCCAACAGCACGGGGACCCACTCGAATTCGGCCACGACAAGGGACGGCGGCACGGCGGTACCGCCCTACGTGTCCATCGGGCATACGGGGTGCACGGCGAACAACGCAGACCTGGCCACGGGCTGCGGTCCCGACAATGAAAACGGCCGCGGTCTCTTCGTCAACGGCACGATCAGCGGGACCCCCTATCTCTTCATAACGGGCGGACGATCCGCGGGTGATAACGACTACCTCTACCATACAACCGATACCGGAACCACGCTCGGTTTCGACTTCGTCGACTGTTCGGCGACCTTCGATGACGGCGACTCGAATGCGATATCAGGCAACAGGGGCACGGAATCGATCGTGGTGTTCAACAGCAAGGTCTACTGGATGGAACCGGGGGACCAGTGGTATCGGCCCTATCTCGTGAAGCTGAACAACCTCGATCCCCAATCCGAAGAAAACGTCGACAGCGTCTGGATGAGGATACGCTACATGACGGGCATCGGCGCGCATTCCACGACCAAGCCGAATTACGCCGACCGTTTGGGCGGCACGCTCTTCGAGTTCAACGACAGGCTCTACCTGGCGAACAGCGGTTCGGTGCGTGACGTGACCGGGGGCGACTGGGACTGCCCTGAGGGCGAGGATGGCGACAGGTGCAGCAATAACGGTGGTATCGTTCGGTCGACGAACGACGATCCCGCGCGATGCACGGGGGCTGACACCTGCAGCAACTGGACCGACATAACCCCCACGAGCGCCAAGTTCACCTACTATTTCTCGAAGATACTGCCGGGCCTGGCTGACCTTATCCCCGCTGACCGGCCGATACCCTCCTTCGCTTCATACAAGGGGAACCTCTACATGATTCGGAACGCCTGCACCACGAACATGATAGATAGGGGCTGCGATCCCGTTGGAAGCCCCTGCAGCGATGACGTGGAGTGCCCGGCGGGGAACGAGGTTCCGCAGCTCTGGAAGTGCGTACCTGGCGTAGACGGCCACTGCGACGCCGGTGATTGGGAACTCGTTGCGGAAAACGCTTCCACCGGGAAGACCAACATGGGAGACGGTAACAACACCCACATCACCCTCCTGGTGGCGAACGGGGATTACCTTTACGTCGGATTTGACAATGCAAGCACGGGTGTAGAGATATGGCGGACCAACGAATCCGACCCGGAGAACGAGGGTCATTTCACTCAAATCGGCGGAAACGGTCTCGGCGACGTGGACATGCTGGAAATCTACTCGGCGATCTCGATCAGCATCGACACGGATTACTATCTCTATGTGAGCGCGGGGAAGAACGCCACTCCGGTATCGGTGTACCGCCAGAAAAATAATTGAGGGGGGGGGGAGAACAACGCTCTTAAAGGGCCGGGCGCGATGCCCGGCCCCGTTTTTTATTTCTTAGAATCTCCGCGCTCACCCAACACCTCTTTCCGAATTTTCATCATGTTGGAGAAGATGGAGCGAAGAAAACCCTTCGCGAAGGTGAGCTCGGGCACGTCGGTGATAATGAAATTGAGCCACCGGTACTGGCAGAGGACCCGGAAACCCGAGGGCTCCCTCCACTGGCAGGCCTCCATGGGCGTCCCGGGCATGGGGATAAAGTCGACGCACTCATGGCCCCTTCCCTTCACTGCGGCGCGGCGGGCGTTCCAGGCTCGCTCCGCCGAGGCGTCGCTTTCGTGCCGCTCGACGTAGATACGCGCGGTGTTCCGCCCCGCAAGATACACGGCTCCGTAGGCGTCGGACAGGCGGAGCCCCGATACGTTCCGTGACCTTACGTAAAAGAGCGAGTCAGCAAATCGATTCTCCCGTGGCAGTATCTTCCAGTGGTAGGCGCGGTCCGGCTTCCGTATCAGGGGATCAATCCCCCGGATGATCCTCTCGCCGTGGATTCGATAGAAGGCCGCGTAGGTGGTGCGGCCCGGCGGCACGAACCAGAAGGCGTACTCCCCTGCGCAACCGGCGAAATAGGGAGAGCGGAACGACATCTCCCCCCGGCCGAACTCCCAGCGGTCCCTGGGCATGTCAACCAGGGCGGAGTAGAGCCCGTAGGCGTCGTCGGCAGAGCCGAAACGCGCAAGGCCCAAATGAATAGTGATGCCGCCGTAATCGTACACCCCGGCGTCCATCCCCTCGGGCGAAAATTCATCCAGTGCATCCTTCAGGGTTTGGTCGCCCGAAAAAAGCACACGGGCCTCGGCGTCCCTGAGCCTTTTAAGAAGACGGGTCGATCCCTTTTCATCCAGGGATGCCGGGATCATGGCGTCAATCGAGCCGGAACAGCCGGAAAGGAGGGAGAGGGCCATCGCCAGGGCGATGATGGCGATCTGCCCACCTCGGATAAGGTACGGCTCTGGTCCGCGGCCCGTCATTTCTTCTCCTCCGGCGGGTTGACCGGCGCCATCCACATGTCATGGAGATTGCACTTGGCCACGACGCGGTAGTTCCCCTTCTCCGGATCGGGAAGGGTGAACCGGGCCCGTGCCTCATTCAGGGTGAACCTGAAGCGCTGTATCGCGATCTCCTTCGAGCCGTCCAGGAGCGCGATCGCCTCGATGTAATGCCGGGGCGTCTGGCTCGGTTTTAAAGGCACACGCACCAGAATAACGTTCCTTTCCACATGGGTGACAACGGGCACGTGAGTGTCGATCTCATCGGACCAGAGACCGGGCTCCGCCTCGG
The DNA here is from genome assembly GCA_040768125.1 of Spirochaetota bacterium. Classification (GTDB taxonomy): domain Bacteria; phylum Spirochaetota; class UBA4802; order UBA4802; family UBA5550; genus RBG-16-49-21. The sequence goes on along the minus strand of JAXGNG010000004.1, from coordinate 250,575 downwards.
TGTGATACTTCGGCACCGCTTTTCGTTCCTTCATGTCCATGTCGCCGCAGGCGACGAAGGTAAGGCCAAGGATAATCGCCGGGATAAAGAGATACTCGTTTTTCATGATTAGTGCTTTTCCTCTGGATCGTGATTATTAATGCACGATATTACCACGACCATGCGATTGTTCAAGGATATTTTATTCAACTTTACCGGGGTACCACCCTTCGGACTACGGAGCAATGGAAACACCTGAACAGGGAAACACGCACACCGCCCCGGCATTTTATTGGGGGGAGAAATTATATTGTATCATTTCGACCGATACAATCGTATTACGATAATATGGAACCACGGATTAACACGGATGTATACTGAACTCAACAGAAAGAATGCCCCCATCCGTGTCTATCCGTGTCCATCCGTGGTTCTCCCGATGCATGCTGGTATACCTATCATTATATGGCCGTTCGGCAGAATCCTCTGCAAATTACACAAAATGAATCTTCGCCGCGATTCATGAAGGAACCACGGATGGACACGGATGCACACGGATTACTATTCGAAGACGAAACACATCTCATTATTGGTTGCGCCATGGAAGTATTAAATGTGTTGGGGCATGGTTTGTTGGAAAAACCATACGAAAACGCCCTTTGCGTTGAGTTCTCAGCCAGAAATATCCGATTCAGCCAGCAACGAAAATACGATGTGGTATATAAAACTGTAAAGGTGGGTGAATATATCCCTGATTTAATCGTGGACAATCAGATAATTGTGGAGGCGAAAACCATCGATCGAATCGGTCCCGTGGAAAAGGGACAGATGATAAATTATCTGAGGATTGCCGGACTCACCATGGGATTGATACTCAATTTCAAACACCCGAAGCTGGAATGGAAACGCATTATTCTATGAAAACTCATCCGTGTCTATCCGTGTCCATCCGTGGTTCTCCCGATGCATGCTGGTATACCTATCATTATATGGCCGTTCGGCAGAATCCTCTGCAAATTACACAAAATGAATCTTCGCCGCGATTCATGAAGGAACCACGGATGGACACGGATGCACACGGATTACTATTCGAAGACGAAACACATCTCATTATTGGTTGCGCCATGGAAGTATTAAATGTGTTGGGGCATGGTTTGTTGGAAAAACCATACGAAAACGCCCTGTGCGTTGAATTTGCGTCCAGGAATATTCAATTCAAGCAACAGCGTCGTTACGATGTAGTATATAAAACCATAAAGGTTGGTGAATATATCCCAGATTTAATAGTTAACGAACAGATTATTGTGGAGGCGAAAACCATCGATCGAATCGGTCCCGTGGAAAAGGGACAGATGATAAATTATCTGAGGATTGCCGGACTCACCATGGGATTGATACTCAATTTCAAACACCCGAAGCTGGAATGGAAACGCATTATTCTATGAAAACTCATCCGTGTCTATCCGTGTCTATCCGTGTCCATCCGTGGTTCTCCCGATGCATGCTGGTATACCTATCATTATATGGCCGTTCGGCAGAATCCTCTGCAAATTACACAAAATGAATCCTCGCCGCGATTCATGATGGAACCACGGATGAACACGGATGAACACGGATTTCAGCAGGTTACAGACCCCATCCGTGGTTCAAAAACCGGAAGGCACCCGGATAGCCGCCAAATATTTCTTGACGATTGCCCCCCATCGTTGACTATGAACCGATACCTTGGCCGGAGGATCCGATGGCACTTTTCCAGACACCGAAGCAGAAAATGGAGGCGAAGCTCTCGGCGGAGCTCTCCTTCAAGCTGATGCAGGTGGGACAGCTCGTCTTCGAGCTGAAGACCGACTACATCGAGTTCTTCGACGAGGACACGCGCCTCAAGCTCCTCCAGGTGAACCAGATCATCGAGGAGCTTGCGCAGGAGATGACCGGGAGCACGGCGGAACGGATGTACCTATGGCGCGTCGAGAAAGAGGAGAAGAAACGCCTCGCCCGGCAGGATGAGGAGCTCGCCGCGAAGGAGAAAGAGGGAAAAAAGGAGGAATAGCCCCCTCCCCTCAGGCCTCCACCCCGCCCTCGGGCATCACCGGCGGGATCACGCCGTGGAACTCCTCGATAACCCGCATTGACTTCCACTTCCCCCCCAGGAACCTGAACAGGAACATCAGCCCCATGAGGCACGCGAAGAGCGTGGCCACGGCCCACCCGGCGTAGATCCCAAGGTCCAGGACGAAGAGCACCAGGTAGGTGGGAACCACGAGTGCGACGACCGACAGGATCGAGATGGCGATCATCACGAAGCGGGTGTCCCCGGCCCCCTTGATCGCCGAGGCAAAGACGATATTCATGGCGTCGAAGACGCAGTAGACCGCGACGAACTTAAGGAGCACCTCCGTCATCTCGGCGATGGGGGCGAACTCCGCCGCGTCGGCCCGGGCGGCGTAGGGCGCGATGAAAATCTCCGGAAACGCCACGTAGAGGAAGGCCACGGCCCCCATGTAGTAGACCGTGAGGTGGAACCCCGACCAGGCGCTGTACTGCGCCAGGTCCGGCCGGTCCCGCCCCAGGTTCTGACCCACCAGGACGGAGACGGCGATGCCCAGGCCGATCATCGGCATGAAGGCCACGGTGTTGATGTTGAAGGCTATGTTCGTGGCCGCCAGCTCAGTGATGCCGAGCCTCCCCACGAAGAGGACGAAAAGCGCGAAGGCCGCCACCTCGATGAAGAACTGGGTCCCGTTCGGCAGGCCGTAGCGGAGGAGCCGACGGAAGAGGGAGGGGTCGAAGCGCCATCCCGCCAGGTTCCGGTACCGCGCGTTGTAGGAAGGCCGCAGGATGACCGCGCAGTAGACCAGGAAGGCCACGCATGAGGACACCACCGTGGCGATGCCGGCGCCCTGGATCCCCATCTCCGGGAACCCCGCGGCGCCGAAGATAAGCATGTAGTCCAGGACCAGGTTCACCGCCGTGGCCGCCACGTTGGCCGCCATGATCACCCAGGTCTTCCCGATCCCCGAGAAGAACCCCGAGAGGGCCGAGGAGGCCACCAGGGGCGCGGCCCCCAGGCAGAGGACCCGGAAATAGACCGCCTCGCCCGCCCGCACCGCGGGGTCGTGGCCGATTAAATCGAAGATCTCGCCGGAAAAGGGCGCCGTGGCCAGGAGGGCCGCCCCGGCGATGAGGGCGATGTAGAGGCCCTGCCACACCACCTTCCCGATCATCCGGTGTTCGCCGGATCCGAAGTACTGGGCCACGAAGGTGCTCACGTACCCCGCGGTGCCCATGAAAAAGCTCACAAGGGTAAAGTTCAGGATCCCCGCGGGCATGGCCGCGGCGACCGCCGCGGAGGAGTACCAGTTGAGGAACATCCGGTCGATGAAGTGCTGGATAGCCCAGGACCCGGTGCTGACGAAAAGCGGAAGTGCCAGGACGATGAGCTCGCGGTAGCCCCCCTCGCTCCTGAAGCGCCGGCCCAGCCTACGTCCGATGGACGCCATGAATTCCATTGTATGCGTTCCTTTGGGAAGGGCGCGTCGCGCCCCGGACACGTGTCGTATCGTGCCGCTATGAACCACGGGGTGGCGGTTTTTGTAAAGATATTATTCCGGGGCGGCGTCCATCTTTTTTATCAGTTCCTGGCGCTTCTCAAGCTCCCTCGCCAGGGGCTCGTTCAGGCACTCGCCGGAAACCTGGAGCGCGAAGGCCGCCATCCGCACGAAGACGCCGTCGTAGAGGGAATCCTCGAGGACCCGCTTCCCCGCGAGCTCCTTGGACAGGGGGGTTCCCTCGTTGAATTTTATGATGACGCAGTCGTGGAAGGGAATCAACGCGGCGCGCTCGCCGCCGCCGGCCAGGGAACGGTCCCGGAGGGGCTCCCGGGGGGGTTCCGCCGCTGCCTGGGTGCTTCGCCCGGCGAGCCAGAGTCGGTGGGCGTCGTACACGTCCCGGAGCTCGATGCCGATGTCGTAGAACCAGTCGCCGACGGAGCGCACCATGCGCTCAAGGGCGGCCCCCTGCCCCGCCGCGCCCGCCTGGCCCTTCATGATCCTCTTCACCTCGTCACGGGACACGGCGTGGGCGGGATTGTTCGTCCGGAAAAAATGGAGCTCGTCGAGGATCTTCTCAAAGCCATCGAGAAGACCTCCGAAGTAGTTGAAGGAAAATATCGAACCCTCGATCTCCTGGCGGCCCCTGTCCCGGAACAGCACCGTGGATCCGTTCAGGAGGGGGAGATAGAGGTTCCTGAAGCACTGGACCAGGGCGTCAAGGAAACCGACGAAGTTCTCGTTGTACACGCTCTTCGGGTCGTACTGGCGCCTGTCCACGAGGCGCCACTGGGCCTCGGCGCCCTTCAGGAGGAGGTTCTGGCCGCCCTCGGCGGCCCGGAGAAGCATGGCCAGGGTCTCGTAGGGCTCGAGCTCCTTCCTGAGGGATTCGCGCCGCTTCTTTCGAAAAGATTCCGGGTCCTTCCCCACCTTTTTTAAATAGTCCTCGCTGTAGTCCCAGGAAACGGAGTTCGCGAAGGGCGCCTCGACGCGGAAGTAGATATCGATATCGCTGTTCCGCAGGGGCCTCTGGAACACCAGGGCCTCCGCCATGGCCTTCAGGAGGTCCGGGAATCCCCCGACGCGGAATTTCTGCGCAAGGCGCTTCGAAAGCATGCTCTCCTGCGTTTCCTCTATGGGAAGAAAGGAGCGCATCAGGAGCATGAATTCATGCACGCGCTTCTCCTTCTCCAGGTTGCGCTTCTCCTTCTCCTTCCGGTATGCCTCGGGCTCCCCGTCGATATGCTCTTCCTTCCGGTAGTCATCGAGGGACCTGAGGCGCGACTCCGCCTCGGTGAGCATTGCTTCCCGGGTGTCGCCGTCCATTTTAAGGAACGAATAAAACGACGTCAGCCAGCCCCCGAGCTCCCGCTCGAACTGCTGCCGCTCGAGCCACTTGACGGCGTCGTAGCGCAGGTTAATGAGAGGCACCTCGGCAAGCCACTTGCGCGCCTGCCGCAGGTAATTGAACAGCGTGGGATCCTCCACGGCGGGGTCGTTCAATATCTCCATCATCACACGCGCCAGGGCGCCCGAGAGGAGGCCCTGCACCTCGGAGAGATACGCCATGACGCGGATCAGGTGCTTCGTCGGGATCAATCGCTTCCGGAAGCCGATGCCGATCCGGTTGTTCCGGTGTGCCAGGTAGCGCTTTTTAAAGATCTTAAGGGGCCGATAGGCCGCCTCGAGGCGGTCGACATAAAACGAGGTTTCGGTGGGCGCGGCAGTCTCCGGCGCCGTGACGGAAGCCTGGGCATGCGTCTTTTTCACGCGCCGCGACGACTCCCTGCGCGCCGGCTCCCCCGGCTCCCTGACGCTCACCTTCCTGTCCGGGCACGCCTGGAGGAGCTCGATGATCGCCAGGTACTTCTCCTCGGGCCTGAGCTGGATGTTGTTCATGAGGGAGCGGACCACCTCCTGCTTGTTCGGAGGTATTTCCTTGTCCATCATCATCGCCCGGGCGCGGCGCTCGATTCGTTTCGCCTCTTCCCGCTTATCCATTTCCGTGCGTCCCCTTCCGCCTCCTTACCCGATGTACCGCGCGCCCACTTACCCGTTGACGCGCTTAGCGCTGGGTCAGCCGGGGCGCCACGACGATGTCGACGCGCCGGTTGAGGGCGCGGTTTTCCGGGGTGTCGTTCGGCACGACGGGATTGTATTCGCCATACCCCGCGGCGGAAAACCGCGCGGGATTCGTTTTGCTGCTGCGAAGAATATGGGCCAGGACGGAGAGGGCCCGCTCCGTGGAGAGCTGCCAGTTGTCCCTGAACCTGCTCGTGCGTATCGGCACGTTGTCCGTGTGTCCCTCGACGATGATCTTGTTCTCCGGGTAGTTGTTCAGGATGGCCGTGATCTTCTCCAGGGCGGGCATGACGTCGCGCTTCAGCCGGGCGGACCCTGAATCGAAGGAAATCCTCTCGTCGATATTGATGATAAGCCGGTCATGGAAGCGCTTCAGGGTTATCTCGCCCTTCTTGATCTCCTCGGCGAGCTGGCTCTCGAGTTCCTTCGCCTGGTCCTCCATGCGTGAGAGCTCCTCCTTCTGTTTTTTCGTGAGATTCTGAAGGTCCGCCAGCTCCTGCTTCATGTTCAGTATGCTTTTGTTCAGATCGGCGATTTTCCTCTCGTAGTCACCCTTGAGTTCCCCGATCTCCTCGAGATGGCGCTTCCGCTCCCCCTCGAGCTTCTCCCTGAGGGCGGTCATGTCATCGGCGCATCTCTGCTGGAGCCTCCGGTTCTCCTCCACGAGCTCCTTTTCCCGGTCGCTCCCCTTCTTCTGGAGAAGGGCGATCATCTCCTCGAGCTCCCTGATCCGCGTGGCGGATTGTTTTTTCTCCTCATCCATCTGCGCGCGGAGGTTCTCAAGCTCCCTCTCGAGCCCCTCGACCCGGTTCTTCAGCTCCGCGATGGATGCCTCGAGATTGGCCTTGTCGTTCCCGTACTGCCTCTTGAGGGACTGGAGCTCGAGTTCCAGGGCGACCTTCTCGTTGTAGACCCTGTTGTACTGCGCGGGTGTGTAGAGAAGCGCGCCGAAACCGCCCGATGGCACCAGGGCGGCGATAAGCAGGGTCATTCCCGTGACCCTGAGGATAGCATGCTTGATAGTTCCGTTCATGGCCTTTCCCCGTTTATTGCATCTTTTCATCGGCTATCTTTACCTTCACCGAGGCCTCCTCGCGCGCGGCGTTCTTCTTCACGAGAATCGAGCGCTGCTTTTCGAGGAACTTCCGGTAGGGCCGGTCGAAATCCTCCGGCTTCTCCGCGAAGGGGCCCTTCTTAACGCCCTCGGCTCCCGTCCCCTGCGAAACGAGGAAATCCCTGGCGATCTTCGCTTTCTCGTAATTCAACTCGGCCACGGCTACGGCGAGCTCGGCGTCGGCCACCTCCCGCTCGGCCCTGGCCAGCTCGACCCTGGCGGCGGAGTATTCCACGCGCGCGGTCTGGGACGCGACCTGGGCGTCCTTTTCCGCCATGAGCTTCGCGTTCTCCTCGATCTTCTTCGCGTCCTCCTCCAGCTGGTACTGCCGCTGCTTCTCCTCGAGGAGCCGTTTCTCCTCCTTCATGATGGAGAGCCTTCCCTCCTCGACCTTGAGGATACGCTCCGCCTCGGATTCGCGGTCTTTCCTGACGCGCACCGCCTGGTTTTTGGCGATCGCCGTCTTTTCAAGACCCTCGATGGTACGGGCCTGTTCCGCGCTGGTACCCGCCAGGTACGCCTCGGGGACAGGGTCGGGCAGAGTGACGCACCCGGATAGCGCGACGAGCATGATGGCAACTGCGTACAGTGGGGCTTTCATGGCAGATCTTCTCCGTTTACGTGTATGGGCCCACTCGTCCGACAGGTCGCCGCCTCCATTCGAAAAGCGCGGCTGGAACTGCCGGGTGGTGAACTCCGTATATACGGCAACCCCGCTGCGGGAAGGTTACCGTCAGCGATGAAGATTACCCCACCGAAGCGATTCGTCAAGAATATTATGAACCCGCCCCTACAGGGCGAAGGCCGCCGAGGCGGTGATGCCGCCGGACTGGTCAAAGCGCGGCCTCTTCCCCGCCATGGACCAGTCCGCCCCCGGGAGGGAGACCTGTGTGAGGGCCTGGTAGCGGCCGCCGAGGGATATCGTCACCCCGACTGTGCCGGGCGTGAAGGCGAGGGCGGCCTCGCCAATGCCGCCGAAGGATACGAAGGGATACCTGTTCATGACCGGCCCTCGCTCCCGGTGCTCACCGGGCATGCAGAGGATGGTCAGTGCCATGTCCAGGGAAAATCCGGCCCCGAGGGGAATCGTCGAACCCGCCCCGGCCATGATCCCGGCGCGATAATCGATCATCCGGGCCGTTGGCCGGAAGGGAATGAGTCCCGCCGGGGTTCCCACCAGCATGACCGACGACCCCGAGGCCAGGTGGAGCTGCGATCTCGCGCCGCCGAAGACGCGGAGCATCGTAACGGGTGAGTAAACGGCCGCAACCTGGAGCTCGTAGCAGTCGATGAAACGCAGCGTCCTCCCCTCGTAGACCAGGGCGTCCGGCACCGCGAAGATTCGCCGTGAATCGGAACGGAATCCGTTCCGCGCGGAAAAAAGGAACAGCCCCTCGACGCGCCAGCGCTCGGAAAACCGGTATCCCAGGAGGGGGCCGTAGAAGAGGGCCGAGTCGTTCACGTCGCATGTTGATACGAGACTCCCTCCCCTCCCGGAACCGCGCATGTAATTCTCGAAGAAGGGGGACCACCAGTCGTAGCGGAGGACGGGGCCGGCGATGAACCTTCCCTCAGTTTCGGCAGGGGCCGGGCGCGCCAGGAGCAGGACCAGAAGCGCGGCGGCTGCGGCAAGGACCGCGCAGTGATAGCGCAATCGACGATCTTCCTTTCTCATAATTCCCTCCCCGTGATCTCCCGGTAGGTCGCGAGGACCGACTCGTTTCCCACGTCCCCGCCGGCCCCGGGTGCGGCGATGGAATCGCCCACGAGAAAGAGGTCGTCAAAGCCGGGGACCCTGGGCCCGGGCCTCCTGGCCTCGGTCTGGTGGGTGTTGACCTGGACTCCGTCGACCATCCTGAGGCTCGACTCCCGCTTCCAGAGAATGTGGCGGTCAATATCCGGGAAAAACTTTTTTATCGCGGTCCAGAGCTCGTCCTTCCTCACGGCCCTGGCCGCGCTGTCCCGCACGTCCTCCATGGTCGTGGGGTAGAACATCGTCAGGAGCTGGCCCTTCTCCGGCGCCAGTCCCGGTGCCAGGTTCGAGGTGAGCATGCCGTAGGCCATGGGGCGATAGGTATAGAGGAGCCCGTTGTAATCGGCGATCCTCCTCTCAAGGGCGATATCGAAGAATATGCCCGAGGTGGGCACCAGCTCCCTGCACTGTTTCACGTACCCCCTGTCGAAACGGCCTTCGGGAAGCACGGTGAAGAGCTCCTGTACCGGCAGGTTGATCACGACGCGGTCCGCGCTGTGCCTCTTCCGTTTCGCCGTGACCCCGGCGGCCCTCCCCTTCGTAAGGACCACGGAGTCCGCCTTCGTGCCGTAGTGGATCGCCCCGGCGCGTTCGATCTCCCGGGTCAGGGCCTGATACACCGGTTTCCACCCCCCGGAGAGATACTCGGCGGAATGCCCCGTGAGGAAGACCCTGTTAAGGTTCCTGAACAGCTCCCCCGCCGAGGTCTTTTCGATAAAGGGGCATACCATAACGGAGGCGCTGAGGAGCTCGAGGTAACGCCGGATCCCCCCGGTGACGCGGTTCAGGTTCAGCCAGTCCCTGAGGGAGACGTCCATGAGGCCATGGTTCAGCCTCCCCTTCCTGATCTTCATCAGGAGGCCGATGATGCTGATCTTTTCCAGGAGGGTAAAAAGATCGCTCCGGAAAATGCCCCCGGGGCTCGTGGGGAACAGGACGCGCTTGCCGTTCTCGTCGATGAGCCACGAGGGTCCAAGCTTCCTGAAGGAGACCTCCGCGCCGATGGCTTGCATTATTTTCGCCAGGGCGCTCTCGGGGCCGAAGCGCGTGAGATGAACGCCGTAGTCAAGGGTGAACCCGTCGCGCTCCAGGAGGAAGGCCCTTCCGCCGGGAAAAGAGTTTTTCTCGAACACGACCACCTCGTCCCCCCCGCGGGCGAGAAGCGCCCCCAGAAGCAGGCCGTTGATACCCGCGCCGACAATGATCGTTCTGGCCATGATCGACCTCCTCCCCGTCGCTACAGCGTGTAATGGGTCCCCGGACCGGCGTCATCGCGGGGCCTCATGGATTCGCCCCCGACCTTCACTCTTCCCCCGATCATCACGAGAAGGGGGTCGCGAAGCGCGTCCACCGACTCCAGGGGGTTCCCACGGAAAAACGCCAGGTCGGCCAGGCGTCCCTCCTCTACCCTGCCGACCGAGTCCTTCATGCCGATGATGGCGGCGTTGTCCGCCGTGACCATCCTCACGATCTCCCTGGCGGAGAAGCCGCACCGGGACATCATCTGCAACTCCCGCCAGAGGGTGCCGTGGTAGTGAAAGGGCACGCCGGAATCGGTGCCGCACCCCATGAGCACGCCGGCCTCTTTCATTCGCCGGGCGTTCGACGGGGCGTGGAGAAGGTACTCGAAGCCGATCTCGGGGTCCGTCATGAATTTTCTCTGATTCGGCATCTCCCGGCATCCCGGGTCCCTGAACCAGCCTATGGATTCCAGGTTGAGCCGGTGCAGGTAGGGATCGTAGCCGCCGTGGTCCTCACCGTTGAAATAATCGTATTTTATCCTGAGCTCGTTTTCAATGAAGGGGGTCCGGTAGCGCCCGGGAAATTCGGCGTAGCGCTCCCGGAAGGCGAAGTTGTGCCCTATCTGGAGCGTGGGCACGATGGCAACCCCTTTCTTCACCATGAGGGCGATCTCGGCGTCCGTGACACGGGCGTTCCCCGTGATATGCTCGAGGGAGCCGATTGGGTAGTTCAGGACGCGCTTCATGCCGTAGTGCATCAGGGTATGGGCCGCCACGGGGAGTCCCCTGCTCTCCGCGAAGTCGAAGATGGCCTTCAGGTCGTCGTCATCATACACGGGAATGGCGCCCCTTCCGCAGATCAGGGAGCGGTCGTCCATGGTGAGCTTAACGAAGGAGGCCCCCCGTTCCACGTTTTCCGCGAGCTTCTTCATCAGGTCGCGGCGGTCGGTATAGTCGAAGGTCATGCTCCCGGTGAACGCGATGGTCAGGGGTCCCAGCAGGGAGACCTCCGAGGACTTCACGTCGGGATGCCCCCCGTCGATGTTGGCCAGGGCGTTGCAGTGGACCACCCGGGGGCCCGTAAGTGAGCCCTTTTCATAGTCATCCAGGAGGTCCCCCAGCATTTTCGGGAACGCCCCGGTGTCGCGCACCGTGGTGACCCCGGCGGAGACCTGCATCAGGCCGTTTCGCTTTATCTGCCGCACGTGCTTCGAGAGATCCGATATCTTGAATACCGCGCTTGATTGTACGGTAAGGTGGCAGTGGGCGTCTATGAGCCCGGGCATCAGGAAGGCCTCGGGGACGCGTATGGAGGCATTGACGCCGTCGCTCCCCGTTCCCGCGGGGACGATCGCCGTGATCCTACCCTTCTCAAGGACGACGTCGCGGCCCGTCACGATACGTCCCGCCACAACGTCCACGACGGCGCAGTCGCGGAGGAGGAGCCGGCCCGAGTAGTCGATTTCAGGGCCCCGGTTGGACCCCCCCGTGGCGCACCCGGGAACCCCGGGCAGAGCGGCCGCCGCGGCGGCGGCCGCGGCAACCTGGAGGAAGTCCTTCCTGGTCATCATCTGCGTGGAGTCGTCATGCATCGCGTCGTCTCCTTCCTGCAGGGCGGGCCTTCAGCCCCGCTCCCCCTTCACGCGCAGGTAGAGGAGAAGCATGAGCGCACCCAGGGGGAAATCCGTGACGGCTATGGCGCAGTTCGCCAGGCTGTTCCACCCCGTGTCGGGGCATCCGAAGCCGATGATGAAGAATCCCAGGCCGAAAAGCGACGAGGTGAATTTCGCCGCCACCAGGGGTACCGCCATGCGGTAGTGCTCACGCACGTTCGTATATATGAAGAGGGAAAGTACGGTGATCGTGGCCATCATGGAAACCGTGAGGGAGAGCCAGAATTTCCCCGAATCAGCGGCCCGGGGAAGGGATGGAAAAAAATGCCCGGAGAACCGGTTCATGAGGTCGAACATCCCTTCAGGGAAAAGAACGAAGACCAGGGAGGCGCCGATGAACATAAGCGCGTAGACAAGGCCGGCGTATTTCATCAATCTTTCGTTTTTAGTAAGTTCCACCATCCACCTCCGTGACCCCGTTCACCACGGGCACCTCATACGGCTCCCGTTTCACCTTGCAGATGAACACTCAATCAGGGTATTTGTCAACCAACTATTAAGTACCCTCAAAAAGGCCGCGGCGGGCGGAAAAATTCTTGTCCCCGGGAACGGCAGATGAAAGAGTTGCCCTCTTGACGCGTTGCCGCGCCGGCGCGGCAAATGAAAAAAGGTGCCGATGAAATCCAGGCGAATCATGATCATCACCGACTCGGTCTCCATGCCGCGCCCCGGCATACCCTACGAGGAGACATGGATCTACCTCCTCAAGAAGGAATTTCCCGGGTGCGACATCCTCGACAGGTCCGCACGGGGAAGCACCTCTTCGCGACTCGTCAGCGAAGGGGGCGGCGGCGTCGACCTCCTCGAATCATACATGCCCGGTATCGTGATCCTCCAGCAGGGGATGGCGGAATGCGCTCCCCGGCTCTTCGACAAGAGGGGCATGGAGTTTTTCATCGTGAGCAGGATCCTTCCCGGGGGTATCCGCACACGCTACATCGAACATGTCAAGAGAACGCGTGTTCGCAACCCCGCCATCACCGACGTCGACCCGGAACAGTTCCGGAGGAACATCAACTCCTTCCTCGAGCGCGCTGCCGGGATCGGAGCGCGGGTCATCATCGTCCTGATCCTGCCCCCCACGGGGGAATACGTCAGGAAAAGCCCCCACATACGGCAAAACATTGACCTGTATAACGGAATTTACAGGGAGACATCTGCCCGCTTCCCCAACACGGTTATCGTTGATCCCTTCTCGGGACGCGAAAGCATAGATGATATCGCCATCGACGAGACCCATCTGAACACCACGGGGCTGAAGATGATCTTCGATTCCCTTAAACCCCTGGTACGGAGATATCTTCATGAAAAATGAACCGGGCGGACCCGGTAACCTGTTTTTTTATTTACTTTTTTACGGCGTCGCGGGATAGTGCTGAACGAGAGACAGTAGGGACGGGCGTAATGGACCTCAAAAAAAAGATCATCGCGATCATCATTCTCTGTATATTCCTCTCCGCGGGCACGATACTCATCATTCACGGCGTGTTCGAGCGCACCGAGGACCAGCTCCTCCAGAAATGCCGCATCGAGGCCCTTGTGGGAGCGAAGGTAATGCACACCTTCATGGAGCTGATGATCCACACGAACCTCCTCACCCCGGACCAGCTTCTTAAAGAGGAATACTACGAGATCAAGGGAACGAACCCGAAAAAGTTCACCACTGCCTACGACGCGGTCTTCGACAGGTATATCCAGGGTTTCGAGGACGAGTTCCTCAAGGACGAGGACGTGATCTTCGCACTCCTCATCGACCGTAAAGGCTACGTGCCCACCCACAACTCGAAATTCGCCCTCCCCCCTGACCAGGATCCGGTGAAAAACCGGATGTTCAGCCGTTCGAAGAGAAATTACGCGGACAAGCGCGAGATCAGGGAAGTCCTCAAGTACACCGGGTCCGGCACCGTGCGCTATCTCTACCATCGCGACACGGGGGAGCTCATGTGGAACATCGGCGCCCCCATCCACCTCCGCGACCGTCACTGGGGCGCCTTCCTCGTGGGTATATCCCTGCACAGGATCGACATGATCAAGAACCAGATGATCATCATCACCGTGACCCTGATGATCATCATACTGAGCTTCACCCTGCTCGTGATCCTCGCCGTGATCCCGATGAAGTATCTCGAGCCCCCGTCCGTTCCCGGGGCCGCCGCGCCGCCCGGGGCGGAGTGAAAATCCGCGGTCAATCGCAATTCACGTTGTTTTTACATTGACATGAAGGCAAAACCCGCGCTACGCTGGCCTGCCGCGCGGCGCCGGGCAGGTTCCGCCGCGGCCATACGGCACCCATCGGAGTTGATCCAATCATGAAGGCACTGGACACTTTCCGGGAAATATCCCGCGATCCCTGCGAATACGCGCGGCAATGGAAGAAACGGACCGGCGGGAGGGTCGTCGGGTATTTTTGCTCCTACACCGTCGAGGAGATCATCCACGCGGCGGGCGCCCTTCCCTTCAGGATCTTCGGCACGAGGGGGAGCATCACCCTCGCCGAATCGCACCTCCAGGCATACTGCTGCTCCCTCGTGCGCGGCGGCCTCGAGGACGTCCTGGCGGGGAACATGGAGTTCCTCGACGGCACCGTCTTTCCCCATACCTGCGACTCCATCCAGCGCCTGAGCGACATATGGCGCCTCAACGCCGGGGTCCCCTTCCACATCGACATCATCCTCCCCGTCATGATGAAAGGAGCGAGCGCGCGGGCGTACATGTCCGACGTGATACGAACATTCCACCGCGACCTCGAGAAGTCCCTGGGCATCGGCATCGACGGGAAGGCACTGGGGGAGGCCGTGGCCCTGGCCAACCGCGTGCGCGCCTCCCTGGGCGAGCTCTACCGTATCCGCTCCGAAAACCCCTCGGCCCTGGGGGGAAGCGACCTCTGGGCCGTGATGAAATCAGCCATGGTGATGGACCGGCGGGAGCTGGCGGGTCTCCTCGACGGCCTCATCGCGGACCTGAAAAACGCCGATCCCGCCAGGAGGGAGTGGAAGCGCCTCGTCCTCGCCGGGGGGGTATGCAGCCACCCGGACATCTACCCGATACTCGAGAACGCGGGGGGTGCCGTGGTGTGGGACGAGCTTTGCACCGGCACGCGATACTTCGAGGGACCGGTGCCCGAGACGGAGGATCCCCTGGAGGCCCTGGCGACACGCTACTTCGAGCGGATAACCTGCCCGGCAAAGCACCGAAGCATCGAGGAGCGGGGGCGCAACCTGGTCGACATCGTGAAAGCCCACGATGCGCGGGGCGTGATCTTCCTTCTCCTGAAATTCTGCGATCCCCATTCCTTTGACTATCCCTACATGAAGGAGCGACTGGACGCGGAATCGATCCCGAGCATGCTCCTGGAACTCGAGGAACAGCCCCTCCCCGAGGGCCAACTCAGGACAAGGTTCGAATCATTCATTGAAATGCTGTAAGGCCCCCGGGCCCTTCGCGAAGGGAGAGCGAAATGACCGAAGAAACGAAAACCGTGGATCAGGACGAAGAACTCCGAAAGATCAAGTCCGTCAAGCGGATGAAGGAAATCATGACGAAGTACTTCATCGAGGCGAAGACGGCGCGCCAGACGGGAAAAACCGTGGCCTGGATCACCAGCGGGGGCCCCGTGGAGCCCCTCATCGCCATGGACGTGATCCCGATCTACCCGGAGAACCACGGCGCCATGATCGGCGCGTCCCACATGGGGGTCCAGCTCTGCGAGATAGCCGAGCAGATGGGCTATTCCCGGGACCTCTGTTCATACGCGCGTACCGACATCGCCGCCGCCGCGACCAAGGGGGGCGCGATCCCCGGGGGACTCCCGGAGCCCGACTTCCTGGTCTGCTGCAACAACATCTGCGGCACCGTCATCAAATGGTACGAGGCCCTGGCGCGCTACTTCAAGGTCCCCCTCTTCTTCTACGACACTCCCTTCATCCACCGGGAGTTCTCCGAGGAGGCGAAGCGGTACGTGCGCAATCAGACCGTTGACTACATCGCCTTCATCCAGGAACAGACGAAAAGGAACGTCGACATCGACCGCCTGAAGGAGGTGGCCCGCTTGAGCGTCGGCGCCATGCGCCTCTGGCAGCAGGTCCTCGAGACCGGCATGAACCGCCCTGCCCCCATGACCGCCTTCGACGCCTTCTTCCACCTGGCCCTCATCGTGACCCTCCGGGGCACCCAGGTGGTGATCGATTATTACGAGGAGCTTTTAAGCGAGCTTAAAGACCGCATCGCCAGGGGCATCGGCATGGTGCCCAACGAGCGCTACCGCCTCCTCTGGGACAACCTGCCCGTATGGTTCAAGACCCGCTGGCTATCCGACAAGTTCGCCTCCCACAACGCGGCGCTCGTGGCGAGCACCTATACCAACGCCTGGTGCAGCGTCGTCGACCTGATCGACGAGGAAGACCTGGCGGGATCCCTGGGAATCGCCTCCTCGAGCATCTACATCAACATCTCCATCGACAGGATGCTGGGGGAGCTCGGCGAGATGATACGAAAATACGACGTGGACGGCCTGGTGATGCACTCCAACCGAAGCTGCAAGCCCTACTCCCTGGGCCAGTACGACATCCAGCGGATGGTCATGAAGGAATTCGGGATCCCTTCCCTCATCATCGAGGCGGACCAGGTTGACGAGCGGAACTTCAGCGAGGGCCAGATCGAAACGAGGATCGACGCTTTCATGGAAACGATACAGTCGGGACGCTAGGCACCGACGGAACGCGCACGACACAGGAGGGACTCGATGGGCACACCGGTGTACGGACTCGAGGGCGCGCGGGCCCTCGTCACGGGAGGCAGCAGGGGCATCGGTCTTGAAATAGCGAAGGCGCTCCTCGGCGAGGGCGCCAGGGTCGCCATCTGCGGCCGCAAGCGTGAAAACCTGGACGCCGCGGCGGCGGCCCTGGGCAATCCCGAGGGCATCCTAACCGTGGCGGCCCACATCGCCAGGGAAGAGGACGTCGAGACGCTTTTCGGAAATGTGCGGGACGCCTTCGGCGGCCTCGATATCCTCGTCAACAACGTCGGGATGAACCTCATCACGGCGTCCACCGCGGAAACGGACCCCGACCTCTGGAGGAAGATCATCGACACGAACCTCACGGGGACCTTTCTCTGCTCCCGGAAGGCCGCCGCCCTCATGAAAGAGGGAAAAGGGGGCAGCGTCGTGAATATCACTTCAATCGCCGGCCGCCGGGCGTCACCCGGCATGGGGGTCTACGGCATCGCGAAGGCGGCGGTGGAGATGATGACGAAGGTCCTGGCCGCCGAGCTCGGATCCCGGGGCATCCGCGTGAACGCCGTGGCCCCGGCCATGGTGCGCACCGATTTCAGCAGGCCCTTCTGGTCAAACAGCGACATACACGCCCAGATCGTTCGGGGGATACCCCTGGGAAGGATCGCGGAACCGATCGACGTGGTGCATCCCGTGCTCTTCCTCGCCTCCTCCGCCTCGGCCTTCATCACGGGACAGACCCTTGTGGTCGACGGCGGCGCCACGACGATATGACACGAAAGCGGGTTCACGGGAACCCGCTTTCGCGTTATATCGCATGCATTACCGCGATCAGTTCTCTTCCAGCTTGGTCTTCAGGGTGTAGTACGCCTTTTTCGCCTCTTCCCGAACGCTCTTGTTCAGATCGGCCCTGGCCTTCTCGAGGGGCTTGAGGCAGGCGGGATCGATGATGCGCTCCAGAGCGCGGACCGCCTCGAGGCGAATATCGAAATAGGGATCATCGATCATTCTCTCGAGGGTATGTATGGAGGACCTGTCCCTCATGGAATAAAGGGCTTTCACCGCTTCCAGACGGACGTTCTTATATTCGTCGCTTGTCGCCTTGTGCACCAGGGGAAGCGCCTCCATGAAACGATGCTTGCCGATGTAGGCGAGGGCATCGACCTTGGAAGCTACGTTCTCGTTCATCCGTTTCACCATCATCATGAGGGGCGCGTCGTTGAGGGCCTTCTGGGCCTTCATGGTGCCGAAATTCTCCATGATCTCCCGGGCCAGGCGGCGGATTTCGAGGCGGTTATCCGTCAGGGAGCCGACGAGAAGGTCGATCGCCTCGTCGGAACCGATATTGCCGATGGCCCTGATCGCTTCGAGGCGGATCTGGTAGCGGGTGTCGTGCAGCTTGTCCTCGAGGTGAACGATGGCCGTGGGGTCCTTCAGGGCGCCCATGGTGCGGATCGCCTCGATCTGGACCATGCCCTTCTTGTCGTTCAAGCCAAGCACGATGATGCCCGCCGCTTCCGGATCGTTCCCCTTCTCCGCCAGGATCCGCAGCGCGTCGATCTTGTCGTTCTGCGACCCTTCGATCATCACGGCGCGGAGATCCTCGAGCATATCGTCGCCGTAGTCGCCCATCTCGGCAAGCTTGAGGACCGCCATGTTTCGGATGCGCAGGTCCTTGTCCTTCTTCATGCGCCGAAGCGCCGCGAGTATCTCCGAATTGTCCCGTGCCTGTGGAAGGAGGACGTTAAAGGCCCTGAGCCTGATCTCGGAATTCCGATGAGTGGTGCACTTGATAAGGCCGCCGGTGTTCTTTTCGCTAATCAAACGGTCAATATTTGGCTTAAAAATCGACATTGAACTGGCCATCACCCTGTATGTATCACTATGTTACAAAATTATCAACGTCATGGTAATTGTCAATATTAATCGAAAAAATACTCGAGCCGCTCCCTGAAACCACGGAAAAAGGTGATACGGTCACTACCGGATTTTGTTACCGTTTCCAGGGCAAAGGGCACGGTTTTTCAGCGCCGCCGGACAGCCGCCAGTAGAGAATATTAATTGACAATATTTTCACGGCATATATTTTTAATTACACCGGGGCAATTAGTCCATTCAGTATTGTATCCCGCGACGGACCCGGAGGGGTATCGTAGGGAAATGCGAGAAAAATTCATTCCCCGGAAATTGTGATGGACAGGGACGCCGGACGCGTGCTAACGCATCTATCCATGTCATTGATCCAAAGAGCGACGGAATCGAATACCAGGATGACCCGGACACAACTATGAGCCTCCGAAGAAGAATCATCATGGCGATCTCTTTCAGCGTGCTGTCCTGCCTCGGTTCATACCTGATGCTGAGCAAGATATTCAGCAACCTGGAAAACCAGCTCTACGAGAGGTGCCGCATCGAGGCCCTCACCGGCGCCCGGGCCATGAGCGACATCATCACCTTCATGGTCAAACATGGCATGCTGACCATGGAAGCCGCCTTCGACTCGAATTACCGGGAGATACCCGGGACGAACCCGAAGCAGTACCACACCCGTTACGACGCTGTGTTTGATCGCTGGATAAAGGACATCCAGGACCAGTTCCTCCAGGACGAAGACGTGGAGTACGCCATTCTCTTTGACAACAACGGCTACGTCCCGACCCACAACAGCCGCTACGCCGCGCCACCGACGGGCGACTACGCCCACGACCTGGCGCACAGCAGGTCCAAGAGAATATACTCGAGTTTCGAAGGGATCAACGCCATATTGAAACACAGGGGTGACGATGTATCGCGGGAACTCTACGTTCGTGACACCGGCGAAACGATATGGAACATCGGGGCGCCTGTCATCGTGGATGGGAAGAGGTGGGGTTCCTTCATTATTGGCGTAAGCCTGGTCAGGATAAAGGCGATCCAGAACCAGATGCTGGTCATCATCATCATCACGATGTCGGTCATTCTCGTCACGACCAACCTGATCATCTTCCTGATGATCCCCCGGCATTACGTGTCCCAGATAGCCCGGGGAATGTGACGCGTCCTCTCCTCCCGGAGAGGACGCCATACGTGACCGCCGCGAGCATAAGCCGGGACAACGAGCCTATTTTTTTTCCAGTTTAACCTGCTCTTCCGCGAAGAAATCTGCGGGGGTGAATCCGTACACCTTCTTGAAGTCATCCTGGTAGGGACATAGGTTGCAGCCGAATTTCGCCACCACGAACGCTCCCTTGTTAAAGGCCTCAGCCGTGTTCTTGTCAAAGACCCCCTTTCCCGCCATCTTGTTCTTGTACTTGATATAGTCCCTTACCCTCTGCAGCACGCATTGCCTGCACTTCTTCGCGTTCTCCCTCACTCGTTCCGTGACCAGTGCCATGAAAATCTCCCTCCAGGTTAGTGTAACTCGGGCGCTCCTTCAATGCCCGTGCCGCGGAAGGCCCCACCCTGTCCCTGCATGCTGCTGCGGCAGGCGACTGCGAATGTTCGTTTCCCCGGGCGCGCTGCGGCGCAACTATCTCCGCGGCGGTTACAGGCTATAGAACCGCTTGAAATATTTCCACAATATTTTTTCCCGCCGCGCAATCAAAAAAACAGACGTATCATTTTGGCCACGAAATAGGCCCCGGCGATAAGAAAGAGGGGTATGGAGGCGAAAAACAGGCCCACCTCAATGGGTTTGAGCACTGAGCCGTGAAGCACCTTTTTCCCGAAAAAATTATAATGGTAGTGCTCCGGCATTTTTGACCTGTTGTAGGTTCTTCGGAAAATGGTGAACTGGAGCATCAGCATCACCACCATCACCGTCCCGCTCAGCAGCCAGAGAAGGAGAGGGAACTTGATCTTCTGTATCTGCTCGGGATAGTAGAGGGTGAAGTATATCAGGGCCGCGGAGATGAAAACGTTGCTCACCGTGGTGAGGATATACCGCTGCAGGTACTTCTGGATCCGCGTTTGGATATATCTGATGAGATAGGAAACATGAAACGCAAGCGAAACGAACAGGACGAGAAACAAGATTATTACTGTCACGCATTTCTCCCGGGCAATGAATGATTGCGAACGCCCAAAAACCCTTTTCGACAGAACGGCGCGTATCGATCGCGCCGCGTTTTCCCACCCGCCGCGGCCCCATGGCGGGGCATACGCAACCACCCCGCGCATCCGACCGCGCGTTGATCCTTCACCCGTGTGAATGTCCCTGGATAATAGCGCGGGGCCCCCTGTCCCATGGGCTGAACGCCGTCCCGATGTACCGCCCCGCACTCACGATTCGGGAGAGGGGACCCGTACCGGCGGGCCCCTCCTCGCTGATCCTCCCGACACGGTATAATGCGTCAATCGGGGGAAAAAGTCAAGTGAAACTATGCTCCCCCAGGATTACTTTTTTTATTTCCGGATTTACTAGAAAAAAGTTCCCGCCGCGAGGGTTTAACCCCTCACGGCGGGATAAATGTATGGAGGGTTTACATTGGTTATCTTGTCAGTAGATTGGAACCTTTGCTACGCGCCGGCTCCCTTCCTTCTTCTCAGCCCCAGGACCGCGACGAAAAATATCATAAGCGCCAGAACACCCAGAAGTATTCCGCGATGATAATTGTTCGACGCCCCGAGGAGATAGGCCGAGAGGGGCGAACCGGGTGCCTTGAACACTTTGTCTACCTGCGGACGAAGGTACCAGTCCCCGTTCTCCGCGCCCTTCGACTCGTACCAGGGTTTGAAATCGGGATAGGCTTCGAAAATCGTCGATTCCTCGTAGGGCCACGCCCAGTCCGACGGGACAAGGAGCGCCCAGGGAAAGTTTTCCTCGTCGAGCACCATCCCCTTGAATTTCGTCTTTACGAAGGAGAGGTGCACCTGGTGCGAATCATTGCCGTTGCATTTGATGTACGGATCATAGGGCATCGGGTCCATGTCCTCCCGCGCCACCGGAGGATCCAGGATGATCTCCTCGGTGTGGACGGGGCCCACCACGAAATCATCCTTCTCGCGGGCATTCCACTTTCCGCTGAGGTCCTGCTTGGGATTGAAAATCATCTGGTAATCGTTGCCGAGTATCCCGATCCAGAACTGGTTCTTGTAACCCGCGCCTGCGGCAAGGACCTGGGAGGATATGACGATTTTGCTTATCATGTTGTTCTGGTCGATATACTCCGTAATTCCGAGACGCACCACAAGGTCATTGAAGTCAGCGTCACCCCTCTTGGGCCAGAGGTCCTCGTAGGCGATGGTGTACTCGCCCCGTACGGTGCCAACAAGAAGTGGATCATCGGGAAATTCATCCGAATCGTCGGGAACGCCGTCGCCGTCACGGTCCTCCTTCACGTCATCCTTACCGCTCAATTCGAGGTAAATCGACCGTTCCACCGAAGCGAGTTCCTGGATATTTTCGATATCCACCGTTCTTGTGACGCACCCTGGATGCTCGAAAACCAGCGAAATCTCGTCGACGGACTTCGCGATGGTGATCTTGAATGACGAGGCGCCATTCCCCGCTGTCATTGCCGTGGTGATGTCGCCCTCATCCGAGGAAACGCGGATCAGCACGTTCGATAATGGAGAACCGTTTTCATCGAGCACGAGCAGATCGAAGGACACATCGTGGACAGTCTGGAAACTGAATTCCTCAGTATCCTTCTGGTCATTGACCACGTCTTTGGCTTCCTGCCCTCCGCCAAAAAGCCAGAAGCCCTTGTCATCCTTTTTATCGCAGGACGTGGCCATGGCCGCAAGCATGAGCATGAGCGCTACCGCTACATGTTTCATTTCTTACCCTCCTCTTTTCTAACCCGCATGCCGGGATTCAATAAATTGATTCTTTAGAACGTGCATTTTTCTACACGCACACCGGGAACAGAAAAACAGCGATGCCGATGAAAATATATTATAAAGGCAGATATTTCTCCATTTTTATTTCCGAAATATCATACTATTTCTGAATATACATGTTTAGAATCAATCCGTCAATTTTTTTATTCCATCCGGATGGGTTTTTTCATTTTTTTTATTTCACTATGCGCTAGTGCTCCTCCAGGGGTTGCAAACTCACTGGAAACAAGTTTCAACAAATTAAAAGATCCCCACGGAATATTTTAAATAACCACTCGATCATCATCTATGCGGGCATACCGAAACAACCGCGGTTTCTCTTTTTTACCACTATGCCAAATTAGTATTGACTCAACCCGTTTACTGCCTTTTATTAGCATAGTAAAAATAAAGATCTTTTCCCCGCTGATGGCGTCTAATGTACAGCAAGAGTGACAGAGCCGATCGATCGTCCAGGGAAGACGAGCGATTGATCAGGGAATTTCTCGCCGGCAACGCCGGCGCCTTTGACCGGCTGGTCGCCAGGCACCAGGATATGGCCTTTAATCTCTGCTTCCGGATTACCGGTGATTACGACGAGGCCCATGACTGCGCGCAGGAGACGTTTATCAAGGTGTATCAGAATGTTGAAAAGTTCAGGTTCCAGTCAAGCTTCACGACATGGCTCTACCGCATCGCCGTGAACACCTGCCGGAACCGGATGTCATCCGCCGCCGGGAAGCTCCTGAGGCGGATCGTGAGGATAGACGACGATCCGGCACCGGGGGGACACAATCCCGAGCTGCGCGATTCATCATTTTCCCCGGAATCTATCTTTGAAAAGAACGAGGATGCCCGCGTGATCCACGAGGCTGTCGGGTCGCTCCCCTCCACGCTCAGGACACTGGTGGTGCTGAGGGACCTTGAGGGTAAATCCTACGAAGAGATTTCATCGATCACGGGAATCAACCTGGGGACGGTAAAATCCCGGCTTGCCCGGGCTCGCCATCTCCTGAGGGAATCTCTGCGGGGGGTGTGGTAGATGAAGTGCCGCGACGCACGAATCCTGCTGGCCGACTATGCCGCGGACGCCCTCACAGAAGAGGAACGCTCCGCGGTGCGGGTTCACCTTGCCTCCTGCGCCGGGTGCCGTGAGGAGCTCGCCTTCCTGAAGGAGTATGGCGCGAGGATCTCCTCCTATCCCGCCCTGAAGGCGCCCGCCGGCTTCATCGCGTCTCTCCACGGACGCCTTCATGGCGAAAAGCGGCGGAGCCTTGCCCGAAGGCTCTTTCTTCCCCTGAAGGTCAAGCTCCCCCTCCATGCGGCGGGCATTCTCGCCATGTCGATACTTGCGTTTATCGCCATCCGGCCCCTCCTTCGAGATGACGCATTTCAGCCGGCGGAGGCCCCCATCGCCCTTTCAACGAAAGAAAAAATCTCGGCGCCCCCCTCCGGCGAAAGACGCGTGGACCGTGATCGTTCCGAAATCGCCGCCACGGAGCGCCGTAAAGATACGATCTCCGTAACCGCCCCCGCTCCCGATGACGCCACGGTGGCGGGCTCCCTCCCGAAGAACACCGCCGGGGCCGGAACCGGTGTACCAACGGGGCCCACCCTTTACCTGGCCAGGGCGGCGCAGCCTGCCCCCGTTGCGACCATGCGGGACTCCTTCAGGGCAAAGAAGCTCGATTCACCCGCGGCAAAGCAGGTGGACCGCGCCCTCATGGAGGAAGGGGAAGCGCCAGGGGACGGCACTGACCTGATCAGCGGCCTCGCCCGCTCCCTCGGCGGGACCGCGCGGGAAGGGGAACCCGGAACCGTCATCGCGGAAATTCCGGCAGGGCGGTACGCCGATTTTCTGAAGGGGCTCCGAGGCCGCTGGATCGTCAGTGAAGCGCCCGGGTCGCCGGCCCCGCCGGAGGCCGGGAAAATGAGAATCACCCTCCACCTGAACGACTGAATCAACCCCTTTCGAGCCTGTCCAGGATGAGGCCCCAGAAGGCGTGAGCCCCCGAACGGTACCGCCATCCAAGGTGGGCCCGGCACCGGGCGCAGAGCGCGAAGCACCAGGAATAGCCGGGGAACCAGGTGTACTCGTCGGTACTCTCCCCGACATCAAGGCATCCCGGCGCTCCCGAGAAACAGCCTATGTGGAACAGGAGGCCGAGGGGGTTCAGGAACGCGTGGTCATGGGACCCATGGACGCTGATCCGTTCGGCGTCTGACGTGATATGATAGCCGCATAATCTGCAGTGAAGGCTGTCGTCCTCGTCGACAAGGGGGCTGTCCCCCGCACGGGGCTCCTCCTCGACCAGGGCTTGACCAGACCCCTCACGCAGGGCGACACCGCCGGGCTCATACCGGGTACCCGGGACCCGCGTGGAACTGTCGGGGAGTCCTGACATGGTAATCAGTATAACGCTCCCCGCGATCCCTGTCAACGATTCATTCTCCCGCGGAAGGCCGCTCCATTTTCCCACTTTACCCTGACCCTGCCATAAGTATCTTGACAGGCCCCCCTCGGAATTGCATCATTCAACCATCGCACACGCGGACTACTCGACCACGAGGTTCCCGGCATGAAAAAATGGAACGTGTCACCCCTGGCGATCATCTCGGCGGGAATCATTCTCGCCGCCATCGCCTACACCGCTTTTTACTTCAACTATTTCGAGACCCCGACGGGGGACTACATGGGGAACATACGGGTCCGGGTCCTCGACTACATGGCAGGCAATTTCCCCGGCACAAATTACAAGTTTCTCCCCCTTTACCCACTCATGCTGACGCTCCTGACGCCCCTTAACCCGACGGACTCCGCCGATCCCATATATCTCACGGCGATCATTCTCAACCTCGCCCTCTTCGTCCCGTACCTTTTTCTCGCCCGCGCCATGTTCAGGAGATTCCTTTCCGAAGAAGCTGCCACCTGGGCCCTCCTCTTTCTGGGCATCAACATCTACACCGTCTACATGGCCACGAACTCAGAGCTGGAGATGCTCCTTTCGCTCCTTATAATCCTCTCCCTCCACCTGACCCTGAGGGACAACAGGCTTTCCTACGCGACGGCGTTCCTCACCGCACTCACCAAGTGGGACTCGGTCTTCATCGTCCCCGCGGTCATGTTCCGCGACTTTTTTTATGGCAGGAAACGTCTTCTCGCGATCGCCCTGGGGGCCGCCGCCACGACGGGAGTCGCCGCCTGGCTTATCCTCAGCTTCGTCAACTCCCCGGGTCACGCCCATCCCTACGTGAGCGAGATCGCGCACCGCGGGCCGAACCTCTACCGGTATCCCGCTGACTGCTTCCTCGTCGCCACGAGCTTCATCCAGTGGATGGCGACCCACGCCTGGTTCGCCGAAAGCCCGGCGGTGAAAATTCCTCTCTTCGCCGCTCTCATCGTACCCGGGGCGCTGGCCCTCGGGGGGATCCTCTGGGGGGCCATCCTCACGTGGCGGCGCGCCAGGCGGGATTTCGCCCCGATCTTCCTGTTTTTGGCGGGGTTCGTCCTCATCCACCTCATCTACCAGAACACCAAGGACCGCTACGTCATGCCGATCCTCTGGATCCTGGTCCTCTTCATGTTCTACGGTCTCTCCGAGGGAATACTGCCCCGGGCGCGTGAGTTTTTCGCCTCAAAAAGACGTCTCCCCGCGGCGCTGCTTTTTTCCCTCGCCGCCCTTCTCACGGCCGCGGGATACGGCGCAAGCATCCTCGCCCTGGCGCGCGAGCTGACGCCCGGCCACCTGATTTTCGTGTTCGTCTTCACGGCCCTTGCGGCCGCCCTCGTCCTGTACGGCACGGGGACCCTGCCCGGAGCGCAACGGGCCCTTCTCCTCCTGTTCGCCGCCCTCATCATCAACCTTATGGTCTACTACGGCGCCCGGACAATGGACCACCACGGCCTCTCCCGCGTCGAGTTCAAGAAGGTCGCGCTCTGGTACCGGGACAACGCGCAACCGGGCGACAGGATGCTCATATCGGAAACCAACGTGCCGCTCTACTATTCGGGCCTCGGTGATGAATACTACCTTATATCGTACATGGTGAAAGGGAACACCGTCGAGGAGCTTGTCCCGGAACTCGCGGACAAGGGGGTGACCCTTGTCTTCGTCGACGATTTCTATATCAGGCGGCTGCCCATCGGGGACCCCAACGCCATCGACCGGAAGGCGTGGATATTCAGGGAAATCCGCGACAAAGGAGAGAAGTCCGGGCGGTTCAGACTGATAAAGACATTTCACACCAGGGGCGGAATCACCAGTTACCTCTTCCGCTTCATCCGCTGACGGATGCGCCGCCGGGCGGTATTTTGCTTGAATTATTACCGCCCCCCCGGAAGAATACACGTTCTGAAACCGCGGGCCAGTTCCCCCGGACCATCGAGGTGTACGCATGAAGCTTATTATACAGATACCCTGCTACAACGAGGAGAAAACCCTTCCCGTGGCCCTGAAGGAGCTGCCCAGGAAAATTCCGGGGATATCGAAAATCGAATGGCTGATAATCGACGACGGCAGCAGCGACCGGACCGTCGAGGTGGCGAAGCGTCACGGGGTCAAGCACGTGGTGCATTTCATCAAGAACAGGGGCCTCGCCGAAGGATTCAAGGCGGGAATCGACGCCTGCATCTCCCTGGGCGCCGACATCATCGTCAACACCGACGCCGACAACCAGTACTTCGCGGGAGACATACCGAAGCTGATTCAACCGATCCTTGACGGGAGGGCGGACATCGTCGTGGGCGCCCGCCCCATCGACCAGATCAAGCACTTTTCCTTCGTCAAGAAACTGCTCCAGAAGTTCGGGAGCTACGTGGTGAGGCGGGTCAGCAACACCGACATACCCGACGCGCCGAGCGGTTTCCGCGCCATAAGCCGTGACGCCGCGATGAAGCTCAACGTCTTCAACGCCTACACCTACACCCTGGAGACCATCATACAGGCGGGGAGAAAGAACATGGCCATCACCTGGGTCCCCGTGAGGGTCAACGAGGACCTGCGCCCCTCGCGTCTCGTGAAAAGCATCTCGAGCTATATCAAGCGCTCCATCATCACGATCTTCCGTATCTTCGTGGTGTACGAGCCCTTCCGCTTTTTCATCAGGATCGGTCTCATCCTGTTCATCGGCGGCTTCGCCATCGGTCTTCGGTTCCTCTATTACTACGCCATGGGAGAAGGGGGCGGGCATGTGCAGTCCCTGATACTCCTCGCGGTACTCATGACGATGGGTTTTCAGTCCATGCTCGCGGCCTTCATCGTGGACCTCATGGCGGTGAACCGGGCGCTCCTCGAGGATATCCAGTACCGTCTCCGGAAATCATCCGCCGACGCTGCCGCCCCGGGCAGGCGGAAACAGGACGCCTGAGGAATGACCGGCGCCGACGGGGACACGCCCCGGAACGAAGATGCGATCCTCAGGGAGCGAACGAGGCGCATCCTCAATCCGCGGACCCTTCTCTTCCTGGTCATTTCCCTCTTCCTGGCGTGGTTTCTTCTTCGGAAGGTTGACCTTGCCAGGGCACTGGAAACGGCGGGGAACGCGGACCTGCCCCTTCTCGGCGCATGCGTCCTCACCTATTTCGCGTCTACCTTCTTCAAGATGCTCAGGTACCGGACGATGCTGGGTGACCTGGGGATTTCCATCCTCGATCTCTTCGCGATCACCAGCTACCAGTCGTTCCTGAACCAGATAATGCCGGCCCGCACGGGGGAGCTTACCTTCGTCTATTACCTGAAAAAAATCGGCAGGGGAGAAATATCCCGGGGGCTACATATCCTCGTGGTGACGCGAATTTTCGACTTCATCGTCATCTCGGCTTTCTTCATCTGTTCGATCATCATCCATTTCGGAAGGAACACCTCGATGCTCCTGGTGGCCCTGGGTGCCCTGTTCCTCGCCGTGTCCGTCGTGGGGCTCTTCAACCTCAAGTGGATCGTGATCTGGTCAGGCAGGCTCCTCCACCTTCTCTACAACCGCACCCCCCTGGGCTCCCTTTCCCTTGCGGGAAAAATCGTCGGCAAGATCGATGTCGTGGTGGAGGAGTTTTCCTCCTTTCGCGCGGGAAAGTTCGCCCCCGGGCTGGCATTCACCAGCATACTTACCTGGATCGCCCTCTACTTTCTTTTTTATCTTTCCATACGGTCCCTGGGAGTCGAGATCGGCTTCGTCCAGTCGGTGGCGGGGTCCACGGGGGGCGTCCTGACGAACGTGCTTCCCATCAACAGTTTCGGAAGCTTCGGCACACTCGAGGCGGGATGGACCGGGGGCTTCATCCTCGTGGGCATGAACGAGCACGACGCGATCGTGACCGGCTTCGGCTACCACCTGATCAGTTTCGCCGCCAGCGCCCTCGCCGCAGCCTTCTCCGCCGCGGGGAGGTGGATTGCATCGAGTACCGCGGGCCGGTGAGTTTCCACCCCGGGGGCGATTCGTTTTTTTCTTGACTCGCCGTTGCGCCGGGCAAGAATGATCGATGGCCGCTGGCTCGCAAGGGCGACCCGGCTGCGCCATCGAATGAAAACAGGACAGATACCGCGCCATGAGCATGAGCCTTGAAAATCTTTCGATCGTCGCCCTCAGGGCGCTCAGGCGCAATATCATGCGCACCCTCCTTACCTGCCTTGGCATCTTCATCGGAGTGTTCGTTGTCATTCTCCTTACCGGCATCAGCAGCAGCCTGCGCATCGCCGTGCGGGAGAAGATCCAGAGCCTCGGGACCAACGCCATCACGATGATGTCGGTGAAAAAGCCCTTCACGGAAGGTGACCTGAAGGATATCCGGCGCTTTATCCCCGAGATCCAGTACATCACGCCGCTGAATTCATGGGAATTCCCCGTCAAGTACCGGAACAAGAACATCTCCCGCCAGGTCATGGGGGTAAGCAACGAGTATTTTCTCATGGGAAACTGGGAGCTGGAACGCGGGAGCTATTTCTCTCCCGAGGAGATCATGACCTATGAAAAGGTGGCCATCATCGGCCACAGCGTAAAAGAAAAACTATTCGAATACGAGGACCCGATCGGCAAGGTCATACTGATCAACCGGATTCCCTTCCGCATCGTGGGCACCCTCAAGGAAAAAGGGATGGCCCTTTCGGGAAAGGATTTCGACGACTTTATCGTGGGTCCCTATTCCACCCTGGCCATGAAGCTCTTCGGCACAAGCAGTTTCTTCATAATAAACATCGCCACCTATTCCGAGACCCAGGTTGACATGGTCAAGGAACATCTCATGGACCTCCTGAGGAGAAAATACTCCCTCACGGAGGAGCAGATGCAGGGGTACAGAGTCACATCGAGCAAGGAGATCATAAAGAGAACCGAGGAGATATCAAACTATCTCGCCATGGCGTCAATCGCCATCGCCTTCATATCGCTCATCGTGGGTGGCATCGGTATCATGAACATCATGCTCGCCTCGGTAAGCGAGCGGACACACGAGATCGGGATACGCATGGCCATCGGGGCGAAAAACAGGGATATACTGATGCAGTTCCTTATCGAGGCCCTCATCATCAGCCTCATGGGGGGCGTGGCCGGAATCGCCATCGGGCTCCTCAGCTACATATTCTACACGGCCATTTCCAAGCAGCCCTTCTCCCTCTCCATGGTGTCGATCATCGTGCCCTTCGTTTTCGCGGCGCTGGTGGGTGTGCTCTTCGGATTCTACCCCGCCTACAAGGCGTCACAGCTCAATCCCATCGATGCCCTCAGGCATGAGTGACGGCGCACTGTTGCATTATTGATACCGCCTTCGTATACTGCCGCGACCGGGAAAATCATACGCCCGCCAAACATAATTCCTTGACAGAGCCGATTTCAACTTTTACTGTGACGACCGTCATGGCGCTTATGCAACGTGTCGCGAGCGGCCCGTGAAAGCGTGGTGATGCAAACAGCCATGTCCATGCCGGAGATGGCCGACGCGAGTCAAGGTCGCACGCACTTTTCAAAAACCTACGGAATTCGAGGCCATGAAACAAACCGATACGATACGCGTGGCGCTGTTCACCGATGTGCTCAAGGAGAATCTCGACGGCGTCACCTACACGCTCTACAACCTCATCGAGCGTGTGCCGAAAAAAAAATTTGAATTTCTTTTCATCACTCCCTACCCTCCCTCCGAGGGAGTGAAGCTTCCCTTCCCCGTAATCGTCTGCCGGTACATCAAGATGCCCCTCTACGGGGAATATCCCCTCGCCTTCCCCTATTTTGACAGGAATCTCCAAAAAGCCCTTGAGGAATTCAGGCCTGACCTGGTTCACTTCACCACGCCGTCGTTTCTCGGCCGCTACGCGAGGTCCTACGCGGTTTCGCAGGGGATCCCCCTCGTGACGACCTATCACACCCACTTCCCGAACTACGTGGATTACTATTTCAAGTTCCTACCCTTTCTCCGCTTTCTCAAGGTCCTTGTGCCGATTATACTCAGGTTCTATTACAACCGCTGCGACCGCGTCTTCGTGCCCACCAGGCCGGTCCTGGAAGACCTCGCGTCCATGGGAATCGAAAGAAGCCGGATGACCATCTGGGCCAGGGGAATCGATACGGATCGATACAGCCCCCGCAACAGGGATGACCGTCACATCGACGCCATTGCGGGCAGGGGCACACTGAGGGTCCTCTTCGTCAGCAGGCTCTTCTGGATCAAGGAGATCAGCACCATCATCAAGATCTACCGCGTGCTGGAAAAAACGAGGCCCAACGTGACGATGGTGATCACGGGCGACGGCCCCCAGCGCCGCTACATGGAAAAACGGATGCCGAAGGCCGTCTTCACGGGGAAGCTCATCAACAAGGACCTCTCCAGGATGTACGCCTCGTGCGACATCTTCCTCTTCCCCTCCATCACGGAAACGTTCGGCAACGTGGTCCTCGAGGCGATGGCGTCGGGGCTCCCCGTGGTGGCCGCCGCCAAGGGAGGCCCCGCCGGCATCGTGCGGGATGGCGAGACCGGATTCCTCGTTACGCCGAAGAAAATCCCGGAATTCGTCGACCGGCTGACGCATCTCATCGACGATACCGCGGCGAGGAAAAAAATGAGCAAAAACGCCGTCGCCTACGCGAAATCGCAGAAATGGGAAACCCTTTGCAGGGAGATGTACGCCACCTACGAACTCCTCGTAAATGAAAACAGGAAGGCCCGGTCACGGCGATGAAGCTACCCGCGAAGGCACAGGACGACCGCAAAGGGAAAAAAGGCCTTCTCTACCACCTTGCGCGGGGGGCCGCCTTATGCGGCGGCGTTTTTCTTATCTACTGGTTCGTCTCCCGGACCGACCTGACCGGAATCGGCGACCAGCTCGTCGCCGTCAACGTACGGTTTCTCGCCCTCATCGGCGCGACCTTTACCGGCTACCTGATGGTCACCTACGCGTGGAAGCTTTCCTTCTACCGCTATCCCGGACACATATCCACGACGATGTTGTTCATCATTCGCCAGATCGGCGAAAGCCTCGCGCAGATCAATCCCACGAACGTCATCGCCGGGGAGGCCCTCAAGGCGCTCCTCCTGAAACGCAGGAACATACCTTACAAGGACAGCGTCGTCTCCCTCACCATCTCGCGCTTCCTGGTCCTTTTCTCCGCCCTGGCCCTTATCATGATCGGCATCTACCTCTTTTTCGACAGGCTGAAGTTCAAGGCCAATCCCGCGCCCCTTGTGATAGCGGTGTGCCTTCTTTTTGCCCTCCTTGTCTTCTGCCTCTACCGCCTCGGCTCCGGCAGCGGGATTCTCTCCATCCCCGCCGGCCTCCTGGCCCGTCTCCAGCGGAAATTTCCCGATTCCACGCGCATCGCCGGGGCATTCGCGAAACTGCGCGAGGTCGACGGGGAACTCGTCGATTTCTACAAGAGGAAAAAGCTCAATTTCATCGCGGCGTTCCTCCTTTCTTTCGGGAGCTGGTTCATGGGGGCCATGGAATTTTACCTGATTCTCAAATTCATCGGCCTTGAGGCCACCTTCCTGTCATGCGTGGCCATCGAGGTCGGCGTCATGGTCTTCAAGGCCCTGGGTGCCTTCGTGCCGGGGCAGATAGGGATCGAGGAATACGCCAGCAAGATCATGCTGGAGTTCGTCAACGTGCCCGGCGCGGGAGTCTGGATCACGGTTTCCATTCTTCGCCGCGCCCGCCAGATATTCTGGATCGTTGCGGGCCTGATCGCGTTCCTTTTTATCATTCGCATCACCGGGGGACTTGAGGATGGAAGTCCTGTTTATAACTCATAAGTACCCGCCCTCCATCGGGGGGATGGAAAAGCAGAGTTACGAGCTCATCAACGGCGTGGCCAGGTGGAGCAAGGTGCACACCCTGATATACGACAATCGCTCGAGCAGGGTCCTGTTCCTTCTGACCATCCGCCGCAGGGTACGGGCGCTCCTGAAGAAAAACCCGGACATCTCCCTCATTCACCTCAACGACGGCCTCATGGCGTTTTTTTTCAGCCTCGGATTCGGAAAACTGACCGACCTCCCGGTCCTGGTGACCCTCCACGGCCTGGACATCGTGTTCCCCAGCAGGCTCTTTCAGCGCATCGTGGTGAGCAAGTTCAAGAAGCTCGACGGCGTCATCGCCGTAAGCCAGGCCACGGCGCGTGAATGCATCGCCCGCGGCTTCCAGCGCGACAGGGTCTACGTGGTGCGTAACGGCGTCGACACCGACATGGCCCTCATCAACAAGCAGCCCCTCTTCCCCAGGACCCTTGAGAAAATGCTCGGCATCCCGATCCATGACAAGAAGATCCTCGTTTCCGTGGGGCGGAGCGTGAGAAGGAAGGGCTTCTCATGGTTCATCAACAAGGTCCTCCCCCTTCTCGACGAGTCCATTGTCTACCTTATCGTGGGCCCCACGAATCCCAACATCAGGCGGACCGGCTTCATCCTCAACCACCTCCTTCCGAAGCGCCTCGCCGATCTCATCATCCTTCTTTTCGGCCTCGGCATAGACGAGCTCGAGGTGCAGAAGGCCCTCGAGAAGCCGGAACTCCACAAAAGGGCCTTCTACCTGGGCAAGCAGCCCTTCGAGGACATGGTCCAGATCCTGAAGCACGCCGACATGTTCGTGATGCCCAACATCCAGGTCGCGGGAGACGCGGAGGGATTCGGCCTCGTGGCGCTGGAGGCCTCGGTGAACGGCACTCCCGTCATCGCCTCCGCCATCGAGGGGATCACCTGCGCGGTCATGGACGGGAAAAACGGTTTCCTCGTGCCGGCTGAAAACGAATCGGTCTGGATCGACAGGATCCACGCCCTGCTTTCCGACCGTCCCCATCTCCAGGACTTCGGCAGGGCGGCGAAGGAATACACCATCAAAAACTACGCCTGGACGAAGATGGTGGACGGCTACCTCAAGGTTTTCAGGAAGTACTGCCACCAGTTCGCCTTCAATGAAACGACGGGGGGCCCCGGGGCGGGGCCGCTAGTAACCGAGCGAATGGAACACAACGCGTGAGGGTGCGTCATGGGGAACCTGCTTGAGAAACTGACGTCGGAACGCCGCTTTTACATTATCATCCCGCTCCTCATCATCCTGTTTACCGGGATCAGGCTTGTCCACATCAACGCCGACGCACCCCAGGAGCTCACCACCTCCGCGGCGATCTACACCGACGAGGGATTCAAGACCTACGAGGCCCGCAATGCCGCCCTTTTCGGGAACGGCAAGTGGACGCCCGAGGACCAGTATGAAGGATGGGCGGATAAAAGCCCCGTCACCAACATTCCCTACCGCTGGCTCTTCGCGCGATTCGGCGCGGGATACGCCACCATCCGGATCCTGCCGGTCGCCTATGCCGCGCTGACGATGGTGCTCCTGGTTCTGTTCCTCGCCAGGACCTATGACCGCGCCACGGCGCTGACGGGCCTGATCCTCTTCGGCATCAATTTCTTCACCGCCATGTTCAACCGCCTTGGCCTCTACGAGTCCCATCTCCTTTTTTTCATCATGCTCGCCCTCTTCGGCTTCTCCGAGGCCTTCAGGAGTGGGATCCGCGGCAACAGAGGCGTAACCGCCGCCGCTCTTCTCACGCGCCTCGCCTTTCTCCTGGTCGGGCTGGCCGGCGTGGGGGCCGGCTTCTTCATAAAGCGCAACATGCTGGTGATCTTCCCCGCGATCGCCCCGGCCCTTCTCATTGCCTGGGGCGCCCGCCGCGGCTGGGCTTCCCGGACCCTTAACCGCTTCCTGGGGGCCTTCATCATCGCCGCGACCGCCGGGTACTTCCTGATCGCGCACTTCAACGCCCTCAAGGTCACCCTTGCGTTCTCCCTCATGTCCGTCCAGGTTTTCGGCAGGCCCCTGGCGTCCCTCATACCCTTCACCGCCTTCGATCCGATCACGAACGTGGCGCCGAAAGGACTCTTCATGGCATTCGTGCTCCTTCATCCCCTGACGCTATTCGCCGCCTGCACCTGGGCCCTCTGGACGCTGCACCGATATATCTTTACCGAACGTCGCGAAACGACCGACCTCATACTTTCCTGCTGGCTCCTCTTCGGGACCGCCTTCATCACCGTGATGTACTATAGCCCTTCGCGCTATTACCTGCTCTTCACACTGCCCCTGGTCACCCTGGCGGCCCGGTTCGTGCTCATGATCCCCGTGACCGGCATCGTGGCGTTCCTCAGGGAGCGAAAGCCCTTCCCGCATAATGTCATGTTCGGGGCATTCATCCTCTGCGCGGTCCTCTACACCGGCATAACGCTTGTGTTTCACGCCGTCCCCTCGTCGGTGAAGAACGGTCTCGTGGATCGCCTGTATCCGTCGATAATGAAGGGAGATTTCTCCGGGGCCGTCCCCCTTATCGCCGGCGTCGCGGCGACGTGCGTCATCAGCGCCTTCGCGGTTCTGGTTTTCCGAAAACGCATACTGACGTTCATGGGCGGCGCGAATTTTCCCGCAATATTTCTCTCCGCCGTCATGGCGCTCCAGCTCTTCCAGTACGGCCGCTGGCTCATCTTCCCCGACTACAGCGTCCACCGGGCGTCCCTTGAGCTGGGAAGGGACCTCCCGGAAAACGCCATCATCGCGGGGAGCTGGTCCGGAGGCCTCGTGGTGGAGAACCGGCTCAGGGCCCTCATCGTCCAGTCCCTGATCCCGTACAATCACAACCTGATCAAGAAGGTGCTTCACGACATACCCATCCAGGTCAACAAATTCGAGGGCGGCGCCCGACGGACCGTCTACGAAAAAGACATCCCGGTGTACCTCGCGGTGTGCCGTAACGTGGTCTTCGAAAAGACGATCGCCGAAATCTACGAGGAGCACATACAACCGGAAAGGCTTGAAAAACGTTTCCGCTTTGGTTATTTTAATGTTGAGATATACCGCATGAAGAAATTCAAGACGGAAACGAAAAATGAGGTACTTGATCTCTTCCGCCGCTTTCTCTAGAGGCTCCGCCCTTCGCATGGCCCTCCCGGTCCTCCTCGGCCTTATCCTGCTGTCGGCCGACGGCGGAGGAACACGAGCCCCCACAGTCCCCCCCGCGGTGCACGACCTCGCGGTATCCCGGGGGGTCTCGACGGAACGGGTCGACCTTGAATGGAAATGTTCCGATCCAGACGCATCCCATGTCATCTACCGGTCCTATTACGAAAAGGCCGGGTTCGAAAAAATCGCCGAAACCAAAGAGACAACATACAGCGACACCACGGTGGAAGAGGCGGTGAAAGCCTGGTACCGCGTGACCGCGGTGAGGAAAGGCGTGACGGGGCCCCCGGCGACGGGGTACGGATACCGGAAACCGCGGGACCCCAGAAGCCTCACGCTGGACGAACTGACGGGAAACCGCAACCGTCCATGGCCCGAGCCGCCCGGCCCCGAGGCGCGGGAAAGGGAAAAGCTCCATCTCCAGCTCTATGAGAAGTATTATGAGAGTTACTTCATGATGACCTTCATATACCTGGTGGGGAGGATCTATGTTAAAAGCGGCGATGTCCTCGCCTACCGGGACTTTAAAAGCTACACCTGGGACCCGGCGAACCGGAAAATATTTTTCTCCAAGCCGGGAACCATGAACGTGCGCTTTCATTCAAAGCGGTTTTTCCGGTTCGTCCGCGACATGTACAACCTGAAGATCCCCTTCGATGAACTCCTCCCCAGGGTGATCGAAAACGCCATCCTCTTCTGCGTGCGCTCCGGCGAGGACGAGATGCGCCTGCGCGACGGGAGGATCCGCTACGTCCCCCGGTATGATTGCGCGGGGATGGGCACGGAGTACGTGAGGGACTACCGGAAGTGGAGGAGCCACTCCATCATGTTCGCGACCAGCGACGAGGAGCTCTACAAGAGAATACGCGAGGCGGAGAAAAAGGGATATTGAACGCTCCCCGGTCCGGACCTATTTCTTCCACACGCTGTTGAAAAACTCCATGAAACCCCTCCGCTCCTCCACCAGGGACTCGCGCAGGGTGGACCCGGCCCTGACGTTGACAAGGCGCCGCATTGTCGCGACCATGGAAGGATTCATGCCGGCGATCCGCCCGGCGATCTCCCGCGCGCGCGGAAGGAGCCGCTCCGGCGCCACGACCTCGTTGACGAGCCGCATGGCCAGGGCCTCCCGGGCGGAAAGAGGATCGCAGGTGAGGGACATCTGCTTTGCCATCCTCCTTCCCACGGCCTCCTGGAGAAGCTGGCTCATGCCCCAGCCGGGATGGATCCCCCGCTCGACGTGGGAGTCGATTAAGATCGCCCTCTCGGAGGCGATGAGGAAATCGCACTGGAGCGCCAGCTCGAAACCGCCGGTGATAGCGGGGCCGTTGACCGCGCCGATGAGGGGCTTGGTACATGCGGCCACCACGTCCGGGAGGTCCCTGCCGTCCCCCCGTGGGTCCATGAGGTTCTCCACTGCGATCGCCTTCAGGTCGAGACCAGCGCAGAAGGCCGGCCCGGCCCCGGTGAGGACCGCCACCCGTATCTCCGGGTCCGCGACGACCTCGTCGATGCGGTCATAGAGCCCCGCCAGAAGGTCCCGATTAAGCGCGTTTCGCTTTTCCGGTCGGTTCAGCGTGATGATCGCGACTCCCTTCTCTTTCTCGAACAGTACCGCTTCGCCCATTCCCCACCTCTCGTTCCGTTGCGCGTTACTTGATGAAATACCCGTCCTTGACGCCGAGTCCCACGATCCTGCCTTCCTTCATGACAAAATCATAGATCTCGCCCTTCTCCGTCTGCCCCGGGTAGATGTAGACGAAGGTGTGAAGCGACGTGGGTGAAATGGCGTAGCGGGCCCCGGTATAGGTCTTGAGGGCCGTCAGGTAGCCCCCGGGATGCACCTCGACGATTATCACCTTGCCGTCGTCGCGCTTCGTGTACCTTCCCGCGAAAAGACGGAGCTGGTCCCTGGAGGGCTTGTCGGGCTGGAAGGTCATCGGGTCAAATCCATCATCCCCCATCACCACCTTGCTGAAGCGGATCATCCTGCTTTTAAAGGAGTTGTAGTAGGCGTAGAATTCCTCCCGGTCGTACTGCGGCGGGTTGGAAATGAAGACATACCCGACTTTTTTCCGTGGGAAAAACTGCATGAAGCCGCCGGCCCCGGGCATGTGCGCGGCATGGTGCATGGAATTGATCGTGCCGTCGATGGTCCATATCCGGAAACAGATCCCCCGGTATTCCTTCTTCCTCGCCGGGGGTGATTCGATGGTCTCGCTCACCATCCTGCGAAACATCCGCTTTGATATCACCCTCCTTCCATGAAAGGAGCCCCCGTTCATGAACATGGTAAGGTAGTTCGCCAGGTCATCTATGGAGCATGCGATCCCCGCCGCGCCCCTCGTGCTTGCCGGGGCGAGGGAATCGCGCATCTCCAGGGGCTTTAGTATGTTCCGGGTCACGTATTCGCCGAGGGACAGACCGCTCACCTCGAAGACGAGGAACCCCAGGAGATTGTACCCCTGGTTGCAGTAGTTGAAGCGGGACCCCGCGGGATATCTCTGCTGGGGCACCGTGAAGGGGTAGTCCTCCGCTTCGTAACGGGGACTGGGATCCTCAAC
Organism: Spirochaetota bacterium; assembly: GCA_040768125.1. GTDB lineage: Bacteria > Spirochaetota > UBA4802 > UBA4802 > UBA5550 > RBG-16-49-21. The sequence goes on along the minus strand of JAXGNG010000004.1, from coordinate 212,657 downwards.
CAGGCCCGAGGTGTGCGTGAGAAGATGCCAGATGCTGATGGGCTCTGACCCGAGCTCCCGGTTCTCGAATTCCACATCGAGATACCTCCCGATGGGATCGTCCAGGGAAAGCATCCCGCGCTCCGCGAGCTGCATTATTGATATTGCCACGAAGGTCTTGGTGAGGGACGCGATCATGAAGGGGGTATCGGGGTTGGTGCGTGCGGTCTCCCGGAATATGACCCGGCCCTTCTCCACCACCACCGCCGCGGCGGAGGGGACCAGGGGCGGATAGGTCCTCACGCGTATCCAGCGCGAGAGCTCCGCCGACGCCCTTCCTATCCGCGCCGCGCGCTCCCGGTCCGCGGCGTCGTCGCGTTTCTCCGCTTCCCTTCGTGCCGCCTCCTCATCCGTCCTGTTTTTCTCCTCGGGAAAACAGGAAAAGACGAGGACCGCCAGGGCCAGGAGCGCGACGGCGGTCCTTCCGCGTTGATGGTAACGGCTGCCCTGTCTCATTGTTCCGTCCCGGGACCATGAAGTCCGCAGCGATAGAGCATACCCCGTCCCGGGATGATGTCAATGGAATTTCGTTTTCGTGCGGAAAAAGAAAGGCGGGTTCGGCTACTCCTTGACCATCTCGTAATAGCCGTGGCGGAGGGCCAGGCCCGCGACCCTCCCCTCCTTCCACACGAAATTGTGGAGCATTCTCCCCGTGGCGATGAGGAACCGGTTCGAGGTGAAGGTCCGCAGGGGCATGAAGCCGCCGAAACCGTTGCTGTAGAGCCTCCCCCCGCGGAGGGACACCTGCACGGTATCGCCGGTAATGACGTTCCGGTAGGAACCCTCGTACCACTTCAGCTCCCCCGGGGACAGCGAGGGCCAGAGTGTGCAGAGGCTGTCATCGCCGGATATTTTCCTCACCAGGTGGCGCAGCATACCCGTGAGGCCCTGGCGCCATCCCATGAATGAATCGCCGAGATGGCCGGGAGGGTTGCAGAGATAGATGAAGGCGATCTTTCTCTTCGGGAACGCCTGGAGGCCCGATGCCTGGTTGAACCACCGGCCCGCCTTGTAGTAGCTGTCGATCTGTCCGCCGACGGTGATGACCTCCCAGCTCAGGGAGTAGTAGTAATCAACCCTCGCGTTCGGAAGCTCGACGGGCCGGGCCATCATCTCGTTGAATGATTTCTCGCTCAGGATCACCCGGTCGCGGTACACGCCGCGCTGGTTGAGCATCCCGGCGTACCTCGCAAGGTCCTGTATCGTGGAAACGATGCCGCCGGTGCCGTTGGCGTGCTCCGCCGTGCTGGAGCTCATCCCCAGGGGGACGAAGACATGCTCCCGCATGTTCTCGGCGTAGGACACGCCCGTGGCGGCCTCGATGATGTGCATGAGGACCTCGTAGCCCTCGTTCGAGTAGGAGTAGCAGTACCCGGCGGGATGGACCTGGCGGGGAAGGGAAATCCGCCGTCCCCCCATATCATGGACGGTGTGGTTGCTCCCGTAGGAGGGTATGCCCGACGTGTGGGCAAGGAGATGACGCACGGTTACGGGCGACGAATGGAGCTCTTCGCGCTCGATGACCACCCCGGGAAGATACTTCGTGACCGGATCGTCAAGGGAGAGCACCTTCTTCTCCTGGAGACGGAGCGCCAGGACCGCGGTAAAGGTTTTGGAAAGCGAGGCGATCCCGAACCGGGTGGTGCTGTCGGCCCTCACGCCGTGATGGAATACCAGCTGGTCACCCTGTACCACCCCCACCGCGGCGGAGGGAACGATCCCGCCGGGAACGTTGCCGTCGAGCCAGGCGGCGAACCTGTCGCCATGGGTCCTGACACGCTCACCGGTCTCCCTGTCAAGGAGGGGCGATTCCACGCCGGCGGAGGATTCGGAGAATTTCAGCAGGGTTGTTGCCTTTACTATGCTCGCGTATCCGGCGAAAACCATAACGCACAGCAGGGCAACGACGCCGGAATACAGCGCGATCCGTCTCTTCATGTCACTTCCTTCGATAAGCCGGGTATTGTCCTGGCTTCGCGGCGAGGCGCCGCGAAACCGCACGGGAAGAATGTTACACCATTCTCCCACTCCCCCACCTGTCAAGTAAATTTTTTACGCCCGTTCTATTCAATAAAACGGGCACCTGTTTGTAGAATCGGTCTCCGTCGCACCCGGAATGAAGGAGTTTTTGCTCCCCCGGCTGAGCTGTCAGGCGTGTTTCCAGATTAAAATTGTGTTGCCACGGGGCTCCCGGAGCCGTATACACGTCAGCAAGACCTTTCCGGCCGGGCGTTAACCCATGTTTGCCTGTCCCGGAGGACTTCGCTATATTTACACAGTGGAGAGCGGATCGCGCCCGCTTCACGACGGTAAGGCCATGGAAAACCAACGCTACGAGCTGGTAATCAACAGCGGAATCGAGAAGGGATACCGCAGCATGTACCTCGACCGGCGCGACTACCTCAGGGAGGTGTCGCGCCTCCTGAAGGAACCGAGGAGGGTCTTCATCGGCCTGGGCGATTTCCTCGAGATCGGCGATTACAGCACCCTGATCGACAACATCTTCTTCGATACCGAGGGAATCAAGATCGAGAACATCCTCGACGTCAACAACCGGAGGCTTTCACTGGAGGGGGACGTCCCCTTCTCCTTCTTCAAGCTCGCGGTCTACTTTCCCGATTTTCTTCTCAAAGACGTGCCCACGACCTGCATCTCCATCATCGGCGAGAAGTCCCGCCTCTTTCCCGGCGCCGAGACCCTTGTGAAATTCATGAAGCGCTACGACCCCCTCGTTTTGACGGCGATGCCCTACGAGATCGCCATCGAGTTCGTCAAGCGTTCGGGCCTCGGCGAAAAGAACCTCATCGCCACGGAATACCGGAAGAAGCCCGACAAGATCATGAAGGAGGTGTACGCGGGAGACATCAATCGCTTCATCTCGGGAGACAGGAAAAGCCTGGAAATCGAGAAGCTGATGCATGAAGAGGGCCTCTCCGAGGACGACGTGGTCTACATGGGGCGGGGTGAAGCCGGGATCAAGACCTTTTCCCAGATAAACTCGATCGCCTTTAACGCCTTCGACAACATCATACCACACGCCCGGATCACGCTGTACGGCTCCTCCCTCATGTCCCTCCTCCCCCTCTTCAACTTCGACGGAATGCTTGACGAACTGCTCCTCTCTGAGGAATTCGACGAGTTCATGCCCTCCCTCACCGTCTATTCCGTCGAGCGGGGCAAGGTCAGCGAGCTCATCGACATGGAAATAACGCACCGGAGGATGCAGGGCAACATCATCGGCCAGCGCATCGAGCACGCCGGCGAGAGCTACAAGTCCGTCGAGCGTGAAATCGAACTGGTCTTCGCGGGATCGTCGATCAATATCCGGCAGGTCAAGGAAATGGTCACGAAGCGCATGGAGGTGTACCGGAACAACCCCGCGGAGCTGGTGAAAAAAATATACGACATGGCCAAGGTCCGGTATCGCAACTTCTGCGGCGCCGGCGCGCCGGCCTCGTGATCCCGGACTGAAACGCGTTGCGAGGAGGCACCCGTGCCGCACTGCGAATCCTGCCCCATTGAAGAAAAGCTCACCCAGTGCTGCGGCCGGTTCCCCATGACGGGGGAGCGCGCCCTCCTGAGGCTGGAGGACGGCCGGGAGTTACTGGCCTGCCCCCACCTGACACCGGGCGGGCTCTGCGGCATTTACGCGACGCGCCCCCAGGGCTGCCGGGATTTCCTGTGCGACGCTTCCGCGACCGCGGGAAACTCCCTCATGGGCGGCTACTGAGACCGCCCCGCCGCCCCCGCGAGGATCTCGCGATATTTCCTGAAGCATGACCTGTCCGACAGGATCCCCACATGGTCGACATCAAAGCCGAACATTCCATCGGCGGCCCGGTACGCCCGCTCGTCAAGGGCCCGCCCCGCCGCCACGGAATCCCTTGTCCCGAAAAAAAGGTAGTGACCCGTCGCCGCGGGAATCCGCGACGAGAGTATCCGGCTGATGAAGGGGCTTCCCGTGCCCACGTCATACCACACCGGGAGCCGCTTGGAGGGATAGCGGAGGGCGCGATCGGCCGATTCAAAGCCGCTCCAGGGGGAGGCCAGGGTGACGAGGAGGACGGGCTCAATGCCGATGGCGCGAAGATCATGGCCGATCAGGAGGTCGTGGGTCACCAGCCCCCCCATGCTGTGGGCGGTGATCACGATCTTCGAAAACCGGTAACGCGCCGCGAGGTCGCGCAAGCTCTCGTAAAGTAGCCGCGACGCCAGGGACAGTCGTATCCCCGTCGGGTAGTAAAAGAACCATGCCTGGTAGCGCTTCCCGTCGAGGCGCATCTGGAAATAGGCCCAGTCGCGGGGGCTCCCCTGGGCCCCGTGGACGAAGAGGACCGGTACCGCCCCGGCATCGAAGGGCCGGGCGAAATATATCCTCGCCCCGAAGCCCCGCATGAAGAGGGAGGGGTTCCACCATCCCGTCTCCGCGTTCTGCCCGCAGAAGCGCTCCTCGTAGAGCGCCGCGATCTCGCCATTGTCCTTCTGCCTCGGGAGATGGCGCGCGTCTACACGGAACCTGAATGCTCCCGCCAGTTTCACCCGCTCTCCCGCCGGAGGTCCCGCCGACACGAGGAGGTCGGGAACCACCTGGCACTCCCTGACCGCGATGACGGCGGGATCCCCACCTCCGGGACGCCTGAATGCCCCGGAGAGCTCCCCGGCCCTGAACTCGCCGTCGGAATTCGCGTCGGTGAAGGAGCAGAGATAGTACCGCCCCGCGGGAAGATAGATCATGAAGGGGCCGGGGCCCGAACGAACGACATAGTGCTCCAGGGCGCCACCGCCGCCACCCTCGGGCACCGCGGCGACCATGATGTCGCCGGGCCCCGCCTCAACCCTCCCCATGAGGACCGAGGAATTGTAGGCAGAGGGCCCTCCCCCTTCGGGGTCCCCCGCAGCGGTCCTCACATTGTCACGGGGGCCGATGGAGAGGTAGCCGCATGATGCCGCCACGAGGGCGGCGACTAGGACGGACGCGGTGACGGCGCCCCGTCCCCTACCGCGCCGCTCCCCTCCGCCCATCAATGATTTCAGCGATGTCATCATACCTGTTGTCCCTTGCCATTGACGCCGCGCATTTCCCCTGGCCGTCTCTCAGGGACGGATCGGCGCCATGTTCCAAAAGAAAGACGGCGGTATCCCGGTACCCGTTCCTGGCCGCCTCCATGAGGGGGGTCACCCCCCGGCCATCCCTCCGGTTCGGATCGGATCCGAGGCCCGTCAGGAGCGGGACGAGATCGAGGTGGCGGTTCAGTATCGCGTGGTGAAGGGGCGTCCGGCCCTCCCGGTCCGCCATTGACATGTCGGCTCCCCGCCGGGCCATGCTTCGTATAAGCTCCGTGTCCCGGTAATCAACGGCCCTGTGGAGCGCCGGTGTGCCGTCAACATCCCTGACGTTCGGGTCCGCCCCGGACCGAAGGAGATCAACGGCGAGATCCCCCCGTCCCTCGCGGAGGGCCCCCACCAGGAGAGGCGGGGTGGCCTCACCGTGACGGTCCGGATCGGCGCCCTTCGACAGGAGCAGCTTCGCGCAATTCACGTAACGGCCCCTGCATGCGTGGACGAGGGCGGTCTCGCCGCGGGAATCCGCCTCGTTCACCCTGGCGCCACGCGCGATGAGCTCCTTCACCATCTCCTCGTATCCCGCCGCGGCGGCGGTCATCAGGGGAGATATCCCCTCGCCGGTTTTCGCGTTTGGGTCGGCACCACGGGAAAGGAGGAACCCCGTCGCGTTCTCATACCCGCTCTCTATGGCCACCATGAGGGGGGTCTTCCCCCCGACGTCCGGCACGTTGACATCGGCCCCCTTGAGGACGAGGTATTCGATAAGGTTATCATGACCCCCGCGGGCGGCGTAGTGGCAGGCGGTCCATCCATAGGCGTCTTTCACGTCCACCGCCACGAAACGCTCCTCCAGTACCCTCATGACGCCGATGATGTCCCCCCGGGACGCGGCGCCGTGGTAGTACGCCACGGGATCGTGATAGTAGCGCGCGAGGTCGTTGTTGACGGTCCGGAGAGCCGGGGGGGAACAGGAGGGAATCGCCAGGGCCGCCAGGACCGCGACAAGGACCGCCGGGGCAGTCATCCCCGCCCGGGCCCGTCTCCCCACCCGTGGATCACGCGCGCCCATAACTCCGTGCTGGCTCCTCAGGCGGCCCCCAGGATATCCAGGACCACGGCGAGGGTCAGGAGCAGGTCCGTGGCCAGGACCACGATGACATTGAGGCCCAGGGCAGGCACCAGGCGGGGCGTGTCCTCGGCGTGGCGAAGGGCCGTCACCGCCGCCTTCGCCGCGAGGGGTGCGGTCAGCAGGGCCAGGAGGGGCGTCCAGGAGAAGTACCCCAGGGCCGGGAGAAGTACGATCGACCCGTAGACCGCCAGGAGTCCCACGATGTAGAGATACGCCGCCCTCCGCTTCCCGAGGAATATTACCAGGTGGAACCTCCCCCCGGCCAGGTCCGCCTCCGCGTCGGGAAACTCGTTCAGGAAAAGGAGAAGTGCAGTGAGTATCCCCGGCGGCACGGAAATGAGGATCACCCGGGCAGGAAAGAGGGCGCAGGGATCGGCCCCGGGAGTCGCCGTCAGGGCCACGTAGGCGCCGATCACCACGAGGGAGCCGAGGCTCAGGCCCGCGAATAATTCGCCCAGGAGGACCCGGGCAAAATGACGCGTATAGAGCACGATGGAGGCCCCGCCGACTGCCATGATGACGAGGATGACCCAGTGGGACATGATCGCGAAATAGAGCCCGATGAGAAAAGCCCAGAAGAGGGTCTGCCACGCCGCGGTGGAGACCGCCAGGGGGGTGGTCATCCCCGACTGGATCATGCCGGTACCGCCGCTGAAGGGGGTCTTCACGGTGTTGGCGTCAATGCCTGTTGTATGGTCCGAATACTCGTTGAAGAGGTTCACCGAAACGTGGGCCAGGACCACGCCGAGAATCAAGAGGAAGGCGTTGAGAGCACTGAGGCTCCCGGGCTGTTCCCCTCCCCTGATATCCAGCGCCGCCAGGGCAATCCCCAGGGCCGTCAGCAGGACGGCCAGGGCGAGAAAGTTGCTCCGTATCTGCACAAGCCAGATTTTGATCGTTTCACACCGCGACATGGCATCATCCCCCGTTTTGGTTCACTTTTGTGTATGCTTGCCACAAGCATCGTAATCCCCCCGGCGCTCCGCGCCACCCCCTTAGTAAGGGGGGTTGGGGAGGATCCCTCTCGCCCTCTCCCCCGGCCCGCCGAGCGCTATTTGGACGTCCTGTCCGCGCTCGGCACTGCAACATCCTGTTGGGAGCCTCTCCCGCCGGGAGAGGGGGAGAAGCCCCGGAGCTCCACGCGAACTATTTCTTCTTCGAGAAGATGTCGAGAAAATCGATCGGTATCGGGAACAGGGTCGTGGAGTTGTTCTCCGTTGCCACCTCGGTCAGGGTCTGGAGGTAGCGGAGCTGGACCGCGATGGGATGCGCTTCCATCAGGGCCGCGGCGTCCACCATCTTCTGCGCCGCCTGGTACTCGCCCTCGGCGCCGATCACCTTCGCGCGGCGATACCGCTCCGCCTCTGCCTGCTTGGCGATGGCGCGCTGCATCTCCTGGGGAAGGTCCACGTTCTTCACCTCCACGGCCGAGACCTTGATGCCCCAGGGGTTGGTGTGGAGGTCCAGGAGCTTCTGGAGCTCCATGTTGATCCGCTCCCGGTCAGAGAGCAGGTCGTCCAGTTCCACCATGCCCAGGGTGCTCCTGAGGGTCGTCTGGGCGAGCTGCGACGTGGCGTAGAAAAAGTCGTCCACCTCGGTGATCGCCTTGTTCGGCTCCACGACGCGGAAGTAGACCACGGCGTTGACCTTCACCGACACGTTGTCCCTGGTGATGACGTCCTGGGGGGGCACGTCGAATGCCACGAGGCGCAGGTTCACCCGCACCCACCGGTCGATCATGGGGATGATGATAATGATCCCCGGGCCCTTGGCGCTCTTCAACAACCTCCCGAGCCTGAACACGACGGCGCGCTCATATTCCTTCACGATCTTGATTGAGCTGACGAGCAGGAGTATGCCCAGTATCACCAGCAGTCCTATCAGATTAAATCCCAGCATCGCATTGTTCCTCCTTTTGATGAGTAGTGCGCAGAGTGCGCCTATTTCTTTTTCACGGCAAGGAGCATCCCGGAAACTCCTGCAACGACGACCTCGTCCCCCTCCGCGAGGGCTTGGTCGGATGCGGCGTCCCATATCTCGCCGTGAACGCGTACTTTCCCTTTCCCCCGTTCATCGAAGGCGACGAGGACCGTTCCCTCCTCGCCGACAAGTCCCTCGACCCCCGTGGTCACCTGCGATTTGTGCACGCGGACCACGGCGCGGACCACGATGAAGATGAAACCGAGAAGAATGAGCGCCATCGCGATTATGGTCGTCATGGGTATGGAACCTCCCGTGAGCGGGGAATCGAAGAGAATCATTGAACCAAAGACAAAGGCGGCGATCCCCCCGATGGTGAGGAGGCCGTAGCTCTGTATGTAAAGCTCGAGGACCAGGAGCGCCACGGCGACGAGGATGAGGGCAATCCCCGCGATGTTGACCGGGAGTATCCGCGCCGCCATCAGGAAGAGAAAAAGGGCCACGCCCCCGGCGACGCCTGGAAAAATCATGCCCGGGTTCTTTATCTCGAAGCCTATCCCCGCCGCGGCGATGAGAAGAAGGAAGAGAACGATCTGCGGATCGGCGAAGAAATTGAGGAAGCGCTGCTTCCAGTCCATATCGATCGCCAGGGGAGCGTGCGACGCCGTCCTGATGACGACGGGCTTCCCCTTCACCAGGACCCTGCGGTTGTGGAGCTGTCTCATCAGGTCGTCCATGTCGTCGGCGATGAGATCGATGACGTTGTTCCGTTTCGCCTCGAGGTAGGTGCTCGTCACGGCGCGCTTAACCGCCTCCTCGGCCCACTGGACGTTGCGCCGCCGCTCCTGGGCGAGGCTCCGTGCGTAAGAGACCATCATGTTCAGCACCTTCTTTTCCATGGGCCCGGCGGGGTCCCCGCGTTCGTCCCGGGGGAGGAAATCGAGGGAGGGGCCCACGGGATGCATGGCGCCGATCTCCGTGCCCGGTGCCATGACGGCCACGTGGGCGGCGAGCATGATGTAGGCACCCGCCGAGGCCGCCTGGGCGCCCTTCGGGTAGGTGTAGACCACGACGGGGACGTCGGAGGTCATGATGGCCTTGTTGATGTCCCGCATGGAGTTGACCATGCCCCCCGGCGTGTCGATCTGTATCACGACGAACCCGGCCCCCGTCTTCGGGGCCTCCTCGATGCCCCGCACCAGGTAATCCGCGGATATCGGGTTGACGCTCCCCGAGAGGGTGAGGAGGATATAGCGCTCCTCCGCGGCAAGGGGCGCCGCCAGGATGCCCAGCAGCGCCATGATGATAAAGAATGTCCGTTTCATGAAAGCACCCCCGCTTCGGCGCGCACCGCGCCGCCGGCGCGCCCGCGCCGTTCCAGGGCGTCGCGCAGCCGTTCGTAGATTCCGTCAAAGCCCCCGTTCGACATCAGAAGAACGACCTGCTCGCCCTCTGGCGGAAGCGACCGGGCGAGGTAGTCCGCCATGTCTATGCCGCTTTCAAAAAGCCGCGCGCCGGGACGCAGCGCCCTGAGGTCATTCATAAGCCGGTCCACGTCGAGTTCCTCGCCCGCGGGGAGGGGCGACCCCTCGAAGGGCCTCCTGATAAGGACCTCGTCCGCCGCGCGGAAGGAGTCGGGAAGGCGCTCCTGGAACACCCTCCTCCGCGAGGTCGCGGATCGGGGCTCGTAGAGGGCCCATATCCGCGCGCCGGGATGGCGCTCCCGCATCGACTCGATGAGGCCCCGGATCGCCGTGGGATGGTGGGCGAAATCCTCGTAGACGCGAAGGTTGCCCCGCCGGAGGATAAGCTCCTGGCGCCGCTTCACGCCGAGGAAGCTCTCAACGCCCCTCATGATCGCCCTGTCATCAACGCCGAGGCGCCGGGCCATGGCCATGGCGGCAAGGCAATTGTCATGGTTGAAGGCGCCGATGAGGGGGCACCTGACGTTCAGGGGCCCCTCCGGGGAATCGACATCGAGGAGGGTGGCGTCCCCTTCGAAGCCCGAGGCGGAACATCGGTAATCGGCGTCATCCCCACCATAGGAAACACACCGCGACAGGGACCCCGCGGCAAGGGCGCCCAGGTTCCCGTACCGGGAGGAATAGACGAGCGATCCCGCCGAGGGAACCATGTTCACCAGGCGCCCGAACCATTTCTCGATCTCTCCCAGGTCGCGGTAAATGTCCGCGTGATCGAACTCAAGGGATGTCAGCACGAGATGCGAGGGACGGTAGTGTATGAATTTCGGGAACTTCTCGAAAAAGGCTGAATCGTATTCATCGGCCTCGAGGACGAAATAGCGCCCCGATCCGAGCCGGTAGTTCGAACCATAATTGCGCGCCACGCCGCCTATGAAAAACGAGGGCTCCATGCCCGCGGATTCCATGACGTGGGCCAGGAGGGCCGTCGTGGTGGTCTTGCCGTGGGTCCCCGCAACGGCCACCACCTCTTTCCCCCGGAGAAAGTGCTCCCGGAGCGCCCCGGCCAGGGAGAGATAGGGCAGCCCCGCGTTCAGCACGTGTTCCGCCTCGGGATTGCCCCTGCTCACGGCGTTGCCTATCACGACCAGGTCGGGTGAGCCGATCCTGCCGGGGTCGAAGCCCTCGTGGAGCGCAACGCCCCCCTCCCTCAGCACGTCGCTCATGGGAGGGTAGACGTTCCGGTCGGAGCCTGACACGGCGGCGCCTCGCTCCCTGAACATCAGGGCAAGGGCCCCCATGGCGACGCCGCAGATGCCGATCATGTAAACAGAGCGAATCATTCCTTCGCGCAGTACCCCCCCCTGAGTATGTCGAGGGTGATCACCTCGTTGCGTCCCTCCCTGGCCGCGTAGGTCACGCGCACGCGCTGGCATATCTCCACGTCGCCCCTATCGGCCCCGGCGCCCCCGCGGGTCACCTTCGAGGCGTCCGTCCAGTGGAGTACCGCCTCTTTCCGTCCTCTCTTCACTTCGAAGGTATCTCCCTGCGTAAAAATAATAAGCCCCTCGAGGCTCATTTCCTGGCCGGAATACGCGGCAACGGACGCCACCATCACACAGAGAACCGCAATGCACATTAATTTTTTCATACGACGCCACCCCCTTACGCTCGTCATCACCGGCGCAGGGACCCTCCCCGCATCCCCCGCCGGACTGCAATGATACCAGAACGGGGAATTATTTTCAATACATATTACCTATGCCGCGACGATGTGCCGGATACTGCCATCGATCATCCCAATTTTACAATACATTTTCCCCCGCGGCATCATTTTTTCATGAAGGATATCCAGATGCCGTCGAACAGCGGCGCCTTTTGCCCTTCACCGAGTTGAACCGGATCAAATTTCATACCCGGGTAAACTGTTAATTGACAAAAATGCGCCGGGTGACTATAGTAGTATCGAGGTTGCGAGTGCCGCCTCGCGAATTCCGGGAGGTTCGCGTAGCGGTCGGCGCGCCTGACCATGCATGCGAGATGACGACAATGAAGAACAAAGGCAGAGTCGTCGCCCTGCTGATCATCTGGACGGCGGGTTTGATGACACTTGGCGCGGAGACGGTTCCCGTTCCCGATTACGCCTGGGCTTCGACAAAGACGGCTCTCACGAGCGCCCTCGGAACCGGTAAGTGGACCGAATTCAGGCCTTCGGACAGGCCGAAGTACCGCAACAAGATACTGAGCTATATCACCGCAATCGACGCCGATCTCGCTAAAAAGATCATGATCGTGCGCACGGAATCAACGCCCGTGGTCGACTATCTCTTCGTGAACGACAGGCTCTACACGGTCATGGAAAACTGGGGCAAGGTGGACCCGGCCACGGAAAAGCGCATTCAATCGCGCCTGGGCGCCAAATTCGGCCAGCCCGTCATCCAGAAAGACGCGAGCCTCCACATTTATTCATACCACAATGACGCCACGAAAGTGCTCTGCTATTTCACCCGGCACCCCGAGGGCGCCTCGAACTGCAAGGTATACTATTATACGAAAAAGCTGTTCCGGCTGCTGATAACGGAATGATACCGGGAGCACCCCTGCCGACCCGGCGGGCGCCATTGCAAGGCTCATACTTCTGGAGAACAGACCAGGGTAGATGATACAGCCACGCACAGGGTACGAAGTGCGACGAGACCTCCCGACATCCCACCGGAGGAATGCGAAACACCCGGCGGCAGCGCTGCTCCTCGCCCTGGCGCTCTCCCTTGCCCTGGAGGGCGGCCACGCCGCGGCGCCCTCCCCCGCAGCTCCCCTTGACGTCGACGGCGACATGATTGCGCGGCACATCGGGCCCCATCTTTCCTATTACGTTGACGCCACGGGAGGCGCGACGATCCGGGAGGTCGCGGCGCATCCGGAACGATTCACGCCGATCCCCGACCTCCGGGGGGATCCGAGTTTCGGATACTCCCGGAGCGCCTACTGGTTCATGTTCCGTGCGCGAAACCGGGGCAAGGATCCGGCGAAGTGGATCCTCGAATTCACCTATCCCCTCATCGACCATATCGAGCTCCATGTCCCGCTGAACGGCGCCTACCGCGTCATGAAATCCGGGGACAGGCTCCCCTTCGGGGAACGGGGCCTGGAATACCGCACCATCGCCTTCCCCCTCACGGAGCCGCCGGGGGAGCGCACCTACTACATCAGGATAGAGTCGAGCGGTTCCCTCACCGTGCCCCTCATGGCCTGGAACCCCGAGCGATTCAGGCGGAGGATGAACGCCGAAAGCCTGGTCATGGGACTGAGCTACGGAATACTCCTCGCCATGGCGATCTATCATCTCTTTTTTTTCATCACCATTCGCGAAAAGAGCTACTTCTATCTCCCCATGCTGATTTTCACCGCGGGACTCTTCTCCATGGTCCACAACGGCCTGGCTTTCCAGTACATCTGGCCCGACAGCCCCACGTGGGGCAACCTGGTCTATCCCTTCGTGCTCGCCCTGGCGAACCTGGCGGCGCTCCAGTTCGGCCGGGCCTTCCTCGGCACGCGTCAGCGATTCCCCCGGGGCGACTTCATCCTCCTCGGGGGCATGGCCGTGGCATTCGTCATCATGCCCCTCTCCTTTTTAATCGATTACTATCACACGGTTCGCGCGGCCACCCTTCTCACGGCCGCGAGCGGGCTCCTTCTCATCGGGGCCGGGGCCCTGGCGATGAAGCGGGGCTACCGCGAGTCCCGCTATTACCTCCTGGCCTGCCTGGCCTTTTTTCTCGGCGCGATACTCTCCGTGCTCAGGGCCTACGGCATTCTCCCGGAAAATCCCGTCACCGAATGGTCGAACCACCTGGGCCTCACGGCCATGGCGATCCTCTTCTCCTTCGGCGTATCGGACAAGATCAGCGTGATACGGGAGGAGCGGGAGAAGGCCGTGGAGAGCCTGGCCGAATCGGAGAACCGGTACCGCACCCTGGTTGAAAACGCCCACGACGGCATCATGTTGATCGTGGAGGGCCGCACGGTCTTCGCCAACGCGGCGCTCCACGATATCCTGGGCTACGATCAGGGCGAGCTGATCACGAGGCCCCTCGACGATCTCCTCCCCGACACGCCCCTGGGGAAGGCCCTCGTGGGCAACCGGTACCGACGGCGCGTCAGTGGGGGAGACGAGCCCACGCGCTACGAGGGCCAGATGATGCGCCGTGACGGCACGGTCATCGACTGCCTCTTCTCGGCCTCCATGATAGATCTCCACGGGGAACGGGCCGTGATCTCCATCATATCCGACATCTCGTCCCTCAAGCGTGCCGAGCGCACCATTGCCACGCAGTACGCGGAGATCCAGTCGCAGTTCGCAAAGCTCGAGGGCCTGAACCGCGAGCTTACCCAGGTGCAGAGATCACAGCGCGAGCTGAACGAGCGCCTGGCCGGTGAAAAGAAGCAGCTCACGGCAGTCCTTAAATCGATCGGCGACGCCGTTATCGCCACGGACGGCGCGGGGCGCGTCATCCTTATGAACAGCGCCGCCGAGGAGCTCACGGGGAGGTCCCAGGAAGAGGCCCTGGGCACGGCGGCCCTGGAGCTGATACGCCTCCCCGAGGGGACACTCCCCGTGGGTGACGGCACCGCCCCCACGGTACCCGACGGCGACGATTCACCTTTTATCACGGACATACCCCTGACGATAGAGCGCGGGGACGGCACGGAATGCGTCGTGGAAATCGCAGGCACGCCCCTGCGGCAGCCCGGGGGAGGCCAGCCCGGCATGGTCCTCGCCGTGCGCGACATCACGGCGAAAACCAAGCTCGAGAAAGAGATACTCAAGGTGAGCAAGATCGAGTCCCTGGGCCTCCTGGCCGGCGGCATCGCCCATGATTTCAACAACCTCCTCACCGCGGTGATCGGCAACCTCTCCCTTCTCCGCTCCCTCCTCGATCCGGGAGACCGGGAACGCCTGGGCATACTTGAGCGCGTGGAACAGGCGGCCCGGAGGGCCGCCAACCTGACGCGCCAGCTCCTCACCTTCTCACGGGGCGGCGAGCCCGTAAAGAAACGCGTGTCGGTCCAGGAACTGCTCCTCGATAACATCGGATTCCTGCTCTCCGGGAGCCCCGTAAAGGCGCGGTTCGACATCCAGCCCGGTCTCCGGCACGTGGAGGCCGACCCGGACCAGATATCCCAGGTTGTCCACAACCTGGTGATCAACGCCATGCAGGCCATGCAGGAGGGCGGTGAGCTCCTCGTCACGGCGGTAAATCTTGACGCGGCGCCCTCCCTCCCCCTTGAGAAAGGACGCTACGTCCGCGTATCCTTCGCGGACCAGGGCCCCGGCATTCCCGCCCAGAACCTGGGGCGCGTCTTCGACCCGTATTTCTCCACCAAGCCGAAGGGCACGGGCCTGGGGCTGTCGATTTGCTACTCCATCGTGAAGAAACACGGAGGGTACATCGACGTGGAATCCGCCGAGGGCGCGGGGAGCACCTTCCATGTGTACCTCCCCGCCACGAAGGGAAAGGCGGCCCCGGAGCCTTCGCCGGCGACAGTAACGGGAACACGGCACGGGCGGGTCCTGGTGATGGACGACGAGGAGCAGGTGCGCGAGGTGGCAGCGGCGATGCTGACCCACCTGGGATACGAGGTGGAGTGCGTGGACGACGGCGCCGATACGGTGGAGCGGTACCGCGTCGCCGCCGGGGAGGGAAGGCCTTTCAGCGCCGTGATCATGGACCTCACGGTTCCGGGAGGCATGGGAGGACGCGAGGCCGTCCGCCTTCTTCTCAGGGAGTATCCATCGGCGATCGTCCTTGTATCAACTGGCTATTCCGGCGACCCCGTCATGGCCAGCTACCGTGAGTACGGATTCAGCGGCGCCCTCGCCAAGCCCTACACCATCCAGGACCTCGCCGCCATCATGGAGGAGGCCCTGGGCGGGGGGAATCACGGCGGGGGTTGATTCCCACGATCCATCCTCATACCTGCCCGGGGGTCATTATTTTGGCGACCCGGGGCCAAATTTTCTTGACACGCACCACCCCCGAACACATAGTTGCCATCCCGGCGGGGAATTCCCTTCGCCGGCATCATCATGACAGGTTGTAACAAGTGGCACACATCAAATCGCAGATCAAGCGCAACAGGCAGAACGAAAAAAGAAGGGAAAAGAATTCCAGCGTCAAATCCTCCATCCGCACCGCGTCAAAGAAGGTGCTGAAGGCGGTCGAGGTCGACGCGAACCCCGAAGCCGCGGCGGAAAGCTACGCCAGGCTCGTGAAGGTCATCGACAAGGCCGCGGGAACCGGCATCGTCCACAGGAACACCGCGGCGCGCAAGAAGTCCAGACTGGCGAAAAAGGTGAACACGCTCCGGGCGAAGGCCTCCGCCCCTGCCCAGGAACAGCAGCAGTGACGAAAACGGATATCGTCGACCGCCTCACGGGCCGCAGCGGCCTGATGAAAAAAGAGGTCGCCTTTATCATCGACAATTTCATCGACAGGATCAGGGAATCCGTGCTGCAGGGCGAGAGCGTGGAGATACGGGGCTTCGGGACCTTCTACCTCGCGGAGAAAAAGGCCCGGACCGTCGTTTCCCCCATCGCCGGGAGAAAGATCGATGTCCCCGCGAAGCGCGTCATCGCCTTCCGCCCCAGCAAATCGACCGAACGAAGAGAAACCGAAAAGGGCGCTTAGCTCAGTTGGTAGAGCATCTGCCTTACAAGCAGAGGGTCACTGGTTCAAGTCCAGTAGCGCCCACAGAAAATGGCCCTTTTTAATAGAAAAAGGCCCATTTTGAGGCTACCGGACAACCGGCGCTTCTTAAAAATCCACAAGTGTAGCAAAAGTGTAGCAAAATTATTTACACTTCTGCGGCACATTTACCGGAGGTTTAAGATGACGTCGCACGGTAAGCTTTTTTATCTCTGCAAAAGAAACTCCACTTACTATTGCCGCTTCAAACTCACTGACGGTCGATTGACACCCGCGAAAAGCACCGGCAAGACGTCCAGGGGCAAGGCGGGGCGCTGGGCCTTCAACTACATGAATTCCTGTAAAACGGCGACCTTGTATGTATATATTCTTGACTTCCCGGCCATGTAGTGTTTACTTGAATACTCAAAAGGAGATGTATGCACACACTATCCAAAATGACGCCCGAGGACTTGAAGCAGATAATAAAGGAATCTGTGAGGGAGACCCTGTCCGAAAAAAAACTTAAAAGCGTTCTGTATGAGGTGATCGAGGATATCGCCATGTCAAAAGCGATCGATGAAGGCATGAATTCCGAATCAATTGACAAAGATTCTTTTCTCAATAATCTCAAATCCCGCATCCAGTAGCCCGCATGGAAATCGATATCAAGAAAAGCTTCAGCAGGGATATCGACAAAATCCGCGATAAAAAGACACTCAGGGCCGTTTTCGAAACCATCAGGCAGATACAACAGGCGGCGTCAATAAGGAGCATAAAGCATGTTAAGAAACTTGAAGGTTCGAAAAAACACTACCGGATCAAAATCGGCGATTACAGGATGGGGCTGTTTATTGAAGACAAAACCGTTTTCATCGTGAGATTCCTGCACAGAAAGGAAATCTACCGGTATTTCCCCTGAGTTTCGGTGGCATATATTCACCTGCCTATCATTGCAACGTAATCGAAAAGCCGCATGGCGTAGTCTGTTTTACCACTATGCTGGGCCATGCAGTATATTTATTTATCCCTCCCCCGGTGGTTCTTTCATAACACTCCCTTCGCCGGGAGCGTTTTCCTCGCTTTCATCCACCTTTTTCTCGTTATCATCCACCTTATCTTTTAATGTTATTCTGAACATCACCCCGAGGTTCACCGAGCCCTCCGTGGCCATGTCGGTCTTCCGCGCCTCCTTGTACCTGATGCTGTCGACAGGGGGAACGGAGGGCGGCGTGTTAAGCAGCAGGGCCCTGCCCGACACCTCGTTCTTATGGAACACGATATTCTGCTCGGCGTTGATGGCGGCGAAAAGCACCAGGGAATCGGTCAGATTGAAATCGAAGTTGAGGGAGAGCCCGAGGCACAGGGCCCACTGGTCGATTTTTCTCCTGTTCTCCTGCAGCGAGGGGCAGATGTACTGGGTTCCGCCTATGACTATCCTGACAAGGTCAGCGTCCCGGTACGCTTTTTCCCCGCGCATATAGCGCATGCCCAGCAGGGGACCGAATGAAAGGCGGAAGAGCCCCCGCTCAAAGCCGCCGAAAAGGAAATAATTGGTGACGTTGATGCGATAGGATTCGTCCGGAGAATAATCTTCTGTGAAGAGCCCCTCGGCGCCGGCCCTTACCCGCCAGTCCAGGGTGGTCCTGCCCGCCTTCGCCCCCTTCACCAGCTCAAGGGCCAGCCCGCCCCCCGCGGTCTGGAGATGATACCGGTCCTTTCCGCCTTTCTTGACGTAGTTCGAAAGGCCGCCGTTATAGTTGCCGTAGGCGCCGACGCGGGTCTGTTCAATGAACTGTGTCATTACGATAATATAACAGATAATACAGGAGTAATGACATGGCAGATTTACCAGAAAAGCAACAACAAAACAAGGAACCCTTCGACTTTAAGGATTTCAAGGACAAGGCTTATGTTGACCTCAAAAACGGCAAGCCCCTCTCCGGCAAAAATGGCGTGCTGACGCCGCTCATCAAAGAGATTTTAGAAGCCTCCCTGCAGACCGAGCTTGACGCACATCTCGATCTCCCGGACGAGAAGCATAACCGGAAAAACGGCTATACCACCAAGACGGTCAAGACCCGGCACGGGGCCGTTGAGTTGCAGAATCCTCGTGACCGGAACAGCACATTCGATCCTAAAATCGTGCCGAAAAGAAAAACCGTCCTGAACGAGTCACTCGACGACAAGATTCTATCTCTGTATTCGCTGGGCATGAGCTACCAGGACATATCAAGGCACATGGAAGATCTCTATGGCGTTGAGATCGCCAAGGGGACCATTTCCGCCATCACCGACAAAATCATCCCTCTGATACGGGAATGGCAGGGCCGCCAGCTTGAAGAGGTCTACACCTTCGTGTGGCTGGACGCCTTCGTCATCAAGGCCAAGGAAGAGGGCTTTGTGCGCAAGAAAAGCGCCTATTGCGTCCTGGGCGTCAATTGTGACGGTTTAAAGGACGTTTTGGGCATCTATCTCGGTGAATCCGAGGGGTCCAAATTCTGGCTCCAGGTTCTTACCGACCTTAAAAATCGCGGCGTGAAGGATATCCTCATCGCCTCGATAGACGGTCTCAAGGGTTTTCCCGATGCAATACAATCGGTCTTCCCGAATACTGAAGTGCAGCTCTGCGTCGTCCACCAGATCCGCAACTCGCTCAAATACGTCGCGTGGAAGGATTACAAGGCATTTCTCCGCGACTTGAAAATGGTGTACCGCGCCGCCAACAAGGATCTCGCCGAAAAACGCCTGAATGATCTTGACGAAAAATGGGGCTCCAAGTATCCTATAGTCATCAAGTCCTGGCGCAACAACTGGGAACAGCTGACACAGTATTTCAAGTTCCCCGAGGAAATTCGCAGGGTCATTTACACCACCAACACGATCGAGGGCTTTCACCGGCAAATGCGCAAGGTACTAAAAACAAAAGGCGCCTTCCCGAACAATGACGCCTTCTTGAAAATCGCGTATCTCGCGATACAAAATATTACTCAGAACTGGAATAGACCGATGCACAACTGGAACAGAATTCACTCTCATCTCTGTCTATTCTACGGCGAGAGGATACCTCTTGCGCTTAAACTTTAGGTCGGTCTGACACAGTTCTGTGAACGGTCTCCCGACGCCGAAGGCGTGGGCGCTTGTGGCACTTGCAAGGATAATTGCTGTAATTATAATGCGCTTCATAACTCCCCGGGAGGTTTATGAATAATTAGATGCCATGTAGCCACAATCTTTCAGATTACTGTCAGGTCAATACCGTCACTCTTCATATACATACACTTAGACGACAGGAGAAAATACTTATTTTCTCATGGGTAATATATCTATGAGCTTTTTTATATTAGCATTATCAAAAACAGCCATATTTATATAAAATCCTTTCATCTTAGATGTTGCCTTGGGGCGCAATACAAGTCGAAAGAAACCACGATAAACGTCTTTTTTATCCAACACACCTGCTTCAATATAAGCTTCTTCAATTTCTTGGATTGGTATTTCTTTTATTCCACCAAAAGGTGAACGGTATTTAAGAATGCCGTTTGCGCATTGAATATTAAAGGATTTAAACCAGAAAAATACAATATTTCCAAAAATGAAAATCACAACTACAGGAATCCAATTACTATACACAGGGACCCTGAAAAGCGCTATCGAACTTAAAACAAATAATAAAACTACAATTGATTCCGAAACAATTAATCCTTTTACCGAAGATTTGAAACTAAAATTATTTTGAGAATAAATAGGCATTAAATTCACCATATAGAGTGAGTTTGCATTGGTTCTGGTTTTTGGCTCTTTAAAAATTACCAGTACCGCCAAAATATATATTGAATCCACCACTGCCACTATTCCTTCCACCACCATAAATATAGTCGATAAAATTATCAATGTTATAATAATTATCAATAGTCGTAGGGTGAACAATATAATCAATTCTGAGGAATGAACTCTCTGTAGAAAATGATGATATTAAGTTATTCATAACTGGTGCAAAAAATACTCCGCCAAACAAACCAGTGTCTAGGCCACGGCCAACAAACATTTTCCCAGAGGTCTGTGAACTGACATTATTTATTAGACCCCTATTAAGTTTTGTCATCATTTGATTATATATTTGTTTATAAGAACCTTGACCTGTTGTTATGCCAGGTATTTTAGCACCAGGAAATTTTCCCATTAATCCACCCAAGCTAGTTTCAAAAACAAAACTACTTATAGAGTATCCCTCTTGTGCGCCTGTAATGTTTTTTATCGCTTGTCTAGCAAAATTTCCAGTAGCACCGCCTATCAAACCCTCAATTCAAGGATGAAGTGCAACATTAGGAATCAGTAATAATAGTAGTCTCATGGGGGCTCTTCCCATAGGATTGAGTTTGACAGAACATAATCCGAGGAGGAACCACCCATGAGACTGTATTCACACATAACGAAAGACGAGCGCCATGTCATCCAAAAAATGCTCTATTCTAGCGTATCAAAGATTGAATTGAGCAAATATCTGGGACGCGATCGATCTACCATTTATCGAGAGCATACACGAAACAGGACAAAAGGCTATCATTATCAAGATGCACATGAACGTTATTGCGCCCGAAGGTATAGGCGTCGGAGAAAGCTCGATAGCAATGGTGTGTTACGGCTTCTTGTATGCTCTTTGCTTATGGAGAGAAATTCCCCTGAAGTCACATCATATTATTTGAGGAGCCAGTTTCCCGGAGATCCTGAGATGCATATATCAACTGAAGCCATCTATCAATGGGTGTATGCGCAGCATGGGGAGTACCACAATATGTTATTGCTTAATTATCTGTTCACAAAGAGGAATAAACGTCAGAAACGGTCCCTGATATATCAAAAAAGAGAACTTATTGCTGGGAAACGGAACATTTGTGAACGTCCGATAGAGGCTGATGAAAAGACTGTCGCCGGCCATTTGGAGGGTGATCTCATTACCAGTGCAGGGAATGATGCATATTTACTTACCCTGGTTGACCGCAAACTGGCGCATATCTGGGGTGTTCCAGTCCATTCCAAGGATGCGGAAATCGTATCCCGAGCTGTCGTGGAGGCACTGAACGATTTACCTGCCGGATTCGTTAAAACAATTACATTCGATAATGGTAGTGAATTCAGCTTATTTCAGAATATCGAAAAAGCATTGGAATGCAAGGTCTTCTTTGCCGATCCATATTGTTCATGGCAACGTGGGTTAAATGAGCATATCAATGGACGCATCCGCCAGTATATCCCTAAGAAAAAAAGTTTTGCCCACTTGACCGATGATGATTTTGAGGATATCCTCTGTGCAATAAATTCGAGGCCCCGAAAATCCCGTGGGTGGCGTACCCCGAGATCGCTGTTGAATGAACTGATTTGTTGCACTTGAATGTTGAATTCAGGAACCTGCCCCTCCAGGGCCGATATACATTAACGCCACTCCACCAGCAATACCACCAATACCAGATGCGGTATAATCCTCCCAACTGCTTAACTGGCCGCTCAAAAGATCACCTATTCCTTGTGCCGCAATACCGCATGCAGCTCCTCCTATGGCAAAAACTAATATCGGATGCTCACCATCAGGATCAGTATAAATCACAGGATTGTCATGTGTGAATCCGTATATATCCAAATTTTTTGAATTATAAATGCCACCCATGCCCACATAGCTATCTAAAAACTTATTAAACGCCGGATCGGTGCTGATCCACTTCGATAGTCTCGCGTCATAATACCTTGCCCCGAAGTAGTAGAGCCCCGTCTCAGGATCCTGCTCCTTCGAGGTGAATCTATACGGCATAGACTGGCTGCCGGGCGAAGCCGAAGCATGCACCCAGGTCTCCCCGTAGGGGAAGTACTCGAGCCCCTCGTGGAAGGCGCCGGCGCCGTTGGTCACCACGCTTGAGGATCCCAGGTGGTCCCCATGGTAGTAGTAGACGCTCTCGTCGGCACCGGGGGCCTTCATGGCCGTGGCCACACGAGTGTTGCCGGCAAAGATGTGGCAACTCGCCACGTCACCGTTACGGACGGAGTAGTTCTCGTTCACGTAGAGGACCTCGCCCAGTCCGCTCTTCTTTATGACGCGCTTTCCGGCATCGTCATAGACGTAGTCCGTGGCGGACCCGCCCTCGATGGTCCGGGTGAGACGGTTCTCGTCGTCCCAGGTGAGAGCGCGCACCGTTCCTATCCCCGGGGCGGTGACCATGATCATGTTCCCGTTGGCGTCGTAGCCGTAATTGTGCGATCCCGTGGAGGTCACGGCATGGGGCCTGGGGCCGCTATAATCGTAGGAATAGGTGTAGGTCTGGCCCGGGACGGGGGACAAAACGCCGCCCGAGGGCTCGAAGTTACCCGATTGCGCTTTTGTCGCCATGTTATTGATTGAGTCATAGGAAATGGCGTTCGTCACCCCATCTCCTCGAGCCTCGTGACGAAGATGTTGATCCCCACGCCGGAGAACTTCTCCTTCAAATGGAGTATATCCCCGGCCAGTCGCTCCTTACCCGCCGCCTCGACGGCCACCATCATGCAGTTGTTCATGCTGGGCCACACGTGGGTCCCCAGGTGGGGCTCCCGGTTACCCTCGCCGTAGACGCCGGCGAACCTGGTGTAGCCCCCGGCGTGGCGCAGCACGATCTCCGTGATCTCCTCGTCCACGGCGTTGCTGTAGACGATGAAGAGAAGCAGCATCGCGGGGGGGGCCGGCTCCTGAACACGGCCCCGGCCGGGAGCGGTTTTTCTCTTTTCTGCCATGGCTACGCCCTCCCCGCCCGGCGGGCCCGCCGGCGCTCCTTCAGGGTCTCGAAAATCGAATACATCACCGGGATGAAGATAAGCGTGAAGAGAAACGACGACATCATCCCCCCGAGGACCGACCGCGCCAGGGGGGCCGACATCTCCGCGCCCTCGCCCACGCCGATGGCCATGGGGACGAGGCCGAAAATGGTGGTGAAGGTGGTCATCATGATGGGCCGCAGGCGGTTCCGCCCCGCCTGGATGATCGCCTCGCGGAGGGGCACGCCCCGGGCCCGGAGTATGTTGGTGTAGTCCACCAGGACGATGGCGTTGTTCACCACGATCCCGGCGAGCATGATGATCCCCATGAAGGCCACGACGCTGAAGGTGGTGCCGGTGAGGAAGAGGAATATCCCCACGCCGAAGATGACCGTGGGTATCGAGAACATGACGATGAAGGGGGAGAGGAGCGACTCGAACTGGGACGCCATGATGATGTAGATCAGCACCACGGCGAGGATGACGGCCAGGAGGAGGTCGCGGAAGGTCTCCTGCATGTCCTTGAAGGACCCGGTGATCTCCACGTAGAAGTTCGTGGGCTTCACGATGGTGTCGAGCTTCGCCTGGATGTCCCGCACCACGGCGTCCAGGGGCCGCCCCTCGGGCCTGCAGGTGATGTAGGTGACGCGCTCCTGGCGTTCCCGCTCGATGGTCGTGGGGCCCGTGGCGTCCCGGACGTCGATGTAGCTCCCCACGGGCACCGTGGTGCCGAGGAGGGTCTTCACCCGGATCTGCTTGATGTCGTCAAGGTTCTTCCGGTCCTCGGGGCGCAGGCGGAGGCGCACGTCGTATTCCTTCCCCTTGTGGCGGTACACCGTCGCCACCTTCCCCGACACGTTGTTCTTCACCGCCGTGGCGATGGCGATGGAGGTGAGGCCGGCCCGGGAGGCCTTCTCCCGGTTCACCTCCATGACCTTCTCCGGGAGCCCCTCCTCCCGCGAGATGTCGATGTCCTTCAGGCCCGGGATGTCCCTGATGGCCCGGTAGATCTCCTGGGTGAAGCGCTTCGACTCTTCGAAATCATACCCGTAGACGTTGATGACCACGGAGGTCGCGCCCCCCATGGAGAACATGCGGCTCCCGGCGCTCTGGGGAGTGAAGTTGAAGGTGACGCCGGGATACCCCGCGAGGCCGTCGCGCAGGGCGTTCCGTATCTCCGCGAGGGAGCGCTTCCGCTTCGTGCTCGACACCAGCCTGAACTCCATGGAGGCCTTGTTGTCCGTGGTCTCGCTGAAGGCCCCGCCGATCCCCTCGCCGTATCCCGCGCGGACGTTCATGACCCGGTACTCCTTCTTCTGCACGATGCGCGCCACGCGCCGCTCGATATCGATCATGGTCTTCTCCGTGGTCTCCAGGTTCGTGCCCACGGGGAGCTTCACCTGGAAGGAGAGCCGCGCGTCGTCCTGCTCCGGCATGTATTCCGCCCCGGTGAGGTAGATGGCCAGGAATCCCGCGACGATGGCGAGGACCGTGTAGAGGACGACGCGCTTCCGGTGTCCCAGGGCCCAATTGATGACGCGCGAGTAAAGGACGTCCAGGCTGTCGAGCTGCGCCGCGCTCCAGGCGAAAACGCGGTTCAGGAAGGCAAGCCGCCCCCGGTAGCGCTTCTCGATCTCCGGGACGAAGCGCGCCGTCATCATCGGGATGAGGGTGAGGGCGATGACCAGTGAAAAGAGCATGGAGAAGGTGATGGTGAGGGCCATCTGCTTGAAGAGCTGCTTGGCGAGCCCCTCGGTGAAGAGAAAGGGTATGAACACGATGATATTGGTGAGGGTCGACGCGGCGATGGCGAGCCACATCTCCTCGGACCCGAGCTTCGCCGCCTCCGTGGGCCGCGCGCCCCGCTCCCGGTACCGGAAGATGTTGTCCAGGACCACGATGGAGTTGTCGATGAGCAGGCCCACGCCCAGGGCGAGCCCCCCCATGGACATCATGTTCAGGGATATCCCGTTGGCGTACATGGCGATGAAGGTGGCGATCATCGAGAGGGGAATCGAGAGCCCCAGGATGAGGGCCGACCGGATATTGCGAAGGAAGATGAAGACGACCAGGATGGCGAGGAGGCTGCCCTGCCAGGCGTTGTCGATGACGCTGTCGATGGCCTGCTCGATGAACTCCGACTGGTCGAAGATCGGCTCCACGGCGATCCCCGGCGGGAGGGTCTTCCTGATCTCCTCCAGGCGCTTGTAGATGTTGCGGCACACCAGGACCGTGTTCTTGTCCGACTGCTTGCTGACGCGGAGCAGCACGCCGTTCTTCCCGTTCAGGCGCACCACCTCGGTCTTTTCCGCTGGCCCCTCGTAGACCCGGGCGATGTCGCCCAGGTAGACCGGCGCGCCGCCCTTCACGGTCACCACGACGTTCCGTATGTCGTTGAGGTTCCTGAAGTCGCCCCTCGTCCGGAGGGTGAACTTGCGCCGGGGCGACCTGATATCGCCGCCGGCGATGTTCAGGTTCTCCAGGGCGACGACGCTCGCCAGGGTGTCGACGGTGATGCCGTAGGCGTCCATCCGGGACCTGATGAGCTCGACGTGGACCTCCTTTTCCTCGCCGCCCAGCACCATGGCGGAGGCCACGCCGTCGATCCGCTCGAACTGGTTTTTCAGATTGTCCTCGGAATACTCCTTGATCCAGAGGGAATCCCGGGGCCCCGACACGGAGAGCATCATGACCGGGATCATTGACATGTCGAACTTCAGCACGATGGGCGTCTCCACCTCCTCCGGCAGGTAGCCCTTGATGATGTCGATCCGCTCGCGTATGTCGGACACGGCGAGGGACATGTCCGTGCCCCAGACGAACTTCATGGTGATGACGGCCATCCCCTCCTTGGAGGTGGAGACGATGGTGTCCAGGTTGTTGACGCTCGCCAGGGTCTCCTCCACGGGGCGGGTGAGGGTGCTCTCCACCTCCTTGGGACCCACGTCGGGATACTGGAGTATGATGACCGCCACGGGAAACTCGATGTCCGGGTAGAGATCCAGGGGCATCTTCGAGAAGCTCACGTAGCCCAGGACGCCCACGGCGATGAACACCATGATCGCCGTGATGTAACGGTTGACCGATATGTCGGTAAGCTTCATTGTGCGCCGCCCTCTTTTTCAGGGGGAACCGTGCCCCCGTCGTCCCCCCGGGGGGTTTCAAAGTAGACCAGGAGGGCTGCTCCGTCCGTCGCGTTCTCCTGTCCCTGGGTGATGATGACGTCGCCCTCGGCGAGACCGCCCGTGATCTCGGCGTACTCGTCGGTGACGATCCCCGTGGTCACCGGCCGCATCACCGCGCGGTTTTTTACCACGACGTAGACGTACTGCACCCTCTTCTCGTCGATCATGATGGCGTCAACCGGCACGGCCACGACGTTGCCGCGACTGCTCACCAGTATCGTCACCGAGGCGAACATGCCGTGCCTGAGGGCCATACCGGGATTCGGTATGCGGATAATGGCCTCCTGGGTGCGGCTCATGGGGTCCACCACGGCGCTCTTCTTCACCACGGCGCCGGTGAAGACCCTGCCGGGATGTGCCTGGACCGTGATCTGCGCCCGCATGCCCGCCTGGATGCGCCCCATGTCCTCCTCGATGAGGTGCACCACCGCCTCCACGCTGTTCATGTTCACCACCTGGGCCAGGGGCACCGTGGGCGCGATGGAGGAGCCCCGGTCCACCATGATGGTACCCACGTACCCCGTGATGGGCGATTCCACCGGGGCCGGGAGGTATTCCATTCCCACGACGTCGCGGTTGATCTTGAAAAGCACCTGGCCCCGCACGACCCGCTGGCCCTCCTTCACCGAGATCACCTGGACCTTGCCGGGAACCTGGGAGTAGACCATGACCGCGTCCTCGCCCCTGATGTCCCCCGTGAGCTCCAGTTTCTCCGCCAGGTCCTTCCGGCCCACCGTGGCGGCGCGGACTGGTATCCGCTTGTCCTCGCCGGCGGCGTCACCTCCCCTGATCTTTCCCGCGACGAACACCCCGACCCTGTACGCGGCCAGGGCCGCGACGGCGACAATGATGACGATGATGACGATGCGCTTCATATGGTTCCCCCGGGGTGTAATATCACCTGATGACGTAGTAATCCTGGCCCATGGCGCGGTTCAGCTCGGCCTTTGCCACCTGGAGGTCGTTCAGGGACTGCAGGTAGAGCGTGGTGGCGGTGATGAGCTGCACGTTCGCCTCCAGGAGCTTCGTGTTGTCGATGATGCCGCCGCGGAACTGGAGACGGGCGACCCGGAGGGATTCCTCCGCCGCCTCGATGTTCCCCTCCTGCGCGGTTATCGATATCTCCGCCGACCTGAGCTTCAGGTACCCGCGCTCGATCTCGATCCGCACCCCCTTGACGAAGGCCTCGAGCTGCTGGTCCGTCTGCCGGCTCTGGCTTTTCAGCTGGTCGGCCTTCGCGTGGGAGGGATCCACGGGCGAGAGAGCCCCCCAGCGGTACGTCGCCCCCACGGTGACGGCCCATGAGCGGTTCCACCCCGGCGGCGCAAGGTATGACGACATGGAAGATGAGGTCAGGGCCGACGACGACGTCGAGGGGTTGAGCATCATGGCCAGGCTCGCCAGTTCGCTCGATTTCGATTCCTCCTTCGGCACCACCTTCGAATAACCCACGTTCCCCGTCACGAAAAAGGTCGGCCACAGGTATATCGACGACGCCGCCATGGCGCTGTGGCGCTCGATGTCCCTCTTCATTTTTAACTGGATAAGTTCGGGTCGGTTTTTCAGGGCAATGCCGATCAGCTCACGCGCCTCGCCCTCCCACGCCGTTTCCACCGTCACGGCCTTGATATCACGGTACCGCTCCAGGGACCCCTCCAGGGCCAGGGCCTCGTGGATGTCCCTGCCCATGTGGATGTTCAGCGCCGCCCGGGCCGAGCGGTAATCGTTCTGGGCGTTGACGAGCTTCGTCCGCTCGTTGGCGTGGGCCACCTTGGCGCGGAGAAAATCGAGCTTCGAGAGCACGCCCTTCTGGTACCCCGTGGTGACCACGCGGAGGTTCTCGTCAAGGAGCTTCACCGACTCGCCGTAGAGCTTCACGAGTTCCCCGGCCATGAGGGTCTGGTAATAGAGCCTGATGCACTGGACCGTGACCTCCGACTTGACCCGCCGCACGTCGTTCTCGGCGACGATATACCCCTTCCGCGCCGCCCTGAGGCTGCTGTAGAGCACCCCCGGGTTTATGGCGAGCTTCCCGTTCACGATCTTGATGTCGTACTGGCCGTCGATGCGCGCGGCATAGCCCGCCTGGGAACCCTGGCGCGTCACCGCCACGTCCGTGGAGAGCTCCGGCCAGAGCATTCCCCACGTCTCGCGGACCCGGTACCCCGACTCGCGCGATTTCTCGATCGATTCCAGGAGCTGGTTGTTGCTCCTGATCGACAGGGTGACCGCCTCCTCCAGGGAAAACGTCGCCGGGTCGTCGGGGGCGCCCCGGAGGGGAGCGTGCAGCGCCGGCAGGATGAGGAGTGCGGCGAGCAGGGCGCGGCGTGTGGTCCTCGGTCTCATCATTCGTTCATTCCTCATCGTTAAGTTCCACCCATTTCTGCCGCCGCTTGGTCTCTGCGATCACGGCGTCGATCATGGCGGCCAACCCATCGGGAAGGACGGGTATCTTCAGTTTTTTTCCCGCGGGCCTCAGGGCCTTGAACACGTTCTCCACCACGAAATCAAAGAATTCCCCGTGGGCGGCGCCGTCGTAAAGCCTGGAAAACAGGGGCGTTTCCCGGTAATTGTCGCGCCCCGATTCGTAGGAGAGCACCTGGTTGATGATGGTAAGCACGGTCAGAAGCGTGTTGCGTGTTTCGAAGATGCCCTCCCTGACGCCGTCCCGCACGATGGCCTCCATGACCTCGATCCGGGGGATGAAGTAGGTCGCGACCAGTGACCTGATGTTCCCCCGCCCCTCGCTGATTTCCCGGGCGATGATCCTGTTGAAATCGGGATCGATCCCCCCGTGGTGAAGGTGAACAATAAAATAGATGGCCGCCAGGAGCTTTTCCGCCGGGCCCATGGGCAAGGGGCTGAAGCGATCCTGTAAATTTTCCGTCTCGTTCACGCCGAAGAGGCGGAGGAGCACCTCCTGGTAAAGCCGCTCCTTGCTGTCGAAGTAGTAATGAATGAGGGCCTGGTTCACCCCGGCCTTCCGCGCGACGGAGCCGAGGCGCGATCCCTGGTAGCCCCTTTCGGCGAACTCACGCTTCGCCGCCGAGAGGATACGCTCTCGGGAAAGGAGCTTTTCGCTTTCTCCAATCGGTTTTGCCGGGGTATTGCTGACCATTATTAATTAACCAAATGATTTAATTAACCAGTTAATCAATACTCGTGTTACCGTCAATCATTTTTTTCCCCGCAGCGAGTCCATTGATTAATTTCCCCGACCCATCCCTCGACACGTCGCTGATGCCCTTCCACAGGCCCGGTACGATCTGTTCCCCTCCCTGCCGGGTGTGAGGGATTGTACCTCACCCCCATCCCTCCCGAAGGGAGAGGTTTTTCGCTATGATCCCTCACCCCAGTGCCCCCTCTCCCTGGGGAAGATGAAGGAACGATTATTTATGGCTGAACAGTGACCAGCACGGAAATCGATTACCCTGTTGACAAAACAGTCATGACATGCTATGCTTGAACCGTTCCGATTGGCATCACGTCGCATCAATCCGCACCGGGGGGAAGCGGAAGCGCTGTCGAATGATCCATACTCATGCAGGGACACAACACGCCGGACCTATCCCTTCAATCATTCTTCACGGAGGACGAACCGCATCGGTTCGCCCCTTTCGTTTTCCTTTATCAGATCACCTAATCATCAGAGGGAGGGTCCCATGAGCGATATCTATTCAGAAAAACCGTGGCTCAAGAATTATGACAGAGACGTTCCGCCCACGCTTGATTACGCGGAAAAGACCTTCGCGGAAAAGTTCGCGGAAACCGTCGAAAAGTTTCCGGACAAGACGGCCCTCATCTACATGGGCCGCAGCATCACCTTCAGGGAGGTCGACGAGCTGTCGGACCGGTTCGCCAATTACCTCATCGCCAGCGGCCTGGCCCCCGATGACGTCGTGGGCCTTCACATGCCGAACATCCCGGCCCACTACATCTGCGTCGTGGGGGTCCAGAAGGCGGGGTGCGTGTCCACGGGGCTGAGCCCCCTCCTCTCGGCGGCGGAAATGGAACACCAGCTCGTCGACTCGGGCACGAAGGTGGTGGTCACCGTGGACATCCTCTACGAAAAGATCGTCGAGGTGGCCTCGAAGGCCCCCTTTACCTCCGTCGTGGTGACGGGAATCGCGGATTTTCTCCCGGGAATCAAGCGGGTCCTCGGCACGCTGCTCAAGAAGATACCCACCGCCGAGGTGACGCCCCTTGAAGGTAAAAGCGTGAAGCGGTTCCTGGAGGTGCTTAAGGAAGCAAAGGCCGACCCGGTTCGCGTAACGCGCGGCTTCGATGACATGATCTTCATGATGTACACCGGGGGCACCACGGGACCGGCGAAGGGCGCCATGCTCACCCAGCGGAGCTACATGAGCAACCGCCACCAGACCCTGACCTGGCTCGATATCATACCCGAGGACATCGCCCTCTCGGCCTTCCCCCTCTTCCATATCGCGGGGCTCGCGCTGGGGGGATTCACCATGACCAGGGGCATCACCCAGATATGCGTGCCCAACCCGAGGGACTCCCACTTCCTCATCGAGTGCCTGAAGGCCTACAGGCCCACCTTCGTGGTCAACGTCCCCACGGTCTATTTCGAGCTCCTCAAGCAGCCCGCCTTCAGGAAGCTCGACATGAAGGGGCACCTGAAATGGTTCCTCAGCGCCGCGGCCCCCTTCCCCGCGGAGTACATCAAGGACCTGGAATCGCTTATCGGCGAGGGGAACTTCATCGAGCTCTACGGCATGACCGAGATGTCCCCGGTCATGATCTGCAACCCCCGCTACGGCGGGAAGAAGCCGGGCTCCATCGGCATGCCCCTTTCGGACACGCTGGTGAAGCTCATCGACCCGGAAACGGGAGAGCCGCCGCGACCGGGGGAACCGGGGGAAATCGTGATCACGGGCCCCCAGCTGATGACGGGGTACTATAAGAAGCCCGATGAAACCGCCAACGCGGTCAGGAACGGGTGGATGCACACGGGGGACGTGGCGAAGATGGACGAAGACGGCTACTTTTACATCGTGGACCGCGTCAAGGACATGGTCATCGTATCCGGCTACAAGGTCTTCACCCGGGAGCTCGACGACGTTCTGGCGAAGCACCCCGACGTGGCCCTCGCCGCGTCGGTGGGCATACCGGACCCGGAGCGTCCCGGCTCCGAGCGCGTCGGCGTCGCCATCGTACTGAAGCCGGGCATCGGGAAGGGCGAGGATGAAAAGGCAAAGATCCTCCAGTACCTCCGGGACAACGTGGCGCCCTTCAAGGTGCCGAAGGTGATCGAATTCATGGACGAGCTCCCCACGAGCGGCGTGGGCAAGATACTGAAGCGCGAGATCAAGAAACTGATGCCCGGGGCGTGAAGGGGGAGAACCCCCCGGCGCTGCGCGCCACCCCCCTTAATGAGGGGGGTTCTTCATGGAATTAATGGCTTGTATGGCAGTAACTGCGATTTCATTCTCCCCCCCCCCTTATGAAGGGGGGCAGGGGGGATCTACTTTTTTTCTTGCAAATATGCCTCACTACTGATTTACTTATCTCCGTTCCAGTGGAGGGATTATTCCTGCTGGATCTCCCTGAAAAAGAAAAAAACACCATCACCGGGGGAACGTCCCATGAAAACGAGTTTTCATACAAAGCGTCGCACCACCATCGCCGCCCTTCTCTGCGCGGCAGCGGGGTTCCTGCTCTTCCCCTTCGACGGGAATTCCCAGATCATGGTCGCCAATCTCCTCGACCTGCGCACGAAGATCGCGAACCATCAATGGAGCTTCCGCCCCGGCGATTCCCCCGTGGTGAAGCGCCTCCCCGCCGAGAAGAAGCAGTTCGAGAAATTCCTCGGCCTGGAGGACGAAGTAGAGGACGAAGCGCAGTCGGAGGAAGGCGTCGAAAAACCGGCGGCGGATGGCGCCCTGGAATTCGCCTGGGCAAAGGAAAGGCTTCCCGCCGGTGAAGGGCGGGGGTGGATCAACGACATGGAGATCCAGCTCTCCTGGATGCGATACCGCGACAGGGACGGCAACCGTCCCTTCCGTGACTTCAACGCCTACAAGGAAAAGTATGGCGGCTACGCGTGGTACCGCACGGCCGTAATTATAAAAGAAGAAGACCTGGAGAAAAAATTCAAGTCCCGTGACCTGGTGCTGCGCCTTGGCAAGATCGGCCAGGCCGACGCCGTGTACCTCAACGGGCGCTTCATCGGCGGCACGGGCCTCAGGGCCGACACGGCCCGGGGAGAGGTGCTCCCCGACGCGAGGCTCTACTACGACAAGATCCGCTACTACCCGATCCCCCGGGAGCTGATCAAGTTCGACGCGCCCAACATCCTCACGGTGCGCGTCTTCGCGAAGTACCCCATCGCCCCGGGGCTCTCCCACGACAAGTTCTACATCGCCTCGGCGAGAAAAACCGAGCGTTCCCAGTTCTGGGACGATTTCAAGAAGATCTTCGTCATCATTCTCACGTCCCTCCTGGGGCTCTTCTACCTCTACTGGCAGATCGTGTTCCGGGAGGACGAACGGGCCACAATCTTTTTCTCCATCACCGCCTTCGCCATGGCCTTCTCCACCTTCATGGAGAGCCAGATCGTCTTCTCGATACTAAAGAACGGCCTCTGGATCAAGAAGCTGGAGTTTATCGCCATCATCATCTTCGTGCACATGCTCCTGGAATTCATCGTGCACTTCACGAAGTTCGAGTCCCTTAAATTGAAGGTGATCAACCGGGCCTGGGACCTCCTGGGGGTCGCCGCGATCATCGCCGTGGTCCTGATCCCCGACATGGTCACCACGCGGCGCTTCATGATGCTCTGGTCCGCGGCGCCGGCGGCGGTATTCCTCTACGTTCTCGTGATTATGATACGGGGAAGAAAGATCCCCTCAATGACCTCCGTGGCCATCGGCGTCGTGGGCATGGCCCTCATGATGCTGAACGATGTCCTCGTGGGGTTCCAGTACCGGTGGGTCCTCTGGGAGTTCAGCCTCAAGGATTACGCCTTCGCCTTCTTCGGCATCATGGTGGCGGGTTCAATCGTAACCAACATGAAGAAATCCCAGGAGCTGATCGCGCGCCAGAAGCAGGAAAAGGAGCGCCTCTCAAAGTTCTTCTCCCCCGACGTGATCAACGAAATTCTGGGGGGCGAGCTTTCCCTGGGGGGCACGGAAAAACCCATCGCCACCCTCTTCGCCGACATCGTGGGCTTCACCACCTTCTCCGAGGCCCAGAGCCCGGCCCGGGTCCTGGACCGCCTGAACGACATGTTCACGCGCATATCAGACGTGATCATCAAATACCAGGCCACGCTCGACAAGTACATCGGCGACTGCGTCATGGCCTTCTGGGGCGCCCCCCGGGCCACGGAACATGACGCCTACAAGGCCGTGGCGTGCGCCATGGCCATGCAGAAAGTGATCCAGGAACTCGCGAATGACCTTCCCCCGGGCGAGCCCCCCTTCAGCCTGCGCATCGGCATTAACTACGGCCCTGCCATCGCGGGCTACATCGGGAGCCACGAGCGGATGGACTACAGCGTCATCGGCGACGCCGTGAACACCGCCTCACGGATCGAGAGCAACGGCATCCCCGGCAAGGTGGCCATATCGGAATCCACCTTCCTGGCCGCGGGTGGCGACGCGAAGATCAGGTACTCGGAGGTACGCGAGATCACCGTGAAGGGTAAATCGGCGGCGCTGAAGGTTTACATCGTCGAGGAGGTGCTGCCCCTCTAGGGACTCACAGCCAGAAGCGCTTCCTGCTCAGGTAGCGCGGCAGGGCGTGGATGACGATCCCTTTCAGGACCGAGAGGGCCCTTCGGTAATGCCGCCGGGGGCGGCGCTCCCCCAGGGACAGCCCCACCCACTCCAGGGTGTGGGTGAGGCGCTTGCCGAAGGGGTTCACGGCGCGCATCACGCTCGAGGTGAGCAGGCACCCGGTGCAGTACTGCACGATATCCCTCCCTCCGGCGCGGTCCAGGGCGCGGAGGTTCCGCATCCCCTGGCGGAGAAGGTCAAAGGCGCTGTAGGAGTTGCACCCCGCCGCCATGCCGCAGCAGAGGCCCTCCTCCCGGTTCTCCGGCGTCTCTTTCAGGGTGAGCCCCAGGCCCTCCAGGAGCCTCCTCTGGGAGTCCATGAACGCACGCCCGAGGACCCTGGCATGGCAGGAGTCCTGGATCACCGTCTCCCCCTCCAGGCGCCGCCTCACTGCCAGCCTCCCCTCGCTCACGGCCCGTTCGAACCATTC
Organism: Spirochaetota bacterium; assembly: GCA_040768125.1. Taxonomy (GTDB): domain Bacteria; phylum Spirochaetota; class UBA4802; order UBA4802; family UBA5550; genus RBG-16-49-21. The sequence goes on along the minus strand of JAXGNG010000004.1, from coordinate 178,204 downwards.
GGAAAAAAAGGTGATCCTGAAGGAAAAACGCGCGTCGAACTGGCGGGGAAGGACGTTGCGGAACATGTTGTACCCCGCGGGGCAGACGAAGACCATCTCGTCGATCTTCTTCTCATAGAAGGCGGTGAGTCGTCGGGCTATTTCGTCCACTTTCGAGAGGATTCCCATGCGGAAGAACATCTCGCCGCAGCAGAGGTCCCACCGTCCCCAGACGGGGAGGACCTCCATGACCGCGTCGGGGACCAGGAGGGGCAGGGCCAGGAGGTTGCACCCGGGATAAAGGACCGTGCGGGCCGGGGGATCATCGGCCCCCCAGCGATCGTGGAGCTCCCGCTCCTTCGTCGAGAAGGAGAGGTCCTCCCGGAAGTTGGGGCGCCGCGAGGGCATCAGGTAGCTCGCCCTGGCGGGAAGACCCTCCCGTTCATAGCGCTCGTTCCACGCGTAGTGGATCCGCTCGTAGGGGTGGGCATCCCTCGCGCAGAAGGCGTTGCAGGCGTAGCAACTCATGCACCCCGCCAGGGCCCGCGAGGCCTCGCCGCGGTTGACCTTCCGAATCTCCTCCTTCGCCTCATCCGGGGTGAACTCCATGTAGCGGCACCGCGACAGGCACTCGCCGCACTCCACGCAGGCGTCCCAGTTCAGCACCTTCGCCAGATTCGCCACGGGCATGCCTTACCTCCCCTTCGTCGCGCCTCCGCACCGTTCCGCCGCGGTGGAGCGGAGGCGGGATAACACTATGTAGCGGCGGCGCCGGAGCGCGATCCACCGGCTGTAGAGGTCCGCCGCGGCCCTCACGGTCCACCCGATGAGGGTCCGTGAAACGCGGGACCTCACGAGGGGACTGCCGATCACCCTTCTGATCTTCACTATACGCCGCGCGTCCCGTTCATCAAGGACCGGCAGGGGGTCGACCTTCCGCGGATCGGGCGGCAGCGGGTGGAAGCGCCTCCTGAATCGCGGCGACACGATCCACTGCCAGGCCAGGAGGGCCACGGCGGCCAGGAGGTCGCGGCACCGCTCCTCCCCGCGGGAGGAATACTCCTCGCCGGCGGCCAGGCGCACGATCTCCGTAGTGTGGTAGACCATGATCTTCCGGTTCGCCAGGAGCCTGATGAGTGAGAGGAAAAGATAGCAGGCCGGGCACCCCGTCACGACGGCGTCGGCCCCCGTGGCCTCGGCCTCGTCCAGGCGCCGGAGAAGGCTGTGCGTCATGTAGAGAAATATTCCCGGAAGCCCCCTCCCGGCGTAGAGCGAGGGGATGGTGGCGGCCCATCCGCAGCAGAGGGCGTTCTCCCGGCAGTGGGCCATCTCCACGAGGCGGCACCCGCAGCGCTCCGCGAGGTCGCGCATCGTCTCCTGGGGCCCGCCCCCGAGGCACCTGGACATGCAGTTGTCATGGACCGTCACCGTGAGGCCCAGGGGCCGCGTCACCCTGATCTTCCCCGAGGCGATCCGGTCCAGGAGCCACGAGTCCAGGGGCGCCGCGGTGAAGGAAAATCGGGCGCCGTAACGCCGCGGAAGCACCTCGGCGAGCATGGCAGCCTCGGCCTCCATGAAGCAGACGACCTTCTTCACCCCCATGGCCCTGAACCGCTTTTCCAGGAGGGCCACGACGCGCTCCGTGACGCCGATGAGACCCAGCTTGTTCGAATCGCCCCCGCATCCCCAGAGGCCCTCGCTCCCCGCCACGGTGAGGCCGCTCCCTTCGAAGATTTTCCCACGTAGCAGGAAGGGCACGATATTGGTGTAGAACCCCGTGAGGAGCACCGCGCGGTGCTTTTTACCAAGATTGGATTCCCACGCCTCGAGGTCCCCCGATTCCCCCGCGTCCATGAGGGGGCGCAGGAGCGACCAGATGTTCCAGTACTCGTTCGGGAAGACCATGCGGGCGATGCCGGGGAGGCCCTTCTCCCGCTCCTCTTCGTCGAAGCGCTCGAGGACCAGCTCGTAGGGATCGGCCCCCTCGGGGCAGACGAGGTCGCAGGCGTTGCAGGTGGTGCAGAGGGAGAGCGACAGTGAATCGCCGAAGGGTCCATGGAGGGCGGCCCTCCTGTCGCGGCGCGCCGCGTCGCGGGGAAGGCGCACCACGGGGCACGCCTCCAGGCAGGCGCCGCAGACCTGGCAGCGGTCCCGGCGGAACCAGCGGCGGCCTTCCTCGGGCGGGCGCTTCAATCAGGCGCCCTCCCCCACGTCGTAGCGGAAGCGCCGGGGCGAGAGGACCAGGGGAAGCTGGTGACGCATCACGCCGGCGAACATGGTGCGGCCCCTTTTCCTGTTCAGGCGCGCCGGAGTCTCGCCTATGGCCATCTGGACCAGTTCCAGTAGGTGGTACACGGGCATGTTGTTAAAGGGGTGGGCGATCTGCCCCACGGTAAGCATCTGGAGGCACCCGGCGCAGTAGACCGCCACGGCGTCGGCGCCGCTCTTTTTCGCCAGGTTCAGGGTGCGGAAGGTCGATTTCGTGATGTCCCAGGGGTGGTACCCCGAGCGCACGCTGAAGCCCCCGGCGATGCCGCAGCAGAGGGCCCGTTCCCGGGAGAGGCGCTCCTCCCGCACGGTCACGCCGATCCGTTCAAGTATCTTTCGCGGAAGGTCCATGTAGCCCTCGCCGAACATCTTGCCGTAGCACGACTCCTGTATGGTGACGGTCATGCCGAGGTTACGCGTAACGGCGATCTCCCCCGACTCTATGCGCCGCCAGAGCCAGGGGAGCACGTGCTCGATCTCGAAGTCGAAGGTGACGCCGAATTTCGGGAGCACGTTGGTGAACATGTTCCGCCCGGCGGTGCAGGGTATGATCATCCTCTTCACCCCCATGCGCCGGAAGTAACCCTCGAGGCGACGGGCCACCTTCCTCACCTCGTCGAAGAGCCCCATGCGGTAGTAGGTCTCGCCGCAGCACATATCCAGGGAGCCCCTGATCTCGAGACCCTCGAGGAGACGGCTCCTGGTGAGATAGGGAACGGTGATGACGTTGCACCCCGGGTAGAATATCTCCGCGGCGGGCGATTCGTCCCGCCACCTCTCCACCATGGCCCTCTCGTCGTCGGGGAGCCGTTCCACGACGTAGGTCCTGAAGTTAGGCGCGCTGTTGGGATCGTAGTAGCGGGCCCGGAGGGGCATCCCCTTCTCGCGGTACTCGCGGTTCCAGTACCCGAGGACCTGCTGCGCGGGGTTGCACTCCTCGGGGCAGATGAAATTGCAGGCGAAGCAGCTGGTGCAGCGCCGGATGACGATCCCCGAGGCGTCGCCCCGGTTCAGCCTCTTCCGCTCCTCCCGCGCCCGCTCGATGGGCAGGGCCATGACGGGACACTGGTGAAAGCACTCGCCGCACTCGCGGCACCGCGCCGCGTCAAAATCGTGGAAAAGGTCCATCCGCCCCCTCCTCACCGGTGATGCATGATGCTACGCCAAGACGCCCACCCTGTCGAGGACTTTTTGGAGTGCGGGAATCGCCGCCCGGCCCCCTCCCGGGGACACGGGTCACCCCCCGATCAGGCCCCGCACCACCTCCACGGCCCGGGAGGCGTCGGGGGCGTAGCCGTGGGCGCCGATCTCATTGGCGAAGGACCGGGTGACCGGCGCCCCGCCCACCATCACCCTGACGGTGCCGGAGATATCCGAGGAGCGCACCGCCTCCATGACCTCCCGCATGTATTCCATCGTGGTGGTGAGGAGCGACGAGAGCCCTATCACCCCCGCGCCGTGGCTGCGCGCCGCCTCGATGAAGGTCTCCTTCGGCATGTCAATGCCGATATCGATCACGTCGTACCCCGCGCCCTGGAGCATGTAGCAGACGATGTTCTTCCCGATGTCGTGCAGGTCTCCCCGCACGGTGCCCATGATGACGGTGCCCTTCGCCGGCACCCTGTCCCTCAATAGAACCGGCTTGATGATCTCGAGGCCCGCCTTCATCGCCCGGGCGGCCATCAGGACCTCGGGTACGAATACCTCGTTGTTCCTGAACCTGACGCCGATGGAATCCATCCCGGCCACGAGGCCGCCGTTGAGGATGTCGCCGGCCCCGAGGCCCTCGCCGAGGCCGCGTTCCACCATTGACGCGACCTCCTTCATCCTCCCGTTCTCGACATGGAGCGCGATCTCTTTCAGTAATTCCATTGCGTGTCCTCCCGGGACCAGTCCCCCGCGGTATCGAAGCGGCGGGACTCAGCGTCGATTTCTTCTCGGGGCAGCGCGGCGGCCCTCGCCGTCATGTTTTTCTCGCCCCGTGCTTCCTCGTCGCCTCGAACATGGCGATGCAGTTCAGGGGATCGACACCGGGGTGAAGGGAGTTCGAATCGCAGAGTATGTACCCTCCTCCCGCCGCGGCGTCGGAAATGGCCCGTATCACCGCCTCCTCGACCTCTTCCGGCGTCCCCTTCGGGAGCAGGTCGACGCAGTCGATGTTCCCCAGGAGGCAGAGGCGGTTGCCGCAGTACTCCTTTACCTTTTTGAGATCCATGCCCGCCTGGGGCTCAAGGGGGTTCAGGCCGTCATACCCGGTCTCGATCATGATGTCCAGGAGGGGCCAGAGGTTCCCGTCGCTGTGGGCCACGGCCTTCAGCCCCAAGGCGTGGGCCTTTTCGACCAGCTCCCTGTTGTAGGGATTGATGAATTCAGTGTAGTGCCGCGGCGACACGAGGGGCGACTGCCTGTCGGCGATGTCGTCCTCAACCACCAGGACGTCGAGGCCGGCGGCGGCGAGCATGTCGAGCTGTTCCAGGCTGTAATCCGTGACCATGCGGGCGACGCGGTGGACGAATCCGGGATCGTCGTACATCTGGATCATCAGGTTTTCCATGCCCATGAGTCGCCAGGAGCGCACGAAGGCCCCGCGCATCAGCCAGAAGAGGGCCTTCTCGCCGCCGAAGCGCTCCCGCCCGAGGTTCAGCAGGAGAAGGTGCTCCGCGGCGGGGCGCGGGGGGGTGAAGCCCTCGAGGTCGCCCGGGCCGCTGAGGGGATGGCCCGTGGCCACGGGGAGGCCGTGGGGACTCCGGGTGTAGACCACGCCCCAGTCGTCCGCCACGTGGCGCTCGTCCAGCTCTTTCTCGTGCCCGATTTCGAAGGAGGTGAACCCGTCGACGCCGAAATGCTCGTGGATGAGGAAAAGGGTGTCCAGGAGCTTCCCCTTCTCGGGGCCGGTCATCTCGCGGAATTCCTTCGGCTCGGGCAGGCCGTCGGTGATATGCCTTCCGATGCCGATGATCGGCGCCTCGTTGATGCCGTGGATGTAAAGGGGGACCCGGTCGGGCTCCTGCAAATTCAGCGCCGCATGTATCCGCTCTTTTCCGTTCATGCCCTCCCCCGTGTGAGATCCTTCCCCGCCACGCCCCTCCGCCGGGAATATGAATTGACAGATCGCCTCAGGAGCGTCCACCATTTCTACCGTGAACAGGGTCTCCCTGTCAATGACTTTCATTCTCACGCGACGGCAATGCGCCTCGCCGCGCAGGGCGGCGACGCCGCGCCCAATGGATGTTCCTGATGAAGAAGACCGCTGAAACAGGGTCAATCACCACGCATCGGTTCACCTTCAGCGAACTGGGGATCGCGCGAAGCGAACTCGAATCCCTCATGGGCTACGACCCCGGCGCCATGCCGGGACCGCTCGGCACGATGGTCGAGGAAATGCTTTCCCTCGCCGGGGAGCGCTGCGCCATCCGGGGGGGATTCGTCGTCAGGGACGACCCCCTGTTTGCGCGGGAAACCCGCCGCCTCTCCTTCGGCGCGGTCACCTTCAACCTTCCCGGAATCGTCTTCCGCCATGTGATGCATGCCGGGAGCATCGCACTCTTCGTCTGCACCGCCGGGCCGGGGATCAGCGAGTGGGCGGGAAACCTCATGGCGGGGGACGACCCGGCTGCGGGCTACATCGCCGACCTCCTCGGCTCGGCAATCGTCGAGCGCGCCATGGACAGGATGCACGCCCTTCTCGCGGACCGCGTGGCCGCGGAAGGATCGGGGGTCAGCAACCGCTACAGCCCGGGATACTGCGGGTGGGACGTCTCGGAGCAGCGCGCGCTCTTTTCCCTTCTCCCCGACGGGTTTTGCGGCGTTCGGCTTTCCGGCGGCGCCATGATGCGCCCCCTCAAGTCGGTGAGCGGGATCATCGCCATCGGGAAGGATATCCGGTTCAGCGAGTACGGCTGCGGCGCCTGCGACAGGGCCGACTGCCCGTACCGGGGAAGGAAGGCGGGAGGGGGAGCAGGTTGACGCGCCGCCCTCCCGGGGCATCATCTGATTGACGTGACGGCCTTCCTGATCGCGGTGATATGGGCCGGGGTGGTCCCGCAGCACCCGCCGATGATCCGCGCCCCGGCCTCCACGAGGGACGGGACGTGTGCCGCCATCTCCTCCGGGGACTCGGGGAACACGTCGACCCCCTTCTCGTGCCGCGGCAGACCGGCGTTGGCGTGCACCAGGATCGGGACGGCGTTGTCCACGGCCCGCATCTCCCTCACGATGCCGATCATCCCCTCGCTGCCGTTCCCGCAGTTGGTCCCGATTATCCGCGCCCCCGCCCCGATGGCGGCCCGGGCCGCGTCCGAGGGAAACACCCCCATCATGGAACGGTACTCGCCCCGCACGGTTTTTTCAAAGGTGAAGGTGCAGATGATCTCGAGCTTCGTGTGCTCTTTCACGGCCCTGACGGCGAGACACGCCTCGTCGACGGCGCTCATGGTCTCGACGCACGCGGCGTCGGCCCCGCCCCGCTCAAGGGCAACGGCCTGCTCCCTGAAGGCATCGTACAGCCCCTCCTCCGTGACGTCTCCCGTGACGAGCATCTTCCCCGTGGGCCCCATGGAGGCGATGACCCAGGCGGAATCTCCCGCGGCATCCCGGGATATCCGGGCGGCCGCCTCGTTGATCTCCGCGACCCTGCCGGCCAGGCCGTAGTGCTCGAGCTTGAAGCGCGTTCCCCCGAAGCTGTTCGTTTCTATCATGTCGGCCCCGGCGTCCAGGTAGCTCCTCGCGATGGCGCGCACATCATCGGGCCTTTCCAGGCACCATAGCTCCGGGCACTCCCCGGGCCTGAGCCCCTTCTTCTGCAAGAAGGTCCCCCAGGCCCCGTCGGATACGAGGATCCGCCCCGACGTCACGGCATCGGCGATCTGCGTGCGCTTCATGTCAGAACCTCTTCTTTCCCCAGAACTTTACAGCCTTCAGCAGGACCAGGAATACCGCCATGAGCCCGAAAAAAACCGCCAGGGTGAGCTCCATGCTCCAGCCCCAGATCAGGGGGGCGCTCACCAGGAGCATGCAGCTGAGCACGGGCACGGATGAAAAGATCGCCTGGAACCCGAGCTCCATGGCCACGCTGGTGCGGAACTCCGGATCCACGACGCGCACCAGGAGGAGCCCCGACGAGGCCGTGCCCGTGCAGATCCCGTAGATCCCCACCATTCGTTCGATGTTGAGGGCCCAGAGGCGCCTCCCCAGGTAGATGATCCCCAGCGTGGTGACCACGCCACAGACCAGGGAGATCGTCCCGATGGGCAGGGCGTACTTCCATACGATGGCCGGCTGAACCGCCATGACCGTGGCAACGATGAGAAAATCCACGGACCACCCGGTGACCCTCCGCTGGACTCCCGGGTCCACCAGGTGACCCAAGCCGACTTTAATTATAATGGTACGCACGGCGATGGATACCAGGAGCCCCGCGAAAAAGAAGAACCCCCAGAGGGTGGCGGCGAGTTCCGGCCTGAGGAGGCTCGCGATGCCGTATACAAGGGCATAGGTCAGGAGGTACACCAGCCCCACCAGGGCGAACTGGAAGGCCAGGGTATCGACGTTCCCCGAGTGCATCGTCAGGCTCCCCGCGGACTCCCGGGACGCCCCCTTCGGCACGATACCCACCAGGAGGTCCCGCGGCATGCTTTTCGGGGCATGGGCGGCCATGCCGCGGCGAATCCCCCAGTTGGCCAGGGGAACCCCCACGAAGAAGGCGAAGAGAAAGCCGATGGTGGCGAAGGTGAGGCCGATGGTGGCCGCGTTGGCGAAGCCGAGGGTCTCCCACGCCTTGCCGACGGAAAGCACCTGCCCGGGACCCTGCACAAAGCCCAGGGGCGCGAAGAAGCCGAAGGTCTTGAAGAGACCGAAATCGAAGTAGTTGAACAGGAGGACCAGTCCCCCGCCGATAAGGGCCTGGAGGGGCATCATGACCCCCGACACCATGGCCATCCAGAGGGACCCCTTCACCACCTCGCGCCCGCCGTAGGCCTTTTGCTCCTCGGGGCTCCGGATGGTAAGACCGACGGAAATGAAGGAAACATTGAACAGGTGATAGGCGAAGGACTCGAGGAGGGAAGTCTCGACGCCCAGGAGGCCCGTCTGGAGTATCGCGAGACCCGCGAGGCCGCCGATGAGACAGCTTGGGAAAAGAAACCGCTGGAAAAACCCCACTTTCGCCCGGAGAAACACCCCCAGGAGAAGCATCACCCCCAGCCAGCCGAACCCGAGCATTGCGTCGAAGGGAAAGGGAATTACCATGGCGTATCTCCTTGGGGATCAATGGGCGCGGCGGCCCGGATGCCGCACCGGATTCTACCCCATTCCCCTCTGCATGTCGAGGATTTTTTCCATCCGGGCCGGCACCCCGGCACGCCGCTTTGAGGAAAAACGGGTTAGACCCGCCGCGGTTTCCCCTTTCTTAACGAGGGAGAGCAGTTCCTCCATCGCAAAAAAATCCCGGCAGCGCCGCGGTGTACGCGCGCTGCCGGGCAGCATACGGGTGCCTCCATACGGGGGCGAGGACGATATATATCAGGAAAGAAACGTCAGTTCACCGAGAGGACCGTGATCTCCACCCGCCGGTTTTTCTCGTCCTGGAGGGAGCTCAGGGGCTTTGAATAACCGTAGCCCTTCACCACGAGCCTCCTTCCGTCTATCCCGCGGCCCACGAGGAAACGGTACACCGAGCGCGCCCGCTTTTCAGAGAGCTCGCTGTTGTGCTCCTCCGTGCCCGTGGCGTCGGTATGGCCGCCGATCTCGATCTTCAGCCCGGGATTCGCCTTCAGGAGCCTTCCGAGCCTGTCGAGCTCATATCGTGAATTTTCGAAATCAAAGACGTCGTCGCTGTTCAGCCTGAAGTAGAGGTTGTTCAGCACCATGAAGGATCCCCTCTCCATGGGCGTGAGCTCGATGTCGCGGATCACGGCGTCGAACTTCGCGAGGTCCCTGAGGTCAAACCGCGTCGAATGGAAGAGATACCCCCTCCGGTTCACGGAGACGTCGTAGACCCTGTTCTTCCCGAGGACGATGAAGTATTTCCCGTCTTCGGGATTGCTCCGTACGATCCGGGTCTCTCCGTTTTTCACGTCGGTCACACGGATCTCCGCCTCGAGGGTCCTGCCCCGCTCCCGCGTGTCCGATACGACCCCCGCCACGGTGACCACGGAGGACTGTCGCATCGCCGCGGGGAGCTTCGCGGTCCTGATACGGTAGACCAGGCGACCCGCCCGTTTCTCGGGACTGGAATAGTAAATTACGTCACCCGACGCCGGCACCGACACGATCCGGTCGTCATATTTCGTGTTGATCTCGTTCCCCAAGTTGACCGGTTCGCTCCATGCGCCGTCACCCATGCGCTCGGTCTTGTAGAGATCGTAGCCGCCCTGGCCACCGGGCCTGTTCGAGCTGAATATGAGGGATGTACCGTCCGCCATGATGACCGGGGCGAAATCGGAATACTCCGAATCGACGGGCGCCGGCATGCGGACCGGCTCGGTCCAGCTGCCGTTCACCCGTGTTGACTTCACCAGGCAGAACTTGTCCTCTCCCTTCTTTTCCGCGCACTCCCGCGTGAAGTAAAGAGTGTTCCCGTCGGGGCTGATGGAGCCGAAGCCGTCGTAACCCGGCGAATTGACCGGGGCCCCCAGGTTTTCGGCCTTTCCCCAGAGCCTTTTCCCCCTTTTCGCGATCCAGAGGTCAACCTCGCCCTTTCCCCCCTTCTGATCCGAGGTCAGGAGAAGGTGGTTCTGGTCATAGGTGATGAAGGGACCGGCGGTGTTCATCTTCGTGTTGGCGAAAAGAAGCGGCACCGGCGGGGTCCATCCGAGGTTGGTCTTGAACTTGATGACGCAGTCATACTCCCCCGGGGTCTCGTAGTCCGACTGGAAGATAAGCATCTTACCGTCCGGGGAGACGGTGGGGCTGTGCTGGGACCGCGTGAAATAGTTTGACCCGCACGACGTCGCCGCCACGGCGAGAAATAAAAGACAGACTGGAAGCGACCCGTTGATACTGAATTTCTTGTGTGTGAGCATACAGATACCCCTTTTTTGAAAAGATTAACAACACGATTTCCGATGTTGCATGGGCTGAAGGTACCAGAAAAACTGAGGGGAATCCTATCAATCTGTCGGAACGAACGATTTGGGCATGGCCGATTCTTCACTCTGAAGAAATGGCAGGGTCGGGACCCGGGTGGAGATTACGCCCCCTCGCGGTATTCCGTCGGGGTTTTTCCCATGATGGCCTTGAACACGCGGTTGAAGGTGGTGAGGCTCTCGAACCCCACGGAGAAGGCGATCTCGATAACCTTCCCGTCGCCCCGGGTAAGCCGCTCCGCGGCGTCCTCGACCCGGAGCTTGTTGATGTAATCGTTGATCTTGAGGCCGGTATACTTATTGAAGAGCGTGCTCATGTAGTTCGGGTTCATCCCCGCGGCGGCGGCCAGGCCCTCGCGGGAGAGATCGGACGTGTAGTTTTCCTTTATAAATGCGAGAATTTTTTCAAGCTTCTCCCTGGCCAGGTCGGTAATGACCGGGTCCTCCTCCTTCAGCGAATCGTAGAGGCGCGACAGCTCCCGGTTCTTTATCATCAGGTCCCGGGCGAAGAAGACCGCGAACATGAGAAAGACCACCACGGCCAGGTAGAGGGCCGGGGCGAAGGAGAAGCGTCCCCTGATGTTCGAGAGGTAGACCTGGAGGAGGATCACCGCGCCACCCGCGACAGATATGAATATGAGGAAGTAAAATTTCAGGGCGTCAGGCTTGAGGCGGTTGAGCCGGACCGTGAGCCGGACGGCCAGGGGAACGTTGATGAGGACGGTAACGATCCCCAGGATGCCCCCCGTGTAGTGGGTGTAGAGGGTATCGACCCGGTAGACGAGGAGCAGGAGGGGGACGTTCGCCGCGGCGGCGAGGGCTAGTAGGGGGATCAGTATCCTGTTGTAGTTGGTGAGGTAGATCCCGTAGAGCGATTGAATGATGAGTATGAGGGCGATGGAGAAGAACTGGATCACCGACCAGTGGATGAACTTGATGACGAGAAAACTGACGTTCGTGAAAGGGTAGAACATCGAGGCGAGGTAGACGATGAACACCATGACGCCGAAGGAGCTGTAGAGAAACACCCGCTCGTTTCGGTTCCAGAGGTAGAAGATCATCAGGACCACCAGGATGATGCAGGCCAGGGACAGGACCGACAGGGGAAGGTAGAGATAGATGAGGTTGTCAAGGAAGACCCTTGAGCGGAAATCCGCTTCATTCAGCATCTCCACGGCCTGGGTAAAACCGCCGTACTCGTACCGGAACATCCCGATCTGCACCATCACGGAGTTCGTGCCGCGCCTCACCACGTTCGCGGGCACGGGGTAGTTCCGGGCATGGCACATGACGCCCATCTCCCGGACCGACTCGGCGCCCACGAGGGTACCGTTGATGAAGACGCGGTCCGTGTAGTAGATCCTGCCGAGGGAGATGCCATGATATTCCGCGGGGTCGCCGGAAACGGAGAATTCACCCCTGAGCCAGGCGTGCTGGAGCCCCTTCCCGGGCACGTAGGGGAGCATGAAGGTCGAGGGGATCTCGATGTCCCGCCACCCCGGCGCGCGCTCCGCCTTATCAAGCGACAGGTCGCCTTCCTCCAGGATTTTCCATCCGGTCACCGGCAGGGACCGCCTCTCATCCGCGCAGGCGAGAGAAAAAAACAGAAGCGCCAGCAGCAGGGCGCACGGTATGGTTCTCCGTATGGTCATGGAATAACGCACCATCCTTCGGCGGTCCTATTCTATCCTTCTGAAAGATCCAGATGGCAAGAATAAAAAATGAAGGCAGAATGAAAAAATCGATTCCTGGGCCTGGCCCCCCTCTCCCGGAGGGAGAAGAGGGCGCCCGTGTTCATTCCGTATATCGCTTGACACGCGGCCCTTTCCATGCACAGGATTATCCCACGTCCCGAATCCCATTCCACCATCCCGAGGTGCGTCATGGCCAACCTGCTCGTCAATGTCCGAGACCAGCGCTTTACCCTGTACGAGATGCTCAACATCGAGAAGGAGATCTGTTCCCTCCCCCGCTTCAGCGAGCACTCACGGGAGCTCTACGACATGACCATGGACGTCGGGGTAAAGCTCGCCGTTGAGGCGGTCTACCCGACCCTCATGGAGGCGGACCGCGAAGGGTGCCGCTACGAGGACGGGAACGTCACGGTCCCGCAGTGCTTTCACAGGCTCTTGAAAATATTCACCGAGGGAGGGTGGTCCACCACGTCGACTTCCGTCGAGGCGGGGGGCCAGGGCCTCCCCTACACCCTGAGCCTGGCGCTCCACGAGGCCTTCGGCCACAACTTCTCCTTTCTCTCCTACCCCTTCCTCGCCGTCGGCGCGGCGCACCTTGTCGAAAAGTTCGGCACGGAGCGACAGAAGCGCGTGTACATGGATAAAATGTACGCCGGCCAGTGGGGGGGCACCATGGCCCTCACGGAGCCCGAGGCCGGCTCCGACGTGGGAAGCCTGAAGACGAAGGCGGTGAAGCAGGCGGACGGCACCTACCGGATCACCGGGTCGAAGATCTTCATCACCAGCGCGGAGAACGACCTCTTCGAGAACATCGTGAACCCGGTCCTGGCGCGGATCGAGGGCGACCCCGCGGGCACCAAGGGGATATCGATATTCCTGGTGCCCAAGTTCGTGCCCAAGGAGGACGGCACGCCGGGAAGAAGAAACGACATCAAAATCACGGGCATCGAGCACAAGATGGGGATACGGGCCAGCGCCACCTGCTCCATCAGCATGGGCGACAACAACGACTGCTACGCCGAGCTCCTGGGCGAGGAGCGCAAGGGGATGAAGATCATGTTCCAGATGATGAACGAGGCGCGGATCAGCGTCGGGGTCCAGGGTCTCGCCGCGGCGTCGGCGGCCTACCTCCACGCCCTGAACTACGCCCGGGAGCGCCTCCAGGGCGCGAACCTGATGCAGATCATGAACCCCGACGCCCCGCGCGTTCCCATCATAGAGCACGCCGACGTGCGGCGCATGCTCATCTGGATGAAGTCCCAGGTGGAGGGGATGCGCGCCCTGGTCTTCTACTGCGGCCTCTGCTTCGACAAGAGCGAAAGCCTTCCCGAGGGCGAGGAGCGCGAAAAATGGCATGGCATGCTCGAGCTCCTTACCCCCCTCTGCAAGGCCTACTGCAGCGATACCGGGTTCCGCGTCACCGAGGAGGCGATCCAGGTCTACGGGGGCTACGGCTACTGCCAGGACTATCCCGTGGAGCAGCTCATGCGGGACGTGAAGATCGCCTCGATCTATGAGGGGACCAACGGTATCCAGGCCCTTGACCTCGTGGCGCGAAAACTCGGCCAGCGCAAGGGAGCGAACTTCATTAACCTCCTCTCAACCATGGGAAGCACGTTGAAGGAATACGGCGAGTCCGGCGCCGTGAAGGACCTTGCCGCGGATTTCCAGGCCGCCGTGGGTGTCCTGGGAGAAACCGGCATGTTCTTCGCCAACTGCGGCAGGGAGGGCAAGTTCATGGTCCCCGTGGCCCACGCCGTCCCCTTCCAGAGGATGATGGGCGTCGTGGTCCTGGGGTGGCTCCTCTTCTGGCAGGGGGGTATCGCCTCCAGGGCCCTGGAAGCCATCATGTCGAAGAAAGGCGTTAAGCCCGGCGACGCCGAGGCCCGGGCCGCCCTCATTAAAGACGACGCCGAGGCCGCCTTCTACGACGGGAAGGTCCAGGGAGCGCGCTACTACGTGAAAAACGTGCTCCCCGAGGCCGCCGCCCGGGCCGCGGCAATACAAAGCTCCGACCTCTCGGTCCTCGATATCGGGGAGGAGAGCTTCTGATCCGGGACCTGCAGCCGGCATACAGCGTTCCATCACGGGAGGGCACGTCGCATGAAGAAACGTAAAATGATCATCGTAGCCGCATGCGTCGCCGCCGCGCTGTCGGCGTCAGGGTGCCTCTCGTGGACTCCGGGCTGGAAAGATGTAAGGGACGCCACGGCGCGGGAGAGCACCGCGGCGCTCCTCGCGCGGGCCCGCGGCGAAATCTCCCGGGCCGACGACCGGGAGAAACTGGCGATCCTGATCAGCACCTACGAGCGCGTCCTGGAGAGCGACCCCTGGAATTACGAGGCCCTCTGGAGCCTGGGGCGCTACTGGATACTCATGGGAGTCGCCTACACGCCGGAAGTGAAGGGAAAGAAGGAATGCTATATCAAGGCCTTGCGTTACTGCGAGCGGGGCATGTACACCAACGACGCATTTAAAAAGCGCGTCGACAGCGGCGCCCCGGTATGGGAGGCGAGCGATGACCTTACGGCCCGGGAGATCGAGGCCATGTACTACTGGTACGCCTCGCTGGGATGGTACTACCTGGAATGCATGAATCCCCTGGAGAAGCTCCTCAACATGCCCCTGGCATCGAAAAACAGGGAAATGGTGTACAGCATGATGGAGATCAACCCCACATGGGGGGGCGGCCATCCCCTCTCGGCCGTCGCGGGATACTACGCGGCCCTCCCCTTCTTCCTGGGAGGCAATCTCGACAAGGCCGCGCGGTATTTCGAGATGGCAGACCAGGCCGGCGCCGGGTGGCTCTACGTCCGCTTCAGCAGGGCCAGGCTCCTCCATGCCAGGACCGGCGACCGCGAGGCGTACCGGAAGGACCTCGAGTGGGTCGTGGCCCAGGACCCCCATCGCGCGAAGAGCCCCTACCCCTGGAACGTCTACTTCCAGAGGGAGGCGAAAAAAATGCTCGCGAGGGACGGCAATTAAGGCCTGAGGGGGGAGACCATGTCATTCGTCGCAGTCAACGGCATCGACGTCCACCACGAGATCACCGGCTCCGGGGAGCCCCTGGTCCTGGTGCACGGATGGGGGGCCGACGGTACCATGTACGAGGAGCAGCGGGAGCTGTCGAAGCGCTTCACCCTCCTTCTCTACGACCAGCGGGGCCACGGCCGCACGTCGAAATCCCCCGACGATTCCCTCTACACCATCAAGCAGTTCGCAGAAGACCTCAGGGCCCTCCTTGACGCCCTGGGCTGGGAAAAGGTGTTCCTGGCCGGACACTCCATGGGGGGGAGCGTGGCCCTCCGATTCGCCCTGGATCACCCGGAATACGTAAGAAAGCTGGTTCTTGCCTCCACCTTCGCGAAGAGGCGCCTCGCTCTTGGCGAGCGGCTCCAGCTTTCCCTGGCCCGCCTGGTGCCGATGAGGCTCATCGCCGTTCCCTTCGCGAAGAGCTGCATGGCAAAGCCCGACCCTGACCTGGTACGCCGCATCGTCGCCTTTTACGAAAGGGCGGGAAAGAACACGCTCCTCCGGGCGGCGAGGAGCATCGGCGAGGTCGACTTCACGGACGAGCTCGGGAACGTCCGGGCGGAGACCCTGGTGCTCCACGGCGACCGGGACGACAAGGTGCCCTTCGAAAACTGCGAAGCCCTTCACCGGGGGATACCGGGCTCCACCCTCACGATACTCAGGGAGTGCGGCCACTCCGTGAACTGGGAAAAGCCCGGTGAGTTCAACGCCGCCCTGGGGGAATTTTTTTCACGGAAATAAGGCCCGCATGGTTTCGATTTTTTTTTACGCTGGGTTGGCGGAAGACACTGAGACCAGTACTTTTTGTGTTGAAACAACTCTTTTCTCTTCACATGATGGCCCAGATAAACACATTTCGTCCCCTGGCCGTAAGATGAGGCCAGAGTAAAATCCTGGATAATGATACTAACATGACATACCTTCGCGGAGCGGCCGCGGCCGCCACATTTCTCATTATCGTCTTCGGTGTACTCCTCGCCGCCGGGGAAGAAGCCGGACGCACCGGCGTGGTGCAGAACAAATCGGGGTCCGTGGTGACGATACTGATGGACGACCCCGCCCACCTTGTTCCCGGCGCGTCTTTCGATGTCTACACCTTCTTCTCGAAGCATATTTTCGGCATGAACACCACGGGATGGCTTCATGCCGCAGAGGGGAGGCTCGTGAGCATGAAGGATCGGCGGGTCGAACTACGGATTACGGCGGAGAAAAGCCCCATGACGGTGAACAACAGGAGGGTGGAGCACCTGAAGCGTGGCGTCAGGGTCAGGCTGGTGATGAAATGAGGTGATGCGTCACATTCTTCGACGTCTTTTCCTGCCGAAGCCTCTTAACCGCCGGCCGGTTCGCGACGGTATCATCGTGAAGGCATGGGAAGATGACGCCGGTTCACGGCCCGCCTCGCCATGGCCTGCCAGGGCCGCTGCCGAAGTCTTGTCGCGGTACCGCCCCGCGATACCATCGTAGAACTTCCTGACGGAACGCATGTCCGCATCGATGTCTCCCGAGGGAACGAGGACGGGACCCACGCCGGCGGTCTTCCTCCCGTAATCGATAAAGGCCATTACAACGGGCACCCCGGCCCCGGCGGCGATATAGTAGAACCCCGTTTTCCAGTGCTTCACCCTGGCGCGCGTTCCCTCGGGCGGCACGGCAATCACGAGCCTTTCATGCTCCCGGAAGGTTTCCACGGCGTGCTTCACGGTGTCGGCATGGACACGGCGGTCGATCCGCAGCGCCCCGATCCACCTCATGAGGGGACCGAAGGGGAAGCGGAAGAGCTGGTGCTTCGCCATGAAGTAGACGTCAAGCCTCAGGGCGAAGGCGGTGACGGCGCCGAAGAGAAGGTCCCAGTTCGAGGTATGGGGGGCCACGATGAGGACGTAGCGGGGGATGTCGGGAAGCGCGCCCTCGGTGCGCCAGCCCAGGGCCTTCATGAGAAGGAGCGAAAGCCCCCTGAAGATATGCTTCACCACGGGGGTGTTGAAAATCGTGTAGTGCAGCCGTTTTTTCATCATTCCAGGCTCCTCCCCATATTCGCGGCAAGGTAATCACCTCAAGCCGCTTCCGCCACACAGACAATGACCTGAAATCATGAAATTGGTTGCGAAATAATCCGGCGCACCCGGTGGCGAATCGTTTTGGTTCTCACCTTCCACCCCCCTTTCTCGCGAGTAGAGGGGATTCCACCCCTTACGAAGGGTGGGCCGGGAGCGATCCTACCTGAATCCCTCTATGATCTTCCCCAGGACCCTCCGCATGAGTTCCAGGTTTTCCCGGTCAACCCGCTCCATGCTGTCATCAGCGGAGTGGAATCCCCCCATGCCCGGGCCGGGATTGCCGTTGTGCCCGATGGTGATGGAGGGAATCCCGGCGGCCATGAAGCGCTGTGAATCGTCGGTGATCCTTTCCTCCGAATCAAGCCCGCGGCCCGTGAGGGCCTTCCATGCCGCCCCCGCCCTGCCGATAAGTTCGGGTGAGGCACTATAGTACCGCATGAACACGCCTGATTTCCCGGCGTAGAAGAGGTTACCCCCCTGCCCCGCCAGCTCGAGATTCACCAGGAAGCGGGGGACCCCATCCTTCTTCCATCCGTCGACATGCTCACGCACGTAGTGGTGCGCCCCCTGGAGGAGCACCTCCTCCCCGGAGGTAAAAAGGATCGTCACCTTCGATGATCCGGCGTCGACGCGCCCCGCGTGGAGGTCCCTGGCCAGGGCGAGAAGGGAGACCACTGAGCCGCCGTTGTCCACGGCGCCGGGGCTCCAGCGCTCCCGGGGGATGAAGACGAAGCCCCCGAACCCCAGGGCGAGGAGGCCCATGTACGCCGCGAGGAGTCCGGCCAGTGCCATGCTGATCGCCCGGGGGAGCCGCCGCGACAGTGCGGCTTTCCCCTTAACGATAAACGTGAAAACCGCGAGGAGGATCCCCAGGATGAAGGCCGTGGGGATGAATTGATAGACCCTGCCCCGCTGGATGTGGTCCCAGAAGTCGGTCTTGGAGTCGTAGTGCGCGGCGAAAATCAGCTCCCGGACCGGGTCCGGTGGGGTGAAGGATACGATGATATTCTCACCGATGGTCCGGATGATCCAGGAGAGAACGGGGATAAAGAGCTCGTACTCCGCGACCAGGAGGAGCGGTATCGCCATGGCGCAGAACAGGGCCATCCATGGCTTCTTCCGGTACACCGCCAGTGCCAGGAGCGCCGCCAGGAGCAGGACCGCGATCCCCATGATGAGCATCATGTACGGGCGGAGGGGAAACTCCTGGACCGTGAAGGGTATGCCCCATGACGCCAGGAGCCCCTTGATGAGCTCCGCCGTCTCCCCGAGTGCGTCGGAGTGGTTGGGCCGCGGCACGGCGATCTCTTCGAGAAGCGCCATCATGTCCATGGGCGTGCCTCCGGTAGTGTTATCCCCCCTCGTAGAGGCGCCTCAGGTCCGGGGGAAGCATCCCGCAGTCAAGGCCCCGGAGGCGCTCCGCGAGGTCCGCGGAACTGTAGGTGTGCCAGTAGAGCACCGGCTCCTTCGCGTGCCCAGGCTCCGCGATGAAATCGAGGAGGGCCGCCGCGGCCTTGCCGGTGTAGGTGGGGTCCAGGGCTATCCCCTCGCGATCGCGCAGGAGCTCCATGGCACGGAGGCATTTGTCCGTGGCGCAGCCGTAGCCGTCGCCCAGGTAGTCTCCGAGTATCCGCTGGGGAGGGATGGCGACCCTGGGGATCATTGCCGAGCGCTGGCGCAACAGCGCCAGGGTACGCGTCATGAGGCGCTCCACTGCCTTCGCCGATGACAGCTCCACGAGGCCGAGCCTCTCCATGGTGACGCGGACCCCCACGACGGTGGTGTCAAGCCCCGCCAGGAGCGCCCCCAGGGAGAGCCCCGCCATGGTGCCGTTGGACCCAACGGGGCAGATGACGTAGCGGGGCTCCGGGAGCAGCCCGGCGTCGACCTGGTCCTTCAGCTCCAGCATGGCGTTCACGAAGCCCAGGGTCCCCACGGGGGACGATCCCCCGGCCTCGAGGATGTAGCCCCGGGGGTTGAGAAGCCGCTCGGCAAGTAAAAGCCATGCGCCGGCGGACAGGGGTCCCTTCCGGCACCTGAGCTCCGCGCCGTATTTACAGAAGAGGAGCATGTTGCGGCGCACGTGATCGTTCACGGGCTGGGGAAAGAGGATGAGCCGGCAGGCCAGGCCCTCCCGGTGCGCGTAGATCGCCGTGGCCAGGCCATGGTTGGTCCCGATGCCCCCCATGGTAATGATCTTCCGGCAGCGGCGCCGCAGGGCGTCCCCCAGGAGGAACTCGAGCTTCCGCACCTTGTTCCCCCCGTATATATCCGAGGTGAGGTCGTCGCGCTTGATCCAGAGATTCCCATGGCCCAGGTGTGCCAGGCGTTCCACGGGGGTGGGGAAATTCCCCAGGGGAATGCGGGGAAGTCGCCCCTCCAGGTCGGGAAAGCGCGCGGAGAGGGGAATACTCGCTTTTTCGTCCTTCGTGTAATCGCCCATCGCGCCCTGCTCCATCATGACATCATTCCCCTGTCATTGGTAATGTTTTCCTCGATGTCCACGCCCCGTCGCCGCAGCCAGCGCCGACGCGCCTCGTAGTAGACCAGGCCCGACACAATAAAAAGAAGAAAGGGCGCCACCCGCGCCGCGTCCCCCAGGTCCGCCAGGATCGCGACGCAGAAGAAAATTCCCACGAGTATACCCACGACGGGGCATGCGTAACGCCAGAACCCCCAGAGGCGGAAAGGCGCCCGGCGGTACGCCTCGGGGTAGCGGCGCGGAAATACCATGGAGGCGACGAGGACCGGCACGAATATGAGTATGCCTCCCATGGCGGCATAGGCGGCAAAAGTTTCCAGGGAGAGGCCCGAGAAGACACCTATCATGGATATGGCCCAGATCGCGATAAGAAGGATATGGGGCGTGCCGAACCGGGCATTGACCCGCCCCAGGGACGCGGGGAGAAGCCCGTCCCTGGTGATCATCATGATCGACTTGGTGGCCAGCATGAAAAGGGCGTTCAACGTCGTGGTGAGGGCCAGGACCGCCCCGCCTATGACGAAAAAGACGAGCCCCCCCCGCCCCATGGTGGCCCGCCCTATCTCGATGAGGGGCTCCTTCGCGCCCTCGAGTGAGCGCCAAGGCATGGCGTTTACCACGGCCATGGACACGAGGAGGTATATGATCGTGATGACGGGGAAGGCGACGAAGTAGGCCCGGGGAATCACCCTGCCCGGGTCCTTTATCTCCTGTCCGAGCTCGATGATGCCGTTCGATCCGAGGTAGGTGAAGGTGAGCAGGGCCGTACCGAGGAGAAGGCTCCCGGCCCCCTGGCCCAGGAGGCCCTCGAAATTCCCCGGCCGTATCTCCGCGAGTCCGCTGGTGGAAAAATAGACCAGGGCCGCGATGAGGAGGATAACCATGACGGCCTGGATCTGCGCCGCGGGCCGCACGCCCAGGAGGTTAATGACGCAGAAAAAGGTGACGAGCCCCGCGGCGAAGGGGACCTCGGGGAGTCCCGGCAGGATCACCGCGGCGTAGCGCGCGCAGGCGATACTGTAGAGGGGGATCTGGCCGAAGAAGGTGGCCAGGGCGTAGATCCAAATCCCCGTGAAGGCCAGGCGGGGCGACACCATGCGGCTCGGGTAGACGTAGTTGCCCCCCGTGACGGGAAATGCGGAGCCCAGCATGGCCAGGGGCAGCATGCTCATGAAAACAGGAACAACCGCCAGGGCGAAGGCCAGGGGAAGCGCGGGCCCGGTAATTTTGAGCACGATCCCCGTGAACACGAAGATCCCGCCGCCGATGGTCATGCCCACGGCGATGAATGCCACCGCGGGCAGCCCCAGGACGCGCTTCAACCCGTCGATTCCCATGTTCACATCTATACCTGTTATACGGCGCGTGTCAATAGAAAAACGCCGCACGATAGCGCCGGTTTTAACCCGGCGCGAACGCCGGGCAATAGCGGCGGGTTTCAACCCAACGCGAACGCCGGGCAATAGCGGCGGGTTTCAACCCGACGCGAACGCCGGGCAATAGCGGCGGGTTTCAACCCGCCGTAAATAGTAGTTGTTATTTTCATCACGATGATAAAAAATGGGGCACAATCCGCCGCTGTGGGCTACTATATCTTCAAGGAGCCAGGGAAGTGCCGCTTACCAGGGAACTGTCCGACAACAAAACCGAGCGCTTCTCTGAACACTACAACGCCTATTATTCCGTTGTCTTCAGTTCCGTGCGTTCGAAGGTCGGCAACTACCACGACGCCGAGGACATTTGCCAGGAGGTCTTCGTCCGCTTCTACCGGAAGCTCGACGAGATCGATAATCCGCGGAAATGGCTCTTCGGCGCCCTCCGCCTCGTGGTCTTCGATTACTATAAACAGAAGGGAAAGAACGACATCGACATTGAAACCATGTTTGAAGACGTCACCATGAGCTTCGTGAACGGATTCAGGGACACCCGCCTGGTGATCCAGCAGGCCCTGGACGGGCTCTACGGCTCCGTGGACGACATGGAGCGCGCCCTCTTCGATCTCACGGCGGTCCACGGCTTCTCCCTCAGGGAGGCGGCGCGGCACCTGGGCCTCTCCTACAAGCAGGCGCGCACCCGCCACGAAAGGGTGTCGCGGACGCTGATGGACCATTTCAAAAAGGCCGGCATCAACAGCCTGGAGGACCTCCTGTGAGCCGCCCCGAGGCCATCAACGAGCTTCTGAACAAATACGGGTTCAGGTTCCCCATCGATCCCGCGGACCGCCGGCGCATGCTCAGATCCAAGAAACGGACCCACGCCCTGATCCTCCGCCGGGAGATCAAGGACTCCCCCTTCGTTGCGCCCGTCGTCGCCCTCTACTACCGCTTACGAAGCCTGGGCATTGCCGCCACCCTGGCGGGGAGCGCCAGGCTTGTGAGCGGCGCCGCGGCCTTCGTCCTGATTCTCATCATCCTTTCCACGGCCCTTACCCTGCACTACACAATTCTCGACCGCGGGCCCCTGACGATCGCCCGGGGAGTAGTCACCTTCAAGGCGGGGAGCGCGCTCCTTTCACGGGCCGGCGAAGCGCCCCGCGAAGCGGAGATCGGCGACATCGTCACCGGCGGCACCGTGGTGGAGACCGGCGCCGAATCCCAGTTGAACATCCAGGTGGGAGACGCGGCCATCATACGGGTGCGGCCGGGTACGCGCGTGCGGCTCTCCTCGCTCTTCGAAAAAGGCGAGGCCCTCCTCGATCTTGAGCGGGGAAGCCTTCTTTCAAAGCTCAGGGCCCTGCGGGGCAGGTCATCCTACGCCATCGGCACAAGGAACTGCTACGCCGCCGTGCGGGGCACGGAATTCAGCGTCGCCTATGACGGCGCCGCCACCACCGTGGCCGTGAAGGAGGGCACGGTGATGGTCTCGCGCCGGGATGCACGGAGCGGAAATATTCTCGAGAAGAGGCCCGTAGCGGCGGGCGGCACCGCATTGATACGCGACACCCTGGAGGTGAACCCCATGAGCGGCCTTGAGTCCCTCGAGCTGGAGCGAATCTCCGTCACGCCCTTCCTGGACGACGTGGAGGAGATGGAGAGGGCGGAACTCATGGAAGAGGCGAAGCGGCAGGCGGAGCGCGAGGAATCGATCCGGAAGAAGATCAACGCCGAACTGGGAATTCTTACTATTGAAGAGATACGCGAGAAGTACGGCCAGGTCCACGAGATACGCCTCTACAGCGGCAGGGTCTACCTGGGGGCCATACTCTCCCGGGGCAACATCTTCACCATCCAGACCACGCGGGGCATCGTGCGGGTGCCGTTGGCGAAGATCATGAAGACCCGGGCGCGCTAGCGGCGCCCTCAGGGGAAAAAGAAGAAATAGTTTTCAGGGAACACCGTGAAGAACACGTCATTGCCGTCGTGCGTGCCTGCTGTTATCTCTTCATACTCATCGATAAAGTCCCCGTCGCCGTTCAGGTCCGCATTACCCCACGAGTCCCCGGCCAGGATTATGTCCCCGGAGCCGTTTACCGCGATTGCTCTTCCGCTATCATCATTAGTGCCACTCCCCAGCCTTTTTGACCAGAGGGCTTCTCCGTTCAATTTGAATGCCGCGATAAAGACATCTCCGGCCCCGTATATCCCTTCATCTTCGGCGCCGCCGTCATCGGCATCCCCGTCGCCGTTAAGGTCCGCATTGCCGTTGATATTTCCCGTGACGAAAACCGCGCCGCCGCTCACCGCGAGACCGCAACCATTGTCATTGTCGTTACCGGCTCCTCCCAGCCTCCTGGACCAGAGGTGCGTGCCGTCTGCATTAAACCCTGTAATGAAAACGTCCTTGTCGCCGTATCCGGTTGAATCCTCTGCGCCTCCGTCCAGGGCATCGCCGTCGCCGTTCAGGTCCGCGTTTCCCTGGATATAGCCGGTAATAAAAAGTGAATCGTCCCCGCCAGATTCGACACTGTAACAGTAGTCCTCGGTGGTTCCCCCCAGCCTCCTGGACCAGAGGTGCGTGCCCGAAGAATTGAACTTGGATATGAAAATATCCTTATCTCCATAGGGATTCCCCGGGGATGTTTCCGGCAGACCCGGGCTGATGACTCCGTCACCGTTCAGGTCAGCGTTTCCATCCACGTAACCGGTGACAATCACATTGTTCACGCTGTCATGGGTTAAGGAAAGGCCGTAATCCTCACCTCCGCCTCCCAGGCGCTTTGACCAGCAATACTCACCCGAGGAGGTAAAAGCTGTAATAAAAATATCCTCTTCTCCATAACCTG
The DNA here is from genome assembly GCA_040768125.1 of Spirochaetota bacterium. Lineage (GTDB taxonomy): Bacteria > Spirochaetota > UBA4802 > UBA4802 > UBA5550 > RBG-16-49-21. The sequence continues at coordinate 154,382 of JAXGNG010000004.1, read as the reverse complement.
CACCATTCTCGCCGTCATCAAATGTATCTTCATCGCTGTTTAAATGAGCATTACCCCTCACAGCACCCGTTGCAATGACACGGTCGTCATTGTCAATCGTGACGCTTTGGGCATAGTCATATTGATCCCCGCCAAGACGCAGGGCCCATACAGGGTTGCCTGAAAAATCAAATTTGGATATAAAAACGTCACTTTGACCAAATTCATGGGCTGTTGAGACTTTTTCCGGCTCAGTGCTCTTATCGCCATCGCCTGTAAAATCTGAATCACCATTTGCCCACCCAACAACCACAAGATTATCCTCAATGTCTGAGGCGACATCAGAGGCACTATCTGTTCCTGTTCCTCCAAGTCTTTTTGCCCATTGAAATGTCCCAGATCTGTCAAATTTTGATATAAAAGCATCGACGCCTCCGTAGCACCCGGGTATGGCATCAGGGTCCTCTGGTAGCGCATCAGCTATTACACCGCTTCCGTCAAGGTCTGCGTCACCGTTGACTCTTCCCGCGACAATCACGCTGCCGGAACGGTCTGTGGTTATGGCATAACCATAGTCGGTTCCTGTCCCGCCCAGCCTCATCGACCAGGTTGATTCATTCCGTATCATGTACCGGAACCCGCCCAGTGACCTCAGGGCGTCGTGGCCCATGTCGTCGCACCGCATTACGAGTGCCGCGAGTATAATTATTGCGAACAGTTGTGCTTTTTTCATGATGATACTCCCCTTCCCGCTGATCATGCGCATCGCCGCCCTTCTCTTCTCCGCTGCGTTCCGTGTGCGCGCCGGCCCTGCCGATGCCAGTCGATGCTCCGAAACGCCCACGCTAGAACCTCACCCCCAGGCCCGCCCCCGCGTAGATGAAGCCGAGGAGCCCGCTCTTCTCGATGACGGCCTCGTACCCGAACCTTGCGCTGAGGAGCATGGTGTCCCGGAGCGTGAATCCCAGGACGACCTCGGCGCGCCCCAGGGGCTGGAGCGACCTCTCGGTGCGCCACGTGGTGAGCGGCACGCCGTTGTAGAGGAGGCGCTCGCCATGCTCCAGGGTGGTATGGCTCACCCCGCCCGCCAGGCCCAGGGCTATATGAAAATAACTCGTGACGGGGATGCGATAGCGCGCCGCTGCGAGGACCGGCACCATGGCGTAGCCGTGGATCATCGAATTATCCGGGGTAAATTTGATAAAACCCGCTTCAACCCCCAGGTCGACGTATTTAATGATGGGCTTATTGATATAGAAGGCCCCCATGCCCCCGAGGCCGTACCGGCACATCCTCCCGAGACCGCCCACGGGGTAGGCGAAGACGAAGCGCCCCTCGAAGTTGAGCCCGATCCTCCGTATGGAGCTTATGGAGAGGGAATCCTCCGACTCGTATCCCTCTTCGTCAACGGAGGTGACGCGGAACCGGTGCGTGGCCTCGGCCTCGAGGCCGGTAACCGTGAAACTGGTGTCGCGCGTTTCCCCCAGTTGTTTATCGCGTTTCTTCGACTTTTCGTACACCTGGTACTTCACCACCCTCCCGTCCCTGTCCACGGCGGGCTTCCAGGAGAGGGTGATGTCAACGCGGTTCCCCGCCTGCTTCCCCATGGTGAAGGTGCCCTCTTCGGGCGCGCCGGGGGGCTCGTTCGTCTTGATTGTTATCTCGTTGCTCGGCACCGACTCCTTCCCCTCCCGGTCCACGGCGGTGACGTAGACATAGTACACGGTCTTTCGCTCCAGGCCGCGCACCGTGTGGCTTCGCGTGATGCTGGAACCCGCCTTTTTGTGCTTTGCCGTACCCGCCTTCTTCACGTAAACGTTGTAGTGCCGGGGGGGCCGGTAGGGGGCGTTCCAGGTGAGCTGGAGGCTCTTCTCGTAGGGCCTTCCCGCGAGTCCCGTGGGGTTCGACCTGGTCATGAAGAGCACCTCCTCCCGCTTCAGGGTGTACTCCTCGGGGCTGTCGATTTTGTCCCGCAGCACGAACTTCTCGTTGTCCTCCTCGACGACGTAGGCTTCGAGAGATTTCCCGTTCGCCAGCCTGATGAAGACCTTCCCCAGGTAGATGGGCGTGTAGAGCACGCGCAGGATGGCGGCGTTGGCGTGGCGCTCGGCCTTCCCGGTTTTCTTATTAATGACCGTGACGCCCCCTCCCGCCTCGCTCACGATGCTTCCCTCGACGATGGCGCCGCTCCTGAGGAAGAGATACTCCGCCGAGGCACGGGACCTCCCCGCGAAGATCAAAAGAACAGCGGCTGATGCCATGATGCAAAAATTCTGCGCGCTCTGTTTTTTCATGAGATGCAATTCCCCGGAAGGGCGTGTTCTGCGTGTGATAATAAATGGAATGGCGGCACGAACCGGCCGGGGGCCCTTCCGCCGCCGGATCCATGAATGCGTATCCTGTTCATGATTGTTGTATCCATTATATTTTTTTTTCTTCAGTATATGTCAAATGAATTTTTGCACCGGCGCAGCCCAAAAGGGCCTATGGCTCTGTAGTGGTGACGCACACGCGCCGCATCACCATTAAAGTATGCGATCACCCGCCGGTGTGCCCTTATTTTTTAAAAAAACAGGGCACTTTTTTTCCACCCGGCACACGTCCTTCATGAGACGCACAGACCGGATCACCATACGACATTACAGGGGTATGCAACATGAACGCATCGAAAACATTGAAACATTCCATCGCGGCGCTCGCCGTCGCCCTCATGGCGGTGGCGTGCGCGTCGTGCGCGAACAAAGGCCCCGCCGTCACCGTCGTGACCTTCACGGTGGGCAAAACCGAGCTCGTCCGTGGAAAGGAGCCACCGCGCCAGCTCCGCACGGGTGAGACGCTGAAGAAAGGGGACCTCATCATCACCGGCGACAGCTCCGAGGTCACCATCCAGGCGGGGGACAGGATACTCATCAAGGTGCTCCCGAACTCCGCGGTGACCCTCTCCTCCCTCCTCGAGTCGGGCGAATGCTCCCTCCACCAGGAGCGGGGCAGAATCGCGTCAAAAAGCAAAAAACTGATGAGGGACGAGCGCTACCTGATCCAAAACCGGACCACCGTCGCCGCCGTGCGGGGCACGGAGTTCATGGTCGCCTTTGAACGGGGCGTATCGAGGGTCGCCGTGGCCGAGGGAAGGGTCGAGGTGACGAAAATCGATTCCCGCGAATCGCGATTAATCGCCGCAGGCGGCAAGGCGGTGATTTCCGGCGGGTTTGACAAGGCCCCCCTGGAAACAATCGATTCCCTCTACATCAAAAAGGTATCCATCGTCCCCTTCGTCGATAACCTGAATACAATCGACGGGGAGTCCGTAAAGGAAATCGAAAAGGGATTCCGGCCCGAGGAAAAGAAGATCGACGAAAAGATCGAAAAGCTCCTGGCCGTGTCGTTCAACGAACTGCTGAAGAAGCATGGCAAGATCGACGTGGTGAGGCTCTACTCCGGGAAGGTGATCCGGGGGATTATCATGGAGCGCGGCGAGGAGATCATCATACTGACCCCCGGTGGCACGGTTTCCGTTCCGCGGGTCAAGGTGCAGAAGACCAGGGTCGTCACCGCCCTGTGATCTGCACGCCGCACGATAGCGCCGGTTTTAAACCCGGCGCTCTGACACCCTCCCCCTCAGCGAAAAATAGAAGGAGTTGAACACTAGGGGACCGAGGCGGATGATGCCGCGCCCCAGGTACTCCCCGGGGCCGAGGCGCTTCACCTCGTCGGTAAGAGTTCGTAGAAGAAAATTATTCCCCTTCCTGTTATAAACGATGCGAAGCACCTCCTGGCCGTCCCCGAGCGTCGACAGGCCCCGGTCGATCTTGAAGCTTCCCACGCGGATTGTCCCGAAGAACTCGTTGTAGCCCCCGGGGCCGCCGTTTTCCACGTCAGCGTCTCCGGGGAAGTATTTCCTGTGGCCGAAGAAACGTATGGGGGGGAGAAACCCGGTGACCAGGCGCACCTCGTAATGGCCCCGGAGCTCCGACGTGTCCGGAACCGCCGCGGCGCGAAATTGCTTGTTCAGGCCCATGATCACCCCCCGTTAGCAGCGGACAGGCTTTGCACCAACGCGAATCCGCATCAACATCATAATGACATACAGGGATATTTCCACAACTGTTTTATCCATGGCGGCGCAGGTGCATACCGGAAATTACACCATGCGCGGTTACTTCCCGGCCGCCTGTCGGGATATCACCGCATGGGCGCCGATCTCCATGCCGCAGTGCCCCGCAACGGTGACGCATTTCACCTTGAAGAGAAACCAGAGGGGCGCGTCTTCGTCGCAGAGAGTCTCGTAGTTCCCCTGCCCCTTGGCGATGATGCAATCGGCGCTCCGGAAGGTCTTCCGAAAGGAAGCGCCGCAGTCCCGAAGAATGGTCCCGGGGGCGTCGGATCCGTTGTCGATGACGGGGACGATACCGGGGATTCCAGCGGCCCCGGCATCGGCCATGACCGCGTCGTTGATCACCGGCCCGCCCCGCACCGCCACGGTGACGCGCCCCGGGGGAAGGGCGCCCAGGAGGGGCCTGTCGAATACGATCTCCCCGGCGTTGTCGGCGAGGTAGAGGATTTTTTTTGCGGTGAGGGCCGAGGCCCTGAACCCCTCAAGGTCGCCCTCCAGGGGCTCCTCCATTGCGTGCGCCACTGAATCGAAGGCCTCGCGCTCTGTGAGGTCCCCCTTGGCCCCCAGGTCGATGACGTTCCCCGCCACGGCGAGGCGCAGGGCCGCGGCGAAGGGGTCCGGGGAGGACGCGATGGTCTTCTCGAATGAAGGCAGGAGTTCAAGGGCCATTGCGTTAAATCGCGCCTTTTCAGGGCCGTAGGGGTCGTCCACGCCGGTTGCACTGCGGATGAGGCGATGGATGTCCCGCGCCACCACCGGGGGAGGTTCCCCGAAGTCCATCCGCGACAGGCGCTTCATGATTTTTCGGAGCAGGGCTTCCGTTTCGGCTTCATCCCGCGCAGCGCGGCTCGCCGCTTCCATGGCCTGCCTCACCAGGCAGGGCAGGCACTCAAGGCTCGATCTCATGACGATTCATCCACCGGTGGGGTGATTGCGCGTGTTCTCACGGGAGACCGGGCGCACCAGTCGCCGGGTCCGGTTCCCGTCAGCATATTTTGATCCGGATATCAAGGGCTGCAACAAGAATATCGTTCAGGGGCCCCTCGACCCGGAACACTGTTCCGTCCTTTGTTCCCGGGGGTATGGCGATCGAAAAGGCGATCCGCCCGTATGACGAATCCATGACGCACCGCTTCTCGGTCCCGCGCCGCGCCTCATCAGGCGTTATCTCAACAACGCGGGGGTCGCGTATGCCTCCCATTTCCGCGAAGGCGGCCCACCTGCCGCGGCAGCCGCGGCCACGGCCGCATCTCCCACCGCCGCGGAAAGCGCTGAACCCGCCGTACCGGTCCATGCCGCCGGGTCCCCACCCCTCCCGGGAAAGATCATAATCCCGCCGCCTCTTCGGATCGGCCAGGACCTCGTAGGCCGCGGCGATCTCCTTAAATCTTCGTTCCGACTCGAGGTCGCCCCGGTTTTTGTCCGGATGAAACACCTTCGCGAGCCTCCGGAAGGCGCTCTTGATATCGCGCTCCGTGGCGTCCCGCTGAATTTCGAGGGCCGCGTAATAATCGTTGGATTTCATGTGTACGCCGGGTTTACCGTTATTGCCTCGTCATGAGAGTCCCGCACTTGGGACATTTGGTCTCAAGGCAGGGTACTCCCCGCTGATGCGGCGATGTCGTGCCGCAGGCGGGGCACACGCACTGCCCTCCCACGGGACCGAGGCCCCGCCCCCCGGCGGGGGCGTTCCTCCCCGGGCCCTGGCCGCGGCCCACGCCCTGGCCGTCCCTGCCGCCTCCTCCTCTTCCCTGTCCGCCTCGCATGGTCGTTTCTCCGTTGTCAGTATTAATCGTCCCGATTATTTCAGCACGATCGCGTCGTTGGGGCACGCCTCAACGCAGACTCCGCATCCCGTGCAGAGGGCGCCATCCACCAGGGCAACGTCCCCCATGGTGATCGCCCCAACGGCGCATTCACCCTCGCAGATCCCGCATCCCGTACACGCATTCGCATCAACAACCGCTTTCATCCTGCCTGTTCCCCGCTCGATTCGTTCTCCCGCACCCGACGGTACGGGGCTGTACACCGGCCTTTCCCGGAACGCCGTCCTTTCCCCGGCGCCGATAAGATGGTCGCGTACCATGTTAAGGAGGCCGCGGAACAACCCGGGCTGATTTCCCTGAAGAGACGGCCGTCCCACCTGCCCGGATGGTTGATCGAACCAGCCGACCCTTCCCCGGTTCCACCTGTTCCCTCTCCCGGGATTGGCGCCCCGGGCAGACCTTCCGCCACCGCGCTGTCTTCCCCGGCCCTGCCTGCCGTATCGCATGGACGTACCTCTTCTTCCATTGATCCCGCGGCGGGGGCGTTCCCCCCGCCGTCATGATCACTCCGTGCCCTTCTTCTGCCTCGCCGCGATATCCTCCATCTCCCTGATCCGCTCGTTCAGGGTGTCGATCTGCTTCTGGAAGAAATCCGACTGGCTCCTCAGGAACTCAACCTCGCGTTCCGGCGTGAGCTCCCCGTAGTATCCCGGCCCCGGGTACCCGGGCCAGGCCGGCTGGGGATACCCCCGCGCCCACCGGGGCTGCCCCGTGGCGTAGTACATGTTTCTCCATCCGCGGCCTCCGCCGCCGAATCCCCTGCCGCGCCCGAAGCCGCCGCCCGTCGCGTAGCCGGGAGCGCCATAACCCGCGCAATACCCCGCGCCGCGCCCCGTCATGGGCCCGTATCCGAGGGGTCCCGTTCTGTCTCCGCCTGGCATGATGCACCTCCTGAGTAACTAATAATGAAAACCATTATCAATATATCGCCAAAAAAATATTACCGGCACCGCGCGCACAGACCATAAAAGCTGATAGAGTGATCCGTGATATCGAAATCATATTTTTTTGAAAGCCTGCTCTGGGTTTTCCCGATAAATTCCAGCTCATCCTCCAGAAATTCCGAATAATCCACGATGGACTTGCACCCCAGGCAGATCAGGTGATGATGATGCTTCTTACCACCGGGATTGTTGACCAGCTCAAAACGGGCCTTGCCGTCGCCGAAATCGAACTTCTGCACGATCCCCATACGCGTCAGCATCTCCAGGGTCCTGTAGACCGTGGTGAGGCCGATGGACGGATTGATCCGGTGCGCCTTTACGTAGACGTCGGCGGCGCTCACGTGATCATCGGTCGCGTGAAGGATGTCCATGACGATCTCCCTCGGCGCGGTGATGCGCGCCCCCGCGTCGTGAAACCGGTCCTGCCACCAGGCCCCTCTGCCTCTTCCACCGCCTCTCACGTGCATTCTTCCTTATTGAAAACGATTTTCATTATCAATATACCAAAGGAGTTGATTTTTGTCAAGTTCTAATGGCTTTTTTTTGGATAAAAACCCTGCTTCCGGCAATTATCCTTGACACTTCTATCTGATTGAAAGTAGTTTTCATTGTCAATTCTTTTAATAATGGAAGGCCCAACGACAGCATGGATCTGAAGAAAAAATCCGAAAACACCCCGGTTCCCGGAGCAAAGGCCTTCGTGAAAAAGCTCGTGGCATCGGGTGCGCTCCGCTTCGCGGGGTGGTGGTCCATCTTCGCCGGGGCCCTTGCCCTCTACAGCGTGTGTCCCGTTTGCGGAACCGTCGGCTGTCCCGTGGGCATCGGCGTTACGGGGGTCCTCGCCGGGCTCCTGGCGGCGATCAAGCAGTGGGGCGGCCGCCTCATCAGGGCTGTCGCCGGAATACTGCGGCCTTCACGGCATCGGCATGTCGAAAAACACGTCGACAGCGGTATTGATACATCCATCACTCTCCATGGCCGGCAGTGCGCCTGCGGATGCCATGGCGTAGAAGGAGCAACGCATGGCTGAGGGCAGGAACCCATCGACGAGGGCGTTTCTTTCCGTGGCCTCGGCCCTGGCCTTTCTCTTCCTCGCCCTTTCGGGCGCCGTCCTCTATGTCGCGCCGCAGTGCTTTGTCGCCGACGCCACGGGGTGGCGATGCCTCTGCATCGCCAAAGACACCTGGGAGTCGATCCACCTCACCTTCGCCCTCGCGTTCCTTGTCCTCACCCCACTCCACCTCTGGTACAACTGGAGCGCCTTCACAGGATATTTAAAGAAGAAGGCCGGCGCGGCGCGGGAAATGCCCGTTCCCGCCCTGATCGCCGCGGCCCTCGCCGCAGTGCTCTTACTGATGTCCCTCGGCGGGATTCCCCCTGTATCCTGGATCCACGACGCCCACGAGGCGATCAAGCGCTCCTGGCGCAGGGACCTCTCTCCCGAAGACAGGGCCAGGGTCCCCGGGGGAAGGGGGAAATACCGCCAGGAAGGGCGCGTTCATTCCGAATAACAAACCACCTCCATTCGCGATCGTTTCAACCAGGAGTGTTACGCAGAAGACGCGCCGCTCTCAGGACCCTGCTCCCACGCCGGTAATGAAATAATGTACTTGCCATATATCCCTTTGGTAATTAACCTATTCCCACAAGAAATATTTTCTACACGCATGCTGACGCCGCACACCGCGTCACGAGGGGAGGGACCATGGCTGATACACTTGAAATGATGTCGATCGCCCGGGCGAAGGAGGATATCGGGATACTGCCGAAGATGGCGAACCGCCACGGACTCATCGCCGGGGCCACGGGGACCGGCAAGACCGTGACCCTCCAGGTCCTGGCGGAGCGTTTCAGCGCCATCGGCGTCCCGGTCTTCATGGCCGACATCAAGGGCGACCTCTCCGGGGTCAGCACCCCCGGGAAGGAGAGCCCCAAATTCAGGGAGCGCCTCGACCTGCTCAAGATAAAGGACCACGCCTTCCAGGGATCCCCCGTGGTCTTCTGGGACATCTTCGGGAAACAGGGGCACCCCGTGAGGACCACGGTGAGCGAGATGGGTCCCCTCCTCCTCTCGCGCCTCCTCAACCTGAACGACACCCAGGCGGGAACCCTCTCCCTGGTGTTCAAGGTGGCCGATGACGGCGGCCTTCTCCTCCTCGACATGAAGGACCTCAGGGCGATGATCCAGCACGTGGGGGACAACGCCTCGCAGTACACCACGGAATACGGCCGGGTCTCCACGGCGAGCATCGGCGCCATCCAGCGCGCCCTCCTGGAGCTTGAGACCCAGGGCGGCGACCGCTTCTTCGGCGAGCCCGCCCTGGTCATCGAGGACCTTATCCAGACCGACGGCAGCGGGAAGGGGGTGATGAACATCCTGGCCGCCGACGTCCTGGTGAATTCCCCGAAGGTTTACGCGACCTTCCTCCTCTGGCTCCTCTCGGAGCTCTTCGAGAACCTCCCCGAGGTGGGAGACCAGGAAAAGCCGAAGATCGTCTTCTTCTTCGATGAGGCGCACCTCCTCTTCAACGACGCACCGAAGGCGCTCCTCGAGAAAATCGAGCAGGTGGTGCGGCTCATACGCTCGAAGGGCGTCGGGGTCTACTTCATCACCCAGAACCCCATCGACATCCCCGACGCGGTACTGGGCCAGCTCGGCAACAGGGTCCAGCACGCCCTCCGGGCCTTTACCCCCCGGGACCAGAAGGCCGTGAAGGCCGCGGCCGAGACATTCCGCCCCAACCCAAAGCTGAAGGTGGAGGAGGCGATCACGGAGCTCCGCGTGGGCGAGGCCCTGGTGTCGTTCCTCGGCGCCGACGGAAGTCCCGGCATCGTTGAGCGCGCCTACATCCTTCCCCCCCACGGTCAGATCGGGCCGATCACCCCGGAGGAGCGGCAGGCCATTATCAACGAGTCTGCGGTTAAGGGGGCCTACGAGAAGGAGATCGACCGCGAATCCGCCTACGAGATACTGAAAGGCAGGGCGGAAACAAAAGCGGCGCAGGAAAAGGCGCCTGAAGCCGAAGCCCCGGCCCCGAAGGAGCCGAAGAAAACCTCGGGGAGGAAGCGGGAAACACTCGTCGAGGCCGCGGCGAAAAGCGCCGTGCGCGCCATGGGAAGCCAGGTGGGGCGCCAGCTCGTGCGGGGCATCCTGGGGTCCCTGCTGGGGAAATAACGGACATGGTGACCGGGCCGTGCGGGCCTCACACACGTCCTGCCTAGAGCCTGCCCCGCTCCTTCAGCATGAGGGTCATCTGCTCCAGGGCGTTCTTCGGCATCTCCCGCCGCTTTTCCGCGGGCTTCTCCCGGAGGGCGATGGCACCCACGGGGCACCGCGTCACGCAGACGCCGCAACCGATGCACCGCTCTTCCCGTATCACCGCCGGGCCCTCGCCGGACATCACGATGGCCTCCATGGGACAGGAATCAACGCAATCCCCGCAGGCGATGCAGGATTCAGCGTCCACCTCTGAATAATGGTTCGAGAAGACAAGGTCCGCGGGCCGCGGGTCCTTTTTTATTGAAGCGAGGACGCCGCAGCAGTCCCCGCAGCAGTTGCACATGCCGTTGGGGTTCTGCGAGGTCGAGGGCTGGGTCACCAGTCCCGCCGCCTGGGCCCGGGCGACGATGTCGATCGCCTCGTCGGCGCCGACCAGGCGCCCCATGCCGTTGTCGAGGTAGAACTGACCCATGGACCCGAACATGAAGCAGACCTCCATGGGAGCGCCGCAGGACCCTCCCGCCATATCCTTCGCCTTCCGGCACACGCAGTCGGTTACCACGATCGTGTCGGCTCCCCTGAGGATCGCGGCGGCGTCGTCCAGGGAAGCCACGCGAAGCTCCGGGGAAACCGACTGGCTCACCGGTATGGTGCGTATGAAGGCCCCTTTGACGCTGATCAGGGCCCTGTCGAGCCCCTCGTCAAAGTAGCGCATCATGAGCTCCGCGAGCCCCGCGTCCATGCGGGGGAGCTGGAATTCGAATATGCCGTGTATGAAGGCCGTGGCGCCGTACTTCACCGTGTCGTTTTTCCTCAGACGGAAGAGAAGCCCCCTGGAGGCCATGTCCTCGAGCTGCGCCGCCGTCTCGCCGGCGTCGCGTCCCAGGCGCGCGGCGATTGCCTCCGGCGTCTCCACGGCGGGGCTCAGGGAGAGAAAGAGCTCCGCCTCCCCCGGGGTGAAGAGCCGCTTCAGTATCTCGATCTCGACGCCCGACTCCGTGGCGGGAAACCCAACGGAATATCCGTCCAGTCTCTCCTGGAGCCTTCGGTAAATGTCGCTCGTCATGAGTTCCTCCGGGTACGACTGGCAATTTTTTTTAGCACGGTCCGGTGACGTAATGCGCGCACGGTTGAGGGGGCACATCAGCATCTCATCGCACGGGCACATTGAAAAGCATGGTGGCGCAGCGTCAATGAAAATTAGCATCGCCCGCTGCGACAATACGCATCCATGAACTCCCTGGTGATCGCCCCTAGCCGGTCGTCGAGGATCCCGTACGCCTTCTCCGCGATCGGCTCCGGGACGCCGCCGTAGAAGGCCTGGGCAATACCCCCGGTGATGCAGGCGAGGGTGTCCGCGTCGCCCCCCAGGGAGACGGCGTTCCTCACGGCGTCCTCGTAATCGGTCGAATCGAGGAACGCCCGTATGGCCGGGGGCACCGTGCCCAGGCAGGATACGTCGAAGGAATAGCCCGGACGGATCTCGTCGGTGTGCATGGAGAGATCATAGCCGAAGCGCCCCTCGACGCATTCCCTGATCTCCTCCAGGGAGGAACCCTTCCGCGCGAGGAACACCGCGGCGGCCGCGGCCTGCCCTCCCCTGATCCCCTCGGGGTGGTCATGGGTCACGGCAGTGTAGTCCGCGGCCTTAGCGATGACCGTTTCCAGGTCATCGAAAGCGAAGCCCGCGGGGCTCACGCGCATGGCGGCGCCGTTCCCCCAGCTCCCATAGGGCGCCGTATCGTCGCTCCGGGCCCAGCGGTGAAAGCTCCCGCCGTAGCCGCTCCGGGGATAGAGGCGGTAGAATTTTTTCAGGTTGTCCCGGTAGGGGGTACCCGTGAGAATGCTGTCCGCCAGCGCCACGGTGAGGACCGTGTCGTCCGTGAACACGCACCCCGGCGAGAAGAGGGGGAATTCCTTCGTCTTGATACCCCTCCTCTCGTACACCGAGCCGATGATGTCGCCTGCGATCGCGCCGATCATTCCTGTCTCTTCCTGCCACCCCGACACGGGCATCTGTATGATGCCTGGTGCCGGATACCCGGTCAACCACTATTGAGCAAAATTTCGCGAATGATCGGGAACCAGCACTAAATGAAAATATTTCAAGAACCGGAGAGCCGCCCCGCCTGTCCAAAAGACAACGAAGTTCAGCAAACGGAGGCGCTTCCAATGAAACGAGCCGTGTCATCGATTATCATTCTCTTTTTTCTGATCGTATCCGCCCAGGCCCGCGGGCCCGTCGAAAGGGTCGACCCGGTCCGGGTGCGGGTCATATCGGATTCGGGGGTGGAATATCCCCTCTACGGCGCAAGTCCCCGGGGCGCCGCGCCGGGATCCTACTATTACATGGAGGCGGTGAAGGGTGATCGCTACTCCATCGAGGTGACGAACCTCACGGGACGGCGCGTCGCCGTGGTGATCGCCGTTGACGGCAGGAACATCATCAGCGGCGGGAAGTCGCACCTCCGCAACTCCGAGCGGATGTACGTGATCGCTCCCCATGCCACGAATACCTTCGAGGGATGGCGCACGGGCATGGACCGCACGAACCGCTTCTATTTCACGGACCAGGCCGACTCCTACGCCGAGCGCGCCTTCAGGGACGCCTCCGCCATGGGGACCATTGCCGTGGCCGTGTACAGGGAAAAACTCCGCAGGCCCGTGCCGATTACTCCGTCGGACGACAGGGAGTCGTCATCCCGCTCGGAGAAGCGGAGATCCCGCCCCTCAGGAAAAAGCTCCGATTCCATGGGCGAGCAGGCGGGAACGGGATTCGGCGAGACGGTCTGGTCCCCCGCCCGTGAGGTCTACTTCGAGGCGGAGCCCGCCATGGCCCGGAGGATAGTCATGAAGTACGAGTGGCGGGAACAGCTCTGCGCCCGGGGGATCGTACCATGCGATCCGCCGAACCGGTTCTGGCCCGTGAGCCACGGCTTCGCCCCGATCCCACGCGATTTCAGGGAGTAAACCCCGGCAGGCAACCTTTTTTGCTTGCAAATTTTCCTCTTCCATGGAGTTCTCCCTCCATGGAATGTCCCTGGCGGATGCGGTTTCCTCCCCTAAATGGGGGAGGCGAGGAGTGACGCAAGGGCGCGTAACAATCCTCGCCCGGACCACCCTCCCCTCACCCCTCCCATCAAGGGAGGGGGATGCATACGGGACACGTCCGTAATCTGCGCAAGCTGAACATCGCACGCGCGCACACATACACAGGCCCGGGGCCACACGCCCCGGAGCGCACCGCGCGTGAAGGAGGATTGTATGCCCGCGACCAGGACAGAGGTCACACCCGCGTCGTTACGCCCAACCGGGTCCGGAACCCCGACCCCATCGGACCAGGACAACGGGAAAGACATGCACATGGGGGAGCCGGGGCTTCTTCACAAGCTCTTCAGGAGGCGGAAGCTCGAGGGGGTGTTCCTTTTCATCACCTCGAAGTGCAACTCGCGATGCCGCACCTGCTTCTACCACGACAAGCTGAACGGCGACGACGACCTCACCTTCGACGAGATCCGGCGGCTCTCCGAAACCTCGCCCCCCTTCGACAAGCTCTGGCTCTCCGGGGGGGAACCCTTCCTCCGGAAGGAACTGGTGGAGATCATCAGGCTCTTCTACGTCAACAACGGCGTCCGCGTGGTCAACCTCCCGACGAACGGCCTTTCCGGCGAGGCGATCGAGCGCGAGACCGCGCGGCTCCTCGACGCCTGCCCGGAGCTCACCGTGCATCTGAACTTTTCCCTCGACGGCCCCGGCCCGCTCCACGACGCGAACCGCGGCGTCCCGGGCAACTTCAGGAAGACCATCGCGGTGATGGAGCGCCTGCGGCCGATCTACCGCGACCACCCCCGCCTGCTCATGAACGCCGTCACCGTCATCACCCCCGACGCCTTCGAGGCGATGTTCGATCTCGGGGCCTATATCATGAAGAAGGACCTGGTGGCCACGCACTTCTTCGAGATTCCCCGGGGGGACACCAGGGACCCGTCGATCAAGGCCCTCACCCTGGAGCAGGTGAAGGAAGTCCGGCGCAGGGTCCTTCCCCTCATCGAGATGCAGGCCGATCGCCTCTTCAAGGACTTCGGCACGGTGAAAAGAAAACTCGCCAGGTTCTTCTTCATGGGGTTCATAAAGTTCGTGAACGACATCCAGGACGCGAACTATCTGAAGCCGTCCCACTGGGGCATGACCTGCACTGCGGGGGACACCACCATCGTCATCGACCACGACGGCGCCTTCCGGTCATGCGAGATGCGCCCCCCCATCGGGAACCTCCGCGACTACGGCTTTGACCTTCGCGCCGCGCTCCATTCCGACGCGATGCGGAGGGAAATCGACGAGATCGGGGGCGGGGCAAAGGCCGACTGCTGGTGCACCCACGGATGCTGGATCATGTCCTCCATCAAGTTCAGCCCCCGGGCGCTCCTGTTCAGGATACCCGCCGCCTACCGCCGCTTTAAAAAGCAGACGGTTCCCGGCTTCGCGCTCCCCGAGGTGGACGAAAGGAGGATCGAGGGGGAATTTACCCCAGCGGGAACCGTACGATGAAGGTGGTGCTGTCCACCAGGGGGTCGCGCGGCGACGTGCACCCCGTCATCGAGGTCGCCGCGGCCCTGAAAGGGGCCGGGTGCGATGTCTCGCTCTCGGTGCCAGGTCTCTTCGGAAACCACGCCCGGGCCATGGGACTGGATCCCCTTCTCTACCCCGAGGACAGCGAGCTGGTGATGCAGGAGCTCGGCAGCGGCCTCTCGGCGATACGGACTTCACTGGACTGGTTCTCCCGGGCCATCGACGAGCAGTTCGAATACCTCATGGCCGAGAGCGCCGACGCCGACTGCCTCCTCACGAGCGTCAACGAGGTGGCGGTGCCGACCATCGCCGAATACCGAGGCATCCCCCACTACCGCCTGGCCTACACGCCGGTGCTCCCCGGCCGCCAGCCTCCGCCCCTGGTCCCCTGGCAGGGCCTGCCGGGAGGGATAAACCGCTTTCTCTGGAGCGCCATCAACGGCGTCACGGCACTGATCGTGGGGGACCGAATCAACGGCAAAAGGCATGAACTTGGCCTTGCTTCCATGGGTGGCATCAACGCCTACTTCACTGGCCGCAGCAGCACACTCCTCGCCATTAACCGCACCCTGGCCCCGCCCTGCCGGTCCTGGGACGCCCGTTACAACTACGCCTATACCGGATACTGCCATGGATCGCCCGGGACAGGACTCGATCCCGCCCTGGAGCGCTTTCTCGACGCGGGGCCCGCCCCCGTCTACATCGGCTTCGGGAGCGTGAACCTGGCGGACGCCGCGGCCTTCACACGCACCATTATCGGGGCCGTCGTAAAAACGGAATGCCGCATTGTCCTGGGAGCCGGCTGGACCGGCCTGGGCGGCGGCGACCTCCCCCACAGCGTTTTCCCCGTCGGGGATACCGACCACGCACTCCTCTTCCCACGGTGCACCGCGGTCATGCACCACGGGGGCTGCGGAACCGTGCATACGGCGGCGCGCGCCGGAGTGCCCCAGTTCATCATGCCCCAGATAGCCGACCAGTTCTACTGGGGAGACCGCGTTCACCGCCTGGGCATGGGGCCGGCTCCCATTCCCCCGGCATCACTCACATCGAGAAAACTCGCGGGGATACTAACGGACATGGTGAAGAATAAAGTCTATGCCCACAACGCCGCGCGCCTTGCCGTTGATATGCACGGCGAAGACGGCGTGCGGGAGGTTGTGGATATTGTGCTGAACGATACGGGATCCGGATTACCCGACAGGGAACCAGTCCTCGACACGAGCCAGAAGGGGTGACGGCAAACAGCAACTGCTTGTGCCACTGAGACGCAGAGTCACTGAATATCTATCATGAAAAAATAGTGCCTCTTCTTACAACAGGAACCGGTTCTTCAAACAGAATAATGTCGGCTCAGTGTCTCCGTGCCTCGGTGGCTTCCTATGAAAAATGTCCTATTTCTTCCCCTCGAAGTGGTCCATGCTGTGAAGAAGCCCGGTCATCTTCGCCATGGCGTCCTGGACGGGAGCCGGGAAAAGCTTCATCGTGGGAATAAGGCGCACGATAAGAGGAAGCTTCAGGTAACTGGATTTCTTTTTAATGGCCCGCAGTGTCCTCTCCGCCACGGTCTCCGGCTTCAGGAGTGGCGACATGAGGGGCGCCTTGTAACCGGGGAACATGCCGGTGTCGATCCCCGAGGGACAGACCACGAGGGTCCGTATGCCCCTATAACCCTGTCGCTTCAGCTCCATCCTCAGGGTATCGGTGAAGCCCACGATGGCGTGCTTCGACGCGACATACTCGCCCATGCGCGGCACCCCCGTGAGCCCCATGGCCGAGGCGATATTGACGATATGGCCGCTGTTGCGCTTCATCATGTCCGGAAGGGCGAGGCGCGTGAGATAGGCCCCGCCGACGAAATTCACGTCCATGGTCTTTCGTATCTCGTCAAAATCGTATTCGTGTACGAACTTCCCCTTCACGATCCCGGCGTTGTTGATGAGGATGTCTATGCGCCCGAAATCCTTGAGCGCCTTTTTATACATGGCGTCGATGTCTTTTTTCTTCGAGATGTCGCAGGCGTAGGCCACGGCCTTCGAGCCCTTCGCCGCGCAGGCCTTCCTGGTCTCCTCGAGCTTCTTCGCGTTGACGTCAACCAGGGCGAGCCCCGCTTTATCTTCGGCGAGCATCAAGGCCATGAGCCGGCCGATTCCGGTCGCCGCGCCGGTTAGCAGCACTATTTTCCCCTCAAACGATTTCATGAAACCCTCCTGGCAGTGTGCGGTGTGAATGATACTGCGGAAGTGATACCGCAGCGTGGATAAGAACATGCAGCCTCCGGGTCAATGGTCAACTACTTTTAGTCACCATGGCCCCGCCATGAAAAAAATTCCGTTATGCGGTTGAACGGCGTCCAGCCCGTGGCGACCATGCAGCGGGGCCATGACGCGCGCCGCGACTTCCCGGTGCTGTATCCCGCGTGTCATGGTGAATCAATATTTCTATTGACGCCCGGAACGCCTGTCCATATTTTGTTAATGATAATGATTATCAATACTTACCGGACGCCAGTCCCGCGGAAAAGATGGCCATCACTATGATTCACGCGGCTCCGTGCGAAAGGTAACGCATACGAATAAGGTATGCACGACTTTTGATGGAATGCAGTACCCCGCGGCCCCTTGCGAAATGGAGCGCGGCAGAAACCCGGTGAATCGCCGTGGTGATAACATGGCGCGGGATGGAAAACACGGTGAAAACGAACAGGACGGGAGGAGACTCACGGTCATGAATATCAACAGTGCATCCGTCGTATACTACAGCGCTTCCGGCACCACGAGAAAAGTCGCGGAATGGATCGCATCTGAATTATCGAAACGGGGAATCCGCGCATCTCTCTTCGCCCTGCCCGCGCTGTTCGATTCGGTCCCCGCGGCATTAGAATCATCGGACCTCGTCATCCTTGGGACCCCGACGTACAGCTTTCATACACCCCCGATAGTAAAGAAATGTATTAAATCGGGCATCCTCCCCGCGGGAAAACCGTATGGAATCTTTGCCACCTACGGCATGGTGACAATAGGCTCGAACCTTTCATGGCTCGCATCGATGATACGAAAAAAGGGAGGCAGGATCGTCGCCGCCATGAAAATCGAATCGGAACATGCCATGATGTTCAAGAGCGGCCGCCCCCTCGCAATGGGAAAGCCCCTTGAAAGCGACAAACGGCACATCGCGAATTTTGTCTCTCTCTGTATCGAAAAGGCGTCATCAGGCGACAGGGGATTGAAGAGGATTCCCGGCATAATGAAATATCTTGCCTTCCTCGCCCCCCCAGGTATAGCGAGAAAAATGATGCCGCGAATCTCGCTCAATACCGATACATGCACACTGTGTTTGAAATGCGTGAACAGCTGTCCCGTCGGCAACATCTCCCTGGCCGACGGCCTGATACGGCACGGCGTCAACTGCCTTCTCTGTTATAACTGCATCAGGTCGTGCCCGGAGGGCGCGGTCGACGCAAAACTTGAAAACATGGACGGCTTCCTTCGATTACTCTCGAAAATTCCGGACAGGGACAGCGCGGTGTATTGATGTGCTCCCGCCAGGAACGGGGACGGCGGGCGCCCTATCAATCGCAGGTCGGCGACGTGCCGCAGTGCCCGATCCCGGGGCTAACAATCCCTCCAGCCCGCAGCAAATCAGCGAGCTCATGACCCGTGGCATTACAGGCGCGATGCCGATTCAACCCCGCGGCAGCGCGGGTATGTAGAGGCTGTGGTTGTACAGGAGTTTGAAGGCTATCCCGTCCAGCTTTCGGAGCGGCACGGTCCTGATCTCGCCGGGGAAGCCGACCTCGACGCTCGACTCGATGATCGACACCCGGTGGTCCGGGGGATAGTAGCGGAGCAGATGAGCCTTCAGGCCGGACAGCCCTTCGGCGCCGTGCTCCTTCTTCCTCGAGGCAACTGGCGAACCGATGTCGGCGATCTGCATCAGGATGCAGTCAATGCGGGGATTCATCGGTTCGGCATGTCCCAGGAGGTCCGACGCCTCGATGATCATCAGGCCGTTCTGGATCGGGTCGATGCGGAGATCGGTTATGATGGAATCGAAGCATGAGATCGCCGAGAGGATCTCCAGCGTAAGCCCATTGTTCCCCGCCGCCTCTATGAGAAGCTGGGAGATCGTGGAACCCACAAGGGGGTGCCCGTGGGTTATGAACGCTATCCCGGGATTGATCCGCGCCCTTTCTATCAGGAAATCCACGGTGGCGGTATAGATCTCACCGCGATCCATGCCGTCGATATAGAATCGTTCAAGGAGATTGACCGGATCGGGATGGATCGACCTGAAATATTCTTCCAGTGAGGGAAGATCATGGTAATAGTAGAGCTCTTCGCATGAACCCAGTATCGAGCGGGTTTCAAGGGTTACATGGTAGATGCTCTTTATACCTGACCCGAGAAGGTAAATATCCGCTTTGTCTCGACTCACGATTGCCCGGACCCGCCCTTAATGAAGCGCCCGGGTCATTTCTTCTTCGCCTGCTGGGGCCCCCGGGGGTGCGCCGTGTCACCCGGTTTTTTCTTCTTCGCCTGCTGGGGACCCCGGGGGGTAACCCCTCCGTCAGCCTTCCCGCCCTCAATTCGCTTTTTCTTCGCCTGCTGGGGGTTCTGCTTCCTATTAGCGTCGACAACGGGGGTGGCATCGATCTCTTTAAGCCCGGAGAGATACCGCATGTCCGATTCAATTGACCCGTCCTCAAGGGCATCAATGACCGAATTGAGGTGAACCCTGTACCGCTCTGTGAGGCTCGCCTGGTGAAGGTTTCGCGCCCATGCGGGTGATGATATCCCGATCAAACCGAAACAGACATTGACAATAATGGCGATGTTAGAGAGAAACTTCAGTCGAAAACGATGTATCGCCGCCATGAACCCACCTCTCACTCTTTGAAGATTCCGCTCACCCGTCAGCAATGAAAACGAAAATAATTTTCATGCCCGATGGTAATTGTACAGATAGACGAAAGTTTAAATAAATCAAGCAGGAATTCCCATGACGAGAAAAAAATGAACACGCCTGCGCGCCGGCGGCGTCCCCCCCATCGTGGTTCTTCTTGACGTACAGGGGCCTGCATGGATACAAGGGTATGGTAAGGCAAAGGCCCCATGAAGTAAAATAGCCATGACGATACAGCATGTTATATCGGCATTCCTACTGGGCGTGGTGGTAGCCATACCTCCCGGTTCGGTCACGGTAATCGCGTGCCAGAGGGCCATTCAATACGGCTTCAGGAACAGCATGATCTTCACCCTGGGATCGAGCCTCTCTGACGTTCTCTACCTCTGCCTGGTGTATTTCGGGCTGGCGGGATTCATTTCAAACAGCGGCATGAAGCTGGCCCTGTGGACCGCGTGCGGTCTTCTCCTGGTCGTCATAGGGGTCCTCACGCTGGCCTCCGCCGGCGGCAATTCACCGGAAGAGGCGAACGGCGCGGCGGGTCTACAGTCCAGACCCTGGGTCACCTTCGTATCCGGCATTGTCGTCACCCTGACGAACCCGATGACGATCATTGGCTGGATCGCCATCGCGGGAAATTTTTTCATACTCTGGGATGAACGCGTCCCCGCCACGGGCTGGCATGCCCCGGTGACCATCACGGTCATCATGCTGGGCGTCCTGGCCTGGTTCGTACCGCTGGTCTACGCCGCCGGCAGGCTCGGGAGGATCATCAGTCAATCATTCCAGAAAAAAATTGCAATCATCGCCGGGGCCTGCCTGGTCGTCTTCGGCTTCATTTCACTCTGGACGGCCTTCGCAATGCGGTAGGTAAATGTATTCACGAGGACCGGGCCGTGGGCCCGCCGGAGACCGCCGGCTCAGAGCGCGCCGTCAAGCTCTTCGGTCACGTCCCTGCCGCACGAGCGGCAGCGGCAGGCGCCGCGGAATAGCGGCTTGCCGCACCCGGAACAGTGGTACCGCGCGCAGACTGACCGGGCCCATTCCACGCTCCCCTCTTCATCGCCGAGGTCCGCCACCCTGGCGCGCCATTCCGGGATCGCGCCCTTCATCACCCGCCTTCCCGTTGCGAGGCCGAAGGTTTCGATGCGCTCACAGGGCCACTCGGCGCACTGGTGGCACGAATAGTACCCCTTCTCCCGCACGCAGTCGCGTATGGAACATATGCGGCAGAAGCCGTACATCTTGTCCGGCGGTTCAGGCTGCATGCAGCCCAGGCATTCCGTATCCTCCGGCTTCGAGCCGTAGAGCCTGCCAAGTATCTCCTTGAACTTCCTGTTGCCGTCCCGCGTCGCGATGTAGACCCCGCATGCACCGCAGTAGAGCCCGCAGGGGGCCATGAGGTTTTTGTTCCGTATCTCCTCCTCGGTCCATCCTTCCATCGTAATGCCTCCCTGGTGCAGCCGTATCCAAGTCCGCGCGCATGCCGGACGGCATGCCGTCACGCATGGTTCGCGCGCCGTCAACGGCTCCCGGCGCCGCGCTTAAACCAGTAGATCGCGTCGCGGGGACATGCCTCAACGCAGATGCCGCATCCATCGCACAGGTCGTATGAAAAAACCACGTGCTCGGGACTGCATGGAACCTCCATGGTGAGGCAGTATTTGACGCACTTGGCGCAGGTGGTATTCATCGGGATAAGGATCGCGTTCCGGGGACAGGCTTCAACGCAGGAGTAGCAGGAATTGCACTTTGCGGCGTCAACGGCGGGGAGAAGCCCGGCACGCCCGTCAATTAATTTTTCCGATCTCGTTTTCTTCATGTCGTGTCTGCGCTCCCTTCGGTAATCCTGTTTTAATGACATGAAAGCGCCGGAATCATCTACGCTCTATTCCATTAAAGAACAGGGTGGTCCAGTGGCAATCGTTTTTTTATGCTCCTGTTTCCCGCGCCATCTTCTATCGTACCGCGTCATCGCGTTTCCTCGTCAGCATGGTCCAAAAATGTATACTTGCCGTCATTTTTTCTGCACTTTTTCTACTATTTTCAATCAAACACGTATACCCCATGTGCGTATATAAAGAGGGTCAATACCAGCGAAGGAGCACTCCAATGAAGAGAAAGCGTAGTATCCTCTATGCGTCGGTTCTCATCCCCCTGTATTTCTGCGGATGCGTGAACATCAATTTCCCCGGCATCTGGAACGGCGGCGGTGACGACTGCGGCAAGCTTCTGCCGATTCAGGCTGAAGTCTACGTGATATCCGGTTCCGGAACCGGTATATGCGACGGGACCTACGACAGGGCCGGGGAAATTGAGGGAAGGCCTTATTACCGAAAGGAAGGCAGCACCTGCGCCATCGAATACGACCCGGTGAAGGGATGGTGCATCAAGGAAAGCTGCACGGTTCTCTATCATTGCGACGCCGACGAGGCAAACCCGCCCGAATCATTCGAGTACGACTGGCTCGCCTTCTACGGCGATCCCCCCGTTCCCATCGTCGTGAGAGAGGTGGAAACGAATCTTATTCCCTCCTGCTTCTGAGACGGCGGATTGTCGGACCGGCCGGGCCGGCAATTAAGTGTTGACGGATTTCTCTCCGGGGGACAGCGCACGGCTGATGCGGCCGCAAGGGAACGCCCTCCCGGCCACATCACGCCGCCCCTGCCGGCCGCGGCAATTAATTGTTGACGGATTTCTCTCCGGGGTGCATTGTAAGACAATATTACAATAAAGGCGCCGTCCCGGACCGCGGGATGATGCCGCGCCGGGAGGTTGTGCATGAAAGAAGTCTACGTCGTGAGCGCGGTACGGACCCCCGTGGGGAAGCAGCGGGGCTCCCTCAGGGAGTATATGGCGCCGGTGCTGCTCTCCCTTGTCCTCGATGAGGCCGTGCAGCGGGTCGGCCTTGACCCCGCTCTCGTGGACGACGTCATCGCGGGCTGCGTGTACCAGATCGGGGAGCAGGGATTCAACCTGGCACGCAACGCGATACTTGAATCAAGGCTCCCCGTCACCCTGGGAGGGATCACGGTGAACCGCCAGTGCGGCAGCAGCCTTTCAGCGATCCAGCTCGGAACGGCGATGATTGAATCGGGGGCCATGGACACGGTGATCGCCGCGGGATGCGAGATCATGTCCAAGTACGGCATCGCTTCCGACATGAACTGCACCCTCGCCAACGGGCAGAACGCCGGTCACCCCATCACCAAAAGCTACATGGAGCGCTACGGCATACCGAACCAGATCGGGGCCGCCCAGGCCATCGCGAACAGGTGGGGCATCACGAAAGAGGAGTGCCAGGATTTCGCCATCGCGAGCCATGAAAAGGCGATCGCAGCCTCGGGGGGCGGGCGATTCAGGGATGAAATCCTTCCGGTAAAGGGCGTCGACAAGGAGGGGAACGATATCCTCTTCGATACTGACGAGACGATGCGCGCCGGCGTCACGAGGGAATCCCTCGAGGCGCTGAAGGTCCTCCCCGGCACGGAGTGGATGACCGCGGGCCTCTCGAGCACCGTGACGGACGGGGCCTCGGCGGTCCTCCTGATGAGCGGTGAAAAGGCACGGGAGCTCGGCATCGCGCCCCTGGCCCGCGTCGCCGCGAGCGCCGTGGTCGGCTCCGACCCGGCCCTCATGCTCACGGGCCCCATCACCGCGACGCCGAAGGTCCTCGGAAAAGCGGGCCTCACGATGAAGGATATCGACATCTTCGAGGTAAACGAGGCTTTCGCGCCGATTCCCCTCGCCTGGGCAAAGGAGCTCGGCGCCGACATGAAGAAGCTGAACGTCAACGGCGGCGCCATGGCCCTGGGGCATCCCGTGGGCAATTCGGGATGCCGCCTCTCGGTCACGGCGATCCATGAGCTGATACGGCGGAAGGGGAAGCGCGCCCTCGTAACCCTCTGCACCGGGGGCGGGCAGGCCCCGGCGACGATCTTCGAGACGGCCTGAGACGACCGGGTCAAGAAGGAGCACGACGAGGAGGGGCATCATGAAGGAAGAAACTAGGGAATACAAGAGCTGCCTGGTAACGATCAAGGAGAACTACGCCGTCCTGACCTTCAACCGCCCGGAGAAGCTCAATGCATTCAGCCCCGACCTCTTCGAGGGCGTAACGGAGGCCTACCGCGACCTGGCGGGCGATAAGACGCTCCGCGCCCTGGTCTTCACCGGCGCCGGTGACCACTTCTCCGCCGGGGGCGACGTGGAGCTCGATATCGAACCGCTGAAGGACCTGACCCTGGGGGAATTCAAGGATTACTTCAACCCCCTGGTGGAGCTCTACATGTCCCTCTACAACCTGGACAAGGTCACCGTGGCGGCGATCAACGGCTTCGCCCTGGGGGCCGGCTTCGAGCTCACCCTCCTCTGCGATTTTCGCATCGCCGCCGACACCGCCCGCCTCGGAGAGTTCTTCGTGAAGATGGGCCTGGTACCGGAGATAGGCATGTGCCTTCTCCCCAGGATCGTGGGTCCCGGCATGGCCCGCTACATGTGCTATACGGGTGACCTTATCGACGCCGCCGAAGCACTCAGGATAGGACTCGTCGAGAAGGTGGTGCCCGTCGCGGAGCTTCTCCCCGCGGCGGAGAAGCTGGCGCGCCGCATGGCCAGGGGGCCCGCCGCCGTCGGCATCATCAAGAGGGCGATGAACCAGATCGGCGGCCAGCCCCTGGAGCTCTCCACGGACGTGGGGGTGAGCTACCAGTTCCTGGCGTCGCGCACGAAGGACCACGCCGAGGCGGTGAGGGCCTTCCTCGAGAAGCGGAAGCCCGCCTTTACGGGAGAATAACCGGGTTGGTATAAAAAAGCCGCGGGAAAACCCCGCGGCGCTCCATGAGCCAGCAGCCGGAATCGAACCGGCGACAGGTCGATTACGAATCGACTCCTCTACCAACTGAGGTATGCTGGCGCGCGACCCGACAACCATCACCGGGCATACCGAGCCTGTCAAGTTTTTATGAACTCCCGCCCGGCATTTTTCCCGCGGGGATATGCTCCATGCCCGACTCTCCGCACGGGGAGATTTCATCTCCCGGTATCGGCACTGATAAAAAATGAAAAAATTAAAAAAAATCAGAACAAAACCGGCTTCGGAGGCTTCAAATATTCGCACTGCCTTCAATCCTTCGTTCACCTCCAAGCAGGTGGCGGGGTCAAGAAAGGGGAAACCGGTGGGCGAATAAATCCATGGAGGCAAAACGGAATTAATGTTGACATGGATATATTTCGATAGTACCATACATACCGGTTATATACTTTTACCTTTTCGTTCATGAAAAAACTAGTACTGGAAGGAGGAATTCCTGAATGAAAAAGCTTTTCGTTGTTCTGATGATTACCGGCATTGCGTTCATGTACGCTGGATGCAAATCCACGCCCGGCGAGAAGGACGTGGGCGACTTGAAGGAAGTTGAATGGGGAAATGACGGATTCTGGCGCTTCGAGAAGCAGGACGGCGTCACCGTCGACGCGTTCTACGTCCTCGGCGAAGGCATTTACACCGTCACCAATCCAAGGACGGGGGATGAAATGCCCCTGGCCCAGCAGAGGCTCTTCGCGAAACGGGCCGCCACGAACGACGCCCTCTACAAGGTCCTCGGCAAGATGGTGGGCGAGAAATTCCAGGGCGCGAGCGGCATGGAGAACTTCCAGATGTCAGGGTACGCCACGGCGACCGAGGTTGCCGCGACGATCAAGGGAGGCGCCATTGCCAAGTACCGCTTCAGCGACGACGAGCAGAAGTGCGAAGTCCTCTACCGCGTTGCCGGCAAGGGCCTGAGGAAAAAAGTCGAGGACCTCAAGACCAAGCTCAAGTAGCCTTTTTTAGGACCATGAAAAAAGCGGCCCTTCGCGGTCGCTTTTTTTTTCGCCTGGCGCCCCTTCCCCGGCTCACCGGAGCGGCACGCCCGCCTTCTTCTTCAGATCGGCCCCGGTTCGCCGGTAGATAATCTCGCAGTTGTCGTCTTCGTCATAGGCGATGGCCGCCGGGGCCCTGAGGGACCTGACGGTATCTTCGAGGCGCGTCCGCGCGTCGAGATACAGGGCGCCCTCCCTCTCCGACACGTCAACCTCGACGGTCTTCCCCTTCAGTATCTCGATCACCATGGCCTCGGCCGCGTGAAGGGCGGCGCTCTTCGCGGTGAGGCGCCGGCGGCCCTTTTCCCGGTCCTCCTCGCCGGGGGACCCGAAGGCCCTCACCTCGAGGGTCGAATCATCGGCCCACCGGCTCATCCAGGCCGATTCATCATATGGATACTTTCCGGCGCTTCCCCGGTAGGCGATGCCCGGGATCCTCGCTGCGGGGACATCCATCCTTCTTCCCGAAATATCCTTCAAGGACGCCAGGGGCACGCGGTAGACGATCTCGCATCCCCCGGCGGAGTCAAAACGCGCTGACAGGACAAGGCCGTTCCTTACCATGAAGGCATAGCGGCCCCCCGTCACCACCGGCGTCTTCACCCCGGCGGCCTTCCCCGCCGCGCGGTTCGCCGCGTCAATCCCGATGGCGTAGCAGAGGAACTGCGCGTGGAGAAGCGCCGCCTGGAGGTTGTTCGCGCGCTCCAGGGCGACGGTGCCGTACGAACCTTCCGCCGGGACGGCGGCCTTCACCTGTATCGAGCCGTCGCTGCGAAGCCCCGGCCAGGGCTCCGCGCGCCACCCCCCGATGCCGTAATTCGTTGCCGCCAGCTCCTTGATCGCGGCCGGTTTCGCCCCCATGCCCACGGTATCGGGCGAAGCGCATGAAGCGAAGACGATCGCCGAGGCGCTGAGCGCGAGGATCCGCATCGCACCGATTGGTTGTTTTTTCATGTCTCCTCCTCCGCGCACCGCGCCGGCAGGACGACCCTGTCAGCGCCGGCCCGGCGTTTCACGCCCAGAAATTGAATCCCGGGTGGTGGATGATAGCGTG
Source organism: Spirochaetota bacterium (assembly GCA_040768125.1). GTDB lineage: Bacteria > Spirochaetota > UBA4802 > UBA4802 > UBA5550 > RBG-16-49-21. Next base: position 127,909 of record JAXGNG010000004.1, on the reverse strand, counting down.
AAGTATATCACTCCGCGTGACGATCCCCACGGGCAGGCCCTCCTCGTTCACGATGGGCATGGTCCCCACGTGGTTTTCGAGCATCGCCCGGGCGACGCGGCGGATGTCGGTCTTGGGAGGCGCGGCGATCACCTCCACGGCCATGATCTCCTTGACGGTTACGCTCCGGGCGTCCTCGACCCTTCCCTCGTTGATGATGAGCCGTTTCAGGAGGTCCCTGTCGGAAACGATGCCGATCATGGAGCCGTCGGCAGACAGGACGGGCATGTGCCGCACCTTCGCCTCGCGGAACTTTTCCCAGGCCTCGGATGCCCCGAGGTCCGGCGAGATGGTGATGACGGGGGAGCTCATGATGGCCTCGGCGTGGAGGACCGGCACGGGGGCCTGTTCGGATTCCGCGGCCTTCCGGTAGGCCTCCCGGGCGTATCCCCCGCCCCCCGCGGCTTCGGGCCCCGGCCCCGAGGGCTCGCGATCAAGGGCCTTTCGGGGGCGTTCCTTTTTGCCTATCCGGTCCACCTTGATGTTCTGGGGAATGTGCTCGAGCTTGGAATCGATTCTCTTGCCCTGCAGTGTGAAGATGTGGAACATGCTGTGTGCTCCTTTTTTTATTGCGGCGGATGCGCGGGCCCGCCGGTACGCGACGGCGCCCTGTTATCGTACCGCCCCCAGGCGGTGCACCATGATGCGTTCCCCGAAAACGGCGAGCCCCCTCCGCTCCATGTCGTCATCTTTAGAGAAAATCACGATCTGCCACCCATGGGTTTCGCTGACCCGCCTGAGGAGCTCAAGGGCCTTTTCCTCGCGCCCGTCGTCCAGGGCGTGGAAAGGCTCGTCGAGAAGGAGGACGCCCGGCTCTTCCCTTGAACGGAGCGCCATGGCGAGGCGAGCCGCCAGGTAAAAGGAATCGAGGGTTCCCCTGGAGAGATGGCCCATGGGGCGCATCGCCCCGCCCGCGTCTTCCACGGCGATCCCTTCGCTGTCCAGGGCGCCGATCGCGATCCCCCGTGATCCGGGGAGTATCCCGCTGAAGTGAAGGGCTATTTCATCCGCGAGACCCTGGAGCTGGATATCCGACCGCTCGGCCATGGCCGCGAATATCTCCTGGCCCAGGGCGGAGGCGCGCCGATCAAGGTCCAGGCGAGCCAGGTCGCGCGCCAGCGCGGCCATGGCCGCCTCGGAGGCCACGATCTGGTCCGGGATGTCTCCCAGGGAGCCCTGGACCTCGCCCCTGCCGGTATGTATCTCCTTTTCGAGACCGCCTATCCGCTCGCGGAGCGCCTCCCGCTCCTTTCTTTCTTTCCTGAGCCGCGCGTCCATCCCGTTTCGCTCCGCCGGGGTTTTCTCCCCTTCCGTGATCTCCTTTTCCAGGGCGGCGATCCTCGCCCTGCACTCGGCCTCCAGGGCGGCCTCGTCCTCCGTGGAATGGGAGCGAAGAAGCGCTTCCGTCTCGCCCCGCCACGCATCGAGGGCCTCTTCAGCCTTCCGGTACTCAGCGAGGCCGACGGCGTATTCTCCCGGATCGCTGACCCTCAGGGCCGCGATGAGCCGCGCATAGGCCCCCTGCGCCCCGTCAAGGTCCTTCCTCAGGGTCGCCACCCCCTCCCTGGCCTTCTCGAGATCGCGAACCATGTCGCCGATCTCTTTTTCCATTATGGCGATGTTCCTGGCAAGGGCGTCACCCTCGCTTTTCAGGGAAAGGAACTCCATTCTTATGCCGTCGATCCCTTCCGAGGAGAGGCCCCCGCCGGTACGGGCACGCCACTCATCCCTGACTCTCACCGCAAGGGCCGCGGAACCCCCGCCGGCGCCGGCACCGGGATGACGGAAAGAGAGGATAATGAGCGTGAACGCCGCGGCGATCCCGGTACCGAGGGCGCCCAGGGCGAGCTCGAAGGGCCCGATAAATTCATGAAGACGAATACCCGAACTTCCAAGGAAAACAAACCCGGCGACGCCCGCCGCAACCATTGCCGCCGCGGCAACGATGCCCAGGAGATTTACGCGCCGGGGGACGGACACCGAGGCCGCCGAAAGTATCGACGCGAGAAGCTCCGCCGCGACCTCCCGGCGAAAACGCCCTTCTGATTGACCTGAACGCGCGGACTCCAGGTTTTTCTGACGCTCCCTCAGGGCGCGAAGGGACTCATCCACCCGGGCCTCGGCTGCTGCAAGGGCCTTTTCCGCCGAGGCAGTATCATTTTTCAGGCCCTCTATCTCGGCGCTCCGGTCCACCCTGAAACGGGAAAGTGAGCGGGCGCGCTCCGACAGCTTCTCCCCCTTCACCAGGTGGGCCAGGATATCGCGCCTCCGCTTCCTCTCGTCAATCATGGACTGCTGGGAGAGGCTGCCCTCGATCTCCGCGATGGAGGCACCCAGTTTTTTTTCGAGTCCCCGGAGCTTCCCGATCTCCCTGTCGAGCCCCTGGAGTTCACCGCGCCTATTCAGCAGCAGTTCACGCTTGCTCAGCAGATCGTCATGATCCTTCCTTTTGCGGTCGAGAAGAAGCCGCGTATCTTTCATTTCCCTGACATGGGCGTAATTTCCCTTTTCCGCCGCGGCCCTGGCAAGGTCGTCCCGTATCTTCGCGGGATCGATCCCGCCGGTGAATATCGAGGACTTGACCCTGTCGAGCCATGTCTTGCCCGATGCGAGCTCCACGACGGGCTCCCCGGACCTGATGGCGTAGAGATTGATGAACTCGTCCTCCCGTATGGAAAGGGGGCTCCCCGACCACTCGATCGAGCAGGAGCGCTCGCGCGGCGGTCCATAGCGGCGGCTGATTGACTTGCCCAGGGCGCTCCGCTCACCCAGGGAGGTTATGACGCTCAGGAGAGCGTCGAATACCGTTGTTTTACCCGACTCGTTTTCGCCCATGAAGAGGGTCACGGGCCCGAAATCAAAGGCGGCGCCGGTAAACTTGCCGAAGCGTTCGAGGATGAGCTTCCGTATCATCGACGCGCCTCCACCTCGGCCCTGATCATCCGGAGACCGATTTCCCTGGCCCTGAGCCATACCGCCCGGGACCCGTCGTCGCCGGCGGCCGGCTCACGGGCCTTCCACTCCTCGAGAAAGCGGGCGGCGATGGCCTGGTTCGAGATCCCCTCGAGGACCATCACGTCATCACTCACAATGGTAAGAAGCCGAACCCGTCTCCCGTGTTCTTTCCTTATACGCTCCTCAAGGGACCGCACATCGTGCTCGTCATCGACCAGGCCCGAGAGGCGCAGGTCCACCCAGTCACGGGATCCCCACCCGTGGACACCCTCCATATCTCCCGTTTCGCCGGAAAGCCCGAGAGGGATCTCCACGCGGCGGTACTGCCCGGCCGAGGCGAGTTCCCGCGGCGCCACCGTCAATCCGCTCCCCAGCTCCACGATGGCGACCAGGCGGGGACCCGTCTCGTCACGCCTCCACACCCGTGCAGAGCCCGGATAGCGTATCCGCGTGTTCATTACCGTGGCTTCCCGGGCGGAGTGGATATGCCCCATGGCCGCGTAATCAACATCCCAGCGGGAAAAAAGGTCCGCGTCCATGCTCCCCGTTCGTCCCTCCTCCTCGTCGATGCCGGTAAAATTCATCCGGGGCACCGTGGCGTGGGCCACGGCCACGCGGAACCGGGCGCCCTTCGGAGGAAGGTCCCATTTCGGATAGTCGCTGTAATCCTCCCGGTGGGGTATGAAGAGAAGCTCGCAATCCTCGTTGAAGGGACGCAGGATGCAGGGCTCACCCGCGTGCTCGATAACATGCTCCCGCGGAAGGCCCAGGTCGAGGCTCCGGAGACCCGACCGGCTGCCCCCCGTGTCGTGGTTCCCCGCGAGGAAAAACACGGAGGTCTTCCCGGGTAGACGCCGGAACCGCTCGGCGACGTCCTTCCTGAGGGCGTCGGCCTCGCTCCTCGCGTTGAAGAGATCCCCGGCGATGAGAAGAATGTCGGCGCCGGTTTCCGCGACGATCGACAGGATCTCGTCCAGGACCGACAGGGAGTAGTCCCGTTCCCCGGCACCCGAAGCGAGATGAAGATCGGCGCAGTGAATGATTTTCGTCATGCCTGTAACACTCCCTCATATTCCTGATATGCCGCCGGGACACCTTCTCTTCCGGTAAACGGGATATGGTTCCGAAGCCGGTTATTTCTGATTATTTCACATTACAGACAAACAGAATATCGCGCAAGAAGTAATTTTCCGCTTCAGGGTTCGCCTCACGTCTTTTTTTGTTTTGACAGGGCGGTATCCAGGCGTTACAACGAACAGGCACTATCCATGGAAAAAACAAACGCATGATTTTCGTCACCACCCGCGTGTCCATTCCAGAGGAGGAAATACGTATCACCTCCTCACGGTCCTCCGGCCCCGGCGGGCAGCACGTGAACAAGACTGCCACGAAGGTGACGCTCCGTTTCGACCTGGAAGGCACCCCGAGCCTCACGGATTCCCAGAAACGCCGCGTGCGGGAAGCCCTGGGCCGGGCGGTGAGTAAAAGCGGCTTCATCGTCATCCACGAGGAATCCCACCGCTCCCAGTCGGCCAACAGGAAGCGCGTGATCGAAAAATTCGCCACCCTCATCGCCCGCGCCCTGTCCCCGAGAAAAAAACGGATCCCCACGTCGGTCAGCACCGCGCAGAAGAGAAAACGCCTCGAAGAAAAGCGCCTCCGGAGCATGAAGAAAAGCTCCCGGAGAAGCGATCCCCTGCAGGATTGATCCCGTTTTATGCTTGATCAAAACCCCGCGCCGACGCCGAATTGACCCGCGCACCGGAGGGCACCATACCATCCCAGGGAGGAAGAAATGAAGATCCAGGACATGTTTGACCTGTCGGGCAGGGTCGCCGTCGTAACGGGGGGCGGCAGGGGAATAGGTAAATTCATCGCATCGGGCCTCGCCGAGGCGGGAGCGAACCTCGTGATCGCGTCCCGGAAGATCGAAAACTGCGAGAAAACGGCGGGCGAGCTCTCGGGCCTCGGGGTGAAGACCCTGGCGGTAAAGTTCGACGTCTCCGTTGAGGAGGACGTCCGCAGGCTCCTCGACACGACGGTTAAGGAATTCGGCACCGTCGATATCCTGGTGAACAACGCCGGCCTCACCTGGGGCGCGCCGACACTCGATTATCCCCTGGAGCAGTGGGACCGCATATTCGGAGTCAACATCCGGGGGGCATGGATGATCTCCCAGATGGCCGCCGGAATCATGAAGGAGAAGGGCGGCGGCAAGATGATCAACATCTCCTCGGTCCACGGGGCCCGGGGCTCCCTGGAGGAGGCGCACCCCGCCGTGGCGTACAACTCCACCAAGGCGGCCCTGAACGTGCTCACCATGAACCTCGCGGTGAAGCTCGCGCGGCACAACATCCATGTCAACGCCATCGCCCCCGGTTTCTTCAAGACCGACATGATGAAGTACCTTTTCAAGCCCGAGATGAAGCCGATCCTTGACGCCTTCATCGGCTACATACCCATGAAGCGCCACGGCGAAGAGGACGACATCAAGGGGCTCGCCGTCTTCCTGGCCTCGCGGGCCTCGGACTACATGACCGGAGCGGTGATCCCCTGCGACGGCGGGATCATGGCGAAGCAGTGATCCCGGCGCCGCCCCGGGGCGGTCATTTCACCACGCCCGATTCCTTGAGGGCCTGTACATCCTCCGGGGCCTTCTTCAAGAGCTCCGTGAGCATCCATTCCGTGTGCTGGCCGTGCTCCGGCGCGGCGCCCCGCGCCTTCACCTCGCTGTTCTTCGCCTTGGTGGGGGGGCCGTAGATCACCACCTTCCCCCTTCCCGGCTGTTCCACCTCCACGGGAAGGCCGCGCGCCACGGTGTGGGGGTGTTCGACCACCTCCTTGACGTTGCGGATCGGAGAGGCGGGAACGTCGTGCTTGATGGTGATCTCCATCAGCTCTTCCGTCGTCCGGGCACCGACCCATTCCTGTATGATCGCCCTCAGCTCGGGCTCGTTGCTGTTCCTCACGAAAAGGTTCACGAAGCGCTCGTCGGTCTTCAGGTCGGGGCGCCCCATGGCGTCGCAGAGGCGATGGTATGTGGCGTCCCCGGCGCTGCAGATCATGAAATAGCCGTCTTTGGCGTGGAATGTGTCGAAGGGGCTCACGTAGGGGTAGCGGTTCCCCGTGCGGCCCGGGATGTTCCCGGTCACGGTGTAATCGGTCCAGACCCCTGCCAGGAGATTGACCGCCGTGTCGTACATCGAGACGTCAAGGTACTCGCCCTCCCCGGTGCGCTCCCGCGCAAAGAGGGCGGCGCACACCGCGAAGGCGGCCTGCATCGCCGTGGCCAGGTCGATTATGATGGGACCCGCCTTCGTGGGAGGGCCGTCGGGAAAGCCAGTGACGTCCATGATACCGGAACAGGCCTGGATGATCGAATCATAGGCGGGGCGCTTCGCGAGAGGGCCGTACTGACCGTACCCCGAGAGGGAAAGCATCACCAGCTTCGGGTTCACCTTTTTCAGGGTTTCGTAATCCAGCCCCAGGCGCTCCATGACCCCGGGCTTGAAGTTTTCCACCAGGACATCGGAGACGGCCACCAGTTCCTTGAAGACGGCCACCCCCTCCGGCTTTTTCATGTCTATCACGACGCCCTTCTTCGCGCGGTTCATGACGATGAAGGGGGCCGAGAACCCGTTCACGTAGGGCGGGAAGAGGCGCGCGTCGTCCCCGAGGCCCGGCTTTTCCACCTTGATCACCTCGGCTCCCATGTCGGCCAGGAACGTCGTCGCGGCCGGTCCGGCGATATTCCCCGTGAAGTCTATGACCCGTACTCCGTCAAGCATTGATCTCATGGTATCCTCCTGAAGATAACGGCGGGTACCCCCGCCATAATTGCATCAAACTGGTTGACTATCCAACCAAATGTCATTGCTTGCAATATGCAACTATTTTTTTATCCTTCCTCTGTTTTTTTATCCGAGACGTCCCTGCGTGATAAAACCAAGGAAATGAAATGAGGACCCTGTCGGCCCCCATGCAGGTATGTCCGCGAAAACCGTGGACTACACGTTCTTCTGCAGTAGTTTCTCGATCCGCGTCAGCATCTGCTCGGGGATATGCACCCCCATGCCCCTGAGGCGCACCACGTATTTCTCGAAGGATTTTTTGATGTCCCAGGTGCTTCCCAGGACCCGCAGGTATGAGCGCATGTTCTCCTCGGCCTTCATGCGAAACGAGATGTTGGCGTTCAGGAGGTCCTCCACGGGCGCTACGATTCGATAGTTGATGGGCCGGCAGAAGGACCGGTACACGGAAAAACGCTGGGTCATGTCGCAGTCGACCCGCTCGCTCCTGATACTCTCCTCCACCACGTCCAGGTTGATGAAATCGATGATCTGGAAACCGTGGCGGTCGCTCAGGAAACCCTTGATCCGCTCCGCCACGTCGCGGGCGAAATCGCACGACTCGTAATCCTCCCCGCACGAATCCCTGTCCCGGAGGTAGAGGACCGCGTCAACGTCCGATGAATCGAGGGCCATTCCCATGTTGACCGATCCCACCAGGTCAAGGGCGATGTGGGACGCCAGGTTCCCCAGGGAGGCCACGGCCTTCTCCAGATTGATGATCCGTTCCTCGGTCTGCCTCGTCTGGTGTATGCGGAAAAAATTCCGTATGTCCCGCAGCACCTTGAGTTCCGGTATCTGGTTGTACCGCTCGATCGTATCGTCGACCACGGAAATTCGTCTCAGCGCCTCATGGCGCTGCCCGTCGATAATCCTCTCCGTATAGGTATCGCCGCGCCTCAGGTACTCGGCGATGTCGTAGACCCTGTACTCAACGATCTTCCTGAACAGGATCTCCGGGACCCCGCCGTCTTCCACCCGGAACTCGTAGAAGAACCCTCCCTCGGATGTCTCGCCCCGGGGCGTCGTCACCTCGCCGAAATTCGAGGGATTCATGTAGAGCGTCCCCTCGACAAAGCGGACCCCCCAGTTCTCATGGAGGTGCCCCGTGAGGCAGGCAAGGACGGGGTGGTTGTCGCAGTAGGTCCGGAGAGACGTCGAGCCCCAGGAACCGTAATAGCTTATGTTGTCCAGCACGCCGTGGGCGGGATGATGGGCGACGATGATGTCCGGGTTCGAGGCTTCCAGGAAGCGATAGAGCTCGCTGTCCGTGTCCCGCTCCGCCTTGCCCCGGTAGGGAACGAGAAACGACTCCGGAAAACCCGGTGTGCGCACCGCGGCGCCGCCGTATCCGGCAAAGAGGACACCCCCGTGACGGACCGTCTTCAGGTGGATGCTGCGATCCTTCAGGGCCGTGGAGGCAAGGTCCATGTCGTAGTTCCCCGGTATCGTCAGGATCGGGGCGTTGTTCTCCGTGCTGAAGATATTTTCCAAGATCCGGTACTTGTTCTCCATGATATCCCGGGCCGTTGCCGTGAGCTCAAGGTAGCGGCTCGCCTGTCCCTTGAGGTAGTCATTCACCCCCCCCCCGCGCTGCAGCGCCTCCACGTACTCCTCGAGGCAGCGCTCCTCTTCGCCTCTCTCGTGCCTCATGCCGTGAAAGATATTCTGGAGCTCGAAATACTCCATCGACTGCTCGAGGGAATAAAAAGGGATGTCAAGGATGTCGCCGCTTACCACGTACACATCGGCGATGGTTTCCTTGAGGAGGTGGTAGAGCTGGGCAAAGCCGCCGTGCAGGTCCGCGCAATAGATGATTCTCATTGGTTCCCCCGGTCACCGGGCAATCGGTTTGACATGTCACCTCCCGTCATGCCTTCTCCAGAAGCGCCGCGCGGCTCCCGCGTATGGCGGGTTCGCCGATGACGGCAAACCCGCTTTCCCGGGCGATCGACAGGGTCAATTCGAAACTCGCGGCCGACTCATGCCCCCGTGGCTCCGCGACAAGAACGCGCCCTCCCCTCTTCAGTGCGTCCCGGCTCTCCGCGAAAAGCGCCTGGCGGTCCCTGGTCTCATGGATAACCGCGAACAGCAGGATGAAATCGACGCTCCCCGCGAGATCATCCATGCAAAAAGAACCGGGAGAAACGCGCCTCGGTTCGATGCTCCCCCCGAGCCCGGCCCTGTCCGCCCGCCGCGCGAGGTGCCGCAGCATTTTTTCCTGCAGGTCAACGCAGATCACGCGTCCACGGGGACCCGCCATCCTCGCCATGGGAAGGCTGAAGAAACCCATGCCGCACCCCAGGTCAACCGCCGTCATACCCTCCTTCAGGTAGGGGCCGAGGATCCTCTCAGGGTCCTGGTAAAGACGCCGCAGGGGGCTCGCCAGGAAGAACCCGAGCCACCAGGGACAGATGCGGCGGGACGAGCCGTCAGTATCCGGTTTCATGCTCAACCCCTTTTGCATCACCGCAGGGCGACGGAATCAAGGACCCTTCGGAGGAAACCCTCCTGGTCCCATGAGTCGTCATGGGTGACGCCGAGGCGCACGATGACCAGCTGCTTTGAGGGAATCACGGCCACGACCTGGCCGTTGAATCCGCTCAGGTAAAAGAGCTCACGCGGAAGGGATGGATACTTTCTCCTGGATGGGTCCTCATCCAGGCCGGCGTTGAGCCACAGGTGCGCGCCGTACTCTCCCAGGGGCGCCATGGGCGTGGGGGTCCTCATGTAGCGGACCCATCCCGCGGGAAGAATACGCTCACCGAACCAGACGCCGTCATTGAGGAGGAGAAAACCGAAGCGCGCCCAGTCCCTCGGCGTGGCGAACATGTAGCTTGACCCGACGAAGGAACCCGAGGCGTCCGGCTCTATGACCGCCGAGTGCATCCCGATCCTGTCGAAGAGGGCGCTCCGGGCGAAGGCCTCGACTCCCTCGAGGGTCCCCCCCGTGGCGTCCCGGACAATGCGGGCGACGATATTCGTGGTGCCGCTTGAATAGCTCCATTCGGTGTCGGGTGGAGTGCGCAGTGGTTTCGCCGAGGCGAAATCCGCCATGCTCGCGCTTCCGTAGAGCATGTCCGTGGCGTCCTTGTGGGGGCCGTACACCTCGACGAAGTCGAGGCCGCTTGACATCCGGAGGAGGTGGTCCAGGGTGACGGGGCCCCGGGGGTCGCCGGGTACCCGCCACCGTGGTACGGGGGCCGGCTTGTGTATGTCGAGCTTCCCCTGCCCGGCGAGGATGCCCACCAGGGCGGCCGTGACGGTCTTGGACATCGACCACCCGATCATGGGACGCTCCGGGGGTATCCCTTCGGTGTAACGCTCCGCGATGATGGCGCCGCGATGGACCACTACCACGGCGCGGGTGTTCCTCTTCGTCGCGGGGCCCGGCTCCCTGAAGGCCCAGTCGATGGCCTCGTCGAGGGCCGCGCGGTCAACACCGGGGTACACCGGGGGAGTATCCACGCGCTCTCCCCTTGGCCAGGGGACACGGGGATCATGGCGCTTCCGCGGCGGAGGCGAAGCCTGGCGCTGGAGGTCCCCGGGAGAGACCCCCACGGCAAGGGTGCAGCCGTACCCTTCACGGTAGACCGCGGTGAGGGGCTTTCTGAATCCGAGGGCCCGGGCGGTCACCGACCTGTTTTCCACGTCGACCGACGGCTTCACCAGGGCGAAAAGAATATTGGTGGGCCGCACTTCCTCGTCAAAAATCGCCTCGTGGTCACGTCCCGCCAGGAAGGCCTGGGAACAGAGGTACTTGGCCGCGTACCCGTTGCCGATCGGCAGGGCCGTGTCGATATAATAGACGCCGTAGCCGATGCCCGCGAGAAGAATGACGCCGACGATAATGAGAAACTTCCGCATTTTCATGCCCGCACCCCCAGATCATGATAACCGCCCCTCGCGGCGGCATTCTATCACAATGGGGTTTCCTTCAAGGCATGTCAAATGAATTATCCCGTGCCGAAGGAAACCCCCTACTTCAGCCCGTACTTCTCCTTAATCGCGTCGCGCTCATCGGCCGGAAGGCCGGCAAGGTACGACTTCCATCCGGGACACCACCTGATGTGCCAGCGCCAGAAACGCCCCAGAAGCGAGGACGGCTTCGTGTCGTACCGCCTGCGGAGGGGACAATCGGGACAATTCGGATCACTCATGGTCGGTTCTCCTTGCCTGGTGTGTGTTCCGGATCCATCGACCGCGGCGCCGGGGTCTTCTCCCCCGGATCAGGCCGCGGGCCCTTCACGGCCGGAACAGCTGCAGTATCGTCCTGGACAATCGCCTGTCAAGTTAATTCGTCGCGGGAGCCACGCTCTCGCATGGCTCCCATGACGGAAAGGCGTGTCGTACTCCCGGGGCGCGACAGCCCTTCCGGGGCGTGCCCTCTTCGTCTGCAGCGCCGAACCGCAAGGGGCAGGAAAATACTTGACGCACCGGGTATTATGTCATATGTGATGATAAGTTCGCGCCTGATGGGCAGTGTCCACGGGTCGATCAAATTCTCATGAAGGAAAAGGTACAATGGCAAAAACAATCAAGGCAAATGGAAAATCCACGGAAAAAAATTCCGTAGCGCTGAAGAAAATCAATCTACCGGAAAAATTCACCGCCCAGACAATGCTGAAATACATCACGGAAAAGCATGAGCTGCCGAAGGCCAAGGCGAAGGCGATCATGGATGATATATTCGACGTAATCCATGCCGGCGTTCTCAAGGGAGAGCGCGTCCCCGTGGGCAACTTCGGCAAGATGCACATAAAGATGAAGCCCGCCACGAAGGAGCGGGTGGGGCGAAATCCCATAACGGGGGAGGAGATCGTGATCGCGCCCAAGAAGGCGACGAAGGTCCCGAAATTCACCTTCAGCAAAAACTACAAGGAGGCGGCCCTCAAGGCGACGCTGAAGAAGTAGACCGGTATCGGCGCGCTCTGAACGCCGGAAGAACGAGGGAGCCTTTATCAGGATCGGGTGATAAAGGCTTTTTCATCTTCCCGGAGTTTCGCTCCGCCGGGGCCCACGCGATGGACAATTTCTTTTTCAATCTCACGCCGGATATCGTACTCCTGGCGATCGAGGCGGGAGGCTTCAGGCCCACGGGCCACTGCCTCGCGCTCAACAGCTATGAGAACAGGGTCTACGACCTCAGGATCGATGACGGCTCGCATATCGTGGCGAAGTTCTACCGCCCCGGGCGGTGGAGCCGTGAACAGATACTGGAGGAGCACCGGTTCCTCTTCGACCTGAGGGACGACGAGATACCGGTCTGCGCCCCCCTCGAGTTCCCCGGGGGCGGAACCCTCAGGGAGATCGAGGGGATCCTCTACGCCATCTGGCCCCGGACGGGAGGAAGGGTGCCCGACGAACTCTCGGACGGCCAGCTCCAGATACTCGGGAGGCTCTGCGCCCGCATTCACAACAACGGCGCGGCCCGGCCGGCGGCCCACCGCATCGAACTCACGGGCGCGACGTACGGCCTCGAGCCCCTGGCCTTCCTGGAGGAGCGCGGCATACTCCCCGCCCACCTCCGGGAGCGCTACGCCGCCGCGGTGAAGGAGGCCGTAGTCCTCTACGATACGCTGCGGGAGGGGGTCCCCTTTCACCGCATTCACGGGGACTGTCACCTGGGTAATCTCCTCCATGGCCGCGAGGGATGGTTCTTCCTCGATTTCGACGACTTCCTCAAAGGGCCCGCTGTCCAGGACGTCTGGATGCTTGTCCCGGCCAGGGACAGGGAGGGACTCCGGCAGCGCGGGATATTTCTCGACGCCTACCGGCAGTTCAGGGATTTTGAAACCTCCTGGCTCCGCCTGATCGAGCCCCTCCGGGCGCTCCGCTACATTCGCTACGCCGCCTGGATCGCCCAGCGATGGGAGGATCCCGCCTTCCCCGCCGCATTTCCCCACTTCGGAACGGTCCGCTACTGGGAGGAGGAGACCGCGGACCTCGAGGAGCAGATCGAGTATTTCCACCGCCATACCGACGACATTCCCGAGGGGGTGCGGCGCCCCGAAAAGGCGGAAGAGGACACCGGGGAGCTCACCAACAAGGATTATTTCTGGGACTGGGAGGAACAGGGAGAACCGGAAAAATGAGGGAAACGGAAACGCAGCGCCACCTCCTGAGCAAATCCACGTTCATCCGGGGGCTCCAGTGCCCCCTGTCGCTCTACCTGAACCGGAAGAGTCCCGAGCTTCGCGACCCGACGCCTCCGGAGCTCCGGAAGGTCTTCGACACCGGCACCGCCGTGGGCCTCCGGGCCCGGGACCTTTTTCCCGGGGGCGTCGACGCGGGACCGAGGGGCCCGGGGGACCACCTGGAAGCCCTCCGCCGCACGAGAAAGCTGATTGAAGAAGGGACACCGGTACTCTACGAGGCCGCCTTCCAGCACGGGCGCGTCCTCTCCATCATGGACATCCTCGTCAGGGACCCTTCGGGATGGAGGGCCTACGAGGTGAAATCCTCGACCTCGGTCAGCGAGACCTACGTCATGGACGCATCGCTCCAGTACCATGTCATAACCGGATCGGGGCTTCCCCTGGAGGATATCTCCATCGTACACCTGAACAACGCCTACGTGCGCCGCGGCGACCTCGATCCGGGGTCCCTCTTCACCGTGCAGTCGGTCCTGGCGGAGGCGCGGGAGAACCGGGATCTCGTCCGGGATGAGATCGAAGAAATGAAAAAGGTTCTCCGGGGGAAACGCATGCCGGAGGTGATGATCGGGGAGCACTGCTTCTCCCCCTACCGGTGTGATTTCTTCGGATACTGCTGGCGGGACGTGCCCGAGCATTCGGTGTTCGATATCGCCCGTCTGCCGAAGAAACAGATGTTTGAGCTCCACGCCGCCGGCGTCACGCGGTTCGAGGATATTCCCCGGGACTATCCCCTCACGGGGGGCCAGCGGCTCCAGGTGGAGAGCCACCTGAGCGGCGAGGGGTTTCTGGACCGCGAGGGGCTGGCGTCATTCATGGCGGAAATCCACTATCCCCTCTTCTTCATGGACTTCGAAACCTTCATGCCGGCGTTGCCCCTCTACGACGAGTCGCGGCCCTACCAGCAGATACCCTTCCAGTATTCTCTCCACTATCTGGAGAGACCCGGCGGGGAGCTCCGGCACTTCGAGTTTCTCGCCGAGGCGGGACGCGACCCGCGTCGCGAATTCATTACGCGCCTCCTCGGGGACACGGCGCCCCGTGGCGACATCCTGGTCTACAACGCCGCCTTCGAGACCACCCGGCTCAGGGAACTTGCCCGGGACTTCCCTGGATTGCAGGGGGAGATCGAAGAGCGAATCGGGAGGATCCGGGACCTGATGGTGCCCTTCCAGAAGAAGCTGGTGTACGCCCCGGCGATGCGCGGAAGCTATTCGATCAAGGCGGTCCTGCCCGCCCTCGTGCCGGGGAGCGGCTACGATGGCCTCGCCATCGCCGACGGCGGCTCCGCCATGGCGGCCTTCGAGGGCCTCCAGGCGGAAACGGACCCGGAGAAGATCAGGGAAACGCGGCGGGCCCTCCGGGAATACTGCCGAATGGACACCCTCGCCATGGTGGAGCTGTGGCATCACCTCGAGGCCCTTCCGGGGACGTGACACCGGCGCCGCGCCAGGTCAATCCCCGATCTGCAGGAGCTGGAAGCCCCCGTCCCGGTCGCATGCCCACCAGGGACCGCTCGGCTGTTTCTCGAGTGCGCAGATGGCGGCGTACTTTCCCCGGGCGGTCACGTACATCGGAACCGACACGAGTAGCTCAGTAACCCCGGGAAGCACGGCGGACATGGGAAGGCTCTTCACCAGGGTCATGGCGGGCCACGAGAGCACCTCGACGCCCTTCTTGTGGAACACGAAGAGAAAGCGGGAATCCCCGGATAGTATGAGCCTGAAGATGCCCCGCTTCGACTGGACCTTTTTCTCTTCCTTTTTCGCGGCAAGGTCATAGCGGTGCAGGGTCCCTGCCTGGTTGCTCCCCAGGACAAGGTAGCGGCCCTCGAAATCGAAGACGCTCCCGTAGGGAGTCACGGGGACCGCGATCTGGAAGTGGCTCCCCGAATCGGGGTCCACGACGTATCCCCGGGCCGCCGGGTTCTTCAGGTGCCCGCCTCCTGATTCCGAGGCCTCGTCATACTCCCAGAAGAGTATCCGCGTCATGTCCGCCGAGGGCACGGTGTGGATGCTGTAGGAGCCGGCCGATCCCTCGCGAACACGGACCGGAACCTCGATCCGGTGACGGCGGTCGACCTTCCTTTCCCTGATGTTGAAGCGGTAAAGCAGAATATTGCCGCTCGAGCGGTTATGGCGGTAAAAATGGATCTCGTTGGCATAGTAGAGATAGCTCCCCGAGGGATCCACGCCGATGGGGCCGATGCCCTTCTGCTCGTAGGGATTCGAGGCGTCCATCTCGAGGGGCGCGGTCCACGCGATCCTGCGCGTCCTGAGGTCACAGGCCGCGAAGAGGTAGGAGTGGACCTCGGAAATGTACTTATTCTCCGGCACGTAGGCCCTGCAGGAGCGGCAGTAGTAGCGATGATACTTCTCGATCAATTCCGTGGCGCCGCCGCAGGTACCGCAGGGCGGGTTCCCGGGCAGGGTCTTCTTCTCTTCAACCCTGGTATAGACGATCCCCGCGATAT
This sequence comes from Spirochaetota bacterium, assembly GCA_040768125.1. Taxonomy (GTDB): domain Bacteria; phylum Spirochaetota; class UBA4802; order UBA4802; family UBA5550; genus RBG-16-49-21. Next base: position 112,439 of record JAXGNG010000004.1, on the reverse strand, counting down.
TCCTCTCCGGCGAATAGAGGACCAGCTTGCGTCCGCTCCACCGCCAGTAGTCGCCGCGGATTTTCAGGGCGCTCGCGGCGTAGCGGTCCGCCGATGCCGGGGGCACCCCCGGCGGGACCGGCAGGCCGGCAAGGCCGTCGAGATCACCGAGCTCGACAAGGGAGTCCTTTTCGATGTCGTAGATCACCGGCGTGCGGTCGCCCCGGGGACCGGTCCCCGGCACGTATCGATCGGGATGGATCGAAATCGTGTCATCGAAACCGCCGCACCCCTTGACCGCTTTTCTGACCCTGATTGCGGGCACGCCCGCGGCCTGCTGCGCCGTGAGGTCACCCATCCATACGGCGATTGCCGTGATTCCCGCGAGCATTGCCATGGACCTGGCGCTTCTTCTTCCTGTCATGGAAAGGACCTCCCCGGGCGGGTGCCGATTGCGCGGCGCCGGCCCTGCCTACGATCTGAAAGCCATATGCCACGCCCCGGCAAGGACCGCGATGACGAGAAGGACCAGGGCCGTCCAGGTCACGGCGAGAATAAAATTTCGTCTGAAGATAAAAAGCGCGGAATGGTTTGAAACGACCGTGGAGGGCGCCGTTTCCCCGGTGATGTAGACCTCCTCCATGATCGCCGTTATCTCGCGCGCCATGGCGGCGCCCCAGGCCCTGCCGATTTCCGGCGAGGCCACCGCGGGATTTCCGCTGTAGGTATAGCGCTCCCGTTTCTGGTCGTACATCTTTCCGGCGGTAACGATGAACCTGAAGCCTTCCTCAAGGGGCATGCCCAGGGCATTCAGCATCCCCCGGAGGCCCGGGAGCCTCCTGACGATACCCTCGAGGAAGCGCGCGATCCGGATGGTCCCGGCCCCGAGGCTGATTCGCGACGAACCGATGAGGGGGTAATCCTGCGACACAAGTTCGCGGTCCTCATTGAGCATGAAGGAGGTCTCCCATCCCCCGGCGTGTTCAAGGTCGGTGAGCCCCTCCTTTTCGCCCGGCCTGAGCTTCCTGCCCAGCTCGGCCTCGATGAGGCGGAACTTTTTCCCGAATATGAAATCCTGGAACAGGCGGATGCAGGGCGAAATCATGCGCATCCGGTACCTCCGGTTGCAGCTCCTGCAGGCGTCGTCGATGGCCACGTTGTGCCGCAATCCCCCGTGACCGTTGGTGATCATCAGGTTCCTGAAACCCCACCGTTCAAGGGAACGCGCGTACTCGACCAGGGCGCGGTACACCGTTTTCGGCGAAAACTCGATGCTCCCGGGAAGGGGAAGCTCGTCCGTGCCGATGTTGAGGAGGGGAAGGAGCATCACGGTCCAGTCGCGGTGAGCCGCGGCGAAACGCTTCGCCGCGCCCTCGGCCATGATGAGGGAGGAGCGCATGTCCGTGTCGTTGGTCAGATGATAGCCATGGACCTCCAGGGAGCCCATGGGGAGGATAAAGAGGGTCTTTTCCCTGTTCAGGGCGTCGAATTGATCGAGCCTGCACCTCGCGGCATAAAGAATGTTGTCCGGCTTCGGTCGCCGGACCGGTTTTCTTCCCGCCCTCGCCTTCTTCGAGCCCTGAGCCATGTCCACGTGTCCTCCAGATGCAATAGTAGACCTTTCACACCTCAATGGTGGTCATTGTTCATGGAATACGTCAAGCAGAAGATACTCTCCCAGCAGATTAATCCCGCCGATAGACGCGTTGATCTTCCGGTTCGCCGCAAGAAAAAAATTGCGGTTGATTTTTTCAACGGCGCATCAAGACTCTTCACGAATAGTAATCGTTCACGGCGAGGACGGGGATGGATTCAATCATCATCACCATTGTCAACGACAGCGACGAAATCGGGACCGATGATCTGCTCCGTCCCTACGCGCCAACACCCGGGGGCTTCCCCCTGATCCGGGGAATCGAGGAATTGAAGGGGACCCCCCTGACGGGGCCCCTCTTCGCCGGCTCGTCGGATGACGCCGGACCGATCGAACTATGCGGCCCCCCATGCGACTCCCCGGGGCGGGGACCCGTCACCATCACCATCGAGCCGCGCAACGCCTTCGGCGACGGCAGGCACGCCACCACGTGGCTCTGCCTCCGCTTCCTTCTCGAAGTCCTGGCGGGGATTAGCCGTGAAGGCCGCGCGGGACTCTCCCTCCTTGACGCCGGGACCGGCACCGGTGTCCTCGCCATCACCGCTTCGCGACTTGACGTGGGACGCGTCGACGCCGTTGAGCTCAATCCTCACGCCGCGGAATGCGCGGCCCACAATATCCGGGAAAACGGATGCGCCGCCATAGCGCTTCACAGTTCCGATATTGCCTCCTTCAGGCCCGGGCGCGCCTACGACATCGTCCTGGCAAACCTGGTCACGGACGTGATCCTGGGCAACCTCGGGGCCCTCGTCGATCTCGTCGCGGGAGGCGGTACCCTCATCGCCAGCGGCGTCAGCGTGGGGCGCGATGAACTGGTAAAGGACGCGTTCCTTTCAGGGGGGCTCCGTCTCATGGAATCCTCCAGGCACGATGGATGGTGCGGCTACCTGCTGAGGAAGGGCTGATGCGCAGATCGTTTTTTCTCCCGCCGACGCCGATAACGGGTTGACACCAGGGCGCGCGGACAGTGTACTAATTACGGCGTGCCATTGACTGGTGACCGTCATGAAAAAAATTTCTCGTCCACTCCCCGTTATCATCGCCGGCACGGCCATTGCCGCGGCCCTGGCGTTCCTTTTCCTTTTCCGGCACCACGATCCCGTCCCGATCAACATCATCACGGACCACCAGGACATCAGGGCGAAAGATTACCAGGATTTCATGGCCCGCCGTGGATTTGACCACCCCGACCCCGGTGCGCTCTTTACAAGCGGGGTCGTGACCAGGCAGACCATACCCTACCTGAGTCACCTGGCGGGGAAGTACCGGGAGCTTCCGGAACCGGAGAGGACCAGGGCCTTCAATGACGCGGTCCTCGGCCTCCTGGGGCCCGGGGACCGCGGCGACGCCATGCTGGAGATCGCGCGATTGCATATCGCGAACCAGCGCGAGGAAGCGAAGCACCGTCTTCGCTGGTTTTCCGAACGGGACATGGAAAAAGTCCTCGTGAATCTTCGGGAGATGCAGGATGCCAGGAGGGCGCGATTCGGCAGTGAACGGGCGGATATCCTATTCGGCACCGAGATCAAGAGCCTCGAGTACACACTGAGAAAGCACGCCATTATCACCGATAAAAAAATGCCGGGCCGTGAAAAGGAAAAACGCCTGGCGTTCCTCCGGAAATCCATGTGGGGCCATGAGGCCGCGATGATCGATTCGTGGCAGACCACGGCCCAGCGCTGCGAAGAAAAGATCGCCCTCTACGAGAACGATTTCAGGGGCCTCGACGAGGAGGAACGGTTGAAAGGGGTGCGGCAGATCAGGCTCGGGTTCTTCCCCCCTGACGAGGTCAAACGGATGGAGGCGGCCGACCGGAGGTCCGCCATCGCGCGCCGAAGGGACCGCGAGTACTACCGCCGGAGCAGGCCCATTCTCGAGGACCGCGACATCACGGACGCGGAGAAAAGCGAGCTCCTGATGAAGCTCCAAAACGAGATATACGGCTCACCGGGAGGCGCCGGGAGCAGGTAGGGGCCTACCAGAGGGCCCGGTGAAACTCCGTGAATCCGCGCAGGCCGTTGATCCTCACGGGCCCTCCCCGTTGGGGACGAAGCATCCCCTTGAACGTGCCTATCATCTGGTGAAACGCCGTCTTCACCAGGAGCGCGTTCATTACCTTCGATCGCTCCCCCTCGGGTCGGAAGACGAGATCGACCCTTCCCGCCTCGTCGCGCACGCGCCACGGTTTGTTCGGGTCTTCCATGTCGAAATCGAAGAGGCACTGGGCCACCCTCGTTCGCGCGCCGTTGATCCAGAAGGCGTTCTCATTGAAGCAGGATTCATTGACCAGGGTCGCGATGTTGCCCCCGACCCGGCGGCTTCCCTGGAAGCCGGAGAAGGAGGCCCAGAACCAGTCGGTCCTTCTCCGTAGATAACCCCCCGACCAGTCGTAGACCAGGGTGCTTTTCCTTCCGTCGAACGGAAGGGGGCTTCCCTCGAACTCAATCTCCAGGGTCTCAGGGACCAGTCCCCCGTACTTTTCTGTAAAGGTCCAGCGCGTCGGCTCCGAGGGATTGAGCACGCGAAGGGGGCGATGCGACAGGAGGCCATAGGGCGCCCTCCCTGAAACCTGGAGCCTCCCCCCGAAGTCACTATAAAAAGAAAGGAATCCCCGGGCATGGGATTTCTCAAGCCGCAGGCGCGTCCTCCCCTTTTTGAAGTCTATACCGTATTCGTCAGGGTTGGAGTTGAAATTGAGGCGCGCGCTCCCCGGTCCAACGGCGTCGTATTCGAAGAGCTTCCCCCTTTGATAGTCAAAGAGATAGGCGAAGACGTTGTGGGCGTAGGAGAGATCCACGGCGGCGAAACCCACGATAAACCGGTCGGTGATGATCCCGAGGTAGTTGAACTTGTGAAAGGCGAGGCGTTTTTTCAGCCGTCCCGTTTCCTTTCCGAAAAAATTCATTAGCCGGAAGTCACGGTAATTGAAGTCAACGGGCCCGTCGATACAGCCGTAGCGGACCCTGTTCCGTTCGTCGATTATCCTGTACATGGACCCCTCCCCTTTCCTGAAAACACGCATATCAAGCTTATTCAAATCCCTCGCAAAAGGCGCTCACGTGTGCCCCCAGGATGTCATGGTTGTATCCCCCCTCCAGGAGGGCGTAGCGTCTCCCCGCGCAGAGCCTCACCGAACAATCCTTCATGAGCCTCCCGATCCCGCGGTACTCATCAACGGAAAGAAGATTGCCCCAGTCGTCGAGGCCCTGGTCGAATCCCGCCGAGGCGGCTATGATATCGATCTTCCCGAGCGACGCCATCCATTCCTCGATCTCATGGAGATACGCGGCGGGTTCATTCGCATAGGGATTGAGGATCGACACCCTGAAGCCGTCGCCGCGACCCTCAAGGATATTTATGTTCCCGTCTCCCGTGTGCAGATCGAAATCGAGGACCGCCGCCGAAGCTATCTTCTTTTCCGCGAAGAGCGCCAGGAGGCTCACCGCCATGTTATTGAAAAAGCAGAAGCCCCAGCAGGAATCTGAGGAGGCGTGGTGGCCCGGGGGCCGGATTACCGCGAAGGCGGGATGCCCGGCGAAGGCGCGCCTGGCCGCCAGGATCGAGCCCCCCGCCGCCAGGGACGCCATCTCGTAGAGATGGGAGTTCCCGCGTATGCGGGCGACGTGATCCCGGCCATGGGCCCTCAGGATATCTTCCTCCGAGGCCGGTTCAGGACGGATTATCTCGTGACGGTTTCCCGATCCCAGGACCTCCATGATGCCGTCCAGGCGCCCCGGTGCCGCGGCGGGGTCATGGGAATAATCTGAATTGTAATACTTCTCATGAAATACTATCTTCATCGCTCCCCCTCCCGGCGTCCCCGGCCGCATCTCCGGTCAACCAGGCCGTTGGGACCCTCGTACTCGAAAGCCAGGAGCGTGAAGTCGTCATAGAGGCCCTCCTCCCCCACGAAATCATGGACCGCGTTGTACACGACATCGCAGAGCTCCCCGGGCGCGAGGCCCTGATTCTCCCCGATGAGGTTCTTCAGCCGATCGAGGCCGAAGAAGACGCCGCCGCTCCGGGATTCGAACACGCCGTCGGTGTAGAGGACGACCCTGTCCCCGGGGCGCAGGGCCGTCTCGATCTCTTCCCACCCGGGTTCGATAAAGCCGTTTATGACGCTGCCCCGTCCCCTGACCTCGCGAAACACTCCGTCATGCCCGGCAACGATGAGGGGCGGATGGCCCCCGCAGGCGGTCAGCATCCTCCCCGTCGCCAGGTTGATGTGACAGGCGCAGGCGGTGATATAATTTTCGCCTATTTTGTCGATGAGGGAGCGCCGTATCTGGGCCAGGAGCTCAGCGGGGGAGCCGAGGCAGGATCCCCAGGAGGAGAGGGACATCTTCACCATCGAGGCGATGATGGCCGAGGAAACACCGTGGCCCGACACGTCGCAGATGAAGAGGCCGAGTTCCCCGGTCTCGGGCCGGTAAAGGATGTCGACGAAGTCCCCGCCGATGTCCTGGAGGGGAGCGTAGGTGAAGCCGATTCTTCCACCGCTTATTTCCGGCATGTCCCAAGGGAGGAGGGATTTCTGGATCTTCCGCGCGAAGTCCATGTCCATCTCCCGCTCGTCGCTCAGGGCCTTTATCCTGAGGAGCATGCCTATCCTGGCGAGGACCTCGATGGCGTCGATCGGCTTTGAGATAAAGTCCTCGGCCCCGGCCTCGATGCTCCTGAGCCTGTCCTCCTTCGAGCGGTGGCCGGTCATCATGATAACCGGGATCGATTTTCTCCTGCCGTTCTTTATCGAACGGCATATCGAAAACCCGTCCATGTCCTTCATGGTGACGTCAATGAGGGCCATGTCGATATCGTTGCGGCGGAGCAACTCCAGGGCCCCGGCGCCGCTTGACACGCAGACCGCCTCGTACCCCCGCCCCTCGAGTATCCTCCCGATAAGATCGAGGCTCGAGGGATCATCGTCGGCGCAGAGGATCCTCGGCCTTCCGAAAATTTTTTCCCCGGTGTCCATGCCTTCCGCCATCATCGCCCGGGATACCCCGCGGCGTAGTCCCGGATGGCCCGGTGGTAGGCCCGGGCCGTCTCCCTCACGCGCTCCGGTATTCGTCCTTCGCCGATTTTAGCCAGTCGTCGCGCCTCCCCGAGGTTGTTCTGCTGGAGCGGTTCCCCGAGGCAGAGTGCGCCCCGCACCAGGCGTGTCATGCGGAGATTGCGCGCGTAGACCCCCCCAAACCGGAACCCCACGAGACGGGACCCGGGAAAGGTCTCAGGCGACGGGGGCACATCGAGCTCCTTCCTGAAATGCTCCACGACATGTTTTGAAAAGCGTATCGACCGATCAAGGTCCGTCGAGACCACCAGTCGCAGAAACTCGATGCGCGATTCCATGCTCGCGAGCTCGCCGCGGAGGAAGCACCCGGGCACGAAGGCGGTGCAGAAATTGTCATCGAGGGCGCTGATGGAATCCACCACCTCGTTGATCCGCTTCATCCGGTCTGCGGCGCCTCCCCGGGACCGCGCGATTTTCTTGACGAGGAGGTACTTGATCCGGTAGTCGGGCGTGGCATCGCGCGCGTCGTAGTGCGCCAGGACGGTGACGTGGGGCCTGAAGCGGTTGATGAGCGCGGCCCGGCGGGGCATCTCGTATTCGCTGTTGAAGAACTTCAGACGCTGGCGGTCGCTCGACCTGGTCAGGAGGCGCTTCGCCGCCGCGGAAGTTATGAAGCCGTCCCGCTCCTTCTCTTTCACGGCCCTCCGAAAATTTCTTTTCACCCAGATATCGAAGGGCACGGGGTAGACCTGTTCCCCCTTCGTGCGGGTGAGCATCACCGTGGCGCCGTCCCGCTCGAGCATCTCTTTCAGGACCCTGGCCGTGGCGAGATTGAGGGCCGCCTCGTAGAAGTTCAGTTTCTCGCCTTCGGGAGTGAAAAGCAGTATGTATTTGCCTTCCCGCACCGCATCTTCCATTGAACCGGCGCTGTGCCCCGGATCGATGGCGACGCGGAGTCCTGCCAGGGGCCGTACGGCATCCCCGGCGGGGCTGAATTCGCCGTCGTCGGAGGACATGACGTTCCGTATGAACTCTTCTGAAAAGCGGGAAGGCCCCTTTGCTCGATACGCCTCCTCTATGGCGTCATCGTCGAGCACGCGGAACATCCTGGCGAAGACCCCGTACTCGTCGTCATACAGGCGGCATTCGATCCTACCCGCCTTTTTATCCTCCGGTGACGCGTAGATGGTGACGGATCGCGCATCAAGGGAGAAGTAGCCATGGAGTGAATCATCGCCCACGAGATACTTCACCCTCCCGGAGCGGCTGTCGCAACCGGTAACGAGCAACGCGGCGATGATCGCTATTATATACAGTGGGTTTCGTTTCATTGCGTACATGGATATACTGGCAGATGTGTACCGCCCTGGTTCTTGACCCTGTTAGTGCGTATAAAGTGGATTATTTTCATTATTATTTATTGTTACCAACTCTACAGGTGCTGACCGATAACTATCGCCTTCATGTTTCATAGTTAGGCTAATAAATTTGAACATTGTCCAGTTTTTTTATTGACATTATATGAATTGTTTTTAGTTTTCTTCTCTATCGAGAAACCATCGGAAACAGAGCTGAATAAAAAGAAAAATAGAATAGTATGTCAAATCTATCGATTTCCGATGGTTTAACATATTGTTTTCAAAATACTATTTCATGTATATTAAAATTTATAATGATTATACCTATAAATATTCGAAACGGCAAGTAATTTTAATGATTTAAAACCCACTCAGATGGATTTTTTTTCTTGACTTGTCGATATTCAATTTATAACTTAAAGTAGAAAAAAATCTGGAATTGTCACTTTTCCGAAATGCGGAAATCAAGAAGGCAATGACAGGAATGACACCATACAATCAAGCCCAATCAATACGACAAGCAGTTCGTATATTATACAGGGGGAAACCGAGCAATGACCGTCAATAAATTCTTTATCGCCATCACCCTTGCCCTATCGTCCCTGGCGCTCGCGGGATGCAACAGCAACATCTTCAAGAAGTACATGGACAACAGGAACGATAAGGGCATCTACATCCCCAGCGGGGCCCTCACCCCGGATGACACGGCCCCCGACATCGCCACGGTGACGGCCACGACGCACACCAACGTCCGCGTGGTGTTCCAGGACAAGTCAATGCGCCTGGACGAGGCCTCGGCAAACGACGCCGACAATTATAAAATTCAGTGCAACGATGTAAAATGTAGCTATAACGTGAATATCATTTCCGCCGTCCTTGAAAGCGACAAATTGACTGTGAACCTAACGGTGAATGGAACGGAACCGGATGACATGGTCCATACCGCAAAATACAGGCTTGTGGTGATTGATGTAGCTGACAAATACGGCAACGCGATTTACCCGGACAGAATAAGCGAATTCGATGGACGCGGCCCCGTCGTGGCGGAGTTCTCGGGAACGCCCGCGAACCCCACGAACGTCACCTCCATCGACATCGACGTGGGGGGCACCGACGTGGTGGCCTACAAGTACAGCCTTGACGGCGGCCCCTATAGCGACGAGATCGACGTGGGTGACAACATCACCGCCGCCGGCCTCGCCGAGGGCGTGCACTCCCTCGAAGCCGTGGGGAAAGACTCCCTGGGGAACTGGTAGACCTTCCCCGAGGCCTCGTCCTTCGACTGGCAGGTGGACCTCACGCCCCCCGCGGCCACCTATTCGGGACAGCCGAACAATCCCACGAACGACCAGTCGATCGACATGACCGTGGGAGGCGCCCAGGTTGTGGCCTACAAGTACAAGATCGACGGCGAGGCCTGGAGCGCCGAGACCGCCGTGTCGGAGCATATCGAGCGATCCGCCATCGCCGAGGGAGCGCACACTATCTACATCATCGGCAGGGACGCCGCGGGGAACTGGCAGGCCGAGGGAGACGCCACGACCTATGCCTGGAGCATCGACATCACACCCCCCACGGCGGTGCTTGACAACACGCCGGCCAATCCCACGAACAGCCAGTCCATCGACGTCACCGTGGGCGGCACCGATGTAGAAAGCTATAGGTATAAAATCGACGGCGGCGGCTACGGGGGAGACATTCCCATCGCCACCCACATCATGCTCTCGGGCCTGGCCGAGGGGGCCCATACCATCTCGGTTATCGCCAAGGACGACCTGGGCAACGAGCAGAGCCAGCTGAGCCCGACGACCCACGCCTGGACCATCGACATCACGGCCCCCACGGCGACCCTCTCCAACACGCCGCCGCTTCTCACCAGCCAGACCGACATCGACATCGACGTGGGCGGCGCGGACGTGGCGGCCTACCGCTATCGCATCGACGGCGACCCATGGAGCGCCGAGGTGTCGGACATGAACACCAACATCACCGCCGCAGGCCTTGTCGAGGGCTCACATTCCATCTACGTCATCGGCAGGGACAGCGTGGGGAACTGGCAGTCCTCGCCCACGCAGTACGACTGGACCATTGACCTCACCGCGGCCACGGCCACGCTTTCCGGCCTCCCGGCCTCCGTCACGAACGTCACGGGGACCGACATCAACGTGGGGGGCACGAACGTCACGGCGTACCGCTACCGCGTCGACGGCGGGGCGTGGCTCGGCGGCTTCGACGGGTTCGACGTGGGCGACAACATCGTCCTGGCAGGCCTCGCCGACGGCGAACACACCATCGAGGTCATCGGCGCGGACAACGCCTTCCCTGCGAACTGGCAGTCGGAAAGCGATCCCACGAGCCACACCTGGACCGTTGACACCCAGGCGCCCACGGCGTCGCTCTCCAACACCCCGGCGGACCCGACCAACGTGCAGTCGATCAATATCAGCGTGGGGGGCGCCCAGGTGGTGGCCTACCGGTACCAGCTAGACGGCGGCGGCTACGGCGCCGAGATCGCCTCGGGCACGCCCATCACCGCGGCGGGCCTGGCCGAGGGAAGCCACACCGTCGACGTCATCGGGCGCGACCAGGCGGGCAACTGGCAGGACACCGGTTCGGCCACGTCGCACACCTGGGAGATCGACGTGAATCCTCCCATCGCGTCATTGAACAACCTGCCGGTCAACCCGACGAACAGCCAGTCCACGGACATCGACGTGGGGGGCTCCGGCGTGGCGGCCTACAAGTACAGGCTTGACGCCGGCGGCTACGGGTCCGAGATCCCGGTCTCGACCAACATCCAGCTCTCGGGCCTTTCCGAGTCGTCCCACACGATCTACGTCATCGGCAGGGACGAGGCGGGGAACTGGCAGGCCGAGGTGGACGCCACGACCCACACGTGGACCGTGGACATCACGCCTCCCACGGCATCCTTCACCAGCACGCCCCCGGACCCGGACAACGACACCACCCCGGCCTTCACCGTGGGGGGCGCCGGCGTGGTGTCATACCGGTACCGCCTCGACGGCGGCGCCTGGAGCGGCCTGAACGCCCAGGGGAGCCCCATCAACCTGAGCGGGCTCACCGAGGACTCCCATACCCTGGACATCGTGGGACGCGACCAGGCGGGGAACGAGCAGTCCCTGGCAAGCCCCACGAGCTATTCATGGGATGTTGACCTCACGGCGCCGGAGGCCACGCTTTCCGGCACGCCCGCCAGCCCCACGAACAGCCAGTCCATCGACGTCACCGTGGGCGGCACCGACGTACAGGCCTACATGTACAGGATCGACGGCGAGGCCTGGAGCGGCGAAACCGCCATCGGCACGCATATAATCCGCGCCGGCCTGGCCGAGGGGAGCCACACGCTCTACGTCGTGGGCAAAGACTCGGCGGGGAACTGGCAGGATTTCGGCGACGCCACGTCGCATACGTGGACCATCGACATCTCGCCGCCGACGGCCACGCTCTCGGGCACGCCCCCGGACCCCACGAACCAGACGGGCATTGACGTCACCGTGGGCGGCGCCGACGTGGTGAGCTACAGCTACCGGATCGACGGCGGCGCCTGGAGCGGCGAGGTCTCCGATCTCGGGACCCATATCGTCGAGGGCGGCCTGGCGGCCGGCCCCCATACCCTGGAGGTCATCGGCAAGGACAGCGCCGGCAATTGGCAGGCCACGGGAAGCGCCACGACCCACGCCTGGGACATCGACCTCACGGCCACGACCGCGGTGCTCTCGAACACCCCGGCGAACCCCACCAACGCCACCACCACGGACATAACCGTGGGCGGCACGGACGTCGTTGCCTACGACTACCGGGTGAACGGAGGAGGCTGGAGCGGCGAAATCAGCTCGGCAAGCAACATCCAGCTGAGCGGCCTCACCGAGGGCGGGTACACCCTCGAGGTCATCGCGAAGGATTCAGCAGGAAACTGGCAGGCCGTGGGAAGCGCCACGACCCACTCCTGGACCGTGGACCTGACGCCTCCCACGGCCACGCTCTCGGGAACGCCGCCCAACCCGGCCAACTACGCCACGACCGACATCACCGTGGGCGGCGCGGGGGTCACGCATTACCAGTACAAGCTCGACGGCGGCGCCTGGAGCGCGACCACTGCCGTGGCGACGCACATACAGCTGAGCGGCCTTTCCCAGGCGAGCCACACCCTGTACGTCATCGGCCGCGACCTGGCGGGCAACTGGCAGGCCACGGGAAGCTCCACGAACCACACCTGGACCGTGGACACCACGCCGCCGTCCGCACCGGCGACAAACGACAACAGCAAGGTCTACGACGAGGACCTGAGCCTCTACTTCCAGTGGACCAACGGCGGCGACGTGGCCGAGGTGAAGATACAGGTGTCCAGCGACAGCGGCTTCTCCACCATCGTGTACGGCGGCGCCGACGGCGCGTCGGTGGGCACGGCGCAGAACTACACCTACACGATCGACCCGAGCGACGGCGCCACCTACTACGCCCGGGTCAAGGTTCGCGACGCCGCGGGCAACTGGAGCGGCTGGGGGGCCGCCTCGGACGGCATCACCGTCGTGGGACACATCACCGGCAAGGTGCTGGACACCACGAAGAACGAGGTGGCCGGCGCCACGGTGACCCTGTACCGGACCTCGGGACACGTCTACGTGGACGACGAGACCACGGACGGGGACGGCGAATTCACCTTCAGCAACATACCCATCGGCAGCCTGGCCTACGAGGTCGAAGTGAGCGCATCAGGCTACCACAGCACCAATCGGGGCAACATCAGCTCCACGGCGGGCGTGACCAATAATATCGGGATCATCTACCTGGTCTCCACGGCTGCCACGGCCGAGGCCCTGGCGGGCCGCACCGTGGACGCCAACACCGGCGCCGACATCAGCGGCGCCACCATCGTGATTAAGGACTGGAGTGGCAACATCGTGGATACCCTGACTCCCTATGGCGCCACGTTCACGACGGATCCGCTCGATCCGGGGGCCTATACCCTGGTCTTCAGCAAGCTGGGGTACTTCGACCTCACCTTCGACAACATTATCGCGGACGGCACAGACGGCGAGACCTACAGCACCACCAACACGCGCTACGCCCTCTGCGAGATCCTGGTGGAGCCCCACGTGCGCGTCATCGTGCAGTGGGGGCCGAACCCGCGCGACTACGACCTGCACGTCGTGGGCCCCACGGACAACGCCGACACGGGAGACAGCCGCTGGGACGGCGCGCCGACCAACCGTTTCCATGTCTACTGGTCAGGTCATAAATCATGGAACGAGAACACGGGGCGCTATCTCTCCGGCGCCGACCCGAGCGGCACCTCCTCCACCACGAGCCTGGTGCAGGACGACACCGACGGCTACGGACCCGAGGCGATCAACCTCTTCGGCTACGGGTCCGGCTACGACTACGGCATCTACACCTACACGGTGCACAAGTACACTTCGACGGGGTCGTGGCACGACTATCCCGTGACCATGCGGGTCTTCGACTCCCAGGGACTGGTGGAGCAGATATCCGTACCCTCCACGGACCCGGCATCCAACCGATACTGGAAGGCCCTCAAGATCAACTGCCAGGGGCCGTCGCGGGCCCAGCGCACCGTCACGGTCGAAAACACCTGGGCCAATTTCTCATCGTATTCCAGCAAATCGGAGCTGAACTGGTAGGCGGCACGGGAGCGCCCATGAACGCAGATTTCCCGGCGGGACTATGAAAGTCCCGCCGGGAACAGGATAATCATCAATAACAGGAAAGAACAGGAAGGAATAATGAAATCATCTCATTCGGCGCCATCACCGCGCATTATCGCACGATTGTTTTCACGGGGGGCCCGCGTGGCCCTGGCAATTACTGCGCTTCTTTTCATGTGCCATGCGGCGGCTTCGGCCGCCACGGTGGTGTTGAAGAACGGCACCATCCTCAGGGGTGCCCTGGAGTCACGAAGCGGCGACGAGATCACCATACTCGACGGCGCGACCGGGAGGCCCCGCGTCATCAAGACCGCCCTCATAAAAGAGCTCACCCTTGAAAAGGATGAAAAGAAAGTCGGGAAAGGGACCGTCTCCATGACGATCGATGACCGCCTGAACCGCCACGTCCACTTCGCCCTCGGGGGAGGGGGCATCAAGATCATCGACGGACCGGGCAAGGGGCTCAACTTCGGCTTCGGGGGCACCTTCATATTCCAGTATAACTACATCGTGAAGGGTTTCGGCGTGGACCTCCACGCGTCCTACTACTACAACCCGGACATGAAGTACTCGACCGATTCGATCAGCATCCTCCCCGTGGTGGCCTCCCCGATGTACCGGTTCGCCACGAAGTATATCGACATTGACCTCCGCGCCGGGGCCGGCTTCTCCTATACTTCCGGAAAGAGCGCACAGCGCCTCAAGCTGATACCCACGGGGGACCCGGGGCAGCCCCTCTCGGCGATCCTGGTCCAGGGCTTTTCGTCATCGTCCTTCGACCTGGTCGCCGGAGCCGGCGTGGGCATATCCCACACCTTCGGGATTGGCCTGGTGCTGGGCTTCGAGGCGAACTACTACTACATTTTCCAGTCCCTGTCGGCCAATGCCGTCGCGGCCTCGATCTATCTCGGCTACTCCTTTTAGGATCCCCGGGGAAAACGGGGAGGCCCGGTGCGCCTCGGCGGGGGAAAAAAGCTCGCCGTCCCGCGCTGTCTCCCGGGTCCCATCATGATGCGACTTTTACTATTAACATTGGGCCTTTTCTGCATGGCGGCCCTGGCGGCCGCCGGGCCGGGGTCCCCCCTGGACCCGATCATCAGGCTCTACATCTGCCAGACCGAACACGAGCTCAACAGCATTACCGAATGGGAGAGATCGGATCCCCCCCGCTACCGGGAGGCAGTGAAAAACGGCGACATCACCCCGGTGGACGCGGCGCGGGAGGCCGCGGGATTTCTCGTGGCAACGGACAGGATTCGCTGTGGAGCGGAAGGAAAGATCGAAATTGAAACGCCGGGAAAGAATGGCGCTCTCGCTTCGGTTTCCGTGCTCGATGACGGGGACCTGGAGCGCCACTGTCCCCTGACGATGAAGAAGTACGGGCATCCCTGCCGGTAGGAAGCGGGATGCCCTACCCTTTCCGGCTCAGCTGCCGGTAGAGCATGTCCGCCAGGCCGAGGTTCGAGTTCTTCGAGAGGCTCAGGGCGTATTCATCGTAAAGCATGTCCTCGAATATCTCCTCTGCGAAGCCGCCGTTGATCCAGCCGCTCTTATGCACGGTCTTGCGCATCTCCTTCAGCATCTTTCCCACCAGGAGTGATTCCATCTCCACGCAGGCGTCGCGGAGACGCCGGTCCTCGGCCCTCTTTGATGCCGTCCCGGTTGCGCGCGGACCCGAAAGCCCCGCCGCCGAATCAAGGGCGTCTTTGAATGAAGTGCCACCGGTTTCCCCCTGCCGGTTTTTCGGAGGCTTCACCAGCTGCTCGATGAATTCCCTCTCCGTCAGGCCGTACGCGGATAATGGCGTGGTTCCCTTCGCGTCCATTGGCTACCTCACGATCAGCTCGGCGTGGAGCGCCCCCGACGTCTCCAGGGCCTTCAGTATGGCGATGATGTCAGCCGTGGTGGCCCCCGTGGCGTTCAGGGCGTCTACCAGGTCCTTCACCGTGGCGACGTCGGGGATCTCCGCCGCGGCGCCCTTTCCCCCGGTTCCCCGGATCTCCACGGTAAGCCCCTCGCGGCTCACCATGGCGGCCGATACCCGCACCCCGCCCCCCGTGACGACGGTGCCGTCGCGCTCGTTCACCACCACCTTCGCGCGGTCCGAGGGCGCGACCTCGATGTTTTCGATCGTCGATATGAATTCCGGCAGGCTCACGTCCTCGGCGATCCTGATCCGTATCTTTCCGCCTCCCCGGGCGATGACAGGCTCCGACGCGGGATAGCGCGCCGCCACGGCCTTTATGATGGCGTCGGCCACGGTGTAATCCCAGTCCTTGAGGACCAGGAAGAGATAGCGCGCCTTTTCATTCTCATCCCCGGTCACCACGTTCACGACCTCCGGCTCAACGGCGCGCTCCACGAGGGCGCCGCCCGGCACCGCGGCCACGGTGGTGACGCCCCGGCGGTTCCCCGGCGATTTCGGCACGGCCAGGGGCCCCTGTGCCGCGGCGTAGATCTGGCCGTCGGCGCCCCGAAGCGGCGACTGCACCAGTATCCCCCCCTCGAGGGACTTCGCGTCGCCGATGGAGGAGACCGTGACGTCGATCCGGTCGCCCACGGAGGCGAAGGCGGGAAGGCGTGCCGTGATGAGCACGGCCGCCGTGTTGACCGCCGCGATGTCGTCCCCCTCCATGCCCAGGGTCTTCAGCAGGTTCTGCAATGATGACTTCGTCATGGGGGACCGCCTGGTGTCCCCGCTTCCCTGAAGGCCCACCACGAGGCCGTAGCCGTAGAGCTGGTTTTCCTTCAGGCCGTCGATGAACGATATGTCCTTCAGCTTTACTGACACCTGGGCGTGAAGCCCCGGAACCGTCGCGAGTAGCATTATGGCGGTAATCGCCGCCGGGGCGATCATCATGATGTGTCGATGGCATCTCATCGCGTGAGCTCTCCCAGCATCTTCTGCAGATAATCCACGATGATCCTCTGCTTTTCCTGCTCCGTAAGCGTGGCGTCGGCGGTCTCTCCCTCGCCGGGCGCAGCGCGCTGTATCTGGACGCCCCTCTTCACTCCCCGGATCTCCATGGTCAGGTCCGCCACGTTACCGGAGTCCACGGTGCGCCCCTTCACCAGGGCCGGGTCGACGAGACCCGTCACGGTGATGATGGTGGCGGCGCCGTCGAAGGAATAGGTGCGGCTCCCCGCCACGCTCCAGAGGGGCCCCACGCGCTCCAGTACCCTGGCGGCGATGGAGATCGACATCTTCCCCTTGCCGGTGAACCTCGTGGTGTTGTCGCTCCGGATCTTCCGGTCCGCCGCCACCCTGGGCAGAAAACCGGTGATCGTCATGTCCGGGTTTGAGGAAACAGTCCCGTCGCTCCGGTCGCTCGTCGAAACGGTGAAGGTCATGTCGGATATGTCGTTGATGTTGACCAGGACCACGGCGCCGACGCTGATGTCGCCTTCAGAGGCATAGGGGTTCCGGTCGCGCCAGATCGACTTGGCGTTCAGCAGGCACCCGAAGGCCACGAGAAGCACATATACCAGGAAGGCCTTTTTCATAGCGCCAGCTCCACGGTCCGTTCGTCCACCACCCTGCCCCGGGAAACCGTTTTCCCCTTTACCTGCACGGGAATGATTTCGCCCTCCGCGCCGTCCCCCATGGCGGTGCCCCTGGTCTCGACAATGACATTGCCCCGCACGGCCCGGAAAGTCACCGCGGCGCCCCTGCGCACAACGGCGGCGCCGCGGGCAGTGACTCCCCCGCCGCCGGGGGAAACCACCCGGACCCCTGCGCCGTGGATCCGGACTTTTCCCGCTCCACCCGCCGCGAGGGCCTCCGTGATGTCGCTACGGTCGAGGTACCCGTCGGCATGGAGCCGCGGAACGATCGCCAGGGAGCCGATCCGCGCCGCGGTTTCACCGTCCCCTTTGATCATCGCGATATCGGAGATCAACAGATCGGCCTCCCCCCGTTCAACGCGCGGGATGAGGTACAGCTCAACCTCCGATGGAAAGGCCGTTCCCGCCGCCGTCACCATGAAAAGTATCGAGAGGAAGAGGCGCGTCATTATCGTTTCAATCCTATGGCCGTGGCCAGCATGGAATCGGAGGTCTGTATCGCCTTTGAGTTCACCTCGTAGGCCCGCTGGGCCACGATCATGTTCACCATCTCCTCGACGACCTTCACGTTCGACATCTCGAGGAATCCCTGGTGGGTCTTCGCCATGCCGTCTATGCCGGGCATGCCCGGGATTTCCTCGCCCGAGGCCGGGGTGGTCTTGTACAGGTTTCCGCCGATGCTCTGGAGCCCCGCGGGATTGATGAAGCGGTATACCTCGAGCTGTCCCACCTCGATCGGATCGTCGTCCCCGACCACCTTCACCGTCACGCGACCGGTCTGCCCTATGGCCAGGCTCTCCGCGATGAAGTTTTCCGGCAGCACGAGGGGGGGCTCAAGGAGGTAGCCGTTCGCCGTGACCACCTGCCGGTTCGAATCGATCTTGAACGAACCGTCCCTGGTGTAGGCAAAAGTGCCGTCATAGAGCTGTATCTTGAAGAAGCCCTCGCCCTCGAGGGCGAGGTCGAGCTTGTTCTCAGTGCTCTGGAGCGAACCCTGGGCGAACATCTTCTGCGTCGCCGAGACCTTCACGCCGTGCCCCACCTGGATTCCCGTGGGCACCTCGGAGACCTCCGTCGCCGGCGTCCCGGCCATCAGGAGGGTCTGGTAGATCAGGTCCTCGAACTCGGCCCTCATTTTCTTGAAGCCCGTGGTATTCACGTTCGAAAGATTGTTCGATATGGTATCGAGGTTGAACTGCTGTCCCACCATCCCCGACGCCGCTGTCCACAGAGATCGCATCATGGTCGTGTACCCCTCTCCTGTTGTATTCCCTTCAGGTGGCTATAAAAAATTTATTGACTAATATCGCACTAATTTACAGCATGCGGATATTCCTCATTATATTTTCGGACGGAAATCACCCGAAAAATACGTTTTTTCCGTAAAATCCGAAATTTACCCGATAACAATACCGGTCATTGCACGAAATGGTCAAATGGGGAATAATCGTACACCAGCACGTCATAAAGGAGAGGAAGCCGATGTACAAACACGCCATCATTATCATTTTTTCCGCCCTTGTGGCACTCGGGGGCTGCGCGGGTCTCACGAAATCCGGAAGTGCCGACGGCACGGACGCCCTGGAAATCATTCAAGACATCCGCGTACCCGCCTCCGAGACGGGGCCCCTTTTTACCGTCTACTGGTCCGACAACTCGATCAAGGCCACGGGACCCGTGAACGCGGGTAAGAAAACCGGGACCTGGAAGCTCTATTTCCCCGGCACGGAGGGCCGCTCACTGCAGGCCGAGGCCACTTTCGTCAATGGCGTCGTGGACGGCAAGTTCAAGGAATACTACCCCACGGGGAGACTGAAGGTCGAGACGGATTACCGGAACGGCATCATGAACGGCAGGCACATGCGCTACTATGAAAACGGCGTGGGGCGCCTCGAGGAATACTACCGAGACGGAGTTAAAAACGGGAAATCATTCGATTATTACGAAAACGGGTTCACCAGGGAAAACGCCTACTTCAAGGAGGGTCTGCGGGACGGCATGTCGAGCTCCTTTTACGAAAACGGCAAGCGAAAGGCCGTGGGACGCTACTCCGAAGGCAGGAAAAACGGAAGATGGGAATACTTCTCCCCGGAAGGGATTCTCACCTCACGCGGCTCCTACGTGAACGACCGCAAGAGCGGGACATGGACCTACATCGACGAGAACGGCGGGAAGGAGGAACGTTCGCACGACTGACGTCCCCCGCCGTCAGAGGTAGTCCGCCAGGTCCCGCACCAGTTTCACGGAATCCTCCCACCCCAGGCACGGGTCGGTGATCGATTTTCCGAACTCGTTCCCCGACGCGTCCTGGGACCCCTCGAGGAGGTAGCTCTCCACCATGAACCCCTTTACGAGCTTCCGTATCAGCTCGCTGTATCCCAGGCTCCGCATCACCTCCATGGCGATGCGGGGCTGCTCTCGGTAGCGCTTCCCCGAGTTCGAGTGGTTGGTATCGATCAGGACCGAAGGGTTTTCCAGGGACCGGTCCAGGAACATCTCGGAGAGAAGCACCAGGTCCTCGTAGTGATAATTCGAGAAATGGTTCCCGTAGCGGTCCACGGAGCCGCGAAGCACGCCGTGGGCCAGGGGGTTGCCGCTCGTTTCCACCTCCCATCCGTTATACACGAAGACATGGGGCTGCTGGGCCGCGTAGATCGAATCGATCATGACCCTCATGTCTCCCGAGGTCGGGTTTTTCATGCCCACGGGCACGTCCAGTCCGCTCACCGTGAGCCGGTGCTCCTGGTTCTCGACGGATCGGGCCCCCACGGCGACATAGGAGAGAACGTCCGCGAGGTAGGGATAATTTCCGGGGTAGAGCATTTCATCGGCCGCCGGCAGATGTGACCGCGACAGGGCATTTATGTGCATCTCCCTGATGGCCTGGAGCCCGCCGATCATGTCGGGCTTGTTCAGGTGGTTCGGCTGGTGAAGCATCCCCTTGTAGCCCTTTCCCGTGGTGCGGGGCTTGTTGGTATAGATGCGCGGCACCAGGACGATCTTCTCCTTCACCTCTTCCTGGAGGGCCGAAAGGCGGGCCACGTACTCGTACACCGCGTCGGCGTTGTGGGCGGAACAGGGGCCGATGAGCAGGAGAAGCCTTCCGTCCCTCCCGGAGAAAATATCCCTGATCTCACTGTCGCGCCTGCTCTTGACCTCTTGAAGCTCCTCGGAAAGCGGCTGCTGTTCGAGGATCTCGGTCACGGAGGGATATTTTGATATCTGTTGAGTGCTCATGGGTACGCCTTTTTTTTATTGTATTCCCGGGAACCCTTCGCCGGCATCACGCGAAATACGTGACCGCGTTGGAGAAAATCTTCATGCCCCCTGACTCCTCGGGTATGTCGGCGCTGCTTCGCGTCATTTTTTCTCGCAGGAGTGTCCAGTCGTCCCGCTGGGTGAAGAACATCCCCCGCTCGGGATGGGGCATCATGCCCATGATCCTCCCACCGGCGTCGCAGATGGCGGCGATGTCGTTCATGGAGCCGTTCGGGTTCCAGGGGAATTCACCCCGCGCCGGCGCGCCGTCGGGCGCCGTGTACCTCATGACGACGAGGCCGCGCTCCTCGATCCGCGCGAGGTCCTCCTCCCTGGCGAAGAAGTTCCCCTCGCCGTGGGCCACGGGTATCCGGAGCCGTTCCATGCCGCGCGTGAACACCGAAGGCGAATCCTTCTCCACGGCGAGATCCACCCATCGGCACTGGTAGCGGAAGGTGGTGTTGTACTCCAGGGCCGCCTCGGCCTCGCCGGTGAAGCCCTTCAGCGCGGGGACCAGGCCGATGTTGATCATCACCTGGAACCCGTTGCAGATGCCGAGAACCAGGGTATCGCGACCGGCGAAGGCGAGGAGCTCGTCCACCAGGTTGTTCATTATCCTGTTGGCCAGGGCCCTCCCGCTTCCCGTGTCGTCCCCGTAGGAAAACCCCCCGGGGAAGGCAAAAATCTGGTATCGATCAAGGAGCGATCGGTTCTCGATCAGGTCGTTGATATGGACGATATCCGCCACGGCCCCCGCCCTGCGGAACGCGAAGGCCGTCTCCTCGTCGCAGTTGATTCCGTAACCCGTCAGTATAATCGATCTCGGTCGTGCCATGGCGTTCTCTAACTATTGTTTCCCTGTTGCGCCGGGTTTCCAAACCTCGCGGAACCATCCGCGCGGCCCTCACCCGGCCCGTCCCCCGTATCCGGGGTTTAAAAATCCCTGAACAATCCCCGGTACTCTTCCAGGAGAGAAGTGACATCGGTCCTCACGATGGCGGCCCCCTGCCGTCCCATGATGACAACATCCGTTCCCTTCGATACCGTTCCCAGGCAGCTCAGGGGCACGCCCGCGACGGCCTTTTCGAAGGCCGCGCGATTCTCCGGGGCGACCGAAACAACCGCCCTCCCCTGGGACTCCGAGAAGAGAAGGCAGTCGTTCCTGCCGGCGCGGCCCTCCAGTGCCGAGAGGTCGATCTCTATGCCCGTCATGCCCGACATTGCCGCCTTCGCCAGGGCCAGGGCCAGGCCTCCACGCTCGACGCTGATGCACGACGCGACGAGTCCCTCCCGGATCGCCTTCTCGAGGGCGCGGTAGGTTTTCTTGAATTCCTCAGCGTCAACGCGGGGCACCGCGTTCCCGATGTACCGCTGGCCGGATATCTTCTCCCCCATGTACGCCAGGTATTCGCTCCCTCCGGTTTCGTCCCCCGTGACGCCCAGGCAGTACACCAGGTCACCCGGGACCTTGAAGTCGATCGTCTGGCATTTCCTGACATCCTCGACCACGCCGATTGAAGAGATGAGAAGGGTCGGGGGTATTGAAATCTTCACCTCGCGGAACTGCTCGTCGTATCCGCGGAAGTCGTTGAACATGCTGTCCTTCCCGGAGATGAAGGGCGTACCGTATGCCACGGCGATATCGTAGCACGCCCGTGCCGCCTCGCGGAGCTGCCCCAGGCGCTCCGGGTTCGTCGAATCGCACCAGCAAAAGTTGTCAAGGATCGCCATCCGGTCAAGACTCCCGCCGGCCGCCACGGCGTTTCTCACCGCCGTATCG
This sequence comes from Spirochaetota bacterium, assembly GCA_040768125.1. Taxonomy (GTDB): domain Bacteria; phylum Spirochaetota; class UBA4802; order UBA4802; family UBA5550; genus RBG-16-49-21. The sequence continues at coordinate 90,142 of JAXGNG010000004.1, read as the reverse complement.
ATGGAGCAGGCCGCCATCCAGTAGGCGTCGATATCGCTGTAGGAGGGATATATCCCCTGGGAAAGGACCGCCCCGCGCCACGAATCAAGAAGGGGCCGTATCACCGTCGCGTTTCCGTTCACCCTCCCCCTCCCCTGGAGGGGCTTGATGACCGAACTTCCCTGGACCTCATGGTCGTACTGGGTCGATATGAATTCGAAGCTTGCCGTGTTGAGCCTTCCCGTCATCGCCACGAAATCAGGCGTCATGTCACCCGGCTCGTCAAAGCGGGGAACGGGATGGGACGGTTTCGTGTAGGATGTCTCGAGCCGTTTCTTCGGGAGGCCGTCATGGAGAAAGCCCATCTCCATGTCGAAGATATTCCTTCCCCCGTGGCGCACCACGCCTCGCGACCCCCCCGTGAAACGCCCTATCACCGTCGCCTCGACGCCGCGCCTCTTCATGAGGTCGATGAAATCGTCAAGGGTCTCGTCGGGCACCGAGAGGGTCATCCGCTCCTGGGACTCGCTCAGCCATACCTGCCAGGGGTCAAGGCCGGGGTACTTGAGGGGGACCCGGTCCAGGTCCACCTCGAACCCGCCGCACTCACGCGCCATTTCCGCGACGGAACAGGAGAGGCCGCCGGCGCCGTTGTCGGTTATCGAATGGTAGAGCCCCCTGTCCCTGGCCTCCCTGACGATGGCGTCCGAAAGCTTCTTCTGCGTGATCGGATCGCCGATCTGGACCGCCGTGGCGGGGCTCCCCGATGAAAGGGCCTCGGACGAGAAGGTGGCGCCGTGGATGCCGTCCCGTCCCACGCGCCCGCCGATCATCACGATATTGTCGCCGGGCATGGCGCGCTTCTCGCATGACGGCATCCCGCACACCGTTTTCGGCATCAGGCCGACGGTCCCCACGAACACCAGGGGCTTGCCCTTGTACCGCTCGTCGAAATAGACGAACCCCTGGGGCGTCGGTATGCCCGAGGTGTTCCCTCCCGCGTTCACGCCGTGGACCACCCCCTCAAGGATCCGCCTCGGTGACAGCATCTTCGACGAAGGGTCGGCGTTCCGATAGAGGGGCCGGTCATCAAAGGGATCGGCGAAGCAGAAACCGTAGCGGTTCGCCACGGGCCGGGCCCCCATTCCGAAGCCGATGGCGTCCCTGTTCACGCCGACGATTCCGGTAATGGCGCCGCCGAAGGGATCCAGGGCGCTCGGGCTGTTGTGGGTCTCCACCTTGTCCGAAATAATGTACTCCTCGTTGAACTCTATGCCCCCGGAGTTGTCAACGAACACCGAAACGCAGAAGTCATCCTCCCCCTTCTCACGCCGTATCCTCACCGTGGCGTCGCGGATATAGGTCCTGAATATACCCTCGGGAAGATCGTCATCCAGGGCAGCGGCGAATATGGTATGCTTGCAGTGCTCGCTCCATGTCTGGGCTATCGATTCGAGCTCGATATCCCTGGGGTTCCTCTTTTCCATGTTGAGAAAGTAATCGCGTATCGCCTCCATGGAGAGCATGTCCAGGGCAAGGGGGCCCCGGCGCGTCCCGTCACTGTCCGCGATGCCCTCCCTTGCCATGAGGGCAAGTTCATTTTCGGTTACGTCCAGGGACACCTCGTCCGCGTCGGGACGCCCGGCGATGGTCACGATGGGCATCCCCCTTCCCATGCCGCCCTTTTCGCGGTACTCGTCGTAGGAACGGACCTTCATCCGCTGTATGAGGGGATTGTAAAGCTCGCCGCCGATCTCTTCCACGGTCTCCCCTGACAGATCCCCCGTCAGGAAGTAGGTGATCGACGAAAAAACCGACCTCTCGATGTCGATTTCCCGCTTCATCAGGTCCTCGATCGATTCGCGCACCGTGTGCGCCACGTTGTCGGTAACCCCCGGGAGGAAGCCGATCTCAACGGCGTAATCGAAATGCCCGGGGAGATAAGGCTCGTTGACCAGGGCATCCTGTATCACCGGCTGGACCAGGAGCCGCGCCACCCTCTGTATCCCCTCGGAATCCGTGTCGATGTCTATGAGATAGTTATCGGACATGCCGAGGCCCCGCAGGTTGAAGCCGAGGGCCGTGATTTTTTTTCGCACAACCTCGCAGCGGGGATCGCTGAATCGATGAAAGACCTCTATTCGATAGCGCGCGTCTGCCATGTATCATCCTCGAATGTGGCACAGATAATGCCCCGGGTCCGGTCTTGTCCAGAATTTTTTTCCCCGGTCCCGAGACGGCAATAAAAAAGGGAGGGGACCTTTTCGGGCCCCTCCCTCTCCGGTTTTACATGTCCGCACCGGGTCAGTCGGCGTCAGGCGGATACAGGCTCTCTATCTCCTTGGCGTACTTCGCCTCGACGACGCGGCGCTTCACCTTCTGCGTGGGCGTCAGTTCGTCGGTCTGCTGGGTCCACTCGGCGTCAAGAAGCCTGAACTTCCGGATCTGCTCCACCCGGGAATACTGCTTGGTATATTTCTCTATCTCCGAGCCGATGAGGCTGATTACCTCGGGTTTCTCGATAAGGTCCCTCTTCCCGGAGAACTGAACCCCGCTCTTCTTCGCCCACTTCTCCAGGGCCTCGAAGGCGGGTATCACCAGCGCCGAGAGGTACTTCCTCCGGTCCCCGATCACCGCCACCTGTTCGATTAACTGGGAGGTCTTCAGGCTGTTCTCGATGTTCTGCGGGGAGATGTTCTTGCCACCGGCCGTCACGATGATGTCCTTTATCCTGCCGGTTATTTTCAGGAATCCCTCTTCGTCGATCATGGCGATGTCGCCCGTCCTGAAGAAGCCGTCCCGTGTGAAGACCTCCTTGGTCGCCTTCGGGTTCTTGTAGTATCCCTTCATGACCTGGGGTCCCTTGATCAGCAGCTCGCCGTCATCGGCTATCTTCACCTTCGTTTGCGGGACCGGATGTCCCACGGCGCCCGGCTTGATGTTGTTTGGCCTGTTGAAGTGGGTAACCGGCGTGGTTTCCGTGAGGCCGAAGCCTTCAAGGATCTTGATCCCCATACCGATGAAGAACTCGGCGTCGGAGACCGAGAGTGGCCCGCCGCCGGAGATGGCGAAGCGGAGCTGATCAAGACCGATTGCGCTCTTCAGTTTGGAAAACACAAGCTTGTCCGCCAGGTTGAACTTGAAGGCGAACAATCCCGACCGGGGCTTGTCCTTGCACATGTAGGGGAGGTTCTTCGCGGCGATCCCGATTGCCCACCTGAAGATGGCCTGCCGTATGCCCGGGGAGTCCGCGACCTTCGCGAGGATTCCCGCGTGGACCTTCTCGTAGATCCGGGGCACGCTGATAATTATGGTGGGACGGACCTCCTGGAAATTCTCCATGAGGGTGGAAACGTCCTCGGCGAATGCGACTTTGCTGCCCACGACGATGGGGATGTAGTAACCGCAGGTCATCTCCAGGGAATGGGACAGGGGAAGGAAGGAGAGGAACACGTCTTCGGGAGTGATGTACTCCTTCACTTCGTTGTAAACGATCGTCGCGTTGGAGAGGAAATTGCTGTGCATCAGCATGACGCCCTTGGGATTTCCCGTGGTGCCCGAGGTATAGATCAGCGTTGAAACATCGCCCGGTTTGATCGAGGCAAGGCGCTTGTCGAATTCGCCCTTTTTCTTGTATCCCTGCCCTATCCGGTATGCCTCGGAAATCGTCAGGACGTCCTTTACCTTCTTGTTCACCTCGTCGAAAACGATCACCTGCTTCATTTTCTTGAGTTTTGATTTCACCTTCAGGACACGATCGAGATGGTCCGCAGTGCCCACGAAGCATGCCCGTGAATCAGAATTGTCGATGATATACTGCGCCTCCTCCGCGGAGTTCGTGGCGTAAATCGGGACGCTCACCGCGCCCAGGGAGAGCGTGGCCTGGCTTGCAACCCACCACTCGTAGCGGTTAGGTGAAAAGAGCGCGACCTTGTCATTTTTCTTGACCCCGATCGAGAGAAGATAGTAGGCCAGGTCATGCACCATTCTGTTCATCTCCGTCCAGGAGATGTCGACGTACACTCCGCCCTTCTTGTAGGCGACGCAGGCCTTCGAGCCAAGGCGTTCCGCCTGGTTCTGAAAAATTGCCGGCATGCAGATTTCTTTGAACTTTGCCATGAATACCCCCTTTTGATTTCTTTAATTGAATACCAGTACAGTATGGTCGGGAAAACCGCCGGAAGGTTGCATGTACATCCCATCCAGGGGCCCGGACAGAAACGCCGCGTCACGGGTTCCGCCGACAGTCTCGTGTGCCACCGTCTTCCCCTTGATACGGCCCTGCGTTACCGCTATTCTGTAAAAGAACCTTCCCCCGCGTGAGGCGATGGGACATGATCTCTTTACTTTATATTCCAGCGATATTTCCCCGTGTCAACTTATTAATTAACGCACTCATCCAATTTTTTCCCGTTACCTGACACCATGTCACCTTGGCGATCTTTACGATCTCGTCTTCTTCAATGATCACCGCCCGGTCCCCCTCCACCACATCCCGGGACGCCATGGTAATTGCGGGTGCGCAGTGAAAATACTTGACACCGTCGATTGCGTAAACAGGATACATCTACACAGGAATGAAGGAGACAACTCCGTGGCTGGACCCAAAAAACGGAAACCGGAAAAGAAGACCCCCGGGAAAAAGTCGCCCGGGGCAAAGGATGCCGGAAGGAAAAAGGCGCCCGTCCCCTCCGCCGGTAAAAAGGCCGGGACCTCACCCCGAAAAACCGGAACCGGCAGCCGCGGCGCCGCTGGCTCCACGAAGCGAGCAGGCCGCAGGAAGGCCACGCCTCCCGCAATCAGGGACTACGAAACGCCCGAAAAGGGATCCGCCGCTCAGGAGGTCATAGACCCGGATGCCAGGGATCGTGGCGATGTTCCCATGACCGTGGTGGGGCACCTCGAGGAGCTTCGTTCGCGCATCATCATATCCCTCGCCGTCCTGGCCATACTGACCATCGCGGCCTTCGTCTTCTCGGAGAATATCCTTGATTTCATCAACCGCCCCTTCACCGACACCGGGCTCAAGCTGAACGTGTTCAAGCTCACGGAAGGCTTCATCATCAGGCTCAAGGTCTCGGCGATCGCGGCCCTCATGGCGGGACTTCCCTTTTTCGTCTTCCAGGTGTGGCGGTTCATCCTTCCGGCAATCGCCAGGGAGGACAGAATGTTCACACGCCTTTCACTCCTGGCCTCGATCTTCCTGTTTTACGGCGGCATGGTGTTCGTGTTCTTCGGCCTGGTTCCCTTCGCCGTGAAAGTGATGCTTGGCTTCGTGACTCCCGAGATGTTGAGCACCATCGGCGCGAACGATTACGTTTCCTTCGTCCTCCTCTTCTGCGTGCTCATGGGCGTCCTCTTCGAGTTCCCCATCGTCGTCATGGTCCTCACCAGGATCGGCATTCTCACCCCCGCATTTCTCATCACGAAAAGAAAGTATGCCATCGTGCTCATTTTTGTCCTCTCGGCGGTCATCACTCCCACCCAGGACGTGCTGACCATGCTGGTCGTCTCGCTCCCCCTCATTTTTCTCTATGAGATTTCGATCATGATATCACGTTTTACCGTGGTAAGGAAAAAAAGAAAGGCCCTCGAGGCCTGATACTACTCACCCGCGGAGGTTTCACCATGGCAATCAAATACATCGATGAGATCGATCTCTCCGGCAAGCGCGTTTTGATCCGGGTCGATTACAACGTACCCTACGACGGTGAAATGAAGATCACTGACGACTCCCGCATCACCGCGACGATGCCCACCCTCAGGTACTGCCTTGACCATAACGCATCCGTCATCCTCGTTTCGCACCTCGGCAGGCCGAAAGGGAAGCCGATTCCCGCCATGAGCCTGAAACCCGTCGTGGAACGGCTCTCCTCCCTTCTCGGCAAAAAGGTTTCATTCATCGAAACTGCCCCGGGCCCCGAGCTCATGAAAGAAGTCGGGGAAATGAAACCCGGGGACGTCGCCCTGCTTGAAAACATCCGTTTTTATCCAGGGGAGGAAAAAAACGACCCGGAACTGGGAAAGAAACTTGCCGCTCTCTGCGACGTGTTCATCAACGACGCCTTCGCCGCTGCCCACCGCGGACACGCCTCGAACGACGCCATCACAAACTACGCCAGGGAATCCGCCGCCGGCTTCCTGCTCAAGGAAGAAATCGAGTATTTCAAGAAAGCCATGGGTCATCCCGAGCGCCCCCTCGGCGCCCTTATCGGCGGCGCCAAGGTGTCGACAAAGCTTGCGGCACTCAAGCATATCGTCTCAATTGCGGACTACCTGATCATCGGCGGGGGAATGGCCTTCACCTTCATGAAAGCCTCTGGTCTCGAGGTGGGGAAATCCCTGCTCGAAGAGGAACTCGTGGGCGACGCGCGTGAAGTGATGGACCTCGCCGGGAAGAAGGGCGCCGAAGTGCTGCTTCCCGTAGACATCGTCGTGGCCCCGGAATTCAACAACGATTCACCCCGTCGGGTCGTGGCCGCCGGCGCGATACCGAAAGACATGATCGGCCTTGACATCGGTCCAGAATCCGTACGGCTCTTTGCGGAAAAGATCAAGGGCTCGAAAACCGTCATCTGGAACGGCCCCATGGGGGCCTTCGAAATGCCCCATTTTGCCGAAGGCACCTTCGCCATCGCGCGAGCCCTTGCGGAATCAGGTTGCCTGAGCATCGTAGGGGGCGGCGACAGCGTGGCGGCGGTTCATCAGTCCGGCGTGGCCGATAAAATATCCTACATTTCAACCGGGGGCGGCGCGTGGCTTGAACTCCTGGAGGGGAAAACGCTTCCCGGCATCGCGGCCCTGGACAGGTAGCCGACGAAAAGGCGCGCACCATGCTCCTCGCACACGACGCGCGCTGATAGGCACGAGATGCAAACAAAAACGAAAATCTTCGGCATGCCCCTTGTCTCCATCGGGTTCGCCGCGAAGGGTTTTATCGCCATAGGTTTCGCGGCGCGTGGGGTAATCACAATCGCCCAGTTCGGATTCGGCGTTATCTCAATTACCCAGTTCGGATTCGGCGTTATCTCCGTTTCACAATTCGGCATCGGCTACATTACCATCGCCCAGGGCGCCCTTGGTCTCGTCCTCGCAATCGGCCAGGGAGCCCTGGGATTTATTGCCGATGGTCACAGCGCCCTGGGCTACTACCACAGAGAAGGGCCCGGCGTATGGAAGGAACTCCCCCTCCTCCTGGACAACGTCTTGAAAGACCCGCTCCCCCTTGCCGCATGGCTTGTCGTGCTCCTTGCCGTCACGTTCTTCCTCCTCAGCCAGCGTGACAAGTTCACACTGAACATGTCACCCGGAGATATCTTCAGGTCGCGAAGAAGGCACCGTGATGAACGGGTCCGCGCCCGCCTGGTGGCCGAGCTATCGGACCAGTCAGAGCTCTTTGAGATTGCCATGAATGATCCGGCCGAATCGGTTGCAGTTGCAGCCCTAAAGAAGATTACCGGGGATCGGCATCTTTCCACGATCGCCGCATCAACGACACGCGAAAGAATGGCCGCCCTCGCCATGAGCCGTATTAAAGAGACTGAACAGCTCTACGTAATTGCACGAAGCGCCCTCCTTCCACAGGCCAGGATAGCCGCGATCCAGGGGATCAAGGAAGTTGACGCTGACCGTTTCGTCGAACTTGCCTGCCGTGAGGGCAACCACCAGGTTCTCCAGGTGATAGTGGATACAATCCCCGGTAACGCTGAACTCACGCGAATCATCGATAAGGCCGCATCACCCTTTGCCCGTACCGCCGCCCTGTACAACATGAGTGATCTCTCGCAAGACTTCCTCTTTTCGATCGTAAAGACCGATCGCGAGCCATCCGTGGGAGTATCAGCCGTTGACCTCATAACCGACACTCATATGCTTACCACCATCATTCGCGGGGATTTCCACATATCCGTAAAAAAAGCGGCCGTGGAACGTATTGAGGACAAGGCGCTTCTTGTGGATATTTCTCAGGCCGAGTCATCGGACACTATTAAGAAGCTCATTTCTCACCGCCTCGATGAGTTGCGGCCATTCTACTATTCGCTCAAGGCAGAGTTTTCCTGTCCCTTCTGCAGCCAGCCCGTGTTCATCAACGGCCCCGCAAAAAAGGTCCAGTGCGGGTCCTGCCTGCGGTCAACGTCGATTACAGGCACCCCCTGGAAGTCGATCCGTGATGCCTCGAACGGCATCACCAGGTTCATGGCGCCCCTGAACCTGCTTGTTGAAAAATCAAACCACTCCCCCGCCTGCTCGGCCTGCATGGCGCCACTTCCCGCTGATGACGTGCCCCGTGGGTCCCGTTCAGCCCTTGCCTGCCCTTCCTGCGGCGCCCTTCACGAAACCTTCCCGGTTCCCGGATGGCTCAAATGGTCACGCTACGCCGAACAGGTTTTCTGCGCCGATGAAGAGGGAATTCCCGGCGTGGAGGACACGAAGCCGGTATCCGTCTCGTGCATCAAATGCGGCGCCCCCCTTGTGGTGACCGTCCAGACCCCGCGCAACGCCACCTGCACCTACTGCGACACGGTCCAGTATCTGCCCGACCCCCTCTGGCGGTCGCTGCATCCCGTGAAAATCAAGCATTCCTGGTATATCCGCTGCGGATACAGGGAGAGGAACGTCCCTGAAAAATGACGGGACCGTGCATTGTGACGCACGGTCCCGTTTGTAATTCCCGTTATTCAGGCGTTACCGCCCGGCGTTCATTATTCTTCCGCCTGCTCCGCTTTCACCCTGATGTTGATCTGGGCAATGCCCAGTTTCGCGAGGGGTATCGCGTAGGGCGAGCAGGAAACATAGTTGAGCCCGGCGTCCATGCAGAACTGGATATTATCCGGGTTCGCCCCGTGCTCACCGCAGAGCCCCATTTTTATATCGGGGCGCGACAGCCTTCCCCGCAGGGCGGCGATCCCTATGAGCTCCTTCACCTCTTCGCCGAGGTACTTGAACAGGTTCTGCTTCATCAGGTCGAAGAGTGAATAACTCGGGAAAAAGGAGTTGGAGTCGTCACGGGAAAGCCCGTAGGTGGTCTGGGTCAGGTCGTTGGTGCCGAAGCTGAAGAACTCCGCGTACTGCGCGATCTGCCCCGCGCCGAGCGCCGCGGCGGGAAGCTCGATCATGGTGCCCACCTCATAGTCAAGGTCCTCGATGCCGTAATCATCGACCACCTCGTTTTTGATGTCGCGTATCCCCTTGACCTCTTTCCCTTCGATCTTCTTGCCGTTCTTGATGAACTTGATCTCCTCCTTGCTCATGACGATGGGAATCATGATCTCGGGCTTGATTTTTATCCCTTCCTTGCGCATCATGCACGCCGCCTCGAAGATGGCCCGGCACTGCATCTCGTAGATTTCCGGATAGGTTACGGCGACGCGGCAGCCCCGGTGCCCCAGCATGGGGTTCATCTCCGCCAGTTCCTCGCACCGGGCGATGATATCGGCGGCCTTGATCTTCCGGTTCCTCCCCTGCATGTACCGGATGAATTCCTTCATGCTCTGGTCCGTCCTCGGAAGGAATTCATGAAGGGGCGCGTCGAGGAGGCGTATGGTAACCGGCATCTTTTCCATGATCTTGAAGAGTTCGTAAAAATCCGACCTCTGCATGGGCAGGAGTGTCTTCAGGACCTTGCGCCGTTCCTCCTCGTTCTCCGATATGATCATTTCCCGGAATTTCATGATCCGTTTTTCGTTGAAGAACATGTGCTCGGTCCGGCACAGTCCTATGCCACGCGCCCTGAAGTCCTTCGCCACCAGGGCGTCCCTCGGCTGGTCCGCGTTCGCCCTCACGTTGAAGTCCCCCACGTGCTTTTCGACGTGGTCGAGGAATTCGAAGAGGCCGTTCTTCTTGAAGTCGGGCTCGATAAGGCCCACCTTGCCCATGAATATCGTGGGGGCCTCGTAGTAGGGGACGTTTATCGAGACGTAGTCACCCTCACGGACTGTTTTCCCCGCCAGGGTAAAGCTGTTGCCGCGAATCTTCATGTCGGGCTGCACCATGGCGACCTTTCCCAGGCTTCGCGCAACGACCGGCGCGTGGGATGAAAATCCCCCCTCGCAGGTTATGACTCCCTGGGAAACCTCGATCGCTTTCACGTCCTCGGCGTAGGACGAGGGCATCACGAGGATCAGGTTCGTGTCCCCTCCCTTCATGATCGCGCGCTTGTGTTCCTCCAGCAGCTTCGGCGTTGAGAAGAACACCCTGCCGATCGCCGCGCCGGTTGAACCGGCGATGCCACCCTTGATGCTTCTGATGCCCTTGATCGTCCTCGGGTCGATGACGGGATGGAGGAGCTCATTCAGCTGGTTCGGCTTGATCTTCTCGATGGTATAGGTATCCGATACGACCTTCCTCTGGGTGAGGTCAAGAAGCGCCTTGATCTGTGATTGAGTTGATTTATCGTCAACCTCCTTCTGCTCGACGAGCCAGAAATCGCCTTCCTCCAAGGTAAACTTGATCTCGCGGATCTCCTTGAAATTATCCTCTACCTTCCGCGCGATTTCGGTGAAGTGGTCATAGTGCTTTTTCTCGATTTTCTTTATCTCTTTCGCCTTCCCGGCCTGCACGTCAAACTCTCCCTGGCCGAACTCACCCTGTATCTCCGGGTCGCCGGTGATGATGTTCCTGGTATAATAGTTCCCGGCGTAGGAGTTCTTCCCCCAATTTCCGTACACCATCACCTGGACCATAATCGACATGGAATTGTCGACATCGATGGCGGAATCGCAATACCGGGTCGACGCGCCCTTGAGAATGAGGCTCAGCTGGTCGTAAACATCCTCGCTGAACTTCTCGCCGAAAAGGTTCCTGTAGCCTTCGATCTTTTTCTTGATGTCCGCGAGAGAAAGCTTTTTAGCGGAGGCGCCCTCGATCTTCTTGATTTCCTTTTCATCGACCTCGAATATCTTGTTCGCGAGGTTCCTCATGAGAAAAAGATACTCGCCGTGGGCGAACTCTACGCCCGTGTACTCCCCGAAGGCCGCCACGGTGATGTCGTTCATGCCAATATTGTGGATCGAGGGAAAATTGGGGACATTGAGGTCGGAGCTGAGCACCACCTTCAGCATGAGGGGCTTTTCCGCGTCCCCGTATTTTTTCTTCATGTCCTTCTCGAGCTGGCCTATATAGGTCTTGAGAATCTCCTTCAGGTTCACCTGGGGCAGTTTTTGAGTGAGGACCGAGTCGATGATGAAACCCGGCGCGATCGGCAGTCCCATCATGGCGAGGTCCACTGCCCTTCTCCCCCTGATTCCGAGCCGCTGGCGTACCTTTTCATCGACATCTTTCAGGTTCTTGTTGAAATACAGTATATTTTCCATTTCATGACTCCTGTTGAATGTATGGTTGATGGCCGTCCGCCGCTAGAACAGCCGCAGTACCTGACCGACGCCAATTTTCAAGAACTGCTCGAAACGGGGGCTCGCCCCCTCGTAGAGGTACTTCTGCAATTTGGATACCCCCTTGATACTGTCCCCGGCGACCTGAAAAAATATCGAGTCGCCATGCTTTACCTTGCCCCACTTGAAGAGGGAATTGATGTCATTGACAAGCTCGCCCCCGTGAAAGATGTACACTTTGAGGGCGGGGAAACTCGTGGTGTAGCTCTCTACGATTTTTTTCCATGCCTCGACATTCCCGTTATGGAAGAGCTCGTTCGATACCTCGACGGCGTACTTGGGAGTTATGTTCGCCGCGCCCTTGCCCACCTCTTCGGCCTTCTTTTCCTTCTTGACCGGCTGCTTCTGCACGATGGTCTGATCGATGAATGCCTTGTTTATGAAGACGTCCTTGCCCGCCAGCATCTCTTCAAGTGTCCTGATGGCGTCCATCTCAATCTTCTTGTTCTCCTCCTTCAGGAACTTCGCGTAGATTACCATGAGCTGGTCATTGTGGATTTCCCTCACCATCTCCCAGTGGTTGATGTTCCTGGGATTGATCAGGAAAATCGTTCCCCCGGGATTGTAGTAGACGCACACGATGTCAAGGGCCGTCCACTTTGCGGTTTCGTCGGAAATTTTCTGGAACTCCGATACGTTCTGAAGGAGGCTGCAGGACCGATAGCTGTAATTGAATTTGTCCCGTATCACGGAGCCGACAATGGGGAGGATCTGGTCCTCGGTGATTTCATTGGCCTCGAGGCCCTCATTGACGATGTCGGCGAGATTGGCGCTTGTCTCAATTTCATCGACCACTTCCGTCACCTTGAAGAAGTGCCTGAGTGCCTTGTTGAAATTTGATTTTGACGCCAGCGACATGTAGGTGCTTTCCATGATGTCTCTCCATTGCTTCTTTATTGATTTTTTTCATTCCCAAGGGCAGTAAAGATAGTCCTGATGAAGCTTCAACGGGGGAGGGCCCGCACAGATGCGTCCGTATCCGCCGTGCATTCATTGTCCCATTTCTGTCGATACTATAAAACCGCTTTCATTAATTGCAAGCACTTTGAGTTGGGAGGGTCTGAAAAAAAAGACATACATAAAAAAAAGCCGGCTCAAATGAGCCGGCTTTTCGTGCTTTCGTAAATTATCTTATGGCCTTTCCGGGTATTTTAGAGCTCTTTCAATCCGGATTTCTTTGCCGGCTTGCTCTTGGGAGAAAGGCTCACCGCCCCGCTCAACTCGGAAGCGCCGCTTTTATAGGCTTCTTCGATAATGCTCGCCCCCATGTCCTCGGTGGCGAAGGACTGATCGATGTCCTCGCGCTGGGTCGAGCGACGCCGCGTGTACTGCGCGAATGCCGCGTCGGAGAAGCCCTTCGATACGCCGTAGAGGAATTCGTTCAGCACGTTCGCCATGCCTTTCAGCATGTACTGCTTCCTCTTGATCGTGGCGATATCGATATCGAGAATCAGCCCGGGCTGTATGTGGTGCGGATTGACCCGGTACGTGAACTCGTTGAACCTCTTTGACATGAAATTGACACGCTCGTCGAGGATGACGCGCTCGACGGGGTTCTGATACCCGTGCATCTTCTGCAGCATGTCCTTGAGATAATTCAACTTGTTCTTCAGGTTCACGATCCTGTTCTCGTAGGTCCTGTTGTTCTTTTCAACAAAGGAGTCCTCCGGATACATTTCTCCGACTTCGTTCCAGAGAACGGTTTCCGGATCTTCTTCACGCTCCTTCTTCGCGCGCTTCCACTCCTTCGACATGATCCTGCCTGCCAGGTCGTCGAAATCCTTGAGCGCCCTAAAACGTTTCTTGGACTCATAGTAGCCGTGGGCAACGTCCCATAGCATCTTGATCTCGGTGGAGAAGGATTCCATCTGCTTGTCGTATTCCTTCTTCTCCTCCTTGAGCTGGTTCTGATCGTAGAATGCCAGCCTCATCGCATAGCGCTCGTCGGGAAGAACCGTGGTGTCCGTCTCCTCGTATTCCTTGATGTGGCATACGCGGGCGTTCTTCATGTTATTGCACACCTGGTACCCGAGCTTGCTCGTGTCGAGGATGGAGGTGATGTTGTTGATCGCGGTATTGTAGCCGCGGTTCCGGATGTTCTCCTCGTCGATGATGTACTTGATGTTTTCCCTGATATTAAGGGGATCGTAGTCCTCAACATCGATCTCCGCTCTCAGGCCCTCGATCTTATCAAGGAACTTTTTGGCGAGGATGGTGTACCGCTTCGATTTCTCGTCATCCTTCTCGTCGTCGGTGAAATTCTCGATCCTCTTGATCTTCTCGAAAAGCTTCTCGCTGCCCGTCAGTTCGCGCTTGCCCTGGTCGACGAGTTCGTCGTTGAAGGCCTGCACCTGGCGGTCAATCAGGTCCTGAACGTGCTTCTGGATCGCATCTTTCAGAAGATTCTCAACGGTAACCTGATAGTGATACATCGGGCTGATCAGTTCGCTCTCCAGGATGTTGATGGAAAGCTTGACGTCGTAAACGTATTTCGGGCGAAGCTCATTGTCCTTAAATACGCACTTGAGGATCGCGTAGGCGTTCTGGCCGCGGACAAAGGCGCCGATGTCGGTTTTTTGGCGGAGTATCGAGTTCGTTTCGGTCTCGAGGTCGTTCACTCCCCTCTGGATGTGGCCCTGGAGGTGACCGTACATGTTGACCATCGATTTCTCGATTTCACCGGTATGGAACTTGTCGGGGCCGGCAATCTTGTCGATTAGCTCGATTACCTCGCGGGGAGTGTAGCGCGCGAGCCCGCGGAGCTCTTCCTTGTCGACGAAATCCCTTAATTTCTTCATGAACTCGTCTTCCATGGTAACCGTGTAGCGGTTAAACATGTTTACGTAGGTCTGGTTGATGTAATTGTAGAGCTTCTCCTTCAGACCCCCCATGACCTCCATCTTGACCAGGATATCTTCCGGAAGCTTGGTATAGATCTGGTTGGCCACCTGCTCCGCCGTTTCATTCACGATCAATCGCTGCTCGGCGATTTTATCCCTGCCTTCCTGCGCGTAGGATTCCCTCGATCCAACAGCATTGGGTATGGTCGGGTGAAACTTGTTGGGGCTCTTCGGAAATTGTGTGAAAGCCATCTAGAATTCCTCCTTGTTGTTCAACGCTTTCAAAACCCGTGCGTGGTATTAATCTATTTTTTCCATGAATATATATACATTATTCTAATTGTAGTATAATAGAGGGAAAGGATTTTCTGTCAAGATTTATTTGGAAAAATCCCGCCTGCCGATAAAAATAATATCGGCAGGCCCCTGTAATTACACAATACCCCGGCCTTCTTTACCCAAAATCCGGTCAGGACTGAAAATATTTAAAGGTATAGTTTCCTACCTTGAAAATATCCCCATCGGCAAGAAGTCCATCCGGCTGGCGATTTACCAATTCGGCCCGCGTATTCTCGTTATCGACAAGGGCCATCCTGATGGCTCCCTCGTGGCGGACCGCCTTGATGGAAAACGGCTTCTTGATATTGATATCCCTGATATTGAGCACGCATCCGAGGCCCTTGCCTATCACGGCCTCCCTGACCGGACGGCGGGCAAGGTCGAAATTCTGCATGTAGGGCTCGATGATCTCATTGTTCCAGAACTCGAGCCTCCCGGATACCTTGAGCTCCGTGTACCTTCTCACCAGGAAGAGGATCACCAGGATGAGCATAATGACGCCGATGGCGATAAGCAGCGGAACCAGTATGGAGCATCTCCCGGCGTCCCGTTTCTTGCCTTCCGCTATGACATGATCCTTGCCCTTTTCAGGATCATCCGTCTCAATAACGGACACCGAATCCGACACCAGCCCCAGGTCCTTTTCCATTTTCCTCGCGGCTTCGCTATTCGCGATGCCGGTGAAGCTTATCACGTACACCCATAGGTCCTTCTTCTTTCCGTACTTCTTCGCGAATTCATCGAAATTTAGTTCCTTGTTCCCGGGAGGCGGATCGTCGATGCCGTCGGTCATGATGACGATATCAGTGGGCCGCTCCGTTTCCTTCTCGAATTTGTTGGTAAACTCGAGGACTTTTATTATCATCTGGTAGGTGTTTGTCCAGAGTCCGGAGGCCTCGGTCATTGTGATGTATTTCTTTAAGATATCACGGTCGTTCTGATCGTCGACGATTACTGACGGGAAAAGCCTGACATCGGTATAGAAGGTGGCGAAAGTAATCCGGTCACCGTCCTTCACCTGGTCGATGTAATCCCGTATGCTGCTCTTCGCACGGTCGAAAATATCACGGCCCTGTGCCTGTCCCACCATGCTGAGAGAGGTGTCCAGCACGATTATCACATCCTTGTTTTTCTCCGCGCGGGAGGACCCGGTTGCCAGGGTGAACTGAAAAACAAGAATCAACGAGAGAAAAGATAGCATGGAGCTTATGGATTTCGTTCTCAAAACCGTTCTCCTATTACCTGTGGTATCCAGCACGTCACTCGCGGTAGATCCGGTTCGCCCGCGGCATCGTGCCTCATCGCCAGCTTTTGCCGATCGTGAATTCACTGCCCGGGACGGCCACCCGGAAGGGATAAAATATCATGAGATTTTTTTCCAATATGTCAAGAATATTAATGACAATATATAAAAATTCGTATAAGTACCGGGGTTCCGCCCTGATTCCAAAGCGGAGCGGACATGAACGCGATCAATACTCGTTATACCGTATCTCTTTCTTCACATATTTCCTGAAATCAATATCCTGAAGGTTCTTCACGTCAAGATACTCGTTCATGAGAATAAAAAACCAGAGGAAGGTGTCTTCCTTTGTTTCGAGGGCAATGAAGCTCCGCTTTTCCCTCCAGTTTTTCACGACGATTCCCTTGTTGAGTATCACGAGGATATCCAGTTCGTTCCGGTAATCGATGTTCTTGGACAGGTAGTAATTGATGATATCGTTCTTGAGCTCGATGAACTGGTACTTGCTCGAGGCGGCGATGACGAAGGATGGCAGGGCCGCCGGCGCCTCGTCCTCCACCTGTTCCGCCGCGTACATGTTGAGTTTCTTCGCCGTTGCGATTTTTCCGAGAAGGTCAAGAAGGGAATCCCTGTTCAGGTCCTGCACCACGTGGTAGAGGCCGTGAACGAGCTCGTAGGGAACATACCCCCCCATGATATCAATGATGTCCGGGCAGTACTCCCGGTATGCCACGAGGTCCACGCCCTCGGGGGAAAAACCGGTCGAATCAATCACTTTCACCGCATCCAACTTCAGGAACGAGGGTATGATGCCGGAAAGGCTCTCCCTGAGGGTTTTTATATCGATCGATCCCCCGGCGACGGACTTCCCTTTTTTGGCCGGTGTCTTGGGAGACGCTTTCTTTTTCTTCAGTATTCGCTTATCATAATCCTTGAAGTACTTCGCTATCATGAAACCACCTCTTTTCATTCACCCGTTAGAGAAAGGCCGCGCCGTTCAGGTATCCCCATGAGCCACGCGGGAACACCCACGGAAAGGTCACCATTGCGTTGCCGGGATACAACGGTGCATGCACAGGGTGCAAATACTCATACATCTCCACCGTCATGTCAAATAATAATAAAAAAATTGTTGATAAAATAGACGTTCGTCTGTGGCATACCCACGCCTGCGCTGCGCGTGATGGACATGTATATCTTTTGAGCCTAAATACGAAACGGGACCCCGATATCTGGCTGCAATGGCCGCGCCCTTCGGGGATAGCCTGACCAGTCGTGAGGGGACCCACCTGGTTTACCAGGTTCAAAAGTCGTGTCCACACGGCAGCGCGGGTCCAGTTATCAACACCATGCCATGATGGATTCAGCGGCGCGCATCCTACCGGCCTCAACCGCGTTTCCCCTTAAGCGTATCGGGGTTGCACGACCCGGCCGCTTCAAGGAAGGAGCAGGGACCGCGCGACCCGTTCCCCGGGTGCAACTCTGCATCCGGGGAGGAGCACCGATTCCTCGACAATGGCCCCCTCGCCCACGCGGCACCCGTCGCCAATGACGGAATGAATGATCCTGACGCCCCCGTCAATCTCCGCCCGTGCCGAAAGTGCCCGGGGCGTAAATCCCGTCGCGACGGGAATCCGCTCCAGGACCGCCAGGCCGTTCGCCGCCAGGTCGACATTCGCAACGCGATATGATTCGGCGGTTCCTATGTCGTGCCAGGGACCCCTGTACTCGTAGGCGGCAAGGGCATGCTCGCGCACAAGGGAAACCAGCCCCGTTTCCACGATGTCGGATACACTGCTCCTGAGCCCGCGGAATATCGCCGGATCGAGAACCGCGGCTCCCGTGAAATCGTGCCGCGGTGTTTCATCGCGGGGGATGAGCGAACGAAGGTTCACCACGGCGCCGTCGAGGACGGCCACCCTTCCCTTTCCTTCAGCGCAGGGCGCCACCGCCATGGTCCCCCGGGCCCCCGATTCGAAGTGGGCCCGCGCAAGGGAGGCCAGGTCGATGTCGGCGACGATATCGCTGTTGAGGTAATAAAAGGGCCCGTCATCCAGGAGGTGGTGGCATTTCATGAGGCCTCCTCCTGTTCCCAGGAGGAGCTCCTCCTCTGACAAAATAATGGAGATCCCGAAATGTTCATGTTCGCTGAAAAAACGACGGACGCTTCCCCGAAGATGGTGCAGGTTGCAGACCACCTCGGTCACCCCCGCCTCTTTCAGCAGGGTGATGGCGTAGCAGATAGCCGGCACGTTCATCACCGGGACAAGGGGCTTCGGCATCGACGCCGTGAGGGGCCGCAGCCGCTCTCCCAGCCCGGCGGCGAGAAGAAACGCTTTCACCGCATCACCCTCCTTTTTTTTCCGGCCTCGGCACCATTCAGAAGTCGACACAACGCTTTCTGACGATGGGGGCCAAAAGGTCCCAGGCCCGCGCCAGTTCTTTCCGGCGCCCGGCGTACCCATCCAGGTACTCCGCCGTGGGGGCGATGTATCGTTCGTAGCGGCGGTTGCCCAGGCGCGCCGACTGGTAGCCGAAGGTGCCCATGGCCTTGACATTCCTCTGGAAGGCCATCAGGTCGAACAGTTCGTCGAACTCGTCCCTACCCATGGCATGGATGCCCATGTCACGCGATCTGCCATAATATAATTCCTTCATTTCCCCGAAGAGGCCGGCGTCGATCTGCACGTAGGAATCCCTGATCAATGACACGAGATCATACTGGGGCAGTCCCATGCGCGCATCCTGGAAATCGATGACGTGGGGAACTCCCCGGCGCAGGATGATATTTCTCGAGTGGTAATCCCTGTGGTTGAGGACAAACAGTTCGGGACGTTCCAGGAGCCCCGCTATGGCGAGAAACTCCTTCCTTAGATGGGGTATCAAATCATCGCCGTCGGCAACCCCGAAATATCCCCTGAGCCCGTGTTCGATGAAAAAATTGAACTCATACATCAGCTTTTCCGCGTCAAAGGCGAGCCCGAAGGGCCCGCCTTCGCCCCTTGTCGCCTGTATTTCACAGAGGGTTTCCACGCAGGCGGCATACGCCTCCTTCGCCCCGTTTCCCGTCATGTCGGGGATGAGCGATTCGAGGAGATCGTCACCGAGGTCCTCAAGCAGGAAGAGCCCGCGGTCGGGGTCCATTGCCAGGACCTCCGGCACGGGCACCCTCCCCCTCAGGAGACGGTACACAACGAGGAACGGATACGTCTCCGGTGCGGATCCGATGAAATTCCTGTCGAAGCAGAGCACCCGGGGGCCGCCGCTTCCCCGGACCCGCCAGTAGGAGCGGGCCGAGGCGTCTCCGGCGAGGGGTTCGACCCCGTCATGGTTCCCCATGCGCTCCCCGAGGAAGGAGCGCATCCCCTCATCGAGGTCCGCGTCCATCGCTCCCATTCATTCCGCACCCCTGCGGAGGAAGGTTGGTATGTCGAGGTCCTCCGTCGGTATCTCCCGGGACCTGCGGCGCTGCTCGTAGTCCAGGCTGAACGTCTGGAGCCCCGCGGGGACGCGCCTCTCTGCGCCCTTCTGGCTTCCCTCGATGAGCGTCAGGGACGTGCCGTTGCGCGCATCGGTCTGGGAGGGGCCGCCGCGGTTGATCATGTTGCGCCGCCGGTCAAACCCCGTGGCGATAACGGTAACCCTGACACGGTCGGAAAGGGCCGCGTCAATGGTGGTGCCGAAGATGATATTCGCGTCCGGGTCCACCTGGCGCGTAATCACGTCGGTCACCTCGTTCACCTCGTGGAGGGACAGGTCGTTGCCCCCGGCGATGTTTATCAGCACCGCCTTGGCCCCGTCGATGCAGGTTTCCTCGAGGAGCGGGCTGTTGATCGCCTGCTGGGTCGCCTCCAGGGCCTTGTTCTCGCCCGTGCCGATTCCCACGCCCATGAGGGCGTCGCCGGTTTCGCGCATCACCGTCCGCACGTCGGCGAAATCCACGTTCACCAGTCCGGTGACCATGATCAGGTCGGCGATGCCCTGGACGCCCTGGCGCAGTATGTCATCCGCGAGTTTGAAGGCGTCCTCTATGGGCGTGCGCCGGTCGATGATCTTCAGGAGGAGATCGTTATGGATGGTGATCAGGGTGTCCACCTTCTCCTTGAGGTTGGCAATGCCCGTCTCGGCCTGGCCCATCCTCTTCTTTCCCTCGACCTTGAACGGCTTGGTCACGACGCCCACCACGAGGGCCGAAAGCTCCTTCGCCACCTCGGCCACGACGGGGGCCGCCCCGGTCCCGGTCCCGCCGCCCATTCCCGCGGTGATGAATACCATGTCGGCTCCCTTGAGGGCCTTGTGGATCTTGTCACGGTCCTCGTTCGCCGCCTCGCGCCCCACGTTGGGGTCCGCCCCGGCGCCGAGCCCCCTGGTCAGCTTCGTGCCGATCTGGATCTTCACGCCGGCGAGACTGTCCCGGAGCTGCTGGGCGTCGGTGTTCATGACGATGAACTCGACGTTCTCCATTCCCGTGGCGATCATCCTGTTGACCGCGTTGCACCCCGCGCCGCCGACCCCGACGACCTTGATGACCGTTGATGCGGGCTTCTCTTCTTCAAGTTTAAACATGTCGGTCCCCCTCTGCGTTATGTCTCATTGTCGTATATTCTTTCTCGCCTCGGCGATTAGGTGAACAGGGCGATCCGCCCCGCGGGGCGGATCGCGATATGTCACAGATACTCCTCCAGCCACTTCTTCATCCTGGTGAAGAATCCGGCTCCTTTTACGGCGCGCTGTTTCCCCGCGCGGAGCTGGCCCATCCTTAGCCCGTACTTCAGCAGTCCCACGCCGGCGGCGAACTGGGGCGTTGCCACCCGGTCCGCCAGGCCCGCGATGTCGCGCGGCGCCCCGATCCTGACAGGCATGTTGAACACCCGTTCCGCGGCCTCGATCGAACCGTCCAGCATGCTCCCGCCGCCCGTGAGGACGATGCCGGCGGCCAGCATGTCCTTCCGGCCGCTCATCACGAGCTCGTGGTCAATCATCTCCATCATCTCCGCCATGCGCGGCTGTATAATCTGCGTCAGCTCCTGGCGCAGGAGCTTCCGCGGCGGCCTCCCCCCCACGGAGGGGACTTCCACCACCTCCGAGGGATCAACGAGATCGAGAACCGCGCAGCCGTACTTCTTCTTGATGAGCTCCGCCGATTCGATCGGCGTGCGGAGCCCGATGGAGATGTCGTTGGTCACGTGTATGCCCCCGATCGAAAGGACGGAGGAGTAGGCGACGCCGCCCTCGAGGTACACGATGATGTCGATGGTGCCCCCGCCGATATCCAGGAGCGCGACGCCGAGCTCCATCTCGTCCCGGGACAGGACCGCGTCCGCCGCGGCCAGGGGATTGAAGACGATGTCGCGGTACTGGAACCCCGCCTTCTCCACCGCCTTGATCATGTTCATAATGCTCGATATGACGCCCGTCACGATGTGGACCTCCGCCTCGAGGCGCACGCCGTTCATGCCTATCGGGTCCTTGATCCCGATCTGGTCGTCCACTGAAAATTCCTTCGAGAGCACGTGGAGTATCTCCCGGTCCACGGGGATCACCACGGCCTGGGCGGCTTCAATGACCCTCTTGACGTCGTGGGTCATGATGATGCGGTTCCTCCCCGAAACGGCGACCACGCCGCGGGAGTTCTGCCCCTTCACGTGCTGGCCGCTGACCCCCACCACCACGTCGGCGACCTCGTACCCCGCCATGAGCTCGCCCTCGTCCACCGCCTTGGCGATGGCGGCGGTGGTGTTGTCGATATTGACGATGACGCCGTTCTTCAGGCCCTTCGACGGGGTGACCCCCACGCCGATAACCTCGACCTGGTTGTTATCGTTCATGGTGCCGATGACCGCGCAGGTCTTCGTGGTGCCGATGTCCAGTCCAACCAGTATATTTTCCATGCTCCGCTCCTGAGTCCTACCTGATGATTGCCGCGTGATCGCCCAGGACCACCTTTCCGGGCTTGCGTTTCGCGTGATCGCAGATCCCGATGAGGTGCCTCAGGGTCTTGAAATCCCCGACGAGGGGCCTCATGACGAATTCCGTCCTCCTCCCCCGGGCGTAAATCCTGAGCCGGCCATCACCGACATATATCTCCGAAAGCTCGCCGTAGGTCAGTGGATCGTCCTTCTTAACCCGGGCCAGGAGGTCCATGACGCCGCGGACCCCCGCGGGAACGCCGGCCCCGGAGAGATCCGCTTCCCCGAGATGGAGGACGGGAATTCCGGCCGCGTGGACGTCATTCTGAGAAAGTATCCTCCCTTCGGCGTCGACCTCGCAGATCAGTACGCCCCGCCCCGCCTTAGCCGTCACGATCATCTCGGGCGTCCTTTCCTCAACCGTCACCAGGAGCCCATCGCCTGTTCCCTCCACGCGGTACGAGGCGACGAAGGGGTTCCCGTCAAGGGATTGCTTAAGCGAGTCGACATCGATGATGATCCCCTCACCGGCGGCCTTCAGGCGCGCCCCCCGGATTATATCATACTTCGAAAGCAACGTCAAGCCCCTGAATTCGATCGACCTGACGCTACGAATGTCATCCGCGAGAAGGCCCCCCCCGGCGAGGATCAGTGCCGCGGCAACGAAGGCGAATGCAGGCATCGCGCATCTCATGGTCAGGAGCCCCTCCTCTTGATCTCTTCTAATATACTCGGTCCGGACTTGTAGATGTCTCCGGCCCCGAGGGTGAGGACGATGTCGTCCCCGCGCAGGACCGGCACCACGGTGGACGCGATCTCCCCG
Organism: Spirochaetota bacterium; assembly: GCA_040768125.1. Taxonomy (GTDB): domain Bacteria; phylum Spirochaetota; class UBA4802; order UBA4802; family UBA5550; genus RBG-16-49-21. Next base: position 67,619 of record JAXGNG010000004.1, on the reverse strand, counting down.
GAGGAGCCGATCAGGATCGCTTCGCGGCCCTCGTGCCGCTCCAGGGAGTCAAGTATGAGCCGGGATGACACCCCCTCGATCGGCTGTTCGCCCGCGGGATAGATCTCCGTCATGTAGAGAAGGTCCGCGCCGGCGAAGCACTGCCCGAATTCCTCGCAGAGCAATTTCGTCCGCGAATAGCGGTGGGGCTGAAACACCACGACGATGCGGCGGCCCAGGCCCTTCAGCGCCTCAAGGGTCGCCCTGATCTCCGTGGGATGGTGCCCGTAATCGTCGTACACCGCCACGCCCCCCGCCTCGCCCACGAGTTCGAGGCGCCGGTGGACACCCCGGAATTCCCGGAGGCCCCCGGCGATGGTTGCAACATCCATACCGAGCTCCTGGGCCACGGCGATTGCGGAGAGCGAGTTCACCACGTTGTGGTTCCCCAGCTGGCGGAGAGCGAACACCCCCAGGGGGCGGTTCTTATAAAGGCAGCGAAAGCGCATCATCCCCCCCTCCATGGCGATCTCCGTCGCCCTGAAGTCCGCGTCCTCCGAAAGACCGTAGGTGTAGTGGGGCCGCTCCACCAGGGGGAGCAGCTCCCGTACCGTGGGGTCGTCAGCGCAGAGGACGGAGTAACCGTAAAAGGGAATGGTATTGATGTATGCCAGGAAGGCGTCCTTCAGTCCCTGGAAGTACTTGTAGTGGTCCAGGTGGTCGGCGTCGATATTGGACACGATGCCTATGCAGGGGAGGAGCTTCAGGAACGACCCGTCTGACTCGTCCGCCTCGAAGACCATGTATTCGCCCTCGCCCACCCTGGCGTTCGACTTGAAGTCCAGGACCTTGCCCCCCACCACGGCCGTGGGATTGAACCCGCCGTGCCAGAGCAGGTAGGAGAGCATGGAGGTGATGGTGGTCTTCCCGTGGGTCCCGGCAACGCCGATGCCGTGCTTCATCCGGACGAGATGGGAAAGCATCTCCGAGCGGTGGATCACCGGTATGCCGCGCTTCCTGGCCTCGAGAAGTTCCGGGTTTTCCGGGGCGATGGCGCTCGAGGTGACCACGACATGGTAATCGTTCATGTTCGCCGCGTCGTGGCCGATGAAGATCCGGGCCCCGAGGGATGCCAGACGCCGCGTCTGCTCCGATTCCGCGAGGTCGGAACCCGAGACCTTGTAGCCAAGGTTGATCAGGATCTCGGCGATACCGCTCATGCCGATACCGCCGATCCCGATGAAATGCATTTTTTGTGATTTTCTGAACATTCTATTTCCCGTTCTGCTTCGCTACCTGGGATTCCCCTTCCCCTGCTTCCTTCGCCGGCGCGCCCCCCCCGGCTCTCCCGCCCGTTTCCTCGAGGACGTCGCGCACGATCAGCTCCGCGGCGTCGACCATGGCCGCCGCGAGGGCCTTTTCGGACATCTGCCTGAGGGCCCTTGGGTTGTTGAGAAGGTCCCGCAAAATCGGCATCACCGTTTCCGCCACGGCGTCCTGGTTGCGGATCTTGATCGCCGCCCCGGCCTCCACAAACTCGTCGGCGTTCTTCTCCTGGTGCCCGTCCGCCGCGAAGGGATAGGGGATCTGAATCGACGGCACCCCCATGGCCGCGAGCTCCATCATCACCCCCGAACCGGACCGGGCGATGGCCAGGTCGGCGGCCCGGTAGGCCAGGCCGACCCGGTCGATAAAGGGAGAGAGGTAGATGGACCCCTCCTCGATCTCACGCTGGATCCTCTCCCTGTAATCATCGAAGGAGAGATCACCGGTGCTCCATATAAAGCCGACGCTTGTGAGCTCATCGGGGTAGTTCTTCTTGAGATTGAACACCAGCTCGTTGATGCTGAGGGCGCCCTGGCTCCCGCCGATAACGAGCACCACCCTCCTGCTGTGCCCCAGGTGGAAGGCCCGCCGGGCCTCATCCTTCAGGGCGTCAGTCATGACTTTTTTTCGTATCGGATTCCCCACGCGCAGGTACCGGTCCCTCTTCTTCAGGTAATCAGCGGCGCCCCTGAAGGTGCCGTATACCTTCCTCGCCGAGGACTCGAAAAAACGCGTGACCTTCCCCGGCACGCTGTTCTGTTCGCACAGGAACAGGGGGACCTTCCTCAGGCGCGCCGCCATGAGAGCGGGAGCGGACACGTACCCTCCCATCCCGATCACCGCGGTGATTCCTTCCCGTACAATTATCTTTCGCGCCGCCAGGAGGGCAAGGGCGAACCTGATGGGGAAGAAAAGGAGCCCCGCCGGGTTGCGTGAAAACGGAGGGGCGCCGTAGAGCCTGAGATCCTCCGAGGCCGACTCCACCAGGGACGGGAAGCGCGCGTCGCGCTTCCCCGAGAGCAGGAGGGCCGGCACGTTCTTCTCCCGGAAGGACTCATACAGCGCGATCCCGGGGCTTATGTGACCGCCCGTTCCGCCCGCCACGATAAGTACTTTCGTCTGGTTCACTGCCACACCTCTTCCATGCCGCGCTCTTCCTGCCGTACGGCACCCCGGTAACGCGAGATATTCAGTATGATCCCCACGGCGATCATGCTCGACAGGAGCGACGATCCGCCGTAGCTGATGAAGGGGAGCGGGATGCCTGTTGTCGGCAGGGCGCCGGTCACCACTCCCAGGTTGATGAATGCCTGCACAACGATCATGAGGGTCAGCCCAATGGCCAGGAGCCTTCCGAATCCGTCCGGAGCCGCACCGGCCGTGATGATTCCCCTCCAGAGAAAGCCGGTGAACAGAAGCACGATAATGACGGTACCCGCCAGGCCCGCCTCCTCCGCGATGACCGCGAATATGAAATCGGTGTGTGGTTCCGGCAGGCGGGACAGCTTCTGTGTGCCGTTGCCGAGGCCGACCCCGAGGATCCCCCCCTTCTTGAAGGCGATGAAGCCCTGGACCAGGTGATAGCCGATCCCGTACCGGTACTCCCAGGGATTAAAAAAGGCGAGGAGGCGGTTCTTCCGGTACTCCACGAGATAGATCAGAAGATAGAACATCGGGATGCTGATAATGAAAAGGGAAATGATGTAGACCAGGGGGAACCCGGACACGAAAAGGATCATCACGGATACCGCGAGGATGTCGATGGCGGTGCCGAAATCGGGCTGCATCATTATGAGGAGGAACATGACCGACACGATGATAACCGGGACCAGTATCCTGGTGAAGTGATCGTCCTGGTCCGAGGAGAAGACCTTGGCAAGGTAGATGACGATGAATACCTTGACGAATTCCGACGGCTGGAAGGAGAGTCCTCCCGTACCGAGCCATCGCACCGAACCCTTCACCGTGTGGCCCACCCCGGGGACGAAGACCAGGGAAAGAAGCAGGAACGACAGGAGCAGCATCAACTTGGTGTACCTGAGGTAGTTCCGGTAATCGATCTCCTTGAAGACGAGGAGCAGCACCATGCCCAGGGCGAACCAGAGGAACTGCCGCTTGAGGAAATAATAGGAATCCCCGAAGATCTTCATGGAATACACGGCGCTGGCGCTGTAGATCATGGCGATGCCGATTCCCGCCAGGGCCAGGACCGTGGTGAAGAGGATCATGTCCGGCTCCCTGGGCCGGCGAATGTCGACGAAGGATCTCAGGTCCATTGCAGGGCCCCGCTTTCCAGGCGGCGGAACGCTTCCCTGAACCGCTCCCCCCGCTCCTCGTAGTCGGTGAACATGTCGAAGGAGGCGCAGGCCGGCGAAAGAAGTATCGTGTCCCCCTTCCTGCTTTCCCTCATCGCTTTTGCCACGGCGTCGTCCATCGTGTCGGCCAGGACCTGGCGGTAGCCCGTGAACAGCTTCGCGAAATGGGCCCTGGATTCCCCGATCAGCACAAGCGCCCTGATTCTGCCGTTCAGGCCCCCGGCGAGGCGGGCATACTCGTCTCCCTTGGTCCGCCCCCCCAGTATGATGACCCCCGATCCGGGAAGGCTCTTCAGTGCCGTGAGGACCGCGTTCACCGTTGTCGCCTTCGAATCATTGATGAAATCCCTCCCCTGGAAACGCCCTATCCTCTCGAGGCGATGGGGCAGGCCGGGGAACGTCGCGAGGGCCCCGGCGATCCGGCCGAAATCGGGCGTCCCTCCCCTCTTCTGCACCAGGCTGCACACCGCCAGGACCGCCGCCATGGCGTTCTGGACGTTGTGGAGCCCCAGTACCTTCAGGTCACCGCCCCTGAATATCTCAATCCCGGAATCTTTTTCACGCACCCCACCGTCGCGGTAGAAGAGGTCCGCGTCGTCGCGCGTCATCGAAAAAGACCGCGCCCGAGCCCCTGTCCCCGATGCGCCCCGGGCGGCCCATTCATCGTCAAGGTTGTATATGAAGAAGTCATCACCGTTCTGGTTCATGGCGATCCTCATCTTTGCCTCGAAATAGCCCTCCATCCCGGCATGGCGGTCCATGTGGTCGGGGGTGAGATTGAGGAGAACGGCCACGTCGGGACGGAAACGCGATATGGTCTCGAGCTGGAATGAGGAGAGCTCCGCCACGACCACGGAACTCGGCGTCGTGGATCCCGCGAAGGTAATGAGGGGGATCCCGATATTCCCCCCCACACGGGCGTCGAAGCCGAGCTCTTTCAGAACGTGTCCCGTCATGGCGGTGACGGTTGACTTGCCGTCGGTTCCGGTAATGCCTACGATCGTCCCCTCCAGGTGCCTGTACGCCAGCTCGATCTCCCCGAAGACGGGGATGCGGCGCCTGCGCGCCTCCTCGGCGAGGGGAATGTCCGCGGGCACGCCGGGGCTCAGGATGACCGCGTCGAATCCCTCCTCCAGGAGTGAGGGCCTCTGCTCCCCCGTCACGACGCGCACGGCGGGATCAAGGCGGTGCAGCACGTCCGAAAGCTCCGATTCATCCTTGCGATCGGAGGCCACCACGGAAACGCCTCGTCCCGTGAGGAAATTCGACACCGCGACGCCGGTCCTGAAACCGAGCCCGACGACAAGCGCCTTGTGCATCACATCCCGGGCCAACCCGATACCGCCTCCTAGAGTATTTTCAGGGAACTGAGTCCCAGAATCGCGAGAATGATCCCCACGATCCACATCCGCACCACCACTTTCTGTTCGGGCCACCCCGAGAGCTCAAGGTGGTGGTGCATGGGCGCCATCTTGAACACCCGTTTTCCCCTGAGCTTGAATGATACCACCTGTATGATCACCGACATCACCTCGGCGACGAAGACGCCCCCGACGATGAAGAGGAAAATCTCTTTCTTTATCATGACCGCCGTGATGCCGATTATCCCCCCCAGGGCAAGGGATCCCGTGTCCCCCATGAATACAGTGGCGGGGTTGCTGTTGAACCAGAGAAATCCGAGCGATGCCCCCATGAGGGCCGCGAGAAACACCGTGAGCTCCGCCGCCTCGGGGACGTAGGGTATCTTCAGGTAGGCCGCGATCTTCACGTTCCCCGTGAGATAGGCCATGATGCCCAGGGTCACGCCCACGGTCATTACCGACCCGATGGCCAGGCCGTCCAGGCCGTCGGTGAGATTGACGGCGTTCGTGGCGGCGACGATGACGAGGACGGCAAAGAAAATCCAGAGGACACCGAGGTCCATGAGCGCCATGTTGATGAAGGGCACGTAGAGGTCCGTGAGACCGTCCCTCCCCGAGGGCACAAAATAGATTACAAGGGAAACGCCGAGGGCCACGGCAATCTGGCAGAGAAGCTTGATGCGGGCGGGTATCCCGTCCTTCCTTTTCAGGACCGACTTGATGTAATCATCGACGAAGCCGAGGGCCGTCAGGAGGAGCGTGGCGCCGATGAGAACGCAGAGATATATGTTGGTGAAATTTCCCCAGAGAGCTATCGACGCCATGACCGCGCCCACGATGAGGATTCCCCCCATGGTGGGGGTCCCCGCCTTGCTGCGGTGGCTTTCCGGTCCCAGGGCCCGGATCTCCTCCCCCATCTTCAGGGCCTGAAGCCAGCGGATTACCAGGCTCCCCATGATCAGGACGAGAAGCAGCGCCGTCACCGCGGCATAGGCAGACCTGAAGGTTATGTACTGGAAGAGCCTCAGGAACGAGAGGTACTCCTTCAGCGGCAGTATGAAATGGTAGAACATCTCATTCCCCTCTCTCGGTCACGGCGGCGACCACTTCTTCCATTTTCATTGACCGGGACCCCTTGACGAGAACGACGTCGCCTGGCAGGAGTGAATCGCGAAGAAACCGCGTCAGGTCTTCCTTCGTTTCGAAGGGGCGGATCCCGGCGCCCTCCATCCCCCCGCGGGCGGCTCCCGCAGCGTAGTGGCCGGCCATGTCGCCCCACGCCAGGAGCATGGCGAATCCGCTCTCCGCCGCGGCGCGGCCGCAGTCTTCGTGGTGACGGGGGGCCGATTCCCCCAGCTCCTTCATGTCGGCGAGGACGGCGATTTTTCTCCGGTCCGGGAATATCTCCCGCACGGACCGGAGGGCGCTGGTCACCGAGAGCGGGTTGGCGTTGTAGCTGTCGTCGATCACGGTGAAGGCCCCCCGTATGATCCTCCCCCTGCCTCCGGCGTTGGCGAACCCCGCAAGGGCCTCGCGCATCTCCTCCAGCGTCACGCCGTGGCGCGTCGCCACGGCCGCCGCGGCGACCAGGTTGTAGACGTTGTGCATGCCGAAGAGGGGCGCCGCGATTTCCGTCCCTCCGAAGGTCACCACGACGCGGTCGTCCTCCAGCCGGTACGACTCGGGACGGAATCCCGCGCCGTCGGTGAGTCCGTAGGTCTCCACGGTGAGCCCCGCCTCACGGGCAAGGTCCCCGACCAGTTCGAAGCAGCGCATCTCCCTGTTCAGGTATAGCACGGACCCGGGCTTCATGCCGTCCACGATCTCCGCCTTGGCCCTGGCCACGTTCTCCACGGAACCGAGAAATTCCAGGTGTCCCTCGCCGACATTCGTGATGAGGGCCAGGTCCGGCCGGGCGATGCGGGAAAGCCTTCCGATCTCCCCGGGATGGTTCATGCCCATCTCGACCACGGCGACCCGGTGTTCCGGCTTCAGGGAGAGAAGGGTACAGGGGAGGCCTATCTCGTTGTTGTAGTTCTTCTCGTTGCGGAGACACCGCGTCCTCGAATTCAGGAGGGCGAAGAGGAGTTCCTTGGTGGTGGTCTTCCCGTTGGTTCCCGTGAGGGCGATCACTTCCGGGCCAAGCTCCTCCCTGCGGCGCGCCGCCATGGCCCCCAGGGCCGCGAGGGTGTCGTCGCAGCGTATCTCGGCGACCCCGTGACGCCCCGCGATTCCGTCGTGTCCCCCGCGCATGGTGAGATAGCCCCGGAGCCTTCCCCCGGCGGCAAGGTCGTGGATATAATCATGGCCGTCGTACGTGTCGCCGATGAGGGGAACGAAGAGATTGCGCTTCCCCAGCTCGCGGGAATCCGTGGTGACGGTATCGATCACCGCGGAGGGGTCGCCGGCGGTCAGGTGACCGCGGCACGCCTCGGCCGCCCATCCCACGGTGGTTTCGATTCCCACGATCACCTCGTTCTCCCGGCGCCGGCGCCCGGACGCATCCACCGCGCCGCCGTTTCCTTGTCGTCAAAATGTATCTTTTCTTTCCCGATTATCTGGTAGTCCTCGTGGCCCTTCCCCGCGATCACCACGATGTCCCCCTCCCCTGCCGTTTCAACGGCGCGGCGGATCGCCTCCTCGCGGTCCGGGATTATCTCGTGCCTTCCCGGCGTCATACCGGTGACGATGTCGGCGATGATGGATCCCGGGTCCTCGCTCCGGGGGTTGTCGCTCGTTACGATAACGATATCGGAATGCTCCTCGGCCACCTTCCCCATGAGGGGACGCTTGGTCCGGTCCCTGTCGCCCCCGCATCCGAATACGGTAATCAGCCGGCGGTGCTCCAGCTCCCCCGCCGAGGTCAGCAGTTTCTGGAGGGCGTCCACGGTATGGGCGTAATCGACGACGATGGCGTATCCCCCGTCGCCCAGGAGGACGTCGAACCTTCCGGGAACGCTCTCGATTTCTGCCAGGCCCGCCGCGATCGCCTCGTAGGAAACCCCGAGGTGGTGCGCCGCGGCAACGGCGGCCAGGGAATTGTACACCTGGAATCTCCCGGGAAGCCTGAGCGCGATTTCCACCCCGGGGTGGGGGCGCTCCATGACGTAGCGGACGCCGCGCAGTGTGTTCTCGACACTGCCCGGTGAGGGCATGTAATCGGCGCCACCCTCCGTTCCGAAGCTCTTGAAGGGATAGGAGTAGTGATTCCGCATCATGTACAGCTCGTTTCCGTAGGGATCATCGATGTTGACGATGCCGCAGCGGCCCTTCTTGCCGCTTTTTTCCAGGAGGGCGAAAAGCCTCTTCTTGGCGTTGAAGTAGCTCTCGAAATCCCCGTGAAAATCAAGATGGTCCCTGGTCAGGTTCGTGAAAAGCGCGACGTCGAAATCCATGTCGTCGGCGCGGCCCAGTTCCAGGCCGTGGGACGAGACCTCCATCACGAGGGCGTTCACCCCCTCCTGTTTCATGCGGAAGAGCATCTCCTGGAGGTCCCTTGATTCGGGCGTGGTGTTGGGCGCCGGACGGGCCTGGCCGCCCCAGCGGTAATTGACGGTCCCGACGACACCGGGGTTGAATCCGTGGCGCTTCAGCACGGACTCGAGCATGTAGGTGATCGACGTCTTGCCGTTGGTGCCGGTGATCCCTATGGCGACCATGGCGCGGGAGGGAAAGCCGTACAGGGTGGCGGAGAGTCGGGAGAGGGCGTTCCTGGGGTTTTCCGCCCCCACAACGCCGATACCCCTGGTCTTCAGGGAATCGCACTCCCCGGCCCGTTTCTCAGAGACGCAGACCGCCGTAGCGCCCTTTTCAACCGCCTCCGCTATGTAGTGATGGCCGTCGGTCTTCATGCCGTCCACGGCCACGAAGAGGCTCCCCTTTTTTACGTTCCTGGAATCGTACTCAACCGACGTAACGAGGGCCCCGCTCCCGCCGAATACCCGCAGCCCTTCACCGGCCTGCCCGGCCAGTTCCCCGAGGGTAGTCGATTTGGGTGAATGGTTATTCGACATCGGTATCCTTCACCGCCATGACCGCGAAATCGCCGGGACGGATGGGCCTGAGTCCGTTCATCCTGGCGTGCGCTTCGACGATCTCCATCCTCCTGTACCGCTCAATCAGGTACCTGAGCCGGTCCCGCTCGTCGAGGAGACGGCGCTCCTTTTCGCCGAGGTCCCTGCACTCGATCCCGATTTTCACGACCTCGATGTTCTGCCACACGTAGAACATGACGAAAAGGGTCGTGAAAAATACAACGAAGAAGTACTTGATGGCGATCCTCCGCGCCGCGCGCCCTTCCGGGACGGCGGCTCAAATCTTTTCGCAGGCCCTGAGCCTGGCGCTACGGGCCCGCGCGTTTTCTTCGATTTCGTCCACTTCAGGCCTGAGCGGCTTTTTCGTCAATAGTTTTACAATGGGCTCCCCGGCGCACCGGCAGTCGCGCATCTCCTCGCCGCACAGGCATCCCCGGGCCAGTCTCCTGAATCGCTCCTTGACGATCCGGTCCTCAAGGGAATGGAACGAGATCGCCATGGCGCGCCCGCCCGGCGAGAGGAGGCGGTGAAACGACGCGAGTGACGCGTCTATCGCGCCGAGCTCGTCGTTCGCCGCGATCCTCAAAGCCTGGAACACGCGCGTTGCCGGATGGATGTTTCTCACGTGAAACCTCCTGGGTATTGCGCGGAGGACGATCTCCGCGAGCCGCCCCGTGGTCTCCACGGGCGCTTCCCTCGAGGCGCGAACAATGGCGCCGGCTATCCTTCTCGCCCACCGCTCCTCGCCGTACCGGTAGATGATATCGGCAAGGCGCTTCTCGTCACCGCAGTTGACGATGTCCGCGGCGCTCTCGGATTCCCCGTCAAGCCTCATGTCGAGCCCCTCGTCCCTCGCGAAGGCGAATCCCCGGCCACTCCGCTCGTAGTGGTAGGAGGATATCCCGAAATCGTACAGGATGAAGTTGATCGTCCCGTTCATCGATTCGAGATGCTGAGGAACACGAGAAAAATTATCGCAATGTAAATCAACTCTGCTCCCATAGTGCTCCAGCCTTTCCCGCGCTATAGCAAGGATGTCGCGGTCTCGATCGAAGGCGATCACCCGCAGCTCGGGGAACGTCTTCAGAAAAAGCTCTGAATGCCCCCCCTCGCCAGCCGTGCAATCAACCAGTACCCCGGTACCGCCGAACACCGAGCTCTCGATGAAATGAACCAGCTCCCGGGGCATTACCGGGATGTGCGCGTACTCCACGTCCACCTCGTCTGATTATGTCTCATTGGAGCCGGTTCCTCCGCCACGTCCCGACCACGCCGGGACTATATACCAAGATCCCCCGCCAGGGCGTTCAACGAGTCCTGGTCGGGTCGGTATCGCTCATAGGTTTCGGTCGCCCATATCTCGATCCTGTCGTTCAGACCGAGGAGCGTGACCTCGTTTTGTATTCCGGCGAATTCCAGGTGACTGGCGGGGATGATGATCCTTCCCTGCCGGTCGAGCTCCTGCTCGCGAGCCCCTCCCATGAGATGGCGCACCCAGTTCCTGTTCGTCGGGTTCGATTGCGGGAGGGGGACCAGCTTCTCCCGGACGAAACGCCCCCACTCCTCCTCGCGAAAGGCCATGATGCAGGTATCGAAGCCGTAGGTGAGGACAAGCCTGTTGATGACCGCGTTCTCCCCGAAAGCCCTGCGCAGCTTGATCGGGATCGCGATTCTCCCTTTCTCGTCAAGGGTGGGATGGTATTCACCCATGAACATGCCCGGTCCACCACCTTTTTGGATAAAATCTACATCAATCCCCACTTTTCCCCACTTGTTACCATATGAGACATAATTTGTCAAGGATATAATGAAATAATGAAATTATTTGTATATAAAAAGTGACCTATACATAAGTGGAGTAGTATTGCCCCGGATCCCATGTGACTCTGAAACCGCCATGAAAAGTAACCGATAACAATCGGCCCCTACCCTTCAACCCGGGGGACACTTAATTTTTTTATTGACACCTGAGGGCATTGTAGATTTTTTATAAGGGCATCATGCATGCCCGGCGGCAATCGTCGGCGTGGATGGCTCCCGCGAGGGGGCATTTTTATGGTGCAGCAGGATGGGAACACGCATCCCGGCGGAAGGCCCATCACAGCAGATTCATGCGGGTGTAGTTCAGTGGTAGAACTCCAGCCTTCCAAGCTGGTCACGTGGGTTCGATTCCCATCACCCGCTCATCAAGAAAAGCGAACTGGGGAATGTTCGCTTTTTCAATAGCCTGACAGGGGAAAAGGCCATCGAACCCTTCGACCTTATACCCGATTCCCGGTGGTCCGTCATCTTCAGCGACCCCGGGGCCTGGCGCGCGGGCCTTTACCTGCCCGAGCACGCGCATCCCGAAGAGATTACCGTCCTCGAGAAGCACACCTGCCCGGAGCTCTTCGTCTGCATCGGAGCCCGCGCGGGCCTTCTCCTGAAACAGGACGGCGACGAGCGCCTCATCGAGCTCGCGCCGGGCCAGGCCGTCATGGTAACGGACCATCACAACGGCTACACCGTCGATCCCGGCGGCAGCTTTCTCGTTATCGAGCGCACGGAATTCACCACGGAATACATCGACCGGCGCACCGGCGCGTTCATCAGGCGCGTCGAGGTAACGCCGGGTCCCCGGTGAACGCGGCCGGGTCCGCAAAGAAACCACAACACTCGGAGGCTCGCATGAAAATCAGCGTGACAAGGCCTGACAGCGCTGAGATCGCCAGGCGAAAAATCAAATCGTGGCCGATCTGGGAAAAGGAGGCATCCGAATTCGACTGGTATTATGACGACACGGAGGAGTGCCTTCTCCTCGAGGGACGTGTGGCCGTCACGTCGGAAGACGGCTCCCGGACTGAATTCGGCGCAGGAGACTTCGTCACCTTCCCGAAAGGGCTTCGCTGCACATGGAAGATCACCGAACCGGTGAAAAAACATTACAACTTCATTCAGGAGTAACCGCGATGAGCGCCATAGCCGAACTCTCCATCTTCCCCCTGGACAAGGGAGAAAGCGTCAGCTCCTACGTCGCCGAGGCGGTGTCGATCATCAGGTCGAGCGGCCTCGAGCACGAAATCGGCCCCATGGGCACCTGCTTCGAGGGTGAATGGGACGACGTGATGGCCGTGGTGAAGGAATGCATGGACGCCATGAACAATGAATGCAACAGGGTCTACATGGTGCTGAAGGTCGACTACCGCAAGGGACTCGACAACCGGATGAAGGGCAAGCTGGAATCGATCAAGAAGCTCATGGGATCCGACTAGCGTCGCTCCCTACCTACCCCCTCCGCGTCGATACGGAGTGACGCCGTGATCTCCCTTGCCCGGCGTGCGAGGGAGGCGGCGAAGGGGTCCGCCGCGGCGATCCCGGCCTCCGCGCGGTCAAGTATCTCGTAGTAGGCGTCCCAGGCCTCACGCTCGCGGCGGTAGATGCCTTCGACGGGGTTTCCCCCCGAGGAGAGCCCTTCGAGGATTCCCGACAACCGCCGAACCCCCTCGTTGAAAAACCGCGCACCAGCCTCCCCGTCCTCCCCGAAGAGCGCGGCAGCCCTGAGTGAGAAGCGCAGCAGGGCGACGGTCGCCGGTATCCGGGATATGAAGCAGCCGGTGAAAGGGTCCACGGCGTCCTTTGTCATCTCAACGGGCCAGGGCAGGGCGCGGGCATAGCAGGTGAAGAGCAGGACCCGAAGGATGTCCCCCAGGATCTTTCCCTGCTTCGCCGCCGATGCCGCCGCGGCGAAGAGCTCCGAATCGTGGCGCATGATGAGCCCCGGCTGATGGACATAGCGAAGCAGGTCCTTGCCTTCGGGGCTCCTCAGGGCGGAAAGGATGTAGGCCTGGTCCTCGGCACGCCCGATGCAGGTGGGCGTGAAGGGACGGTACCGCTTCAGCGCCTCCACGAGGATGCCGTTCGTGCCGCCCGTGACGTGAACGCGCTGGAGGGCACCGGTGACGCCGTCACGCTCACTACCCCCGCCGTAGCGCTCCATCATCTCGACCTCCGTGGAAAGCGCCTGGGGGACCGTGCTCCAGAACACGGTCTCGTCGGCAGCCGGTTCCCGTTCAGGACAGGCCACGTCGGGTGTGAAGAGCGACCTGGCGATGTCCCGGCGATTCACCAGGGCGCCGGCTATCATCCCCAGGTAGACCCTCTCGCCCCGGCTGTCGGTCCCCCTGGCCCCCCAGAGGGGCGTGCGCAGGTGACCGAAGGCCGTCGCGCCGGTTTCGCGTACCAGCTCCTCCTGGGGAAACGCCTGGTCAAGGTCGATCTTGAAGGTGGCCCTGATTTCCGTAGACACGAAAACATGCCAGAAACGCGCGATGGCCTTTAAAAAACTGTAGTGCCGCCCGTATTCGCCGTCCACGCCGAAGACCTCCCTGAGGGAATCCTCGTCGAAATCGCCGATCCAGCGCCTCCCCCCGGGTATGATTACCTCGTCCAGGATAAGCTCGGTATCGCCTTCGGTGAAGACATGGATATTGATCCCCTCCACGGCCGCCTTCCCGGACAGCTCCGAGCGGAGCCAGGGACGAATGGCGCCGTGGAGGCCCCGGTGGGTCACCGACACGGAGAGAGCGAAGTCGATGTTTCTCCCCGGCTCCTTTTCCCCGGCGCGCTCCTCGTCGCGGAGGGCCACGGCGAGATGCTCGAGGCAGTGGAGGAGCTCGTTCTCATCTTCGTTCACCCCCACGGGTATCGGGTGATCGTACCAGTATTTCTGGGGCTCGGCGGCCGCCGCCCTGACGGCATCCAGGGTTTCGCGGTCAAGCCCCCGAAGGGCCGCTTCTTCACCGGGAGGGGGAACCGTGACCAGCACGTTCGAAGTGAAGAGAATTTCTCTGCCGGGACTCCTGACCGGGTTCCCGTTCAACCCCGATATGCGCAGGTCCCTTTTTTCACGGAGTGCCACGCGGCGCGCATCGACCCCGCCCTCCATGACCCCTTCAGGGAAAAACAGGCGCCAGAGCGCGTCGCGCGTTTCCGCCGCGCTCCCAGGCTCGCCGCCGTCGACGCGGGCGTGGAGGGCGTCGAAATCATCGCGAAACGAGGCATCGGCCCTGTACCGCACCGTTATCTCGTCACGGATGAGGGCGGCGCCGGTAATGAGAAACCCCGCCGCGGGGCCCTCCTCTTTTTCGAGGAAACGCCTCGCCTCATGGTAGCGTTCCCTCTCCGGCCCGGCGAGAACCATGAGAAAGGCGGCGTTGAGGCTCCTGGCCCGCGCCGCGGGATCAAGGTCAGTGGGAGTGAACTGCGCCGTCACGGGGACCCCGGCGGCGCCCTTTTCGTCGCCATCCCCCCCCACGAGGAAACCCGCTATCGCGGCAAATTTCTTCTCAATCGTCATCGCCTTGATTTCCCGTCCGCCGACCCGCCGCTTTTCCCCGGGACGCACGGCAAAATCCCAATAATCAACGGCCAATAAATCGCTTGTCAACAATAATTATCATCCGATATACTAGCATGCGGGGAACGTGAATGGCCCGCCTTCACGCCCCGGCCCACTCGCCCGCGGGTGTGGGATCGGCACCCTCATTCATGGCGAAAAATAACGAACGGAGAGACCATGATGACAAAGCCACGCGCGATCACACCATCGAAGGCCCTTCGTGCGATGACGACGGCTTTTCTGCTCCTTGCCATGGCGCCAATGGGCGCGGGGTCGGCGGAGGGGCCGGCATCGAATCTCCCGGGCGATCAGCAAGGGGCGGCACATGGCGCGAAGGAGAATTCTCCCTCCGCGCAGCCGGAAGGCGAGAGGAAAAAGGCCGAATGGATCGAGCAGACCCTCGACTACGGCATACAGGACGAACGGATCGTCGCGATCAACAGAATTCCCCTCATCAAGGACGCCGCCCTTCGTTCGAAACTGGTGAGAAAACTGATCGGCATCCTGGAAAAGGAGGATGACGCGGCGGTGCTGCTGAAGGGAATCACCACACTGAGCGAGATGAAGGAGAAGGGGGGCGTGCCCCTCATGGTGGCGAAGCTTGATCATCTCTCGGAGGACGTCCGCACCGGGGCCGTCTACGGCCTCAAGAACCTGAAGGCCATTTCCGCGAAGGAACGCCTTGCCGGCATGCTCGGGAAACAGGACATGACCAGGATAGCGAACCTGACGGACGCCCTCATAGACGCCCTTGGCGAGCTCGGCGCGAAGGAAGCCGCGCCCTTCGCAATGGAAAAAATCCGGGACACAACAACACACCTCACGAACCGGCAGAACCTGACGCTCTTCCTCGGCAAGGTCGGGGCCTCGAACGCGAAGGAACTTCTCCTTGAAATTTACAGGGACGACGGGGAGAACGCCACGCTCAGGTCCTACGCGGTGAATTCCCTTTCCAAAATGGGGATACGTGAGACAGGCCCCGATATCAACCGGGTCATCGAGCTGATCGACTCCTACGACGCGAAAAAGCGCGCCGGGTACAACAACCTTTACCTTTATTCCGTCGCGGCCCTCGCCCGGCTGGGTGATCCCGAGGCGGTTCCGAAGCTGATCAACGCGCTCAGGAGCAACAACGCACAGACCCGCCTCATGGCCATCGGCCTCATCAAGGATTTCAGGGAAAAAAGAACTATTGACATTTTAAAGTACAAAATGAAGTATGATCAGAACGCGAGGGTCAGGGCCGAGGCCGCAAAGGCCCTCGAGGAGATGGGGGTCGACGTGAAGGAGGATTCCCGATAGGGCCCCCGGGACGCGCCACCCGCAATCATGGAAGTAGGCACAATGAACACCCGCCACCCCTACGAAAAATCCCGACTCAGGGACCGTTCAAGGGAAATCCTCACCCTCGCCCTGTTCACCCTGGCCATCGCCCTCATCTCAACGCTCGTGATGAACATCCTCGTCTACCCGGTCACGCTTTTCGCGATACACCGCAAAGAGACCTTCAACGTCATCATCACCCATCTCTCACTCTACGGCGTCATCGGCCTCCTCGCCTTCCTGCTCGCGAAAAAAATCTGCCGCCTCCGCCGGGACGGACTCTCGGCGGCGAAAATCATTTCGTACCTGGTACGAAGACCCGCGCATCACCTGGGGATTTTCATGGTATTCCTGGCGGTCTCCGCGGTGATCATCGTCTTTCTTTACTTACTCTTCAGCTACAACTATTATTATCTTTTCAAGCTCACGAACATCTGACCGCCATGCCGATCAGCAGCTTTGACAGATACTTCCTTCACCTGCCTCCCCTCGATCGAAAAGCCGATTTCGACGCCTTCTGGGACAGGGCCATCGCCGAGGTGAAGAAGGTCGCCCTTGAACCGGAACTCTCGAAGAACAACCGCAAGTCATCCCACCGTTTCACGGTCTACGACGCGTCATACAAGGGTTTCACCCGGGGAACCGTCACGGGGGAGCTCCTGATCCCCAGGAAAACCAGGAAACCGCGGGTGATCATCCACGTGCATGATTACAACAGCCCCGCGCGGTATCCCCAGCAGGCCCTGGACGAATCGGCGTCCTATCTCTTCCTGACCCTGCGGGGACACCGCGACCTCGTCGTGCCGGTCGAAACAGGGGATGAGGAGAAAAAAACCCCGGGGTACATGATTGAAAACATACTGGACCGGGACACCTACTATCTCAAGGCGGTCTATCTCGACGTCTACCGCTCCATCGACATGCTCCGCCTCATGCCCGATATCAGGTGCGATGCCGTGGGAATCATCGGCAAGGGCATCGGGGCGGCGGCGGGCATTTTCACCGCTGCCCATTCAGACCGCATCGCCGCCCTGGTGATCGATACCCCGGCCTTCTGCCGCCTCCCCTTGAGCCAGAACATTTCGGACAGCGAGGCCACCCGCGAGATCAACGAATTCATCGCCGCAGGGAAAAACAGGAAAAAGCAGGTAAAGGAAAACCTGACCTATTTCGACGCCCTCAATTTCGCCGACCGTATCCAATGCCCCGTCCTGGCCACCGTGGGTTTCCGCGACACGGCTTCCCCGCCGGAGTGCGTGTTCAGCCTGTTCAACCATATCCTGAGCGAAAAAACGATCGAGGTCTACCCCGACGAGGGCAGCCGCGCCGGGGGAGGCGAGCAGTTCAAAAAATCGATCGAGTGGCTCGTGGCAAATATTAATGAATAGAGGATGCCCGGGTCGCCCTCGACGGCGCTCCCGCCTTTACTTCCCCGCGCCCTCCCAGTAGCCGTCAGGATCATCCGTTTCGCCGAACCATATGAAGGCCCAGTTCCCATGAATCCCCACGCCGAGGCATTTCCATCGGATCGAGGACCACGCTCTCTTGTTGATGATGACCGCGTTGTGCGGGGGGCTTGATTTCCATCCCCTGAGGGCTGATTCCGCCGTGGCGCCCGCGCTGCTCCAGTGGCCGCACTCGTAGCCGTTACCCGGATAATTGGTCAGCTCCTTCGGCTTGTCCCACATGCATCGGGCGCGCGCGTGGTCGGGGGTGTAGCAGCACGCTGTCCAGCCGCCCTTTTCGGACCAGCTGTGGCCGTTGCAGGGGGGGACGGGAGGAGTCTCCTGGGCGTCGCGGGCGTGGGTCTGCGCCACGTGGGTCAGGGACCTTGACAGCTGCAGGGCGGGAAGGCCCTTCGCGGCCCGGTACTCGTTGACCAGTCGATGCAGGGTGAATTCTTCCGCCGATGGCGGGGTAAAAGCGACCCGTTTCGGTGGTGTCGTGAACGCCGTCACCGCGAGCATGATCGCGGCGAGAATCAGGGCGGTTGTGGCCCGCATGGCGGCCTCCTTGTGAAATTGCCCCCGTCCACCATCGGGCCCGGCGGACCCGGGCTGTTGACCCGAACGAGGTGTCCCGCACCGGATGGTTCTCCTTCCGTCAATACACCCAGGGCACCAGGCGCTTTGTTCTTCCCATGTACTCCCGGTAGTCTTCCCCGAAATGCTCCACCAGCACCTTCTCCTCGACGTAGATCCGGTAATACGCCGCGACGAGGGTCGGGATAAACAGCGCCAGGATCGATATCCAGTTGGAAAAGGCCACGCCGCACCCCAGGAATATCATGGCCTGGCCGAGATATGCCGGGTGGCGAACGTGCCGGTATACGCCCGAGGTCATAAGGCGATGATCATCGACGATCCTGACCGTGTAGGTGAAGTGCTCCGCGAGGCTCCGTATGGCGGCCAGGCGGATCATGAGGCCCGCGAAGACGGTCGCGAAGCCGATACACGAGAGGTAAGGGAAAAAAACGGTTATCCTTCCATAAGCCGTAAAGGCGATCGGGATTCCCACGCCATATCCGAAAAATATGGTGGCGTAGAATATTACAAGGCTGTTCCGGTCACGGTCTCCGGCGGCGGCGTGCCCCCTGCCCTTCGTGATCGCCGAGAT
The DNA here is from genome assembly GCA_040768125.1 of Spirochaetota bacterium. Classification (GTDB taxonomy): domain Bacteria; phylum Spirochaetota; class UBA4802; order UBA4802; family UBA5550; genus RBG-16-49-21. The sequence continues at coordinate 49,288 of JAXGNG010000004.1, read as the reverse complement.
CCTTTCATAGGCCCCCCAGGCGAGCATGAAGAGCGCGGTGACGGAATTGATGATGACACCCGCCGTCCATTCCATGACTATTCTCCCGCGCGGTCCCGGGAGGACTCCGCCTTGAGAAAGGCGATGATCATCCGGTTGAGCTCCTCCGGCTTCTCCAGGGGCACCAGGTGGCTTGCGTCCCTGATGATCTCAAGCTTCCCGTTCGGGATGAGGCGCGCCATTTTCCGCGCGTGGTCGCGCCGAATGTCGTCGCGCTCCCCCAGGATGACGAGGGTCGGCGCGGCGATCCTCCCCAGGTCCGCCGCGGAATAGTTCGGCTGGGTGAGCCACATGGTCCTGACCCTGTTGAAAAAAACGGGCCACCGGTCCGGTTCCGGGGCGATGCGCCGGTAATAATCCTTCACCTCGGCGAAGTCAGCGTCATCGGGCCCCATGGACCTCATCTTCTCGATACTCGATTCCGTCATGCCGTCGGCCCGGTAATTCGACCCGATCGTCACGAGCTTTTTCACCAGGCCGGGGCGCGACATGGCCATCTCCATGCCGATGATGCCCCCGTCGCTCCATCCGACGACGAATACCTCCCCCACGCCCATCCCGTCCAGAAGGGCGCACATATCCTTCGCCATGACGCCGTACCCCAGGTCCGCCGAAGAACCCGTAGACCGTCCGTGCTCCCGGCTGTCCGGGGCGATGACCATGAATTCCCCCGCGAGGGCCGGCACCTGGTTGTAGAGGCTCTCGATGAAGACCGTGCCCCCGTGCATCAGAAGCAGGGGCATGCCCCTGCCGTGGACCTCGTAGTAGATCCGCGCGCCGTTGATCTCCGCGTACCGGCCCTCCCCGCTTTCGCTGCTGAAAGCCTTCCAGATAAAATAGGAGATAAGCCCCCTGGTTTCGCGCCCGGAAACGAGGTAACCCGCCAGGGGGACGATGATGACGATACACACCACGGCGACGATGAGTCTGGTTTTGCCCTTCCTGGTCATAATTATTCTCCGTTTTGTTATGCATGGCGGGCGCGATGCCGTATCCGCGGCCCCGCCGGAAACGGCCCGCGTCACCGTGTATGGGGGGTTTCCTTCGGCGACTCAAGCCGCAGGCCGTGTCCACTGGGTTTACCGGCGGCTGTATCTTCCCATGAGCTGGCCCTGGGCGAGGATATGTCCCTCCATCGACTTCACCAGTTCCGCCCTGGTGGCCCCTTCCCTGAGGCCGAGTTCCCTGTCGAGGGCGTAGACCCTGAAAAAGTAGCGGTGGGTCCCCCCGGGGGGGCATGGCCCCCCATAGTCCATCTTCCTGAAGTCGTTCATGCCCTGCTTCGCACCCCGGGGCAGGCCCCCGGCCGCGGTCGCGTGTTCCGGAAGACCCGGTGTCGAAGGAGGCATGTCGTACACCACCCAGTGAACCCAGGTCCCCACCGGCGCGTCAGGATCGTCGCAGATAAGGGCGATGCTTTTCGTGCCCTCGGGAATGCCCGACCAGGAAAGGGGCGGAGACACGTCCCGCCCGTCGCAGGTGTACTGCTTCGGTACCATGTCTCCTTCTCCGAATGCCGTGCTCGTTACCGTCAATGAGCCCATAACCGCACCTCCAGACTTGGTTGAGACGCCGTTCCCGCAAAATAGCATGAAACCGGCAAGGCATGCAGTAATGAAAAGGGCGGGTTTTACCCTCATGTACGCCTCCGTCATTCATAAGTATACAGACAGCTGGTGAGGATTTGCAATAAAAAATCGGGCCGGGATGCTAAAAAACAAAAACCCCACATAACGTGGGGTTGCATGAACCCGATGAAATGGCCGGCTACGCCGTCTCGCCCACCACGTAGGGCACGAAGGTCGCCTCGCCGATCTCTTCCTCGATGACGCCGCCGCTTCGCCTGAGTATGAATTTCTTGATCCGGTGGCCTCCGCCCCCCCGTACCGGGATAACGAGGCGGCCGCCCGGGTTGAGCGTGTCGAAAAGGGCCGTTGGCAGGATATCCGCTCCCGCTGCGACGATCACGGCATCGAAGGTCCCCGGGACGTCCCGGAAATCTCCGGAATGGACGCAGCGTATGTTGCGGTATCCCAGGCTGAAGAGAAGGGCCCGCGCCCGGTTGAAGAGCTCGCCGATCCGCTCCATGGTCACCAGGCTGTCGGCCAGGGCGGAGATGATCGCCGACTGGTACCCGGAGCCTGTGCCGATTTCAAGGACCCGCTCGTCACCCGTCAGGTCGAGGGCCTGGACCATCCTGGCGATCACCGAGGGCTTCGATACGGTCTGGCCGTGGCCGATGGGAAGGGAGGCGTCGTCGTAGGCGCGGTAGCGCAGGGCCTCGGAGACGAAGAGGTGCCGCGGCACCCCCGCCATCGCCTCCAGGACCGCACCCGATGATATTCCCTTCCTCCGGAGCTGATCGATCAGCCTCTGTTGTATGTAGACCACGCACCGCCTCCCTCACCCGCCCCTAGGGCATGAAATAACCGCACCACTCCACGCCCTTCTGGCCCCGGTGCTCCACCTCTATCCGGACATCGGACCACCATCCCCTGAATGCCGGGAGCTTGAAGGTGGGGTAGACCAGCACGTAGCGGTACTCCTCGGAGTTCTTTATCTTTCCGTAAATGCTCTTCATGCCGTCAACCTGCCGGGGACGGTAGAGGGCTCCCCCCGTGGACTCGGCGATATCTTTAAGGACGGGGTCGGGCTCACGGAAGGAGATGATATAAATCGGTATATAGTGCGATCGCGCGTAGCCGATGACGTTCTCCACGGTATAGGTTTCAAAAGAGGCGTCGTCGGCGCGTCCGTCCGTGAGGAGAACCACGCCGCGGCGGTTTAGCCGGGGGATCAGGTCTCCCACGGCGCCGTAGAGGGCCTTGCCCAGGTTCTTCCCGCCGCCGTAGCCGGTCTTCTTCAGGGCCCGGAGGGTCCGCCGGCGGCTCCAGTCGAAATCGCTCCCGGCCCAGGTGTCGCCGTGGAAGTTCGTCACCTTGATCGAATCGTTCTTCCTCATCTTCGTCAGGATGAAGTCCGCCGCCCAGGGATAGTCGTTGTGGAGCCCCGCGGCCTCCTCCGACCTGTCCACCAGGAGGGATATGGACGCCGAGGGGAGAAGGCGCTTCAGGTAGTCGGTGTAGAGATTCGTGATGGGGGCGCCGTCCTCGGTGATGAGAAAATTGCTCGCGTCGAGTCCGTAGAGGGGGCTCCCTTCGCGGTTCCGCACGTTGACGTAGAAGGCCACGACGGGGAAGCTCTTCAGGTCCACGCTGGTGATCTCGACGCTCACGTTCGAATAGCTCCTCTGCACCGGGGCGTAGAGGGCCACGGCGCTCCGGCCGTAATCAAGGCAGTAGAGGTAACCGTCCCTGTCCGTGACGGAGGCCATGAGGCGGGACGCGCCCTCCCCCTTCGCGAGGGACTCGAAGGGGACCGCGACTCCGCTCGAAGGATCGAAGAGGAGAAGCCCGCGTGTCTCGTCGGAAACCATGAGGATGTCGCCCTTCACGGCGATGCCCCGCGGCGATGAGGCGTCGTCCAGGGATAGGTTCGCGACGAAATTTCCCGAATCGTCGAACACGGCGATCCTGCCGTTCCCCGTGTCCGTGACATAGACCCGGTCTCCCCGCACGGCGACGTCGGTGGGCTTCGAAAGCTCGCCCTCGTAGGACCCCCGCTTGCCGAATTCCAGGATGAAACGCCCCATGGCGTCGAATTTCTGCACGCGGTGGTTCCCCGAATCAACCACGTAGAGCTCCCCCCGGGGCCCGAAGCAGAGCCCCTCGGGTCCGTGAAAACGCCCCTCGCCGCTCCCCGTTTCACCGAAGGAGCGGAGGACGTTCCCCGCCGTGGTTATGATGTAGACCCTGTCTTTTTTGAAATCGGAAACCGCGAGTTTCCCCCCGCGGTAATCAATACCGAAGAGACGGCCGTCCAGGGCGATCGCCGTGGAGAAGACCGCCTTCCCGTTCGCGTCGAGCTTCACCAGGGTGCCGTCCCTGAAGGAGGTGATGTAGATATTCTTCCCGTTGTCCACGGCGATATCCACGGGCCTGGTGAAGCGGTGACGGGGATACTCCGCGGAGCGGTAGGTGGCGTTGAGAACGTACTCGGAAAAATCCCCTTTCCCGCCCCGGGGAACGCCCTGGAAGCGGAGTCCCTCGATCTTCGAGGCAATCGCGGGATTCTCCGGAGCTATGTCGCTCAGGGCCTCCCACTCCTTCAGTGCCGCATCCGGGAATCCTGCCAGCCTGTAGGACCTGGCCAGGTAGTCCCGCGCCGTGTAGTAATCGGGGTATTCCTTGACGGCCTTCCTGAAGAATTCCGCCGCCGCCAGGTACTGCATGCTGTTGAAATGGGCGGTACCCCGCCGGAAATGCGCCTTCGCAATCTCGAACTTCACCAGGTCCTTCACCTGTGAAAAGGCCATGAGGGGGTAGAGGCTGATGAGGACGGCCAGGAAGATCGAGGCGCGCCCCTGATTGGTTCCGTTGAATCGCTTCACGTCACACCCCGGGGAGTCCTGCCCGGCCCCTCTGCGCGGGAGGGCCCGGGCGTATTGAACGCTAATCATGTACAGTTCGGCCTGTCTACAATAATTATCGTCGAAATCAGCCGCGGGGGCGGGTAAAAAATCTCCGCCGGTCGAAAAAAAAGGGACATAACGCCCCCGGCGCTCTCCCTATGCCTTTTTCAGCAGGCTTTTCAGGTAGCGCCCCGTGTGGGAGGCCTTCGCCGAGGCTATCTCCTCGGGGGTCCCGGCGGCCACCACGGTTCCGCCGTCGTCGCCCCCCTCGGGACCCAGGTCGATCACCCGGTCCGCGGTCTTGATCACGTCCAGGTTGTGCTCGATCACCACCACGGTGTTCCCCCGGTCCACCAGGGACTGGAGGACCTCGATGAGCCTCCGGATGTCGGCGAAATGGAGGCCCGTCGTGGGCTCATCCAGGAGATAGAGGGTGCGCCCCGTGGCGCGCTTTGAGAGCTCCGAGGAGAGCTTCACCCGCTGGGCCTCGCCGCCCGAGAGGGTCGTGGCGGGCTGGCCGAGCCTGATGTAGCCGAGGCCCACGCGGTTCAGCGTGTCGAGACGGTTCCTGATCGCCGGGACGTTGCCGAAGAATTCCAGGGCCTCCTCCACGGTCATCTCCAGGACCTCGTAGATATTCTTTCCTTTATAGCGGATCTCCAGGGTCTCGTGGTTGTAGCGCCGCCCCTTGCACACCTCGCAGGTGATGTAGACATCGGGGAGGAAGTGCATCTCGATCTTCTTGACGCCGTCGCCGAAGCATGACTCGCAGCGCCCCCCCGTGACGTTGAAGGAAAAGCGGCCCGCCTTGTATCCCCGCATGCGCGATTCCGGGAGCTTCGTGAAAAGCTCCCGGATGGGCGTGAAGACCCCGGTGTAGGTGGCCGGGTTCGACCTGGGCGTGCGCCCGATGGGAGACTGGTCGATGTCGATCACCTTGTCGATCTTCTCGTAACCGGTGATGCCGTCGAAGGCGCCGGGGGCACGCTTCGATTTCATGACCAGGGACGAAAGCGCCTTGAAGAGGATCTCTATGACCAGGGTCGACTTCCCTGACCCCGAGACCCCGGTGACGGCGCAGAACACCCCCAGGGGGAAGGCGACGTCGATGCCCCGGAGGTTGTTCTCCCGGGCCCCCCTGATCTCGATGAAACCCATGGGATCACGGCGCGCCGCCGGGACCGGGATAAACTCCTCGCCGGCCAGGTAGCGCCCCGTCAGGGACGCCTGGTCCGCCTCGATCTCCCCGGGTGTTCCCCGGGCCACGACGTAGCCGCCGTGCAGGCCGGCGCCGGGGCCCAGGTCCACCACGTAATCGGCGGTGCGGATCGTCTCCTCGTCATGCTCCACGACGATGACGGTGTTGCCGAGGTCGCGAAGGCGCTTCAGGGTCTCCAGGAGCTTCCGGTTGTCCCGCTGATGAAGGCCGATGCTCGGCTCGTCCAGGACGTAGAGCACTCCCGTGAGGCTCGAACCGATCTGCGTGGCCAGGCGGATCCTCTGGGACTCACCCCCCGAAAGGGTCCCGGCCGCGCGGTCCAGGGTGATATAGTCGATCCCCACGTCGGCGAGAAAACGGAGCCGGGCCCGGATCTCCTTGAGGACCTGCTCGGCGATCTTTTGCTCCGTTTCGCCCAGGGCGAGCTCCTCGAAGAGGTCGCGCGCCGCGCCGATTGAGCGCGCCGTCACCTCGTCGATGCCGTAGCCCGCCACCTTCACGGCGAGGCTTTCGGGACGGAGGCGTTTGCCGCCGCAGGCCCCGCAGACCGCGTTGGACATGTACCCCTCCATCCATGCCCGCATCTCTTCGGATTTCGTCTCCATGTAGCGCCGGTGGAGCCCCGGGATGACGCCCTCGAACTCCCTGGAAAAGCGGTACACGCCGTTCTCCCTCTTCACCTTGAAGTCGAGCTTCTTCCCTTTCGAACCATGGAGTATCACGTCCTTCACGCGCTTCGGAAGCCTGCTCCACGGGGTGTTCGCGTCGAAACCCAGGCTCCTCTCGAGGTTCCTTACCTGTTCGAGATACCAGTAGCTCGTGGTCTTGCCCCAGACGTCGAGGACGCCCTCCAGGAGGGACTTCTCCGGATCGGAAACGATGAGCTCCGGGTCGAACTGCATGATGAAGCCGAGGCCGTCGCAGGAGGGGCAGGCCCCGTAGGGGCTGTTGAAGGAAAACATCCGCGGCGAGAGCTCGGTGATGGAGACCCCGCACTCGGGGCAGGAGAGCTTAGAGGAAAAAAGCCGCTCCTCCGCATCCGGCCCCGGCTCCCCGGCTATGACGGTCACCAGTCCATCGGCGATCTCCAGGGACGCCTCGACCGACTCGGCCAGGCGGGGACGGATCCCCTCCTTCACCACGATCCGGTCGACGATGATCTCCACGGTGTGGGCCCTCTTCTTGTCGAGGCGTATCTCGTCGTCCACGCTCAAGGTTTCGCCGTCGACGCGGACCCGGAGGAACCCCTTCTTCCGCGCGGTCTCGAAGGATTCGGCGTGCTCCCCCTTCCTTCCCCTCACCAAAGGGGCGAGGACCTGGAGCTTCGTCCCCGGCGGATGGGTCATCAGGGTCTCCACGATCTGGTCGAGGGACTGCGAGGATATCCTCTTCCCGCAGACGTGGCAGTGGGGCACGCCCACTCGGGCGAAGAGGAGCCTGAAATAATCGTAGATCTCCGTGACGGTCCCCACGGTGGAGCGCGGATTGCGGTGCGTGGTCTTCTGCTCTATCGATATGGCGGGGGACAGGCCGTCGATGTAATCCACATCTGGCTTTTCCATGAGGCCCAGGAACTGGCGCGCGTAGGAGGAGAGGGACTCGACGTAGCGACGCTGGCCCTCGGCATAGATGGTATCAAAGGCAAGCGATGACTTCCCGGACCCGGAAAGTCCCGTGATGACCACCAGCCTGTCGCGCGGAATGTCAAGTGAAATGTTTTTAAGATTGTGCTCGCGTGCTCCCCTGATGACGATTGAACGGCCGCTCATATCAGGGTCACGTTCATGGAACCGCACATCGGGCATATGACATCATGCTCGTCCTCGACGAGCTCGCTCTTTTTCCTGATGACGATGTCGTCCCACCTGTAATCGCATTCGTCGCAGGCGTAGCTCACGGTGACCTTTTTTTCGTCATCGTCCCATTCCCCCTCATCGAGGGCTTCCTCCTCCTCGAGGAGATCCTCCTCCTCATCCTCCTCGTCGAGCTCTCCACGGCCTTTCTCCTCGTCGAGAAGTTCCGATTCGTCCTCCAGTTCCTCGCCGTCGTAGTGTTTCTCGTAGTATTCGTCTTCGTATACTTCGTCGTCGAAATCCTTTTCACGGTAGTCACTGGCCATAATATCACCCTGATTTCGATTGAATGCCACAACGCCGCCTCTCCGCCCGTGGCGACGCGCGACGTATCCCACGTTTACTTACAGTATAGCGAATTTCACGCGATGTGCAAATACGGGGATCAGGAAATAATACCCATTTTTTTTGTCAAAAAAAAAATTTACCCTTTGAAAAAATGACGGGGGTGACGCCGGTAAACGGCAAGGGCATACAGGATCTGTGCCATCCCTCCGCGGGTGATGAAAAAAACGCTTCCAGAAAGGGTTATTCGATAATCTTTTCCTTTATTTCAAGGTCGATGACCTGGTCATCCCTGATGTCGCTCCGGTCGGGGAGGGAGTCCCCCTCGGCGATAATAATGTCCCAGACGCCCCACAGTCCGGGTCGCGGGGAATATTCCGTGAACAGTATCTCCGCGGTACCGTGTACCGTGGTCTCGGCGGGAAGTTCAATTGAGCAATACCCCTCTCCGAGATCCTCCTGCCGCAATTCACGAAGGATGATCGGTCCGCCCCGGGGAACTGAGGCGAAAATTCTGAGCATGGAGGGGGGGCATTTACGGGCGTCGCGGAAGCGGACAAAATCGATCCACAGCCGGTACCGTTTCCACCGTGAGAGTCCCGACACCGCTATCGAAGACCCCTCGGGGCCGACGAATGCCGCCGTGCTGTCGATCACGGGTCCGCGGTCATCGACGACAACGAGCCCCCGGGCGCGGCCCCATTCGCGGATGTGGCGCGTGGAAAACGAACTGCGCCATCCCCGCATGCACTCCCCTTCAAGGACCGATCCGGGATTGATCACGGTGGGAGAATAAACGACTTCGCCCCCGCGGGACGCGAGGGGCGCGGCGAACATGACCGCGATGATGGCCTGTACTGCTCGTGCGTTGGCTCTGTTAGTCATATTCCCGGAGGATCATCGGGCGCCGGTGGGCCGTTACTTGATGAGACGCATCACCGTATCGGGCCTCAGGGTCGAGAGGACCTCGGGATCCAGGCGCGGCGCGCCGCTGAATACGGAATCCACGTTTGCCATGATGTTCCCGAGGCGGTCCTGCCCCGCGAAGTTCGACGCCGTGATGTTGTCCAGCTCCACCTGGAGCCGCTTCAGTCGCGTGATGTCATCCTGTATGAGAGAGGCGTTCTGCTTCGTTTTTTCCTCGACAAGGAGACCGGTGACCTGCTCGCCCATGAAGCTCCTGAGCACCTGCCTTCCCTCGAAGGTGACGCCGTCAAAAATGCTCTTCTGATCCGTCGCCCCTTTCTGGAAATCCTCGCGGAGCCGCTCAATTCCGTCACGGATGATCTGGTTCTTCGTGAGGGATGTCTGGATCTCCCTGAGCTCCGTCTCGATGGCGTCCAGTCGCGTGTTGATCCGGCTTCCGATGGATACCGAATCGGTCTTTATGTCGCCCTGCTTTTTCCCCGGGTTCCTTTCGTCGAGTTCCTTCTGGCTGTTTATCTTTCTCGCCGTGCCAAGAATACCGTCAATGGTGACTTTCATGATACACCCTCCCTTGTGCAGTTACCGGCGCGAGCAGGGTCGATCTAACGCCCCCGACGCTTCATTATATACATATAATTACAAATAGTAATATAAATTAATATATATCATCTGTCAAGCTTTTTTCATGGCCCTGGGTTTTCAAATTCACGTTCCCCCCTCCCTTTACGGGAGGGGTCAGGGGAGGGTGATATGATGTGCGCCTTTCACCCCCTCCTGGCCTCCCCCGTAAAGGGGGAGTTAACATCCGCGGCCTACTCCCGGCCCTCGATCCGGTCCATCCTGAGCGAGGCGAGCTTTGAAACACCCGGTTCTTCCATTGTAACACCGTAAATCGTCTCACCGATGCTCATCGTCTTCTTGTTATGGGTGACAATTATGAACTGCGAGCCGCGTGAGAATTCCCTCAGGAGCTTGACGAAACGCCCGATATTCTGCTCGTCCAGGGGAGCGTCAATCTCGTCCAGGAAGCAGAAGGGCGACGGTTTCACCATGTAGGTGGCGAAAAGGAGGGCTATCGCCGTGAGGGCCCGCTCGCCTCCGGAAAGAAGGTTAATATTTTTCAGCTTTTTCCCCGGGGGGCGGATCATGACCTCGATGCCGCTCTCGAGGACGTTATCCATGTCCGTCAGCTCGATATTCGCTTCGCCCCCCTCGAAAAGCTGCCTGAAAATATCTGAAAAATTGCGCTGGATGCTGGAGAAGGTCTCCATGAACAGTTCAACGGAGGTGCGGTTGATGTCCTCGATAACGGAATATATGTCCTCCCTCGCCTTTTCGATGTCCTTCTTCTGCTTCTGGTAGTACTCGAAGCGCTTCTGGAGATTGCGATACTCCTCTATGGCAAGATTGTTGATGGGCCCGAGCTCCTGGATGGACCGCCGCACCTCCTGGCTCCGCGCCTGGAGGGCCTCCAGGCCCCGGGCCTCCGCGCCGGGGACCGCAAGGTCCGCCATCTTTTTTTCGTACTCGATCCAGAGGTGCTCCTCGATGCCGTTTTTCTTGAAGATGATCTCCACCTGCGACTTGTCCAGGCCGGTGATACGCTCGATGACCCGCTTCAGCTCCTCCTCGTCCTTCCGCGCCACGTTCTTCCGCTCGTGTATGGCCCCCTCGATGTCGGAGCGCTTTCCCGTGAGCTCGGCTATCTGGCCCACGAGGGATTCGCTCCGCTCGCTGAACTCGACAAGGCGCCGGTCCCATTCCTCGATCTCGGCGGTGAGTTCCGCGATCTTTTTCTCGGAGCGCGCGATCTCCTCCCGGTAGTTCTCGATCTGCTTGTTGAAGTCGAGGATCTGCGCCTCCAGGGAGGCGATATGCTTCTCGATCCAGTCCCTCTCGTTCTCGTTCCGGGAGAGGTCTTTTTCCACCCGCATGATCATCTGGTTCACGTCCTCAAGCTCCGCCTGTTCGTGGACGATGCGGTCCTCCAGGGACGCGATCTCGCCCCGAAGCCTCTCGATCCCCTCGATCCCCTCCCGTATCGCGCGGTCCAGGGCCTCCTTCTCGGCGTGGATGCCGGTCTTGTCGAAGAGTATCGACCGGAATCCGTCCTCGTATCCCTCGAACTTCCCGATATCGGCCCTGAGCTCCGCGATGTCGATCTCGCCGATGGCCGCGAGGGCGTCGTCGTGGCGTCCCTCCCGGAGCCCCGTCGCGGCGCGGTGCAACGACGCCTCGATGGCCTCAAGGCGCCCGTCGATGCTCCGCCGCACGGCGGTCCGCTCCTCCTCTGAGCCTTCAAGCTCCGCCTTCCTCTTCTCGATAGCGTCAACGAGCTTGCGGACGACATCCTCGAGGCGGCCCCGTAGGTCCAGTATCCGCCTGTCGGCCTCCTTGATGCGCTTCTTGTTCTCTTCGATGGTGTCCCTGGACGCGTGAATCGACTCTATCTTCCGTTTACGCGTCGCGAAGAACGATTCCAGCTTTTGCCGGTCGTCCTCGATTTTACGGCCGATCTCGACCCCCGCCTGTTCGCTCTTCGCCTTCTCGTCGAGAAGCCTCTCCAGGTTCCCGGAGCGCTCGCCGATCTTGGCCTCGACCCCCTTCCGGAAGTCGCGCTCCTCCTCTATCAGTCCCCTGTTCTTCTCGGTCTTGTCGTCAATGTCCTCCACCCTGATCCGGTAGGCGTGAAGGCGCTTCTCAAGCTCGAAGAGCTGGTGCTGGATATCGTTTTTTTTCTTCTCGTCCTTTTCGTTGTCCGCCGAGGTCGCGGAAACGCGCGCCGAGATCGCCTCCCGCTCCCGGTTCAGCTTTTCAATATCCGCCTTGAGCTTTTCATGGCGCCGGTCCAGGTCCTGGTAGCGCATGCGGTTGATCGCCATGTCGAGCTCGGAGAACTCCTTCTTGAGCGCGAGGTAGGACTTCGTCGTCTCCGCCTGCTTCGCCTTGAGGTCCCTCTCCCGTTCGATTTCCCTGACGATGTCGTTGATCCTGTCGAGGTTCTCGCCGGTTTCCGTGAGCTTTTTCAGCGATTCCTTTTTCTGGAACTTGTATTTCGATATGCCCGCCGCCTCCTCGAAAATGTACCGGCGGTCCTCGGGCTTCGTCGAGAGGATCATGTCGATCTTGCCCTGCTCCATGACCGAGTAGGAGGACTTGCCTATGCCGGTGTCCATGAAGAGCTTCTCGACGTCCTTCAGGCGCACGGGGGACTTGTTGATGAGGTATTCCGATTCGCCGTCGCGGAACACACGGCGCCCCACCGTGACGGAATCGGAATCGAAATCGAGGACGCGCCCGGTATTGTCGATGGTCACGAAGACCTCGGAGAGGGAAAGCTGCTTCCGCTGTTCGGTCCCTGCGAAGATGATGTCCTCCATCCTCTCGCCCCGGATGTTCTTGGCCTGCTTCTCCCCCAGGACCCACTTGATGGCGTCCACGACGTTCGACTTTCCGCAGCCGTTGGGACCCACGATGACGGTGATCCCCGGCTCGAAGGATATCTGGGTTTTGTCGGCGAAGGACTTGAAGCCGTATAAATCCATGGATTTCAGGAACATGAGACTCCCTTGCGCGCCTCTACTTCGTATAACCTGTCCGGGTGCACCCGCGCCGTTCCGTCGTATCCCGTACCGGAAATGAGCTTTACCGCGGCGTTCCTTCCCGGCATCGACGCGCCTCGGCGGCGCTGCGCCGCCGGAACAGGACGGTTTCGTCCGTGGAGAAGCCTCGATGATTCGTAACGGATGCCCGTCGCAGGCGCGCCCCCCCTATCCCCGGGACCGCGGAAACGCCGGACGCGGGAAACGGCGCATGCTACGTTTCAAGCGGGGATAACGACATAATGCAAGACAATTTTGGACGGAACGGAAAAAAATGGAGGCCGGGGCCGGAAAAAATTTCCTTGACCCTCCCCCCGCGGGCATGGTAGCGATGGGAATGCGTTCCACGACATCCATGACATCGCGTGCCCTCGCGTGTGCCGTCATCCCCGCCCTGGTGACGCTCGTCATCCAGGGATGCGCCGGTGGGATGAAAAGGCCCTCGTACCGGCACCAGGGCGTCAAGAACATCCCCGTCGGCACCGCGGTGCGGGGCGAGGCCATCGACGGTTACGAGGCCCACGTCGTCCACTTCCGTCTCGAAAAAGCGGTGGAAGCGATGACCGTGGGGATATCGGCCGAGTACGTGGCGGACATCACGGGAAAAAAGAAATACAAGAAGGCCTACTTCATCGTGGAAAAAATCGTCGAGCTCGGAGCGGCGGGGGGGAAACAGGCGCGTCGCATCAACGTGGAAATCGGAAGAAATTTCGACGCGGACTGGAACAGGGAGAAGGATGTCACCATACGCTCCCTGAAGACCGAACCCTTCAGGACCCTTGACGCGGATTCTCTTTACCGGATTCGCTACACCCCCTTCTCCCGCGATCCCTTCGATTACACCATCACCGTGGACGCCGATTCCCCGGTGACGTTCGTCGACGACGTGAAGTGAACAGGCCGGTCCGTCCCCCCGCGGCCGCCTAGTTGCCGAGCCTTTTCCTGTCGAAATCTGACCGCCGGTAGAGGGCGGCCACCTCAACGCCGGTTTTTTCGATACCCTCGCGCCCCCCCTCCTCGCGATCGACCAGCACCGCGGCCATGGCCACCTCGATGCCTGATTCCCGGAACCTCTCGATCGCCGTGACGGTTGACCCGCCCGTGGTGATGACGTCGTCGATGGCCACGACGCGCCTCACATCCGCCGCGTCACCCTCGATCCATTTCTGCGTGCCGTGCTTTTTCGGCTCCTTCCGCACGATCAGGGGCGAGAGGCGGACCCCCCGGCGGTGCGCGGCGATGGCCGTGGAAAGCGAGATCGGGTCCGCGCCCAGGGTGAGGCCGCCTATGCCGGTTATTCCCCTCATGTCGATGAGGGGGGCTATCATATCGAACATGACCTCGCCCACGAGGGTGAGCCCCTCGGGGTCCAGGGTCGTGGCCTTGCAGTCAAAATAGTAGAAGCTCGTGCGGCCCGACACCAGGGTGAAGGGAGGGTCCTCGCGGTATATGAATGATCGGTCATAGAGAATTTCAAACAGTCGTTCGCGCAGTTGTTCGCGGTTCTGCTCCATCGAGGTACCTCTCGTTACGTCCGTATCCGGCTGAACGGGACGCCGGCTTCCGGGGGATCACTGCTCATGGGCACCTCCACACATCAGGTTTTTCATTCTGAACGCAACGAAAAAATATGGTTTTCATCCTGAAAGTGCCCATGGGGAAGATCCTGATTTCTTTTCCTGAAGCTACTTCATTTCATGCCCGAGAGTTCCTGCCTGATCCGCCTCCAGAATTCCTCCTTCCCCATCCGGCCGTGTATATGCTCCCTCACGAGCTTCTGGATCCCCGGCGTGAAGGCCTGCCAGTACTTTTCATGCCATCCCCGGGGGAATTTCCGCTTCTCTTCGGCGCTCATCTCGCCGGTTCCGTAGGCCGTGAACTGGGCGATCATCGTCAGGAGCATTTCTTTCGGAACGGACGGAGGCGCCGTGCCGCCCCCGTCGGGCACCCAGAGGTCCAGGAGGCGCTCGAGCTCCGCGTCGCTGATATCGGGCTTCTCTTTAAGGATCATGTCCGCGGCAAGGCGCCGCGTCATCCGATGCACGTTGCGGCCCCCGAGACCCATCTGCTTCTCGATACCCTCCGCCATGGAGCGGGCCATCCTGTTGACGTCCACCAGGCCGGGCCCCAGGGATGTATCGCGCTCCCCGCGGCGGCGAAGGGCTTCCCCCACCATCTCGAGCTCGCGCTTCGTGGCCCTGTTCAGTATGAAGTCGAGGATCTCGACGATCGTCATCTCAGCGGTACCGTTCCGGCCACAGGTTGTTCAGCCGCTCCCGGATCGCCTTCTCCCCGCCCTGCTCCGTGGGCCGGTAGAACACCTGGCCGGCGAGCTCCCGGGGAAGATATGACTCCTTCACGAAATGTCCCTCGTGATCGTGGGGATACCGGTATCCCTTGCCGTACCCCTGCTTCTTCATGAGGTCCGTCGGGGCGTTCCTCAGGTGGAGCGGTATCTCGTGGTTCGCCCCGCCGGCCGCCCCCATGGCGCCTTCGATGGCCAGGTAGGAGGCGTTGCTCTTCGGCGCCGAGGCGAGAAAAACCGCGCACTGCGAAAGGATGATGCGCGCCTCGGGAAGGCCGATGTTCTGCGTGGCCGTCATGGCCGACACGGCGACGCCCAGGGCGTTCGGCGCGGCGTTTCCCACGTCCTCGGATGCGAAGATCACCATCCGCCGGGCGATGAAAACGGGATCCTCGCCCGCAAGGATCATCCGGGCGAGGTAGTAGACCGCCGCGTCGGGGTCGGAGCCCCGGAGTGACTTGATGAAAGCGGAGATGGTGTCGTAGTGGCGGTCCCCGGCCCTGTCGTAGTAGAGCATGGAATTCCGCACCGCCTCCTCCAGGTGGTCGGCGGTGATGAGGCCTTCCGGGGAAAGCGCGAAGGCCGTCTCGAGCATGTTGAGCATCCTCCTCGCGTCGCCGTTTGAAAATGCCGCGAGCTTTTCCTTCACCGCGTCGGATTCGAAGCGCGCGTTCCCCTCCTGGAGGACCGGGTCCTTCGCCAGGGCCTGGTCCATGATCCTTATCAGGTGTCCCTCGCCAAGACGCGCGAGCTTCAGCACCCTTGCCCGCGAAAGAAGGGGGGAGATGACGTTGAAGGAGGGGTTTTCCGTGGTGGCCCCGATCAGGATGATGTCCCCGGACTCCACGGAACCGAGTACCGAGTCCTGCTGGGCCTTGTTGAAACGGTGTATCTCGTCAAGGAAGAGGAGTGTGCGCACCCCACGCTCGCGGTTGGCCCTCCCCTTCTCGATGACGCGGCGCACGTCCGCCACCCCCGCGGAGATGGCGCTCAGAAAATGCGCGTCCATGGCGCAGGCCGCCGCGATTATCCGCGCCAGGGTCGTCTTACCGGAACCCGGCTCGCCCCAGAGAATGAGGGAGAAGGGGGCGCCTCCCTCGATGATCTTCCTGAGCACCCTGTTACCCTCGAGGAGGTGCTCCTGCCCCACGAACTCATCGAGTGTGAGCGGCCTGCGCCGGTCGGCAAGGGGGCTCAGCCCGTCCTGTGTGTTCGTCATGTCACGCACAATCCCCCGATACACTGCAGCATTCGTTTCGCGGAACAAAAAAATCCGGCAGGGCCGGATTCTTCTGTCTTCACATTTCGTGACGAGGCGCGATGCCTGATTATTTGTCGGAACCGGCGTCTCGACGGGAATCCCGGCCGCCCCGGGGACTGGACGATTTCTTGCCTCTCCCCTGTGACGCGGACATCCTGCGTATCTTCTTAAGGCGCCTTCTCTCCGCCTCTTCCTTCTTCCTCTTTTTTTCCTCGCTCGGCTTCTCGTAATAACGCCGTCGCTTCAGCTCCTTGAATATGCCCTCGAAGGCCATCTTCTTTTTCAGGTTCTTGAAGGCTTTTTCGATATCGCCGTTGACCTCGACTATTAACGGACTTGTCATCTACATCACATCCTTGAATTATTATTGCGGAAAACCCGCCACGGGACCGCTGTACGCCATTCCGGCCCCCGGTGTGCCGAAGGCGGCCCCCCCACGGGATCATTGCCGGAAAAACCGATGTGTGGCACCTTAGTGACGCTCCCCTTTTTTGTCAATTAAAAATGGCGCCCCGGGGGCATCTCCACCGCGCTAAAATTGTGTTGACCGGCCCGCCCGCGCATGTTCAACTACATGCCTGCCGGCACCGGCCGGCAGCACCCCGGCCGCGGGATCGGGGTGCCGAAGGAAGGGGAAGGAGCGGCGCCATGGCAAAAGGAACGGCTTTCAAAGAAATGATGAAATCCCTCGGGAAAAGGATCAGGACCCTTCTCAACCTCATCTACCACGGGGAGGAAACCTTCAGGGGGCCCTGGCGCGTGGCGACCAATGTCGTCAAGGTATTCATCGTTTCGGGGCGGAAGTTCATGCGCGACGACTGCCTCACCAAGGCGTCCTCCATCACCTACACCATCATCCTCTCCCTGGTGCCCGCCCTCACCGTGGCGCTCACGATCTTCTCCGCGTATTACGGGGCGGGAACGACCCGCCAGGAGCTGTTCGACCGCATTCTCCTCTTCATGAACGAGCACCGCATCACCCTGGCCATCGACCCGATCCTCGATGCCCTCCTCGGTCTCATCGACAACGCGGCGAAGATCGGGGGAATCAGCGCGGCGGTCATGATCTTCTCCGCCACGGCGATGCTCCGGAGCATGGAGAAATCCATGAACGCCATCTGGGGCATCGACAGGGGACGTCCCCTCGTTCTCAAGATCGTCTACTACTGGGCCGCACTGACCCTGGGGCCCATCATCCTCGCCGCGGGCATGACCGCGGCGGTACAGCTCTCCACGATCCTTTCATCGCCCAACTTCCGCGCAGCCCACAGCACCACGGGCCGCATGCTCTGGGCCGTGGGGGACCAGGCCTCGACGACCGTCTTCGAGAAGAAGGCGGGAAAATTCCTGGCCCGGGAGAAGGGCACGGGCGCCATCGATTTCGACACCCAGAAGATCTACGCCTACGATGCCGCCGCGAAAAGCTTCGTGCTCAAAGACGCGGTCATATCCCGGCGCGAACTGAACAAGATGTCATTCAGGGGAGTGCAGTTCATGGGGGAAAACGGCTGGATCGTCGGCCGCGGCGGGATCATGCTCCAGAGCCTGGACGGGGGCGCCACCTGGCATATCAGGAAACTCGGGGATTTCGATTTCAACGACATCCGCATGGTGAGCGGCCAGCGCGGTTTCATCATCGCCGACAGGGGGGTGCTCCTCGTCACGGCCAACGGGGGCGCGACATGGGAGGTCCGCGAGTATCCCGACCGGCCTGATTTCAAGTCAATCGCCTTCTACGGAGAGCACGGCATGATCACCGGAAGCCGCGGCATCGTTCTCACCACGAAAGACGGCGGCCTTACCTGGGAGCAATCGGTCCTCTCCGCCGCCGTGCGCAACAACCGCCCCGTCACGATAAACGGCGTGGTGTACGTCAACGAGCTCCGGTACTGGATCCTGGGCGACCGGGGGCTCCTCCTCCAGACGGAAGACGGGGGGAAAACCTGGCGTACCACGTACCGCGAGAAGGGGATTCTCACCGCCTGCTTCTTTAATCCGGACGAGGGGGTCATCGGCGGCGAGGACGGCCTGCTCATGCGGACCGATAACGGCGGGCGGACATGGGAGCGGGTGGACAGCGGTTCCCTGGGCATCAATTCTCTCCGCTACGACGAGGAAACCCTCTGGGCCGTCGGCGATTCCGGAAGCGTGATGGCATCGCGGGACCGCGGCGCCACCTGGATAACGGTACGGAGCGGGAGGAGCTTCTGGTACTCACTCATCAATTTCCTGGCGCCCTTCGCGGTGATCTGGCTTCTCTTTCTCCTGATCTACATCACGCTCCCGAACACGCGGGTGCCCTTCAGGCCCGCCGCGCTCGGGGCCTCCTTCACCAGCGCGGTATGGGTCGCCTTCATCCTCCTGTTCATCTTCTATATCAAAGGTTTCGCCCAGGTGACCATGGCCGTGTACGGCGCCCTGGCGGCGATACCCCTCTTCCTCCTCATGGTCTACGCCTCGTCCTCGATCATACTCTTCGGCGCCGAGGTCTCCTATACCCTGATGCATCCCGACACCTACCGGAGCCTGAAGGAAAGCTTCGGCGATAAAGAGGACCTCCATGTCTACTACGCGGTGCTTCTCCTCATGCAGGTCTACGGGAAGTTCGAATCGGGAAAGGGCGCGACGAAGGAGAAGGAACTGCAGCGCAGCGCCGCGGTGAAGTCCGCCATCCTCGGCCGGTACCTGCGCCTCTTCCTGGACGAACAGCTCCTCGTCCTCGACGCCCGGGGCGACTACCTCCCCGGAAAAAGCGCGGAGCAGGTCCGTCTCAACGACCTGATCGAATCGGTCCTCCGCGGCGTCATGGACATGCCCGTCCCTGCCGGCAGGTCGCCCCTCCGGGCCTACCTGGGAAGGCTCTTCGGCCGCATCAGGGACAACCGGAGGAAGACCGTCGGCGCCACGACCCTCGGGGAGCTTATGAGGAAGGGATGATCCGCCCCCGCGCGGGGACGGCGCGGGCACTACTGCACGTAGTACCCGAAAATGAAGGGTATCACCAGGACGTCGCCCTTTAACAGGTCCGGGGGAACGGGCCCGAAATTCTTCGCGAGCCTGATGGCGTCGTAGCATGACTCGTTGAGGGAGCGGTTGCCCAGGGAGTCAAGGATCTCTATGTGCCGCACCTCCCCCTTCCTGTCCAGGACGAACACCAGCTTCACCTCCTGGCTCGGGATCGCCATGATGCGCGTGCTCCCGGGAGTGTAGCTGCCGGTGAGGGGGTTGTATCCGTGGATTATGGCGTTGGCCATGAGAGGCGGGTACCAGTGGGCGGCGATCCGGTCCTTCATGTCCCTGAAATACTTGAAATCCTTGAACTTGACCGTGTTGAAGGAAAAGCGGCCGTCATTCGAGTAAAATATCGCGTTCTGCCGGGTGACATCGTTCTTGTCGGGGATAAGGATTTTCTCCGAGAGCCCGGTTCCCCCGGCGCTCTGCGACTGGAGGTCCTTCCTCTCAAGGAAGGCCACGACCTCGGACTCGTCGGTGAGGAGTATGGTCTCCTTGCCGCTCTTCACCGTTGCCTTCCGCTCGCCGCTTCCCTCGCCGCGGCTTCCCTTCAGCGCCTGGAAATCCAGTGAATTGTTGAGCCACCGGTCGCCCGGCGTGCGGGTGAGAAAGCCCTTCGCAGCAGCGTCCCTGTCGGAGAGGAGGGTCCGGTCCGTGACGACGCGCCTGTCGTCCTGGTTGATGTTGACGATAATGTCCCGGGCGATGCCTCCCTCGCGGAGGGAATCGGCGATCAGCTTCCTCGTGCCCCAGGCGTCATGCATCGCGGGGAACATGAGGGAAAGGAAGAGCACCATGTGAAGGAAGAACGATATGATGAAGGCAAGGGATACGCGCAGTTCGCCCTGGAGGTTCACGGCCCCTCCTCCGGTCCCGCCGTCATCCCGTAGAGGGCCGTCACCATGTCGATGAATCCATCCGTCACCTCGACGCCCCTCCGGGGCATGACCTCGCGGCACGTGGCGATGAAGTCCTCGAGGGGGCCGGGACGGAGGACGTTGCCGTTCATGTACCAGGAGAAGGGGGGAACGTGGAAGGGCGTGAGGCATCCGGCGTGGACAAGCATGGCCCCCGGCCCGATGCTGGTGCCGGTATTGATCAGGGTCCCGATGCTGGTCTTGACGAAATCACCGATGAAGCAGCCCATCTTTCTTTCCCCGGTCCGTTTCCGCGAGTTCGGCGTGTAGACCTTGATGCGCGAATAATCGTTTTTCAGATCGCTGTTCGACGTGAGGGCCCCGAGGTTCACCCACTCGCCCAGGAAGGCATGCCCGATAAAGCCGTCATGGTACTTGTTCACGTAACCCTGGAAGATGGAGTGCTCCACCTCGCCCCCCACGCGGCACTGTTCCCCCATGGACGTGCCGGACCGTATCTTCCCGCCGACGATACGGCACCCCGCGCCGATCGCGCAGGGTCCCTCAATTCTTGAGAAGGCGTCGACCCTTGAGCCGGGGCCGATGAATACCGGCCCCTCCCTCGCGTCAATGACGGCGTGGGGCTCGATCGTCGTCCCCTCCCCGATATATACCTGACGCCCATCCCCCAGGATTGTTACAACAGGCCAGGCATCGCCGTTCCCCACCATGCCCGCCAGGTCCCAGTCACGGGCCATGCGATCGCCGTTATGGGTCACGAGGTCCCAGATGTGTCCCGGCTTGATCCCCTCCACCGGCCCCGGGGCATCCGCCCGCGCGAGGCCGGCGTCATTCAGGGCCGAGGCGATGTCGCCGGGGGACCGGGGAACCCGTGAGGCGTCCATGCGAGCGGCTACCGGGACACCGTCGATGAACAGGGCGCTGTTCGGCCCGAGAGACGCGAGACGGTCATCGGGATACAGGAGGGCGTTGACGAGGAGCGCCTCCCCTTTTCCTTTGAAAGCGGAGAATTCGTTGATGGACAGGCGGGGGTACCGCTCACGCCAATAGGGGGCCAGGTGTTCCCTGGTGAAACACATGAGGGATCCCGCGGATACATTCCCGCTCCTCCCCGCGAAACACTCCATCCGTTCACGGAAGGTGAAGAGACCCGAGCGGAGCTCCCAGAGTGGCCTGGTCAGGGAGAGGGGATAGAAATCGTCATGATGCCCGTCTTCGAATACGACGATGTGCATAGGACCGTCCGGCCGCAGCCCCCGCGCCGCCCGCCGGGCGGCCGGGGAGGCACATGCTACCGGTTCGCTTCCTCCTCGAGGAGTTTTTTCCGCGCCGCGATGACGTTGTCCGCCTCACGCCCCGAGATCGGATCGTAGTGGGAGAACTTCATCTCGAAGGTCGCCTTGCCGCTCGTCATGCCGCGGAGGTCGATGGAATAGCGGAGCATCTCCGCCAGGGGTATCTGGGCCCGGATGACGCTCACGCTCTCACCGCTCTCGGCGCTGTCCATGCCCAGGACCTTGCCCCGGCGGCTGGTGACGTCGCTCATGATGTCCCCCATGAATTCCTTGTCAACGTAGATGTGCACGTCCATGATCGGCTCGAGGAGCTGGGGGCCCGCCTTTTCCATGCCCATCTTGAAGGCGGTACGGGCGGCGATCTTGAAGGAGAGCTCGGAGGAGTCCACGTCGTGGTACTTCCCGTCGTAGAGCTCAACCTCCACGTCGACAACGGGGAACTTGCCCAGGACGCCCTCCTGGATCGCCTCGACGAGGCCCTTCTCGACGCCGGGGATGTACTGTTTCGGTATGGCGCCGCCGAAGATGGTCTCGTTGAACTTGAAACCGCCGCCCCGGGGCAGGGGCGCCATGCGGATGTAGACCTCGCCGAACTGGCCGTGACCTCCCGACTGCTTCTTGTGCCGGTAGTTCGATTCGGCCTTCTTGGTGATCGTTTCACGGTAGGGCACGCGGGGCTCGCGCGTCACGACATCGATCTTGTTCCTCTCCTTGAGCGCGTTCAGGACGATGCCGAGCTGTATCTCGCCCATTCCCGAAAGGACCGACTCGGCGGTCTCGGAATTATACTCATAGGTCAGGGTCGGGTTCTCTTCGGTTACCTTGTTGAAAAACTGCCCCACCTTGTCCACGTCCGATTTGTTGACCACCTCGATGGCGTAGGAGAATACCGGATTGGGAAGGGTGATGATGGGGAGGCAGACCGGCTTTTTCGAATCGCACAGCGTGTCGCCCGTTGACGTCTTCTCGAGCTTCACCACCACGCCTATGTCCCCGGCGTTCAGCTTCGGCATCTCCTCCTGCTTCGCGCCGATCATGGAGAATAGCTTCGACGAGCGCTCCTTGTATTTCGCGTCCGCGTTGTATATCTCGGTGTCGGGAAGGAGGGTTCCCGATATTACCTTCAGGTAGTTGAAACGACCCGCGTACTGGTCTATGTAGGTCTTCCAGACGACGGCCACGAGGGAATTGTCGCCCGAGACCACCTTTATTTCCTTTGCGGCGTCGTCGGGATTGTGCCCGGCGTATTCCTTACCCATCCTCGGGGCGGGGGCGAAATCCCTTATCACGTTGAGCAGGTTCTGAATGCCGATGGCGTTCAGCGAGGAGCCGCAGATCACGGGATGAAGCCTGGCCTGGTCAAGGAGCTCCCGGACCCCCTTCGTGATCTCCTCGTCGGTGAGGGCGCCCCCCTCGAGAAATTTTTCGATCAGCGCGTCGTCGCCCTCGGCCGCCGTCTCCATGAGCTTGGCCTTCTCGCCCTCGGCGAGGTCCTTCATGTCGGCGGGGATGTCGGCGACGGTAACGCCCTTGCCCCCCGACTTGGGGGTCATGAGCTTCATCTGAAGGAGGTCGATAACGCCGTTGAATTTTTCCCCCTCGCCGGCGGGAATGCAGAGGGGCGCGATGCTCGCCCTGAGACCCGTCCTGATATTGTCCATGACGCTCTGGTAATTCGCGCGCTCCTTGTCCATCTTGTTAACGAAGATGATACGGGGTATGGCGTGCTCGTTCAGGTAGCGCCAGGCCTTCTCTGTTTCGATCTGCACGCCGTCCACGGAGTCGACCACCAGGATAACGGTTTCCGCCGCGTGAATGGCCGCGCGCGCCTCTCCGACGAAGTCGGCCGTTCCGGGGGTGTCGATGATGTTGATTTTCACCCCGTCGTTCTCAACGAATCCCATGGCGCTTCGTATCGACATCATCTTCTTTTTTTCGTCTTCGTCGAAATCGGATGAGAGGGTCCCCTGGTTGGGGCTCCCGATCCGGTCGACTTTACCCCCCATGAGGAGCATCGCGTCCAGCAGGGTCGATTTCCCTGTGCCGCCGTGGCCGATGATCGCGACGTTCCGAATCTGGTCAGATTTGTATTCCTTGAGCATTCAGGGCCTCCACGAACAATATCATGCAACGATGCGCCACACCCCGGCGGGTTACTGGATACCGATCCGGCGTAGCCCGCGGGTCCCGCCGGCTCGAACCTGTTCCGGTGTCCTTCCCGGTTGAAACGGATACGGTATCCGCCGTCAGCGGAGGAGCCGGGGATTTGCCTGGCAGTGAGGAAAAATATTTATGACGCGCTGATTTTGTAAAGAACTTTATTGTCCCGTACGTCTTCCTGATAAAGAAGAAAGAGGCCGGGCGGCGGCGCGCCCGGGGACGTCGCGGATACCCGGCCCTCCGTCAAGGTAATGACCTCCAGGGACGGGCCTCCTTTGGAAATGGGAGCCAATAAAAAAAGAATAGACATATTCACTCCTTTCTGCATACCGTACGCGATTCCATTTTTCCGGTGCCGAGCCCGGCCCCATATACCATGAAATGAGGATACGACAATGTCCGCGAAGATAGAAGTTCGACATGTGACCGATAAAAAAATGATGATGGATTTCATCAAGCTGCCCTGGACCGCTGGCATCTACAAGGCCGATCCCGCCTGGGTGCCCCCGGTTATCGCCGACATGAAGGAATTCTTCGATCCCGAAAAGGGATATTTCTTCGAGTACGGGCAGGCGGATTTCTACATCGCGTACAAGGACGGCGCCCCCGCCGGCAGGATAACCGCGCACACCTACTCCCTGTACGAGGAAAAGTACGACAGGGAAACGGGATTCTTCGGCTTTTATGAATGCATCGACGACCTGGCGGTGTCCAAAGCCCTCTTCGAAACCGCGCGGGACAACCTCCGCGCCAAGGGCAAGAAGAGGATGGTGGGTCCCCAGAGCTTCACGGTCTACGATTCCGTCGGCTTCGACATGTTCAACAACGGCCGCATGCCCGTTATCGGCATGTTTCATTTCGCACACTGGTATGAAAAGCACGCCCTGGCCTTCGGCTTCGAAAAAGAGGTGGACTGGTTCTGCTTCATGGTCAAGGAGGACGGCCTCAACTGGGAACCACTTTTCGCCATGCGCGACGAGATGATGAAGCAGTCCGATATTAATTTCGTCACCGCGAAAAAACGCGACATCCCCCGGCGCGCCGAGGACGTGAAGAGGATCTTCAACGCCGCCTGGGAGGGAAACGAGGGGCATATCGCCCTTACGGACAGGCAATTCGAAAAGATGTTCAGTGAACTCCAGATGGTCATCATCCCGGAACTGGCGATCTTCGCCGAGCACGAGGGCAAAACAGTGGGCTTCATCTTTTCCGTTCCCGACGCGAACCCGGGCATCACCGCACTGAACGGCAGGCTCTACCCCTGGAGGCTCCTGCGGCTCCTCTGGAGGGTGAAGAGGACGCGTACCCTGCGGACGATCCTCATGGGGGTGATGCCCGAATACCGGGGACGGAACATCGACCAGATCCTGATCCTCAAGACCATCGAGATCGGCATCGGCATGGGCTTCAACCAGTCCGATTGCTCCCTCATCGTCGAGAGCAACGTGAAGATGATCGGCGCGCTGAAATACGTCAACGCCGACCGCTACAAGGGCTACCGCGTCTTCCAGATAGCCATCTGAACCGGCGCGGGACCGGACCTCCCTCACGATAATTCCCTTAATCCTAAACCACCGGTGATTCCCACGGGTAGGCCCCCCGGGCCGCTCCCGGGGTATTCCCGCGCGTGGACTGCCTCCGCCGCCCCTCTACTGTCCCACGACGTCGAGGAGCGCCGTCGAGATGAAGGGCACGTAGGTGATGACCAGGACCGCCGCGATGAGGACCAGGAGGAAGGGCAGCACCTGGCGGTAGACGGAAATCAGGGGCCTGTTGAAGAGATAGGACGACAGGAAAAGGTTGAGCCCCACGGGGGGCGTGAGGTAGCCGAGTTCCAGGTTGGCGAGAAATATTATCCCCAGGTGCACGGGATGAATGCCGAAAATCTCCCCGAGGGGTATGATGAGGGGCACCACCACCATGATCGCCGAGTAGATGTCCATCAGGCAGCCCGTGAGGATGAGCGCGATGTTCAGGAGCAGGAGAAAGACATATTTCGAATGGATATGGGCGCGCATCCACTCCGAAAGGTGCATCGGGATCTCCGCGTCCACGATATAGTACGAAAGTCCCTTGGCCAGGGCCAGGATGACCAGTATCCCACCGATGATGGGGAAGCACTTGAGGAGGACCCGGGGGATCTCCTTCAGGCTGATGTCGCGCTGGATCACCACGGCCACGAAGAGTGCGTAGAGCACGGCCACGGAGCTGGTTTCCACGATGGTCATGAGGCCTGAGAAGAACCCTCCCATGATGATCACCGGGAGGAGTATCTCCCATATCGACCCGCGTATCGCCCTGAGCGCCTCCCGTGGATCGAAGGGCACGCGCTTCACGCCGCTGCGCAGGGCCGCGCGGACCCCCATGGCCGAGAGGGCCGCCACCATGACCACTCCGGGGATGATGCCCCCGGCGTACATCTGCTTGATGCTGATCTGTGACACCACGCCGTAGAGTATGACCGGGAGGCTCGGCGGGAAGAGGAGCCCGATGCTTCCCGAGGAGGTGACCAGCCCGGAGGAAAAGCCCTCACGATACCCCCCCTTCGTAAGGATGAAGGCCAGGAGGCCACCCAGGGCCAGGATGGTGACGCCGGACGCTCCGGTGAAGGTGGTGAAGAAGGCGCAGACCAGGATCGCCATGACGGCCATCCCACCGGGAAGCCACCCGAAGAGGGCCCGGAAAAGCCCGATGAGGCGTTCCCCCGCCTTCCCCTCCGAGAGTATGAAGCCGGTCAGGGCGAAGAGGGGAATGGCCGGTATGGCGCTTCCCGTAAGTAGGGTGTAGGCCTCGTTCGGGATCACCTCCAGGGAGGCGCCCGACCGCACGAAGAGGAAATAGGCGGCGCCGCCCAGGACGATGAATATCGGCGTGTCCACCAGGGCCGCGGCGATGAGAAGTATCAGGACCGGAAACGAAATAAACCCCGCCGCGGCCTGTGACGCCGTGACCACCGGGGCCAGGGCCTCCGCGGCGCCGGGGAAAATGCTCGCGATCTGACCGAGGGAGAGGAACGTGCCGAGGAGAATCCCCGTGGCCGCGATGATCTTCCCCGCGCGGCCCGTGGGGGCCCCCGTGACGAAGCGCGCCGCCATGACGGCGTACCCGAAGGGCATGATCGCGGCAATCAGCTGTATGGAAAAGGGCCCCACCCTCCTCGTCGGGTCGAACCCGATGACGGCCAGGGACAGCGCGCACCAGGCAAAGGCTGTGCAGATCGCCGATGAGAGGAACCCCGTGCCGGCGTAGATCCACCGCCGGGCGCCCTCCGGGATGAACTCCATGCCCGCGGAGAGGGACAGGTGCCTTCGCTCCCGCGAGGCGATCGCCCCGGCGAGGAAGGTCGTCCAGAGCACCAGGTGCTGGAGGTAGTCGCTCGAGTTCGGCACGCCCGTGGAAAAAACCTTGCGCACGACGACCTCGAGGGCCGGGATGGCGGCCATGAGGAGGAGGACCGCGCCGGCGACGCCGTTCTCCGTCCTGTGCAGGGCGGTGAGGATTTTTTTCATTATCATTATTTCTTGCGGTATTCCCGAAGGTAATCCTGGAGCTGCCTCAGGAGATCGCGGGAAAAGGTCTTGCCGACATACGCGTCGTACCCGCGCTGTGCCTCCTTCCGCCAGAGGACCACCGCGTCGGGGGGCACCTGGTGTATCTGCAGGCCGTGCTTCCGCATGGTGACGATGGCGGTGCTCTCCAGGGCCTGGGTCTCGGCGTACATCTCGTCAACGATCCGCTTCGCCGAGGCGACGAGCTTCTGCCTGGTCCCGGCGGGAATCGAGTCCCACGTCTTCTTGCTTACCACGAGGCCCCCGATCATCGGCGCGATCCGCAGGCCGCACATGTGCTTCGCGATGCCGAACCACTGGAACGACGCGGCCACCAGTGGCGGGGAATAGAATGCCTCCACCATCCCGTTCTGGAGCGACGTCATCAGGTCGTTGGTCGCCAGGGGCACGGCGCTGTACCCCATGGCACGCCAGGACTGGAGTATTTCCGCGTCGCCCTCGGCGACCGCCAGTTTCTGGGCCTTCAGGTCCCGGGGATAGATCACCGGTTTACGCGAAAAGAAATTAACCCATCCCGCCTTCGACCAGACGACGACGACGAACCCCTTCGCCTCGATGAGTCGGGCGAAGCGGGGACCGGTTTTCTTCATCAGGTAATCGAGCTCCTCGTCGTTCCTGACCAGGAAGGGAAGGCTCAGGGAAAAAACCTCGGGAGTGATATAGCTCATCCCCATGCCGGTGAAGATCGCCGCCTGGAGCTGGCCGATCCGCATCTTCCGTATCATGTCCGGCTCGTTGCCGACGATCCCTCCGGGATAAATTTTGATATCAACGGCGCCGCCGGAGAGCGACTTCCATTCCGCGGCGATCTTTTTCAGCGCGATGTCCCACGGCGAGCCGTCGGGGGCAATGCTCCCGAGCTTGACGGTGACCGCCCGGGCCGGCAGGGCAAACGCCGCGGCCATTATGACACCCATTATAAGCATCGACCATCTTCTCATCGTGTATCCCTCTCGATCATTCTGCGCCCAGGAAGCGGTCGCCCCTGTGGTCCAGGAGCCACCGCGCCCTGCGCTGCGCGATGACATTGGCGAGGCGGCCCGGGTATTTCTCCTTCACGTCGACCGCCAGGGCCCGGTTCAACAGTTCGACAAATTCCTTCTCGTTCTGGTTCTTCACGGAAACCGTGGAGGCCAGGGCCACAAAGGGCGAGGCCCGTTTACCCTTCGACAGGGCCACGGCCCGCTCGAAATGCCGCCGTGCCTTATCCTCGCTCCCCCCCATCGACTCCGGGAGGGCGCCGTAATAGAGCAGGAAGAACTCATGGAGGGAGCCCTCGTCCCACGCCTCGTTGATCCGCAGGGCCGCCTCCATCATGGCCGCCGCCTTTTTCACGCCGATGCCCGTCTCCACGTCAAAGGGATCGGCGGCCCAGGCGGCGATCCACCCGGCGGCGGCCCAGTAGAGAAAGGGGACGTCCTCCCCCTTCATGGTATCAAAATACTCCCGCGCCGCGCCGCCGTCAAGGGCGCTTCTGAATCCGGGATGCCGCACCTCGATACCCTGGAGGGTATAGTCCCTCCCCCGGAGGTAGAGCCTCCGGGCCCGGTCGGTCTGCTCCCGCTTCCTGGCGAACTCGGAATCGGGGAGCATGTCAGCGGGTGTCTGCACCCAGGCGTTGGCGTACATCACGTAGCCGCTCCCCGCGGCAAGATAGAGGTTCGGATTGTCAGTGACCGTATCGAGGAGGCTTTCGTAGAGCTTCAGGGCGAAGGGAACGGCGTCCCCCACCAGTTCCGGGTCGTCGTCGCTGCTGAAGGAGGAGCCCGCCGCGCCCGAGGCGAGGGCGTCCGCCACGAGCCTGACCGCCGTCCGGTTGAGGGAGCAGGCCGACATGGCCGAGGCCGCGATCAGGGCGGCGCAACAGGCCAGAAGTCTGCGTCGATGGCCACCAGGATGCGTTCTCATAATGATGACACGATACCAGCGCGGGGCTGGAAGTCAATAAAAAAAGGCCGCCCGCCGGGGCCGAAACCGCGCCGCCGGCGGCCACGGGCACCCGTGGTTCAGAAGGTGATCGATGGACATCTTGATTTTGTCAAAACATTAATCGCGGGAAAGGGGATCCTCACCGGAAGGCCGGACCGGACATCCCCTTCATCACCCGGGGCATGGCACGCCATGGATACGCGTCTCGTATGCCCGCCACTGCCATGGCTTAGCGCCGATGCGTGTCGCGGCGTTTCAATCCGCGCCCCTATCCTCTCTCCCGGAGGTAGGATTCCACGCGGTCCAGACCCTCCCTGATGTTTTCCAGGGAATTGGCGTAGGAAAAGCGGATGAAGCCCTCGCCGCCGGACCCGAAATCCACCCCAGGCGTGACCCCCACCTTGACCTTTTCGAGTATGGTGAAGGCCTCCCGGTAGGAATCGTCGCAGAAATCCCTCGCGTCGGCGAAGACGTAGAAGGCCCCCGTGGGCTCCACGTGGATCCGGAAGCCCATCTCCCTGAGGCGGCGGATCATGTACACGCGTCGTTCGTTGTAGGTGCTCCGCATGGCCTCGACGTCGGGCCCGGCGTGGCGGAGCGCCGCGAGCCCGGCGATCTGCACGAAGCTGTTGGCCGAGATGGCGAAATTCTGGTGGAGGCGCTCCATGGTCCGGGAGAACCCCTTCGGGAAGATCAGGTATCCCAGGCGCCACCCCGTCATGGCGTAGAGCTTCGAAAAGCCGTTGATCACGAAGGCCCGGTCCGTGTACTCCAGTATCGAAGGCGCCCTCCCCTCGTAGACGAGGCCATGATAGATCTCGTCCGAGAGGATGAACTGCTCCTCGAACCCGGCGATCTCCTCGAGGTGGGCGCCGTTCATGACGATACCCGTGGGGTTCGAGGGGGAATTGATCAGAATCGCCTTGGTGCGCTTCGTGAGGAGCCGGCGTATGACTTCCGGGCGATAGATGAACCCGTCCTCGGGCAGGGTCCGCGCCTCGAGGACGACCCCTCCCACGGCCTCGACGAAATTCGGATAGCAGGCGTAGTGGGGGTTGGACACGACCACCTCGTCCTCCGGCTCAAGGAGCGAAAGCATCATGAGAAGCATGGCCGGGGAGGTCCCCGAGGTGACCAGGACGCGGTCCGGCGTCACGGAAACGCCGTATTCCCGGTGATAGTGGGCGCATATCTCCTCCCTGAGCTCACGCATCCCCAGGGCGTGGGTGTAGTGGGTGGCGCCGGAGCGTATGGCCTCGATCGCCGCCTCGCGTATCACCTCGGGTGTCTCGAAATCGGGCTCCCCCACCTCCAGGTGGATGATGTCGCTTCCCGCCTTCTCCATCTCCTCGGCCCGGGCCATGACATCCATCACCATGAAGGGCTTCACCCCCAGGACCTTCCTCGATATCATTTTTTCTCCGTTGCTGTTCTTCAGGTCGTTCATGTCGCCGGCTCCGCACCGCCAGTGCAATCCCGTCTCCTTACCCGGGGCGCCCCGCCCTGTCAAGGTGAAAATGGCCCCCGAGGGGCCACGCGACGCCTTAAAAAAAATCGCTTGATTAACCGGCGCAAAGGTATGATCCTTGCTGAACATGCCGTGGCCCTTCAGGGGCCGCGCGACCAGATCCACGCCCGAAGGAAAGCGCCATGAACAAGAAACTCGCGATAGGCCTTACCATCTTCTTTCTCCTTTATATCCTGATCGCCTTTACCTCCGGCTTCTACATCGACTATATATGGTTCAAGATGTACGGGGGCCTCACGATCTTCTGGGTCCTCCTCCTTACGAAATTCAACGTCCATCTCCTCTTCGGGGTGATATTCGTCGGCATCTTTTCCCTGAATTTTCTGCTCATACGCATCCTCGGCGGCAGGGGAAGGATCTTCGCGAGCTCCATCCTGACCAGGCTCCAGATACCGATACTCGGTTCTCCGAAACGGGCCCTTTTCATCATACTGGCGGCGGGAGTACTGGTCGCCGGGTTCATGATGGGAGGCGCCGCGTCCTCCTTCTGGAAAGAATATCTTCTCTTTCGTAACAGCGTCCCCTTCGAGGGATTTCCCGCGGACCCGGTCTTCAACCTGGATCTCGGCTTCTATGTCTTCAGGCTCCCCTTCCTCCAGTTCCTCTACGGCTGGCTCATGGCGGCCCTGGTCATCACCGTGCTTTTTTCCGCGGTCTTCCACGTGGTCAACGGAGGGATCCTGGTAAAAAACAGCCGTATGGAGTTCTCCCTCTTCGCCCGGGCCCACCTCTCCACGCTCCTGGCCTTGATGGTGTTCCTCTTCGGCGTCGGCTACCGGCTGGACGCCTACGATCTCCTCTTCGCCAGGATCGGGAAGATCTACGGCGCGGGCTACACCGCGGTGCACGCGAACCTGGTGGCGTACAACGCCGCCATGGTGATCGCCTTCATCGCCGCGGCGCTCTTCCTGTTCAACATCTTCAAGCGGAGCTTCAAGCTCCCCCTGATCGTCCTGGCCGCCATCATACCCGTCTTCTTCATCCTGGGGAAGGTGTATCCGGGGCTCCAGCAGCGCTTCGTCGTGGAGCCCAACGAGCTTGAAAAGGAAAAGAAGTTCATCGAATACAACATCAAGTTCACGCGCATCGCCTACGACATCGAGCGGGTGAAGGAAATCCCTTTCGCCAACAACCAGAACCTCACCTACCGGGACATCGCGAAGAACCGGAACACCCTGGACAACATCCGGGTCTGGGACTGGCGGCCCCTGAAACAGGCCTACAAGCAGCTCCAGGAACTGAAGCCCTACTACTTCTTTAACGATGTGGACGTTGACCGCTACATCGTCAACAACAGGAAGATCGCGGTGAACATCTCGGCAAGGGAGATATCCATCGAGCGCCTGGGTAAACAGAGCCGCACCTGGCAGAACGAGCACCTCATGTACACCCACGGCTACGGCGTGGTCATGTCCCGCGTTGACAGGGCCACCACGGAGGGCCAGCCCGAGATGCTCATCTACGACATTCCCCCCAAGAAGAAAATCGACATCTCCCTGGAACGCCCGGAGATTTACTTCGGCGAGAGCAGGAACTCCTACATCATCACAAACACCACAATGAAGGAGTTCGACTACCCATCGGGTGAGGAAAACCGCCTGGCGATCTACGGGGGAACAGGCGGGACGCCCCTGGATTCTCTTTTCAAGCGCGTCCTGTTCGCCGCGGCGTTCAAGGACATCAACATCCTGATCTCCGGGAACATCCTTCCCACGAGCCGCTTCCATTTCCGCCGCAACATCACGGACATGGTCAAGGAGTTCACCCCCTTCCTGGAATTCGATTCCGATCCCTACGTCGCCGTGGCCGACGGGAAGCTCTACTGGGTCATCGACGCCTACACCACGACGGACCGCTTCCCCTACTCGACCCCGATCTCCATCGACAGGAAGAAGATCAACTACATTCGCAACAGCGTCAAGGTGGTCATCGACGCCTACAACGGGGGGATGGACTACTATATCTCCGACACGAAGGACCCGATCATCAAGGTCTACGCGAAGCTCTTCCCGGGCATATTCAAGGACATGGCGAAGATGCCCGAGCCCCTGAAGGGCCACGTGCGCTACCCCGAGGCCTACTTCTCGATACAGTCCCAGATGCTCCTCCAGTACCACATGACCGACCCCGTGGTCTTCTACAACAACGAGGACGCGTGGCACATCGCCCGGCAGATCTACGCCAACCAGGAGGAGCAGGTGCAGAGCTACTACCTGGTGACCCGGCTCCCCGACGAGCCCCGGGACGAGTTTCTCGTCATACTGCCCTTCACTCCCCTGAACAAGGACAACATGATCGCCTTCCTCACGGCCAAGTGCGATATGCCCGATTACGGAGAACTGAAGCTCTACCAGCTCCCGAAGGACAAGCTCTCCTACGGGCCCCTCCAGATCGAGGCGCGCATCAACCAGAACCCCGACATATCGCGCCAGCTCGCCCTCTGGAGCCAGAAGGGGACGAGCGTGATACGGGGCAACATGCTCGCCATACCGATCGAGGAATCGATCCTCTACATCGAGCCGCTCTATCTCAAGGCGGAAACGAGCGAGATGCCGGAGCTCCAGCGGGTCATCCTCGCCTTCGCGGACAGGATCGTTATGGAGGAAAACCTCTCCGCCGGCCTGGAGCGCCTATTCTCCGGCGCCGCCATGATCGACGAGGGCGCCCTGGCAACGGGTTCACCGGAGATGCGCTTCAGGGAGCTCGCCACGCGGGCGATGAACCACTACAACCAGGCCGAGGCGAGCCTTCGCGAGGGGAACTGGACCAGGTACGGCGAGCAGCTCAAGCTCCTCAGGGACACCCTGGAGCGCATGAACGCCCTGCGATGATACGGGAACGGTCGAGCGGGGTACTCCTTCACATCACGAGCCTCCCGGGACGCCGCGGGATCGGCACCCTGGGCCAGGAGGCCGGGGACTTCGCCGATTTTCTCAAGGCCGCCGGGATGCGCTACTGGCAATTGCTCCCCCTGGGCCCCGTGGAGGCATCCCTGGGCTATTCGCCCTACGCCTCCACCTCGGCATTCGCCATGAACCCGCTCTTCATCAGCCTGGAAAAGCTTGCCGGGGAGAGATGGTTCCCCGGATCCCTCGCCGCGTCCCCATTTCCCGAGGGCCACTTCGTGCCCTTCGACGAGGTGGTGCGTCACCGGCAACCCGTCATGGAAAGGGCCTGCGAGGCCTTCTTTTCACGCGCCGACGGTTCCTTGAAAGCCCAGTATGAAGCGTTTCGCGCCCGGGAGGGGTACTGGCTCGATGACTACTCCCTCTACGCCGCCGCGGCAGAGGAGGCGGGAACGGGGAACTGGCTCGCCTGGGACCGGGATCTCTCGATGCGGAAGCCTGCGGCGCTCAAGGAACTCGCCCGTCGACGCGGGGAGCGGGTCCGGTTCCACTCATTTACGCAATTCATCCTCTTCCGCCAGTGGCGCGACCTGGCGGCCCACTGCGCGGGAAACGGGATCCGGCTCATCGGCGACATACCGATCTATATCACCCTGGCGAGCGCCGACGCCTGGGCGCACCCGGAGATACTCCAGCTCGACGGGAAATCCCGCCTGCCCCGCGCCGTGTCGGGGGTGCCCCCGGATTACTTCAGCGAAACGGGACAGCGGTGGGGGAACCCCCTCTACCGCTGGAAGCGTGGCCCCTTTCTCTCGAGGCGCACGCTCCGCTGGTGGGCCCGGCGTATCCGCCATCTCCACGACCTCGTGGACATCGTGCGCATCGACCATTTCCGCGGCTTCGAGGCCTACTGGTCGATCCCCGCTGAAGAAACCACGGCGGTGCGGGGCACCTGGGTGAAGGGGCCTGGAATCCGGTTCTTTAAAAGGCTGCGCGCCCTGACGGGGGACCTGGATCTCATCGCCGAAGACCTGGGGGTCATCACCCCCGAGGTGGAGGAGCTCCGGGACCGCCTGGGCCTTCCAGGCATGAAAATACTCCAGTTCGCCTTTGACGGCGACAGCGGCAACTACTACCTTCCCCACAATATCGGAACAAGGAACTGCGTGCTCTACACCGGCACCCACGACAACAACACCGTGAACGGGTGGTTCTACGGACGCGAGGTGGACGAGGGGCGAAGGAAATACATTCTCGAATACCTGGGCCTTGAGGACTGGAAGGATTTCCACTGGGCCCTCATGCGCCAGGCCTACCGGAGCATCGCGGACCTCGTCATCATTCCCGCCCAGGATATCCCCGGATACGGGGAGGAGTTCCGGATGAACCTCCCGGGAACCCTGGAGGGCAACTGGCGCTGGAAGCTCACCTCCGGGGCGATCACCGAGGAGATGACGTCGAAGCTCCGGCGCATGGCCGGGCTCTACGGGCGGCTCCCGGTAGTGGAATAACGCCGCGCCACGCGACGTAACAACGAGGGAGGAACCCCATGAACAGGAAACGGATAACGGACGTCGTCGCGCTGATCATCTGCCTCGCCATCCCCTTCATGGCGGGCGCCTTCGGCGGCCTCTATACCGCCCCGGCGATCCCCACATGGTACGCGGGCCTGGCAAAGCCCGCCTTCAACCCTCCGGGGTGGATCTTCGGCCCCGTCTGGTCCGTCCTCTACGCGGCGATGGGCGTCTCGCTCTATCTCGTCTGGAGGACGGGCATGAAACAGCCCGGCGTGAAAAGGGCCGCGATCCTTTTCGCGGCCCAGATGGCCCTGAACGCCGCGTGGCCCTTTATCTTCTTCGGCCTGCGGAACCCGGGTATCGCCCTTGTAGAAATCGTCCTTCTCTGGGTCATGATCATCCTGACCCTTGTCGCCTTTCTTCGCGTCTCGCGGCCCGCGGGACTGCTCCTGGTCCCCTACCTGGCCTGGGTCAGCTTTGCCGCGGTGCTGAACATCGCAATCTGGCGCCTGAACTGACCGTGGCGGCCCCGCCTCCCCGCCTCAACTGCGGGGATGACGGGGCGCCGCGACAGGCATCAGTCAAAGGCCATGTCCGTTTTCCAGACCTCCCATACCTTCCCGACAAGGTCGGGGCCCGGCTTGAGGGTCGCTTTCCCCGGCTTCCATCCCGAGGGCATGGCCTCGGTGCCCTTGCTGTTCCTCACGTGCTGGAATGCCTGGATCTGCCGTATCGATTCCTTCACGTTCCTTCCCACGGGAGGCGTGAGCACCTCGAATCCCTGGATAACACCGTCAGGATCGATGATGAACCTGCCCCTGGTCTCAACGCCGGCATTCTCATCGTATATGCCGTAGACCGCGCCAACCCGACCGCCGCCGTCGGAAAGCATGGGGAAGGGAATGCCGCCCTTCACCATCTTCGAAAGCTCGGTATCATTCCACATTTTATGCACAAAAACGCTGTCAACACTCATCGAAAGAACTTCAACGCCGAGTTTCTTGAACTCGGGATACATTTCGGCAACTGCCGAAACTTCCGTCGCTCAAACGAAGGTGAAGTCTCCGGGATAGAAGCAGAGCACCGTCCACTTCCCCAGGTAATCCGAGAGCTTTACATTGACGAATTTCCCGCCATGGTACGCCGGGGCGGTAAAATCGGGTGCCTTCTGTCCAACCTTGATCATGGTCGCCTCCTTCTTAATTGTCGTTTCTTTCTTTTCCCCGCCGGAATCCTCCGGAGGAGCCTCGCCAACAGGCCCTCCCGTGGGCCTGGCGCAACCTGCCTTGATCTCTTCAGGCATGTGCTCACCTCCACCGTTTTTAAACGCCGGGCAAAAACACCCAGCGCGTTCGTCGCGACGAGCGTCCTCTCTCCCCGGCAATGATTCATGGAAATGAGTATAGAATAGTTATTACAAATTTGCAATGATAATAATACGGAATCATGAAAAATTTACAGATGGTGACCACCAAACAACGGTAAAAAATTGCTTGTTTTTCCCGGTAATTTCAACTATATTACTAATTGACTTCTGTTTCAGAGCATTCGAACGATGGATCGGCATCCGCCCGAGGGAAGGGTAGTCGTTGTGTGCAGGTACACATCGATGATGCCTTGTTCTCCCTTCCGCCGCGGCGGAGGGAGTTATCCAGATGGAGCCCGGCGGAATCAACGGTTCTTTCTACCTCCACTTCTTCTCCGTCTCCGCCCTGGTGCCATGCATCTTCATGATCCTCGCGGGGATTTCGCTCCTTGCGATACGGCGGCGCTCCAGAGCCACCCTTCACCTGGGCATCGCGTACCTCTTCCTCGCGCTTTTCATGGGGAGTTACGCCATCGCCTCCTCGGTCTATCACCCCGCGGCTGCGTATCACCGCTGGGTGTCCGTGGGGGCCCTCACCCTCTGCGCGGCCAATTATTTTCTCTTCATACTGCATTATCCTGACGGGCGCCGCGCCCCCGGGGCGACGGCCGCCGCCGTCATATTCCATCTCATCGCGATTTTCCTCACCGCGGCGTTTGTCGCGGGCACGCGCGGCGACATGGCCTTCTACGATTTCGAGGGACACCACTACGACTTCATGAGCGCCGCCATCAACGTCCCCGTCGCCATCACGGTCCTTCTTCTCCTTGGCCTCATGCTGGCCACCGGCGTCGTCAGGGCGGCCTTCATGAAGGGACCGGCCCGTGTCCCCCTCCTGGCGATTACCCTCGTCACCTTCATCGCGATCCTCGCGCCGGGCGCCGCCAATCTCCTGAGCCGCTTCGGCCATATCGACCGCGGCGTGTTCCAGTACATCCGGGATACCTTCGTCATGGCGGGATTTTTCGTCATCTTCCTGATCCACCTGAACACCACGGTTGACCGCACGAGCCTGATGACCAGGATCATGGGGATTTGCCTGGCCACGTTCCTCATCGTTCTCCAGGGGCTTTCCTTCGTCTCCCTTTCCTACATGGAGGATTTCTACGACACCATCCGGCGCCGGGACCTGGACCTCGCGGTCCATACGGGGCAACGCCCCCCCGGACTCACCTATCTCCTGGCGTATTCGCCCCGGGACTGCACGCACAGAATGCTCGTCTCCCCCGGAAGGGGGTCTGCCGTGGAATCCGGTTTCGGATACCGCGAAGAGCTCTTCAACACCGCCATGCGTGAAGAAATCATGGCAATGCCGACAGGAATCAATCCCGCTGTCCCTGCCCGCCAAGGGAAGTTTTTTAATAAAAACAATCCATATTTCAACGGCTATGCCGGTGCGATCGAGTTGATCTCGGATCGAATGCCTGAATCGGAACGGAACGACCCGCAGGCCCTTGCCCGGCGACTCGCGGAACTCGATGGTCGCGTGGGGGCCGTCGCCGCGATGGTGGCGCATCTTCCCGATGACGGCTTCAGGGAGAACCTTCGCCGCCGCATCAATGGCATGAATGGCGAGATGGCCCCCTTCAGGGACGCCATCCTCGGGTCATCAGCCGATGGGTCGCCCGATTGCGCCCTTCTCAGGAGGGAGGCCCTGCTATACCTGGCGCCGATGCCCCCTGCGGGTGAGCGGCGCTACCGTCTTCTGCGCCGCACCATGGATCGCGTTACCTCGTTCTCATTCTTCGATCCGCGGCGCCACATACTTTACGAGGCCGGGTTCAACTACCGCTTTTACCGCGCCCACCAGCACCCCACGGCGATGAGGTTCGCCCTCCTCACGATCGTCCTCGTCGCCGCGGTCCTTGGGGGCTTCCAGCTGATTTTCATGGGAACCTTCGTCAGGCCCATCCGGCGCATACTCAACGCGATCCACCGGGTGCGCCAGGGGAAATTCGACACCATAATCCCCCTCACGCGGCGCGACGAGCTGGGCTACATTTCCCACAATCTCAACGAGATGATGAGCGCCCTCGAGGTCTCGAAGGAGGCCCTCTCGGAATACGCGGACAACCTATCGGTCATGGTGAGGGAGCGCACCGAGGACCTCGCCAGGACCCGTGACGAGCTCTGGGGGGAGATGCAGATCGCCCGTAAGATGCAGACCATCATGATACCACTGGAGCCCGTGATGCAGGGTTATGATATCACCGGCTACATGCTTCCCGCGGCGACGATGGGCGGCGACTACTTCGATGTCATCAACGCCGGGAACGCCGACTGGGTGATCATCGGCGACGTCGCGGGGCACGGCGTTCCGGCGAGCCTTGTCATGATGATGGCCCACACGTCGATCCGCACCCTTCTGGGGAGCGGGATGCCGATCACTCCCACGGAGCTCATGGAGAGGGTAAACGACGTGATAACCGAAAGCGTGAGGCAGATCGGCGATGACCGGTACATGACGGCCACGTTCATGGCCTTCAACGGGAACGGCAAATGCACCTTCACGGGTCTTCACCAGGACATCATCATCTACCGCGCGGAAAGGGACGCAATCGAAACCGTTAAGACGGAGGGGATCTGGCTCGGCATACATGACGATGCCCGGGGCCTTGTCGCCGAAAAGACCGTCACGATGGCACAAGACGACATCATGTTCCTCTACACGGACGGGATCACCGAGGCGTGGAAAAAGGGAAGCGTGCGCAATATCCGTGATCCCCAGAAGGACATGTACGGGATCGAGCGGCTCATCCGGGTCTTTTACGAAAGCAGGGCCCTGAGGCCCGAGGCGATACGCGATGCCGTGCTGGAATCCCTCGGGGGATACGCCTGCACCGACGATATCACCATGGTGATACTCCGCAAACTGTGAGATGGGGGCTTACCTGAGCGTCCGGATCCCCCTCGACTCGACGTATGGCCGCTTCTCCTTTCCCGGGAAATCGATGATAACGCCCTCCACGACGACCCGTGATCCCTTCTCGAGTTTCGGAACCGGGCGCGAAGAATAGATGTCTGCCCGGCAGGGAGCGCCGCCGCCGGGGGCATCGACGGCGAGGGCGATGAGCGTGCTGCGGTCCTTTTCGCGTACCGCTTCCACGCTCCCCTTCCATCGCACGGCGAAGCCACGGTAGCGGTAGTCGCTTGCGCAGACCTTCCCGCAGGGGATCTCCTCGAAATCCCTCTCCTCCTGGTTCACCACGAATTTGATCAGGAACTCGGCCTTCTCCTTCACCACGAAATTCACGTTGCTGCGGTAAAGCCCGTTCAGTATGAGGAGCGCCTCGTTATACTGGCGGTTCTTGATGAGGGTGCGCGATCGGTCGAAATCCGCGGTCATCTCCCTGGCCGACCGGTAGTAGACCGGCACGGTCTCCTTCCTGACGCTCTTCACCAGGTCGAACTCCGTTCCGCTCAACCTGACCATGTCTATGGCGTCACGATCATTCCCGGCCCCGCGGAACCGTTCCACGAGGGGGGGGATCCCGTACCGCGCGAGGGCCCAGATCCCGGCGCCCCCCAGGCCCGCGAGGAAGATCACAAGGGCGATCCTGAACGCCGTTTTCCGCCTGGCCGTCCCGGCGCCGCCGTGGATGCGGATCCTTCGATGGCCCAGGGTCCCCGTGTAGACGCCGCGACGCGCCTTCTTCAGACGACCGGGGGGCGGGGGTACATCCACGAAATCGCGAAGGCGGGCATCCTTCTGGAAAGCGGAGAAATCCTCCGCGCCGGCGACGAGGCCCCTCCCCCTGCTGATGTGCGGATCCGCGGGGTACTTCGCCGAGAGCTCGACGTAGATGCGCAGCGCCTCCTCGGCGTTTCCCGCGGACTTCAGCTTCAGGAACGCCTCCATCTGCACCATGGGCATGAAGGCGGGATCCAGGTCACGCATTTTCACGAGAAAACGGGCGAGCCTGCCGAACTGGTCGGTGTAGAGGTAGACGACGGAAAGAAGGAGGAGCACGTAAATATCGCCCACGCCCGAGGTAAGCACATTCTCAAGGACGAGCCGGGCCTCGGAAAATTTTTTCCTTTTTAAAAGCCGGTAGGCTTCCCGGATGAGGCGGTAACTTGTCTTCGAGGAGTTCACGGCCCGATCATACGCGGCGGGGGGGCGCCTCGTCAATCACGATTTCTTTTGAAGAAGCCCATGACCTGGTCGACCAGGGAAACGTTTTCATCCCTCGACTTGCCGATCACGTATCCCCCGAGTACCAGGGCCATGACGATGAGGGTCTTCCACCAGCCGATCGTGAAGAGGAGGATGCCCACCAGGAAACCGCATACCACGCCCACGGTGGTCCCGGGATTTTCACGAATCCATTCCGCGATCTGTTCAAGGAAACTCATCACTGCTTAGCCCTCTCGAGATATTCGCCGGTCTCGGTGTTTATCTTGATGAAATCTCCCTCGTTCACGAAGAGGGGCACTTTCACCTCCGCGCCGGTCTCCACGGTGACGCTTTTTTTCACGTTCGTGGCAGTGTCCCCCCGGAGCCCCGGCTCCGCGTAGGTGACCTTCAGCACCACGGTCTGGGGCGGCTCGATGGTGACCACCTCCCCCTCGTACATCGCGATCTGCACCACGTCCTCTTCCTTGAGAA
Organism: Spirochaetota bacterium; assembly: GCA_040768125.1. Lineage (GTDB taxonomy): Bacteria > Spirochaetota > UBA4802 > UBA4802 > UBA5550 > RBG-16-49-21. Next base: position 8,617 of record JAXGNG010000004.1, on the reverse strand, counting down.
ACCTGAGAGCGTCGCCGATGGCGGCGGAGGGGACATGTTCCATGTCATAGGTCTCGGTGTCCATGAACACCACGTCGTCCCCCTCGCGGTAGGAAAACTGCATGGGCCGCTTCTCGAGGCGCACGTCCTCGACCTTCTCCCCGGCGTTGTAGGTCCGGTCGATCACCGTCCCCTTCTTCACGTTCCGGATCTTAACGCGGACGATGGCGCCGCCCTTCCCCGGCTTGTGGTGCTGCTGCTCGATGACGGAGAAGAGTTCCCCGTCGATGATAATGACGTGACCCCTCCTGAGGTCGTTTACCGATATCATACGCTTCCCTTCCCGTTTGTTATCCCAGTATGGTGATCCCCTTCGGCGACGAGGTCAGGACCTCGCGCCCCCGGCCCGTCACCAGGACCATGTCCTCGATGCGCACACCCCCCGTGCCGGGAACGTAGATCCCCGGCTCGACGGTGATGACCATGTTCTTTTTCAGCGCGGCATCACCCGCCTTCACGGCCGGGAGTTCGTGGACCTCCATGCCGATCCCGTGTCCCAGGGAGTGCCCGAAACGATCGCCGAAGCCCGCGTTCCCGATGATCGCCCGCGCCGTTGCGTCAAGCTTTCCCGTAGTAACGCCGGGCCGCACCGCGTCCACGGCGGCCTCCTGGGCCTCCCGGACGACGCGATATATCTTCTCCAGGGCGGGATCAATGCTATGGATGAAGAATGTTCTTGTCAAGTCTGAATTGTACCCCATGTACTCGCACCCCATGTCCACCAGGAGGGGCTCGCCGGGGCGAAGCCTTTTCTTCATCGAGGTTTCGTAGTGGGGCATGGATGATCCCGGCCCCGAGGCGACGATGGAATCGAACCCGCTTTTCCTGGCGCCACGCGTTCGGAAAAAGTGCTCGATCTCAACGGCGATCTCCCACTCCCTGTCGCCGGCCCTGACGGTGGTTTTCAGGTGGGCCACGCAGGCGTCGACGATCTTCGCCGCTTTCTTTATGACGGCTATCTCGTCCTCGTCCTTCACCATGCGGAGATAATTGACCTCATCTCCACCCGAAAGAACAGATACACCCCTGAGCCGCTCCTTTATGGCGCGGTAAAGGGAAAAGGGAGTGGAATGGTCCTCTATGTAGAGCCTCTTCGATCGGGTCCCCTTCACGACGGAAACCAGGGAATCCAGAAACTCCTTTCTCTGTATCGCGAGATCAACGCCTTCCGGGAGAATGGAGCCCGCGTACTCCTCGTACCGGGAATCGGTGATCAAAAAGGAGCGCGGCGAGGCGACCACCAGGTACGCGTAGGAGCCGGCAAAGCCGGTGAGGTAACGAATGTTGACGGCGTCCGTCACCAGGTAGGGAAGGACCCCCCGTGATTTCAGCCTTCTTTTCAGGTTTGTGAGGCGCATGACCTGCTCCGGGATCATTGGTCCCGCCGTCTCCGACCGGAAGGAACGGTTAAGCCTCGCATCGGGGGGGACGGCGCGTAAAGCATTTTTTTTCGCGCGTTACTTGAGGAGCTCCCGGTAGTCGTCCCTGCCGCGCGCCTGGGCCCTCTTCCTCATCCAGTCCTTCTCGTCCTCCGGCACGTACTCCAGATCCTCATCCTTCCGGCGGACCAGGCGTATCGCTTCGGTGGGGCAGGTGGTGACGCAGAGCCCGCAGCCGATGCACCGCTCGTTCACCAGGGCGACGTCGTCCATGTCAATGGCCCTCACCTGGCACCGGTCGAGGCAGACGCCGCAGGCGGTGCAGAGATCGGCATCGACCACGGCGAGGTAATCGGAATGCGCTATGGCGTGGAGTTTACCCATTTCGTTGATTCCGCGGAGGACCCCGCAGCAGCATCCGCAGCAGTTGCAGATGAAGATCTGTCCCTGCCGCTGGTTCGTGGTCATGTGAACCAGCCCCGCCTCCTCCGACAGTTCCAGTATCTTGAATGCCTCCTCCTTGGTGATGGGCCTCCCCCAGAAGAATGTGTCGAAGAAGTTTTCAACAGGTGCGACGCCGATGCAGACCTCGCGGGGGGCGTCGCAGCCCTTTCCGAGGAGGTCCTTCTCCTTCTTGCAGATACACTCGTCCACTGCCCAGGCCTTGGCGTTCTCAATGATCGAGCTGATGCTCTGGTAGGGCTCGACGACCGTCCCGCCCGGTATCTCCGCCTCGATGGGCACCACCTTCCCGATGGAGGGGCCGTGTCCGTGGAGCTCGCGGCCGAACTCCCGGGCGAAATACTGCTCGGTCATCTCGGCGAATTCCCTGTCCATGCGGTAGAGCTGCCACTCGTAGATCCCGAAGACGAAGGGTATCATCTTGTATATATCGTTGCCGCCGATGGTGACCCCCATTATCTGGCCCTTCCCCGCCATCTCCTTCAGTTTCGCCCTGAGGTAGTCGGCGTCCATGCCGGTTCTCGCGGCGATCCCGTCGGGGGCCTCGTATTTCATCTTGAGCTGGAGCGCGATGCCGGCCTCCTCCTCGCTGTAAATTTTCTTCAATATTTTGAGTTCTATCCCGTCCTCCGTGGGGGGGAACCCATTCGGCATTTTATCAAGCATATCCCTGAGTTCTATGTACACATTTTCCGACATGGCGCACCTCGCATTCAATGATGTATCTTTTACTGTCTCATGGCTGACGTTCAAATAACCGCAGGGGCACCAGGAAGCTAGCAGTTAATGGTTTACCTTCTATTCAGTATCAAGACCTGGCATTCTTTCCTGATAATTCTGCTTAAAAGAACCCCGTGCCTATGCGCCCCGGTGGCGCTCCTGTTCCCCAAAACACCGGATCCAAACATAACAGCGTTATGTTTTAGCGCAAGCTTTTTTTTCACTGGTTTTCAGGAGGGCTATTTAAGAAGATCCCGGTATTCGAAACGTCCCCTCGAGGAGGCGCGTCTTCTCATCCATTCCTTCTCGTTCCGCGGCACGCGCTCTATCTTTTCCTCGTCCCTTCTCACCATCTGAATGGCCGAGGATGGGCAGGTCCCCGCGCACAGGCCACAGCCGATGCAACGCGCATTGACCCGCGCGGTTGAATCGATCTCGACGGCCCTGACCTGGCAGCGCTCCAGGCATGTCCCGCATGCCGTGCAGAGGGCGGGGTCAACCACGGCCTCGTAATCCGACCTCGCCACGCAGCCCATGTGCCCGAGCTCGTTTATTCCCCTGAGAATGCCGCAGCAGCAGCCGCAGCAATTGCAGATGAAAATATGCCCCTCCCTGGTGTTCGATGTCATGTGAACGAGGCCGGCTTCTTCGGAATGCCGGAGTATTTCAAGCGCCTCGTCCATCCCTATAGGCCTGCCCCAGAAAAAATCATCGAAGAGGCCCTCAATGGGTGCGATGGCGAGGCATACCTCGATCAGGTTATCGCATCCGCCGCCGAGAAGACGCTTCTCCTTTTTGCAGATACACTCCCCCACCGCCCAGGATGAAGATCCGCGCACCAGCTTCTGAATGCTCTCATGGGGCATCACCACTGAGCCGGCCGGAATGCTCGCCTCCACGGGTACGACCCTGAGAAGGGGCGGCGTGTTTCCGTAAAATTCCTTCCCGAAATCCCGGTGAAAATACTCCTCCACCATTTCCGCGAGCTCCCTGTCGAGCCGATTGATCTGCCATTCATATATGCCGAAGACAAAGGGCGGCAGCTTGTACCGCGGCACCCCGTTCAACGTGACACCGAAGATCTGCCCCTTGTCTCCCATCACCTTGAGGATCGAACTCAAATACTCCGCGTCCCGGCCCGTGCGAAGGGCAATTTCCTCGGCGGTCTCGAATTTCATCTTCATCACGGTCGCCACGGCCGCCTCTTCCGGCGTGAATATCTTCTTGAGAATTCGGATTTCCAGACCGTCGCCTGTGGAGGGAAAGCCATGAGGCATGGAATCCAGAATGTCCCTCAGCCGGCAATAGACGTCATCTTCCATTTCTCACCCCGATAAAATATGCCCTGCAATCAGGGGGGCACGGGGTGGCCCGTATTGCAACCATTATTATCCTTCCCGAAATCCGGGAATCCTCCGAATTTCGGCAAGGTAGTGATTTTTGCTTGCCTTTTTTAGCCCCCCTCCCTCCTCTCTCCATCATCGTCACCGTGCAGGTTGCAGGCGCATGTCGGTAATAGTAAAAACCGTTGTACTGCTCGCCATATCGAATGTATTTATGACATTCGCCTGGTATTCCCACCTCAAGAACCTTAACGGCCGGGCATGGTATATCGCCGCGTCCGCCAGCTGGGGCATCGCCCTCTTCGAATACATGGTACAGGTCCCCGCGAACCGCATCGGCTATTCCGTCCTCTCCCTGCCGCAGCTCAAGATCGTGCAGGAGGTGATCACCCTGTCGGTATTCGTGCCCTTCGCGCTGATTTATATGAAGCAACCGCTCAATCTGAACTACCTCTGGGCGTGCCTCTGCCTGGTGGGCGCCGTATTCTTCATCTTCAGGGGATAGTGGCGCGCTCCCATTAATGAATTGACAGCCTCCGATCCGGCCGTAGAAATTGCTCATACCCATGATTGGAGGAATTATCCATGTCAACATGCAGCTATACCGTCGGCGCAGACGGCGTCGCCCTGATGGTGATCAACAACCCCAAGATGAACGCCCTGAGCACGCCCGTTATCAAAGACATTCGTTCCGCCGTTGAGAAGGCCCTGGACGACGATTCCGTCCGCGTGGTGGTCTTCACCGGCGAGGGAAGGGCCTTCATCGCCGGGGCTGAAATAAGCGAATTCAGCGACCTCAACACCCAGAAGGAGGGAAGCGACTGGCTCAAGGCCGGCCAGGAGCTCCTGAACCTGATAGAGAACGGCGACAAGCCCTTCATCGCCGCCATCAACGGCTTCGCCCTGGGGGGCGGGACGGAACTCGCCCTGGCGTGCCACATCCGCATCGCCGACGAGACCGCCCAGATGGGGCTCCCGGAGATCAAGCTCGGCATCATCCCCGGTTTCGGCGGCACCCAGCGCTCTCCCCGTCTTATCGGCACCGGAAGGGCCTATGAGCTCATCCTCTCGGGCAACTTCATCAGCGGCAGGCAGGCCGCGGAATACGGACTCGTCAACCGCGCCGTGCCCCAGGGAGAGGCGGTCAACGAGGCGAAGAAGCTGGCCTCGGCCATCGCCCTCAGGGGCCGCCCTGCGATCAGGGCCGCCATGGAGGTCGTCAGGAAGGGAATCGTCATGGAATTCAACGCCGCCCTGAAACTCGAGCGCGACATGTTCGGCAGGCTCTGCGAAACCGACAACAAGCGGGAGGGAGTCGCGGCGTTCCTTGAAAAGCGCGATCCCGTTCCCAAAGACTCCTGAGCGATGACGGACGCGCCGCCCCCCCCGGTCCCCATTGTGAGAAATGCCTGTCCGGAGGATGTCGAGGCGGTCTACATCATTGAACAGGAGGGCCGCGGAAGATGGAACAGGAGACAGTTCTCCGACGAGCTTTCCCTCGACTTTTCCCGTTTCAGGGTGATTATACTCAACGGCGAGACCGTGGGTTTTTCCGTGGCCTGGCTCGTGGGGGACGAGATCCAGCTCAATAATATCGGTGTGCGGCATGACTGGCGGAAACGCGGCCTTGGTTCGTTCCTCATCGATGACCTGCTCGATCTTGCGCGGACCCCACCGGCAAGGATGAAAATCGTACTCGAGGTAAGCGTCCTTAACGCCGCCGCCATTGGTCTTTACAGCTCAAAAGGATTCGTCGAGACCGGGCGGCGGAGAGGCTACTATGACAACACCGACGCGATCCTGATGGAGCTCGTTCTTCCCGGATGAAAATACGCGACGTTCATTTTCTCACCAGCAGCCCCCGTCCGTCCCTTTTCCCGGACCACGGGCTTCCCGAGTTCGCCTTCCTCGGGCGATCCAACGTGGGCAAGTCGTCCCTCATCAACATGCTGATGAACAGACATGACCTGGTGAAAACCGGGTCGAGGCCGGGAATGACCCAGACCGTGAATTTCTTCGTTCTCAACGACGCCATATCCATCGCCGATCTTCCCGGTTACGGCTATGCCAAAGTCCCCATGGAGATCAGGAAGGGCTTTCTTCCCCTTATCAAGAGCTACATCCAGAAAAGGGGAAACCTCAGGCTCGTCTTTTTCCTTGTCGATATACGGAGAACTCCCGATGACCGCGAACGCGAGCTCCTCTCCCTCATCACCCGTCAGAGGATACCCGTGGTGCTCACGGTGACAAAATCCGACAAGGTGCCCCCGGGGCGTCGCCGTGACCGGCTGCGCGCCATCGCCGAATCGCTCGACGTTGACGCCGGCGCTCTTTTCCTCACCTCGGCCCTGAAGGGCACGGGAAAACGCGAGCTTCTGGGGCTCATCAGGGAATTCGCGGATGGAGAAAGGCCGGGGCCCTAGGGTCGCCCGCGACGCGCGTAGCTGTTCCGTATATCCCGGTAATCGATCTTGTCGTTGAATATCTTGAACTGATTCTTTCCGGAGTACTTCGCGTCGTAGAGGGCGTCATCGGCGGCCTTCTGGATGCGGAAATACTCCTCCTTGATTGCGTCGTTGTTCACCCTCTTCAGCCTGTTGAACTCCATCGCGAGGACCGCCACCCCGGCGCTGACGGTCACCGAAACATCGGTATCGTCGAATTCATAGCGCAGGGACCGAAGCTTCTTGAATATCTTGTCGAGATAGGTGACGGCCCCCTTGAGGTCCGTCGAGGGGAGAATGACGTCGAACTCCTCGCCTCCGAAACGGATGATGTAGTCCGTGGGCCGCGAGTTGTCCCTCAGTATGTTCGCGAGGTCGATAAGTACGATATCCCCCTTGTCGTGGCCGAACCTGTTGTTGAGAACCGAGAAATCGTCGATATCGAACCTGATGTATGAGATCATGTAACGGTCGTTCGGTATGATGTCGATGATCCTCGAGGCTGACTTGACGATCATCGTGAGGTAGTCGTCCCTGTACTTGAGGAGGTTCGTTTTCCAGTCAATGTTGACCTTTTCCTCAAGTATGTTGTTCTTGTCAAGGAGGGTATGGTACTCGAAATTGAGCTGCCGGAGGGTTTCCATCACGTCGTCCTCCACGGCGCCGCTCTGGTAGAGGTGTGTCATGATGTTGATGATGTTGATGTCGAAGTTCCCGAGCTCGCGGTTGTTGTCGTCGTCGTTGTTGTTGTTCTTTTTCATCCCGTCATCCGGACATTGTAATTGGGCCGGGGCATGCGTTGAACGGGTTGTATCCCCGCCCCGTGGAACCCTGTGTACTTCTAAAAATATATTCCGGAGAGTCCGACGGGTGTCAAGATTAATTCCTGCTCAGAACATTTGTTCTCGCCATTGCGAGAACGTATCAGCTGAATACCAGATCAGGATTGCAAGGATACAATGCCCTTATTACGCGGAGACGCGGAGGGCGCGGAGGGCGCGGAGAAAAAATAAGTTATTATTATCTAGGAAACTTCACTCAATTATAAATATGCCAATGGGACACAATGGACTTTATCGGCAGTATTTCTGGCACACAGATGGGTACATGGCAAGTAAAAACTGCTGGACAGGGGGCTTAAAATTTCGCGCGCGCCGAAAAAATGAGAAATTTTGCGAGAAACGAGCAAAAAATCCCCGCCCGCTGGATAGAACAACAGCGGTTTGATTACAAGCCAAGGAAATTATTAGAAAAGATGGCCTATAAAAATCATGGACCCCTTTTCATCCTGAAATAGCCGCCCACAAGGAGGTGTGTTTTCCAGAGTTTTCGCCATTCGCGGTCGGCAAAGTACGCGAAAACAACAGATTCGATCATTTGTGCGCCACACTCAGGACAGTTCTCGGGATCTGTGTCGAAGGAGGTTTGAATCGCCTTTGCCCAGGTCTTTCGTTTAATCAGCTCTAATTTATGGTTAATACCGTGAGCGTATATCCCGTAATATCGTATCGCTTTACGATGCTTATCCGGTAGATAAAAGAGCATTCGTGCCATAAACTCATAGATATCAAGTGTCATTTCCGAATAGGTTTTTTCCTTCGTATTACGATCAACCCAGCTTTTATATCTGAATGTTATTTTCTTATTAATATGGTCTACGCCGGTTATCATGCTGTTGTGGAAAAATCCTGCGGCAAGGTACTCCGCTGTGCGAAACAATACTTCGTTATTGGTGCCGACAATCGGTTGAAAATGGACATGGAAGCCGTTCTTATATGTGTCCTTTATTGTGCGAACTTCTTCTCCGGTAAATATCCCTTTTCTTCGTAATAAGCGAAGTACGGCATTCATCCAGGCGAAGCGTATCCTCCTGTAGTTCATGAAGGGAGAGTGCAGTATCTCTCCTGTCGTGGTGTTTACCAGTTCTCTCGTGCCAATGAGATGGACGTGGGGATTGTAGTTCAGGGCATTGCCGCTCTTGTGCAAAGTGGCAATGCTCCCGCACTGCCATTCCCTGCCGGGGTTTCCCGCGCTTTTCAGAAGCTCTTTCCAGTAAACGTCTGCGGCAATGGTGATGAGCTCCTCGCAGTGGAATCGTTTTTCGAAGAGGGCCCGGGTCACCGGCCCCGGGAGGGTGAAGGTAACGTGGAAATGCGTGAGTGTCGCATGCATGATCTCGGACAGGTTCATGGACCAGCCGTATAGCTTCTTCCGGTAGCAGGACAGACAT
>JAXGNG010000003.1:0-557080 GCA_040768125.1 Spirochaetota bacterium | reverse complement strand
GCCGTGTAGGGGTTTTCCCTTATACGGCCATGCCCCGTGAGGGCAGAATGGTTCTCATCGGTAGGCGCCATCGCTCTGCCGCCATTCCACGGCGAAGCGGGACAGCTCCCCTGAATTTTTCAGCTTCAGCTTTTCTATGATGCGGGAGCGGTAGGTCTCGACGGTCTTCACGCTCAGCGAAAGCTCTTTCGCGATGTGGCGGTTTGAATACCCGCGCCCGATGAACTGGAAGACGTCCATCTCCCGATTGGTAAGGCTGTCCAGGGGCGACTCCCGTGCCTCCGATGCCGTGAGGAGCTTGCCGAGAAGGCGCTCCTTCATCTCGTCGCTCAGGTATATCTTTCCCGCCAGGATCTCCCGCAGGGCGCCGACCACCCTTTCCATCGATTCGCTCTTCATGATGTAACCGCGCGCCCCGGCGCGGATCGCCCGTTCCGCGTAAATGTTTTCATCGTGCATCGAGAGGAGCAGGACGGGGATGTTGAAGCGTTCCCTGACAACGGCGGTAAGCTCTATGCCGCCCGTGCCCCTGAGGGACAGATCGACGATAATGATGTCGGGATCGAGCTTGTTGATGAGGCGCACGGCGCTCTCGGCATCCTCGGCGTCCCCGCATACCAGGAAGTCCTCTTCGCCGTTGATGAAGGCCGCGAGGCCCTGTCGCACAACGGGATGATCATCGACGATAAAGACCTTTTTTTTCATGTCCATTATGGTTCGGCCCGGCACCGCGCCCCGCGAAGGGCCCGTCCGATTTTCCGGCGCCGGCCGTGACCATGAATTAACCGTTCCCTCACGGTGCGCTGTCAAGGGTTTTTTCACCTTCCCGGGGCTTCCACACGCAGCAGACCGTCGTTCCCCGCGTGTCGTTCCGGTACACCGAGAAGGAGGCGCCGATGGCCCCGGCGCGGTACTGCATGATCCTCAATCCCATCCCCCTCTTCAATTCCATGTCATCGGGAATTCCCACCCCGTTGTCCGCGACGATGAGACGAACGCCCCCGTCCTTTTTCTCAAGCCTCACGGTTATTTCCGTCGCCCGACCGTGGCTGAGGGCGTTGCTTATCGATTCCTGGACGATGTAGTGAAACTGCGTTTCCACCGTGCCGTCGTTGATCACAAGTTCGGGATCATGGACCATCGAGCAGGACACGGGATAGACTTCCTGCACCGACATGGTGAGACGCTCCAGGGACGCCGCGAGCTCACCCGCCTCGACCTGAAGGGGGGATATCCCGCTCGCCAGCATCCGTGTATGCTCCCGGGCGTTCCCGAGGAGGTTGTAAATCGACCTGGCTTCCTCGGCCTCGGGAAGCCCTTTGTTCGTCAGCTTTCTCACCAGGGATTCGCAGAGGAACCCGGTCCCGGCCAGGATCTGTCCCAGGTCGTCATGGAGGTCGCGCCCGATGCGCTGCTGCTCCCTGATGGTGATCTCCAGGAGCTGGCGCTCCAGGCTCTTGCGCTCCGATATGTCGGTAAACACCATGACGGTCCCGGCATGGCGGCGGCGGTCGTCGAAGAGGGCCTGGGAGGAGACGATGGCATGGATCTTCTCGCCCGTTCGAGAATCCAGGGCGATCTCGGGCCCCTCCTTCACGCCCCGGTCCTTCCCCCGGATCTCCCTGATGAATCGCCCGCGGTCTTCATCGGTCACGAACCGCGTTATCGCGCTCCCGATAATTTCCTCCCGCCGGTATCCCAGCATCTCGCGGAAACGCTCGTTGGTGAAGGTGATCAGGCCGCTCTCGTCCTCCTGGACAAGCCCGTCGTTCATCGCCTCGACGAGCATCCGGTACTGCTCCTCGCTCCTCCGCAGGGCCTCCCGCGCGAGCTGGCGCGCCGTGGTGTCCCTTATCACGCCGTGGAGCATCATGAGGCCTCCCACGGGGACCACCGTGAGGGTGATCTCTACCGGCACCTCCGACCCGTCAAAGCGGAGATGGGTCCAGTCGAAGCTGAGGCTTCCGCATTCCTGGGCAGTGGCGATGATCGATTGCATCCTCTCCGCGGAGGACATCTCTCCCGGCTGGAATTCCGTTGAAAGCTCAACCGGGCTCCTGCCGAGTATGTCATCCTTCCCGGACGCGCCCATGAGGTGCACGGCCGCCATGTTGCAGTCCACGTACCGGTCGTCGTCAATGAGCACCTGGGCATCGGCGGATTCCTCGAAGAAAACCCGGAACTTCTCCTCGCTGCTTTTCAGCTTGTTTTCCATCTGGTGACGGTAGAGGGCGAACTCCACGGCGATGTGGAGCTCGCTGATGTTCACGGGCTTCACGAGAAAGCCGTAGGGGTCCGTCCCCTTCGCCCTCCGCACCGTGTCGGGGTCGGTGTATGCGGTGAGGTAGATGACCGGTATCCCGTGGATCGAGACAAGGTTGCGGGCCGCGTCAATGCCGTCGACGCCGCCTCCCAGCCTGATGTCCATCAGGATGAGGTCCGGCCTCGATTCGCCGAGGCGCTGCTCGAGCTCCTCGGCGGAGAAGGCCAGGAGGGGCGTCTCGTATCCATGGATCGAGAGGCTCTTCTGGAGAAACTTACCCGATATCGCGTCGTCTTCCACGATCAGGATGAGGGGTTTACGCATGCGCCGCCTCCCGGTTGCGCGTGGGAATCCCCGCCCCGGCCGGGGCGGCGGAAGTTAAATATGCAGAAAGCAGCGTTCCAGCGTCGCCATGAGGGCGATGCCATGTTCGTTCGCGGCCTCGATGACCAGGGCGTCGTTCATCGAGCCGGCCGGCCATACCACGGCGGTGACCCCCTCCCGGGCGACGGCGTCGATGCTGTCACGCTGGGGAAAGAACCCGTCCGATGACATGACCGCGCCTTTAAGGCCATGGCCCTTTTTCAGGGCCTTGTCGATCGCCTGCTCCACGGCGCCGATCCGCTCCTGCTCGCCGGTCCCCACGGCGATGGCGGCACCATCCCTGACGAAGACGATGCCGTTTGAACGGACGTTGATATTCACGTACCAGGCCGTGAGGCAGTCGTCGAGCTCATGCTCCGTGGGGCGGCGCGCCACGACGAAATCCTTTCCACCGTTTTTCGCCGGGTCCGAATTGGGGATCATCGGGTCCACGACGAAATCGGCGGCCGACCGTATCCTGGTGAGGTAGGGCACCTCCACGGCGATGGAACCGTCAACGAGGTTGCGAATATTGAGAAAGCCCTCCACGTCGTCGCCAACGAACCGGGGAATCCGATCCACCAGGGGCGCCTTCACCACCCGAATCGAGTTGTTGAGCTTCTTCGTGCCCTCGTTTCTCCTGAGCACCGCCAGGGCCTCGGGGGAAAAGTCGGGGGCGATGACCCCCTCCACGAAGGTCTCCATGACGGCCTCCGCAGTGGGGGCGTCGACCGCGACGTTGAACCCCACGATGGACCCGAAGGCGCTCCGGCTGTCGCAGTCCCGGGCGATCCGGTAGATGGCATCGAGGGTCTCGCCGGCGGTTTCCACCTTGAACCCGCAGGGGTTTACGTGCTTCATCACCGCGCAGGAGGGCCTGGTGAAGAACTTGAGTATGGAGAGGGCCTGGCTCATGTCCTGGATGTTGGTGAGGGAGAGGCCCTCCTTGCCGCCCTTCAGCATTTCAAGGCCGCCCACTGAAAGGTCTTTCCCCGAGGCCGGGGCATAGGCGGCAAAGGGCTGGTGCGGGTTGGTGCCGTAACGGAGGGCGTAGGGCACTTTCTTGAGCGGAAAGCTGCGCTCCCCCAGCACGATCTTCGCCTCCCCGGGAAAATCGCTCGCGATGGCCTTTTTGTAGGCGTCTTTGAAAGATGATACATCCGTTGCCATGATACGCTCCCTTGTCTATGATACATGATTCACCCCGGTCGCCGCCCGTCTGCGAGGGGACAACCGGGTCACCGGACCGGGCACCCCCGGGCCGTATTCCGCGGGAATTCACGCGGCGACCGGGACACGCCCGCGCCGCCGAACCCGCCGTCCATCACTTGTGGCGGTTCTTGATGGCGAACTTGACCTTGCCCGCGGGATCGCGGTACACCGCGGCGACGCCCACGCGGAAATCATCCCCGCCCTTCGGCGGCGCCAGGGCCTTGTAGAGCGCCGATGCCGCCTCGCGGGGCGTGGCGTGCTCGATATCGATCTCTATCGGCTCTCCCCTGAAGGCGGGAAGGGGATCCACGTTCGCGCCGCTGTAGGTGGCGATGAGGCGCCCCTTGCCGGGGACCTTCGGCATCTCGAAATAGGAGCGGGACACCTCGCCGCTTTCAGAACGCCTGATCACGGAGAGTGCCGCGCTGTCGCAGAGGCAGCCGCTGATGCGGGGCGTGAAATTCGGATCGTCGGGCTCGTAGTCCCACGTGCCAAGGGCGTTGCCCATTACCGCGATCGGCGAAGCCCCCTTCTTGAACTGGGGAGGCATGTCCTCGGTCTGCTTCCCGTTGCTGACGGCGATCCACTTCCAGCGCCCCACCATGATGGCGGGATACACGAGCAGTTCCGGGTTCCCTCCCTGAAGGGACCCCTCGTCCAGGGGCTTTACGAAAACATTGCGTTTTTCCCTCACGAGGCGCCGCGCCTGGCTCGAAGAGCTCCGCCCCGTCACGGCGTACATCACCACACCGTCCCCCGCCGGGCTGGTGCCGAGGATGATAATGCGGCCTGGATACACCATCTGCGATACTATTCCGATGCCCTTTTCCATGTGTCACTCCTTGCCAAGAATTTTAACCCGTCTCCCCTCGATGCTGAGCCTTCCCTCGCAAAAAAGCCGTATCGCTTCGGGAAGCGCCTGATGCTCAATTTTCAGCCCCCGCTCGCGGAAGCTTTCAAAGGTGTCGTTCTCTTCGATCGGGTTGGCCCGCTGCAGGATGATCGGGCCCGTGTCGCATCCCTCGTCCACGAAGTGGACGGTGCACCCGCTCACCTTCACCCCGTACCGCCACGCGTCCCCGTAGCCGTCGGTCCCCGGGAAACTGGGAAGAAGCGCGGGGTGTATGTTGATGATCCTGTCCCGGTACCGATCGATCATCCCCTTCGTCAGGAGGCGCATGTAACCGGCCAGGACGACAAGCTCAACCCGAAACCGCTCCAGTATCTCCGCAATGGCGTCCTCGTGTGACTCGCGCGAAGAATGCGCCTTTGGATCAATGAATAAGGACGGTATTTCGTGACGCTTCGCCCGTTCGAGACCGAAGGCCCCCTCCCTGTCCGAGATGACGCAGGCGACGACGGCGGGAATCGAGCCCGATTCGCATCCGTCAATGATCGACTGCAGGTTCGTGCCCGATCCCGACACCAGCACGGCGATTACGGTTTTTTTCATTTCACCCCGAGCCCCGCCCGGCTTTGGTTTCCCCACCGGGTCCCCCCAGGAACGCGATGAATGACCGCCCTGATCATCACCCATGTCAGGGCATCTGTCAAGATTATTTCACCCGATGAGTTTCAGAAATTCTTCCCGGGTCCTGATGTCGCTCCGGAAGATCCCGCGCACCACGGAGGTGACCGTGCGGGAGCCGGGCTTGGACACGCCCCGCATCTCCATGCAGAGGTGCCGGGCGCTCACCACCACCGCCGCTCCCTTGGGCCTGACGTGGGTCATCACGGCATCGGCGATCTCGGTGGCCAGGTGCTCCTGGACCTGGAGACGCTTGCTGAAGACGTCGACGATCCTGGCGAGCTTGCTCAGTCCCACGATCCTCTTTTCCTCGGGTATGTAGCCTATGTGGCAGACGCCGAAGAACGGAAGGAGATGGTGCTCGCACATCGAGTAAAAGTGGATGTCCTTCACCACGACCATCTCGTCGTGTTCGAGCTCGTGGGTCTTCCCGAGTATACTCCCCGCGTCTTCCTTCTCGCCGCCGAATATTTCCTCGTACATCCGCGCGACCCGCAGGGGCGTGCCTTGGAGTCCCGGCCGGGCCGGGTCCTCGCCGATCGCCACGAGTATGTCATGCACGGCCCTGATTATCTTTTCCGAATCCACGGCGGCAACCTCCTCAACCGGCCCTGTCCCCTCGCCGGATTCGACACTACTACCGTTCATGACCCGATATTTCAATAAAAAAACACCCGCCGGGCACGGTTTGCTGTTGACACCGGGGCCGTAAGTCGTTATACGAAAGAGCGCATCCCGCGCGGCAGCGGCGAAGACGCCGCGGGGGCACGCGGAAATCTTCAATTTGGCAATGTCCGGGGCCGTGGGAGTCGCGCCAATGCGGGAAAAGCGCCGCAGCCCCTGATTCCCGGCATGAATCACGCGGGGTACGGCATGAACCGCCCGGCACAAGACAACCGCCCGTCACCGGCAGAGCGGATTGACCGGGCCGCCGCTCAGGATTCGAGGACGCGCGGGGTGATTGCCCGGGCGCTCTTCCTACTCGTGGCGCTCTCGCCCCTGCCCTCCTGGAGCGCCG
Source organism: Spirochaetota bacterium (assembly GCA_040768125.1). Taxonomy (GTDB): domain Bacteria; phylum Spirochaetota; class UBA4802; order UBA4802; family UBA5550; genus RBG-16-49-21. The sequence continues at coordinate 550,696 of JAXGNG010000003.1, read as the reverse complement.
GGCCGGGAACGCCCCTCGTCCTGACCGGGGAAAAGGGGAGGTATCCCCTGGGCCGCCACATGGCGATACTGGCTGACGAACCGGGCGCATTGACGATCGCCGAAGCGTCCTCCCCCGCCATGGCATCGAGGTACGTTCCCTCGGACCTCGACGTGCCGAGTTTCGGGTTCAATTCAACCGGCTACTGGGTCCGCGTGGACCTGGAAAGCCGCCTGGGCCGCCCGGCGGAATGGCTCCTTGAACTCGATTATCCCCACATGGATATCTTCGAAGTCTACTACACCGACGGGGAGGGGAAGCGGACGGCCAAACGGTCGGGAGACGCCCGCCCGTTCCGCGAGCGGGAGCTCGATTACCGCAACTTCGTGTTCACGGTGCCGGTTGCCGCCGGTGGGAAAAGCACCCTCTACCTCCACTTCGCCGGCTCCTGCTCGAAGCAGTTTCCGGTCATCCTCTGGTCCCCCGGGGCATTCGCGGAAAAAGTCATGGAGGAGAAGTTCGTCCTTGGGATATACTACGGGATCATCCTGGTAATGATCGCGTACAACCTGATCATATTCCTTTTCATACGGGACCGGAGCTACCTCCTCTACGTTGTGTACATCTGCTCCTACGGCCTCGTGCAGCTGGCCTACAACGGCATGGCCTACAGGTATCTCTGGCCCTCGCTCCCCGCGTGGCACACCATCAGCCTCCCCTTCCTCATCGGCATGGCGATTTTCTGGATGTCGATCTTTTCCCGGAGCTTTCTTCATGCCCGCGATTATTCCCGCGTCGTCAACGTCTCGCTCCTGTCCATCACCGGGATCGGGCTTTCTATCATGATCTTCTCCGTGTTCGGTGACTACCTCGTCGCCATCACCGGTTCGATGGTGCTGATGATCGCGGCGTCCTTCGTGATCCTCTTCTCGGCGCTGACCTGCATGCGGAGGGGATACCGGCCCGCCCGTTTCTTCCTCACTGCCTGGATCATGTTCCTGGCGGGGATGCTCCTCATCGCCCTGAACAAGCTGAACATCCTTCCCGCGATGTTCCTCACCGAGTACGCCATCCAGGTCGGCTCCGCCCTGGAGGTGACCCTGATCTCCGTGGCGCTGGCCGACAGGATCAACATGGCCAACCAGGAAAAGAAGGACGCCCAGGCGGCGACGATCCAGGCCCAGGAAAAATACAGGCTCCTGGTCGAGGGCTCGGACGACATCATCTTTTCCCTGGACGACAGGCTGAACCTCATCACGACGAACCGGGCGATCATGGAGCATCTCAAGATAAGTCCCCAGGACGCCGCGGGCATGAACCTCATGGACCTGATCTACGACGCGACACCGGACGCGGCGGTGAGCAAGAGGATACTCCGCATGAAGCTCGATGAGTTCGCCGCCACGAGGGAGCCCCTGGGGTTCAGGGCGATGTTCACCTCCTCCATCGCCTCGGAGCCCAGGGAGCTGGACGTGCGCCTCCAGTACCTGCACAACGAGGGCAGGAACGAGATACTGGGGAAGGCCGCGGGCGTTGAGGAGGACGCCCTCACCCAGAGCATCGAGCGCGAAAGCCAGGAATACCGCATCGGCAACTACATCATGTCCGCCGAAGAGGTGACGCACCGGATCACGCGGTCGCTCAGGAAGCATCTGAGCGCGAAGCAGACCAACATGGTCAGGATAGCCCTTCGCGAGATCATCATCAACGCCATCGAGCACGGGAACCTCGATATCTCCTTCGACGAAAAAACCGATGCCATCATGTCCGACACCTACTTCGAATTCATCGCCCGGCGGCGCCAGGACCCGAAATACCGCGATCGGAGGGTCAGGATCAGGTACTCCATCAACGACAGCCGGGCGGCCTATATCATTTCCGACGAGGGGGGCGGCTTCGACCACTCGCGCGTCCTCGGCGACGCGTCCTCCAGGGCGAACAGGGAGCTCCTGGCACACGGGAGGGGCATCGCAATGGCGCAAAGCATCTTTGATGTCGTCTTTTACGCCAAGAAGGGCACCGAGGCAGTCCTGGTGAAGCATCTCGCGGACGGGAACTAAAATTATTATGCCGTTTCCCCGGCCCTTCGTTATACCCACGGGGACGCCCGGAACGCGTCCCCCGCGGCGCCCGGCCGCGAACAACCGCTACCGGAGGTGGTATCCGTGTCAGAACAAGCAGTGGTTCTCCTGAGCGGGGGTATCGATTCGGCGACAACCGCCGCCATCGCCTCCTCCCGGGGATTGAGCCTTCACGCGATCACCTTTTCCTACGACCAGAGGCACCGCATCGAAATACGATCGGCAAAAAAACTGGCGCGCTCCCTGGGCGTCCGCGAACATGTCATCATCGCCATCCCCGCGGGAATATTCAGCTCCGCACTCACCGGCAGGAAAGGCGAGGTCCCCAAGGGACGGACGATCGGCGGGGAGATCCCCTCGACCTACGTGCCGGCGCGCAACATCCTCTTTCTGTCGTACGCCCTTGCCTGGGGGGAATCGATCGGCGCGCGCCGCATCTTTATCGGAGCCACCGCCGTCGACTACAGCGGGTACCCCGACTGCCGGCCCGGTTTTTTCCGGGCATTCCAGGAAATGGCCGACCTCGGCACCAGGGCCGGCGTGGAAGGCAGGGGGATCACCGTCGAAACGCCCCTCATCGATCTCACCAAGGGGGAGATCATACGCAGGGGGACGGAACTGGGCGTCGACTACTCCCTGACCCTGAGCTGCTATGACCCCGACCGGAGGGGACGCGCCTGCGGCGCATGCGACAGCTGCGTCCTGCGCCGAAAGGGGTTTGCCGAGGCCGGAGTGGCCGATCCCACCCGCTACGCCGCGACCCCGCGGTGACCGGCGGAGGCACATCTTCGGAGCGATCCCCCGTGGCGCGTTACCTTCTCCTTGATCTCCTCTTACCCTCGCGCTGCGTTGCCTGCGGCTCCCCGGTCACGGCGCGCCGCAACCACCTCTGCGGGGAATGCGCCGGGGAGATCGCCCCTCTCAGGGGGGGGTGCCCCGTGTGCTCCGGGGCCGTCGAGGAAGGTCTCTGCCTCATCTGCGGCGACCGCCACTGGTACCCGGGGCGCAGCATCATCGTCTCCGAGTACCGGGGAGTCATGAAATCGGTCATCGGGGCGCTCAAATTCGACGGACTTCGCGGCTGTTATCGGATACTCGCGCCTCTCGCCCTCGAAACCCTCGCCTCGAGCGGCATTCTCCCCGATATCGTGACCTGGGTCCCGATGAACGCCCGGAAACGCTGGAAGCGCGGGTTCAACCAGTCGGAGCTCATCGCCCGCCATATCGCCGCGCGCAGGGGACTCCCCGCGCGGAAGCTCATCGTCGAGAGGCGCAATTCCCCCACGCAGCGTGAACTGGGCCTCCGGGGACGATTGCTCAGCTGCCACGGCCGTTACCGCCCCCGCCGGGGACTGCGACTCGAGGGTGAGGCCGTTTTGCTCGTTGACGACGTTTTTACCACGGGGGCCACGATCAACGAGTGCGCCCGCCTGCTCCTCGAAGCGGGGGCGCGGGAGATATTTTCCCTGGCAATGGCCCGCGCGGACATAAAAAGACTTGAAATGTTTTGAAATCTATTTCTCTATGGATTAACCGGCGATATGGCGGATACCCCTGTTGCCTTCACGCCGCCACGGCTCGCACGGTACTATCGGTTTATCGCATGATCGTCAATACATCGCGGCCCCGCGCAGCGCCGGTACAGTGAGGGTGTAAGCCTCCTGTTATGCCCGGGTCGTCGTATCGTGAACAGAGCAGGGACGGCATGACACCAACCGAAGGGAGAGAGGGAGATGAAAAGAAAGTCAACGGACACGGTTGAAATTCTTATCCTGGACGGACGCATCGACCAGGAGGGCTCGGAAGAGCTTGAGTCGGTGCTCCAGGAATGCCTTGACAAGGGCAAGAACAACATCCTCATCGATCTGATGGACGTAAAGCACATCTGCAGCTCCGCCCTCGGAGTTCTGGTGGCCATAAAGCGCAGGATCAAGGACAATGAAGGGGACATCAAGCTCGTCATGGTGAACGACAACCTGCTCCGCCTTTTCGAGACCACCATGCTCGACAAGGTTTTCGAGATATTCGAATCCCAGCGAGAGTGCCTCTCGACGTTTGACTGACTGTTAGTGCCGCGACCATGCCCAAAGAGCTGAAGCAGATACTCGCGCCGATAGGAGAACACCTCGAAAGAGTCGAGGAGGCGATCCTGGAGCGCCTTTCCACGGGCATTCCCGTCATTGACGAAAGCGCGCGCCACCTCTTTCTCGGGGGCGGGAAGCGGATCAGGGCGTCCCTGGTGATACTCTGCAGCGGCCTGCGGGGCGATATCCCCGGCGGGATCATCGAGCTCGCCGCCGCCACGGAAATCGTCCACTCCGCGTCCCTCATCCACGACGACATCATCGACCAGGCCCTGCTGCGGCGGGGTAACATAACCGTGCCCAGGAAGTGGGGCAACAAGATCGCGGTCCTGGCCGGTGATTACATGTATTCCGTGGCGCTCACCACGGCCATCGAGGACGGTGACCCCGCGATTTTCCCCCTCATGGTGAACGGCACGAAGGACATGGTCATGGGGGAACTCTGCCAGATCCAGTATTCCGCCATTGAGAGCGCCGTGCGGGAGCACTACCTCACCATCGTGGAGCTGAAAACCGCGCGCTTCATGGGATCCTGCGCCAGGCTCGGGGCGGTGAAATCGGGCCTCGCCCCCGGCGAGTGCGAGGACCTCTACAACTTCGGCCTGAACCTCGGATTCGCCTTCCAGGTCATCGACGACACCCTCGACGTGGTGCAGGATACCGACGAGGTGGGAAAGGACGTGGGGAGCGATTTCAAGGACGGGAAGATCACCCTCCCCTTCATACGGCTCATTGAGACGGGGACCGGGGACGACCGATCCCTCCTGGTCGACTACAAGGACAATCCGGACCCGGAAAAATGGCGCGCCATCAGGGCCCGCCTTATCGAGACCGGCGCCATCGATTACTCGGTCCGGTACGCCGCGGACCATATCGACCGCGCCCGGGAGATACTGACGCGCTTCCCCGACTCCCCCTTCAGGGCGATTCTCCTGGAGCTGTCCGATTTCCTGCTCCGCCGCACCAACTGAAACCGGCACTTTATCGCTGCACGCCCCTTCCCGGGTTTCGGGCCAGAATATTTTTTTTGAAAATTCAGTTGTATTAATTCCAGCGCCCGGTATAGTTGTAACCGGACAACAGGAAAGGGACGGGCACGCGACCCATGATGACAAAAGAAAAGGAAGAACTCCTGGAACATTACAATCTCGGCCTGGCGGCGTACAAGCGGAGGAACTGGGACGAGGCTATCGGGCACTTCCGGAAGGCCCTCGACACCGTTCCCGGCGACGGGCCTTCTGAGGAATACCTCAAGCGGTGCACCGCGTACAGGGATAATCCCCCCGGCGAAGGCTGGGACGGCGTGTTTGTCATGACGACCAAATAACACTCATCGGGCACAGGCAATGACAAAAAAAGTGATACAGATCAACAAGAACCCCGTCTACGACTTCGGCATGGTCACCACGGTCTTCAACAAGGATACCGAGTTCTCCGGCGACCTCTCCTTTAAGAAGTCCCTCCAGATCAACGGCCTCTTCGAGGGCGAGATATCCTCGGGGGGCTTCCTGGTCATCGGGGAAGGCGCGGTCGTGCGGGCGAACATCAAGGCGAAGACCGTGATCCTCATGGGCACCGTGCACGGCAATATCGAGGCCCTTTCGCGGCTGGAAATACACGGAACGGGAAGGCTGTACGGCAATATCCGCACCGCGAAACTCCAGATCGCGGACGGCGTGGTGTTCGAAGGCAAGTGCGAAATGATCAAGGGCGAAACGCGAAAAGCGGAAAAAGAGCCCGACGACAAAGAAAACCCGAATCCACCGAAGGAAGAAGCCGTCGGCGAGTAAGAGCAACACCGGACGCGTGCCATGAAACCCCACGAAGCCGACTTTTACGAAAAACTCGATCGTGGTCTTCTCCGCTGCCATCTCTGCCCACACAACTGCGTCATCAGTCCAGGGTCCCGCGGCACCTGCGGCGTGAGGGCGAACCGCGACGGCACGCTCATAACGGAAATATACGGGCAAGTCACCGCCATCGCCATGGACCCCGTGGAGAAAAAGCCCCTCTACCATTTCCACCCCGGCGGCAGGATCCTCTCGATAGGCACGAAGGGGTGCAACCTGAAATGCCCCTACTGCCAGAACTGGAACATCTCCCAGGACACCTCGGCCCGCACGTCCTATCACGAACCGGGGGAGATCGTCGCCATAGCCCTCGGGGAGGGATCGGTGGGAATCGCCTACACCTATTCCGAGCCGGTCATCTGGCATGAATACGTGCGCGATACGGCGGTGCTGGCCGGGGAAAAGGGACTCGCCAACGTGCTGGTCACCAACGGCTTCATAAATCCCGAACCGCTCGAGAAGCTCCTTGAATGCGTTGACGCGATGAACATCGACCTGAAGACCTTCCGCGATGAAACCTACCGCACGGTGCATAAGGCAAGGCTCGCCCCGGTCCTCGAAACGATCACTGCGGCGCACCGCCGGGGCGTCCATGTCGAGCTCACCACCCTGATCGTCACGGGGATGAACGACGACATGGCCGAGATGCGCGACATCATCGCGTTCATCGCGTCCCTTGACCCCGGGATTCCCTGGCACATCTCGCGGTATTATCCGAACTACCGGTACCAGGCCCCCCAGACCGACCTGGAGTTCATGAAGCTAGTGCACGAAGAGGCCTCGGGAAAACTCCGGTTCGTCTATTCCGGCAACGTTCCCTCGTCCTCCGGGGGCCAGGACACCCTGTGTCCCTCCTGCGGAGCGACGGCGATTCGAAGAGCGGGTTACCATGTACGCGTCGAGGGACTCGACGGAAGCGCCTGCGCCGCCTGCGGCTTCGACCTTGGAATCGTGCGCTGACCCGGGGTTCCCCCGGTCAGCGCGCCAGATGGCGCTCTTCGAATTCAGCCCGGGTCATTAACGTGAAAAAGCGGTCAAGGCGGGCGGTGACGAATATCCGGTAGATGAGATCGCTCAGGTCGCACATCACCAGCGAGACGTCCCGTTCCCTTACGAATTTGAAGAATTTCACGAGAAACCCGATGGCCGAGGAATCGATGGACTTGAGCTTCTCGCAGTAGAGGGCGATGAGGGAGGCCCCCCGCATCTCTTCCCTCATCAGTGCTTTTTCCGCGATCGCGATGGTGTCGATATTGAAGGAACCGGCGAGACGGATCACGACGATATCACCGGCACGTTCCACGTTTAGTTCCATACCACTGCATCCCTATCCGTCAGTTTTCACACCCCCCGCTCGTGGCCATGGGGGGTGCCCTTCAACCTCCATCGGGGTGGCGCGGTCCCTGCCATGTAAGCGAAAAAGCGGGGCCCCGGGAGGGGCGCCGCTTTTCGTCTCATCGATTCTCAGGATCGCGCTATTCCGCGGAATGCGCCGACTCCCCGCCATGGCCGTGCTTCTCCGCGTGGGGGAAGAGGGGCAGGTACTTCGCGCACCACATGTAGATCATCCCCATGACGGAGAGGCCGCCGAGAAAAATGAACCATTCCTGGAATGTCGGGTTGTACGCCGAGAACTCCCTCCAGGGGAAATTGGGCACCGAGGAGCCGTTCAGGACCACGATGAGCTTGTCCGTCGACATCGCCAGGACGCCGCTCACGAGCCCGATGAGGAAGGTCTTTTCCTTCTCGCGGTTTTTCCTTACCGCCAGCATGGCAATCGCCGTCGCGGCGAAGAGGAACTGGAGCACCATCATCCAGAGCCCGTAGTATCCGCCCTGGAGGCCGAGGTAGCTCCGGTCAAAGAGAGGCACCCAGTATTTCGCCATGAGGATCACGTCGGTGAGGCGCGCGGCGAAATAGAAGATGAACATGATGCCGGAAATCTTGGCGATGGAATGGAACGTTTCTGCGGGAACGACCTCTTTTTTCAGGACCTTCCCGGCCAGGTAGGCCCAGAGGGCCATGAAGGAGGTGCCCCCGGCCGTCGCGCCGATGATCACCACGAAGAAGTAGATATGGTGCGGCCTGAACCAGATTGCCTTGCCGTAGAGGCTGTCCCACATCCCGCCCCCCAGGGAGCCCTGGTGGAAGAAGGAAAGGAAGGTGCCCGCCGCGGCGAAGATCCACATGAGAAGGTGGAGGTAATGCCCGAACCTGTTCAGGAGAGGAACGCGATCGAGCACCTTGTGCTTAAGCGCCACGGGGACCAGCTCGACGCAGAGTATCAGGAAATAAAAGGTAAGGCACCAGACAACTTCGGTCAGCATCGAGATCGGCATGAGCCCGGGGCCCCAGTTCGGGTAGGTGTAGCCGAACCATGCCCGGAGGGGCTGGCCTATATCGAAGACGAGGAACACGAAGGTGAAAAGGTAGCAGAGGAAGCCGATGAGCACCGTCGAGTTGATGATGGGCGCGAGCTTGTCGTTCCTGAAAATATAGAGGAGGAAACCCGTCGTGAAGGCGCCGCCCCCCAGGGAGACCAGGCCCAGGTCTCCGATGATCCACTGGCCGAATGGATAGAGATTGCTCATGTCGGTGTAACCGAGGCCCCAGAAGAGGATCTGCACGGCGAAGATCATGAACATCAGCGTTAAAAACGCCATGACCGCCAGGGCGACCCGAATATTCCGGGAATAACTCATGTATTCATCGAGCAGGTATTTCGTCACCTTGTTCCTGCCCAGGAGGTTCCTTACGGGAGCGAGTACCGCGTCAAGAGTGTCGAATACTTTTTCCACAGTCATTCTCCTTCAATTGGTTTGTCGAGGCGGTCATTTCACTTGAACTTCTGCATGTCCTTGATCCATTTCTTGCTCGTCAGATAATAGACCTTCGGATTCGGGAAATTCTTGATGCTCTTCATTTTTTCCTGCGTCTTCTCGTCCTTTTCGTCTATGGAATGGACCAGGCGGAACTCCCTCCCCTTCTCCCGGTCAAGGAGCTGGCGCAGTTCCGAATTCGGGTCGTTCAAATCGCCGAAGACCATGGCGTTGGTGGGGCACGCCGCCACGCAGGCCGGGGTGTAGGTCACCGCGTTGATGTCAAGCTCTCCCGCGGCGACGGCCTTGTCGCGCTCCCGCTTCCAGATGTGGCTGCAGAAGGTGCACTTCACCACTGTTCCCCTCGACGCGATGGAAACCTCGGGGTTCAGGGAGTTCTTAAAAGAGCCTTCGTAACGGGGCTTCCACCAGTTGAAGACCCTGGCCTCGTAGGGGCATGAGGCCTGGCAGTACCGGCATCCGATGCACCGGGACCAGATCTGGCTCACCACGCCGTCGTCACCCACGTCGGTCGCCACGACGGGGCAAACGCTCACGCAGGGCGGCTTCGGGTTCTTCGGGTCGTTCCCCTCGCACTGCTGGCACATTTTCGGTATGTAGCAGACCTCGACGTCGGGGTACTGCGCGTCGCGGTCGTTGGTCACCTTCATCAGCTCAAGAAAGGCCACGCGCTTCGGGAAATCCGAATCGTCCTCGAATATCGGCATGTTGTTTTCCTGGAAACAGGCGAGGGAGCAGGCGCCGCATCCCGTGCACTTGTCCAGGTCTATTGCCATTCCCCATTTTCTATTCATTTTCATGTCGATAACCACCTTCTTTAGCTGAGTTTGACCCTGGTGAGCCACCAGTCAGCGGCCCCGGTCAGGGAATCAATGTCATTGGCCATGATCGTCTTCGGATTAACGCCCTTGTCCCGGGCGTACCGCGTGGAGGCCCTGTGGCCGAATCCCAGGGGGATCGCGATGACATCGGGGGCCACGGTGTCCGTGAGGTTGACACGGACGCTGCCGATCTCGCCCCGGGAGGATTCGATGCAGACCTTCTCACCCTCGGAGACGCCCAGCCTCGACGCCGTCGCGCGGTTCATCTTCACCCAGAGCCTGCCGTCCGTGGTCAGGGTTTTCGTATCGATGATCTTCAGCACGTAGGGATAGGCCAGCCCGTCGCCGTCGCCCACGTAGGGAAGCTCGACGGGAATCATGGAAAGCGAGTACTCTCCCGCCGCTTTCCCCATGCGGTCCAGGGCCTCCCGCAGGGCCGCCGCGTTGTAGGCGACGTTTCCACCGGGGACCGCCCCGCCGCGGGTTTTCACGAGATCGACGTAGGACGCCCAGGGGAAATTACCCTTGATGGCGTCCACGCCCCTGGCGAGCCTGAGGAAGCAGTCACCCGCGTGCAACGACTTCATGTAGGGCTTCATCGGCGCCGCCCCCGCCGAATTGTCCGCTTCCAGGAAACTCAGGGAGGGCAGGACGTAGTCCGCGTACATCGCCGTTTCGTTCAGGAGGGGCGCCACTGAAACCACGAATGCCTTTTGCATCTTTTCTTCCAGCAGGGCGCCGTACACGCTCTTGTAGACCGGGTCGGCCTCGTTCACGAAGAGCATGTCGAACTCGCCGTTCTTGATGAAATCGTCAAGGCCGGCGAAGGTTTTCCCGTTTCTCATCGACTCAGCGGCCTCGGCCGACATGGCCGGCGCGCCGAGCCCCTGGCTCTTCTTCAGGGTCACGGCCCTGGAGCCCGCCATGGCGTTGAGTGCGTAGACCGCCATGATCTCCGCGGCCGTTGAGGAAACGCCCCTGCCGCCGCGCCCCGCCACCGCCACGGGGTTCCTGGCCTTCGCGAAGGCCCCGGCCACCTCTTCTATGGTCTTTGCCGGAAGGCCCGTGAGGGACGCGGTCTTCTCAAGGGTGTACTCGTTCACCACGGCGGCCCAGTCGGCTCCACCGGCGGCCCGTCCCCGCCGCTTGAGATAGTTGGCGATACCGAGGGCGAGATGAAGCTCCGTGCCCGGTTTTATCGGAAGCCACCGGTCCGCCAGGGAGGCGGTCCTGGTGCAGATCGCGTCGGCCTGGACCAGGGTGACCCCCTTCTTTTTCCATTCGACGAAGGATTTGTTGATGGAACAGGGGGACCCCCATCCTTCAAGGATCCTGGCCCCGAAGCTGAGTATATAATCGCAGTTATTGAAATCATACTCGAGGTACCCCCCCAGGGCGCCGCGGGTCACGGCATCAAGGGAGGGATCGTAGAAGGCGTTCGCGCTTCCCGCCGCGCGGACCATCCTATCGAGAAGGGCCGCGGCCAGGTTGTCCTGCTTGCTCACGGCGGCGATGCGGGAGCCCTTTTTATCGGTGATCATCTTCTGCATGCGGCCCGCGATGTCTCCCAGGGCCTCCTCCCAGGTCACCTTCTCGAAGGCCGAGGCCTTCACCGTACCCTTCTTGCCCGTCCGCTTCAGGGGCGCGTCTATTCTCTCGGGATGATACAGCAATTGCAGGGCGTTCTGGCTGAAGGGACAGCCGCTGTTCGAGGTCTCTATCTTGACGGCGCGGTCGCCGATCATGCGTATCGACATCTCGCATTTCTGCCTGCATGCCTCGCACACGGCCTTGAGATATGCCTCGGGACCCCCGGCGGGACGATGCTGGTCCTGGGTCCATTCAACGAGCCACTGGAGTCCGAGGAAGGGGGCCCCGGAAAACACGTACCCGGTGAGGCCGCCGGCGATGACGCCACCGCCTATTTTCAGGAAATCCTTACGTTCGATTTTTTTCATGGATCAGTTCTCTCCTCTCGCAAGTTTCTTCAGATCAAGAGATCAATCGTGGCACACCGCGCATTTATTGCTGAGATGCAACGCCGTGTGGCAATCCTCGCACTGGCCCATCAGCATCTTGCCCTTGATTTTCGCGGTGGTGGTGGATCCCGCCTTGTCGCCGTGGCACGATCCGCACCGCGCCTTCAGCCTGCCGTCCTCGTATTGCGCGGTCATGACGACCTTGTGGCTGAAATAGACGAGGTCGGGCTGCTCCGCGTTGGATCCCCAGGGCTTGTCGGTATCCTTGTACTTGGAGAGAAATCGCTTGGGCCGGGGCGACATGGGTTCAAGATCATCCATTGTTCCATTGGGGTCATGGCAGGAGGTGCAGTCCCCCATGGTGGGAAGCCCCTTGAAGCGCCCGTTGTCGTAATAGCCGTGACAGACGGTGCAGTCGTCCTTGCCGAGCCCGTTGGCGGGAAAATACTTTTCGAGGTGCGACTTGTGGTTGAAGGCCACCTGCTTCTCAGGGTGATTCGCCATGACGTAGTCACAGGCGTTCTGAGAAATGATGAAAGTAAAATAGAGAGCTACTACGAAGGGAATTCCGATAAACAGCGCTGTCCGTTTCACCAAGCTTCTCCTTTTTCATAAAAAAGTGAATAACTGTTAATCGAGCGCATTAAATAGTAAGCGATCCTTGAAATGCTCATATTTAATTCTTTTATATAATTTTGGCCTCACTATATATGTCAACAAAATTATGGTTTTTCCTCAATAATTGGCCTGAACAGCACGAAATACGCGCCCGGCATCCGGGCGCATGCTTCATCGCGTCATGGTTCACCATAAAAATTTCCGGCGGGTGCGCTCAGGATGACCGGGCCAGTCTCTCCCTGACGTGCCCCAGGGGATCCATCTCCGCGGCGGTTGATTCGGTTGAAGCGATATCGACGGAAGGATGCAGGGTTATGATGGAATCGTGCCTGTCCCTGATGCGGTACCTGGCCAGCTTCGCGGTGATGGCGTGCCCCAGGCCCTTTGCCATCTTCATGTTCACGTCCGAAAGGATCAGGGCGATATAATCATCATATCTGCAGAGGGGGCCTTTATTCTTAACGGAGTCCAGTATTGCCGGGGCGATGAGCTTGATGACTCGATTTTTATCACCCTCATCAATCTGGACATTTTTATCAAAAAGTTCAACAAACATTATTGAGAAATGCGCGCCATGGCTTTTCCAGGACTTAAGGCATTCGTCATACTTAAAATGAAAATAGGTTTTGCTGTGAAGCCCCGATGATGAATCGATCATGACATCATTCAGGGCGAGGAAATCATTCAGGTTCTTTACAATTCCCGCGGTTTCTTCTTTTATCATCTGGATAACGGGTCCCTGGAACGGTTCTCTGCCGGTTATCATTACCACCCCGAGAAATGATCCGTTATAAATCAACGGCAGGAGGAGCCTGCTTCCATCCTCCAGGAGCATGGTGGACCCCTCCCTGAGGGCCCCGCCCACGTCGTTATCCGGGTCAATGGTATCGAAGCTCAGCGAATCGATCCTCATGAAGACTGCCCCCGTCAGCTCCATTGTCTTGATGAGCTTCCCCGATGCGTGAGATATGTACAGCGAGATGCTCCGGGCATCGCACAGGTCATGGATCTTTTTAAATTGCCCGTGGACAAACTCCACGAGGGATTCAGAGGCGACCCGGGAGGTATGCCGCGCGGCGCTTCCCTCCGCGTCGGCGATCGAGCCGGGAGACGCCCCGAGGTCAATGGTGATGGGACCGGGCGCCGGCGCGCTTCGGAGCCTTCCGCTGTTTAAGGATATATACAGGACGAGGGAAAGCATGACCGCCACCACGACAAGAAGCGACAGCTCGAGGACCGTGCGGATGAGTATCGTATCGCTCATTCTATAGGGATACACCGCGAGGAGGTTGTAGTTCCCGAGTTGAACGAGAAATAGGTAGTACTTCCGCTGCGCCGCGTTTTCGCCGCCGTCATCCGGATAATACCTTACGGAGTAGGGCCGTTCCCGGGTGATGTTCAGACTTTCACGCGTGAAGTCCCGCAATAGCGCCTCGAAGAGATAGGATGACCGGATGAAGCGGGAATTCTTGCTTGATACGCGCACCGAGAGGTTATCATCGGTTATCGCCAGGAGGGCGATATCCCTGTGCGCGGCATGCATCAGCTTCAGATATCCGGATAGATCACGGGGGGAGAGGCCGGCGTCGCCGCCCTTTACTTTTTTTTCATACGCCTTATACTCCGCGACCACACGGTCCGTCGTCGTGCGATAGGACGCGATGATGTCTCTTTCGGTGTAGGTAAACCGAATGGAGAAATACGCGAACAGACATAGTGCCAGGAATGCGGCGCCGAAAATCGCGGTTTTTACCTTGAGTCCCATGTAACGTACCTGTTGCCGACCGGGTGCGTTATAACCTGCACGCACCCCGAAAAATCAGATTCTTCATAATGGAACCAGCTGAAAATCCGATTTTTCCATTGAAAGTACCCGGAAGGAAACATCCAGATCTGATTTTCAGGGGTCCCCTTATTACTTCGGATCATTTTTTCAATTACTATTGCGCATTTTTCCTTCTCACCGGGAGTTATTGATTATTCCGTCTAAATTCTTGACATAATGAGGCATACCGGCTGATTGTAACTGTCGCGCGAAACCGCCCCCCGCCCTCGCGGGGGGCCTGCAGAGGGCTCCTCCCCCCGGACCCCTCCGTAAAGAAAGGTTGTGCCGCGGACCCATTAACCAGCGCCGATTCAGGGAGGAAAGAAATTGAAAAGAATGCGTCCGATCATTGCAATCATCGTCATGTCGTGCCTTGGCGCCCTGGCATGCTCCAAAACAGAAGAGACATCCCGGGATGTCGAGGTTCCTGAGATGCAGGAAGGCTGCCTCTCCGGCCAGTGCGTGGAGGGCCAGTTCGAAACCACCTACCAGCGCTTCGCCCTGGTCAGCGGTGACGGCGTCAAGCTCAGGAGCAGGGCCGGCCTGGAATCCCGCGTTATCGCATTACTGCCCCTCACGAGAAAAGTCATCGTGCTCCATGTCAATCCGGAGACCGTCACCATCGGGGGCCTGCCGGGTCGATGGGCCTATGTCAGGGACACCACGCAGCTGACCCGCGAGGGATGGATCTTCGATCATTTCCTGGCGTTTCCGGCGCAATTCCGGAAGCCCGACTCATGGAAGGCGCGGGAAATCAGGGTGATCCTGGGCGATACCCTGTCGATCTTCCGATGCACACCCGACGGGCGGTTCAGCGGCACCCCCATCGGGAAGGCCTCTCCCGGAGACAATCGCAAAAAGAGGGAAGAGATCCGGGGGGACATCCTCGAATACCGATCCATTGTCTGGCTCAGGAACGACAGGCAGGACGATTACCCGATATTTTTTCGCAGGCTGGACAGGTCGAAACTGGGGCTACCCGATCATTACCGCAACATCCGCGGAACCGTTATAATGAAATAACGGGCCCTCCCGGTCCCCGCGGCATGGGGCCTACAGTGTGGAAACGATGGCCACGAGGCCATCGAGGACGCGCCTCATGGGACCGGTGATCGAGAGCCGTTCCAGCGCGCGGGAGGACGACCGTATCCTCTCCCCATGCATCCGTTTCGCCATGGCCAGGGAACCGCTCCCGGCGATGATCCCCCGAATCGCCTCGACATCGCGTCCGCTCTTATCTGGTGCTGAAAAAAGGGCGATGAAGCGCTCCCGCTCCCTCCCCCTGAGCAGCTCGATCGCGCCGCTTACGAGGAGCGTCATCTTCCCCTCGAGGATGTCGGAATCCGAGGGCTTGCCCGTATGCTCCTCCCTGCCGAAGACCCCCAGGATGTCGTCCCGCACCTGGAAGGCGACCCCGAGGGGAAGGGAGAAATCCCGGATCCGTTTTCTCTCCCCCGGGGAGTCGGCCCCCGCCAGGATGCAGCCCAGGAGCATCGGGTAATGGACGGTGTAGTGCGCGGTCTTCATCATGCCGATCCGCAGGGCCGTTTCCCGGGGGCTCTTCGGCTTCTTCGACCCTGAATTCATGATGTCAAGTATCTGCCCCCAGGCGGTGATTTCCAGGGACCGGGCGAACTCTTTTAAAAAGGCCCCGGCGCGTCGGGACTCGATGCCGGCCTTACCGAGTATCTCCATGGCGTTCGCCATGAGGACGTCCCCGAGGATGAGGGCGATATCGTTGCCTATCAGTTTGTTATGCGAGGTCTTTCCGTAGCGATCGCCGCAGGCGCGGTGAAGCGACTTCCCGCCGCGCCGGAGATCGGACCTGTCTATGATGTCGTCCTGGACGAGAAGGAATGAGTGCATCAGTTCAAGGACCGAGGCGATTCTCGCCAGCCTTCCGGCGGGAATGTTCCCGCCGTAGCCGAGGCAGGAGGCGATCATGACGAGTGGGCGCACCCGCTTCCCGTCCCTCCCGCAGTATTCCCGGAGGAGGCCGTACATCTCGCCGATGAAGGGAAGCTCCGCGCGGGTGATTTTCCCGTCAAAAAAACCACGTATCGCCGCGTCGATTTTCCCTGCATGCGCCCGGCTGAAACGCCGGAATGGATCTTCCGGTGATGTCCTGTTCCCCATGGTGCCCGTCCTTTCTGAGGTTCCCGCGACCCGACGAGTATGCGCCCCGCCGCGGCGTTGCCCGGACGGCGCGGAGCGTGAACGGCGCAATACCCCGCGTTCTCACCTGGCCGTGAAGGGCTGAGAATAGAGAGGCTCCTGGCCCCGCCGCGGGTGTATCCTGAACCGATACCGCCGTCCCTCGACCATGACGGGATTGTACCAGCGCGCCTCGTAGAGGGCATGGCCCTCTTTCTTCTTCGTGCCGCAATGTATGATGGCGATGTCCGTTCCCGCGTCGTCCACGGGGACGCCCCCGACGGCCAGGGCGCGCCAGGTCTCGCCGTCTTCGCTTTCCTCGACGGAGACCAGGGGCCGGTGCAGCGCTATCGAAGCGGGGGGGAAATCGCGCCAGCGAAAATAGCGGAAAGGCTCCTCGCTCTTCCGGCCGGCCTCCACCTCGCCCGGTTCACCCATGGCTGATTTTTCCACCGTCGTATCCTGATTCCCCGGCCCCGGGAAATAGTCCTTCATGATTTTCACGTTGAACGACCACCTCTCCGGAAGATTGCCCCCGCTCCCCCGGGGCAGGTCGGCCACCAGGCGCGCGGCATGGGCGGCGAGGAACCCCATGGTCCCGGGGCCGTAGATGGTCTGCCCCCCCTCGTAATACTGGAGCGCATACTCCTCCGGCGTGGTGCAGTAGCCCCAGTAGCCGTTCGCCGTGCTCACGACAACGGGCCTCGGGGCGCCGGGAAGGCCCTCTTTCTCCGCGCTTCGGCGGGCGCGCTCCGCGATGCGCCTGCCCGCCATGGTGGTCGCCTCGAAGGGAATGGGGAGCAGCACCATGTCGTCTACCTGAACTGCCTGGAGGAACAGGAGATGGGGATATTCCTGCAGGGGGAACACCTTGTGCTGCAGGGCGCCCCCCATGATCCTTTTCTTACCCTGGCAGGTGTCCGTGCGAAAGCGCTTCGGCCATCCCGGGGCGAAGCCGGGGAGCCAGCTCAGGGCCTTGAAGGGACGGTCGCTCGCCCCGGCCAGGGCGGCCTGCCCCGCGGCGGGTTTTTCGCAGAGGGACTCCCCGTCGAGCTGCCGCTCCCCGTACACGTCCACCTCCATGGCGCGGTAGCGGATCAGGGGATCATCGCGCATCCTTTCGCCCAGGGACTGAAAAAGCTCCAGCGCCTTCCCTGCGATGAGGGATCCGACCCGCCTCATGGCCGGGTACCCGAGGCGTTCCTTCTTTCCGTAATCGAAGGTGACGTCGCCGTTCACCTGGTTGGCGATGGCGTGGAGCGGGTCCTTCGCGTCGGGATAGCGCCGCCTGATGCCCCGCTCCACCTCGCGCTCCACGTAGGCCGCCACGTCCCCGTTGTAGAGCATGCCAGTGTCCCGGTTCGTCAGGTTCGGGTGTATGGAAAAACTGCTGAAGGCGCCGAGGGGCACCGCCGCGCCGGAAGGGGTGACGCGGTCAACGCGCAGCATGTACAGATCGGCATTCACCGCATCCCGCTCCCCCGGATCCGTCCCCTGGACCTCGACGTTCTTCCTGTACGCCGGGAGGCTGCGGTTCCTGTTCACGCCCTCGATCGCGGCGGAGCCCGCGGCGATCCGCGCCGGGGACCTGGCCTCGTAGGCCCCGATGACCGCCCCGGCGATCCGCTCCGCCATGAACTCGTAGAGCCGGACCTGGAATCCGGGCACGTGGGAGGCCATCCTGTCGTAAAAGGCGTCCCCGAAAAAGTTTCCCTGGGCGGAGTGCGTGTGGGTCGCCGCCAGGACGAGGCCCCCCGCCTCGATATCGGTCTTCGGGGCCACGAGCTCGGCCACGCGATGGTGCAGGATGCGCGAACCCGAAAGAAGATCGACCTGCACCAGGGCGACGGGCCGTCCCGACTTCGGCTTGAGATAGAGCGCCCGGGCGTAAAGGCGTGTGCGCACCCCCCTGGCGAAGCCCCCGTTCCGGGAGTGCCCCGCCATGGGAAGGCCCGGCGGCGGGGTGATATCCGCCCTGGCGGCCCCCGCAAGGAAGGAACCGGAGTTGGCCGCGGGAAGCGGCGCGCGGTTCTCGACCTCGATGACGGAATACCGGTACGACGCGCATCCCAGGACGAGCAAGGGAAGGGTCAGTACCGCGACAATAAATCCCCTCGACATGGCGCACCCCCTTTCTCCCCAATGGTCACGCGCCACGCGCAAAAATCAACCATAAAACCGCGCGGCGCCATGGCGTATGAACGGGACGCCATGAATCGTGTCCTCCCGGAAAAAAAAGTATTGCTAAATCCGGCTCCCGTTCATTCCCTGAAACCGCATCCGCGAAGCGCGGCCCGGGAACACGCGGCGACGCGCCGGCATCGCGGAACGTCACGGGATTACCCGCGACGCCCCGGTGGCAGCGCCCCGGGGAACGCGATAATTTTTCGGAGGGGTGGCCCGCCCATGCTCGCCAAGCGCATCATACCCTGCCTCGACGTGGACAAGGGAAGGGTGGTGAAGGGAGTGAACTTCGTCAACCTGATCGACGCGGGCGACCCCGTCGAGAACGGCCGCTTCTACGACGCCGAGGGGGCCGACGAGCTCGTGTTCCTGGACATCACGGCCTCCTCGGACCGCCGCGACATCATCCTCGAGATGGTCAAGGGCGTGGCGGAAACGGTGCACATCCCTTTCACCGTGGGGGGAGGCATCAGGACCGTCGAAGACGTGCGGCTCATCCTGGAAAACGGCGCGGACAAGATATCCATCAACACCGCGGCGGTGAGGAACCCCTCCCTCATCACCGAGTCGGCGCGCAGGTTCGGGTCCCAGTGCATCCTCGTGGCCATCGACGCGAAGAGGAACGGGAGCGGGGGCTGGACGGTGTATCTTGACGGCGGCCGGACGCCCACGGACATCGACGCCCTCGCCTGGGCCGCCAGGGTCCAGGAGCTGGGCGCGGGGGAGATACTGCTCACCAGCATGGACCGGGACGGCACGAAGCTGGGCTACGACCTCGAGCTCACCCGGCGGGTCGCCGACGCGGTATCGATGCCCGTCATCGCCTCGGGTGGCGTCGGCACCATCGACCACATGTACGAGGGGCTCACCGCGGGGGGCGCCGACGCGGTCCTCGCCGCGTCCATCTTTCATTTCCGGGAAATATCGATCACCGAGGTGAAGCGGGAACTCATGTCGAGGGGCGTGCCGGTCCGCTATCCCTTCTAGGACCGGGAGGTGCGGTCACGCGAATATGAAGACGATGGCCGACACGAGGATAATGAGCAGCGCCACCAGGCAGACGATCATGATGATGCCCGCCTTCGAAAGGCCGCCCTCCTCGCCCGCGGCGTCCATGTAGGAGGTGTCGATGGCCACCTTGATGTTGTCCTCGAGCTCCTCGATTTTCACGTAGATCCCCTTGGCGACAATGGCGAAGATCGTGTAACCCCCGTCGCGGCGGTGACGTAGCGAGACGATGCGGCCCGTGATCGGCTTGATGCCGTCATCGTCGTAGGCGTTGAAGGCCTTCGCGACCTGGACGGCCCTCTTGTGGGTGTCGAGGATCTTGACCCGTATCCGGTCACCCACGACGAGGAGGCTGATGTCCCTCCCGCTGATGGGGGAAAGGATCAGGCTGCCGTTCATGATCAGGCGTATGTCCTTCCCCTTGAGGGCCTCCGCGTCGTCGTCGAGATCGATCTGGATGTCGGGGTCCTCGCTCTTCCCCCCGCCGCTCTGGCTCCGGTAGTCCGCCGCCTTGCGGCTCGTGATGGAGGAGATCTCCATGTCAAGGGAGGATACGAGCTCCACGTCGACGCTCATGGACACGCTCTGGAGGCCCATCCGGTCCTGCACCACCTGCTGGAAGAGCCGGTTGATCTCCATGTCGCCCTGCTCCTCCACAAGGCGCTTCAGCTGCCCGGCGAAATTGATGTTGTAGGAGGAGGTGAACACGGTCTTGAACTGCCTTCCCAGCACCTCGTCATGGCTGTGGGTGCTGATAAAATCCACGAGGTCACGCTCGAAGGTCTTCCAGTCGACGCTGGTCCTGATGTCCTTCATCTCGAAATCGTCGGTTACCACGGCATAGACGCTGTTCAGGGTGAGGTAGTGCTGGTTCGCGAAGGCGATAAAGGCGCCGAAGGAGCTGGTCGAAGAGAAGCGGCCCTTGATGACGTAGACGTCCAGCAGCGTCCCGGCGATCATCTGCCGCGCCCGCTCCTCGTCGCCGTTGGTGTAGAAGAGGGCGATCTCGAGCTTCTTGGTGTAGTCCGTCAGCGATCCCGCCGCCTGGTCAAATGTTTCCGACATTCACCTACCATCCGTCGAGGCCATGGATTCACGACGGCCCCGGGTGCACCAGATCATTAAAAGGGACTTTTTACAACGATTTTTTATTCTGATGACGCCATTCTCTGCTTCATGAGCACGCTTTTAACGCGGTAGAGAATGGTCCTGCGGTCAATGGGTTTGAGTATGAAATCGCTGACGCCGAGCTTGATGAGGTCGGCCATGACGCCCTTGGTCGTTTCATCGCTCACGAAGACCACCAGGGGGCGGTTGGGAATTTTCGCCAGTTCATGCATAAGGGCATACCCGTCGAGGATCGGCATGTCCAGCGTCGTGGTGATGAGGTCGATTTTCCCCTCGATCTTCCCGAGCTTGTCCAGGGCCTCCCGGCCGTTGCTCGCCGTCGCCACCACGTTGTAGCTTTCCGATTCGAATATCTGCACTATCTGCTTGCGGATAAAATCCTTGTTCTCGACGACCATCAGCTTGTAGGGCCTTCCCCCGGGCTTGAGGCCGTCAGGCTGTTTCGTGTTCAGACTCGGGAAATCACCTCTTCCCTTCATTTGCCCCTCCCTGCCGATCATGGTTGCACGCGGTAACTGCGGACGGTACCGCCCCGGAAGGACGCGTCCGGGCGCGATAAACATGAGGATCAAAATGCCAAACCATCGAGGATGTTGTCAAGATTAATAACGTAAGGAAAATTCCCCCGGCCTTCGGCGCGACACGACGGCCATCCTTCCGCCGCGCTCATGCCGCGGGGCGAGAATCCCCATGGCCGCCGCCTCGCCTGATTATAATTTAACTATCGTTAAATAATTACAAAATGCTTGATTATTTTACCTTGCCGAGCGATATAGTAACTATCAAGGGGAACATCCGGCCCTACCCGACCGATTCCATCACAAGGAGCAAAGCCTTGAGCGCAGGCGTGGTGCACGGCTTCACCATCCACCCTCCCGACTACATGAAGGCGATCGACGAACGCGCCAATTTCTTCATTCAGTTCCCGAGCTTCACCACCGACGCCGAAGGCGCGGTCATCAAGGGTATCCACCGGTACCTCGAGCACTACGACCTTGAGTACGTCAAGATCCAGATCATCAACATCGTCAAGGAGCTGATCCACAACGCGGTGAAGGCCAACCTGAAGCGACTCTACTTTCGCCTCAAGGGACTCGACATCACGCGAACCGAGGACTATCGCGCCGGGATGGAGACCTTCAAGGAGGAGACCTTCAACGGGGAAAACAACGAGTACACCGAGATGCTCGGCCGGTCCGGCATGGTGGTCCGCGTCTCCTTCAAGACGACGGACGACTACCTCTACATCAGCGTGATCAACAACGTGCCGATACTCGACGCCGAGCTGTCGAAGATCAACGCCCGGATCAAGAAGGCCTACCGGTACCGCGACATCACCGAGGCCTTCGACGACGTGCTCGACGACTCCGAGGGCGCGGGACTCGGCCTCATCATGGCCCTCATGATTTTCAAGAACATCGGCATGCCCCCGGGCTCCTTCAAGCTCTACAAGAAAGACGAACTCACCGTGGCCGCCATCGCCATTCCCCGGCAGATGGACCGGAGCAGGTTCCGCGTGCGCATCGCCGAGGAGATACTCCGCGAGATCGACGATATACCGGCCTTCCCGGAAAACATCGCGAGGATCCAGGGGCTCTGCTCCGATCCCGAGGCCGACATCAGGGAAATCGCCGGCGCCATCACCATGGACCCGGGGCTCACCACCTCCATCCTCAGGCTCGCCAACTCCGCGGGCTACATCACGAGCAAAAAAACGGAAACCATAGAGGAGGCCATCAAGATCATCGGCATGAAGGGGATCGGCACGCTCCTTCTCGCCACGGGGGTCCACAAGGTCCTCGACGGCCGTTACAAGCGCGCCGAAGCCTCATGGATGGCCTCCTACAAACGCGCCGCCTACGCCCGCGCCATCTCGACCCGGTTCAAGAAAGGCGGCGAGGAGGAACACGCCTACCTGGGCGCGCTTCTCGCGGACATAGGCTACATCGTGATGCTCTCCCTGAAACCGAAGCTCCTCCGGTCGCTCCAGGACCTCGCCGGGTTCAAGGGCATCAAGGATTCGAACCTCCTCGAGGAAATAAGCCTGGGCCTCTCCCACAGCTCCCTGGGGGCGATGATCATGCGGAAATGGAATTTCAACGAGACTATCGCGCAGATCGTCGAATTCCACCACCGTCCCCACATGGCACCGGCGCCGGCGAGGAACGCCGTGTTCATCGTGTATCTCGCCGACTGCATGATCGAGACCGACGCCGGCCGGTCACGCTACGAGTTCATCGACGAGGAGGTGACCGGCCACTTCAGGCTGACGGACAGGGAATCCTTCGAGGGGCTCCGCGCCCTCCTCAGGGAATCCTGCGCGAAGGAAGATTCCACAGCCTGAGCCGCCCCGCCTCCCCCTCGTCGCCGCCCCCGCCAACTATTATGGTTGACGATATCGCCGGCATCGATTATACTATTTATGATTTCGGGTATCGTTGCCGCCCCGCACCCGCGGGGCCTTCGGCGGCATTACCGTGATACCGGACAGATGGAGGAACAGGATGGCACAGGCATCGAGGGAAGACCGCAAAAAAAAGGTGATCGACGCCCTGAACAGGGCGCGGGCCATGGAGCTCCAGGCGATCCACCAGTACATGAACCAGCATTACAATCTTGACGACATGGACTACGGCGAGCTGGCGAAAAACATCAAGCTGATCGCCATCGACGAGATGCGCCACGCCGAGGCCTTCGCGGAGCGGATCAAGGAACTCGGGGGCGAACCCACGACGGAGATGTCGGGCCCCGTGGAGAAGGGCCAGGCCGTGGAGGCGATCTATCCGGCGGATTCGAAGGCCGAGGACGACGCCATCGTCGCCTATAACGGCTTTCTCCAGGTGTGCCTGGAGAACGGGGACAGCACCACGGCGAAGCTCTTCGAGACCGTGATCGACGAGGAACAGGCGCACCTCAACTACTTCGACAACGTGAAGGACCATATCGAGAAGCTGGGCGCGAGCTACCTGGCGAGGATCGCGGGCACCTCGGCGTCGACGGGTCCCGCCACGAAGGGGTTCGTCCTGGGGGGGGAGGCCTGATAACGCCCATTCCGTGGCCGCGGCGCCCCCATGGCAGGGGCGCCCGGTCCCGGCAATAAATTACTTGACGAAAAACATTTTCCGGGGAGGCTACTCGCATACGCCCCAGGGCGGTAGTAGGGTGAAGCACGAGCCGCGGGCCCCTTTCCCGGGGCCGCAGAGGAGCCAGGGATGCATTTTCAGGACCTGATCGCGAAGCTGAACGAATTCTGGGCGGAACGGGGATGCCTGGTGATTCAGGGTTACGACCTGGAGGTCGGGGCCGGGACCTTCAACCCGGCGACGTTCCTCCGCGTCCTCGGGCCCGAGCCCTGGAACGTCGCCTACGTGGAGCCCTCGCGGCGCCCCACGGACGGAAGGTACGGCGACAACCCGAACCGGCTCCAGCACTACTACCAGTACCAGGTGATCCTGAAGCCCTCCCCCGTGGATGTCCAGGACCTGTACCTCGACTCCCTGCGCCACCTGGGGATCCGCCTTGAAGAGCACGACGTGCGCTTCGTCGAGGACGACTGGGAGTCCCCCACCCTGGGGGCCGCGGGCCTCGGGTGGGAGGTGTGGCTCGACGGCATGGAGATCACGCAGTTCACCTACTTCCAGCAGTGCGGCAGCCTCGACCTCTCCCCGGTCTCAGTGGAGCTCACCTACGGCCTCGAGCGGATATGCATGTACATCCAGGGAAAGGACAGCGTTTTCGACATCACCTGGAACGATTTGATAACCTACCGTGACGTCCACCACCGGAGCGAGTACGAATTTTCGCACTACAACTTCAACCTGGCGGACACGGCCCTGCACTTCACCCTCTTCGACCTGTACGAAAAGGAATGCCTCGCCATACTCGACGCTCCCTCCCCGAAGGTGGTGCTCCCCGCCTACGACTACGTGCTCAAGTGCTCCCACGTCTTCAACATGCTCGACGCCCGGGGGGCAATCTCGGTGACCGAGCGCGTGGGTTACATCGCCCGGGTGCGCACCATCGCCAGGCGCTGCGCCGAGCAGTACGTCGCCATCCGGGAGGAGATGGGCTTCCCCCTCCTCCGCGACGCCGCGGCCAGGGTTGATTGATGCAGGAAGAGTTCGCCAGGCTCGACACCTTTCTCGCGGACTATGATAAAATCATACTGTCGACCCATGAAAATCCCGACTGGGACGGCCTCGGCGGCGAGATCGCGATGTTCGAGCTCCTGAAGTCCATGGGCAAAACGGCCCTCATCATCAATTCCGACCCCACTCCCGAAACCTTCCGCTTCCTCGACCCCGACAACGACATCCACGTCATGGACGGTTCCTACCGTCTCCCCGACGACATACGTGAGTACGGGCACATCGTCCTGGACACGAACGACTACTCCAACATCGGCCGTGCCAGCATCATCCTGGGGAAGGTCGTGCGGGAAATCATGATCATCGACCACCACGACGGGGAATACGCGAAGCTCGGGGAAAACATAATCAAGACCGGGGCCTCGTCGGTGTGCGAGCTGATCTACCACATCATCCGCCACTACGACCGCCCCATCACCCTGAGGGCGGCCCAGGCCCTCTTCGCGGGGATCGTCTACGACACGGGGTCCTTCGTCTACCCGAAGACCTCGGCGGAGACGTTCCGCATCGCCGCCCACCTGGAGGAGCTGGGCGTGGTGCCCAGCTTCATCCACGAGCAGATATACGAGCAGAACGCCCTCTCGAGCTTCGAGCTGAGAAGCCGCATACTCGCCACCATGGAGGTCCTCTACGGAGGCAGGCTCGTCGCCATGAAGCTCACGCGGGAGATGCTGATGGAAACGGGGGCGGCCTTCACCGAGGGGGAGCCGGCGATCAACCTTCCCCTCACCGTCCGGGGGGTCGTGGCGAGCGTCCTGGTGAAACAGGACATCGACGGCCCCGTCAAGGTGAGCCTGCGGACCAAGGGGGAACTGGACGTGGCCCGGGTGGCCATGGAGAACGGGGGCGGCGGCCACAGGAACGCCGCGGGATACAAGTCGTCCCTCACCCTGGAGAAAGCCTACGGCCAGGCCATCACGAACATGGGCGTCTTCTTCGACGCGACGGAGGACTGAGGGGCCGCCGCGCTGGGCGGCGCTCCGCGAAGGCGGGGGACTTCACAGGTTGAGGAACTCGAAGAACCTGCGTATCTCTTCCGGGTGGTTGCCCTGGGCGTCCTGGTATTTCTTGAACCTGCGCTCGAAGGCCTCCACCTCCCTCTTGTGGATGTTCTTGTAACGGGTCGCGGGCTGGGTGAAGGCGGGCATTGCCTCGAGCTTCTCGCGTATGTCCTGCCGAAAGGGTATGTGCCGGAAGAACATCTCCCGCACCACGCCGTTCAGCTTCATGATGCCGTCCTTCTCGTAGAGCACCCACTGGAGATAATCGTCGGCGAAGCGGTCCCGGTTGTTCCTGATGCCGCGGAACTTCTCGTCGATCTTCTCCTTGGCCTCCTGGGAGAGCTTCGACATCTTCTTGTAGGTGTTGACGTAATCGAAATACTCCCCCGTGACGCCGCCGTCGATGGGGTCGGCCCACATCGGCCCCTTCACGTCGCGGTTGAGCTCCCACCTGAAGCAGGCGAAGGTGTGGACCAGGCTCCTCATCAGGTCGCCGACGAAAAAGACGGGCAGGACGATCCTCCCCCGGCTCCGCTTGTTGGTCCCCGTCATGTCCTGCCAGAGCTGGGTCCGCGTGCCGAAGACGGGAAGGAGAATGAAATAGGGGACCACCTCCTCCTGGATGATCTCCCGGGCGTCGCCGATCTTCAGGACCGTCTCCCGGAAAAACACGGAGAAATCGATGTTCCGCACGTCCTTCACGATGGCCTCGATCTTCTGCTTGTGCGTGTAGATCTGCTTCAGGTTGCCGCGCACCATCAGGGAGGTGAGTATCGGAAAGGCCGTGGCCGTGGACCCCGAGCAGATCGCCGCCGTGGGCGCCAGGCGCTGGTCGATCTCGTACATCACCTTCGAGATGTTCTCGTCGACCTTGGGGTCCTTCTCCCGGTCCTTCTTCGTGCGGTGCTTCTCCTGCTCCTCCAGGAAACCGCGGTAGTTGAGGCCCATCTCCGTGATGCTCGGCTCGACCTGGCCGCCGTGGACCATGGTGAGGAACTCCGTTTCCATGAGCACGGGGACGTCCCGCGTCTTCTCGCGGAGTCGCGACAGCTCGGTCAGGTCCTTCACCTGCTCGTCCTCGAGAAGCCCCTCGTCGAGAAAGCCGAAATTCAGCATCATCTGGGCCGGCCGCGGCACGGCGGAATCGCTGATGCTCCTGACGTAGGTCTGCTTGTAAAGGTCCCAGTAGAGGGAGGCGATGTGGCGCCTCAGCTTCCGCCCCTCGGGCTCGGTGTTGAGGGGGTTCTTGGCGGACTTGAACTCGTTGAGCAGCTTCAGGAACCTGGTCTTGAAGTCCTTGGTCACCAGGGCGAACTCGAATATCTGGTGGATCGACTTGCTCAGGGCACCCGTCGCTATCACCGCCGGGGCCGCGGGCTTCCCTGCGTCCCGGGATGACCCCGATGAATAGTACTCGTGGATCTTCCGGATGGCGGGAAATTGCGCGGTGACCTTCCTGCCGGTCAGCTCCTCGTAGAGGGCGTTCACCTTGACCAGGAGGGAGAGGAGGTTTTTCACGAAATCGGGGGAGAGTTTCCCGCTCCGCTCCCATTCGCCGATGCCCCCGGCGTCGAAGAGGTAGGAGGTCCAGCTGTTGTCGTCGCCGAAGAGGAGCGCGAGCTCCCGGTCCGTGTAGCCCGTGATCGCCCCGGCCCGCCCCAGGGTCCCGGCGAAACTCGCGGAGAGCCCGTCGTACATGCTCGACGCCATGGTCGCGTCGGATTTGAACATCGACACCACGACGTTCTGCTCGAGCTTGAGGGTCCGGAGTATGAAGTCGTCGGACCTGGACGCCTCGTCGTCCCGCAGCGCCTCGGGGAGCCCGTACTCCCTTCCCAGGTACTGGCCGTTGTTCGTGATCAGGAACCGGGCGTCCAGGGGCGGGGCCAGGGCGCCGCCCTTCGACTTGAATTTTTTGTGGAGGGACTCCGCGGCGGAATGGAGGCGGTCCGACGCGTTGGTCTCCGACATCTCGCGGTACAGCAGGGACATGTTGTCCGCCATGATGCATATCGTCTGGTAGAGCTTCGCGTGGCGCGCCACGGTCTGCTGGGCCGCCCGAATGTTCTGGTAGAGGTGCTTGAGCACGGCGACGGCCTGGGCCGGCTGGGCGTCGGCGATCCCCTGGATCCCGTTTTTCGGGAGGGCGTGGGTCGCCACGGAGGAGTCCGCGACCGCGCGGACGCTGAAGCGGTAGGGGCCCGTGAGGTGGTCCGCGAAACCGGAGAGAAGCGTTTTTCCCGCGAGAAGGCCCACCCGGTCGCTTCGGGAGATCACGATGTTCCGGTCAAGGCCCTCGAATTCCTCGGAGGCGGTGAGTATCTCCAGGGACCCTTCCTGGAGCATGTAGAGGTCCCGGGGCTTTTCACCCTGGGCGAAGAGCACGTCCCCCTTCTTCAAGCGTTCCACGGTTCCCGCCATCGCACCATCCTATCTCGACTTCAGGCTTCGCATGTATTCCTCCCACTCAACGGTGAGGAGGGTCTTCTTCTTCGTGTTGCACTCCTTGCACGCGGCAACGATGTTTATTTTCTCCGATGTGCCGCCGCGGCCCAGGGGTATCACGTGGTCCATCGTGAGCTCGGAGGGGGAAAACTTCCCCCCGCAGTAGTGGCATATCCCGGAAGCGGTCTTCCGGCGCCACCACGCCGAATGACGCAGTTCCCTGGCCTTCCGTTTCTCCCTGGCGATCGCCGCCTCATCGTGCACGTGCCCACCCCGTCATCTTTCACCCCGTCATCTTTCGCCGATCCATCGGGCCGCTTCCCCGGCATGCTCCCGCGGCGCCAGGGGCATCGTCCGCGTCTCGGAACTCGTTGCGCTTCGTTGTGGGGCGGCGCGCTCGGGTCACGACCGATCGCCCTCTGCTTCACCGCGGCGGGACCTCACCTATAGATTACCGCATTTACCGGTTATTTGTCAATAAATATTACTCGTTACGGGGAAAAGGGACCCGTTCGTCAATGGTCCCGTTTCTCCCCGGCGCGGTTATTCAGACGGCGGGGCCCGTTTCCCATTTTTCAATTATTTGTATTGACAATATTCGGCAATACCTGAAAGAGGATGGTACATTCATCACAATACTATATAAAGGAAACTATGTTATTCACAGAATTGAACCTACACCCCCTGGTCATGAAGGGGATCGAGGAGGCCGGCTTCATCCACTGCACGCCGGTGCAGGAAAAGACCCTGCGGGAAACCCTCGAGGGAAGGGACGTCTACGTCCAGTCACAGACGGGGACGGGCAAGACCGCCGCCTTTCTCATCACCATCTTCAACCTTTTTCTCACGGACGAGCGGTGCCGCCACCGGAAGGCCCTGGTCCTCACCCCCACGAGGGAGCTCGCCGTGCAGGTGGAGCAGGACGCGCAGCTTTTGGGCAAGTACTGCGGCATCAGGACCGGCTGCTTCTACGGCGGCGTGGGCTACGCCACCCAGGACCGCCTCCTCAAGGAGGACGTCGATCTTTTCATCGGCACCCCGGGCCGCCTGATCGACTACCAGAAGTCGCGGAAGATCGATTTCGGTAAATTCGAGATCCTGGTCATCGACGAGGCCGACAGGATGTTCGACATGGGCTTCATCCCGGACATCCGCTTCATGATCAAGCGGATGGTGCCCCCGGCGGAGCGGCTCACCATGCTCTACAGCGCGACCCTGAGCCAGCGCGTCAAGCACCTGGCCTGGGAGTACATGAACGACCCCGTGGAGATCGAGATCACGCCTGAGAAGCTCACCGTGGACCTGATCACCCAGGAGCTCTACCACGTCGGCAGGGATGAGAAGTTCAATCTCCTCCTGGGGCTCCTCCGCTCCGAGAAGCCGAAAAGCGTACTCATCTTCACCAACATGAAGCGGACCGCCGAGCGGGTCTCGAAGCGCCTGGAGGCCAACGGCGTGAAGAACGACTACATCTCCGGGGACCTTCCCCAGAAGCAGCGCCTCCAGATCATCGATTCGATCAAGGCGGGAAAGACGGAGATACTGGTCGCCACGGACGTGGCCGCCCGGGGCCTCCACATCGAGGAGCTCGACATGGTGATCAACTACGACCTCCCCGAGGACAACCAGAACTACGTGCACCGCATCGGCAGGACGGCCCGGGCCGGCAAGTCCGGGAAGGCGATCACCCTGGCATGCGAGGACGACGTCTTCAACCTGGCCCCCATCGAGAAGCTGATCGGCATGCAGATCCCCACGAAGTGGGCCGACGAGTCCCTCATCGTCGAGGCCGCGGGATCGCCGATCCCGTCGGGCCGCGGGTACGGTGGCGACCGCAGGGGCCGCCCCGGCGACCGGCGGGGCCCGCGACGGCAGGAGAGCGGGGCGCGGCGGGGAAGGACCTCCGCGCCGGCGCCGCGCAGGGAGCAGAAAAAAACGGAAGCCGCGGGCGAGACCGCGCCCCCGCGGTCCCGCCGACCAGCGAGAAAGGACGCCGGCAAGCGAAGCGCCGAAAAGGCCGCCCCCGCAGCGGCGGCCACGGTGGAGAAAAAGGCCCCCGCTGCCCCGGAGGCTGCTCCGGCGCGCGCGGCGGCGTCTGCCGAGGCGCCGAAGGGCGCGCGGAATCGTCGGCCCCGCCGGGGTAAAAAACCCGAAAACGGCGCGGCGCCCCGCCAGGAACCGGCACCGAAGGGACGTTCCCGCCAGGGCCAGCGCTCCGACCGGTCCCGATCCGGCGGCGGCAGGGGCGAGCCCAGGCTCTCCCGTGACGCGACGCCGGAACAGCGCCTTGAATATTTCCGGGACAAATACGGCGAGAATTTCGAGAAGACCCGGGTGATCGAGGACTCGAGGAAAAAGGCGAAGCCGCGCACCCTGGTGCAGAGCATCAAGGGGCTCTTTTCGAAGAAGACGCCGAAGAAGTAGCGGAGACCGGCCCGGCGCCCCTCACCCGAAGCGCTCGCCCGGGGCGGGGCGGAAGCCGTTGATGAAGGAGAGGGCGTCCATCACCTTCCTGCTGGCGGGCTGGAGGGACCGGATCTCCACGAGGCCGTCCCCCGCGGCCGCCAGGAGGCGTTTCTTCCCCTCCATGATGATCGAACCCGGGGGCGCCCCCTCCCCTCCCCCTTGAACCGCCGTGTTGAATATCTTCAGGGGCTCCCCACGGAATTCCGTGAAGGCCACGGGCTTCGGGTTCATGGCCCGTACCAGGTCGTGTACCGCATGGGCCGGCGCGTCCCACCTGATCCGCGCCATGTCGCGGTCGATCTTCCCGCAGTAGGTCGCCTTCGATTCATCCTGCACCATGGGCTTCGGGTCCCCGGCGGCCAGTATCGCCATGGCCCGGTCGATGAGACCGGCGCCGCGCGCGCAGACGATGTCCACGAGGTCCCCGGCGGTCATGTCCGGCCCGATGGCCAGGGGCTCCTGGACAACTATGTCCCCGGCGTCGAGGCGCTCGTTGATGAGCTGGACGGTGATGCCGGTCCCGGTCTCGCCGTTCATGATGGCCCAGGGGATCGGCGCCGCGCCGCGGTACTTCGGCAGGAGGGAGGGGTGGAGGTTGACGGTTCCCAGGGGTGGGAGATCGAAAACGCTCCTCGGAATAAGGCTCCCGTAGGCCACGACGACGAAGATGTCGGCGTTGAAGGCGCGGATCTCCTCGAGAAAGGCGGGGCCCTTCAGGGTCTCCGGCTGGAGCACCGGCGCGTCGATGTCGCCGGCGCAGAGCTTGGCAGCGCAGGGACGGAGGGCGCGGTGCCGCCCCGCCTCCCGGTCGGGGGCCGTGACGATGAAGAGCATCTCGTGCCGTCTCGCCAGGTCCGCCAGGACCCGGGCGGCCAGGTCGGGGGTGCCGAAGAACCCTACCCTCATGTCCGGCGGTTCAGCTTCTTGATTTTCTTCAGCTCCGGGCGGAGCTCGTTGCGGATATAGTCCTCGATGCGGTCAACGAAGAGAATGCCGTTCAGGTGGTCGATCTCGTGCTGCATCACCCGGGCGAGGAGGCCCCTCGCCTCGTACTCCACCTCGTTCCCCTCGCGGTCAACGCCGGTGACGAGTATCTCCAGGGGGCGCGTCACCTCCTCCCATATGCCGGGCACGGAGAGGCATCCCTCGTTGTAGGGTCCCTCTTTCTCGGAGGACTCCCTGATGACCGGGTTGATCAGCTCCAGGGAGACGCCCTTCCCCCCCTCCTCCTCGGAGATATCGAGGATGAAAAGGCGCTTGGACACGTCCACCTGGGGCGCCGCCAGGCCGATCCCCTTCGAGCGGTACATCACGTTGTACATCGAATCGATGAGGCTGATGATCTCGCCGTTGACGTCGGCGATCTCCTCCGCCACCTTCCGGAGGGTGTCGTGCCCGTAATAGATTATTTCATGGGCCCTCGCGACCCCCTGTTCCGCCACGTTCTGGTTCTCCTCTTGAATGGTATCGCCCGGCCCCCTCGGAGGCCCCCTTCACAGATTCGGGACCCCGCCCCTCCCTGTCAATGGAAAAAACCCGGGGCCCTTACGTACAATATACCAACTATTCCGCCGATCAGCAACCGTACCGCGGTGAAAATGGCGCCGGGGGGCCCCGATCATGACGCCTCGCTCCACGGCGGGGGGGAACCTGAAAAAATTGTTTGACAGAGACGGGGCATATTGTTTGATGTACCACGATTTGCACGGGGTTGTAGCTCAGTTTGGTTAGAGTACCTGCCTGTCACGCAGGGGGTCGCGAGTTCGAGTCTCGTCAACCCCGCAAAGCACGACACGGCCCAAACTTTTCAGTTTGGGCCGTTTTATTTTCCTCATGCGACGCCGGACCCTCTTTGCCCATAATAACGCTGAATTCCTCAAGGTTTACCTCGCCCCTGATGCCGAGCTTGATATAGTTATCACCGACCTGGATGCGTGAAAACAACAGGTGCACAATTTCACGGAGATGGATAGGGGTGATATGGCTCAGGATGAGCTTGCGGTAGTATTTCACATTCTTCAATGCCTGTTCCATGATGCTCTGGTAATCGAGGTCTTCGATCTGCTTTTCCAGTCCCTGGATTGCTCCCAGGATCTTCCCTTCCTCCTGGAGCAGGTCAGTCAACTCCTCGTTTATCTTTTCAATAAGCTGCCGGTTATCAGTATTCCCCAGGGCAACGGTCTTGACCTCGATCTTTTTCTGGATCCCGAAGAGGATCTTTTTCGCATTGCTCATGCTGTCCCTGAGCAGGGCCATGTCCCCGCCCTTGCGCTCGTTGACCTTTTCCAGGGCCTTTTTAATGATGACGCTCTCGTTCTCGATAAAGTCATAGATAACCTTTTTGATTATCTCATCCAGCCTGACCGCAGTCGTCTGGAACCTGCACTTCTCGCAATAGTAATAAAAATACTTCTTCCCATTCTTTTTCGTTGAAGTTCCGGCCATGGTCCCGCCGCAGTGATGGCACTGTAAAATGCCGCCCTGGAACAGGTACGGATGGGGCTTTTCCTTCATCCGATTTGTCCGTGATTTGTAATTCTTAACAAGGATCTCCTGGACCCGGTAAAAGATATCCTCGTCTATGATCGGGTCCCAGTTGCCCTTCCCTTCTTTATAGCGGTCCAGTTCAGGCACATTTTCCTTGTCCTTGGCAATATTTCGTTTATTGATCTGTATCAGGCCAAGATATGCCTTATTCGTAAGCATACGGTATATAGTATCATGCTTCCAGGGAGTGCCGATCTTTGTCCTGAACCCGGCATTGTTAAGCAGCTTCGCGACGCCCCTGATAGACCCGCTTTTCAGATAGTTCTGGAAGGCCATTTCAACCCCTGCCCGCTCGCTGTCCAGAATCAGGAGGGCCCCATTCTTGTTCTTGTCCATCTCGTACCCATAGGGCACCCTGGCGAAGGTCCAGAGCCCCCGCTCCACCCGCTGCCGGTTCCCGATACGCACGCGCTCGCTCGTCTGCTCCCGCTCCATCTGGGCGAAGACCATCATGATATTGAGAAAGGCGCGGCCCGTGGCGGATGAAGTATCGAAGTTTTCCTTGAGCGAGGTGAAATCGACGTTGATCTTGTTTATGAGGGTGATGAAATCGAGGGCGTCCCTGATATTCCGGAAGATCCGGTCAATGGAAGCCACAACAACATTGTGGATCTGGCCCCTGTGTATGTCGCTGACCATCTTCTGGAACTGGGGCCTCTGCTTGACATCCTTGGCGGACTTCCCCTCCTCCCGGTATATGACGACATTCTGGTCCCAGTTGAATATGAACCCGTTCTTGCTGTTGAAAAAATCAAACCATCCCCGTATACGCTCCTCCTGGTTCTTGAGCGATCCTTCCTTGACAAGTGCCTGCCGCTGGGTGCTGACCCTGACATAGGCGGCAATCTTATAATTTGAATCAATCTTTCTTTTCATATTCTTTAATCAGGACCGATACCATTTCGGTGAGTTGGGCTATTTGATTCTTATCCAGTGACCGTTCCAGGGAAGCGGAGATATCCTGGAAGGTGCAGTCTTCCAGATAATAATTCATGGTCATGGTCAAGAGCCGGTCGTCGGTTGCGTGCCATGAAGCAACATCAATGAGAGGATGGGTATTCTCATGGGATATTGCTCTTTTATGGGTTGTTATCGCTTTTTTCAAGGGAGCAGCCCTATTGAATGAAGTAAGAAAATGGTTTTTTCCAGTTAATCGTCAGTGCTTCTTTATTGACTTTGATGCTTTCAGCCATCTCTTTCAGGATACGGGCCTTCTTCTCGCTTTTAGATGTCTTATACACATCGCGAAGCCCCAGGAA
Organism: Spirochaetota bacterium; assembly: GCA_040768125.1. Classification (GTDB taxonomy): domain Bacteria; phylum Spirochaetota; class UBA4802; order UBA4802; family UBA5550; genus RBG-16-49-21. Next base: position 516,279 of record JAXGNG010000003.1, on the reverse strand, counting down.
TACGACAATCACGTCTTCAACATCCAGCGTGACCTGTTTTTGATCCTGCTCCAGCGATGAAAGATACGATCTCAGTGACACAATGGATCGATCTATTTCCAATAGCTTTCTCTTGAGATCCTCCCTGCTGAAATTCTCATCCTCAGAATAGAGATCATAGAGCCTGTTCTTTTTCAATTCCAGGCCGCTTAACCTGCGCCTTTGTCCCATAATTTCACTATTACGCTCTTTCTTATGGTTGATTATCGTGTTTCCGAACAATGCTTTCATCATATCAGCTGATTCCGGATAAAACCTGATCCCGTTGATCTTTTTATCGATACGCGCAAACAAAACCCTTTCAGCTATAGTGGACTGCCGCATATTCTTATGAGAGCATTTATGCACATAGTAGAGATACTTCCTCTTCTTGAGGTCCGGGGTCATGATCTTGCCGCATTCGCACATCATCAATTTTTGCAACAGCGCCGCATGATTCCTGTTCCGGCTGGTCACACAGCTTAGCTTCATCTTTTTCATCCGCTCCTCAAACCGCTCGCGGTCATAATAGGTCTCATGGTTTCCCTTCAAGAGCGTGCCGTCATGGATGAATTCTCCATGGTAAAAGGGATTTTTCAATGTCTGATACACGCTCGATTTGGACCATTCGCCCCCTTTCGCGGCTGCGATCCTTTTCCTGTTGAGGAGCTCACGTAATGTCTCTAGGCTGTATCTGCCTGTATCAAATTCATCGAAAATGAACCTGAGGATGTATTCGGTATTTTTATCGATAACAAATCTTTTCTGCTGTCTGTCATATTTGTATCCATAAGGTGCCTGACCGCAATAAATCCCTTTCTGGACCTTGTACTTGTTCACATTTCGTATATCATGGCTTATCTTGTCTGACAGGTGCTTTGCCACAGCCTGTTCGATCCCGATGATGAATTTCTCATCATGCGACGATTCCCTGGTGATGACTTTGTTTGTTTGATAAAAATGTATGGCAAAATCATGGCGCTCGATCAGGTCGATGATTCGGGCAAGGTCCCGGTAATTGCGCGACATTCTGTCCGTTGACTTGAAAATCAAGTGCTTCACGTCAAACCGCAGCGCCATGTCGATCATTTCGTTGAATACCCGCCGCCCCTCCTTTGAGGCGCTTTCGGCGATTGTAAAATAATGGGCTATATGCAAATCATGCTCCCGGGCATACTTTTCCGCACCCTGGCTCTGGTATTCCAGGCTCAGGCCGTCCGCCTGCTCAGCGGTGCTTACCCGATCATAGGCAAAGGCCGGTGGCAGGGAGAGCTCCCGTGATTTCTCGAGTCCTTTCTCAATAGCATTAAAAAGCTCGATAGAATGTTCGATCTTATTTTTCATCGCGTAAAATATAGTATAATTTGAGAATGGCTTTTATATAGCGTTCCCGTGTGCTTTGATCGAGCTTGGAGAAATGCTCAATGAATTCCTGGGCCTGAGTCTTGGTTTTATCCTGTGAATCAGGCTGAATCGAGGCACCATGGGGCTTATTTTTGTCGTTATCTTTCATATTACTCCCGATATCTGATACATAGAATATAACACTTAGACGTCTATGTGTCAAGTACTTTTTTCGAACCAAAACGTCTAAAAGATTGACATATACGATTATTGATTTATAATAATTTTCATGGCTGAGAAAAAGAACCAATACAGCAGCGTCGTGCGCCCCAATGTCAAGTTCACACCGGAAGAAGACCTGGCGGTCGATGATTTCGTGAATTATCTACAGCAGAAGATGAAGAGGAAGGTGCTCAAGGGGGAGCTGATCAAGAAGTGTGTGTTTTACTGCAAGAAGATGAAGATTAATCCGTTTGAGGAATGATTGATGATAATTTTTCCACGCATAGTGGATTCTAAAAGTTATTCAATCCGTTCTTTGAAAGTATTTAATATATCAACAATTGTATTCTTCAATTTTTCAATTGAAATACCTTTTTCGTCGAAAAATATTTGTTTCTTTTTATATTCAGCCTGAATTTTTTCTTTTAATATTTCGCAAATCCCAACATCCTTTTTCTCTCTTTCCAATTGGGTCGATAAAGGATTAGCAATATGCATTCGATCTATAAATACCCAGAATAATGAATATTGCTTATATCTCAAACTTAATCCGGTTGTTCCCATTTCCTTTTTGCAGTCATCCTGATTACACCAAAAATCAACTATTTCTTTAACAATTTCAGCCTGTCTTAATGTCCCTTTCTCAATCATTTCATTGAAACTGATCCTGCCTGGTGTATTTTTTTCCTGAACAATCTGCCGTGGAGGATTTGCGTGAAAAGGAATATAAATACTCATACCATTGGATTTGAGTTTTTTTACTTCTATAACTTCAATTCTTAGTTTTTCAAGTTTATCATTAAAAAAGTCTATTGATCTTCTTGTGTTTTCATCAAGAGAATCCACTACAATAACGCAGTAAAATTGACCTGATTTTAAATTATTATCAATTCTTGCCTGGAAAGACCCTTCCTCAGTATAATCATCATTGCCATGTTCTTTAATAAATACAGAAAAGTTTTCATAGAAAGTATGATTTTTGTATTTTGATTCAGCACATTTGCCGCTTGAGAAAAATCTATTTGCGATATCTACAATATCTCCATATGATTTGGTCTGCAGCAATGAAGCATATTCAAAAATTTGAGCAATTAAATACCTCATATCTGGATTATTCTTTCTCTTGCACTCTATTATTACTGGAACACAGTCACTGGTAAGTGCAAGAACATCTATATGAAGTGCTTCCCTTGCAATCATTAATAATGGGGAGTCAAATATCGCACTGATATTGACCAGAGAAGGATTATCTTTTATCAATTCCTGTAATTCAAGTTCATTCTTATAGTCAGAAATTTCAAACAGATTTCTTTTGTCAACGTTAATAAGGAGTGCTTTTTCCATAGATTCCACCTAATTTATGATCATTATAGTAAAGATAGTTGAGAAATCGATTTTACTCTACCTCCACCACCCACAGCAAATGCTTCGCCCTAGTATACCCCACATAGAGCAATTCCTCAGCCAGAAAGCGTGCCTCTTTCTCCTGGGCCCTTTTATGGATGATTAGAATTACTACATCAGACTCAAGGCCCTTGAACTTCTGAATGGTCCGGAATCGCACACCGCCCCGAGCACCGGAACCTTCGGTAATACTATATCCGCCGATGACCTGCATGTCCCCGAATATCGATTTATCCATGCTCCGATTGGATAAAATTGCAATACGGTCCCGGCTGATGCCGTGAGTTTCAATGAGATCTTTCAAAATATCCGCTACAGCTGATCTCCCGGCAGCATCGCTCTTAACATTTATCTCTTCCGGACTCATGCCGGAAATCTCGAAAGGCCTTGCCGTGGCCCCCATCCCGGTTTTTGCAACGGCATAGTCATGGATCAATGCAGTGTTTCGAAGATTGTCACGTAACCTGAAGATATGATCTTCCAGCCCAGCCGAGGCTATCAGGTCAGTGACCGGCAGCTCGGCATCACTGGTGAAGATGGTCTGGTTGTCATCATAAAAAATGTAGCAGATGCGATCTGAATAATCCAGAAACAGGTACTTGAGACACTCGCACCAATGTTTGTGAAAGTCCTGCGCCTCGTCAATGAGGAGTGCATCATAATGATACCGTTCGCGCATCTTCTGGTCGGCTTCAAAAATTGACATCACCGCCAGGGGGACTCGGTCCGCATAATAATCACCTTCCCCATCAGGCAAAAGATATTTCATCACCTGGCGCACAGCTGCCGGCAGGTCAGCCCCATGGTCATTTAGTATATCACTACATGCCATATCATCCGGGATGATGCTTAAAAAATGAAGGGCCCCATTTAATTTATTGTCAATGGTTAGTTCTTTTTTCCTGCCGCTCTTTTCACTTTCACCATCACTACTCTCGCCCACCTGATTTGCCAGGCCGTCGATGCAGGCAAAAAAGCACTTCTGACAACCCGGATCAACCAGATGGTCTTTCAGGTACTCCCGGATAATGCCCTGTGCAAAGGCATGGAAGGTCTTTACTGTTATTGATTCGACATTACCAAGCGCTTGTGATAGGAAATCGTTCACATGGCGGTTGTAGGTGAGCAACAGAACCGATTTCCCCTCTTCGGCCAGCCGTCGGGCCTTTTTCATGGCAATCCAGGTCTTACCCGTACCCGCGGCGCCCTGGAACCCGATGCGTACCTTGTCGTCAAAAAGGTCCAGCAGGTAGTCCTGCATCCGGTCAGTGATACGGAGCTCCTCCTCCTGGCGCACAATGGCGCGGTTCAGGGATAGGGGCACTGACATGGTCTTGTCAAATAGGTCAAGGAACTGTTTCATGTCATTCTTTGATAGTATCTTCGATCCATGACGCTTTTCCTGTTCATGGAACTGGCGTTCAACCCATGATTTGATATCATTAAGGCCTTTCGATTCCAGGACCGCATGTTCCGGCAAGTCCAGTGTGCGGCAGGATGAGTCCCAGGCGCAGTCAGGAAAGCAGACTGCCCAGGTGAACACTCCTGGCAAGTCAGTCCGATACTTTTCTTCCCAGGTGCGCTTAATAGCAAACATGGCGTCTCTGGCCTGTTTCACCGGATTATGGATGAAGTGGACTTCTCCAAAGCGGTCGGTAGAGGTCCAGATCCTTCCATCATGCTTCACTCCGCCGCCCTTTACTTCAAGTGCGATAAAGCCTTTGAGCTCATGGAATATTATGATGTCGCACTCGCCGTCACGGGAGTCTTTCCAAGTGACCGAGTGAAATACATGGTAGGAGTCATCCAGGGCGGCCATGCGGCCGTACACTTCCTTCTCCGAATCGAAACGGGAGTCGAGGTGGTCGAGGGATGGTGGGTGGAGGTGGGGCATATTTAACCATTCAATGTTATCATATCGTGATAATTAATACACTTTTTTCTTATTTTTAATAATCATTATTGATTTTTCAATATCCAATATCAACTCTTTCTCTTCGGACTCTTCCAGACAGCGAGGTCCACCCTCAAACGTTCAACCATATCGGGTGGCAATGCCACTATACTTGATTCATCCATGGGTGCAGAACCCAGATCCTCATTATCTTCGGTATTAATACCCATTCGTTTACGACGTCTTTTCTCCAACGAAACCGATTCTTCTTCAATCCGTCCATCAACTAAAAACTCACCGCCTAAAGTTACTTCAAAAAGCTGTGATCGTTTATAAAGCTCCTCAAACATACGCTCATCATATGTCGCAGCAAGGTAGGGTATCGCTATTTCCAGTGTCGGTCCCTCACCATCAGCAGCTCCCATCCGTTCACGTTCAACCTTACTCCCAATTCGATCAACCCGCCCCGTACGCTGTTCTATTGTTGCAGGGTTCCAGCACAGATCATGATGAATTACATGCCGACACTCACGATGTAAATCGATGCCCTCTTGCCCAACGGCAGTTGAAATGAGAATCTCCGGACGATATGGTGTATTGAAACCGAGAAAATAACGATCCCTGTCCTGTGTATCACCCCTGGTAAGCTGTACTACATTACGGTTTTCAGAAGCTTTCTGATAACCTTCCAGCAATGCAATGTTCCTATCAGCTCTGACCAGGGTTTCAAGATATGCATGAACACGATCCCTCAAAGATTCACCTGTTTCATGTATTGGTTCAAGGTATCGCTTTTCGAGAAAATCATACCAACGTTCCGATTTATCCTTTTCAATATCGGCAAGATATCTTAAAAGAAATTCTTCAGCCATCAATATACGCCTGAATACATGGCCGGCTACAGATCGAGTTTCTTTATCCAACATTGACAACAAATCGCCATGATGTTCTATTAACAATGGAACCCGATATCGTTTGGCGGCAACCGATGGTGTTTCGATATATGGGGCTATTATACTTGAAACAGCTTTTTCTCTAAAACGTTTCATCCATGCAGAGAAATATCCTTGATCATTCCTTCTTCTGACACTAAGCATCGATTCATCATCTTCATTTTCGACATCAAGGGGGTCGGCAATTGTATCATTGGCCTCTGGATCGATTACTTCATACGTGCGCCGGCTTTTTCTTCTTGATGACAAAGGGACCCTGCCATCGAGCCAGGTCTGGCTGGAAATGTCATCTTCAAGATCCGGGCAATTCTTGAATACCCTCTCTAGCCATTTCTTTCCTTGTCTAAGATTCTTCCATTTCAAAACCAAAATATGTTCGACAGCCGACAATATCAGCCGCCTGTCGGGTCTGTCACTATTTGGATCCTCACCTTTTATAACCAATAATTCAGCCACTCGCTCAAGATCTTCTTTGTTCAATTTCAATTGATCCGGGATGCCAATAGTATTATCAGACAGTTTGCCCAGAAGAGGATGATCCTGTATCATTGAATTGAGAGGTTCTCGTTTATTGAAGAACCTTCTCCTGAAATTCTCGAATGCTTGTTCACTCCCAAACACACGGTCTCTTGTTGACACAAAATGATTATTGATTGCCTCTTCGAGCTGGTCCCTTACTGCTTCTGCAGTCTTTGTATATACACAGAATATAATAGTTTTCTGCCCCTTCTTGAAGAATTCCAGTGTACGATTCACAGTTGCAGCAATCTTCCGGTGTGTGGAATCAGCCGAGGGTTGATCAATATGACGATCAAGTATCTTGCGATAATCTCTTAATGAAGGATTTTCAGCATCTTTAATACGTCTCCACACAGCTGAAGTCTCTACAAGATGACGATAACTACCAGTCAACTCGGCCCCCAAGCCAGGTAAACCTTTCTCTTCCTTCGCTAAAGAAACTGCACGCATCATCATATAGTGCACCAGCTCCTCACCGCCATCAACTTCGATTCCCGGTGCCCATTGAAAGTTGACAGTTCCTCTACTGGTACCAGCCTCACCATCTACATTTCTACCGACAAAATGTTCGCGATATCCACGAGCATGTCGATGACGTATTACAAACTGCTTTAAATGTTCCGATAACCTGCTGTTAGCATTCTCGAGGTCAATTGCTGTTTTCAAAGCCTTGGCTACCCGTTCCGGGCGCACCTGGCTGATTAACAGACCTCCAGACTTTATATTTAAACTCTGTGACCTTTCCCATAACCCATAGATTACATCTTTATCATGCGACCATAGAGCCTGCCATCGTGCTCTAAATTCTTCTCCTTTGTTTCGTGAATCGATTAAAGCTTCTTCTAGTTTCTCTGTCATTTTATCAAGTTCACGAGATCTACTTCGCTTGATTTTAAGAATTGACCTCAACTCCAAAACACTCAATAGCTCTTCGTGATATAGTTGGAAAGGAGTCGCAGACAGACCAAGAATACGGTGTACCTTCCCTTCAAGGTAACGCTCCAATTGTTTTCTATGTTGAACATGTTTATTCTTCAAACCATGTATTTCATCAATGATAACAAGCGGTATTGGCGGCCAATCTTGTGCCAAGGCCTGCCTGATAAGTTCATTGATAACTGCGTAAAATTCCCCTGCATCTCTTTCATCAATACACGTATCTATCCATTCGTTGAAATCGCTACTCAAGAGAGCACGTTTGAATGCCGTTTTCAGATCAGAGGATATTCCATCATCCCACAAATATTCTGACTTCTTTAAATCATATAAATCTCCCCTTGTTGATTTACGAGAATCGTTAAACACCGCACGGCAACACCATTTTCTAAGTTTATTATTGAAATGTTTCTCTTTGAATATAACCGCAAGAGCTCGCTTTTGCCAGATTTCCTTTTGGTGTAATTGCCTGCGCATCACACCATGCCTGGCGATAATGAGAACTGGTTTGGCGCGGGTTGCACTACTTATCTTGTCTGTCATTTCAATGATATTTCCGACATTATCACCATCAGGGTCAGGTTGGAATATCTGCAGCCAATCAAGTTTGTTCCCGCGGGTACAATTGTTCTTGAATTCTTCAGCCTCGCGAATCCACTTATTATGCAATGCCTTATTGTTGGGAGTAAATACGATGACAACCGGTTGATAAGAGGGCATACCGGACGGGGCCCTGCCCTTTCTTATCGCATCCAATATTGATACAGCTACAGCCAGCGCGACATAGGTTTTACCCAAACCTACCTCATCAGCCAGCAGAATCATTTCACGTCTTGATACACTACTTGAACTAAAGAAGCGCTTGAGTATTTCATTTGCGGTAGCTGTTTGCCGAGCTTGATCCTCCCGTACCTGGGAATTTGATTTCTTGTCGTTGCCGAACACTTTACGCAACGACAGCCCAAGATTTATATCTCGTGAAATCTTCAATTCAACCTCCCGGCAAATGTCTCAATATATGTTTTAAAGAGATCATCCTCTGATTCTATTGCCTGCTCCCGTACTTCGGCGATCAAGTCATGACAATGATTTATGACCGGATCAAAGCATTGCTTTAGTTCAGTATCCTTGATCTGCTTTTTACATCTCGAAAGAGAAGCAAGTAATTCGACAAGTTGGAACACAATAGCAACGGGAGTCCTTTTCGGCTCATCAGGACCTCGTGCTTCGGTTAAACTCAAGTAGATACGGTTAGCCAATTCAAGTGGACTTGTAGGTCCACGTAACGCTGCCTCCAATGCAGGCTTACTATAAGCAGCGTGATGAAGTTCAGTTTCAATACCTGGAAGTGCCTGTATGAATCGGCGGATGTGGTATGACAATATTTTACGAGTATCCACCTGGCCATATTCATTAGATTTATCAGTATTCTGTTCATCATCACCCCAACCCAGATCAGTGCCCCCAGAATCGCTATTTGGATCATACCCAGTCTTGAAATAATCCAAAAGCTCGTCTTCAGTATATCTCCTGCTTTGCAATAACAGAGGAAGAGATGCTTTGTCGTCAAAACGAACAGGGAACTCGGCATTATGATCATCCCAGCGTATCTCAATCAATAGGTCTGGTATGTACTTCGTAATTACTTCATCCTCAAGATGCTCAAGTGACTCATCACAGATATGACATTCGTGAAGGTCGGTTTCATATTTATCCGACATGATTTTATCTCTGGCATCATTATCAATCAGGAGCCAATACTTATTCCGTTCACTAGAATCGGTTACTCTCATTAAAACAACAAGATCTTCCGGTATCTGCATCCCTTCACGGAAATAGATTACAATTTTAGACTCAGATGCTACCACCTCGAAAATGAAGCGTGGGAAGAATCTCTCAGGATCTTCTGTTGGCTTTTCCATACTAATTCTGTCATTTTCTTGAACTTCAATCGCATCGCCTGCAAATGCCATCATCTTCTCGACTATCTGGTTACTTCCCTTGGGGTAATGAAATATTAGACCGGCCTCCCAGTTTGTCGGTCCACCCAACGATAGGCCTCTTCTAGTACAATTTGAAGAACCAATATATATCACCGCTCCATTGACACATTCCAGAATTATCATCTTGGCATGGAGTTTTCTCTGCAAGAACCCTAGCCCATTTGTTCCAATCTTACGATCAGAAATAGTAGAATCTTCTGTATCGATAGTGGGATCAGGTCGTCCCATCCCTTCATCGATTCCAAAATCTGGCTTGGCGGGTCTTATATATAATCGTGAGTGGAGTAGATTACACACCCCATAAGCCAGATCAGAATCGAATCTGGGAATCCATTTGCCTGTTGCAATATCCGACGCCCCCTGACATACAAGCTCGACTCGACCAGGCGATCCAAAATTATTCACCAAATTTGCTACAACACTAGCTGCCCTATCCCCCACGGGCCAGAATGGAGAAACAATGATCATCCTTTCGGGGGCCTTCCGAGAAATCTTGCTCCAGGCCCACTTCAATTGAGGTACGACTTGATCAGCTGTGACAAATGCAACAGGGCCAATCTTGCTTTCTCTTTGCTTTGGCATGCGTTTCAATCTTGATTCGACCGCCATCAATTGACGATCCAGCAATGTGCTTGTTGAACCTTTTGCCAACTCACGAATAATCTCTATTGCTTCATTAAGGACCCATCTCGAACCCGATTGCTTCCTTGAATAGTCGATTGCCACGGCACATTCATAATTCTCACGGAATCCTTTTCTGGTCAGGTTTGCTGACCCTATTATTAAACGGATAAAATACTCTGGACTCTTGCTTTCTTTGATTGCTTGTTTAACCCAAAGAATTATTGATATTTTCGCATGAAGCTTCCGGGTGATTACAGGTATAATATCAATCCGGGGTGACATTCTGGTTAGTTTATCACAGCCGCCCGGATCATAGAAGATGGTAACATCTGCTGCCTGAAGTTTCCTCTCTAGCTCGGATCGAAATCCCTTCCACCTGCTGACGGGTGAACGCACACCAAGAGATGTAGCAAGTAACTCCTCCTCTAGAAATTCAAAATCGATCTCGTATGTCGTTGCAACGAGCGACTCCAAGATAAACCCTTCGTCCGGGGGTAAATAATAGTTAATGAGTTTGTCTTCCAGATGCATTGTCCGCTGATTCTTAAACCTGATTTATATTAATCAATGACGTTATTTTCTCGCAACATGTGCACGAACTGTTCTAGACGATAGGGGTGAGTAAGATAACGGCCATAAGCCTTTCCGGGGCGCTCATTTACCTGAAATCGAGGAGCCGGTCTCAGAAACCCATTCCCATCAAATGTAATCCACTCACGTTTTCTAACTCCTCCGTATATTTTTCCTTCCTGAACCTTCTTATGCCGATGTAATAATTCTTCAAATACATAAGTAACATTTGGTCGCTTGAGAATATCCGATGCCAAATTAACAATTGTTACCATTGATTCTTTCGCTTCTTTGTTATCACACCTTTTATAGTAACCAGCAAGCTTATCAGCAGTCGTAATAGTTCTTTCAACATCACGTATAAAGGCCTTATCTTCATGGAGATCGTGTATGGGCTCGCCCGGTTTCATTGTCGCCCACCAAAGAAGTGTTTCGAAAACAGTAAGCGCTGCTTCATGAAATCTCTCAACAACGACGATCCCATCAATCACGGCCGGAAGTCCAAGCTTTCTTCCCACGGGGATTTCTTTTAGGGCATCTTTGAGTCGATTTAGCCAGGTGATGTCCCAGTAATCTGGTAATTTTTGTCGTTTCCGTAATTTGATAAAAGCATCGGCAACACTGGCTCGCCTATCATCAGCTCTAAGTGCTGCTATCAAGCATGTCCTCTCATTCTTCCTAGCTTTTGTCAAATGACATACTTTACCCCAACTTCCTAATTCATCAAAATCAATGGTTACATGCTTTGAAGGATTCGGATCAGCAAGATTCTTCAATTTGTCAGGCCCAATATCAGGCATGGGGAAGGTATTCGCCAGATCCCAACCTATAGTAGTAAGCATCCCTGTTTTCTCATCGATGAGGTCTGCAGCAATTAGGGCCGACCAATAAGTGCCTATTCCGCCAGCACGCTCCTGGCTTTGTAACATATCATACTTGGTTGATGCATAATCTTTATCCATAAAGGTTCGATAAGCACTTTCGGCATATGTAATACCCCGTATACCGTCAGCTGCGTCTTTAGCCCCCTTTTCTCTTGCGGCCACGCATGCAAGAGCCCATAATCTCTCGAACTTCTTAATGGATTTCCTGCGTAATACCAGCCCCATAGATCCATGAGGAAATGACTTATGATGTGTAGTCGAATTTAACAAGGCCGCACATATCATGGACAGATATCGTGATCTATTTGTTATAGTTGTAATCCCTGGCAGCAACAAGTCAGCTAACGCGCCATAGGACTGAAGTGCGCCAAGGGGATCAACACTGCCCGCAATTTTACTGGCAGGATCGAATGCTGTTATGAATGGTACTATATCGCTAGAGTGCTGAATTTTCATATAGGTCACTACAATTTATGATTCTATATTACCGAATTATAGTATATCAAGTTATAATCATGGAACATTCACCGCCGACAGCAAATGCTTCGTCCTTTACAGTCAATATCATATTCAACCACTCTTCTCTTTGTATCTATAATTGGAATATAGCCACTTCATCACTCCTATCCCCATTTTTTCCAGATCTCTATTACGCTTACCTTTAATTGCACATTCCCAAACGACAAGAACTCTCCAACCGCTTTTCAATAATTCATCACATTTTTTCTTGTCACGTTTTATATTCGCTTTGAATTTATTTTCCCAATAATCTCGTCTTGATGAAGGCTTGGTCGAAAACTTACAACCTTTATGAGCATGCCAAAAACATCCATGGACAAATATAACTGCATTGAATCGTGGGAAAACAAGATCGGGGGATCCGGGCAGTTTCGAGTCATTCAATTTGTAACGCAATCCAAGACGATGAAGAATACGACGGAGCTGGATTTCAGGGCCAGTATTTTTTTGTTTAACACTTGCCATGATCCGTGATCTTGTTTTTTTGTCTACCGTATCCATTCAAATCCGTTCCACTGTTTCAGTCATTACGAGTGATTCAAGGTGCCTATGGAGGTCGTCAGGCAGGTGCCCACCTCTCACGAGGACACCCAATTCCATGTTCCGTTCCATAGCAGCCGTACTCAGATTCGCACTGGTGATAAACGCTATCTTCCCGTCCGAAACCGCACATTTTGCATGCACCGAGCCTGTGCTCCCGTTTCTGTGATGCCATACATAAAGATTTGCGGAGGGTACTGCAGCTTTCATCGTCGTGAAGGAATCGACAGTGACTTTCCCGCCTCTGTCAGTCGAAGGTTCCATCAGGATATCCACTTTGACCTGACGGCCTACAGCATCCTGTAGCGCCTTGATTATCGATGCCACCTCGTATGCAACGAAGCTAACGACAAACAGCTGATTGCGCGCTGATTCAATGACTTCGCAAAGAACCTGTTCGGTATGCCGGACAGAAACCATTCCCGTCGAGGGACCAGTCCACACCATTTCCACGGAACCTCGTTGTTCTTGTAGCGACGCGGTCGCCGAAGCTCCACGCAGAGCCGCAGCCAGCTCGACGGGTTGCACCTGTTTGGCTTCACGCCACGCGGCATCCAAACGGTCGATCATTAACTTGTCTGCATTGGGACCAAAGACTGGTTTGACCATAGCGAATTGTTCGACCGATCCTAGTGACTCTATTTTCGAAGCGATGGCCGCAACACGATCAGGGTGCAGTTCCAAGCCGAGTTCCGCGATGATCTGCCACAATTCATTCATTTGCGCCACCTTGCCGTTGCAAAAAAGCGGCATCAATGCATTCGAACGTATTCACGAGCAATGCCCTGTCCAGATAACGATTACCCCGTTCGCAAGAAGTCTCGGCTACGAACGTACATGCGTGGCAGGAAGCTACGTGTAAGGAACGATCGACGCTGGGATTATGCTCCGAACAAAGTGGATCGGAAGAACATATGGACGCACGATCGAGAGCCTGTCCGATAAGACGGCCCAGTTTCTCCGATTTCCCCAGTTCAACCAGCCCACCGAGAGTCCCATCGGAATCCGCAGCAGCCGTGTAGATGATGACTCCTGCCATGGGTGAATCGGGATCCGAGTTCGCATAGATGCGTTCGCGTATGCTGGCCGCGTTGTATCCGCACTCCAATGCAAGCTCCCGGATCAGGAGATGAGCGAACGTGTGGATCATTGTGTATCGAATTCCGGGGTAACCCTCTTCGGGATCCAACCCACGAGCATTTCTCCACCCTCTATGTCCCGCTTCCAATATTTTACTGCGTCGTTTGACCGAAGGTCTATCTTCCCAACTCCGAACAGCCTCCTCGTTGAATCGGATGAAGATTCCTTCGCCATGTACCTCACAAGCAGGAATCCAATCAGGACGTGTACGCGACAATGCCGCCATCGGAGGCCGCTCGTTCGGATCGTTGGTCTCTTCAGGAGCCTCTACGCGGGTGTAACCTATCAATGCATTCACTTCCCTCAAGCGTTCCAAAAGCAACACGCCTGCGATTTTCCCCATGTACACAACGGGTGGGGGCTCCGTTTTGCTCATGAATTGCGGCCAGTCAGTAGGAGGTGTTGGTGCGATCAAAACCTCCCATTCGGGAATCTTGAGGTCATTCTCTGTAACATATGTATCATCGCCCTTTCCTTCCTGCCGCTCCTGTATACAGCGCCATATGTCTCCGATATCGAAACGTTCGATGCCCGGAAGACTTCCACTCTTTACCAGAGTCTTGATCACCACTTTCAATTCATCTGCAGATGCCACATCCGTAAAGTATTCCCAGCCGTCGAGGACAAGCTGGCTCAATTGATTGCGTTCCAGAGGTATAGCCAATACCGAAAGAGACACAGGAAACCAGCTGTTCGTGGCCCCTAGCAAGACCGCTCTTGGAGATTCCTGACACGATGCATCGAAGGTGTCGAGATGCGGGTGTCTTCCTCGGCAGGCGGGAAGATTTTGCTGGGCTTCCCGACCGAATGCGTGAACAAGCGATCGGGCAGAGTCGCACGCATCACATTTTACCCAGAGGTTTTCCGTCTGGAGCGATGCACCACGCTCGAAGAAACGCAGCGTGCCTCGGCATTCCGATGGTCCACCATGAACGAACCAGTGCCAAGGAAAATCGTCGAGATGTCCGTTCCTGCAAGCCAACAGAAAGCGGGCCGGGACCGCATCTGCGTTTCTTCCTTTTTCACAGTTGGTATGTATAAAATGTGTCTGTTCCGGCCTGAATGGATATGGTTTGATATCGAACAAGCCGGAGTCGTATTCTGCCAGCAAACCACATTTCACACACCGCAACCATCGTGGAAAAGGTCTCACCGGCACGCCGATCTTGCCCTCCGATGACATAGGACTTGCACCTTCATCATGTAGAAAAGGAGGGATGCGTAGACGTTCAACCTGTGGACCAAGTACCCGGCGTACTGCCGCAAGCAATCTGGCTTCATCCACCGGCTGGCATTGGTTGACATCCCACCGATCCAGACCCATCGTCACGACTGACACATTCGGAAGATCGACCAGCGCACCAGGACCATATGTCCAGAGCAACTGACTCGGACGAACTTGCCCCACGAGATATGTACTCATGCTTCACCTCCCTCTCTTCCCGTGCCTCTCTCCCTCGCACGCCATGGTGGAGGGTCGGTGAGTCTGGCCACGTCCATGACGAGCCGGACACCGGGTTCGACCTCCCTCATTGAAAAAGGCACAGTAAATTCGTCCCAAGCCATCGCACCTGGTTTCTTCAAGAGTGCTGCGACGTCTCCCTGACCGTACTCGGTCTCGTAACCGAGCCTACGACCTGCCTTTATTGCCTCCTTCACCCAACGATCGATGCGGTCGGCGACCATTGTGTCTGCATGCAAACGGGCAGCCTTGTCCTTCACCTTCCAGGCACGATCCGAAACAACTCTTCTCACGGCCGAGGCCTCCGGTCTCCCTGAGTTGTCCAGTGTCTGGGCTCCAAGGTTAGGATTCAAAGGTTCGTTCACTAGACGCACAACGCTCACAATCGTACCCATCAAGCCTCTGTCCAAGGCCCGGGGTGCAAAAGGCGTAACTGATTGAGCTTCCACATGTTTGTAGAAAGTCGCGTGGTAGTGTTCGAAGGTTTCATAGTGCGAGAGGTCGCGAGGACGGGACCAAGTCAACACTGAACAGACCAGTCCCGGAAAGACACGGCCAACTCGACTGGTCGCCTGGATATATTCCGCCGTGTTCTTTGGCTGCCCGTTGACGACCATTAGGCCGAGTCGGCTCACATCGACACCGACGGAAAGCATGTTCGTGGCGAGGACAATATCGATGGCTCGAGTCTCGCCTTTGGCCCAGGTCTCCTTGAATTTGACTTCAAGTTGATTGAGCTTTCTTGGTATATCCTTATTCGAAACCCGAGAGGTGAGTTCGTCGACGTTTCGAATGGAACGTTGACTCAATCCTGGTCGCGATACGTCGCTCATCTGGACGCGATAGGAGCGGGTCTGGACATCGTCTTCGGCGAGCCTACGCATTCCGCCCAGTTCGCGTAGCGAATTGAAATAGCCTACCAAGGTCATATACGGATCGGCAGCCTGCCCGAATCTTTCGAACAGGAATTGAGCGGCCGTAAGTAGCGCCACGTATACCCGGATGAGTACGGCGGGTCGAGAACTGCCAGGCGAACATATGCCAATGTATTGACGTCCTGGTTTCAAATCGATCGAACGCTGCACTGAAAAGAAATTGTCCTCCACATCGATACCATGCGGAGGAAAGACAGCTACGCGGCGAAGAAAGACATTGTTGACTTGTTCGTCCGCCTTGCGAACAGTTGCGGTCGACGCGATTATTTTGGGCCTCACGGTCTTACCGTCCAGGTTCCATCCGGAAAGCTCGTCCACTGCCGTTTCATAAAGACCGACCATGGTACCCAAAGGACCGCTGATGAGATGGAACTCATCCTGGATGATCAAATCCGGAGGGCGGATCGGCATCACCTGTCGTGGTGTTGTCGCGGGAAGAGACCCTTTCTTCCGATGAGTTCCGCCACAATCTGCTCCGGGCCACAGAAGACCGTGACGAGGACATTCCGTATCGACCCTTCCGAACAGCGTTCGCACCTGACCACGCCAGGCCATCATAGCGAACTTATCGACCGTAGCTATCAGCATGGAAGGCGGATGTCTGTATATCTCGTCATCCACCACAAGCACCGGTAGACCGAGTTCCGGTGATTTTACCTTCCCGAATTCGCAGGATCCATATTTGTCTCCGCAGTAGATGAAAGTCCGACCGATTTCGCGTACTACCCTGATGTCTCGCCCGGGTATGATCTCTGCACCGCACCAAGGGCAGAAGACGAGTTGTGCAGGTGTTGAACCAGTTCCGTATTTCCCGTCCCTTTCCCGCTCGATAGCTTCATGGCTTTCCTGGGTGGTGTTTGGTGTCACACGCTGCCCCACCCAGAGTCCAATCGTAAAGGGCGTGGTACCCCACTTCGCAGTATCTGCCCTCCTCAATACCTCCATGGCACACATCAAGGCAGTGGCCCTCTGGAACTGCTGGATAGTGAGCAAACGCAGCGTGTAGCGCATAATCACCGCTAAACCACGGCTTCCGTCGAACCCTCCGAGGCGCCCCTGCAATCTACGGATCGCCATTGTGAAAGCGGCCACTCCGAGGTAGGCTTCGGTCTTCCCACCTCCAGTCGGGAACCAAAGAAGATCGGCATAGCCTTCCACCGGTTCTGTCCGATCGCGATGAGTTGGATTCGCCAGGGCAGGAATGGACAGCAGGATGAAGGCCAACTGGAACGGTCTCCACGAGCGGTTTTCGGAAACGTCGACGCTCGAAAGATCGACGGTTTCACCTCGCCGCACCTTGAGTGAATAGACACTGTGTACACGTTGCGACGACATCGAACGGTTGGCGAAACGAAACGCTTCGAAGGTCGCGTCGTCCGATTTCAGAACCCCAATCCCTTCTCGAATTCTTTCGAGAATGGATTCACATCTTTCAAGGGCGGCCATCGCAGAAGAATCGTACCCCTGCACGTCGATTCCTATCCTAGCCCTCTGTTCTTCGATCCATGCGGCATAATCGTTCGCCAACGCATCAAGAACGGTGACAACACCATCACGATTCATTTCTGCGAGATGTAGCATGTCTAGAGAACCATCCGAGACAAGTTGCTTCATGACTGGTCTGTCCTCTAGAGAGGTCCCGGGCGTCTCGGTGACAGCGACCTCGTAACGCGGAAGTACTCGGGTTCGCACCTCTATCGCCATTTCAGGATCGTCAGACGAAGGTGTGGCATGGACGGAAACCCCATGTCCGACAGCGAATTCCACCCTCCGCCGGTATATCATCTCCAGCGCTTCTCGCTCCTCGTCCCAACCGATGTCGGATTGAAAAGGTCTCTTTCTGAAGATGGATTGTCCATGGGGGTCTCGGACAATCAGTTCGGGCTGGAAAATCCACGCCTGATCCTGGTTTTCATCTGGCTTGGTCTGATCGTTCACCAGGAATAATGTGACTAGTCGATAACCGTTCGGCAGCAAATCGCCGATAGTTCCCTGGACAGACACATCGGGACAAGCGCTGTCCATGACTATAGGGGTAACGATTCTTCGATCGAACGATATGGTCGCCATGCCTCCCGACGGTATTCTTTTCCAGCAACGGAGCGGTTTCCCTTCGTCGGTCGTACGCTCACTCTCCGTTCGCTCGTATCTTCCCCAACTCGCACGAACCTCAACGGATTCCGCCAATCCGTCCACGCAGAAGGTAAAACCGATAGACGAGGGCACCAACGAGTTGCTCGTCGAAGCATCTGCCTCACGATCGTTTGTTTCGGAATCGGAGGTGGTTGCATCCGGTAGATCCTCAACTTGGTCGTCCGACAATTGTGTATCTGGTGGAGCTAGCTTGCCGACTAGATACCGATCCCGCACACTCATCCCTATGATTTCCTCGACTGGACCGTCCGCGGGGCCAAGCAAGTCATCTTCGACCGCCCATTGCAGGAGGTCCCTGATATATTTCTGTTCCACTGCAGTTTTCCCTTCTAAAACGGGAAACGCAGAGAAGTCAATGCCACAGGCCAGCTTCAGTGCCGATACGAAGCTTGGCCATTCCAGACGTGAAACTGTCACGGTCGATGGTTGCATACCGAAATCATCGATAGGTCGAGGACTTGTGACAGGGATCAATCCATCAAGAAGGAGCACGATTCCATCATGGGTACGCCTTACGCGGTATACACGAGCAAAGTATATTATATTATGATTATTACCAATTTGATCTACAATTATCAGACCATCTCCATCTCGGATTCCGACAAGACCTTGCGATTCATCATGAATTTCGATCAGAAATCCATTCAAATTAGCATCCATTCTTAAATCAATCACCCATGCGTTTCTGACGCTACTATTATCAACAACCATCATCATAACCCTGATTTTAAATTATCAAATTCACAATAGAATCGAGAAGTCCATTCTGATTTCTTCGGATTCGATTATTTTCGAGAATATAGTTCTTCAACATTAAAATTTAAAGCATTTTTCAATCCTTCAACATCTTTTAATTCATTACTAGATCGAACAATATTTTTTTTTATATTTAATATCTTGGCAGTATCTTCGATTATCATTTTATAGATAATTTCTTCGGGAGTGCCTCGACTAATAATTCTAATAGGAATTTTTTTTAGACTCTCTATTCTAATTTGAGGAAATTTCCCTTTTTCTATTTTGTTGATACCTGAATAACTACAATAATCGTTGATAATATCAGAAGTCAACAAACCCAATATATACAATAAATCCACTGTGTCAGGTGTTCTTTTGTAAATATGGAAAGCGTTCAACAATGTAACACTTTCGTTGTAATCGATTGTTGCGCACAGACTTTTCGAACTTTGTCGCAATATAATGCGAGGATTTCCCCAAATCGATCTATTCCTCAATGCTACATTCAATTTCGAATACTTTTTGTTGATTTTATTTTGCAAATCAATGTCATATTTTAAATAAAATCGATATTTAACATCACAAAAATTTTCGAATTGATTCAGATCAATTATAGGAATATAGTCAGCATCGCCTGCTCTTTCATTAAAGATAAACAAAGGATGTGTTATCGATTTTCCACCCAATTCAACTCCATATGTACATTCAACAAAATTCTCCAGTGGTTCAAAAAGAGTATTATTTTCCAAATGAGAATATTTATCGAGATATTTTAAATTATAATAATTTATTTTTTCAACACTCTTTTTGAACAAATTGCTTTGTTTTACTGAAAAATGATCAATGTTCAGGTTTCCTTGGCTGACAACAACCTCTGAATCATTTGAAGGATTTTTTTTGTCTCCAAGGATCAGTATCAATTGACCGCTATTGACATTCGAAAAAGATTTCAAATTAAATACTATATGTTTGAATTCATATCTATCATTGATATTCAACCGCAATAATTCATATATCTTCTCAAAAAAGTTAAAATCTAAAATCAATCCAATACAACTCTGTTTAGTCTTGTTTAACAAGTTGAATAGAATTCTTTCTAGAAAAAGCATCATGAAATTCAATCGTTTTGAATGATACAAATAGAAATTATTCCAATATTCTATCAGGATTGTATATTGGTCACTCATCGATTTTTTTGAATAATTGATAGCTCCAAACGGTGGATTGCATAATATGACATCGAATCCTCCATTATTTGATGCAAATATTTCTGGATATTCTAAAGGCCAATGAAACGGTTTTCTTGGGGGCATGCCCTCTGACAAACCAATTGATAAAGCTTCACACGCCTTTTTGGCAATTGTTTCCCTCGTCTCCACATCGCCTTTTAGAAAAGCGTCTACCTGTACTTCGAGGAAATCCAAAGCCGATTCGATGGCACGCATTTTACCGTTGGCTCGAAGAACCTCGCCGATCATTGCATCAGCAACCAGCTCCATGGATCCGAGTTTCTTCCTGATTTCAGCATTTAAATGGGCCATCGTATCGATATCGCGCATATCCCGAATCGGGATAGATCGCAATCGCTTCCTGATTTCTTCCGCCTCGATGACCGTTCCTGCCACCTTCTTGCCGAATATACTCAACTGGCAGGGACTGTCGTCCGGATTCATTTTGAACAACGTAAGTTGATCCAGTCGGTGAATACCCAGCAAACTGTCGCCACATCGCAGGTTGTGATCAAGAAATCCGAAAGGTCTTCCTTTCGCAAGGGTCACCAACCATATTGACAGTTTGGCCAATTCGACCGCAAGGGGATTGATGTCCACACCATATAGACACCGTTCGGCTATCAGACGTCTTGCGGTTTGCAATCGATAGTCAGTATCGGTAGGCAGTGGATCGGATTCACCGGCCAACAGCAAAACCTCACCATCGTCATTGACGAACCTGCCCATTGCCTCCTCGGCGACCCATGCCTCGACCAGTCGTTCAGCGAGCCATCGGCAGGCTTGTACGAGGAACGCTCCTGACCCCATTGCGGGATCGCAGATCTTGAGGTCAAGCAACTCGGCAGGAGTTTTCAGTTTCCACCCATCACGTGGCTTTCCTTCGGACGGCCCGACATAGACGACCGGTTCCAATGTCGTCTCGACGATACTTTCAGTGAGTGATTTGGGCGTATAATGCGTGCCCGTTTCCCTACGGTCTGAACCGATGGTGACCATAAAAGCACCGTCGCGATAGACTATGGGATCCCCCCAGGCGTCGGTACGGACAAGGTTGGCAAACGGACGGATTCGCTCCGCAAGTGTCGTGTCGCCCCCGCATACAGCATGCAGGAGTCCGAAGATCGCATCTTCGACTTCACACGACAGAGCATTGCGTATGGCCGACTCGCTGCGTTCGGTGGTTTCCTTCACCAAGGCGACGAGGGCATCTTCGCCGTCCATGCGTGCCAATTCGAGCTCGGAAAGAGCGAGATTCGGGTTCTTCGCCTTTTTGGAACCTATCAGTCCTATGGTTACGGATGGCACACGGACGACGGTGTATTCGAGAAGACCTTCGTAGACATGGCCGATCTGCTCGACGTCTAGGGACCTATAGGAAAGTAAAAGGGCTCCCCCGTGTTGTTCGAGCAATTGAAGCGAGTTCAACAGAAGTAGAACCGTCCTGTTGTCTATCGGGAGAGGGATTGCATCCGAATCGTGCCAGTTCGTCCCCTTGAGCCGACCTTCCAGGAATGGAAACCGATCCGGATCGAACAATGAACCTCCCAATGGGGGCATCCGCAGCGATTCGTGTTCGATCCCGCCATAGACGGCCCTGAACACCGATAGCACTCGGGCCCATGCGTCATGCCGACGATCGAGCACCTCGGAACCATGACAATCTGCATCTTCGGCGAGCTGTGCCCTCAGGGTGGACACGGCATAACTCTCGTCGTAGACTGGATCCCCAGAGAGCAAGAGTCCACGCTCCTCGGCACATAGAATAAACACAAGGCGCATCATGACGGTCAGCCCGGCTTCGTAGAGCTCGGCTGGCAAGACATCCCGGAGCAAATCCCTGTTGCGATCCGCATCGGCCTTGTCCAAACACTGGACCAGAACCTCTACCGCACGACGGACCTGCTCGCCTAGGGTGTCTGTGATCTCTTCGTGGTATTCCATAGAGCTGTCGAGTAGTGCCTCCACGGTCTCTTCCGAAGGACCGAAAAGGCGTCTCACACTCCACAGGGATTTGAAAGCCTTGAGGGTGATCGGCTCCTGGAACCAAATGCGGGCGTACCACGATGCGTTGCTCGACACCCCGCCCACAGGTGCATTGACCAACATCCACAGTTCGCCGTCAGTGATCACCCCCAATCGCACGGCATGTGCTCGGCAGAGTGCCATCATACGTTCGATCAGAGATGCAGGCCATTTGTCGTTCTTGTGAACTAGATAGAAATCGGTTTCCGGAGGCTGGATGGAAATGAACAAACGAGGTCTGCTGTCGGAAGATGATGTAATTAGCCAATCTGGTACGAAAGCATCGCTTCGTTCAGGGGAAGTCACTGAATAAGTTTTTATGATCTCTGGATTCGTCTTCAAGGTCAAACCATCATATTCGAGGATTTCCGTAAATACGAGTCGAATCCATTCACGGTGGAGCTCGGGAAGTAATGGGTCTTCGTTCTCGACTGCCTCGCACCATTCATCATAAGCCGCACGGAGGCGTTGCCGTTTAGGTATCTCTATTATGTCTAAACCCTGTGGAAACGCCTTCTCCAAGACTGGTACTGCGAGGAAAGGACCGGTCAACTCAATTAGGGAAAGCCACTCCGTATGTCGCGAAAGGGTTAATCGTTTCATTAGGTAAGAACCTCAATAGAACGCATTTCTGAGGCATCGGCATCAATGAGGTGGTGGAACACACAATCGAATCGTTCAGGGTCTCTTGTAAGACCAGACTTGCCCCCTCTGGCACCCACTCTCTGCGGAATCTACGATACTCCCTGCCATCACCTTTTTCGATCAGAATCACTTGTCTCCAAGACGGAATAAGCCAGGCACTTATACTCTTGCATCCCATTCCATTCCCAAATCGTTTTTCTTTATCAGAACTCGACCTTCGAGAAGTGTGGGTAGATGCGATAAAATTTTTTGAAAACCTCGAATGGGTTTTCACCCATGTCGGAGATCGGTAGCTCGAAGCCTATGTGAACCTTGGCGTTGTCGTTTGACTCCATCGTCAGTCTCTCCCGAATTGAAAGTACTGGCAAGTCGAGACGATGGGGAGTTTCGATTGTCGTATAGAATTCCCAACTTTTAACCAGTTCTTCAATCATGGTGTCGTCTTTATGGCATACGACGAGAGTAGCAGTCACCATCGGTTGGCCGTCAGCGTAGTGAGTGGCAAGCGCCCAGACGACTCGGCGGGCACTATAGCTCAGGATTTCCTTGTCTACTGCCAACTTGAGAACACGTAGTAGGCTCGGACCGTATGTCTTGAAACTCATTCCTTCGGCAGTGAGGCCGTTGGGAAAGAGTGCGCCGAGGCGCTCCTTGAATCGCGCGAGGCGCCACTCTTGGATCGTCGGCTTCACCGCACGGTCCTTGGAAGACTCTCCTTCGACCTCGACAGATATTTCCATCATATCAGGTTTCCCGAGAGATGTCGGGTTTGCGTTCAACGTCACGCGAAGCACGCTGCCGACCGGCACGGTCCCAATGGTGTGGGCGAAGCGTTCAATCTGCGCTGTAATTCCCTTAGGCTCGTTAAAGTCGAACCAGATGATGGTGGGTATTTCGAAGTCCTGTCCGTCGAGGTAGTCCTCAAGCGTCGAGTGGATGCACTCTATTGTTGTGATCGGACGATTGAAAAGCTGGCGCTTATGCACTTCCTCTTCGATTTCAATACACGTCATATTCGCGATGCCGAGTCTAGCATGGACCAGCCTGAAGTCCTCAAGAAACGGACCTCCAAGCCCTACATAGTGGTACTTCTCAAGAGCTAACGCAGGGGCTAACCGCATAAGCAACGACAGGAAAAGTTCTCTATCTACAGCCTTGTTCGGCCGCAACTGATAGGGTAGTGAAAAAACGGTTCTCATTATTCAGCTCCTCGTTTCTTGGCCTTCGCGAGCTGCATATCGAAGCACTTGTCGCCGACAATGCCAGGTTTTTCATCTGGGTCATCGAACAGCATCTTTGAGACAAGACGTAATTCCTCTACTGGGCGGGAGAACACGATCTTCTTCGACGATGGCTTCCTGTTCTCTGGCTCCGGAAGGACCTTGGCTTTCTGGGGGTTGAACTCAATAACGCTGCCTGTTTTCTTTGTGGACTTACGTGAAGCGACTTTCTTGATGGCCACGCTTAAGGACATCGGCCGAGCATCTTCCCAGTAGCTCGACTGATCCGCCCGTGGATGGTTCTTCCACTGGTTCGTGTATGAGATCCAGATTCTCATGCCCTCTTTCATCTTTACAAGTGACTCGAGCCAGACGTTTGACGACGTGTCGAGTGCACGCTTCGTTGTCGTAACTGGGAGCTTTTCGGCATGTTTCGAACGAAACTCAATGATGCCCGTTATGATTGCAAATTGCGCATGATAGAGTGGAATACCGTCGCCCCACCCCGTGAGGCGGCTCTTGTCACCAACGATGACGGCACGGTCGTTGCAGAACACCGTCCAACCAGCCGTCACCGACGAACGATCTCTTTCGAAACCATAATCACCCTCATCCTCATCCTCGTTGCCGAGGCTCTTGCCAGTGTTCAAGCCAACCGCGATGGAGACGAGAACATCGTCGATCATCTTCTGGTATATGAACGGTGCAGGGCGATTTTCGCCCATTGAAACGAGCACTTCGACGCGGACCGACTCTATGGGTGTGCCATTGAGTTCCACCTTCAAACCCCATTGGAGAAACATCGTAAAATGCTCGGAGATGGCAGTACGTACCTCATTCTCAAAAGCCGCATTAGAAAAGTGTCTTGAGACACCTTCATAGAGATCGTTGACAAAGATTATAGTCCCCGGTTCATTGAGTTCCTTATTTGCTCCAGTTAATTCGTTGATCGGTAGAGGGTCCCAGTTCTTGGCATCAAGCCATTCTGATGTGATCGGCACTTCGAACGTATCATGGTCGCACCTCGTCCTCACTAGCGCGTTACGCCCCATCTTGAAGATTGCACGTTTCATACCGACACCGTACATGCCAATGGTTTCGGTATCTGAATCGCGGTCGTCATCAGGCTCGCGCCCCATCTTGAATGCATAATTTTTCGCGACGTCGCGCGGAATCCCACCACAGTTGTCTTCTATCGAAAAGTGATCAACTGCAATCTCAATCTTCACAAAATGTTTCGAGTAATCGACCCGTTTACCACCCGCCACTCGAAGGGAACCGTCAAGGCAATTGTCGACCAGATCGAGAATTGCATCGGCGAGGGTGATGTCTCGTGTCAGCATCGACACGAAGAACTGTTTCGTTGGGCTAGCTTGTGCTACATCACCGGATAGTCTTGTCATTGTTTCTGCCTCCGCAAGGAAGTTTTCGCTTGTGTGACAACAGCCGCCGTTTCATCCGTCTTCGGAGTATCGAAAACCGGACTAAATTGTCTGGATACACAACGTCGAGTCTAATCTTTTTTGGCGTTCCATCTGCAGGTCTCTAATCCCGAATGATCGCTTGCCTGATATATAGAACGGTTCAGAATGATCAGATTAGACAGTACCAGATCGTACATGGTTCTTGCTAGACCATGCCGAACGATGGTACCGCCATCTGGGTCCATCTCTTCGCGAAAATCGTGAGACAGGTCCAGACAAGACCAGTCATACGCGCTTGCGACTGCTGTATCAATACGCTCCAATAGTTCGCGCAATCGGATGATCTCACCGTCAGTTGTCTTTGGTGAGTGTACGGCGTTCATCGCATCGGTCATTCCGGCTGATTTACGTTTACTCCAGGAGACGAGATTGGTCAGGAACTCTTCGGCAGCATCGACACCCTCAATCGCGATCGGCTGGTCAGGAAGCGGGAATGTAGTGAAAGCTTCACTAATCGATAGCCTCATAGTCTTGTTATCACGACCGAGACTGCGAACAGAGTAATTGCGTAGCCAAGCCTGTAACATCGAACTCAGGCAGATTGCAAGGGTGTCTTCACGTGTTGACTCGACCAACGTGACCATATTCGTGTAAATCCAGTCTGTTGGAGCGACAATACAGATGGGATACTTTGCGGCCTTGGCAAAGGCCACGCATTTCTTCTGTCGACGGAGCCTCCTCATCTGGTCCGCCCGGTGGTTCCAGAACTGCCACCATCTGTTAATCAACCCATTATAGCTCTTCAAAGCTTCCGGGGTCCTAGTCGGTTTCACAGTCTCAGTGAGAAAGCGGTAAGCGATGGGCCAATTCTTTGCGATTATATCCAAGGGCATGTCAGCAATGTCCAGAGCCCATCGTTCGATACGCGTAAGTGACGATCTAGTGATGTCATCTCCGGTGACATAGGGACGCAGCAGCGATCCCCGTTCCAAGCGTAGTCGCTCGAACCACGGATGCTGTTCCGTAACGACGAAAGCAAGTCCCTTACTGTTGTCGACCCCGGCAAAAGTGAACATGGCGTCCTCAAGAACCTTTGGTTCCCAGCCCTCGGCAATTTCCGGTTGGAGTCGAGGGCTGATTTTCTCACAAGCTTCACCATCACAGTCGCGTAATCCTGTCCAAGTCCCCTTCCAGAAGCACACAATGGCGACTACCGTCGAGGCTGTTCCAGGCCACGGTATTCCCTTGCGTGTGAAGTAAAAATCACCTAGGACTGCAATTCGCTCAAGACCGACAGAGAGAGCACTACCTTCGGCGATATTGCTCGTGGCCAAAAGGCCATATGACCCGCCGCTCTTCAGGAGAGTAGCTGCCCTTCTATGGAAGGCGACGCAAAGATCGACCTTTCCAGGAGACGCTTCGAGTATCATTTGAACGATACGCTGGAGGGCTGGCCCATGTGTTCCTTTCCAAAGCCTGTTGCCTAAGAAGGGCGGATTCCCGATGAAGGCATCGAAGCCGCTGTCAGAACGGACGAAGACCTCTGGGAACTCAAGCGGCCAATGGAACGGCCTGCGATGACGATGGTCGAGCACGCCTTTGGCGAGATCAAGTGCAGCCATACGATTGATGGAGGCGAGAGTCTCCGTATCACCTTCCACCGCGCGGTCCGCCACGACCGCTAGGGAATCCATCCGCGATCGGACAGCGCTATCGTGGTCACTGGCTAGCACTATACCCATGAAAGCATCTGCGAGACGTTCCGAAGTCTCCAGCTTCGCCTCGGCCTGAAAATTGAGAGCCGCCATGGCTTCGACATCGCGGATGTCCCGAATCGGAACGGAACGAAGTCGCTTCCTGATTTCCAGAGCTTCGGCTACCATACCGGTCACTTTTTGGCCGAAAATACGCTGCTGGTAGTTCTCGTCCACTGGATTTGGTTCGAATTTTGTGAGTTGATCCAACCGATAAATGCCCAGGAGACTGTCTCCATGACGCAGATTGTGGTCGAGGAACCCGAAGGGGCGACCTTTGGCCAGAGTAACCAACCAGATTGAAAGCTTGGCGAGTTCGACGGCGAATGGATTCACATCCACACCATAAAGACATCGTTCGGCAATCAGACGTCTTGCAATTGACAGGCGTTCGTACATACTGCCGGGAATGGGGTCAGCTCCGCCGGCCGACGGCATGACTTCACCATCGGCATTGATGAATCCACCTTTTGCCTCTTGAATCGCCCAGGTCTCGACCAACCTCTCGGCGAGCCATCGGCATGCCTGTACGAGGAACGCTCCGGACCCCATTGCGGGATCGCAAATCTTGAGGTCCAGCAACTCGGTAGGAGTTTTCAGTTTCCACTCATCACGTGGCTTTCCTTCAGACGGCCCAACGTAGACGACCGGTTCCAGCGTTGTTTCGACGATGCTTTCTGTTAACGATTTCGGTGTATAGTGCGTGCCTGTCTCACGTCTAACGGCTCCCAGCGTGACCATGAAGGCTCCTTCACGATAGATGATAGGATCGTCCCATGCGTCAGTTCGGATCAGGTTGACGAACGGATGGATACGTTCGACGAGAGGCATGTCTCCCCCACATACGGCGAGCAGGCATCCCAAATCAGCGTCTTCGACTGGTCGAGCCAACGCACTGCGAATGGCCGACTCACTGCGGTCGGTAGTTGTCTTCACCAATGTAACGAGGTTGTCTACTCCGTCCATACATGCCGATTCGAGCTCGGAAAGAGCGAGATTCGAATTTTTTGCTTTTTTGGAACCTATCAGTCCTATGGTCACGGATGGCACACGAACGACGGTGTACTCGAGAAGACCTTCGTAGACATGGCCGATCTGTTCGACATCAAGCGCACGGTAGGACAGTAACAGGGCCCCCCCATGTTGTTCGAGCAATTGAAGCGAATTCAAGAGAAGTAGAACCGTCCTGTTGTCTATTGGAAGAGGGATGGCATCCGAATCGCGCCAGTTCGTCCCCTTGAGCCGACCTTCCAGGAATGGAAACCGATCCGGATCGAACAAGGACCCCCCCAATGCGGGCATTCGCAGTGATTCGTGTTCGATCCCGCCATAGACGGCCCTGAACACCGATAGGAGTCGAGCCCATGCATCGTGCCGACGATCAAGCACTTCATTGCCATGGCGATCGGCTTCCTCGGCGAGTTGCGATCGCAGAGTGGACACCGCATAACACTCATCATAGACGGGATCACCAAACAATAAAAGTCCGCGCTCTTCGGCGCAAAGAACGAATACCAGGCGCATCATCACGGTCAGCCCGGCTTCGTAGAGCTCGGCAGGCGTGACATCCCGGAGCAACTCCCTGTTGCGATCCGCATCGGCCTTGTCCAAACACTGGACCAGAACCTCTACCGCACGACGGACCTGCTCGCCTAGGGTGTCAGTGATCTCCTCGTTATGTTCGAGCGATCTATCCAGCAAGGATTCCAAGGTCTCGTCCGATGGGCCGAAACAACGCCTCACGCTCCATAGCGATTGGAATGCCTTGAGAGTGACCGGCTCATGGAACCAAAGGCGGGCGTACCACGAAGCGTCGCTCGATGTCCCTCCCACCGGAGCGTTTACCAGCATCCACCGTTCTCCGTCGGTGATCATCCCCAAACGAACATTGTATGCTCGGCAGAGTGCCGTCATGCGTTCGACGAGTGACGCTGGCCATCTGTCATCCTTGTGTACCCTATCGAAATCGGTTTCTGGAGGTTGGATGGAAACGAAAAGATGAGGAATGTTGTCAGTAGGCGATACAATCAACCAGTCTGGCACGAAAGTCTCGGTTCGTTCTGGAGAAGTCGTAGCGTAGGATTTGCCACTCTCCGCATCCGACTTCAATGTCGATTCGTCGTATTCGAGAATTTCCGTGAACACGAGTCGAATCCACTCGCGATGGAGCTCGGGAAGTAATGGGTCTTCGTTCTCGACTGCTTCGCACCATTCGTCATATGCTGCACGAAGACGTTGCCGTTTGGGAGTCTCTATCACATCCAAACCCTGTGGATATATCTTCTCCAGGATCGGTATGGCGAGAAATGGCCCAGACAACTCGATTAGGGAAAGCCACTCCGTATGCTGTGATATTTTTTTCATTATTATGGTTATTTTTGAAATAAGTCGATGGATACGCCTTCAGATGTACTTGACCATTCATGGCCGCATCCGCACTCCATGGATCTGCCAATTTCAATGAACATTTTCATGCCACAATCTTGGCAGTGAACACGTGCACACTTACATTCACGACATTGGCCTGCCAACCACCACAAGACCAGTCCATTTCCAAGTTGAATCATTCCATTCTGATCAAGAACGATACAATCGGTGTTACAAATAGGGCACATTTTCCATTTGTCAGGAACAACAAGATCCAACGCTTCTTCGAGAGTGAGGGTCATCAGGTCACACTGAAGGAACTTAGCCTTGACCATTGCAGGTTCTGTATACCCATTCGCTGCAACAATGACTGCCTTATTAGCACCGACTGCTTTAGAAAGTGAAAAGACCTCTTCGATATCCTTCACATCAAGTGGGGTGGCGTGAAATTTTGCATCAACGAGCATCTTGAGCGAGTGTCCACGCTCGTTCAGTTCTATCATAACATCAATTTGTCTTCGTTGTCCCGTGACAACATCAGGCAAGAATAAATTGTGACGAACATCACCGAATCCTTCCAATTGTTCATAGAAAACAGAAACCGCATTTTGGTATTCTTGCCATTTCATCGTTATTTTCCACTCCACGAAATTGGCACTATAAAAAGAATGGCGACGGGAAACGTTCGGGCAGTGGGATTGGCATAGCTGCTCTCGATTGCAGTAACCTCGTTTTTCTCCTCTTCAGGAATACGGGCGAGTCTGGCTTTCAACGCCTCGATATCCTGCTTCAATTGGTTGCGCTCGTCCTCTGGCCAGATTGTCAATTGCACGGTTTGCAGACTGGAATCTGTGAGTTCTTTCCGGATGCTCTTTGCCAGATCATCAAGAACGGCCGTTAGATCGGCGATCTCGCTTTCTTTTCGACGATTCAGCGTGTTCTCCAGGTATTTCAAACGATCACGAGAACGGGCCTCCACAGCTGCCAGGATCGCTTTCTCGTGACTATCGAATCTGTCCTTGAGGATTTCGAAGAGATCATTATCGAGAGCAGTAGGCATGGCCTTGCCCACGAGTTCTTCGAGTTTACTCACCTGTGTGATCCTTCTGAAAGACTTGTGTTCAAGATCACCACCAGAGAGAGTCAATTCCTCGTGTAGTCGATGGTGGCCACCGCCTGTCACGACTAGGCGCGACCAGATGGCTACCATAGGCAAATCGAGTTCATCGTCAGGAACTGCTCGAACGGCAACTCGATGTAGTAATTTGACATCATCAAGTTTCCAGATTTCTTCACGCAACAAACGGAGGCTCATCTGAACCAACTTGTGTTCGAGATGAACCAAAACCACATCGTCACGCGACTTCGCCACTTCGTGATCGAATGTGATTGGACGTCGTACTCCAGTATGAGGGTGTTCGAGTCCGATGGTCGCTCGTCCCCATGAGCCGGGCAAAACCGGCACTTCGAATACCTTGCCGTCAGGAATATCCGAAATAGAAAAGCATTTCAGTGGTGGCTTCTCGGCGAGCTCGAGGCCGATCTCGACTGCACGATGCACATTTTCCGGGGCGAGATGAAAATCTGTCTTCGCCTCAACGAGTTTATCGTGTAGACGTGCGATTTTTTCCTGAAGCTTTCGCTCTGCAGCGATAAAACGACGCGCTTTCGCCGCTTTCTCCTCGGCGGCACTGGTATCCAGATTGGTCCGTCTTCCGTGCATGGCCTCTTCTATCTGGCTTGCAATGACGGGACCCACACTGCCCAAATCCTCCCGTATTGTATCCACTTTTAAAACGGCCCTCATTAGGTACTCGTGATCCCCTTCTATTTCACCTAACTTCCGGTGTCTAGATATTACACTTGGATCGAATCCCTTGCTCACAGGATGCCAGATAAAAACTTCCTTCTGTCTCTGACCGTGACGATCGATCCTTCCGTTACGCTGCTCCATCACGTTGGGATTCCAGGGAATTTCGATATGGATCAAGTAGTTGCAATGGTTTTGGAGATCGATTCCTTCCGATGCGGCATCGGTCGCCAACAGAATCCGAACTGGGGCTACGATCGGATGTGTTTGAAAGGCAGCCTTGACAGCTTCGCGTTCGTCTGGGCGCATGCTTCCATGCAGGATGGCGAGACGATCCCCTCCGTAACCATTGGCCGTGAGAATCTGATGAAGCCAGATATGGGTAGCACGATACTCGGTGAAGAGAATGACTCTTTTTTCGTTCCAGTGTCCTTCAGGTTTCAGATAGGTTTCGAGCCAATGGAGAATGGCATTGGCCTTCGCGTCCACCCGGTTTCTATATTTTTCAGCCCAATCGGAGAGCCGGTCAAGCATAGCACGTTCCGTTTCACCGAGCGCTACGGCCATCTCGCTCGCCAATTCGACTGCTTCGATCTGGGCCTCTTCCACCTTCGATTCGTCGGAGTACTCTTCCTCGCTTCGAACGATCGCCCTGCGGAGTATTCTTTCGTCCAACGACGAGACGGTCTTGGGGCGACCTCTCAACAGAGTATCTCTGTGTTTCGCTAATGTAATAGCGAAAGCCATCGGAGACGAGAATAATCTCTTCTTCAACAGCATATGTACAAAGTCGGTGCCGAACTCGTACCGCGTTCCCTTGACACTGCTGGTTCTTGCGGCCGTAAAATCGTGTAGCAAGCGATGGATGTTTTGTTCTTCATCCGAATAGGCGATTTCTATACATTGAAGCCGTCGGATCGGGAAAACCGGCTGGCCGTCGGCATCGACAATGTCGCTCTTCATTCTTCTGACCATGACCCGATTGAGTTGCCTTTCATCAGGCATCACGGACCGTGCAAAACGTTGATCGTCGAGTAGTTCCAGAAGGGATGTGAATGATTCTTGATACCCGTTGTGTGGTGTTGCGCTTAGAAACAGACGATGAGAAAAATGGGGAGCCAAGGTGCGGATCAATCGGGTACGCTGGCTTTCCAGGGCGTACCTTGTCGCTGCGGCAGGAGCGACATTATGGGCCTCGTCGACCACGAGAATGTCGAATTTTCGTGGATAAGTCATGTGAGGAGGCAATATATCTTTAAGCAAACGCAGACCCTCCCCGGATTTCATCCAGTCCATGGATGAGACGAGTCGCGGAAAAGATGTCCACGGATTGGCGTGTATCCCACGTTCCCGCCGAAGTGTCTTGACGTAATCCGTATCGACAATACGAAATTCGAGACCGAACTTCTCCTGCATCTCTGTCCGCCATTTGACCTGCAGAGACGCGGGACAGACGATCATTACGGATCTCGCTCGGTGACGCACAAGAAGTTCCTGAATCACCAGACCCGCTTCGATGGTCTTTCCCAATCCTACGTCATCGGCGATCAGCAGATTGACTCGCGCCATGTCGATTGCACGGACGAGAGGATCGAGTTGATAGTCTTCAATTGTGATTCCACTACGGAACGGTGACTGAATAAAAGACCTATCTGCATTTGTAGCGGCTCCCCAGCGAACTGCATCGAGAAAAGCTTCGAGTTTTTCAGAATTGTCCCAACCGGTGATTTTCGGAAGACCCGCTCTTTCCAGTATATGAGCCCCTGGTTCCAATTCCCACAAGACTTGCACACTTTCTCCGAGAGAATCTTCATCTAGGGCGGTCAGTGTAACTAGATGCTGCCTCCCATTTCCCGATGACGATATAGCAGATGCTTGTACATCACCAACAATCCACTGGCGTCGTCTTACTTCGACCAGCTGTCCCGGTTCAGGAACAATACGATGCCGTCGATAATCTTCAGATTCAAAACCGATATCTTCAGGTATTTCACTTTGCATTGCTTTTTTTATGGGTTCTCATTTTTATCCATGCTTCGACATGATTTACAATACTGAGACCGATCACTTCTCCGAGTTTTGGTGGCACTGCATTGCCAATAAGCCTACCAACCGCTTTTTTGTAAATGAGTTGTCCTGGAGGTGCGAATTCATAATTCTTCGGAAAACTCTGGAGAATTGCACCTTCTCGCAACGAGATGGCACGATTTTGCCGAGGATGCCCAAAACGTCCATTCCCGAATCCGAAGAATTGCGTTGTTATTGTAGGAGCTGGCTCGTCCCAACACATACGCCCATATACACTTTGATATGTTTTTCCTTTTCTCTTCTTGTGACAATCGGCAACCAATTTCTTATCCCAATCATTCCATGTCCCACCAGGCCGTGATGCCTTGATACGTTTCATGTTGATTTCTGATAATGTCGAAACCTGATGCAGTGGATCGTCCCCATGAGTCTCACCAGCCCTCAATCGTGGCAAATTCTCGATACTTTCACGAACAGTTATGCGATCAGCCCCGAATTCAACAGGAGACAACAAACTAATAGGTGCAAGTTTCGATGCCAATAGAACTAGCCTCTGTCTATGTTGAGGAACACCATAATCCTCACAATTGACTATTGTAATACTCAAATAATAATTAGTTCTTTTTAGAACACCAATAAATTTTTTGAACACATCCCTTTCAACGAGTCCAGGTACATTTTCCATTGTCACCAACTCGGGAGAGAGTTCCTTAACAAGACGAGAGAATTGAAGTAGCAACCACCAGCGTTTATCTTCCGGGGTTGCCTTCTGGTTATATTTTGAAAAGGTTTGACAAGGTGCACATCCTGCCAAAAGACATATGCCATTTTTCCGGAATGCAGTTTTAAAATCTCGGGTTTCGAGCTCTTCGACCGATTTAAGTAGAAAATCTGCCTTGTTATTTGCCGAATAAGGATATTCACATGCGGGATCGATATCGACACCGAGTCGAACATCGATACCGGATTTTTCAAGGCCGTTTGTCAATCCACCAGCTCCGCAAAAGAGGTCCACGGCATATATTTTACGTTTGGAATATATCCCACTTTTAAAACGCATTTTTTGTCTCATTCCTTTCAATACCTATCTAAATGGTTTTCCTGTTATTAGATGTAGCTCCACCTGCTTTGACCCAAGTATCAACTTCGTTTTTCTTGAATTTCCACAACCGTCCCATTCTATGTGCAGGCATACTATGTTTTTCTATCCATCGATAAACGGTATCACAACTGATACCTAGATATCTGGATATTTCATCCACAGACACCCATCGGTCATCAATTTCAGTCATTTACAAAACTCCTTCCGGGACTTCTGTATATTTCTTTTACTATACATATAAAATGAATTTCTGATTGTTTAATGGACAAAAATCATTCTAAACCGATCCTTTACGACTGTCAACCGCAATAAACCGTAATAAACCGCAAAAGAAAGGTTTGAACTGTATAAAACTATCCACATAATAATAGGTCTGGTCATTCACCGACCCGCCCTTATTCAACTTAAATCATGAAAAACACACAGGGAACACATACAGCCGAATATAGAATATTAAGCGGAAATATATTATATCAAATTTTAACTGAGCCATTTATTTTTATCACCAAATAAAAACTTTGATTTTTTCAATAATTTTTGATTTACTCTTAATTTATACGAACCTTGGTATTTATCTTTTTGCAGCCCAACATTAGATGCCATCTTAGTTGATATCATGACAATAAATATTGGACATAATTTAAATGGATCAAGGTGGACTATAATAAAAAAATCCACTGCATTGACAATATCTTTTGACCAAATATTGCTTGTTGTAGCTGGATACTTTCCAATTGTCTTTATTGCATATGTCTTGCCAGATTTAATTTGCACAGCATCGATGTCTTTATTGCTACCATGCAATCGTATTAGAGGTTTCGATTTATAACTTTCATTAAATCGACTAATTGCAAAATATTCTCCGATTTCACCTGCAATCGAATCTCGTGCTCTGAGTATATGCGAAAACTTTTTGTAAACATGTTCACGAGATTTTGCAAAACTGATAAGACTTTTTTCAAATTTCCCATCCTTTCCTTGAGTACCGAACTGAAAGTATAATATTTTCTTTGCATCATTGCTGCCGGGTGAAAATTGAAAATAATATTTCTTAGATCCCTTTATTTTAATAAAGGTAAAATTATCTACACACCAATCTCCCATATAAAGTAAATGCTTGGGGGTAAAAATATCACCACAATCGAAATATATTTTTATTGTTTTTTTCGTTCCCGCTAACTCTATCAATGCTCTGTTCCGGGCATTTTCTTGTTGATCTCCAGTTTTACCTTCTCCAAGATAAAATATCATTCCATTTTCTAAATCAACATAATCATCATAATGTTTTCTCTTGGCACCTCTATAGTTTAAAATAACCGCTATTTCATTTCTTTTTAACAAGATGCCCTTCCAATATTCGCCATAATACTTGCGTATCTTATCTCTCGAAGGGTACCATTGACCCGTTTTTAATTTCATTAGTTAAATACCTGCAATATTTAATTTACAGCTAATGGTTTATTAATAGCTAAATACTTTTATAATGCAATTAACTTCTCAAACTCCTCCACAATCCTCACCATCCCATACGTATCCATCTTGCAATATTCCAGGAGCTGAGCGCGAATCTCCTTTTTTTTCTCCGCATCCGTTTCCACCCACAGATGTTCATACGCCTGCATCGCCATACCGCCGTCGCTGATGGTCAGCCCGTTATACGACAGGTCCTTCACCAGTGCCGGCAGCACCACCTTGATCGAGGCGCTCCCTCCCATGGACGGATCGTAGAAATAACCTTTAGCGAAGGGCTCCAGTAAATCCACAAGCCGCTCCTGGCGTTCGGTCAATTCAGCTTCATATTTGGTAAAGTCTCTCGCCAGCTCCGCCATGCGCGTTGCTTCAAAAGCTTTGTTGTACACGACAATCGGCCCAGGCGTCGGCGTTGCCTCGATAAGGGCTCGGATAAAGGTTTCTCGCGGGTCAGAGCCTGCCTCTGCCAGAAACTCGCGCAGCTCGGGCTCTGTGCCTTTCGCACCAAGATAATACACGCAGAACTGGAACGGGACCTGCTGGTACGGCCGCGCGTTATCAAAAAGTGGCACCGCCGGCATGAAGGTCTCGAAATCCATGTAATAGTGCGGATAGGTTAACAATTTCAGAAACCGCGCTATCTCCTGTTTATCAATGTGCTTCTTCCCCGATACTTGAGCATCAACCTGAATTTGTTGGCGATTGTTCAGGGGATAGTCCTCAGGGATATCCTCAAGCTTGACAATGCCAGAGCGATATAATTCGAATTTCTTCTCTGTCGTGAGCCTGTTAATATCAAAAACCGATGGCGAAGGCACATGCTCCCAGCAATGGCCTATGAAATCGCAGTCATAGGGGTCAGAGCAGTGCGGGCCGATTTCAATATCCGGGACTTGCTTCCGGGAAAGGATTTTCTTTAATTCATCAACCTTTTCGACTATCTCCGCTTGCATGCCTTCAGCCTGGTCAAGAACACTCTCAATGGTAAAAAGCTCGTTCAGGTTCAACTCGCCTTGACGCACGTATTG
This sequence comes from Spirochaetota bacterium, assembly GCA_040768125.1. Taxonomy (GTDB): domain Bacteria; phylum Spirochaetota; class UBA4802; order UBA4802; family UBA5550; genus RBG-16-49-21. The sequence continues at coordinate 479,318 of JAXGNG010000003.1, read as the reverse complement.
ATTATTGAGATAGACAATAGAGACGTCGGTTAATTTAATCCCGCAGCCGGTCATGATATAGTACTGGACCGCCGCGTCAGGGAGATAAACATCTTTCACGCCGGTGGAGCTCTTCACCTCGTAAAGCTTCCACCCTCCCCTGCCCTTGACCAGAATGTCACCCAGGCAGAGAACGCCGTTGTATAAAAAAGCAGCCTCATAGATGACCTTTTCGCCATTCTCAATGAGTTCGGCGGTGCGTTTTATAGCGCCAGCATAGTCCCTGTCCACCGGCGACGAGTCTGCCCCTCCGGGAAAGAGATCACGGGCTAGCTTGCCCACGTCATGGCCGCGATCGAACACGGCCTGCTGATCCGCGGATATCTCATCGCGCAGGTCGGGCCGGTAGCGGTTCAGCCAGAGCGCTTTGTGGCATTGGATGCCCTTCAAGAAGGTGGATTTGCTGAGGGTGTGGATTGGTTTTGATGTCATATGCTTAAAATAATTTCTATTATTATGCAACTGGTATATTGTTCTCGGCATCCAATTGATCATTAATTTTCTCAAGAAAACTCGGATATCCCACCACATCAAGCACAGTGTTCCAAATCCGCAGGGTACGATCTGCCATTATTCGCTGAAATAAACCACCAGCCTCTTCCTGCTTCTTGAGCTCCAGAAGCCGCTCAATCTCGAGAAAGGCATTCATTTCATCTTCTGTAATGCCATAGTCGGTTTTGATAAAATCCTTGTTGTGATAGGTCTGCCCTGAATCGTCATCTCGATTAAATTTGAGTGACGGCGGTCTGTCTTGCAGAACGCGATTTGCGCTCGCGTCAATCGCCGAGAAATTTCCAAGCAGGTTGAGCCAGTTTGTGTATGTCAGCACCGTTCTGCCGCTACGGAATTTGTTGTATCCGTAATTGTACGCCAGCAGATGGTCAATATCTACAGGCGCATGCCGCAGCTTCTGGAAAACGGAAAGGAACAGGGAGGCTCCGCCCGATCGCGTTAAACCGTGGATTCTGTGGCCGTTGGCGTGATTTGCGTCTTCTTTTGTCGAATAGTATATGCTGGAAGGCCGCGGATCGAACGGCCGGTACTCGTTTATTATATAGTGATAATTGAAGCAGAGCTTCTGCATGCCTTCCTGTTCATAAGGGAAAGGGGCTCCATTTGCGCCTGCATTCCATGCCGCTTCAAGGACCCCGCGGTCAAAACTGCCACGGCCGTACATTCTGGAACCGTATATGGTCGTCCAGAAGAGAAATCCGATAATCGGCTTGTAGTATTGTTCATCATGTATATCAGGCAGCGGATTTAAAAGGCCGTACTGGAAGGCCCACCCGACAACGGCCATAAGATTATTATGATGAATCTGCGACGAGGCCGCATACAGATGCTCACGCGCAACCCTGCTGGTCCATAATACGGCTTCAATGAATTTCGATGTGCCTTTATAGGGAGCAAGCTCGCGCATCCTTTCGATAAGCGGAAAGCGGCCCGTTGCGGCATCCTGGCGCAGGTGCTCGAGACGCAGCACATCCGGATCAAAGGCACCCCTGTCCAGCGACTTCGCGGCGCACCGCGCCAGACATGTGATCGCGCCCTTCCGGTCGAATATACTTTCACTGTTCACTATCGACTCAAGGTGCTCTTCCGCGTCCCTCCACTCCCTCTTGACACCTGTGAAAAATACGTCGACCGGCCCCAGGGCAAGGGCGCTCGTATTGATGCGAATGAACACATGGAAAATATCTTCTATCTCCTTGTGCAACTCATTAAGAAAATGCACCGGAATGCACTCGCCATCAAGAGCGTCAGTAACGGAATTAATAATACCTCGAATTGTGTCGATATCACTGGAATCGCCTTGTGGAATTCCTGCCTTTTTTCTCAGTTCGTCGATGGCCATGCCGTCGCGTATATGGCGGATGAGACCATGAAATGAAATCCATCCGTCCGAAGGAACCTTTGAATTAATTTTTTCCTGTTTTCTTTCATCGTCATTCAGCCCGTTGATGTCTTTCCGGGCGCTCCAGTGAAAATAGTACTTCTGGTTTCTCTTTTCATCGAACTCCCGGAGGGATTTATTGAGCGATGCGATATTGATGAAGAGGCTTAAAACATTTCCAGTCTTTTTATCATGGTACCCTTCGCCGTTGAACGCGGCGCGCATTGCGAAGCACCGCTGCTGACCGTCAATGATATGAGTATATTCATTGCCGGTTGTTGATTCCTTTTTCTCCCTGAAACGGGCCGTGCTGTCCATATCGTAATACGGCTCCTTGCTGTCCATTACGAGTATGCTTCCGACAGGAAAGCCACGCAGAAGGGAATCCACCAAGTTTGTCACGCGCTGGATGTCCCATTCAAAAGCCCGCTGGGCGACACTGAGCTTCCAGCTGTTCACTTTCGTTGTTTCGTCGATGATCTGCTGAACTGACATCAGCCGTGTTTTTCTGTTATTCGCACCAGACATTAAATTATCCTTTTCATATAATTAATTGATCAGCCCGCACAGGACTTTATATCAGCATATAACATCCTCGTGCTTGATTTAGACGGGACCCCCGCCAAAATTATGAAAAATTGCATGTGTTTTGTCAAGATAGTTCGATATCCACCTTCGGATTCTCAATCCAGATACCCCTCCGGAATCCAGCCCCTCCCCTCCAGGTTGAGACCCGAATCCCAGTTTTTATCCCGGTACGTTGTACCTGCACGCTCATCCTCACAATATTCGCCGATACGGCCAAAATCATACAAAAATTCAGGCACAAGCGGAACAAAGGGCACGGTGCCCATCTCAAGAAGCTCGAATCCGGGGATCTGCTCAAGATCTCTGCCAATCTCCTCTGATACTCTGTGGTACATCTTTCCCGGGATACCAATCCAGAAATAATCGCCGTAATCGCCGCCATACACGATAAAGCGACGCTCCCACACCCTCTTGCTTCCAGTGGCAGGCAGCCTTCTGAGCGCCTTAAGCAAAACTTTAAACACAGGCCGTGCGTAGTTGGAATCGTCCTGCCGGATGAGATCCGCAATACGGTAGCCCCACATCAGTAAGTATTGCCGGTCGGGGACCATATCGCAATTTTTCAAATAGTTATATTTCATTGTGCCAGACATTTTCATATCCCCATAGATTATACTCCTGCTGGCGTGGGTTTTGAACCCCACGCCAGCAGAAACACCTATGCCGATTTCTGTGGCGCCCTGGCCCCGAAATCGAACTGTTCCACAACAATGCTGTTGTCATACACAGTCTCGCCCTTGTCGTTATCGTACCGATACTGCTCGAGACGGCCCGTAATAAAAAGCTCTGACCCAGTGAGGGCATGCTCCGCGATAATTCGCGCCTGGTGTCCCCAGGCCGTCACCTTATAAAACCCGGTCTTCTTGTTCGCACCGAAATGCACGTCGTTCGCGATGTAAAACGTGCAGACCGCGTTGTTGTTCTCCAGCTCCTTGAGCGCCGGATCCTTGATAAGACGACCGTTGATATGGACTTTGTTCATGGGTTACCTCCCATATACTGAAGATTTACCGGTGCAGGACCCCGGATGGGCCGGTTTGCCTGCATCGTATGGATTCAAATATAACTGGGAGGGTATGACAGATAGTGACAGGGATACGGATGTGTAGTATGAATGCATCACAAAATTTTTTTAATTCACCTGATCCTATCCCACAATGCGACCACTTCCAAGTTTAGTTCTCATCTATTTATCGGTTAAAACCAAACTATCTCATGGGACAATGTTTGGGGGTGGGATCACATTCCTTTGTTGTCCATGATATACAATTTAATGTACCTCCTAATTTGACAGTTTCATTCATGTCAATTTGAGCAATTTTACTTTTATAATCAGGGTAGAAGCTTTCAATCTGTTCGAGTGCTTGGTTGTCCTCATCAATTCCAAATTTAGGAAGAAGTATCAAGTCTTGTGTTTGAAGGAAATTCAGATAAGCCCAATTTCGTTTATCTTTCTTTTTTATGGTGTAATCAATATATTCTATTTTTAATCCAGCCTGCTTTAAAGGTTTTAGCATTGCCGTATAACCTTTAAAGTAATATTGGATTACAACAGTTTCATCGTCAATAAAACGAACCATGCCGTCTGAATGTCCATATTCTTCCGATTCATCCCAGGGAATCAGGACAATCTTTTCCACTTCAAACGTTTCCTGAAGTTTCTTAATCAACTCATTTTTCGAATATGAAAGTCGGTTTTCTTTAAGAATCTTGTCGGCTAGTATTATGCAATCATTTGATTTTACAAAATTACCGCCATCCATTATTAAATCTGATTTCTTGGTTTGAAGTTGTATCGTATCACAAACAATATCAGGATATGTTTTTAAATCACGTCTGCCCTTCGTGGAACCTTGTAAATAATCAGGGTCAAAGCGATATTCTATAAATGTAGTGTTATTGATTTGAATTGGCATGTAATCTCTCGCCCAGATATCTTTTGTATCAGGCAGGAAATTAAACTTTGCTCCATAAGTCTCAAGTATCGAAACTATTTGATTTGAAGTCTCTGAAAACCGGGAATCTGTTTTTAATAATTCAGAGAAATAGATAGTATTTGTATCTCTATCAGAAATCATGATTATGAACAAATTCTTATATTACTAGCTATTCGATATAATTAATTACTGTACTATGCGACTATTATAAACTGGTATTATTTTTGTGGACAATTAAATTTATTTCCTTGGAAACTAAAATTCCACATACAATTATTCTCTTTTTCAAAAGTAGAAGAAAGGTTTCTTCTATATTTGCTTTTAATATCTTTGTTTTCATCAATATTGTTCAGGCGTATAAATTTATCACGAGTATCATAAAGATATAGTTTTGAAGGATTGATATCACTTAGATCATTAATAATTTCTATCTTCTCTCCGTGGTCTTCTATTCTAATTAACATTTTTTTTAAAACAAGATTAGGACTCCCTTGTGGTTTTCCTACAATCTTTCCACTTGAATCTATTACATTTCTAATCAACAAGCTGATTGCCACATTTTTAGGCCCAATTACAAAATCCATTCTATTGTACGTATCGTTTATGTCATCCAATGAGAGGTAACCCAGTATACCCTCTTCTAACTGCATATCTGATCTTATTTTATATTTTGAATTTTTATATATATAATGATTTCTATACCAATCATGCCCCGTATCGCCAGCACTCCCATAATACAGCTCGACCATTGATATTATAAAACCATTTCCTCTAACTATAAACGTGCAACCCAGCATATGTTTTGTCAACTGCTCTGCATATGATAATGATTCTTGATACTCCTCACGACGATCCTTATTGCATATTTTTCCATCTTTAAGAAAATCTTTTAGTTTTGAAGGACATATGAAATCCATAAAAAACCACCCTGAAATGATTATAAATTTAAACCCGAAATGAGTTTTTTAATAAACAAAAATTAAATAGCAAGCAATATTTATTCTAAACAAGATCAGTTATTTAAACATCCTTAATTGTTGATAGTCAGACAGATCCCTTACCACAGTACACGCACCTTCATCAGTTGCTTGAAATGTCTTCTCAACAGGTTCCAGACTAAATCCATCAATATTTTCACTATTTGCATATCGCCAAAATATTGGCTCTCTTATAAATTCATGATTAGAAAGAAGCTCATTTTTTAAAGGAATGAGGATATATTCATAACCTTGCGGCTTAATCTGCGATACAAGCTCATCAATAAACTTCTCATAAATTGCACTAAAATCAACATGAGGATCTCGCCGCATATTGAATACATCCATCAAAATTGCCTTCCTGTTATATCGATCGCGAACATCAAGCAATGTCACATACCCGATCCATTTGCCAAGCATTATAATCTTATAAAAACAGGATCGCGGGTGCGTTACATGACAGTCCAGGTTGATGCTGCAGTCCTTACCCGCACAGGCTCTAAAGTACAGGGACTCATCTTTTGCCGGGATAAATTCAAGAGTTAATTTTCCTTCAATGCTTGTGATTGATTTTAGCATTTTAACAACTTCTTTTCTGGAGCTGGATGGGGTGAACAAATCATCATAAAGGTACGCAAGATATTTTACAGTTTTCCTCATACACTTTATAGCCATATCATCAAGGTGCAATATATTATTGAGAATCGACACAACAGCGGATTCTGACTGATGGCCCATGTGTTCCCCGTCATGAAACAGCCCATCTTTTATCACCACTGTCTGCAGTGTAACATCATCCGATCCATTTCTGATAATACTGGCATAAAATACATCTACCAATCCGGTACTCTTCAATAAGACACTATACCCCCTGTACAAACCTGGAAAACAAGCCAATGCCTGTTCGCCTTTTGCAGGAGATACCTGGATCACTATTTCATCTCCTTCATCGAATTGGCATTGAGATGTTACCAGTTCATGAAGAAAACCTTTTACTACTAATAATTCATTCGCAAACGATAATTCATCTTGTATCATGCAAATCACATTGAAAGGGCCTATGTTTTTAAAGTTTGCCAAATCTATCATGATGCCCAGGTCATTTTCAATCTTTTGTGCCAAATCAGGGAGTAAATGACGAACAAAAATAATCTGAAAGGCAGAATCAGTTTTAGGGCCGATGACATCCAGCAGTGCGATCAAAGATCTCTCACTTTCTTCGGCAAGGTCGGCCATTAGCGACGGCTCAGTTTTCAAAATATACATAATCAAGAAGTATTCAACGATCCGTTTTATTTCTGGCTGGAAATTGACAAGAAGTCGACGCGTCAGATTAACGATTAAATCCTCTAGATTTTTCATTGAAGCGTCATATCGTTCGATTATTTTATCTCTGGCTGCTTTCTTGATCTGGGTCGTATCATTTATCATGCTGTGCACCACATCGATCTCCATCTCCATCATTTGCAGTATAAGAGTCCTTAAATTTTCAGTATTGCCAATGGAATCCAATGGTGTATTATCAGCTTCAAGTATGATACTGAATGGCTCCAGTTTTACTGGCATCGGAGGTATTTTTATATTTTGCAAGCATTGGAGCTTATCACGATACACATAATAATCTTCAATGTCCGGGTAATCCAATCCGTAGTTGGACAACAAGGATTGGATAGTATCGGATACTACTTCATTGCTTATATTATTCATTAATTTTCGAATTAATTTTATTTAATTCATATTCCCTGGACGACTCAATCGGACCCTGACCAGGAATGGTTTTCAAATGATAGGAAAATTCATCATACAATATATGCTTGTAATCTCTGATCTTGACATCAAGCCCATGGCCACTACAGATATCACTGAATATTTCAGGTGAAATTTCTCCACACTTAATCAAGTATCCGACAATTTCATCAAATAATTCTTTATTCTCGATGATGATTTTTCTTGCATTATCGCATATCTCCCGCATGACATGTTCCACTTCCAGGTCATCAAGCTTATATGCATCGAGGCAGCTTTCTTTTAAATCATGCCTGTTCGTGAAAGAAGCCACATGGTCCCCCATGCCCCATTGCCGTATCATGCTGGATGTAAAATATGTGGCCTTTCTGATGTCGCTGCTTGACCCGGAAGTCACGAGGTCATCGCCAAACACAATTCGTTCCGCTTCTTTTCCGGCAAGTAAGACTGCAACCCGATTTACCGTCATCCTTTTCGAGTAGCACATGTCGTGGGTTCCGATAAAACCGCTGTCATCCGATGATGCTGTGTTTATTGAAACCTGTATAGGAGCAAGGCCGAACAGTGCCGCATACGTGACCGCATGGCCGGCCTCATGTACCGAGAGAAGGGCTTTGCGGTTGATATTGCCCTGCTTCCTTTCTTTTATCATGTCAATCTCGCCCTGAAATTGTATGGCATATGTCCGCCCTCCCATTAAGCCGCGAATAGCGCCTTCCGCGTAGGAAATATGAATTGCCGGGGCCTCCTCAATTATCGCATTGTAGACGAGTTTAGGAATATTATTCTCTATGATCTGCGATATTGATGAAAGAAGCGGCCTGACCCCCTGGGTCGGGAAGACGCCGTTACGATAGACGAGGTCATTGACAGTTCTGTCAAATTCGATTGAGATGCCGAATTTATCCCTGATCGATGTTTCTATCACATGTAATCTTTTCCGAATGATATCCTGATAGCTTTTTCTATTCAAACTGGGATATATGATATGCGTGTTGCCGAACCGGGCAATCTGCTCGGGCCTGAATCGATTTTTAAGGGATTCCTTTACATCTATGATGGTGATGTTCCTTGTCATGTCGTGATAAACGTCCGCATCAACATCGGTATCCGATGTAAGGCTCGCGATATCGAAGGCTTCATCGATGTTACCGGATATGAAGATAAGGAACTTGGAATAGTCATCCATCCGGTACAATTGCTTGTTGTTCAGACGTGCGATCGCTACATTCCTTTTTTTCCTCTGGTCCCATGTTGCTATCTCCTCGATGCTGTCATCGAGACGCAGCGCTTCCTTATATTTCCTGAGCTCATAATATGTAACGGTCTCTTCATCCCGTTTCTCTTTCCCAAACCACTTCCCCTCTTTTTCTTCGGGTTTATTATCATATATATATTCCATCAGAAAATCTATGTCGGGTGAATGCTGAAGCCTCCCATCGCTCAACAGGGGCCAGATATCATTGTACTTCGGATTCTTAATCTCCTCTCCCGCGTTGCTGATAGTCCGAAAATACTGAATTTCATCAAGCAGCAGGACTGCCGGGTTCCCGGGCTTGATGCTCGGATAGTCCCTGATAAGGCTCGCTATCCTGGAATAAAAAAACGACGATCCGTTATCGGAAAGCTCAACATCGCAATACCGGTCAGTGAACCCTATGAGGTCCACGAGCCTCCTGACCAGGTCTGTCTTGCCCACGCCGGTCATTCCCCAGAGGTTGATGATTACGGGCCTGTTGATAAGCTCCGGCATCACGTACCAGACTTCGATATACTGGAGTATCTTGTCGATTATCTCGTCTAGGCCGACGAAATGCTCTTTAAGCCTCTCCCCGGCCTCATCAAGGATTCTTTTTTTCGAATCCATGTGCTTGGTAAATTCAGCGTTCTTCATATTTCCCTTCTATTTTTAAAATCAATTTTCGCCTTCAATAACAGCCGCGCTCCAGTTGTCCGCATACTGCAATAGAAGTGTAAGCGGCCTTTCACGGTGCGATACCGACCTGTTCTCTTCTATGTACTGACCGTCATGAAACCGGATCGCCTGAGCCTCTTCAGGCATAAGATCTACATGCTTTGAAACCAGGAAAAGGCTCCGTGTGGCGATATCCATGTGCACACAGTCGTCATTTACGACATATTTGATACCTCGCTTTTTTACCTGCCACTCGTCCTGGTTCTTAATATAGAATGGGACTCCGGCATATCCAACTTTGCCAGCATCATGAAACAGCGATACGATGATGCAGCTTTCCAGGGAAAGCTTCGGCATGAGCTCGCGCCGCAGCCTGATAATGGTTTTTGCGACATTTACTGAATGTTTGAGCAGTCCGCCCTCCTCCGCCAGGTGGAAGCGGGTTGAGGCAGGCGCAGTGAGCCAGTTCGTTTCTGATGATAGAAACCGGTCAAACATCTGGACCTGATCTGCACGCTCACGAATAAAACCAAGAAGTAGACGGTACTCATCCATGGCCGAATGTCGATTCCGGCTCATAACCTGCCAGAGAACATCATCCCAGTCTCCTTTAAACTGTACGGCGCGGTCATCGATATAGAAATCGGCTACCGGCTTGTTGCATACCCAGGGAGACTGCGAGTCGGTGTTGACATCATCGAAAACAACATCATTATCTTCGAGATAACCCCTCAGCCGACCAATATGGTCCTCTGAATTGGGCCGCGCGGTGTGTATGATAATCCGGTAGCCCAGGTCCCTTAGTTTTCTTGTCGCTTCCGCTCCCCCATCGATGGGAATTCCAAGATCTTCGATATTGCTGGTCATTCCGGCAAGGACGCCGTCGAAGTCGATGCAGATGGTGTTGTTATTATGCAAAATATTAATCCTCATATAAAATTGAGCGGGTTATTTTCAACTGCTCAATTCTAATATGAGTGGATTATTCCGGAAAAGGTAGGGCTTGAGGGTTGAGGTTATGAGAATTTAATTCAGACTTCACAAATCCGTATTTAATGGCGGTAAGTGTCTTAAATTGTCTTTAACCAATGTTAATGCATATTTTTCAACTAATGACGAAAAATATTCAGGATTTATTTTTACTGTATACAAGAAAAAGTCGCCTTCAGTAATAATATTTCTAATACTTGCTTCGATGTTGTTGTCATTTATCCATTGGTGATAGGGGAACATCTTTACATCTTTTATATGCCTTCCAAGATGGCTCCAAGAACGATTCCCAATGCCACCGCCATTCTTTTGTTCACCTTTACCAATATATAATATCTCATTATCTTTTGTAACATATAAATATATCCCATTATTGTCACAAAATGGAATAGATTCGTTCCATTGTGTTTTTATATGATATGGTTCACTATATATCATTTGGATGTCAGAATTAATTATTTTTAAATGTTTGCTGAAATCATTCAGGAATGTCTTTAATTTTAAATAATCCATATATCTTTCCATTTAATATTTTTTATTATAAAATTTGAGACTACATCCTCATGTCATTAATATCAATAAATATATCTATGATTTTATTGGTCAGTTTGTTATTAGGGATTCCTAAATATTGTTTCAGCAAGCACAACGCACCTTTCCATTCAGATTCATTTATCGGACCTTTTACCGATTGATCATTGACAAAGTAAATGTTCAACAGATAAGCATCAATGTCATTTAGCACATTAAAAAAATACAGGTGCGCAATACGATTTGTATATTGGTAAAAAGTACTACTCCAGTCTATGCTATTATTTACTCCCAAGTAATCTTTTACTTCATAAAGTGCGCATTGTATTTTATTTAATGAAATTTCCCCAGCCTGGCATGGAGGTGAAATTATTTCAGGAATATGCGCCTTTGCTTCAATTAAAAAAACCTTATCAGGAGTCTTTCCCAATGCATCCCATTGCGGCCCCATGGATGGCCAGAATTTTTCCAAAGGATTCCTAATTTTTAAACTTATATCTAATCTATCAATAAAGTCTTGATCTCTATATTCTGCATATTCATCATCTTTAAGTGGTGATTTCCAGATAATATCTTCTGTGAAATTTAAAATTGATTTAATTTTAGCATTAAGTAAATCACTATTATTATTGATAAGATTCTGAATATCTTTTAAACTGCCTTTTGAATCCGAAGTTTGTTTGTATCTTCCCATTCAATTCCCACTTTTCATTTGATTTAATAAATATAAAACGCCATTACAAACACAATTATTTAAGAAATAAGCATTGCTATATTCTAAATCAATAAACATAAAACGTCAATAACATAATTATTATTATGTATACTGCAGAAAATATTACATATTTGATTAATAATTAGCCTTAAAATTCTTTCTCATGAAAAACAATATTTAAATTATCTTTCAAGCTACAACTATCGGTTAAGATATTACATCTTTATGAAGATTTCACATACAACTTCTGTAATATTTATTTATCACAATTACCCGATATTTTTTTCTGGACAAAGCACTACGAGATACTATTCTTATTTCATTCAAAAAAAACAAAAATAATGACTTAGATCGATACTATAATCAATTAATGGCACTTATAAATTAAAATTCATTTCTTCTTAACCGAAGAGGTTTTGATCCCACCCCTTAAATTTGTACCACGAGATAGTTTAGTTTTAACCGATAAATAATCAAGACTAATGAGGTTAAAATGAAAAAACGATTCTCAGAAGAGCAGATTGTCAGGATCCTTGGTGAGCATAAGGCGGGAAAAAAGGTAAAGGATATCGCCCGAGAACACGGCATTAGTGAGAACTCCTTTTATATCTGGAAGCGCAAATATGGAGATATGAGCTCTCAGGAAATTGTTCGATTGCGACTACTTGAAGATGAAAATACACGATTAAAGAAACTGGTTGCCGATTTATCCCTGGATAACATGGCACAGAAGGAGATCATAAAAAAGTTCTGCGACCCGGAGTGAAGAGAGAGGCAGTAAGCTATCTGATGAGTAGCTTCGGGTTTTCGATACGACGATCATGCAAGGTTTCTTGCATGGCTCGTTCTACATTTTTATATAGTCCGCAGCCAAATGATGACGCACGAATCATTGGAGAGATAGATTCGATCCTTTCAAAAAATTCAAAATATGGCTGCGGAATGATACAGCTCAAGCTGAGGCAAAAAGGGATACTGATTAATCATAAGCGTACAGAAAGGATATATAAAGAGCATGGGCTGCAATTACGAGCACGGAAACGTCGGAAAAAGATAGCTTCATTAGAACGATCACCCGTTGAATTGCCGAATGAACCTGGCGTCATATGGGCTTTGGATTTCATTCATGACTCGGTAGGCTTTAAAAAGAATCTCAAAATACTGACAGCCATTGACCCTGTAACGAATCATTCGCCACTTATTCATACTGGATTTTCAATAACGGGGAAGGATGTTTCTGAACTACTTGAAAGAGCGTGTGAATCCTTTGGGTATCCAGAATTTATACAATGTGACAATGGGCCTGAATTTAGAAGCCAGGAACTCGACCGTTGGTGCTATGAAAAGGGGATTAAAATAATTTTTACAAGGCCCGGCAAGCCATCAGATAATTGCCATATAGAAAGTTTTAATGGAACATTTCGGAATGAATGTCTCAGTGCTCATTATTTTAAAAAACTGAGTACAGCCAGAGAGATTATTCATGAATGGTGGAGAGAATATAACGAGGAAAGACCTCAAAAGAGATTAAAAGGGATGACGCCAAAACAATATAATGATATGTTAGTGATCGAGAAAACTAAACTTGAAACTGGTCGAATTGTGGGGTAGGATCAGTTTATCTTTCAACAAAGGTGATGTCCATGGAAAAGCAGACGCTCATACCCGATCCCGAAAAGAAGCTGAATATAATACGACGGTATCTCCATATCCTCGCCCTTCTCCAGAACAACAAGGACCCCATGGACTGGAACGGCTCCACCCTGGCCAATGCCCTAAGCCTGGATGAGCATCCTGGTAAACCGCTTTCGGACAAAGCCATCCGCGATTACATCAACGACCATCTCAAGGGCGAGCTTGAACTGCCTATCGACATGGAAAAGGGCGCCAGAAGGATCGAGCTATCGGAGCCGATTGAAAATAGCCTGCTTGACCGCATTATCTCAATATACTCGCTTTTCGTTGTATCAGATACCTCGCGAGACGATGTGCTGAGGAGCTTTATTAAAAAGCACCCTCTTGACTGTCTCTGGATTCTTGCTCGCATCTATTTTGCGAAACTCGAGAAAAAAAGGATAGAGTTCGATTATACAAGCAACAGCGGGTACCGACTGACAAAATGCCTCGCCAATCCTTATCATCTGGTTATACGGAACAACAACCTATACTTGGTAGCACGCCTCGTGAACAAGGATGAGCCGTGGCTCTTCATTGTCTCCAGGCTTGAGAATCTGAAGGTAATTGATCAGCATTTCAACGAACAGATACCGCCCATTGAGGAAATATTCAAGGACACGCTTGGCTCTTTTATAGGCGAGAAATATAATGTGAAGATCCGCTTCGATAAAGACCTCCGCATCGTTATGGAGCAGATCCTCGGGGTGCTCGAGCCAGATATCCGCGAAGTCGAGGGCACCGATTGTTGCACAGCTGCCTTTACTGTCTCAGATGACCAATATCTATGTAAACAGCTTTTTCTCTATGGGAATAAGGTCGAGATACTCGAACCAAAGGAGCTACGGGATCTTATGATAAACATGTTGAAACAAAGCATGAATAATTATTTAAATGATTGAGTGAATAAATTAATCATATTTCATTGTATTTTAACATTGCGAATTATTAAGCCCCTTAATTACATCAATAAGATGTTCCTCATTTAATTTCATAGAATTGATAAAAGAAGAATAACTGTCATCTTGTGGAATATTAAATGGTATTCTAAATATGACTCCGTTATATCCATTTAATACGCCTAATTTTTCAGCAAAAACAACACTTCCACTTTTAGGGTATATAAACCCTCCTATTGGTGCACTCTGAACATACATGTATGTAATTATCTGATGAATATCATTTCTATCAAGCTCACTCACGAGATCTAAGTGTTTATATTTTGCGTCTAAAACGATATTCTCTTTAATAAAATCTGGATATCTCCTATATTTACTTTTATTATTATGGAAGAGATATATAGGATTTTTCCCAGTAATATTTTCTGAATGAATATATTTTTCTTTTTCCAGTATTTTGTTTAAGTATTCTTCCCATAACCAGGCTCCATCGAAAAGAATACCATAAACTTTATTCTTATCTTTACCATATGTATATTTTTCATGTCTAAGGATTGATAAACACAGTTTTTGCAAATCTCTATATTCATAAAAGAACGGATGCCGGAATGGCTTAGTATTTTCTTTTATAATATATTGCCTATCATTTTTATTATAACCAGGTGTAATATACTCAATTTGATTTACAAAAGAAGATGTAGCGTAATCTGATAATAAAATATAATTTCCCAAACTGTCTGTACTTATATATTCGATTGTATGTCTTATCAATTCTGTGATTATATTATCAAAACTATGTTCCCGTGTTGAATAAGCAATATTCCCGAGAAAAGGCCTGTTAGTCCGGATATGACGTGAGACATCTATTGCACCTTTAACATTGGCATTATTATATCTTCTATGTGTATATTCTTTATATATTCCTTGGTTTAATGCTTTTTTTAAATAATAAGGGAAAAGATATAAAAGAAAATCCCAGATAGATTCTTTATCTCTTCCATGTTTCAAATTAAAAATATTAAGTGAAAAGACCTTTTGAAGAAGATAATGCAAGAAGTAATCATTCTCATCTTGTGAAAAACGTGATGATATTGCCAATTGAGTGTCATTAACACCTATAAAACCCATCACGTTATAGGTTGTTAATATAGAGTTGTCCAATGCACATATGCATTTTTTCCCAATATCATCATCATGCCAACCAATGAAAGATGGGAAAACCAGGAGGTCCGGATTATTCTTTATTAAATCATCAATACTTTTATTGGCAATATACTCCTGTAATTCTTTGATAGAGAATTCCGAGTAACCACTAGAAATGTCGACACCAAGATTATTATCAAATATTCTCATTTGTTACTTCTGGATTAAAGTAAGCAATTCTTAAAGCACCAAACTTTTCCTTTGCGTCAGGCATTCCGCGCAAATATTCTTTTATAAGCAATTCTATATGATTATCCCATAGTTTCTCAAATGAACCCTGATATAGGGTCAAATATAAAAAATATGCAGGACCAATATGATATGCAGAGCTTAAACCCTCAATATTTTCAATAGCTCTGTTCAAACTTTCCATTCTCATTCTCGCATCCTGCTTCCAATCATCAATTTTTCCATCCCACATGCTTATCCTATCTTTTGATTGAATTTCCACCCATGCAAATCTTCTTCTTGCGGCAAAATCGAAGCTTTCAACACTCCTGTCGATATCGTTCATGGTACCTATCAAATATAGATTATCTGGAACATAAAAATAATCATCGTCAATATCAGTAAAATGTGTTTCTTCGTTTTGGATATTCGAATATTGAGTTTTAACTTTTCCATTTTCACCTCGATATCCTGGATCAATAGAATAAAACAATTCACCAAAGATTTTTGAAAACTCACCTCGATTTATCTCATCAATAATGAACACATATTTTTTATTAGGATTATTCTTTGCTTTCTTACAAAAACTTTTAAATATTCCGTTTTTCAATTCAAATCCGATATCATTTTGATCGGAGTTTTTTTTAGGCCTAAGTCCTTCAACAAAATCCGTGTAATCATAAGAAGGATGGAATTGAACAAACGCAATATCCCCCTCAAGTAATATTTTTTCATTGCTCAACATTTCACCCTCGGCAATATTAAACGAATTATATAGAATATCCCCAAACTCAAATGGAGTTATATCTTTATTCCTACATTCGTTTTTATAAAAACCATATATGGCCTTATTTTTTTCTAATATTAATTGGTTTTTACACTTAATATTGAAAAGGCCAATTATATTATCCATATGCTTAACACTATTTACTGGGAAATATTCATCTGGATAGTATGTATAAAACAATTTCAGCAATAAAGAGTTGCCAATATTATAATCTGAACTATCGATTGTTTTCCCTTGTAATATCCTTTGGATATCTGAAACGACTATTTTCAATGCTTGGTTATCAACTTGTTCATCTTTGATATAACCATGTTTGCTATAATCATCTTTTTCCTTACTCCAATAAATTAAAAAGGATCTGGCACTTCCTGGTGAATATTTCCCTAAGCTTTTCAACCCTGTTTCCACCCACCAACAAAAATTATTTCGGTCCCCTTTGCCAGTACAATACTGATCAAGGGTTAAACTATTTATTTTGTCTAATGGATATGATTCTAAAAATGCTTTTAACAACTTATCTCTTTCTTCTCTCAATTTTATATTAGGGACGAATTCCTTTATCGCATTTTTAAGAATATCAACAGGCCTACGTTGCTCGGTTAAATTGTTACCGACAATATTTTCTGCTATTTGCTTCGCCATGTACGTTTTACCAGTTCCGGGAGATCCTGTTAGAATGATATTTTTATTTGCTAATAATAACTCTAATGCATTTTTCATTTTCATTTCTCCTAAAACTTTTTTATACCATTTATCTACAAAAAACCACGAAGGACTATTTTCTTCATATAAAATAGAAAACGTACCTTGAGTAAGAGTGAGTGGTTCATCGCCATCCCAATAATCAATAACTTCCACTTCTCTAAAATTATGATGTTGAAATGTTTGTGTTAATTTAGTATCTGTAAACGAATCGCTAACTACCCTGCATAGAGCCAACGGTTCTTTACCCTTCCTTACCATTACGATATTTCCAATTGTGCACTGCTGTTTAAATTTTTCACACTGCTGGCTATCCCATTCACCGACTCCAATAATGGGCGGTTTATTCCTTAACATTTTATAAGGGTCGATTTCTTTTTCTCCACGGCCCCATGGTTTATCTAGTTGGATATGCCAATAATGCATATTATTCTCCTTATTACTACATCCACACTTTCCTAATTACTTTCATTTCTAAGACTATCATCTGTTCCCATGCACCCATTGGATATTATTAGCTACATGAAATCATCTCGAACTAAATCAATTACTGGAATCGAAAAATTATTATTAAAAATATCCTATGATATTGGATAAATATAATGTACTTAATAATTAGCTTAAATAAAATAATACCAATTAAAGAAATCCTGACAAGCAGAAAATCATTCGATTAAAACCCTTAGTGAAATCAAAACAATCCCATTCTAATATAATCAAGCTCATTATCAGGGAAATGATCGCCTTCCCTCCAGCCTTCCATCATAAGATCGGATACTATATGCCTGCGAGCGGCCTCAGCCGCTCGCTCCCCGAAAAGCTGCCTCACTTCAGTAATCCCGGCAAGATGATGACGTTTTTTTCTATGCCGCATCCCTATACCCGGTTTTCCGGCAAATTCGTCAAGCCAACGGTGCACTTCGGCAAATGGTTCGCCCAGGATAACTATCGATTCCTTGCAATGATCCTCAAACTTCATAGTTAGTCTACCTCAATCCAGGTAACATCTCTCCGTATATTATTTTTTACTAAAAAGTCTTTAAGCTCATCCATTGACATGATATCTTTTTCATCAACGGGAATCATTTCATCTTCTTCACTGATATACGATGTTCTTAATTTCCCGGATTCGTCCAGGAAGTCCCTGACAAACGGCGGATATTTCTCGCTGTCTATTTCGATTGTCATGAACTTTCTACTTCCCCACAGGTCAAGCAATACAGAGCTGCACATACCTTCATGGCTTCTGCCGAATAAAAAGTAGTAAATATCCTCTTCAGTGGTTTTTCTGCTGAAATCAATATCAATACTGTATTGATTGATATTGAATAAATAGCTTTTCCCAACAATCTCGGAATCAAGAAGCAGTTTTTTCATGCCATCAAGATCCTTCAACGGACTGAGGCATGAAGTTATATTATGCTCCTTGAATAAATTAAATAAGACATCCAGAAATGCTGCAAGATGATGCAATTCTGATAGTTTCATAATTATCCCCTTTCAGTATAGATTTTACTCACCAATATTTTTCTCAAGGGGATAGGCATTTATATTAGATTTACAATTTCATGATGTCTCCCAGCTCATATTCCATGATTCCATCCGGCAAGTCAATCCTCACCACATCATGCCTGGAGATTTCTGCATCAAGCATCCTGGCGGCCCAGCCATGCAGATTCCGGCGTTCTACTTCCCCGAGGCTTCGCACATTCACAGTCCATGACCCGGTGCGCGGGAACCTTCTGACCCTGATCCAGCCCCGCCGGACCAGATCGAGAATTATTCTCCTGCGCGCATGGCCCTCGATTCCGATCTGCTCATTTTCCCTAGCATATTCTGCCTCGATGTCATCAGTGGTCAGTCCAAATATATTTGGATCCCTGATTACCGCCCCGATATGATTATCAATAACAGGTATAAGTCTTCCGTCTTGGCTAATCCAGAAGGCTTCACAATTACGATATGATGTATTTCTCATGTTTATTATCGCTTTTTTATTCGAGATGATCCAAATTAAATACGTTTCAGCACATTGATCAGTTCTTCCATGGTAAAACTATGGATCTTTTCCCGTATGACAGTTTCAGTTATTACTTCCTCAATATCTCCAGGGCCCTGATAATAACAGCTTAAGCTCCTTTTAAATAACGTTTGATTACGATACTTCTTTGCAATCTTCAATGCCGGGATAAAGAGCTCACTAAATGATTTTTTTGAGCCAATCAACATCTTACCACACGCTGAGCAAAAACCACTATACGTGTGCCTGCCACTCAGCGGACTTCCTGCGGCACTAACGATGTAGACTCGTCCACCACATTTTTTACATGTATCGAGAAATACCTCTTCTTGCCAGAGAATTATAAGTGCACCGAGGGACAGGACCGATGTTTGAGTCACCATTGATGCTATATATGCAAAGGACAACTCGGTATAGAATAATTCTTTCCGTGATTTAATGACATTGGCATGCTTCATTATCAAATCGATATTTTTGATGAGCAGTTCCCACTCTCCTTTGAAAGGAGCTGGGAGCACATCATCATCTTTATAAAAATATTCGGTCACTTTTACACCGCCTTCGGATGTATTTCCTAAATTTGTTACTCCTATCACTGTATAAAACCCAGCGAGCACCAGGTAGGACGAAATAATCCGACATACCGCGCAACCTGCAGCTTGCGCGGGCCGCCCTCAAGAAGCGGATGATGACAGAAACTTCCACAAAGGAAAGGGCAATCATGACAAACACTTGATTTGAGAATCCTTGTTATGGAAGACCTCGATGCAAGCCATGATTCCAGTTCCGCTTTTCGCATTTCGATCACGTCATCCGCCAGTGCTTGGTGCACTTCCGCCACATTAAGTCCAAGCGCCTTGCAGGCCGGCATGGTCAAATAAATTCTCTTTTTAAGTCCCATTTCCAGGTCTTTCACGCGATTGACGCCTTTGGACAGGTTCGTGTAACCCATGCGGCTGGCCAATTCATATCTTGACAGACCATTTTCTTTACGAATACGGGCGATATAAGCCCCAAGCTTCTCGAAATTCATGTCCATTTCCTGCTCTCCTTTCCGGGCGATAAAAAACCCGATTCAGCCGTGGCGCCGAAACGGGTTTAATATACCATTCCCTGCGCTTTAGCCGGATTTATTACACGCTCGCAAGCTACAGATTCAAATCAGCGTGATAGTTACTCTTCAAATTAATTAAATCATAGCACTCTAATACTCCCAAAGTACATGAGAATAAGAAATCAAGGTATACCCAGAAGGTTTACCTTGATTATATATAGACAAAAAACCTTTCCAGCTTGTGCATAAACAGGTTTCATTTTTCTTAAACGCTTTAACCGTATTATTGAACGCCCGCAAGCCGTTAGATCAAATTGGCGTTTGTGATGTTAGCATGCAAAGGAACCAGGCTTTGGTCGAACCTCAATAAAAGGAGAGGATAAGATAAGACTGCAATTATTGATTGTATCCAGCCGTTAACAGCCACTGGCCACCTTGAAGATGAGTAAACATTTGTCCTTTTCCCGGACCCATCTTACAGGCATATTTAATAAAGCATCTGGAACAGATACAACCCCAGGCATTCTTTTCACTATCAAGGCATGCGTCCAGCATAAGCCGTTTATTATTGAATGAAGCTCCGCAAAGATCACATGAATGGGAGGGACCGGCGAAGAAGATCTCTTCTTCTTGTAGAAGATTCTCATGCACTATTAGCTGATGCTCGAATTCATCCTGGGGCTCACAGAATGGTGTATATGTTTTCATCATACCATCAATTCTCCTTAAACAACTATCTTAATAAAAAGTATAGAATGTACCATGACAAATAGTGTCATATCATATTAATTTTTCATCTGGAATATCCCTTCACAAGGAAACGATCAAGCTGGTTGGTAAAAGCCTGGCGGTCTTTCTGGCTGAAGGAGGAAGGCCCGCCCGTGTCCATTCCGCTGTTCCTGAGAAGGTCCATTAAATCGCGCGTGGCAAGGCGGTCCTTGATGTTTTCCGGCGTATAAAGATCACCCCGGGGATTGAGCACAAAACCGCCTTTGGCGATCACACGGTCCGCAAGGGGCAAATCCGCGGAAATGACCAGGTCATTTACTTCTACCATATCAACAATGCGGTTATCCGCTACATCAGGACCAGCCGGAACTTCAATACATGAAATATACGCCGAGCCCGGAACAATCAGGCACTGATTTGCCACAAGCACGAGGGGAACATGAACGCGCTCGGCCGCACGATACAGTATTTCTTTTATAACGACCGGGCATGAATCTGCATCTACAAGGATCCGCATTAATCACCTCTTTTCAATTCATCCATCCAGGACCGGAGAGCCTTCCTGACTTCCCGATCGACGATGGAAAATATTCGATGAACAGTGTCATGCGAGGCAACACGAGAATGCCCCGCGACCTTGATAATGTTCATGTTCAGCTCATCGTACAAAGAATATAATTTACGGTATAATGACGCGTTCATTATCTCGGTATTTGTTTTCTTGCTGATATAATTCTTATTCTCCAGTCCGGATCTTCTCCGCGATAAATCCGCGACGCATTGGGAATCCGTGTACACCGACAATTCCCCATGGCGGGAACCGGTTGAGGCGTTTTGATAATCCTCGAGAGCCCATACAATCGTCCGAATTTCCATTTGAGTTGAACCGGCGCCCGTACATCTGCGCAGCACCAGGCGCCCGATTATATCCGCTTTCTCAATACTGCCTGGACTGGCTTCCAGGAACTCGGCAGGCAGAAAAAGATAACCTCCAACGCCGCGCTTGAGCTGCGAATTCACGCTTGCATCCGTGAAAAGGACATCACCACCCATTAGAGAATTATCTTTTGTGCCCATTTCAAACAATTCTATTATAGGATATTTGATGTCAATTACATCTTGATTTCCAAGCTATAATGGGGGCTTTCCAGCATGACCGCAACAGCTCGAGTTCGAGGCCGTTCGGATCCGTGCCTACGAAATATACTTCTATTATGTCCCCATTAAAATCAGGTAAAACCTGAATTTATTTTTTGTCATAATATCTATAAAATTTTCTTCCGGAAATATAAAGGAACATTCACCAAAACAAGTCCACATCCGAGCCGGCAAGATGTATGCACTGAGAAAAACCTGAAAAATCCTGTAAAACTGAGCCAATTTTGCAGCGTATTCGGCATCACCATTCTCCAGGTTGTGCATGCATTAACCCTATACTGAGATTGATCAAAGTGAACGCGTCCAGAAGAAAATGTAAAACAGAATCAATGATGCAGCTCCAATGTAAAAATAACCTGATTTCGAAAAACTCTCTTTCACTAATAAATTAGAGATTTTTAACAAATTAATAATACAGGAGCAACATTATGAAACCGTATGTTTCGCTTTTTACCAAGGACAACAATGAAGGGCATTCTTCAATGCCACGCCGAGAAATAAATTCTTACATCTCGGTATATGACCAAAACTTCAACAGCTGTCGCAGCAGCAGGAAGAACATGAATCAAAACCAGGGTAATGTCAAAAATGCCAAAACTGCCATTCCTCAGAAAAACGCCTCCATCAAGGAAAGCGTAGAAGAAAAATCTACAAAGAATGAAATTCATCCCATAATTGTAATTAATATTATGAATGGGGGCAATGTTCGCGATGTTATTCGAGATGTTTTTAATAGTTTTTAATACTCGTCTCATAATCCATGAAGGAAAGATAAAACGAGCAGAAAGAACTATTGTGAAGTATTCTGAGGGCGACGATTAGTCGCCCCGCATCACTTTTCTCTATAACATGGAGGATCCTTTTTATGTCAGAAGATTTGTTTGGAAAATTCCTTAAGGGAAATTCATATTTCGATGAAGCACTATTAAAAGTAAAATCAAGAAAACAAGAAGAATTCAAAGCAGAACACGGATATCTGTCATCCGATGAGGAAATGAATTATTTTTTACAATTTCCCGATCCAGAATCTATTTACCGGAATCCAGAGTTAAGTAAACCTGCAAAAGATGAAATTCGGGATATATGGAAGTTCAAAAAAGGTTATGCATTATCCGGAATAAATCGAATGAGAAATACTTTCTTATATAGTAATAAGATCAGCAAATATAAAATTTCAAAAGATATAGAAGAAAGGATCAACACTATTGTTAATGAATCACCATTCAAGAAAAACAGAAAAAGACGGTTGCGGTTCTTTCTGGCTAAATTACATGAATGGGATTATTTTACTCATCATTTGCCAAAGGAAATTGTCAAGCTCTATGATACAATATATCTAGATTTTGCTCAGAATATCGAAAAAGGCCTCACGCCTCTTCCAATTGCACTGCTGGGCAGATGGGTAGGCAGTTATATCCCAGGTCGAATTCCGGTAGAGAAAATTAATGGAAAAAATGCAATCTTAAGGGGCTACTATAGTTTTATTAATCAATATTACCAGATTGAATCAACAAATAGATTTTATGTGCTAAAACGCGACCTTGACGATAAAACAATAGAGTCGCTTGAACTTGTTTTTATAGAACAATTAAAATATCAGAACAAGAGTACGTCCAAGTATAAATTCTTTATTGATTATCTTATTAAAATCGGATTATTGACTAAATGTGTAAATTATTCAACAAATTGCAAATGCAACCATTACCGGATAAAATGGGAATAAACATACAGCGATAAACTATGTATGATCAGAGATTTGGGGAAACATAGTCTAACTCTACCCAACCAATAGGAAAATGAAATGAGCACTATCTTACCAGCGGTTTCGTCCCAAATTTCAGCCTTTATTATCATTCAAAAAAGGCAAACAATCCAGAAATTGATACATTATTCCTATTGGTCTCATAATATGCCGAGAGCCAGAACAATCTATTCCGTTCTTCATCAAAACGCTTTAAATTGAGGAATTTTAGATGGCAATTGAGCTGTATTCCCGTTGCACCCGCCTGTTTCGGTAGTTCATGGGCAGGGGAAAAAGTTCGACCCGTGTCGTTTTTGGCCCGCAAAGCACGACACTGCCCGAACCGGAAGGTTCGGGCAGTGTCGTTTTTAGCCCTCCGAGTCAAGGGTGGCTTTGTATCGAAACTGCCTATGTCTTGTGCTCTCCAATCCTATGCCATTTAAAAAAAATACTTGTCATATGTCATATGACTCATTACATTGTAATAATGATACGGCATTTCAGGCAAAAATGGCTGGAAGAATTCTGGAACAACGGCCGCCACAAAAAGGTGCCGTCTGAAATTGCCGATCGCCTTATCAGAAAGCTCGACATGCTTAACAGGGCATATGACCTGATTGACTTGAGCGCGCCCCCGTCAAACAGGCTCCATCCCCTTTCTGGCGACCGACAGGGACAGTGGGCCATATCGATAAACGGTCCATGGCGCCTCTGCTTCGAGTTCAGGGAGCATGATGCCTACAATGTCGAGCTCGTTCAATATCATTGAGAAAGGAGGTGCAACAATGTTGCCGAAAAATAGAAGACCAACTACTCCGGGAGAAATCCTGAGATATGAATTCATAGAGCCGATCGGGCTTACCCAGCAGCAGCTGGCGGAGCGTCTCGGCATAACCAGGGTCCGGGTCAATGAGATCATCTCCGGGAAGCGCGCCATCACTCCGGATACAGCAATACGTCTGTCCAGGCTATTCCACACCACCGTGGAGTTCTGGATGGGGCTCCAGACCGATCTTGAGCTGTGGGATGCAATGAAAGCAGGCGAGAGGGAATATCGAAAGATCATCCCTCTGAAAATAGAAAAGGCAGACCGGGAAATGAACAACGAGAAAGAGTAGATGCCATGCCATTTAATGATCTCGAAATCAAGAGAATCGAAAAACAGATTGGTGGTTTCATGGAGAAGCGCCGGCCTCCGGTTGAGATGCGGACAAAACTCGATCTGGGCTATCGCATTAAAGGCTATAGCGTTGAGATTTTCGAAATCAGGCCACTATGGTCAAATCCCGATAAAACAATCGAAGAATCAGTAGCCAAGGCAACCTATGTTAAAAGCGCTAATGTCTGGAAAATCTACTGGCAACGATCCGATCTTAAATGGCACCGTTATGACGTGGACCCGGAGGTGGATTCCTTCGAGGAATTTCTTGGAATAGTCGATGCGGATGAATATTGCTGCTTCTGGGGATGAAGAGTCAATTTGTTCACTCAAAAAAGGCACTCAATCCAGATATACTACTATCCTGTTTATTAAACTCAAAGCCGGCGGACACCCACACCAGCCTGTTCCGCTCTTCATTAAATCGCTTTAAATTAATGAATTTTAGGTGGCAATTGAGCTGTATTCCCGTTGCACCGGCCTGTTTGGGCAGTTCGTGGGAAGGGGAAAAAGTTCGTGCCGTGTGGTTTTTGGCCCGCAAAGTTATACACAGCCCGAACCGGTTGGTTCGGGCTGTGTAATTTTTAGATTACGTGGTTTTGTCGGATGACATTTCTCATGCAATGTCATATCCATTAGCTATCAGATCTATCATGTTTTTAATTTGAACTTTTTCACACTTGCTTTCACCAAGCGGGCAATGAAACGCGTAAATAGTAAAATATCCTGATCAACACTTGCCTTTTCAAGGACATTCATATATTCAGTGCGCTTTTCGGTAGATATTACGGTCCATGGGTAGCCGCCTGCAGCCAGCATGGTATTCATCAGAAAACGCGCGATCCTTCCGTTACCGTCCATGTAAGGATGTATAAACACAAAAATAAAATGACCTAAAACAGCACGGACACCTGGATCTTTCTCTTCCTTTAATAAATTAAAGAATGCAGGCATTGCATCGCGCACCGCATCAGGATTCAGCGGTATATGCTTCGATCCTTTTATATATACCCGGTCATTTCTATACCCTGCAAGATCTGACGCCTTTACTATACCGGCAGTGACACCTGGAGCAAACAATTCCCTATACCATTTGCCGTGATCATTACGCACAACCAGTCCCGGATTTTTCCCTTTCAAAACATCGTTAATGCTGTACTTCACCGCCTGAAACGCCTGCCAGTAACCCCGGGCACTCATGGCATCACGATGTTCCTTGTCATGCTCATCAGTATCTGGCTTCCAATTACCGGTTCGTACCTTTTCAATTAATTCAGGAGTGACACGATATCCCTCTATCGAGAGGGAGTTATATGCATCGTTGACATATACTTCATCCACTCGCTTTAAATATGCGGCGGCATTCTTTGGCAGGCCGGGCGCCTCAGGAAAGTTATCAATGATCGTGTTACGCATCTGCTGCCACATCAGTACAATGCGGTTAACATATGGAGATGTCTCCCTCGTTGTTATAACATGCTGTGCCACGTCAGAAAATGGATCAGATTCTCTTATATCATAACCGGCGCTTTTCATGGCCCCGATTATATCATCGGCGAAACGCCCACGCCCGACATTACGGAAGGCCCCGGCCAGTCTCCCGGCGACGAGGCTGCGTCCGTCTTCAAGAAGCTTGCGTAATATATCAGAGGAGTCTTTTACCATCATTAATGCAGTTCTGGCATCAGTTGGATATCGGGCAAAATAACCAGGTGAACATGAAATCAAGGCTGCAGGTACTGTATAAATATTGAGTCCGTCTTTTTGAATAATGTTATCTTCGGGCGGCATGAAAGATTTTATATCGAATAATGACGTGCCATGAATCAATTCAATTTTATTATTCTTTCCCCTTGGCGCCCTCACCAACAATTGTTTCGGAACAGATAAATTACCGATATTAATCGCCAATGATTGTTCGGGAGACAAACACCATTCCTGGCCAAATCGTTCATTGCAA
Source organism: Spirochaetota bacterium (assembly GCA_040768125.1). Classification (GTDB taxonomy): domain Bacteria; phylum Spirochaetota; class UBA4802; order UBA4802; family UBA5550; genus RBG-16-49-21. The sequence continues at coordinate 452,732 of JAXGNG010000003.1, read as the reverse complement.
TATACTGGAATAAAGTGCCAGAATGATGTAAACCAGGAGGTACTATCCCCCTTCTTCTCATCAGGTCTTATGGAGATATACCAGCCTTTTATCACTTCCCGTATAAAACCATTCAAGAGAAGACGGTCCCTGTGTGTACGGGATATATCCTTTGATTTAATGATAGCTACGCCATTACTGCTTTGAAACTTTTTCACAACCTCCAGCGATGACGCCAGTTTTTCTGCCGGTGTTGCCATGTTTATAGTATCGGCCTTTTCGATTTACTGGGCACTTATTAGTTTATTGTGCCGTTCATTTATTAGTACATTCTGCTGTGCATTAATTAGTATATTATGTCGAGCATTTTTTAGTTTATTTTGTATTATTCTATTTATATGATCAGAGTTACAAAATTTAATAATAACTACTCAAAGAAAGCCATTAATCCATATATTCGGACTTCCTGTCTATTCACCTTATAACATGCCGAAACCCACACCAACCTGTTCCTTTCTTCATCAAAACGCTTTAAATTGAGAAATTTCAGATGGCAATTGAGCTGTATTCCCGTTGCACCAACCTGCTTGGGCAACTCGTGGGAAGGGGAAAAAGTTCGTGCCGTGTGGTTTTTGGCCCGCAGAACAAGACGATTTCGAACTTTCGGAATCGTCTTTTTTATTCCATGCCCAAGCCCTTAAGGCTCAGATAAGTCTGTTCTCAGCCTATGTGGTATGTTCTGATGTCACTTCTCATTCAAAACTTTATAAATACTCTCTGAATGTTCTTTAGCAATCTCAAGTACTTCCTTCTTCCATTTACCCGGAAGCTTGCCGTAAATCTCTTTCATTTTAACGACCTGATCTTTACGGGTAACAAGATACTCTCCCAGACCGATGGCTGTTTCCAGGTCCTTGATCTTCTTCTCTTTCTTGCCTCTCCTGCCGCTAAGCTGTAACTTATGCAAGACAAAGGCAGATGGCTCCGGTACTTTTACCGGATAATTCTCATATGGAACCACCATGGTGTGATCTTGTAGTAGATCCACATACCGTAGTCCTTGAGCCCGCACATTGATTTCCTTGATTATATGCGGACCATCTTTACCCCTGCCCTTCTCCGGAATGATAAACTCCACCTCCAGGTCAGGATGAACAAATTTTGAATTGCCGCTGAGATGCGAGAATTCTTCTAGGAAATCAAGTTCCTCCAGTATTTTTGATATATCAACCTTATGTTTTATCTTCGGAGGATTCGGCACAAGGAAATCCAGATCAACAGTTCGAACCGCAGGCATGGTATCTGCATCCTTGAATAAATCGCGATAGATATACAAACACCAGCTTCCTATAAGAATAATATCAGTGAGAACGCCGGTTTCTCCGAGCTTGGATATGATTCTATCAAACAGTTCAAATCTTTTTTCCACGTAAAGACCTCTCTATCTCGGCAATCTGTGCATTGGTGGTCTTCAGCAGTGATTCCAATTTCTTCCGCTTTTCGATTTTCTCTTTCAATTTTTTAACTTCATCAGAATCGGCCGATCCTATATAATCGGTTTTTACTTTATCATTGCTGCGGTATGCACGGTAGGCATATTCATTACCCTTCCTGGATTTTATCGACAGCGATCCTGAAGGCAGTTTTGCTATATCATGGACATAGCGTGCATTCAGCTTCTTAAGCCTTGCCATTTCTTCCTTAAGGACTTCTTTAATTGTACTCATAGGTATTACCTTTTATTGCCCAACATTATTCAATAATATACATTTTGTTGGGCAACCGGTCAAGCAGGTTTTACCCAACAAATATCATATTTTCCAATCTTGTTTGGCAACCATTGTTGGTAGATTAATATTTGAAATTCACTCAAAAAAGGCACTCAACCCAGAAATTGCTATATTACCCATATTGACCTCATAACACGCCGAAACCCATACCAGCCTATTCCTTTCATCATCAAAACACTTTAAATTGAGAAATTTCAGGTGGCAATTGAGCTGTATTCCAGTTGCGCCAATCTGTTTCGGCAGCTCATGAGACACGGGAAAAGTTCGTGCCGTGTCGTTTTTGGCCCGCAAAGCACGACGCTGCCCGAACCGGAAGGTTCGGGCAGCGTCGTTTTATATACATTCATCCAAGAGGTATTTGTCGAAGGGTATGTTATTTATTATATAGGGCTTCGATTATAATCTAGTGCATACGAATTTTTCAAATTGAGTAACAGATAATATTGTCGTATTTAAAAGTCTCCGTGCTCCGATAAAATCCTTATCACCGGTTATCAAATAATCAGCATTCGAATCGATTGAACATTCCAGAAACGGGGCATCGTTTTGGTCGCGGGGAAACTTAATTTTTCTTGAAGTATTAATGCGCTTCGTGGCACCATCAATGAGAGAAAACCAATGCTTTATAATATTGTCTGGGAGATTGAATTTTGGACGCGCAAGTACATTCTTGTACTCTTTGATTATCTTGCGCGTTACCACCCATTCTATATCAGGATGTTCAACAATGAAGAGTATAACTTTTTCCGGCGTTTTATCCTTAATGATGGCGGAAACCAATACATTTGTATCTATGACCACCTTCATATCCCGGATCTGTAATCCTTAATTTCCTTAATAATATCCGCTTCAGTTATTTTTTTTATTACTGGAAGCTTTTGGGTTTCCTTGAACAGTAACTTCATTTCCTTGGCAAGAGATCCGCTCTTTTCATCTGCGAAAACTATCACCTCTAATTTTTCTCCTTTTTTAAAAGGAAGACCGGACAGTGTTATTCTGCCGGAGCTCTTCATTATTACCGATTTTTTAATTGCTTTCACGATGCCATCACCTCTTGCATATTCCTTGTTTATATTTAACATTGTCGATGATTTTGTAAATCGATTTTTGTTTATTTAATATACCCGACCATCAATTATGGCAACTATTTTCCATTTCCACTCTTGTCGCTGGTTTGAATATCGTTCTTGTATACTCGCAAGTTTTTATTATAACAATTTTTTTATCATTTAAAAAAAGCATCCGATCCTGAAACATGTAAATTATTCCTATGGACCTCATAATATGCTGAGATCCACACCAGCCTGTTCCGCTCTTCATGCAATACCCCGAAGCATGCTGCGGGGTATTGTGTCGCATAATGTTTTGCGTGCTGTCATTGGATGAGAGCACGCTGCGATCAAATCGCTTCAAATTGAGGAATTTCAGATGGCAATTGAGCTGTATTCCCGTTGCACCGGCCTGTTTGGGCAGTTCGTGGGAAAGGGAAAAAGTTCGCGCCGTGTCGTTTTTGGTCCGCTAAGTTAGAACGCTTCCGGATACCCGGGGGCGTTTTTTTGTCCCGACACCCTCGCCAACACTCTCCCACGGGGAGAGGGGGAACATCCCCCCGGCGCTGCGCGCCACCCCCCTTCGTAAGGGGGGTTCTTCGTGCAATGAATGATTTGTACGAGGTTACTTTATTTCACTCCCCCCTTTACGGGGGCATTCCTCATGGGGCGGCCGCCCGGGTCACCGTAAAACACGTTGACACCCGGATGAAAACCGGTGTACACTCGCCCGTGACGATCACCCGCGAGGAGAAAACGGATGGAACAATCGGGCATAATGGTCTATGGCTACACGGAAAGCGATGCGCGCCTCATCAGGGACGCCCTTGAAGCGGCGCTGGGTGGGACGCTGCTCATGCTGAGCGGATCGGGGAGGGAATCGCGCATCCTGGAGGATATTCTCTCGGACGAAGCCAGCGGCGTGTACGAGGAAGGCGAACCGAAGGTGCTCATGTTCCTCGGTTTCGACGATGTCATGGTTAAAACCGCCCTGTCGAGCTTCCCCGGCGCGGACAGGGTGGCCCGGCCGATTTTCTGCGCGCCCACTGAGCAGAATATAACCTGGCCCCTCTCGGAACTGCTGGAACACCTCGAGGAAGAGCGGAATTACTGGAAGAATAAAGAGAAGAAATAGGAGAATCCCCCCAGCGCTGGGCGCCACCCCCCTTGGTCAGGGGGGGCGGGGTGGATTCTCATCCCGCAATAATGTTATCCATTCACAAACATTCGCGGTGTCATGATTGTTAATGGAAAGGGGAGTTTCCCGAGGGAGAGCAAATCTTTGTCGCCCGTGATAAGATAGTCCGCACCTGCAGCCATACAGCATTCGAGCAGCATATTATCTTCTTTGTCCCTGCAGAGATCGATTCGTTTTTCCGGATACACGACCTTTGCAACGGACACAAATGCGGCGATGCCGGATAGAAGGGCACGCAATTGCACATCATTGATTTTCTTCCCCGCGTGAAGCGCGAGGGGCGCTTCACGGTATTCAAGCAGTAATTGCGGTGAAACAAAAATCAATGAATCGGAGAATGCTTTTTCCGCACCGCCTTGACGGCATTTTCTATAGCGCGATCGGTAAGTGAGGTTTTTTTAAACGCCTCCCGCGCGATCCTGAACGCCGCGTCGACCCGGTCTTCGGGCGAGAGGACGGAGAGGATGAATTCATCCGGTTGTATTTTCTTCACCGTTGTTTTCATGCCACATCCCATTTATCAAATAAATCCTAATGTACCAGACGTTGCTGATTATTTCAATTATTATTCTACAAGTTATTCCCGTCATCGACGAGCATCCTGACGGCATTATGACCGGCAGGAAGCGGGACGACTAAATCGCCCGGGAATGGCGGCGGATAGCGAGAATCTCATCCGAAGAAAGTGGTTCTATTGCCGACCGGGGAACAACTGCGACGTCGATCGACTCGCCGACGGCATTGAACACTTCAACGACGCATCCCCTCTCATCGCCTGATGGGTGCTCCACATACTCCACCAGCGTGACGATATCCCCCTTTTTGAGGCCGTGCCCGGGGAAATCCGCGGTCAATGATACTCTCTGATACGGCTCTATATTCATTTCGATTTCTCTTTACATGGTTTCAGGGTAATGAACCGGAATCTTCCATCCACTTTTCCTCGCATCCATATGGTGACCACCGGCAGTCTTTTGCCCCGCGGCCCGGTCAATTCCCCCGTGACCCGGTATATCACTCCGTAGGGGCCGTCATGTTCCTCAAAGGCATCCGCCTCGCGTATCAGCCTTTGTAATTCATGTATCAGCAGATGATAATTTTCAAGTGTAAAACCGGCGGTATTCAAAAATTTCGATTTGTCATCGAATTCCCTTTGTACAAGCAGGTATCGGGTGAATTTCTCCTCCGGTATGACCGCATCGAGAGGTATTCTCATTCGTATGCAATCCTTGGGCATCAGGAATTGATTGGAATACGAATGGGAAATGAAATTGGACAATATTTATCGATTCACCCATGCCGATCTCAGGATCCCACCCCCCTGCTCCCTCTCCCACGGGGGGAGGGAGAGAATCCCCCCGGCGCTCCCTTCGACTCACTTCGGCTGCGCTCAGTGCAAGCCGCTCAGGGACCGCCCTTCGGCAAGTTTACCCTGAGCCTGTCGAAGGGCTCAGGGCAAGACGCGCCACCCCCCTTCGTAAGGGGGGAGGTCGCCGGGCACTACCCGTCGCCGGCCAGGACGGCCGGCGGTGCAAGGATGGCCCAGGAGGGGCCTTCCGCAAGCACAAGGCGCATTGTTTATGATCCCATCTTTGCTGACGAACAGACAAGCAATTAGCATCGCTGCAACTATGCTCCCCGCAATCCCGCACTCTAACGTCCGCTGAAAGCGGACAACCAATCGGGCGTTTGTGTGAGTCGAATCCGGCGAAGCCGGTTCGACGAGTTACGCCCGGAGGCAGTCGCGCCGTCTGAGCGACCACGCTTGGCCGCCTCTTTTGCGACATCCTGTCGCAGGCGGCATGCTGACTTCCTGTCAGCTAGGGTCGACAGGGGGGTGCGCGTGCACGCACCCCCCTGTCACCTGCCCGACCCGCTCCGGGTCACCCCCTCGCCCAGGGTTGGGCAACCAACATCAAACACCCCGCTCAGGGAGGGGCACCCAGCGTCACCCCCACCCCGGCCCTCACTAATGGTGACGTCCCCGCCGCCGCAATTCGCGCACTTCAGTACCACCCTCCTTTCACTTTTTTCCTTCATGTCACGATCCCGTTTCGACAAACCGGTCAAAAAGTCCCTGTATCTCCTCCCGGCGGGCGATGGCCCCGATCCATTCCCCCGGGATCCCCGCCATGCCGTAGCGGATGCCCGCCAGGCCGCCGGTGACGCAGGCCGTGGTGTCCGTGTCGTCCCCCAGGTTCACCGCCCTGAGCACGGCCTCGCGGTACGATCCCGTGGTGAGGAGGCACCAGAGCGACGCCTCCAAGGTATCGACGACATACCCGGAGGACCGTACGGCCTCTTCCGGCAATGACGCGATCCCCCCGCCGCAGACCCTCCGGAAATGGCGCGATTCCGTTCGGAAGGGTTCCTCGCCATATATCCCGCGGGCAAGGCCCGCGGCCCCGGCGCAGGCCTCCCGGGGGGATATCCCCGCGAGTAGGTGCCGCGCCGCCAGGCAGTAGATGCCGCAGGCCATGAGGGAGCGCGGGTGCCGGTGCGTCAGGGACGACACGTCGTGGGCGCGCCGTATCATCTCGTCCACGCCGGCGCTCCGGAAGGCGAGGGCCACGGGGAGTATCCGCATGAGGGAGCCGTTGCCGTTGCCCCCCTCGCCGTCGCCGCCGGCCCGCGCCGGCGGAACGCCGCGGCGGAGGCGGCCCATGGCCGCCCTCGTGGCGTTGCCGATGTCGAAGACCTCGCCGTGGGGCGTCCAGTGTCCTTCAGCTTCCCACCGCATGAACCGCGCCGCCATGTCGTCCAGGTCAAAGCCCCGTGAGAGGCTCTCCGCGGTGCAGAGGAGGAGCGACGAATCGTCGGACCAGGACCCAGCGGGAAGGTTGAAGGTGCCGAAGCCGCGCATGCCGGTCACCGGATCGCGGCGCACTTCCTCCCGCGATGTGAACTCCACGGGCACGCCCAGGGCGTCCCCCACCACGGCGCCCCAGAGCCCGCCGAGCAACCTGTCCCTCATGCCGTTATGATGTTCCATGGATCCCCCCCGCCATCTCCTGGTATGCCGTTACCCCACGATCCGCACGTCCGGGTAGAACTCGCGGATGAACTTCTCCGCGAGCTCGGAGCCCATCTCCATGGACTTCCAGAGGTCTTCCAGGGCCCTCTCCCCGCGGCCCAACCGGTAAAAGCTGACGCCCCGGTTGCAGTAGAGGTACGCTTCGTCGGGCCGCAGGAAGATCGCCTTCGTGAAATCTTCCACCGCGTCTTCGTGGCGATCCATCACCGCGAAGAGGTTGCCCCTGTTGCAGTACGCCGGAAAGGAGTCGGGCCGCAGGGCGATCGCCCGGTTGAAATCTTCGAGGGCCTCATCGTGCCATCCCCATTCGGCCCTGAGCATACCCCTGTTGTGCAGGGCCTTGTAATCATCGGGATCGAGCCGGATGGCGTCGTTGTAATCATCCATGGCCGCCGCCCCGTCGCCCTTCATTTCATGGAGAAAGGCCCGGTTGTAATACACGATTCCCAGGCCGGGCATCTCATCCAGAGCCCTGGTGAGGTCCCGGATCGCGTCGTCGATCATGCCCCTGCCTGCGCGGTGTATGCTCCGCAGGCAGAGCTGGCGGCCGTCCATCTCCGACTCGTCGAGATCGAGGGCGTCGTTATGGAGAAGATACTCGTCCAGGTGGTGCATCCCCGCCTCTCGGAGGGACCGGTAGAGGTCCCGGTGCTTCCGCACGCCGCCGAGGCCGATGATCCCGAGATCGTTCAGCCTCATTTCCGCCTTGCGCATCTCTTCGATGAGGGCGTCGGCCTCCTCGGGGCCGTCGGATTCGAGGAGCTTACCGTACATGAACTCCTGGTAGATGTGGGTCGAGAACCCGGCCAGGGGCAGGATGTTCGCCGGGTCGTCGTCCCGGTCAAGGACGGCGTTGATGAGCAGGATCGCCGGGTCCTTGATCGGGCGTTCCGCGTACTCGTCGCGCGCCCGCGCGAGGCCCCGCGCCACCTCGTCGACGCGCTCGCCCCAGAGGATGCTGCGGTACTTCTGCGCCGGCGGCAGGTCCATGGCGGCGAGGATGTCGTCCTCGAGGCCGATAACCGTCTCGAAGAGATCACCCGCTTCACCGGGCCCTCCCGCCACGTCCAGCTCGCGGGACATCTTTTTATAGGATTCGAGCATTTCCATTATTTCAGATTGTCGTTTCATGAATTCCTTCCTTTGTCTGTATGATGTGTGGTCGCCGTCCGACCCCCTCCCCGGCCCTCCCCCACGGGGGGAGGGAGAGATCCCCCGGCGCTGCGCGCCACCCCCTTCATAAGGGGGGTTCGCCAGCCAGGACGGCCGGCGGTGTGAGGAAGTTTTTTTCTCTTGCAGGGGCTCCGACCGTGCACCCCATTACTACGCCTTGAATAGAAATCACCCCCAAAACATCCGCCCGCAGGGCGGATACATATCGGGCGTCTGTCTGAGTCGAATCCGGCGAAGCCGGTTCGACGAGTTACGCCCGTAGCCCTCCGGCGCCTGAGGAGCGGCGGAGATGGCCACCGCTTTTTCGCCATCCTGGCGGCGGTGGCAGGCGGACCTCCTGTCCGCACGAGAGCGCGAGGGGAAGAGGGCGAGTAGTCCTCTTACCCTCGCAATTGCTCGACCCGCACCGGGTCACTCCTCGCCCCGGGTGGAGCAACCAACTACGCCCCCCATCCCTTACCCCCCCTTACAAAGGGGAGGCCGGGGGTGGATCATTCCGCCGCGCGCCGAAATCGAACTGCTCAACGACGATGCCGACGTCGTACACCGTGTCCCCCTTCCCGTTCTCGTACCGGTTCTGCTCGAGCCTCCCCGTGATGAAGAGCTCCGACCCCGTCGTGGCGTGCTCCGCGATGATCCGCGCCTGGCTTCCCCAGGCCGTGACCCGGTAGAACCCGGTCTTCTTGTTGGCGCCGAAATGCACGTCGTTCGCGATGAAGAACGTGCAGACCGCGTTGTTCTGTTCCAGCTCCCTGAGGGCCGGATCCTTGATGAGACGTCCGTTGATGTGAACCTTGTTCATGGGCTGCCTCCCACATGCTGAAGATGATTCGACGCGGGACCCCGGATGGGCCGGTATGCCCGCGCCTTACACCATCAATATACAGGGGGAGGTATGACAGGTAGTGACCTATACGGGCGTGTAGTTTTTCGGGAGAAATCCCCCCGGCGCTGCGCGCCACCCCCCTTGGCAAGGGGGGTTCTTCGTGCAATGAATGATTTGTACGAGGTTACTTTATTTCATTCTCCCCCCTTACGAAGGGGGGGCCGGGGGGGGATCCTCGCCAGGAAATATCCCCCGGCGCTGCGCGCCACCCCTTGGTAAGGGGGGTTCTTCGTGCAATGAATGATTTGTACGAGGTTACTTTATTTCATTCCCCCCCCTTACGAAGGGGGGGCCGGGGGGGGGGTATTCCGCCGCGCATCAGTGCAGAAGAAGGTCGATATACGAGGCCAGGGCGAGGGCCCGTTTACGAATTGTCTCCATCCGGTCCGCGGCGCGTATCTGGAGGTACATGGTGCCGCTCAGCTTCGAGTAGAACGCGTCGATGAAGTCGTAGTGCCTGTCCCGGAAGGTTATCCACTCGCGCTGGGCGCTTCTCAGCTTCGCTTTCCCGTCCCGGTCGAGGAGCTTCATCAATTCCCCGTAGGCCCTGTTCAGCTCGGCGTCCCACTTCTCCGCGCCCTCGTTAATGCAGGCGATGGTGCCGTGGGTCGAAGGGTCTTTCTCCATGCACCTGCTGACATGGGCGTCGATGGGATGCTTTGCCGGTTCCCCGCAGAAGGCGAAGACGGGAATGAGTATCAGCAGGGCGGCCAGTTTTTTCATGGGTTAACCCTCCTCGATTATGGAATATTCCCTGTTGCGCAACAGGACAATGATGATGGTTGCCATCCTCCAAAACGCAAGGAAAAATTAAAACAGATGCCAAACACCGCGCGAAGACCCTCACCCCCCGGCCCCTCTCCCACGGGGAGAGGGGGTGCGGATGATGATGCTCGTCCCCGGGCGGAAGGGTTTTGGTCGCCCAACCGGGGGCCGGGTTATTGCTTAATTCCCATGTCGACGGCGGCTTTCCTCAAGGCATTATCCAGCGTGAGAAGTTTTGCTTTTTTTCTCAGTGATAATTCCAGATATGCCGCGTCATATGATGATATCCCGTAGAGCTGAGAGAGTTCAAGCAGTATCCTGGATGGTTCGATGCCGTATTCCGTGTCTGTCTGTAAATGAAGAGTGTCAAATAATTCCAGCAGTGACTTCGCATCTGAATAACTGATCCGATTTCTCTTTATTGAACTGTTCAATACATTGCATGTTTCATACCACCAGAGCGATGGAACAAGGACCAGATCATTCTTTTTCCTGGTATGCAAAAAGAAATCACGAACCGCTTCAGACTGTTCGTCAGGCAGGAACAGCGCGGAGGAATAGGAACAATCGATCACGTAGTGCGTCAATACTTTCGGCCCTCCCTGATATATTCCCCGATATTCACCCTGCCCCTGACATTGTTTCTGATAGAATCGAACCGGGATACGATATCTTCTATTTTTATTGTGCCGTCCTGATCCCTGAAAGGGACCAGTTTCGCCACAGGCTTCCCTCTTTTCGTAATGATATATTCCCCACCCTTCTGCACATCATCAATAAGGCTTGAAAGATGCGTTTTGGCCTCGAAAGAACCGATGGATTTTGTCTTTGATTTCATACTACTAGTATAATAAACCAGTTTAGTTTGTCAAGCAGGAATGGTGGGGGCCCAACCCTGGGCGGGAAGGTGACCAGGGGCTGGTCGAGCCATGGCGCGGGGGGGATAACCGCCTCCGCGTGAGGCCCTACTTCTTCAAATTCCGTATGGCCGCCACGAGTTCGCGGGAATCGAAATACACCTCGTTCCGCGCTATTCTTCCGTCCCGCATCTCGACGATGTCCATGCCGTATTCCACGATGGTCGCGTCCCCCACGGGTATCCGGGCCTTCCATTTCAGGATGAACCCCTTCTCCGTTGGAAAGACCTCCTCGTGGGTCCATCGCCACTCCGGGTTGTTTTTCAACAGCTTCATGAAATAGGCTTTTATCTGGTCATGGCCCTGGAGGCCGGCCTTTACGGTGGGGTCGAGGTAGAAGGCGTCCCCAGTGTAAAAGGCGATCAACCGGTCAGGGTCGTTGCCGCTCCAGGAAGGGAGCCATTCATCGCAGAAGCGGATGGCGTCGTCAATGGTCATGGCGGTACTCCTTGAATGGGGTTTTATCCTTCAGCCGGCAGGGAAACCGGGCCGTCGCGCGGATCGAAAAGCGCGAAGGGAACGCGCGCAGGTCCCGCCCGTTTTTTTGAGGTATATCCATACTCGCTGGCCCTGTCCACCAGTTTTTGCTTGTCATGATTGCCGGGGTATGCCAGATGAAGAACCATGAAAATCGCAGATATGCCGGAGCTGTGAATGAGAAAAAAGGAATACGAGATCACCGATTTCACCGAGATCGAGGCGATTCTGCGGAAGGCGGAGGTCTGCCGCCTCGCCATGACCGACGGCGCCCTCCCCTACATCGTACCCCTCAACTTCGGGTACCGCGACGGGAAGCTCTACTTCCACACCGGCCAGGCGGGGAGGAAAATCGACACCTTGAAGAAGAACCCCATGGTCTGCTTCGAGGTTGATATCGACGCGGAGCTCATTCCCGCCGATGTCGCCTGCGGCTACGGCATGCGATACCGGAGCGTCGTGGGCACCGGCAGGGCTGAATTCGTGGAAGACCCCGCGGGGAAACGGGAGGCCCTGGACATCATCATGGCGCACTACTCCATGGGAGAGGCATGGGAGTACCGGGAGCGCTCCTTCGAGCGGACCTGCGTCATCAGGGTGTCCATTGATTCCATTACCGGGAGGAAGGCGGGGTAGCCCGGGTTTGGTTTTTGTATGATTGTGAGGTTTGTCGGCTACCCGCCGAACACCGCGTGAAGACCCTCACCCCCCTCCCCCCTCTCCCACGGGGAGAGGGGGAGAATCCCCCCCTTCCCCCCCTTGGCAAGGGGGGGAGTTTTTTCTCCACGTAATTATGGTATGAGGGTGTGGTTGTTCGCACCACCCTCCTCCATAAGGGGGGGTACGACGGGCACAGATGCGCGGCAGTGCGAGGAGGAGTGATTACGCCATGAATCCTTCTTGGATCAGATACTCTCGAATTGCTTTCACGATGTCGGTAGCGATACGATGATCTTCGCGCGCATCATTTTTTGTTATGATACGTTCAAAATCATAATCGCCGACATGTCGTTCTCGGAACAGCCTGCTGATGTGTTTTGAAAAGTCCCTGGGGAAGATATTGCTACGTATAAAATGCTCGTTAAAACCGCTTATCACGCCCGCATGTTTCGAATACACAAGATTTTTAGTGAGCAACAGTGCCTGGATCGCATAGAATGCTGAATAATACGATCGTGAAGATGAAAATTCATCATTGTGACCATCGAGAAGCAGTTTCGCCGCCTCAAGCGATCGGGCGGCCTTGTCCATCATGGCCGCTATCTGCCCTTTTAAGTCCGGGTCGGCCATAGGACAATACCTTCCCTCCCGGCGTTGACAAACAATGGATTGAATTTCTGTCCCAGGTATCTTTCTTCCGATACGGGTATTATTGAAAACACGGAATTATAGCCATACAGCAGGTCACCCGATATTTCATCGAGGATATCCATCAGGTCCGGCGTTATGGCATCCACTACGACAATACAATCATAGTCGGATTCAGGCGAATCGTCATTGCGCGCCATGGAGCCTATCAGGACCAGTTTTTTCAGGCGAGATCCGAGTGCGTGCTCGATCCTGGCGGTCATCTTTTTCAATAATTCATCACGGGTGATCAATTATATGTTCCCCCATCAGCCTTTTTAGAATGCACCGTACGGTTTACATCGTAATTGCCATTCGCAATCCATGACCTGCACTATTGTAAGTCAGATTTCAACGCGGTCAAGAATTTTTCTCGCAAGGTACTGCCGACCCGAGCGCCGCCGGGCCGTCCTGGACGGCGCCCCCCCCTTATGAAGGGGGTGGCGCATCGCGCCGGGGGGATTCCTCCCATCCGCGCGAGGCTCTTCACATTGTAATGAACGGCTATTGACTATTCTACTCCGAACCTGCGCCGGCAGCGCCACTCCCGCGAAACATCTCAATATTTCTATCTATCAGTTTCCTGTGAAAATCCACGTGGTCGACATATAGCTGCAATGCCTCCTCCAGGTTGAATTCCCTCTCCTCGCCAAGCTTGTAGTGATATTTGCTCCAATCCTCGTCAACGATTGTGCGGAAATGCGACGCCATGAATGTTCGGATAACCTTTATTATGTTTATACACACTCCAATATCCGATGCTTCATACTGTAATTTTTCAACCCACGTTTTATCAAATGAAAGCACCCGTGTACCCGGATAGGTAATGCCCCATCGATAGCGATGAAAGCTCGCCACATCCAGGTCCACGCAATGGACGACCTGCTCCACGATGCTCCACGCGTCCGGGAAGGGCCGATAACGCAACAGGGCGGCGGGCAATCCCGGCACGTCATCGAATGCACTGGATAGATCCTCAAATTTTTGAATCAATTCCAATTTATTTTCTTTATTCATCCCAGGATGCCTCCCTGTCGCAACTATTTCATCTTCAGCTTCAAAAAATTGATCATGCCCCTGATATCGCCGTTCAGCAGGAGCAGCCATCTCCCCTCGTGCCGCCTCAGGGCTTCAACGGAGAGCTTCTCCATGGGTATATTCTCGATGTTCATCTCGAATCGATAGATCACGTAGGCCGTGGCGTCCTGTTCATCGGTGTAGGTGCCGATTATTTTGACCTTCGACAGGGGAAAAAGGGCGCTGGATTTATTGAATTCCCGTATCGTCTTTTCCACGATTTTCGCGTACACGGCCTCATCCGACATCGCCCTGTACTCTTCGACCGTGGCGACATCGAGGAACGAGGTGATGAATCTTTGGGACGAGTCGATCTTCACGATGCCGTCGGCCAGCTCCCGGAACTCCTTCAGCGCCGCGGGATGCATGAGCGCGCCGATGGCGTCATACTTTTTTCCATGCAGATAGCTGTAGTACAGCCGCATGGTCTGCTCCGGGTCCGACAGGTCGGCGCCGGCATGGGCCTGGAGCGAGAGGGCCAGCAGGCAGGGGATGATAAGGAGCGCGAGCGGTTTCATGGGGCCTCCGGTGGATGACGTAGTAATGGTATGGACGAGATTTTCGGGGCACTCTACCATGTGCCGGTTGGGAGTGTCAGCAATAATTTGGGTGGGATGTTACGGTCGCCGGGGCGGGGCCCTTCGACTCCGTTCAGGGACCACCCTTCGACACGCTCAGGGAGCGTTGATGTCCAGTTCGCCGGCTGAGCGGCCTGTACTGAGCGACTCGCACTGAGCGTCTTGCACTGAGCGCAGCCGAAGTGAGACGAAGCAGGCATGGCAATAGTTTCACGGATGCCCCTGAAAAATCCCGCTCCGAACTCGATCGATCTGAGACGAAGAGATTTTCCCGTGCCTGGGCCGCTTTGAGACATAATGTACTATTTCAATGTCATTTAATATGACATTTTAATTGACATTTTATGTGACAAATAATAAATACTATACTCATACAAAAAGGTGGCGAATATGGAACCGACAAAGAAATATCCCCACATCAGGTTTACAACCAATTGGACGTTGAATCATGCGCTGTATTATATGCTCGGTGAATGCAACGCACTTCTTAAAGCCATCAGGAACACCGCCATCAGGCCCGACTATTTAAAAAAACTGCATTCCATCGCGCTTATTAAAGGCGCGCAGGCGACAACCGCCATAGAAGGAAACACCTTAACGATTGAAGATATTGAAAGGATCCAAAACGGCAAAAAGCTGCCTCCCAGTAAGGAATACCTGCAAATAGAAATTGAGAACATACTGGAAGCATATAATGAAATTTTAAAAATGGTCGTTCTTGAAAAGAAAACCAGGCTCATCAATCCTGAACTATTGCTCCACTTTCACAAGATGGTCGGCAAAAACCTCGGAGAGCACTTTGAAGCAATTCCGGGAAAATTCAGAAGCAATGATGTCGTTGTGGGAACCTACAAGGCCCCGGACCATCATGATATCAAAATTCTTATCAGTAATTTTTGCGAATGGATGAGAAAAGAGTTCAATTATGAAAACAAGCAGACGTTCATCGACGCCGTTATTCAGGCGATCGTCGCCCATATGTATATCGCCTGGATCCATCCGTTTTCCGACGGCAACGGCAGAACGGCCCGCTTATTGGAATTCTATCTGTTGCTGCGCGCCGGCGTGCCGGATATCGCCTCTCACGTGCTGTCAAATTTTTACAATATAACCAGGAGTGAATACTACCGGCAGATCGAGGCGTCGACAAAAAACCGTGATTGCACAAATTTCATCGCATACGCCCTGCAGGGATTTCGCGACGGCCTGCATGAAGTGCTGGAAACAATTCAGGAAAATCAACTCATGATTACCTGGCGAAATTACATCTATGGAATCTTTGATGAGAAAATGTCCGCAGGCAGGACCATACAGGCCAATAAGAGAAGAAGAAAGCTTATCCTCGATATCCCCCATGACGACCATGTAACGGCGGAAGAGATATTGAATCTTAAATCCTGGATAGTAAAGGAATATTCAGCGCTATCGGAAAGAAGCTTTGCCCGTGATCTGGACGAACTGGTAGAAATGGGATTGCTGGATAAAAACAAAAACGGCTACCGGGCAAAAATTGAAGTAGTGACGAAATTCATGGCCGCGCAGCTGGGGAAACAGGGTGTGGGGGATGATTGATGCGGGAAGCGCCCGCATCCCCCCGGCCCTCCCCGGCGCTGCGGGTGTAATGAAGACCCTCACCCCCCGGCCCCCTCTCCCGCAGGAGAGGGGAACATCCCTTCCCCCTTGGTAAGGGGGGGATTCTCGTCTCCACGTGATTATGGGATGGGTGTGGGGTTGATCGCACCACCCAAGGCGGGAGAGACCCCCCGGCGCTCACTTCGACTCTGCTCAGGGCGATGGGCAAGTCGCGCCCTCCCTTGCCAATGGGGGTTCGCCGTGCAATGGATGATTTGAACAACACCCGTGTTGAGCAGGGTCTTTATGATCTGCCGGAAAAGATACGATTTGCCCGACCGCCGCGCCCCTGAAATTGCGACGATATGGCGCACCTCGAGAGCGCGCATGACGCGCCCGAGATTTTCCCTTTCAATGCCGGTTTCAAAGGCGGTCACGGACTACTGGTAGTTATATTTGAGAAGTATTTCTTTCATAATATGGATATAATTAGCATAATAGTATTAATATGCTAATTATAATTAGCATTATATACAACGTCATGTAAAATTTGAGATCAACTAAACCTTCCATGAAAAAAGGCAGCTGAAGAGGCCGGAGGTGCGATAGTGGAATTCACTGCTCAGGAAGGCCTTTTCACCGCCCTTTTTATCCGCAAGACCTAACCACCAGGCGAACCTGTCCAGGAAAAGATGGCAGAAGCCCGAGCGGACAAATAACCCGCCGTACGAGGGCCCCATCGAGTCAGCAAGAACGGGGAAGGCCCGGTTATACAGGCCGGCGAGCTCATTTCCCTCGATAAAATTCCCGGCCTTCTTTTTTAGAAGATAGAGGCAGAATACCAGGGAGTTCTGCACAAATTCCATGGCATCCGGATAGCGGGTCCCGTAGAGCCAGTTATGCCTTTCCGCCATAAACGTGAAGAGCAGGAAGTACAATTCCGCCAGGTTGCTTACATCGCAAAATTTCTCGCCGTTCTTCGTCAGGGTGAACAGGCCGCCGCGCTTTTTCATGAGCCCCGAATCGGCCAGGAAGAAACGGAGCGTTTCCAGCTCAACGACTTCACCCTCCTGGCGCGGTACCGAATCGATGATCCCATGCTCCCTCAGAAATACCTCATGGAAATCCTGCACCAGGCTGCGCGGGAAATTCCCCTTCTGCGTGGCCTTGATCCCTTTTCCCGACTCCCCCAGCCTGCGCAGTAGATAGAGGCACTGCCCGAGGACCGGCACATCGCTGAAGCTTTCCGGGGGAACTGCCGTATTCAGCGTCACGATGTTCGTGTTGTCATGAAAAGGCCTGTCGAGTAGAGCGCGCATTACCGAAGGCGACAGGCCGAGGAAGTCGGCGCGGGGAGCTTCATTCGCAGACTTCATGTAGCGGCGGACAAACTCCTCCGCTTCCTTAAGCGAGGAAAACTGCCTGTCGCCAATGCTCTCCTGTAAACCCTTCAGCGATTCCGTTGCAAGGTTCGGCCGCCCCAGGCTCTCCTGGAATGACGGCGGCGGTCCGTCGGCAGGGTCCCAGCGTTCAACCATTTCCTCGTATTTTTTCAACGCGTCACCGTCGCCGAGTACGCCGGGAAAAGGAATAACATTGTCCTCCTTTCCGATACAGCAGTGCTTGTATTTTTTCCCGCTGCCGCACGGGCAGGGATCGTTTCTTCCGGGTTTTTCAGTCATTGACGTGTATCTCCTATTATTAATGAGTCGTCCAGGACGGACACGCGGTTGAAGGCTGCACGCGCAGCGTCGGAGCGGGAGCCGAGACGGTCCGGGCATGGCGGTCGGAGGTGAGACATGGGAGACCCCCGGCTAATGGAATCAACAAAAAGGAAATCACGGTCTGTTCAATGAACCGTGTCATTATGACAATGTACATGATAGCGTAGATGTTATGACATGGAAGATTTACCAGAAAAGCAACAATAAAACGCGGAAGGTACGCTCCGCCATGCGCCGGGTGGGGTTGTCAGCTATAATTTGGGTGGGATGTTATGGTCGCCGGGGCGAGCCTGGTAGCGTCGGGTTTAAACCCGACGCTACCAGGGCCGCGTGATAAATGGAATCAAAACCCCACGGTACGCTTTTTTACGCGGTATCCCGCCTCGGTGGCAAGATCCGCGATGATCCGCTCATGGTTATTCTCCCCCTCACAAGCGTGAAGGATTCCCCGGCTCACGGCGGCGAAGTCTCCGGGGGTTAGCCCCTCGATGGATATGATCCTTCGCCGCATGGCCCCGGCGAGGCGCTCCCCCTTCCTGAGGAAGTAGGCACGGTAAAGGCGCTCCTTCCCATCTTCGGAGAGAGTATCGAAATGTACCTTCACATGAAAACGTCGCAGTGCCGCCTCGTCCATGGAGGGAAGGAGGTTGGTGCAACAGATGAAGATACCCCTATGGTTCTCCATCCTTGTGAGGAACTCGTTGGTGCGGCTTACTTCCCAGGAGTGGCGCGCCCCGTCGCGACGGGTGAAGAAGGAGTCCGCCTCGTCGATGAAGAGAATGGCCCTGGTCTCCTCGGCCTCGTCGAAGGCGGCGGCTATGTTCTTCTCCGCCTGCCCTACCCACATGCTCTCGAGGTCAGCGTAGCGCCTCACGAGGAGGCGCATGCCGGCGTGCTTCGCCAGGTACTTGACGAACTCGGTCTTCCCCGTTCCCGGGGGACCCCAGAAGAGGATGTTGAGGTTCTCGTCGCGCTCTTCCACGGAGCCGGTCCATCGATCGGCGAAGGCGGTAACCGTGGAGATGACCCGCCCGGGTTCCGTGTCGGTGTTGAGGGATGAAAGATCATACCGCTCCGTGAGTCCGCCGAGGGCCTTCCGCCTCCCGTTGTCCCGGCGGATCATCTCCTCGTGCCGTTCCAGGAGCCTGCGGAGGCAGGCGGACACGGCGGCGGGGGACTTTCTCCTTCCCCTGAACATCAGGGCCGCCGCCTCGACGGCCGAGGCGATGCCCCCGGCGTTGACGCGGAACTCCAGGGAGAGAACCCGAACCAGGTCCGGGGATACCCAGGGGCGAAGGGGGCTCCCCGCGAGGATCGCGTGCCAGATCTTCTCCCGCTCCCTCCCGGTATAGGCCCGGAAATGGAGGCTGTAGGAAAAGCGCCTCAGGGACGACTCCTCCATGTTCGACACGCGGTTGGAGATCCAGATCATCTGGGAGCGGCTCCGGTCGAGGAAGGCGTTCAGCATTCCCTTCTCGACCGTATCGGAGACAAGGCTGAACCGGTCGCCGGTGTTCAGGATGTAATCAGCCTCGTCGACGATGATGATCCCCTTGTCCGCGGGAACCGCCCTGCCCGCGACGTTCAGGACGAGGAGCGGATCATACTCGCCTCCTCCCTTTCTCCCCGTCTCGGGTCGATGGTTCAGGAGATAGACCCTCTTCCCCGTCGAGGCGGCAACGGCGCGGGCGAACTCGGTCTTACCCGTACCGGCGTCGCCGTGGAAGATGAGGTTGACGGGGCGGTCGGCGCTCAGGAGGCCGCGCACGATCTCCGCGCTCTCCGTGTCGACCCCGAAGGAGGCGAGTTCGTAGACACGCTCCGTGTCGATCCTGATGCTCTTCTCGATGAGGGAACGGTCCGAGGAGCCCGCGAGGAAATCGGCCACGTTGTCGTTCAGGGAGTAGAAATCGGGACGTACCGTGTCGATCCCCTCGATAATGCCGGTCCTGAAGAGCCGGCCGTCAGAGCCAAGGCGCTCCTTGACGGTCCCTGCAGGGAGGCCCGTGGCCACTGAAATGAAGTTCAGGAACCCGCTGTAGGTCAAGTCATCCTGCATCTCCTTCAGGTACCCCAGGTTGGTCGAGTACACGCAGCAGAGGAAAACAAGGAGTGAGATGTCCCGGTCGTCGAGGCCCAGGGCCCCCTTCAGTTCATCGGCGCGCCGCTCCAGACCCCGGGCGGCCTTGCCGTCCCAGCGGGCCACTGCTCCGCGGAGCCTCTCCTTCAGGGCGCCTATGACCGCTGCCTCGTCCATGACGGTATTCCCCTGGAAGACATCTCCGAGGATTTCGTCATCGATGTTCCCCGGGTGCCGCAGGTTCCGCGCGACCCTGGTATAGCTGCCGTCAGGCATCTCACCTTTACCGGGTTTCCCGTCGCCGAAATAGATCCGATCGACTAACCCCCTGCGATCCCGCACCGGTATGGACGCGAGCACAAGCCCTATGATCTCCTCGAGAAGCCCGTAATACTTCATAATGCGGAGGGCATAATCCGCCATGTGCCGGTTATAGGGGAAATTCCCGTCGGCGAAATGACCGCGGGACAACGATCCCCGTTGCGCGTTTTTCCGTGCGGCGTCTCTCATGGGAACCTCTCTTTTTTATGCTGGACAGGGCGGCGGAATTATTCACCCTGTAAGGGAAATATACCAGGCCCCCGCGGAAAACCTCTACGCGGGAGGTACACCTCGATCATTTTTTTTCCGGAGCGTGCCATGGCAGAAAAGTCCGTCATCATACCCGACCCAAAGACACCCATGGGGATCCTGCGGCGTTATCTCCACATCATCTCCCTCCTCCAGGGGAACCGCGACCCCGATGAGTGGAACGGTTCCTCCCTGGCGACGATGCTCAGCATCGAGGAGCGCGAATCGCCCACGGACAAGGCCGTCCGCGACTACATAAGAAAGCACCTCCGGAAGGAGCTGGGCCTGAAGGTGGACGTACGCAAGGGGGGGAGGAAGATCGAGCTGGCAGAGCCGATCCCGAAGGAACTGTTGCTCCAGATCGCCTCGATCTACTCATCATTCGTGGTCCACGACTCGAACCGGGAGATGATACTGAAAAACCTCATCATGAAGCACCCCGACGACTGCCTCTGGATGCTGGCGCGGATACATTTCGCCCGCCTGGAGAGGCGGGGGCTCCGGTTCGACTACACCACCAATTCCGGGGAGCGCCTGTCAGAAATCGACGTCAACCCCCACTTCCTCATCTTCCGCACGGGAAATCTCTACCTCCACGGACGACGGCCCGGCCGCGAGGGGCACCGCCAGTTCATCGTCAACCGGATCGAGAACCTGAAGGTCACGGACCGCTTCTTCGACGACGAGATCCGAGACCCCGACGAGGTGTTCCGCGAGTCCCTCGGCTCCTTCATCGGCGACCGCTACCGGGTGACCATACGCTTCACCGAGGCTGTGCGCCTCCCCATCGAGCAGGTCATCTCCATCCTCGAACCGGAGACGCGTGACCTCGGCGACGGCAGACACGAGGCCAGCTTCACCGTGGCCGACGACATCTACCTCTGCAAGCAGCTCTTCTTTCACGGCGGGGAGGTGGAGATCCTGGAGCCCCCGGAACTACGGCAGGCGATGAAGGAGATGCTTGAGGAGAGCCTGGCGGTGTACAGGTGAGGCAATCCCCCAGGCCACACTCGACGACGCCCCCGGGGAGGTCACACCGCACCAGGTCATGGCCTGAAACACCGGCAACGAGCATCGCCGCGGCCCAGGCGGCGATGCTTCGCCTGACGTCGCCGTCCAGGGAGCGGATATTCAGGGTCCAGGACCCGGTGCGGGGGAACCGCCGTATCCTGATCCATCCGCGCCTGACAAGCTCCATGATGATCCTCCTCCG
Organism: Spirochaetota bacterium; assembly: GCA_040768125.1. Lineage (GTDB taxonomy): Bacteria > Spirochaetota > UBA4802 > UBA4802 > UBA5550 > RBG-16-49-21. Next base: position 431,303 of record JAXGNG010000003.1, on the reverse strand, counting down.
CGCCCTCCCCTCGATCCAGGGACGCTCACCCTCGCGGGCGTACGCCGCCAGGAGATACGCCATCGTCAGCTCAAAGCGCCCGGGGTCACGGGCGACCTCTTCGATGTGGGTATCCGCGACAGGCGTTATCTCTCCCCCAGGGCTGATCCAGAACGCGGCGGGAAGCAGGGGGTCTTCCCGCTTGATGTCATTCACTTCCATCCCGCCATTATCATCGCTCTCGTCAACCGTGACCATTACTCCCGCACGCTCCTAAAATCGTTCCCGGGAAACCCCAGGGGACACCAACAGGGCCGCAGTATCCCCGCGTATTTCACGATCTTCAACCGGCGCGGCCCTTCGCGAAGCAAAGGATTAACGCAGAAGCTCCCGTCAATAAATGGACAGGCGCCGCACAGGTTCGCTTCGCGCATCACTTGTATGGAGTTCCTCGTCCCCAGCCACTCTTCCAACCATGCTTTTCGGATGGCGATGACGTCATCCGCCATGGCCTGCTGCGCTTCCGCCATGTTGATCCCAAGGGCCCCGCATGCAGAGATCGCCAGGCGGACCCTCCTCCTTGCGCCTTCCTCAAGATCTTTAACCCGGTTAACGCCCTTGGAGAGGTTCCTGTAGCCCATGCGCATGGCCAGATCGTACCGGGAGATGCCCTTCTCCCTGCGCTTCCGAGAGATATAGTTTCCGAGATTAATATAATTCATACCCATTTACATGATTTCTTACCGGCAACAATCCGGTTAACGGGATAAACCGGACGCAGAATAAGACAGCATATTACAGATTCAAACCTGCGAGAAGATATCGGGAATATACCGATGCCCACAAAAGAAGGTAGACCGGGGAGGTTGAGGTTGGGAAAATTTTTCTTCGTTATTCTATTGTCAGGTGGGATGATTAATGAATATCCTGATCAAAGAAACAATAATAAGAACATATGGCAACCATAAACCCTTAAGACTATCACAGTCTCAGACTGTAGGCTCAAAAGCCCCCCTCGCTTCAATTACACCTCCACTCCAGTTGTCAGCATACTGGAGAAGTCGTGTTAGGGGGGCTTCCCGGTGGGCCACTGATCTGTTCTCATCAATATACTGTCCGTCATGATAACGTATGGCCTGAGCCTCCTCAGGCGTGAGATCCATGTATTTTGATACGATGAAGAGGCTCCTCGTAGGAAGGTCAATGTGGAGGCACCGGGGGTTGATGATATACTTCTTCCCACGGCTTGATGCCAGCCGCCTCTCCGTGTTCTTAATATAATAGGGTATTCCTCCGTATCCCACCTTTCCCGTGTCATGGAAGAGGGCTACGATGATACAGCTTTCAATGGATATTGACGGCATGAGCTCCCGCCTGAGGCGGATCATGGTGCGTGCGACGTTCACTGAATGGTGTAGAAGCCCGCCTTCTTCCGCGAGATGAAATCGTGTCGAAGCAGGTGCAGTGAGCCAATTTGTCTCTTTAGAAAGGAACCCATCCAAGGCGCGCCCCTGCTCGGCCCGGTCACCAAGAAGACCCAGGAGAGCACGATACTCATCCACAACTGATGTCCATTCTCCCCCGGCAATTTGCCACAGGATATCCTTCCAGTCGCCAAAAAAATGAAGCGCCCTGTCATCGATATACAGATCGGCCAGGGGCTTGTCACATAACCAAGGAGACTCGGGATCTGAATTGATCCCATCAAACGCTATTCCGTGCTCTTCTAAGTACGCGACGAGGCGGCCTAAATGCTCGGAACTGTTAGGGCGCGCAGTATGTATGATGACGCGGTGTCCAAGCTCTTTAAGCCTTCGCACGGCTTCACCACCGCCTGGAATTGGTGGACCGAATACCTCGATAGATGATGAGAATTCCGCGAGTACGCCGTCAAAGTCTATACATATTGTCTTATGGTTTTGTTCCAATACCGATACCGAGGCGGGTCAAAACATACCGTTGAATTGAATCTTCGGAAAGGTTTTCTGAATCTTCTCCCAGAAGATATACCCTATATATGTATCCATGATTTTTTTTATTTCAGGATCAGTCCTATGCGGCAAAGACTTCCTATAATACTCATAATCCTTATACCGGTCCATTATTTGAAAAAATTTATTGTCATCGAAGTTCTTTTTCTCAAATATAAAAAATGAGCGAATGATTTTCCCTGTGTCGATCACTGCATCAATATGTCGTATAAGCTGATCTCTATGTTTGAGCCACGTGGTTTTCGTTGTTAAAATTGGCTCAGTCCTCTTCGCTTCGCCGACAAAGATATGAGAATTCGTCTCAATATATATATCCGGGCTCGATAAACCTTCAAATATATACCAGGCATTATAGGGGATATTAACATCCGTTAATTTTTTTTTCGCTTCATCATATACATCTTTTTCTCCATTGGCCAGCCTCTTTCGCAATAACAATGTCTCACCTTTATCATTGTTGCCATGAGGAATATTAACCGTTTTTGCTTTATTCTCATCGTTTTCCGAATTATACATTTGCTCCACAGCCCAGTCTAATAATATCCGTGGTGGGGCAAGTTTCTTTTCATTTTTCCCATACGAAATATCTAAAATTTTACTAAAATCAAATATTTCGATTTCGTTTTGCTCATCCGAAACATTAAACAGGTTAAAAAATTTCTTCAAATTATCACTTGCAACTGCATGCAGATTTTCCGTTTTTCCGGTAATAAAATCGAATGCTGGAACAACCCGGGTGACCATACTATTATTTACTCCCATACATTACCTACTGTACTATTTTGGTTTACATACTCAAAACAAGAATTTTATAAAACATGATATTTATTAAAATAGAAAAGGTTATCTTCAGTCAATAAATATTGAATTTCACAGATACAACGACTTATATACTAACTGTCCCAGCAGATATTCTTCATTTGCAATCTGCCACTTTCTGACACAATATAATCGACATAAAAAACCACACTCACCTCAATTCCCCGAGCGCGGCAGCCAAGGGTCCACACTCCCGGCATGTTCGAAAAGCAGGAGCTGGCCGTGGAGCGAAAAGTCCCTCACCGCCATGAATGTTTTCTCCCGGGCCGTCTGGAAGCTTTCCTCGAAGGGATTAAGCTTGAAGCCATGGACCCCCCTGCCCCATCGGCAGTAACGGTCCCATACCGCGTCTCCGATGCAGTAGCTGTTGGAAATATGTTCCCTTTCGCACGAAACCAGTATGTAGCCGAATCCCTCGGGCTCGATACGCGAGGCAAGGCCGTCGACGAACCCCTCGAAAAGCGCGGGATGATCAAGGCGGGGATCGAGGCGCATGTTGAACACGTCAATTAGCATGGCCCGTCCTTCCCCATCGTCTTCGACATGAAGAAGGGTCACGTATCCCGCCCACGCGCCATCGATAATGATCTTGTAAAAGCAAGAACGTGAGTGAGTCACCTGACAATCGAGGCCCTCACTGCAATCACCGGCGACGCATGAACGGTGAAAGAGGGTCTCGTCCTTCGCCGGGACAAAGTCGACGCACACCGTGCCGGTCCGATAGAGTATTTCATCCACGAGCGCGAGGGACCTCATCCGCCGCGCCGAGGGTGCAGGGAAAAGGCCCCGGGCCATTTCTTCACAGCTGGCCGCCACGGCTCGGCGGCAGTGTCGCCCCGACGACACCCCGCGAAGGGCGCCATCGGTGAGCGGGCCGAGGAGCGCCTTTATCGCCCTCGAGGAATCATATCCTCCCCCCGCGATCCGTGCAAATATATCCGGGTCATTTTTCATGACCAGGAGGTAGACGAGTTCCTCGATGAGGCCCATTAGCGATGCCTGGCCCGTTTCCCGTGACCGAAGCAGAATGCGCGCAATAAGTTCCTCCAGGGCCAGAGTCGATCCGTCATACAAGTTGAGAATACGAGCCATGGCGGAGTTCCGGATGTGCCCTTCCCCCCGTATCATGGTGCGCACCATTCCGGGGTCTTCGGCGACCATGCGGACCAGGTATAAACGCAGTTCTTCTCCCCTTGCCACGACGTGATGATCCGCTCCCGGGGCACGTGCCTCGATACGAATAGGCCTGAGGAAACCGGGCATGCGAGGAATACCCATGGGCAACGAACGCATGGCACAAGGGTCAGGGAAATCGGCCCATGTCTCGTCATCCAGGTCAGGGTTGTACCACGCAATGTGATCACACTTTCCACTATCACGGTTGCCAGTCACGTCACTCTTGCTTCCGATACATCTCTTTGCTCAAAACCCAATTCCCGGACCGAAAAAATCGGAATTATACTTTTACCTGACATGCCTGCCTCCTCCTTATCAGCGACACGAGGCAGAAACCGACCCTCCCGCCCCGCTCACGCGTGCCGGGATAGAGTCAACTATACGTCTCACGCTTTAGCTGGATTTATTACGCACCCGCAAGCTGTGATTCAAATCGGTGCGCTGATGGCAGGAATATAGTGCGGGATAAGGGGTAAAGATAGACCGGGAAGGTAGAGGTTGAGGAATTTTTTTTATTATCCTTATTATATCATGAATACTGCTAAAGAATATTTCTTGTTTGTTGCTCCAGAAAATTTTATATACTGGACAACCAATGAAAATAGAAGTAATTTTTTATCACAACATAATTAATTCATGGAGCACACATATGACCGACAAAGAATTCCTATTACTACAACTTTATTATATTGAGAGGAGAAATGAATGGAAAGTCATTTCTAATAAAGAAAATAACCAAAGCATTGATGTATTAAAGAAAACTTATAAAAATATTGATGGTTATATTTCGAATAAACTTGGCATATCAATATTCGAACTAAAAAAAATGAAAAGTAAATTAAAAAAGGAAATTAATGAAATTGAGTATGTTTTTAGGAAATTCAACAAAAAGCGTAAAGATGGATTTAAATCATTTGAATGTTTTCTTAAATGGTATCAAGATCAAAAGCAAGAGTGCTACTACTGCAACACATCAGCTGAAACATTGCAAAAATTGTTCAACGAACATAATGGCGTTTTTAAACCCAAAAAAGATGCATGGAAATATGGAACCTTGCAAATCGAAAGAAAAGATCCGGGGGAAGGCTATATTCCTACAAACTGTGTGCTTGCATGTGTACTCTGCAACAATGCAAAAAGCGATTTAATAACTCACGATGATTTTATGAAATTTTTTAAGGATCCTATTAAAAACTACATTGCAGAAATGTCAAACAAGCTTTCAGCCACAACAGGATGATTCACAATTCATAGACTCAAAACAAATATGAAACGGATATCCCCTCTCCCCGACTGGCACACCCGCTCAGTCTTTTTTGTATGGCCCGGCGGACTGGCGGGCAGAACGAAATGCGTCCCGGCCATCCTGAAACTGATCAGCGCCGTCCCGGCGCATATCCCCGTGACCCTGATCGCGAAAAACGCAAGGCTGGTGGAAGAGGCACTACGCGCCTGCGCGCAGATCGGCAGGGCCGACGTCATTGCCGCCATGGAACTGCCCACGGTCATGGACATCTGGATCCGCGACTGGGCGCCGATCATCGTCACCGACAGGGAGGGCAGCCAGAGAGCGGTCAAGGCACTCTACAATCCGTCATACATAGGGGAAAAGGACCGCGCCTATGCCAGGGGGGACCACCGGGCGGGCCTTGAACTGGCGGAGCGCCTCGGCCTTCCCGTGACGGACCTCCCCATTGCCTGGGACCTCGGCAACCTCATCCATAACGGCCTGGGGACCGCCATCGTCACGAGGCAGGTCCTCCGGGACAACCCGGGCCATACCGAAGGTTCGATCCGCCGCCTCTTCCGGAAGCGCCTGGGCGTCGACACCCTCATATTCATAGACCCGGAGCCGGGTGACCGCACGGGCCACATGGACGGTACGGCGCGCTTCCTGGACAAAGGGACCCTGGCAGTGGCATGCTATCCATCCCGTTACACTGCGGAAAACCGCTGGCTCGATGCCACTGCTGCAGACCTTGCTGAGCGGCTCGGCCCGGCCATCCGCATCTTTCGCATACCGAACGGCCCAATAGATATGCGAATCACCGAGGGCCTCCCCTCGGCGCGGGGGAACCACCTGAATTTTCTCAGGATCGGGGACCATGTTTTCATGCCCTGCTACGGCGAGGAAGAGGACGGCGACGCCATGGAAGCGATCCGGAAAGAGTGTCCGGGCATACATGTCATTCCCGTGGGAGGGAAAGAGATACGGGAGCTCTCACGTTTCGGAGGTGTGATTAATTGCGTGAGTTGGGGGTTGTGAGGGGTATACGGTCTGTATAAATTTTCGTTATCCCATCCGACCAGCAATTTTCAATAGTTTTAATGATGAAATATCCCTTTCCATATAGTTTTCCATCATCTTTTCAATAGCAACATGAGCATAGGTATTGTGGATAATAATATCTTTTTCAGGCAATACTGAAGTCGTCTCTCCAATCCAACCATCCCTTGGCTTATTTTTCTTGGTTAACTCATTTTTAATTAACACACCATGATGAAGAAGGGATTCAATATCTTTCATGTCAACATCGGTATTTTCAGGCCAGAGGGCTATTGCAATATAGGAGTTTTCAATGAGCTTTTCACCGATCTTTTTAAGATGCTGTGTGTTCTTGGCGTCTTCCGGGTCCAGGTATCCATCTTTCTCATCGCTTGTCCTTATATAGTGATACCAATCACGGGAACACTTTTTAAAGTCACTTGGTAGCCACCACTTCCCGTTTATCAGTTTTTTATAATGATCCCACAGCCTATCCCCTACTTCACTCTCCGAGAGCCCGATATAATACGCCTGGCAGCCCGCTGACCCTGTCCAGTATATTAACTGATAAAGACCCGGGCCGAAAAGAGGTATGTTGATGTCCTTGTGTTCATTGAAGCCATGATAAAGGAATGACGGGATCGTGAACCATTTCAATGTAATTTCTTGCATATTTACCCCCTCTTGAAAAACTACCATGATTAACCACCATGAGGTGATTGGCTAGTGACTAATAGTATTGCATCGAAGTAATGATATTGCAGATTTACCATATAAATCAATAAAAAAACGGAGAGATCCTTTGTCTTTCAGGATTTCAATTATTATCGATCACCCCCCTACACCGCCTGGACGCCGATGATGCGGCCCAGGCGGAAGGTGCGCTCCGCCATTCTCTTGAGACAGAAAGCCTTGAGGTACACCCGCCCCCTGAAGTTGATCATCTCCAGGGGCTTTATCACGCGGCTCGTGACGTCGCCGTGCCCGTCCATGTAGAGGATGTCGAGGAGGCCCTCGTCCCGTATGGCGTAGATGATATCCGAGAGCATGGTCTCGGAGGGAAACGAGCGGTAGAACCGCTCCAGGTCCGCGGCGTCGGGAAAGCCGGCGCGGTCCTTATGCCCCGGCATGGCTGCCCCGTCCGGGGCATAGGGGTCCCCCCCGGGGAGGAGTGCGTCCACGGCTGCCATGAAGTTGTTAGCGGCAATGGCGTCGGTTTCCTTCATATCCCGGGCCATGAGGCGGTTCTGCACGAAGAGGGCCAGGGCCGTGACGGCAAGGGCAAGTAGTATCAGCTCGCCCCAGGACCAGTAAAAAAGGCGCGACGCACCGCCGGGGATATAGAGCCCGTGGGGCGTGACATAGTTGCCCGTCAATTCCATTACCAGGTTCAGGAACGTCTCCATGATGCCGCCTCCTCGGGGGGATAGTCACGCCGGTCTGCCCGGGTCACCCCCAGGCATGCCCTGCTTTTCGGCCAAACCGGGGAAAGGTATCAAGAAATCAAGGGAGAGTCAAATTAATGGGGATACTTTCACGCGTACCCTTCCCGGTTGGCGTGATACCGTAAACCCTGTAAAGGTACCAGGGGTGGTATGACAGGTAGTGTCAGGGTGGCGGGGGATCTGTATTTTTTATAATAATTCGATGCAAGGGTGCGCGTGGATCAGCCTCCCCACCTTTCCACGCCCCTCTGAAGCGCGGCAATCTCCACGGCCTCGCTGACGGCGGAGAAATGCGCGAGGTGCCAGTTGTCATTGAAGGGCGAATGCCGTAACCGTCAGCCAGTTCGCCACGCATTTTCAGAGGAACGATTCTATCTTTCTCTTTAAATCGGGCACCTGGTTTTTCACCACGTCCCAGACGATCTTGTAGTTAACTCCGAAATAGTTATGGATAAGCATGTCCCTCATGCCCGCTATCTTTTTCCATTCCACATCGGGATGCGCGTCCTTGAATTCCACGGGAAGATTTTTCACCGCCTCGCCGATTATTTCAAGACTTCTGACAAAACCCCGTCTCAGGTTTTCGTCTCCGTCAAAGACCGCAAAATCGATCTTCGCGGAATTACGCATGAGATAATCCGCCTCCTCGATGATATGGATCAGATACGGTTTATAATTCTTCAATGAACCGCACCTCTTTCAGCACATGGGGAGCGATATGCGGGCTCAGCATATCAAGGGTCACGAGGTCGACCTTTTGATGCAGGAGAGAGGTAAGCTCCTCCGAAAGCGATGTCACCGTGTTGAAATAACCCATGTAGTCGGGGCCGAAGGACCTTTCATCGAATTCAACAAGAAGATCGACATCGCTCCCGGTCTTCCCCTCGTCCCTGGCATGGGAACCGAAAAGTCCGATCCTGCTGACATGGTGTTTTTTCAGAACATCATTGTTGCTTTTCAGAATTTCAATAATCGCGCTGGCGGTCACTGCGTCGCTCCGGAGTCCATAATGTATCGGGAAATAATCATCGCATGACGAAGATCTAACGTAAAGCAGATTTTACCGTCCGGGGTAAAATTATCCCCGTCACCCCCCCGGCCCTGTTTCGACAGGGGGAGGGGGGGGGCATCCCCCCGGCCCCCCCCTTGGCAAGGGGGAGCATCCTCTCCAGGTGATGATGGGATGGGGGTGGGATTGATCGCACCCGACCCACCCCGGCGCTCCCGGCACGGCGGGTGTGTAGAAGACCCTCACCCCCCGCCCCCTCTCCCACGGGGAGAGGGGGAGAATCCCCCCGGTGCTGCGCGCGAAGCCCCTCGCAATGCAATAGACAAGATATTGGTTCATGGTAGCACGAGGCCGCGGTTTTTGCGGGTAATTTGAAATGAGACTTGTAGTAAATAGCCCTTCCCCGGCCCGGTAGAATCTTCTGGGGCCGAACCCCAAGGAAGGGGAAAGGGCGGTAACCGTTGTAGCTGCCAGGTTCCCTTGGCTGTTAGGATCTTTAGGGACTCAATCACCCGAAGGAGATTTTACCCAAGTGGGGGGAGCCGACAGCTGGTTTAAAAATTAGCTATCATTAAAAATATATCAAGCATTTATGTTATGATATCTGAATTTTTTTTTCATAAGCCTCTTGCGTCTTACCTATATAGAAAGTATGTATTGTATACCCTTTCATATAATCCTGTATTATTGATCATTGCGTTGCCGTAGATCAGGGCAATCTCTTCATAACAGTCTTCATCAATTGAATATAGTGCATCCTTTACCAGTGCGTCTTTAATGCGGGCGGGTACTTTTTCATATATTCTCGGTCTGCCCGGCAGGGTATCGTTGATGATCTCGCCGGCATTGATTTGTATCATCATCGGTGAATCCATCTGGAGACGCCTGTATATCAATCCATATCCTTCGTAGAGATAGTTTCCATCAGGTTCGATTACCAGTATATCGACGGCTCTCTGCAGCAGTTCGTTAACAAACGCGCATTCCTCCAGGGACAGTTCTTTCAAGACGGCTTCCTGGCGGCACATTGCAACGGCGTCCGTGATAGACTTATTCAATAATAGTCTTAACGTTGTTTGTTCGGATTTGAAAAGGCGGTCTATCATGTAGTATCCGGCTGCATAATTAACCTTTGTCAGCCTGTCATAGAGCAGCTCCAACGATAAATTGTAATAATCCGGATAATAGTAATTTTCGAAATACACCGCCACCGCCTCGGCAAGGTGCGGCATGAAGCTGTTGTTTCCCAGGAATGCTCCGTTGAACAGAAAATGAACAAGCTCATGGAAGAATGTTTTTTCAAATACTTCCAAGTTCTTCAATAATTCGCTATTTATTTGTATCGTTCTCCCATGAGAAAATGTTCCCATCGATTCATCCATTTCACAGATTATCACTGTTAGATTATTATCTTTATTATGGTGGCTTCCAATGATATGCTCTATCAAATCAACCAATCTTATTAATGCATTATATATCGACAGAAAAAGTTCAGTAATCTCGATTTCATCATCGTCAACTGCGTGTAACCGCATGTGGAAGTTGTAATTTCGTATTTCGACAGAGTGCAGTAATGCTTCATTCATGGCTTGTCGATAATTCCTGTTCATTATTTATCTTGGATCAATTATAGCAGTTCCCTCAGGGAGCATCCAGATTCTATTACTTATTGCCACCTCATTATACTTTTGATTGGTCGGAGAAGGTGTACTAAATATGTATACCTTCCCTTTCATGCCATGAGTATACTGTATTTGGTCGTCATGATTCCGTCTCAATGATTGATTAATTTACTATTCACCTTTTATAAAAGGAAAATCGATGAATACTATCGAAGTTGAATATGATGGGATAATGCTCTGTGCCAGGCCTGCTTGTATTCATCCCGCCGGAGTTTCTGTTGAAATGATCAAACCTCCGGAGCTGGCCGGCATCAGAGTAGGAACTTCTCACATACCGTCATTCGCCATGCTTCACTGTAAGCATTTTGCCAGGGATGGCGTACTCACCGAAAGGGGTTTTTCTGAAATTGGAAGACGCATGATGGGGTTATATAAAGCACACATGGAGCTGGAAAAGCGATCCGATAAAATACGAGAAAGTGTATCAGCACTCTACAAGTCATTTGAATCCTGTTTTCGATCAGAAGAAGTTATTCCTAAAGATAAATTCTATGAACTTAGAATCAAATTACGAAAAGAACTCAAAAATGGAAATTTAAACAGCAAGGGCTATGAGAAAAAACTAATCATTTTCAAGAAAGGCTTGGCTGAATGGCATTCTATCAATCGACAAATAGAAGAGAGCATCATTAGAATCATGTTATCTATGATTTCAGATCCGGATAGCGTCGATAGAGACTCACTGCTGCAACTTATCGCAAATTATGGAATATGGAAAGATGATAATCTTCAGAATAGATACAAGAAATAGACAAGGTTTTATTATATGCAACCCGTGATCATCAAGAAAATCAGTTCCATTGTTCCTTTCGCCGAAGGATATTGGCTCAGCAATAGGGGTTCGTTTATTCCCCTGCATGGGAACAGGAAACATATCGATGAAATTATATCCGACCCTCCCCTCTTCGGCCTCACCATGGAGTCGCTATCCGGAATATATGACGAGGAGAAGGAGCCGCTGGGCATTGAAGGGCGCTCCAGGAGAAGGATCATACTGGACTGCGTGAAACGGGGATGGATCCGCATCCGGCGCTATCCCCGGGAGGGCCGCTGGACGGTGAATGTATATGAACTCACGGGCAGGAATCGTGATCACTTAACACGGTGGGCCGCCGCCATGTCCGGATACGGTTTTGCGCTTGATGAGGTGACAATTGATCTTCCGGACGGATTTCTTAAATATACCATGGGGGAACTGGCGGCACCGCACTAACGCGCCATGCTCTACTGGACCATTGACATCTACGCAAGGGTTGACGACGTCCTGGTTGAAGGCGTCCTCTACCTGATTTCCTTTGAAGACGGCGGCCGCGTCTGGGTCGAGATGAAAAAGCCGTACAGTGACCTTTCCATCGGATCGCGGATACGGAACGGCGGCACCGTGTGCATCCGCGGAGAATGGGTTGACCTCAATGATCCACAATCCGAAATCACCGTCAACGCGCTGCTGGCCTATATGTACAGGCAATGCAGGCAGTTTGACGATCACAGGGACGAGATCAGGGAAATGTATAACAGCTATATCCGTTCTTCCGAATATGAACCGGTTGAAATACGGGAACAAATCAAGAGGGACTTGCACGCGCGGATCATTGAACTGGAAGATGAAATGGACATGGACGATCCCCATGACCCTAATTGGAAGGAGCATAATGATCTGTGGATGAGATATGACGCATTTGATATCATGCATCCGATGAAGGTGGTGGATGAAATTCAAAATACGTTCAATATTGAAGGAACCAGGGACTTTGTTATTTCGTTGATCAGGAAGTTTATTGACGAGGAGTGTGATTGGTAATAACCTCAACACAATATCACATTTATTGTTTTTATAAAAATTTCAGCAAGGAGAATATAATGGTTATAGATAATAATCGTGTCAATGCACTTTTAGAACGACAATTCAAACGCGATCTTGAAATATTTATTTTTTATTTATCCATAAACACCAATAAGGAATATTCAAATGATGATTTATTATCTTTCGCATCAAACGAACTACATGAACCTGATAAAAGATCTGAAGTAATTAAAATTATTAATAATTATACTTATGCGTTGCAATTGGAAAATGAAAATAATGATGAAAATGATCAAACCAACAAAAGCGTTTTTGTTAAAACTTTGAAAGAAATAGATGATTACTTTGAGGAATATTTTATTCCTGAAAAAATCAAAGAGTTTCATGATAAATTCTATAAGGGCTATCATGAATTATTTAGTGATAAATTATTAAATGATTTAAAAAAAGTATATGATCAAAGTAAATTTGAAAATTCATTTCAATGTCATTACTGTGGTATCACAGAAAATCTAATAAAACAGTTAATAAATGATACGAAGGTTGACAGTATAAATACCAGAAATCGTTTCTTTACTAAACGATTCTTCTATGGTCGTGGAAAATCCATGGAGATTGATCAGATAGATCCAAATCTTGGGTATTACTTAGACAATATGGTTCTTGCTTGTTATTGGTGTAACAACGCAAAATCTGATGAATTTAATTATGAGGAATTTAAAGATCACATAGCACCAGCAATCCGTAAAATTTGGAAGGACAGATTAATTAAACTCCCAAAAGCACCTGATAGGAAAAAAGAAAAATAATGAAATTTTTCGAGATTAATAATTTCAAAGAAACCCTGGACGCATTATTCGATTTCTTTGAAACAAACAACATCCCCTGCCACATGGGATCTTTTGATGAGTTAAAAGAATTAATGGACCTCGTGTATGAAGCGGAGTTGGTTTCCTGGGAGTGCGCGCCCTCCTACCCTTCTTTAAGCATCGACTTTACACTATCATGCGACTTTGAATTTGATAAAGTATTCAATTTTCTGTTCCGGGACACCGGCTCCCAGAGGGAAAACAGCGTGTTGATCGACCTGAGCTCGCGCGATAACAGCGTCAGTTTTATCAGGTTTGAGATATATTCACCACGTTATCTCCCCTTCCTTCCCGGGCTTCCTGAGTCCATGGGGTCAATGGAGGCCAGTGGGGCCGATGGCATATTTGAAAAGCTGAATGGGCTTGGCGCAGGCGAAATCATGTCATTGACAGAATTCGGAGCGTTCCTGTCGCGACACCCGGTCCCCGGCGAACTTACACTTGTTGAAGTTGATTAACCGACAATGAAAAATCTATTAAAAAATAATACTATTACCGGGTCATTCTCTGCCATACCGGACTGGAAAACCCGATCCGTTTTTTTCGTATGGCCCCATGGTCTTGACGGCAGAAATCTTCTCGTCAACGCGTACCGGGATATTGTTGGCCGGATACCCCCGGAGATCGCTATACATATTGTTATCAAGGACGAGTCATTCCAGGATGGCGTCAGAAAGAAAATCCGCACCGTACGCCCCGAGGGCTCTCTCTCGTTTCATGTAATACCCGGCGTTATGGATATCTGGATCAGGGACTGGGCCCCGGTCCCGGTATCGAATCCAGGGGGAGAAACCGTGCTGGTTAAAGCAACATACAAGCCTCAATATCTTTCCGGAAGGCATGCCCATTACGCGACCGCGGACAATCAAGCGGGGTATGCATTGTCATCTGTTCTGAATCTCAAGTCCGTGGACTTCCCCCTGGTCTGGGACATCGGGAACTTCACCCACAATGGCAATGGAACGGCGATCGTCACACGGCGGATTCTCGTGGACAATCCTCATTTGACTGAAGAGGAAATTGCATATCAGTTTCAGCACAAACTTGGCATCGATCACCTCATACTCATTGAACCCGAACAGGAGGATCCCACGGGTCACGTCGACGGCACGGTCCGGTTTCTCGGGGAAAACCTCATTGCCGTGGCATCGTATCCTGAAGATCATGTCCTGGAAAACCGGTTCTGCGATGCTCTCGCGCGCGCCCTCTCATCCGCCCCCGGAGAGGGTTTTCGGATTATTCGCATACCCAACGGACCAATCGACGTTTACGAGATCGAAGGCATACCTTCAGCGTCGGGCAATCATCTGAATTTTTTACGGGTGGGCGATTATCTGTTCATGCCCTGCTACGGGATACGGGAAGACGATCTGGCGATGGAGGCTATAAAAAATAATTGCCCCGATATCACAATCATACCCGTCGCTTCAAAGGAGATGATCACGCTCGCGCGCAGGGGCGGGGTTCTCGATTGCGTCTCATGGTGTTTGTAACACCTTGATTCATCATTCCTTTCGTTCGTACACGCTCATGCTTTTTTTCAGCATGCCGATCATGATCTCCCTCATCTCCCGAGGCTCCAGGATCTCGACGTCATCGCCGTAAAGGAATAGTTGCTTGCATATGTAGAGATCATCAGTCGTCGAGAACCTCGCCTCGTAAAGCTCGTCCTTCTCAATTTCGACTATCTTCGGTTCCAGCACGCTAATCGCCTGGTCGATCATGGGAAGCACCCTTCTCGTGAACCGTATGCGCATGGCGTGCTTTTTCCCGATAAATGAACCCAGGGTGTCGGCGAATATACCGGAGAGCTTCGGAACTTTCTCACTGTAGCGCTCGTTCCTTACCTCCAGGTTCTCTATCTTGTTCACAATGAACAGGGACACGATTCCGTTGTGCAGATTCTTTGCCACCAGGTAAAGGTTGTTGTTTCTGAACACAAGGTGGTAGGGATTCACCGTATAGCTCTTATTCCTTCTTTCGGTATTCGGCATGTACCCGAAGGCCAGCCTCTTTTTCTCCACTATGGCAAAATGAATCCTGGCAAGCATCCAGAGGCATTCCTCCGGGTGCTTCCTGATGAGGCCCTTAATGATGACGTCCCGCGTGGAGTCGTTGACGACGAAGCCCGCGTACACGGAGGCGACGCGGGCCAGCAGATCGTTATCCAGCATGTCCGCGATGCTGATCTTCCGCCCGCCCTTCTTCTTTTGTATCTCTATGCCCAGCTCGTCCTGAAGGTTCTTCCTGATGTAGTCGCGAATCGCCTTTTCGCTCGGCTCGTTTCCCGCTTCCTCCTGGGAAATGAGGTCCGCAAGGGTTGACGCGTTCCAGTTCTCCGTGTCATCCCTCTTCTGGAGAAGGGCGATGATGTGAAGATAGCGCCTCAGCACGTTGAGCTGTGTTTCTGGTTTTGGGAATGTATTCCTCATTGCTTCACCGGGTTATTGTGATAGAATGCGGACATCGACCTGGCACGTCCATGTTGGCAGCTGTATGCTGTTCTGCGAACAGTCTCTTATATTTTACTGTTATCGGCAATTGGCAAACTCCTAAAGATCTGTTCGTATTGCTCTTTGCGAACTATAGATCCGTCTTTACCCAAACCGCGCAATGCCTGAGGTGATGGTGAAAATAGAATCCATACGGTGTATTTCTTTCCATTTATCATAACATATTTTCGATTGCGGTCATTTTTATCGATAGAATGATATGTTTTTAACGCCTTATTCATGCAAATTTTTACGAACCTACTTGTGTATATAAGGGTATCGATACTTGCATGAGATTCCAAGAGAAATCGAATATTTGAATATGTGATTTCTTCCAGCTTGTTATCAGATGATGATTCATTTTCACGACGACAGCTTTCAATAATATCGGTAATGCCTATGCCATTCTCTTCGAGAAAATTCTTCCTTTGTTGTACAGCCTCATGAGTATTTTCCATAATAAAAGATTTATTGAAGATACTACCGATCAAACCCCAAAATTCATTATCCTTACTTCCATAGTAAAAGTCGACATCTGTATAATGTAGATTCTTCTGAGCTTTTTCTTTGCAGAAACGATGAGGTGGTATTGTGCCGATAATGAGTTTATTGGCAGTATATGTGATAAATGGTGGAAACGGATGCTTATCCAGCATACTATACAACCTTAATAGATTATTTTCCAAAAACATCCAAGCATGTGAATTCTCCTGATAATACCTCATGAATATCGAATGGAACTACAGTGAGTTTTGTCGGTTTCATAACATTCAGAGTAAATGTTTTCTTTTCCGTAAGCGAACTTGTCCGAGGATAGACAACAAACAACTCAATCTCCCTGCTCTCTCTCCACCTGTATACTTCCGCGTACGACAACAGCTGATACATGTCACCCTGGGATATCCCATACTTGTCCGAGCGGTTTGCCTCGTCGAGAACCTTCCACTTGGCGTCTATAATATATCGCTTTGAACCATCAGGACTCATGGCAATAATATCAGGTTTTGTTAAGAACATGGGATCACCCCCCTCGCTAGCAAGATAATACCTCGAGCTCTGGTAGGTGATATCCCTTAAATCTGAATACCTTTTCAAGCAACTGCACACATAGCTTTCAAACACCAGTTCCATGGGGAATAACAGCGCATAGGCGATGGAACTTCCTGAATACGCCGTAAAACTTTTTCCCCCGAGAAAAAGCATTGCCCACTCAAGTGCCTTTGCGTAATAGTCAGTTGTCCTGTCGTATATGATCTTCGCGAATTCGGAGGATGGATGAAGCGGGATGCTGACGCCGTCAAGAACGAAGAGATGTTCCTTAATTCGCTTTCTGTTTAACTCCCAACGGGATACCTTCATGCAATACATGAGCGCAGCTTTGAGTACCCTGTTCTGCGGGATATCCTCGATGTACTCATCGTAATTCACATAAAACCGCTCCTTATGGACCGCATTTCTACGAACATGCTCTCCGGCCACGAGTTTCCCCCTCATGAAACGGCAATTTTCCTCCATCCCGACATAATTTGATTTTACACCCCTTCTCACTATCGCCTGAACCTCATCGGTGAACATGGAGATGAAAATCTCAAAAAGGGGCATTTTCTCGGGACGAAGGTTGGCGAGATTGAGCTGACGGTATTTCGGGACTTTGTGAAGCGAGCGGAGCATATTGACAAACAACCGGCGAGTGGACTCAATATCCGAACCGGTTTCGTGAATCTTGGGAAGTATTTCCAGGACAAAACCTGAACGGGTCTGTATGACACCCACATGGCTGCCGGTTTTAATGTAATCCGGCCCCGCGGTGAGAACTTTGCGGCCCTTATCCGAGAGCGCGAAAAGATTGAGCTCCTGGAAAAATCTCTCGCTCCCTGTTTCTTTCGGCGAAATAGTTTCAAATTCAAGCTTAGTCAGCGTTTTCATCTGAACCTGAATAAATGCCTGTATATGATCCCGGATCTTCAAAGGCGTCTTCGTTAATTTTATAGAGAGCCCTTGCTTCGTATTCGTCGAGCGAGGCTTTACTGCCGAAAAGCTTTTTCCTGAATTTACCGTCATTTTCACCGCCGACTTTCAGAACAAACTGCTTTCCTTCATCCATCTTATTATGATCGTTGAGTACCAGTCGTATCTTTTCCCAGTCATCGTAAAAATACTCCTGCAGCAGGGGAAATAACCTGTTTCGAAAAACTTCCTTAAGGTCATCAAATGAACCGATGTTAACAAAATAGGCATGGCCGATCCGATGGTCGCGGTCGTAGAGATACTCGATGCGCTTGTTCATCACTTCAAGCAGTTTTCCCGGTTCAACGCCTGCTACATTTATGTGCGAAATCGCTGATACATCGGGTATTATTTCTATAAAAGCAAACCTGCGACGAAGGGCGGTATCCATGAGTGCAATCGACCTGTCGGCGGTGTTCATGGTACCGATAATATGAAGGTTCGAGGGAACTCCAAAAGGTTTCTTCGAATACGGAAGTGTTGCGGTCAGTTCATTTTTCTCACCTATCCTTTTATCCTCCTCTATGAGTGTGATAAGTTCGCCGAATATCTTTGATATATTCCCACGGTTTATCTCGTCGATGAACAGAGCATAGTCATGCTCAGGATCATTCTTCGCCATGTTTACTAACTGCATGAATATGCCGGGTTCCACCTTGTACGACATTTCAGAACTCTCATCGGTGCCTATTTCATCAACGACCGGCTTTATCCCTTCCACGAATTCCTCATATGAATACGATTGATGGAAAGTGATAAAGTTATAGCGCAGGATTTCACTCTCCACACCAGATCTTTCCACCTTCGATTCTTTTAATATTTCGATCACTTCCGGAGCATCATTCTCCACCATACGCCTGTCGATAGACCATATTGATGTTTCCGTTTTATAGAAGTAATTGGGCGCCGTACGCCGCGTATATTTGACATACTCGCAATCAAGGGCGGCATGCTGCTGCAGCATGGCCCATATCATGGCCCGTGGGTTTTCCTGGCTTGAAACGGCAATTTTAGCCTTAATCAACCCATGGTTTAGAATTTCCGTCACCGATGCAGATTCGAGATCAAGAACGGCGGCAGATATGAGCTGCCACCAGGGGTACTTCCGGGCCAGTTGGATCAACATTTCCTGCTTGCTCATTGACGAACGAATCTCTGTATATTTGGGGAAATATTCCTTTTTTAAAATAAATGTCTTACCTGTACCTGGAGGACCGAATAATATCACATTTTTAATTGATTTTTTCATAATTGGCCCCATTTTCTCAATATCATGCACATTCTCGAAATCGCCACTGAAAATCGCATCGATCACTTGTGGCTCAAGGTCATTATTGTCCCTGAATTCATTAAGTACAGAATTGTATACCAAATACTTATCAATATTATTTTCTCTCTTTACAAGCCCCAACTCTCGTTCAACATTGGAATACATCTTAGGCACCCAGATATTATACTTGTATGGGTCTTTAAGGTATAGTATCGCCGTCGGATAACCAGTCCCGGCACCTTTCGGCTTTTTATCGAAGAAATCTTTTAGAACTGCCGTTACTTCATCCTCATCACATTTCCATAATCTCTGAGTAAAATCATTAATCAGAGTAATATCCAATTTCATGTTATTTACATTATTCCCTCTGAAGCTTTGCCCAAATCGACCGTTAACTTCTCTTCCATCATAATAATCATCATTTAGTTTGTAGCAAAAATCATCAAGAATCACAGGAGTGAAAGTACCGGCTTTCTCATTTAGTATAGATTTTAATTCATTCTCGACTTTTTTTCGATACTCAACCATTACTGGATCATTTCTTTTACGTATCCTTTCTTCAATCCATCCTAATTGCTGATCGTTTTCAAGCAGCCTTGCGCCCTCATCAGTGCCGATCAGGAAATGATTCAGGGCGTCTGTTTTATAGAAGTTCTTTAAAAGGGGGAATTTCGAGATTAGTTTTTTCTGTGCACTTTCAACTTGGTGATATCTATCGATAAATTTTGAAGAAAATTTAAACCCAAGCTTTTCAAGTGCATCGATTGTTTTATTATTGACGATACAATATTTGTTTCTATCTATTCTATTCAGATATATCGTTGCAACGCCTTCTCCGAAATATTTATAATCAGCTATTGAACCCAACCATTCATCAAGATCAAAGTTCTTTTCAAATGGTTTCAATAGAAATTCTCGAAACCCAGGATAGTTACTTTCAAACATTTCTTTGAATTGATTTTTAGTTCTATGACCTCCACTTTGCAATTTTCCGGTCACGCCCATCTGAGTGTGTAAAATGAATGCTTGAAAAAAGCATGGTACGCCTGCCAGAGTTGTAATTGGCAATACACAACAGAAGGAGGCGTAGCCAATGCTTTCAGATCAATATGCCAGACAACTCGAAGAATGCAACGAAAAAATTGAGAAGAGCAGATTTGAAGAATTAGTTCAGCTTTATGAGGATCCGGTTCGGGCGACCGTCCACCGGGTCCTGGAAGAGTTTGTAGAGGGTGCATTCAGGGAATTCATGGGAGACCGCAGTGGAGCGGTTGTAGAACGTGCCAGCGACGGAAAACCGATAACGGATTACCGTAACGGGCATAGAATGGTAAAGCAGGTTCCCATAGACACACTGATCCTTCGGGATTTCAAGATGCCCCGGAATCGTGCCGGTGGTTTTACAACAGAGTTGATACAGCGATTTCGCCGCCGAGCCGGAAGATTAGCCGAACTTGCCCTTGATTTATACGTCAATGGCATATCCACGAGGAAAGTTCGACGGAATTTTGAACGGCTGGGGATCAAGGTAAGCGGTCTTTCAAAGAGCACGGTAAGCAATATATCGAAAGAGCTGATTCGGGAATATCTGAGATGGTCAAATCGCCCTATACGGCGTGATTATAAGTATTTTCAGGTCGATACGGTATATATCAGGGTCCGTAAGTCCTCAAAACGCAAGGTGGGGACCATGATTGTGATCGGAATAGGTGAAGACGGTCACAAGGAGGTATTACACTTCACGATAGGAAACGAGAGCGCCCGCCACTTTGACGAGGTTCTTCAGAGCCTTATCCGGAGGGGCCTGAACGCTAAATCGGTATGCCTGGTGACGACTGATGGCGCAAAAGGTCCGATAAAATCAATCGGTGACCATTTCGGACGAGACAAAGTGCAGCGATGCACGGTTCATAAGACCGAGAATATTATTGAAAAGTGTCCGACAAACCTGAGAGATGAGCTGAAGGCAAAGCTCCAGCGATTATGGAACATGCCGTCCCGTCTTGAGGCGGATCGTTACATGGATACGCTTCAATCTGAATATGGCTCCATAGCATCGAGGGCTATTGAATGTCTATGTAAAGATCGTGAGGATTTGTTTCGGTATTTTTCTTTTCCTGATGAGCATAGAAAGACGATACGGAATACAAATCTTATTGAGCGTGTCATCCGAGAGGTGAGAAGACGAACCAAGGTGATGGATTCGCTTGACAACGAGTATGGCTGCTATGGTATACTCATGGGTATCGTGAGAGAGCAAAACGAGCGGTGGTCGAAGAGGAGTCACTGGAAGAAAAGTTGATTACCTCGTCTGGCAGGTTTACACACTGAATAGGACGTGACCCAATTTTCCTCCTTCACTAACGAACTTGTAAAAATAATCTATAAAATCCATTTTATTTAAATTCGATAAGTATTCATTATTAATCTCATCATCATATATTGTTTCAAATGTTGAATGTTGATCAGCTTGAAACCATATTTCGAATTCACTAATTAATTTCTGAAGGTTCTTTTCTGTTATTTTTGCCATAATTAAACAACCTCAATAATGACAAATGTTTTCGTTCGGTGTAGATTCCAATTGGTATAACTTTTTATAATTTATTGATATGAGAGTAATAATATATGTTTATTCTATTTAGAGTATACCCCACGCTCTTAAACTTCAGGTTGTTGTTGCATAGGTCTGTGAAAAGACTCCATATGGCCGGTCATTTTCTTTTCTGCTTTCTGCCGTAGTTCTTCTCAAGGTCCTTTAAGATTCACTTTTTCCTGAATTTGTTTAATATTTCGTCATATGGTTCGATCTTTTCATTCTTAATACATCTATTAATCCAACTTTTTATTTTTTTGATATCTACAAGACGCCCGGATAAATATTTCCACTGATAAGGATCAATTTCTTTCTTGTTATCAGTCCTAAATATTTCTTCATATTTAATAAATTTACCATATTCATTTTTAAAATCATTTTGACTCATTTTATAAATATCATTTAAATCTGGGAACCTGCCTAGATTTTTAATGCCAAAACAGGTTATATTAATATTAAATATACTTCCCAATTTCTTCAATTCATCTTTTAACTCTCTTTTCTTTATCACACTTGCTATCGCCAATTCAGAATAATTTGCCCAATATGAATTACTGATACATTGAAAGAAATGTTGTCGCAGCTGGGAAAAATCTTTGCCTACCTTTAACTCGATACTGCGAATGCTATATTCCCGTAATACTTTATTACTTTTTTTATCTTTCTCATTTTTAACGGCAGTTTTACTGTCCAATTCCCACTTAATAGAAATAACATCAGGATATTTCCATTTATTTGTCCCTCTATATTCACGTTTTGCCCTGGTATGCACAATTGGAAAGGGATAATAGCATCCTTCCATGCTTCGGTATTTACAATATATTGCACGAAATTTTTCTTCTGGCAGGTTTGACTTCTTTTTTAGTTTTTGCCCGGTATTCTTTTTTGCATTATGCTTTATTATAATTTTTTTCTTTTTTTTTGGTCCTGCAGGTTGTGCTTTTATGTAATATCCTTTTTTTGATCTGAATATTTCTTGTTTTTTTTTCATATCACTTAGTAAAACTCTTATCGTGCCATCAGATAATGATAACCGCTTATATATTCTTCTCAAATCATCAATTACTTCCGATCCACTTTTTGCATCTTCCGGATGCTTCATTAATAACTTGATTATGGTGTTTTTTACCGAACTCATTGATGTCTTTGACATATATTACTCACTTCCGTTTATTTACCCGAATATTATCTTTTTTCAACATGACATTTTCCCCGCTTTCTTTACAATTTAATTAGGGTAGTCCAAGGCTATTTGAATAATCTATTCACAATCCGGCAGTACACCAAAACTTGCAAGCCCCAAACAGATCCCGTTCAATACAACGCATCATTACGAAATGATAAATGATGATTCAGAAGTAATAACATGTCAGATTTACAATTAATGCAACAACAAAACAAAGAAGCCTTTTACTTTCAGTATTTCAATAAAATGTCTTACGTTGATTTTAACACATCATGCCAATCTCCGAAAATAAATTGCGTGATGACGCCGCTCATCAAAGAGATTCCGATAGCCCCCTTTTAGCCGAGCTCACCGCCCATCACGCCCCCCCCGAAACACCCCCTACACCGCCTGGACGCCGATGATGCGGCCCAGGCGGAAGGTGCGCTCCGCCATTCTCTTGAGACAGAAGGCCTTGAGGTACACCCGCCCCCTGAAGTTGATCATCTCCAGGGGCTTTATCACGCGGCTCGTGACATCGCCGTGGCCGTCCATGTAGAGGATATCGAGGAGGCCCTCGTCCCGTATGGCATAGATGATATCCGAGAGCATGGTCTCGGAGGGAAACGAGCGGTAGAACCGCTCCAGGTCCGCGGCGTCGGGAACGCCGGCGCGGTCCTTATGCCCCGGCATGGCCGCCCCGTCCGGGGCATAAGGGTCCCCCCCGGGCAGGAGTGCGTCCACGGCTGCCATGAAGTTGTTAGCGGCAATGGCGTCGGTTTCCTTCATATCCCGGGCCATGAGGCGGTTCTGCACGAAGAGGGCCAGGGCCGTGACGGCCAGGGCAAGTATTATCAGTTCGCCCCAGGACCAGTAAAAAAGCCGCGACGCACCGCCGGGGATATACAGCCCGTGGGGCGTGACATAGTTTCCTGTTATTTCCATTACCACGTTCAGGAACGCCTCCATGATACCGCCTCCTCGAGAGGATAGTCACGCCGGTCTGCCCGGGGCACCGCCAGGCATTCCCGGCTTTTTGGCCAAACCGGGTAAAGCTATACATAAATCAAGGGAGAGTCAAATTAATGCGGATAGTTTCGCGCATACCCTTCCCCGGATGGCGTGATACCGTAAACCTTGTAAAGATATCAGGGGAGGTATGACAGGTAGTGTCAGGGTGATGAATTTAAAATAAATTATCAAATTGAATTGCAATTATGAAAATTTAAAGCAACTATGTGAATCAAAATATTATTCTTTAACTAAATAAAGGCAGAAGATTTATGCTAATTTTTTTCATTCTGTTTCCTATTGCACTATATTTCTTTTTGCGTGTCGTATTACTCGATCCTCGTGAACCGATCAACAAAGTAAATCCAATAATGCTGGCATCAGTAACCGCGATCGGTACATTACCAATTATATTCTACTGGAATCCCGAGTCGTTTATCTATAATGTGTCATTATCAGTTGCTTTATCAGTTATTGTTACACCAGCACTATTCAGCACAATGAAAACCGATACAATGCACGATTGGATAGGCGATAAAGTGTTTGTATCAATTACAAGATCGGGGTTCGCGGCGATCTTTTTATTTGTGATGACGAATTTCAACAATGTATGGTTTATTATTTTGAGTGTTATCACATTATTTTCATTTACTACGAGGTGGTTTTTATGGGTTTCAATGAAAGGGGAACCAAAAAGGTATATAATCTCAATAATTGCTGGTATTGACCTGCCCCCAAAAGGTGTACCATTGATTGAGGGAAAATCTCTTGCAAAAATCAAGCAAATAATGCAGGAGATTAAGCATGAGGAAGAAACGATTTACCGAAGAACAGATCCACGAGATACTGAAGGAATCAGAAGCTGGCATGCCGACACCGGAAATATGCCGCAAGTACGGCATAAGCAAGAATACGTTTTATAACTGGCGATCAAAGTATGCCGGCATGGAATTATCCGATTTAAAGAAGTTGCGAGAGCTCGAAGACGAGAATTCAAAGCTCAAGAAGCTCGTAGCTGACCAGGCGCTTGACATACAGGCATTAAAGGCGGTTCTCTCAAAAAAGTGGTAAGCCGGGAACAGAAAAAGAAAGCCGTATCAGCCGCCCAGGAATATGTAAGCGAACGAAGGGCGTGTGAACTGATCGAGCTTCACCGCACTGTTTTCCGGCATGAACGAATTGAGAAAGACGTTGAATTAGAGAACAGAATTAAGACGATAGCGGAGAAAAAACGCCGCTATGGGTATCGCAGGATCTATCTGGATATTCGCAAAAAGGAGAAGGTCAATCATAAGAAAGTGTATCGTTTATACACGAAAATGGGCCTAAAATACCGCATCAAGCCTAAGAAAAAGAGGTACCAGGGCGTAAGTGTTCCGATGATCGTTCCGCAGGGCGTCAATGAACGATGGTCGATGGATTTTGTGACGGATTCCCTGTATGACGGCAGAAATTTCAGGGTCTTCAATCTCATCGATGATTGCTCGCGGGAAGCGATTGAACAGCATGTTGGTTTTTCTATCAGCGGCAAACGGCTTGTCCGTATTTTTGAAGATATCAAAAGTCGTCGGTCACTACCCAGGCAAATAGTCTGTGATAACGGGACTGAATTTACATCGAAAGCTTTCATGAAATGGGCTGCCGATAATAATGTTGAAATCCATTTCATTGATAAAGGCAAGCCCATGCAGAACGCCTTCGTCGAAAGTTTCAATGGCAAATTCAGGGATGAGTGTCTTAACGAAGAATGGTTTTTAACGATTGATGATGCGAGGAAAAGAATTAAGGAATGGAACAATGAATACAATAGCGAACGGGTCCATACGAGTTTGAATGGACTTACGCCGTATGAATTCATTGCTCAAATAGCATGAGATTTCCCTCGTGAAATGGTACAAAAAACGGGGAGCAGGTCAGTATCTATATATTTGCTGTTTATAACATCATGGTTTATTCATCAAAGCTCACGGTAAAGACATGGTATGGTTGGTTTGATATTATTAAAAAACGATTAACATCTTGAAGGCGGCAAAAACAAATTATTGGTGATTATATTTTTACTTCAATTGTGAATTACTAAGATATTAAGCATGTATCGATCTCTTCCGTTTACCTCATTAATAAATATGGCATGTTATCCACTTCCCACTAGCCGCCGAGGACTTCGTTTCTTAAACCGTCAATCCAGAAATACTCTCAATTAAGTGACTCAAAGCAATTTGGGAATCCCTAACACAAACTTCATCAATGATAATGCCATCATGATACTGTTTATACAAATGAATAGCATTCCTTACATCCTTAACCATGAAGAGCCGGTTCTTCAATGTGCTTCCAATAATATTCCTTTTAAATGCAACCATGATAAGTTTCCCCAGATCCCATCGATCAATGACGGGGGGCTTCTCAGAACCCTTATTATACTTTTTCAGATATTCCTCCCAATAGGTTAATTCTGAATCTTCCATATTTTTACTAAGATGATAGATCAGCAATGCTTCAATAATTGAAACCGCCAACATGACTGCTGGCTTGTGTAATTTTTTTAAAATGCATTGTTTTACATTGCCGAATTCATCAGCAATTATCTGCCTAAGAAATTCATCTTCAATAAATTCAAATGTCACTTTTTCCGAAAAAAAATACGAGGCTGCCTCATCAAGATTATACTCTCGGCCAACTTTCCCGCGCAAAACCGAAACGCCTTTAGCGCCATTCCTCGCAATAATAGCCTGGCAAATTAAATCGTTAGTTTCAGCGATGAGGTTGGCATCTTCCTCTGGAATATCTACAAGTTTCCTCCGGTCACGTCCTATTCAGTGTGTAAACCTGCCAGACGAGGTAATCAACTTTTCTTCCAGTGACTCCTCTTCGACCACCGCTCGTTTTGCTCTCTCACGATACCCATGAGTATACCATAGCAGCCATACTCGTTGTCAAGCGAATCCATCACCTTGGTTCGTCTTCTCACCTCTCGGATGACACGCTCAATAAGATTTGTATTCCGTATCGTCTTTCTATGCTCATCAGGAAAAGAAAAATACCGAAACAAATCCTCACGATCTTTACATAGACATTCAATAGCCCTCGATGCTATGGAGCCATATTCAGATTGAAGCGTATCCATGTAACGATCCGCCTCAAGACGGGACGGCATGTTCCATAATCGCTGGAGCTTTGCCTTCAGCTCATCTCTCAGGTTTGTCGGACACTTTTCAATAATATTCTCGGTCTTATGAACCGTGCATCGCTGCACTTTGTCTCGTCCGAAATGGTCACCGATTGATTTTATCGGACCTTTTGCGCCATCAGTCGTCACCAGGCATACCGATTTAGCGTTCAGGCCCCTCCGGATAAGGCTCTGAAGAACCTCGTCAAAGTGGCGGGCGCTCTCGTTTCCTATCGTGAAGTGTAATACCTCCTTGTGACCGTCTTCACCTATTCCGATCACAATCATGGTCCCCACCTTGCGTTTTGAGGACTTACGGACCCTGATATATACCGTATCGACCTGAAAATACTTATAATCACGCCGTATAGGGCGATTTGACCATCTCAGATATTCCCGAATCAGCTCTTTCGATATATTGCTTACCGTGCTCTTTGAAAGACCGCTTACCTTGATCCCCAGCCGTTCAAAATTCCGTCGAACTTTCCTCGTGGATATGCCATTGACGTATAAATCAAGGGCAAGTTCGGCTAATCTTCCGGCTCGGCGGCGAAATCGCTGTATCAACTCTGTTGTAAAACCACCGGCACGATTCCGGGGCATCTTGAAATCCCGAAGGATCAGTGTGTCTATGGGAACCTGCTTTACCATTCTATGCCCGTTACGGTAATCCGTTATCGGTTTTCCGTCGCTGGCACGTTCTACAACCGCTCCACTGCGGTCTCCCATGAATTCCCTGAATGCACCCTCTACAAACTCTTCCAGGACCCGGTGGACGGTCGCCCGAACCGGATCCTCATAAAGCTGAACTAATTCTTCAAATCTGCTCTTCTCAATTTTTTCGTTGCATTCTTCGAGTTGTCTGGCATATTGATCTGAAAGCATTGGCTACGCCTCCTTCTGTTGTGTATTGCCAATTACAACTCTGGCAGGCGTACCATGCTTTTTTCAAGCATTCATTTTACACACTCAGATGGGCGTGACCGTTTCCTCCCGATGGAATACGATGATTCAATAATATCAATAAGATCTGAATTATCATCTATGTACTCAATAATTTTAGCGTAATAATCTTCTGTGACAGAATAGAGTGCAAATACTTCGGCCACATCACACGGAAACGGTTCTTCAGATTCGTTAATAATGAGATATAAATATTCTTCAAAAAAATCAGCAGTTTCCAGATCCTTGACCTTTTTCATAATTTTTCTATATGGATTATTTAGTGGTTCGAATTGGAAATAATACGATGGAGTAAAAAGCGTTTTGAGAATTCTATTTATTAATTCGTGATATGTTACTAATAAATACAATCTTTGATCATTTGAATAATCCATGTCCCGGCACTCCCTGTTTGTCTTGTACCCATGGTTCCAATTTAGACTTTTGCCATTACTAGCAATAACGGCATCAACCTTCACAACCCAGAGAATTCTTAAAATGCGCCAAACAGGATATTTCATTGACGAAGCCGCACAGGATGTGCAAAAAGGCTTCGGCGAATAGTCCGATGCACAACTGGAACAGAATTCACTCTCATCTCTGTCTATTCTATGGCGAGAGGATACCCCTTGCGCTTAAAATTTAGGTTGTTCTGAGAAAATTCTGAGAAGGTTCTCTTGATTATTCCAGTCGTGTACCGATGCGTGAAAACTATATATTGAAAATACTACTCTGTAGACGATGAAAAATATAAAATTTTTCAAATATCTGCAAATATTTTTAACACGGTCGCTGATGGATAACTCGACAACGATGCTACTCCATTTGCAAGTTCAATCGGAACAAGTGCGCATTCGTGTCTGTAGCTCCGAATAGTTGGCAATGTTGAGATTATCCTTTTTACGCCCATAAAGTCATCAAGAGATTTTGAGTCCTTGTACTCACCAGTTGGGATACTCAAAACAAGATGATGATACTTATCAAAATTAACAAATAATTTATTTCCATAGTTTGTTCTTGACCCATATGGTTCTGATCTTTCAGGCTTTTGCTGTACTTCTTTTCGGATATAATCATTATCTAATACAAAAATAGATTTATCAGGAGCATGCTTTGAAATAATTTCCAAGTGGTCTACAAATGATCCTGTTTTCTCTTGACCCATAACATATAGTGTGACACCTTTGCTTTTTGCAAATTCAAAAAAATGTCTTATAGGTATAACAAGTTTTGAATACTGACTCCTCAACGTTAGAGGACCGTCCTTAATAAATAAAGCATTTTTTAGTACGTTATGCTTCCCATTTTCCCAAAAATGTCTAATCCCAGTAAACAGTAAAAGTGTTTCATGAATCAACATGTATGCAGCTGAAACAGAATCAGGAGCGAATTTTTCATCCATTTCCAAATGAAAACCAATCATGTCAGTTAGATACAGATGGCCTCCACAATTACTGCATTCTCCTTCATCAGCTTTATATGGCAATCCTGAAATCTCCATATCACAGTAAGGACATTTAAAGCTTGGGGAATTATTTTTTTCTCCTGACCATAGTTCATAAGCAAGCCATTTTAAAGTATTATATGGCTCACCGCCCAATGAATGATCATTCATAGAATCAAATATTATTTGTCTCACAGCATCATAATTACTTTTACCCTGAACCCTGACCCCCTTTAAAGGGAAAACTGTTGCATGATATAAAGCTGCATCTGACATTATATCACGCAAAGCCATTGGATGAGGCGCATCGGAGTCAACTTTACTTATCGCATGTTGATCTAATCTCAGTAATGCTGTCTTGATAAACGAAAGTTCTTTATACGGTGGAAGATCTGAACGTATGGTCTGCTTTGAACCATCAACGGCAAATATTATCCTTAAAGGAGATTCATCACAATCAAACTTTTCCCAAACTGCATTTGATTCAATTTTTGCTGGTTCAGGTTTTTCGAAATGACTTATCAGTTCATTAACAAGTTCACTTTTTATTACATCTAAATGTCCAAGTTTGCTTGCACGTTCACCAGGCAGTCTACCTCCCCCTTGATATGGCATAATAACTACCTCCTATTATCCGAACCATGCGCACTACCTACTGCTTCAAAACGATTCACCTGAACCGGTATTACAAATCTATTTGAAAAAGTAAGCATTCTCATATAACCAGGAGTTCTTGTTAATAAAATTTCTTGCTGCAAACCATCATACTGAACTTGCAATTTAGCTATTGCATTTGCCTCATCCTGCGAAGACATATGAGCTACAAAAAAATTCTCAGTTTGTGCTAATAATTCTTTATTTATCGTAGATGGAGATTGAGTAGAATACACAATTCCAATATGAAATTTTGCTCCTTCCTTCGCAAATCTTGAATATACACCAGTAAAATCCTTATCATCACGCGGAAACAAGTTATGAGCTTCTTCGAAATACAATTGCACAAAATGAGAATCGAGAGTATTGCCTGTGAATTTAATTTCCTGATGTGAAAATACCGATCTTGAAAGTAAATCCGAAAAATAACGCCGAATTTCTTCAGCGGCGTTCCCCAGGTCAAGTATAACAGTCTGGCCCCTATCAAGTGAAACCAGTATTTGATTAACGAAGTCTCCCGCTCTATGGTCATGATAAATCATAAAAGGCCGTAATATCCGTGTCCCACCACCAATTACAGGATTTAAAAAACCCAATAGTGCAATATCATCTGCTTCAAATAAGGGTCCATTTGTACTTTGTAATGCTTGATGATTCTCATTTTGCTGTCTAAAACTCTCAATTCGATCAAGATGATCCTGTAATTCATGAAGATTTCTTGGCGGGGCGAATGTATTATTTCCATATACTTCTTGAATTAAATTTGTATTAAAATGGGGATTAAAATGTGATGGAGCATGTTGCGAACCACCTGTCAAATTGAGTCCTCTTAGTCTAGTTTCGTCAGCAGGAAAACCGGCCTTATTTAGTATAGCCCAATACATCTGAATTCTTCGTACAGCTCTTGTTCTCGAACTTCCTGGAGGCAATTGCAAAACATCATCGATGTTTGGCAATTGTGCACTTGAAAAGCTTCGAACATATTGAGCGTTTTGATTACTCTGTTCAAGAAGAGTTCGAATAATCTGCATACAAGAATCTGGTTGTTCATAAAAGTTTAATTTTAATGGTTGAGAAGGAGTATTGGGACGTTGCGTTAATGCATAAACCTCACAACGTTCAGGATAAGCACTCCTTAACGACCTACTTCCATCCTGTGGATTATCATTTGCATATTCACCATTAATATCAAAAATCAACTGCCCTACACTTCTATCATCACTTGTTGTTTCAATAATACTTTGAGCAATTATTTTAACTACATTACTCTTCCCGAGTCGTGTTTTCCCAAACATTGCAGTTCTAAAACCACGGAAATCATTTGTTGATACATTTACACCAATACCAGGTTGTGGATTATTATGGAAAGGGAGGGTGCACTCAGTAAGTCGAAGTTTACCTATTGAAAATTGATTTTCAGGTCTGACAATTCCATTTACAATTAATTCTAACAATTTTTGAGTTGGTGAATAAACCATATACCTATGAGCACTGACAATATTATTAACATCCCCAGAAAACATTATTTTATTAGCATCACTTGGATCAGGGAAAAACATACCTAACACACGTGCTTTGAAAGCACCCCATTGCAATTCTCCCTTCGTCCAAACATCTAATGCCGGCATTGATTTTTTATGTAATTCAAAATATGTTTGTTGTACTTCTTTTGAAAGCGGTGTCGGTGCAGTATCTGATACTCGCAGGAGAGAAAAATGCGGGGGCATTCCACTCAAAGAATCAGGCGCCATTATTAAAAATGATCCTCTCGGGACACCACCTACTGCTTGTTTAAATGGATCAGAGGTGATTATTGTCACATCTGCAAAACCAATTTCTAATATATATCCAACAAATCTTAAATCATCATACCTTTTAGCTTCTTCATTTTGTTTCTCAACCTTTAAGAACTCAGTTAGCAGCCGGAGCGGACTGTCTTGGTATTCTGCTTCATTAAAGAATTTCTTCACATCATTTGACATGATATTTTACCTCGAAAGAATTACTAATTCTTCTATTTCTTTTCGATATTCAGTTTTCCCTGCTAGTACGCTATTACGTCTAACAACAATTGTTTTAAATGTTTTCTTATATATATTTTCTATATCATTATGATTTGCATTAGTTGCCAAAATACACACCCCTCTCTTTCTGGCTTTTTCTAATGCATGATATAAACGCACTTGATCATCCCATGAAAACAACTTTTCATTATATTTTATAAATGAATTATTATTATGAGTTACCGTATATGGGGGATCCACAAATAAAAGATCGCCCTTTTGAGATTTATTTATAAGGTACTCGAAATCCTTATCAACGATATGTACCTTTTGCAAGATAGCTGCAATTTGTTCAAATTGATCGTTATCATAAATTACATTTGTTTTTGTACCGATAGGAACGTTAAAATCACCCTTTAAATTAACCCTATACAATCCATTCCAACACGTTCTATTTAAATAAATAAAGCGAGCTGCTTGCTGTTCAAATGACCTTGGGTATGAGTTACGGATTTTGTAATAGTAATCACTATTATGTTTATTATGATGTTTGATAAGATATTTATAAACCAACGCCCAATTATCCCTTATTGCACGATATGTATTTATTAGATCTTCGTTGGAATCACCAATAATAGCCTTCTTCGGTTGGAGGTGAAAGAATACAGCCCCTCCACCGATAAATGGCTCAACATAGCGATTGAATTTTTTCGGCAATAAATGGGAATAGTTGCTTACAAACCAACTCTTGCCGCCTGCCCATTTAAGGAAGGGGCGGATTTCATTATTCTCGCTGTTCATTTCAAAACACCTAAAAATTCACCCACGACACGAAATTGATTTTCTGAATCCTCATCAATATTTTCAAAAACTATCGGTACATAGTCTTTATTTATTGGTTGAAGAAATATCTTCTTCCTTTGAATACCCTTATTGTCAATATCAACAATCCGTATATATCGTTTAAGCGTATACTTACCTCCCGACTCGGGATCATCAATATCATGGTGTTGAATCAGTAATATTTTTCCATCTTTTGTTCCAGCTGACACAGGGCGAAAAATACATAAAGAGCCATCAGTGATCTGCGGCTCCATGGATTTCCCTATAGCTTGTGCCACAAACCAACCCTCACTCATTCCTGGCTTCGATGGAACTTTAACCCACCCCTCCGGAGATACTTCCTGCCCTTCCCCAAACTTCCCGCATGCCGCCTTAAGCGTATAGAACGGCAAGGCATCCTTGTATTCCCTTCCACGAAAATCATCGATGAAACAGAGACTCCCCTGAATC
The DNA here is from genome assembly GCA_040768125.1 of Spirochaetota bacterium. Taxonomy (GTDB): domain Bacteria; phylum Spirochaetota; class UBA4802; order UBA4802; family UBA5550; genus RBG-16-49-21. The sequence goes on along the minus strand of JAXGNG010000003.1, from coordinate 398,217 downwards.
GCCCCCTCTCCTGTAATCTCACTTTGCTTCACAATCCGGTATGTCATTCCGCTTGCCATGGCCATCCTATTGGCGTAGTCCGCCTTTGCCTGCACCACTCTGTCATCCACCATATAATCCGCTTTCACTTCGTGAATTGCGTAACTGCCGTCCATCTTCTGTGTCAGGAAATCCGGATAGTAGGAACGCAAGGAATGGGAGTCAGGGTCAATATAGTGGATGACGAAATCGGACTGGCCATGGGTGAACATGCCGGTGAAATACACACGTCTGTTTTGCGTATCTTCGAGCAAATCATTAAAGAATTTCAATTCAGGTCTGGAATCAAAGCAGTAGTGATCGACATGAAAGCTTCGGTCTTTACCTTTGGCGTATGCCTTGTCTTCGAGCCCGGCAATGAGGTCCTTTTTTGCCCTGACTGTGTAATATCCATCCGGCGGTTCCTTTACGAGTGAAACGGCGGAATCGCTCTCACTTTTATACTCCTCAAGCTCATATAACTCACGAAACAGCGATGGTATTATCCAATCATAAAGAAGCTCATTATATTCATTCACCTTTTCGAGTATATTGCCAATCCCCTCTCCGGTCGATTCTAGGATTTTTTCTATTTCAAGCGCTCCCCTGTGGAGATAACGAGCAATTTCCGCGACGAGGGTCATTACCGAAAATTCAACATTCTCCTTTACTCCAACCATCACTTCGCTTTTTGCCGACTTCTTGCCGATATTCCGCATTTCCTTTTGAGTGCGGAATACTTTATATGTCTCCAGGGGGGCTTTATCTATGTTCAGATTAATTTTCTCCGGGATTTCTTTGGCGTTCATCCGGTAAAGATGCTGAACGCGTTTGATCGGTATAAGGACGGGAGGTTGTTGAACTCTTACTTCGACCGATACTCTGTCTTTCTCTCCCGAATTATTCATGTCATCGACGGTCATTCGGAAATTCTCTTCCAGCTCGGATTCAAGTATGTCGAGATTTTCCTTCGAAAGATGAACGGAACCGGACTGCTGTATGCCCGTAATCGATCTGAGACATCGCATGGTCGCCTGAAGTACAAATATTTTTGATTTTGGTTTTCTGAACAGGCAGACAGAGAAAAGTGAACGGCAGTTCCACCCCTCCTTGCCCTTGTTGACAAGAAGAATGAATTGCTTTTCCGATTCGGGGGTGTCGAGATTAATGAATTCTCTTATATCGTCATTCGACGTAAGCCGATCGTCACCGACATTGACGAGTATTTTTGAAACTGGTATTCTAAGTTTTGAAAGCGTCTTTTCAACAGCGGGCCTCAGTTCTTTTTCAAGCTCGTCGATTGTTGACGCGAAGAGTGCTATCTTGGGTAGCATATTTTCGTATTTTTTTTCTTTATGTACGCTCCAGAATTCTTCAATGGCGATTTTCACGAATTCCCGACTTTTTGTGTTTTCATAACCGTTTACCGTAACTTGCTTGAGGTAGCTATTGTTGATGGCATCTTTCAATCCGTAGGCATAGACGACCTCTGGAAGAAGGCGGTTATTGGCGTAAGGTGTTCCTGTGTAATTGTAACATGCCACCACATGGGTGCCCGCATCCTTCAGGTTGCTCGCCAGTTCATTAATGGTGAGTCGCAGGCTGGTCGCGTCCCAGCCTGTCATGTCCTTTTCCAGTTTGTTCCCAAAGACATGGTGGGCCTCGTCCACATAGATGCCCAACTGTTCGAGGCGAATCAACTTTGAAAATCTTTGATTGGCTTGCAGTGCGATTTCACTGTCGAAATCGTAAAGGTCTTCATATCCCGCGATAAGGCTTTTAGCCGTGTATCGGGAATCCATGCCGTCAAAGAACAACTGCGCCTTGCTTTTCTCAGCGTGCTGTTTTTTCAGGATGATTTTCTGGGTATTCGAAATGATGATATTGAACATGGAGCGATCTATCGTATTAAGCGAAACCCCGGAATCATCGAGGTAATGAAATTGCAGGTGATTATCAAGCCAGCTTATATATTCCGGTGGAATGACCTTGCTTTTATCGAAAGTCTGTATCTCTTTAAGCGACTGAAGTACCGTTTTGTCGGGAGCGAAAACCAGGGCATTATGGCAGTAATTGGGATCTTTCGGGAACTTGTTGGCAAGCAAGAACTCATAGAAAATGGATGTTGCCATGAGCACGGTTTTACCGAGTCCCATGGTAAGGGCGAAGATATAATTCGGATAGTTGAGACTGTTTTCTTTTAAACTCTCGAAAACCGATTTGAATTTTTCAGGATCTTCATCTTCAAAGAGAACAGCCTCCCCATTTTCACTGATGCTCTTTCTATTCTCGAATGGTCCGCTCTTATTATACCATACTTCGAACATCTCATGGAGATGCATGTTGTCGAGATATTCCTTCAGGAATACATACATTTCAATTGCTTCGAACTGAGGCTTTCTTAAAAACGCCCCGGCGTTGTCCGGGTCATTGAAATCAAGAAACTTTTTTGTGATGCCTTTATAGTGATTTCTTATTCTGCCCCTATTGGTTGAATAGAAGTGCCCAAGGTAATGGTAAAAGGGAAGCTCTACAATTTCTTTCTTCTTAGCCATTGGAAACCTCTACTTCCAACGACTCGCTCAAAAGATCGGTGATTTTCACCCGGATGGTTCCGGCGTCCTCAGGCACGTCATACTTCCCTTGTACCAGATCGTTTTTCCCGGGAACATCCACCACCGCCGGCTCGAATACTGAGCCGTCGTAGTTCCAGTCGATCATGACGGACTCCGCAAGTTCCCGCCAGTCATCCACCTTCCCCCTGGCAATGGAGAGTTTGTGCAAGAGATTCATGGGATAGAACTTCTTTATTTCAAGCTTCCCTTTTGAAATTTTTACCTCGGCCTCAGAGTCGCGTTTAAACTGAAGTTCGGAACGATCCCGCAGAATATCGACGATCTCAATATCCAGCTTAAATTTCACCTGGCTCTGCAACACCGCCTTCAGATCCGGTTCATGGCCCATGCAGACAAGCAGGAGGCTCTCCACCGGTTTTCCGGGGTTCTTCGCCTCCTGCTTTTCAAAAGCTTTATAATCGAAGTTGGTTATGAGATCATTGAGGTCAGCCCTGGTGGCGATGCGGTTTACCGGCATGATCTTCACCATGCGGCCGTCCTTTTCTCCGTCGTACACCGTATTACCCGGCAGGGGCTGAATCTCCAGGGCCTCGATGAGAAGTTCCTTCGCTTCTACGGGATTGCGGAAGATGTCATAGTTGTTGACGTTATAGACAGAGAAGCCGGTGTAATAGGTATCGATTTTCTTCTCTTCTTCACCCAAACTCATCTGCTGACCCTCATTTTGCCTTTCATTGAGCTCTTTTGCAATATTTATGAGGCGCTTTGTGGTGATTTGTATTGCCCCAAGGTTTATGTCGGCACCGATGAACCGGCGGCCCAGCTTCATGGCCACGGCCTGAGTAGTACCGGAACCCATGAAGCAGTCGAAGACGAGATCGCCAGGATTGGAGGAAGCTTTGATAATGCGTTCTAGAAGAAACTCCGGTTTCTGTGTTGGATAATTTACTCTTTCACTCGACCAAATATTAATGTAGTCCTCAACGATCCAATCACGAGGCTTTACACCTTCTTTTTCATCTAAATAATCAACCCTGACAAGTTCTGGATTAGATTTAAGCCATTTAATATCGCAATCGGTAATATTCTGTATTGGGCTTCCTGTAATGTTCCTTCCATGCAATCTGAATCGCCTTCCATTTTCATCGAAATGCTTATATTTTTCCTTTGTTGTTTCAGTAAATTCTTCAGCAATATCGATCCAATTAAAAATATTATTCCGTGTTTTCGCATAAAATAAAATATTATCGTGACGGCGTACATAATGAGATGTAGATACTGCCATGCCTCTATAGCACCAAACAATTTCATTTTGGATTTTATTTTCACCAAATATTTCATCTAAAATACATTGGATATGATGTGCTTTTCTATAATCTGTGTGAACATATATGCTACCTTCATCTGCCAACAATTCCTTCATTAAGATGATTCGCTCATACATAAACTGCAAATATTCATCATTAGTCCAAATATCCGAATACTGCTTTTCTTCAAAAGCGCTATGATCATTCTCAATAATTTTCCCTTTAAGGCTTATTTTCTTCTTATACTCCGCCTTTGAGTCAAATGGCGGATCAATGTAAATAAGCTGTACCTTGCGCCGGTATTTCTTCAGCAGATGACTCATCACCTGGAGGTTATCACCCCAATAAATCTCGTTCATCCATCCCTTCACCGGTTCACCATGGTTCTCCTTCAGTTGCGCGGGGAAGTACTGTGTGGAGCGGAAGGGGCGTTTGCCCTTCCAGTTGAGCATGGGATAGCCCTTAATGGGTTCAAAGATGTATTCTTCGATGGAGGTGAGGGGTTCGGCGGTTTCCATTCCCGGGAGTTTTTCTTTCATGATAATATATATCCTGATAAAAATTGATTATGCGCAGAGGTCACAATACGCATAATCCTTTTGATACTATTTAATAAGAATATGCTGATACCCGCGGAACAAAGACCGGCAAATTACCGAGATTGTCCCTGGATTCATTATTCCTATCGGTTCTGATATAGGCTCCATAGTAGGTCGTAACAACATGGACCTTAGCGCCCCAGTCCCAGTTCCCGGAACCATTCTTCATTATTGTCCAGCATTCATAGCCGGATTCAATTAAACCAATTACCTGTTGTCTGGTTACTTGATTTGCTTCACCAGCAGTATTATTCACTATTTTGTGAATAAGTACATGAGTAATTGTTCTACCATCCTTACTGACTGCTGCTTTGGAAATCCCATATATCATTATGGTATTCCTCCTTAATAAATAAAATTAAGGAGTTTGTTCTTGACATTTTAATCTATCCTGACATAAGGATAACTGTTAGCTAAAAGTTCAAGAAGCAGGCCTCCTTTGGGCCTCTTGGGCCTTTTAATGTTGGCGCATTAAAAGGCCCTATTTATTTTCAGGATTTATGTGACCTTATCCCGGAAAATCAATAGCTATAACTTCTCAATCAGCTCCCTGAAGTCATTCAGAACTTTATTACTGATCCAGGGGTTATTTTTAAAAATTTTTACAGCTGTATTCATTGCGGTTCGCTTTACAATTAATTTCTGTTCAACCATAAACAATAGCACCTGCAGACCCCAGAAAGAAGTAACACCCGCCTGTGAACAATAATTCTTCATCGTTTTATCGTTCGTTATTACCGCCCAGTTGTTTTCCCGTGCGTCAATAACGCATACATTGTCCTCAAAAGAAATACTATTACCCGCGTTTACGGCTTCATAGTACGTTGCGGGTTCAGGATAATACACCGAAAAACCAATGGATTCGGCCTTTTCAGGAGACAACTGTTCCACCTCATTGATAATATCATAAGGAACGCGAACCTCTTTGAAAAGGGACACCAGCATTCTTAACAGCTCTTCATTCGCTTTGATATAGTCGATCAGAACGCTCGCGTCCGTTATTACCGTTGTTTCCTCAATCAGAGCCAGGACTTCTCCCTCCAGGTAAGGGCAAGCTCCCGCATTTCATCATGATTTTTTTCCAGTATTTCTGCTGCCCTGCTCAACGAGATTTGTTCCTTCTCAAAAGCCCTGCGTACAAGACTGTAAAGTCTGTTCCCGGACATCTCCGCCCTGACGGTGCCTTCCGGCTCATTGTCGGCTGCGTATTCGTTATAAGCAGCAAGGGCCTCCGGTTCAAAATGACCTTTCAGGTTGCCGCCATATAATCTTTTATACGCCATGGCAAATTTTGGATAAACGGTGCTGTCTGCCATGCCCTCGTCTATGAGCCTCATTAGCACGGTCCGGTAGCTTACCTTAAAAATTCTTTTAACGCTCAGCACCATGTCTACGGGATGCAGGTCACGGTACTTTTCCAATTCCTTATTAAAACCCGCCCTGGGCATAAGAAAATACGAAGCGAATATGTTGGCTTCTCTCTCTTCATCTTTGTCATCATCAACAAGTTCACCATTGAAAGATTCTTTGTGCAGAAGAAGATGGGCCATTTCATGGATGGCGGTAAATATCTGGCGTTCAATACTTATGTTAGGAGCGGTATTCACACAGATGGCGGGACCACCGTCTTTTTCTCCTATTGATAGCCCAAAAAAATCATCCAGGGTCAGTTCTGAGAAATAAAGCTTTATCCCGGCTCTGTTGATAACCTCAATTACATCATAAACAGGTTGATTCTCTTCAATTCCCAGTTCTTTGCGAACTTTTTTCGCGAGAGATTCGGGGTCTTTACTCTTTAATGCAGAAAGTTTATATTCCAATTTATCATCAAGAATCTCTTCGAGATAATTATAATTATTAAGCCACCTGGCTATTCTGATTATTTCCTGTTCCCTTATCTTTCTTTTCTGTTCGGTTACTTTGCTCATTCTGAATCGAACCGATTTTAATTCGGGCATTTCGATGAAAAAATCACGAATCGACACATTGAGGGCAATTGCAATCCTGTGCAGGGTATCCGAACGGGGGTCGGACTTTCCCTTCTCGATAGCGGAATACGCGGGTCTGCTGATTCCGGCCTTGTCAGCCACTTCATGCTGGTTTAAACCGGAAATTTTTCGCAACCTGAACAAGTTTTTAGCGACAACTTGTTTTACCATATTCATGCCTCTTTTGATTACATTATATATAAGAATATTATAAATATAATATACTTTATATTTTTCGTCAAGTATTTATTTGTAAACTACAGTTCATTTGATACATAATTGATCATTTCCACCCGCAATAATACCGCATATCGCAGTTGCCGCAGAGCTTCTGACACATCTCAACACCGCTCTTGTCGAAGTTCTTCGCTTCAATCAGATTAACAATCCCGTCAAAGGTCTTGACCGTCTTCTCTATAGTGCGTGAAACCCGATCATAGGTAATATAGGGATTGCCCGATTCCTCTCCCGTATAGTAAAGGTGCATCCTGCTCACGGAGTAACCGGTGCGCTCCTCGACAATATGGGCGTATATTTCGAGCTGGCGCTTATATCGGTCTAGCTTCTCCCTGTCGTCGGGATTGTTGACGTCGGGCTTGGTACGTTCCGTCTTGAAGTCAATCAACTCCACGGTATCGCGCTCGCCGCGGATCAGGTCGATGACGCCTTTAAGAATGTAGGTATCCTTAACCAGGGACACATCGACCTCCGCCTCCTTCAGCCTGTCCCACTGGTTCTCGTGCCGTATGGCGTAGTTCAATACCTGTGCAAGCGCCGCCTTCCGCTGGCCTTCCCCGAGATAAGTACGGAACCTTTTTGTGAGACCATGGTAATTCATATTGAACCAGTCCGAGATAGCATCAGGGTTAATCATCTCCGTTTTATCACGAAGGACCGCTCGATGCACATCCTCAATGGTCTGGTGAACCAGAATACCGAAAAGTGTGGCGGCGGAACGGACAGGTGAAAATTCCAGCTCGCGATAAAACTTGTACTGCCGTGGGCAGTTCTCGTAAAGGAGAATGTCCGAAGTGAATGAGTATTCATGCTTCAGATTGACGGCCTTGACCCTTTCCAGCACAAGAGCGGTTGAATTGAAGTCGATATCACGCCACGAAGGAAGTGTAGTGTATAATTTCGCAAAATACTTTGATGGCAGTTTCCCTAAGCCCCTGCCTTCGCTCTCATTTCCAGTAAGCACAAGAAGGTTTTGAGGTCGGGAAAAGGACGTGTAGAAAAGCCGCCAGAAATCATAGTTTTTTGTTTTCTCAATCGGCTCATAAGGCGGCTTATGGTAGAATTCATTTTGCAGAATAACATCAATATCGGAATGCTGTTTCCGAGGTACGGCGTTAAGTGAGTCGACCATCACGATTGGGAATTCAAGTCCTTTGGATTGATGAATAGTCATTATTGACATGCACCCTGTAGGGGCATACTCATCAAAATCCTCATACTCTTCGATACCTCCGTCGTAAAGGAAGCGAAAGAATCTGTTGAACACGTCCCTCAAGGTCTTTACATAATATTTCGATGTGAGAACCGTAATATTATACAGGTACTCCACCTTTACAAGCAGTTTCGAGAACATCGCCAAATTGTATACTGCACGCAGGTTAAAGACGTTATCCTTGAGGTCTGCGTCACAATAACGCGAGAACATGGGGAATTGCAATAGTTCATAAAAGAGTGATGTTATACCATAATCGGCACGAAGCTCCTTCTTGTCATAATCGAGATGTGTTGTCGCTTTATACCTGCACCACTGCAATAAGGATTTATTTTTCTCGGGATTTGACCGAAGTTCATTTGCGAATCGATCTTTGCACGCTTCATAATAATCCCACACATCGAGATGAGCGCTGCTGTTCCACTTCAGTTTATCGAACAAATCCGGGAAGATGAATATAATCGCTCCCATCATCAACTGAATCTCTTCGCGCTCGAAGAAAAGCGCTGACCGTGGAGAGAATATTTGAATACCCCGTTCCTCAAGGTATCCCGCAAGACCGACTATCTTGTCGTTCTTTACCGACTTGCAAAGAAACGCAATTTGATTGTAGTCATAGAGTACGGATGAATCTTTGAGAGACTGGATAAAACGAAAAATCTCGTCATACCATTCATGTACTTCTCCCTTGGAAGATACCTTTATAACCGATGGATAATCTTCGAATCGCTTGTCCTCCCTCGGTTTTATCGTTTTGGAATATCTGTATGTCCCGTCATCATCGCTCCAATCGCACTCATCCATCCACCTATTATAGAAATCGATGATTCCTGGGTGAGAACGAAAGTTGGTCGCGAGAGTCACCTGTCCACATTCGCCATCGGTAAAATTCTTCGGGAATTCCAGGATATTCCTTATCGTAGCCCCCCTGAATCTGTAGAGGCCCTGATCGTCATCTCCGACCACACAGATGTTCTTTCGTGAAGGATCCATCATACGAAAAAGAATCATTTCCTGTATCGTGTTGGTATCCTGATACTCGTCAACCATGATGTAATGGATTTTTTCATGGAGTCGGCTGACCGCTTCGGGATTATTTATGAGGAGATTAAGCATTTCAGTCTGAATAGTCGAGAAATCCAGGCAATTTTCCCGTTGAAGCAGATCATCGTATTTTATTACAATCTCGCCAAGGACTTTGATTTCAGGCTTTTCTGAAGCTACAAGTTTTTCACAATCGAGAACCTCTTCATGAACCTTGTTAACATACTTGATGAGGTTTTCACACCTGTCCCACTGCCGAATCCTATGATCACCGATGATAAGATCGGTATTTTCAATGTCTTTAAACTCATCCAAGAGATCATATACGAAAAACTTCTGGTCAAAATCGTCGAGCATACGATAGTTTTTCAGTAGCCTTGTATATTCCCGATACTCTTCGAGTATTCTCAAGAATATTGAATGGAGGGTGCCGATATACATTTCATTTAGATTGACGCGCAAATCCATCTCAAGCATACGGTTAGAAACACGGGTTATGAGTTCCCGGGCTGCCTTTTCCGTAAAGGTGGAAACCATAATATTCTCAGCCTTTACGTCCTTATGCGCGATGAGATACACAATGCGCTCGACCAATGTCATGGTTTTCCCGGCACCGGGACCTGCTATGATAAGGAGGGGACCCTCGGTAGCAGTGACAGCCTTGCGTTTATCTGGTTCAAGGTTTAGTTTCTCAATGTCATAGATGAATTTTTTCATCACAGTTCATCCAGGCTTACGCACTACATTTCCAGTATATGTTCGATATTTTCATCAAATGACCAAGTAAAAATCCATTACAACGACACACGAACCACAGCAAACGGCAATTTCAGATTAATACTACCTCATCACCCTCTCCAGCACCCTCAAATGACACATCTTCTCATCCGTGGCGCAGTGGCACATCAACGTCACATTCTGTTTTTCCGCCAGCTCCCTGATAAGCCGGAGCGTGAACTTCTGCCCGTGGTTCCGAATCGTGGCATTCTTCGCGTCAATCTCCGCCGATGACAGGACCTCAGCCCTGTATTCCCTGCTGAACTCCTTCCACGCCACGCCGCCGCCCAGCATCCCCTTCAACAGCCTCTCCGAGGGCCCCAGGCTCGGCATCCAGACATGGTACCGCTCCGCCTTCATGCCCCGGCCGCGAAACCGCGTGGCCAGGATCCGCAGGCCGTCGTTCTTCGCGATGGGGTCATGGACGGATTTGAATTTCAGCATGCGGTGCCTCAAAGAGTATCAGTTAAATCCCCCCGGCGCTGCGCGCCACCCCCCTTCGTAAGGGGGGTTCGCCGGCCAGGGACATCAGACTATGACCACCCCCACCCCGGCCCTCAGTCGAGCGCTTTCTGGACATCCTGTCCGCGCTCGAGTGCGGTCAGGATGACCGCCTACAGACCCGGGACAGGACGTGCCGAAGAGGTCTGCCACAACAACATCCTGTTGTTAGCCCCACAGGGGGAGGGGGCACCCTTTGCCAAGGAGTAAACCAGAACATTATATATCACGCAACCATTAGTTCAGTTTAAATAAAACTCTTTCCACTCAAATGACCGAATATCTGCCTTACCCGCTACCTACCCACTCCTTACCAACACCTATCTTTTAGCCGTCAAAGAGCTAGAGTGCTAAAAATCCATTTTCATTTAAACTGAAAAACAGTCTCCGGGCGCGGAGGGGGAGAATCACCCCGGCGCTGCGCGCCACCCCCCTTGCTAAGGGGGGTTCGCCGGCCAGGACGGCCGGCGGTGCGAGGATGGCGCAGGAGGCGCCTTCCGCAAGCACAAGGCGTAATGCTGATGATGCAATCTTTTTTATTGAATACATAAACGTTTGGCACTACTTCAATTATACTCACAGAAACCCACCACTCAAACGTCCGCCGCAGGCGGACAACCTATCGGGCGTCTGTCTGAGTCGAATCCGGCGAAGCCGGTTCGACGAGTTACGCCCGTAGCCCGTCCCGGCGCCTGAGGGACCGGGAGGGAGGAGCGCGAGGAGGGAGGCCGCGGAGGCCTCCATCCTCGCAAGTGCTCGACCCGCTCCGGGTCACTCACCCCTCAGCGTGCAGCTGACAGACGCCGTAGGCACCCCCCTAGAGCCACCTCACCATCACCCTCTCCCTGTACCTCCTGTACTCCTCACCGAAGGCCTCTTCGAGATTTCTGTCCTCCCTCACGGAAAAGATGCGCGAAGAAACATAGAGCACCGCGCCTATGGCGAATCCCACCCATGTGTCAAAAAGCAGGCCCGTGCCCGGTATCACCAGAAGCGCGATGGAGGTATAGAGGGGATGCGCCACCAGGGCGAAGGGACCCGTGGTGATGAGCCTGTGCCGGGGAACATAGATAATAATCATGAACGCCGATGAAAACCAAACGGGAATGCCAAGCGCCAGGAGTACGATGCCCGCTATCATGCCCGGGAGGCCCAGGTGCATGGTGAAAAAACCGGGGTAGAGAACATTCATGACGATGCCCGCAACTGCGAAGGGCAGCGTGCAGAGGGCGATCATGTCACCGCCACCGATGAAAAGTTGAAGTTTCATGCCTTCACCTCTTCACATGCGTGCAGAAGCGTGTGTACCCATCCATAACCCGGAAATGCCTCCAGAAGAGCCGCGCCGCAGCAATCCATCTCACTTTTTGTATACCAGAAACATGACATACATGCCTGGATATGTCAAGATCATTCCCGCCCACCCGGGCCTGAATTTACCCCCCTTACCAAGGGGGGGCCGGGGGGGGATCTCACCCCTCTCCCCGGGGACCAACCTCGTTTCAACCTCTAACTTCTGGCACTCCGTCCCGGCGAGTGCCATCGCCACTACTATACTACCGGTGGTATGACAGGAAGTGACGCAGACGGATGTGTAGTATTACAGGGCACGCTGCAGCGCATATGTAAAAAGGATGCTCTTTTCTTGCGGGGAGGGCGTGGATACTATAGGCTAATCGTTCACTATGAGGCCGGATTTCGACAGGACAACCCTCAGCAGTGTCTTCACCTGAAGGGCCAGGGCAATCGCTCGAGCCGCTTCATCTTTTTCCACCTCTTCATCCTCACCGGGATACCGTGCGGTAATCGCAAACTGGGTCAATTCCTCGGCATCCCGGAGCCTGGCGGTCCAATCAGCGTGTTCCTCGCAGAGTTCGAGCAACGCGGCAATGTTGTGAGTATAGGGAAAATCAATTCCCATGAGAACCAGATACGCTTTTAAATACTTCTCCGCGCATTGCTGGGCGTGATAGGCGATGAGGCGGTAGGGCGGGTCGGGATCAATGGAAAGACCGTGTTCCGCGTAACGAAGGTCCTCATCGGCAAAAGCGGCCCATTGCGCCGCCTTCCTGTTGCGTTCATTGCCGCCCGCGGTCATACAACACCCTGCCCTCAAGGTAGGCCGGCCGCGCGACGGTGCCCGGCACGAACTTGTCGCGCTCAAACTCTTCCGGCGTGAGCACCACGATATCCCTCGCGAGTTTAAGACCGTACAGCGACCTGTCGATTTCAGTGGCCACGGCCCTCCGCTTCCCCGCCACCCTGCATATGACGAGCAGATCAACGTCGCTCCGCGCATCAGCGGTACCGCGCGCCCGGGAGCCGAACATGATGATCCTCTCCGGACGAAACCGCTCGGCAATCCTGCGGGCCGCTTCCCGTATCGCGGCTTCATTTATGGCGCCATTCATAACTATATCGTACACTGATTATGGTATTTGTCCATTCGTTTTTTCCATCGGTATCGATATCAATCAACGACTACCGTCACAGGGAAAAATCTCCCGCCCCCCTCCCCGGCCCTCAGTCGAGCGCTTTTTGGACATCCTGTCCGCGCTCGAGTGCGGTCAGGATGACCGCCTGCAGACAAGGGACAGGATGTCCCGGAGAAGTCTGCCACAACAACATCCTGTTGTTAGCCCCATCAAGGGGGAGGGGGTTCACAAGGCCCGCCACAACCCGTCGCCGGCCAGGACGGCCGGCGGTGCGAGGATGGCGCAGGAGGCGCCTTCCGCAAGCACCAGGTAACCGGCTGATGAAGCAATCTTTCACATAGTCCCCCAGAGAAATTTCCCTCATAGCAACTCCGCCCTCAAACGTCCGCTGAAAGCGGACAACCAATCGGGCGTGTTGTTTGAGGGCGAATCCTGCGCAGCAGGTTCGCCCGAGTTACGCCCGTAGCCCTCCGGCGCCTGAGGAGCGGCGGAGATGGGGAGCGCGAGGGGAAGAGGGCGAGTAGTCCTCTTACCCTCGCAAGTGCTCGACCAGCGCCTGGTCACCCCCTCGCCCCGGGAGGGGCAACCAACCTCAAACACCCCGCCCCGGGTAAGGCACCCAACCTCACCCCCACCCCGGCCCTCCCCCCACAAGGGGGAGGGAGTTACTCCCCCCCATACGAAGGGGGGGCCGGGGGGGGATCTCCCCCCGATCTCGTACCCTACCGCTCCTCGTCATACTCCTCCCCCCGGAGGCCGGCCAGGAAGGGCTTCCTGCACGCGTGGACGATGAACGCGATCACGATGATGATCTGGAGGGCGTCCGTAATGTTGAACGTGATGTCCCAGGGCCTCACCTCAACGAGGATCTGCGGCCTGGTGCAGATGTTGATGTCGTGGTTCTCGAAGGGCCTGTTGTATCCGATGGTCATGACGCATCCTCCTCCCGGGCGTCGGGCCCCGTGGTCGGCACCCCTGACGCCATCAATATACCGATACGGGTATGACAGGTAGTGTCGCAGACGGATGTGTAGTGATTCTTATACTTTCAACCGGCATGAAACGGGGAGATCGCGTGAATCCAATTCGATGAAATGATGGTGAATGCGACAATATTACGCTTCGCCGGAACCGAGCGCATCTTCCAAACGGCTTATAAGGGGAGGCAGATCCTCTTTAAGAATAACCCACATGATATCGAAGTCCACCTGGTTGTACCCGTGAATGAGGCGATTCCGCAGGCCGATTATCTGTTGCCACTGGATCCCGGGAAAAGTCGACTTCGTGGCCTCCGTCACCCGCGCGGCCGCCTCTCCGACTATTTCCAGGAGCCTCACAAGTGAAAGATTCAGCCAGCGAATGTCATCAAGATCTGAGCGAGACCGGCCTTCAACAAAGCGAACCGCCTCCCTGGCATGATCGAGCATGTCCATCATGCGGACACGGTCCTTTTCAGGCAGCATATGCCACCTCGGCTTCCGCCATTACCCTGTCCCGGAAACGGGGACTCAGGAAACCGGGCGTATTCAAATCGACTTTGCGGCCCAGGATTTCCGACAGTTCCATTTCCATTTCGAAAAAGCGAAGACCCACTTTCACGCCTGGTTCGAATTCCACAAGGACATCGATGTCGCTCTCGGGACCGAAATCGTCGCGAAGCACGGATCCGAAAAACGAAAGGCGACGTATCCGGTTAATCCGACAGAACTCGGAAATCTTTTCACGCGGGATCTGTATCCGGATATTCATGGTGCCCGACAAACTCCAAGCTTGATTGAATCAACTACCACGTACCATTTCTACACCACCGCACGACCGGTGTAAAGAGTTATTTATGATACCCTGACCGTGCCGCGTCGCTTTGACATCCTATGGAGAATCCCCCCGGCGCTCCCTTCGATACGCTGCTACGCAGCTACTCAGGGCAAGTCGCGCCACCCCCCTTCATAAGGGGGGGCCGGGGGGGGATCGCTCGGAGAGAATCCCCCCGGCGCTCCGCGCCACCCCCCTTCGTAAGGGGGGTTCTTCATGCAACGAATGGTTTGTACGGCAGTCGTCGTGATTCAATTCTCCCCCCCTTAATAAGGGGGGGCCGGAGGGGGATCTCCCCCGTCGACAGACCGCGCCTTCAACTTCTTCAGGTGCAGCATGGTCCAGGCCCACGCCAGGGGAAGCGCCACGATGTTGCCCGCGGCAAGGCTGATGAACACGCCGGGCATCTCCATGCCGAGTACGTGCACCAGGAGGTACGCCGCCGGCACGGCCAGGAAGAGCATTCGGATAAGCGTGATGAGGAGGGCGGGCACCGGTTTTCCCGTGGCCTGGAAGGTCGAGGAGGATATCATGGCCGTGGACACGCCAATGAAGGTGAAGGAGAGGGCGCGCACCTGGGACACGCTTCCCCGTATGACCTCCTCCACGGTGGAGAACCCGGAGAAGATCCACTCCGCGGTGATGTTGTACACGATGGCCAGGGCGAACACCATGGCCATGCCGAGGAGTACGGTCCGCGCGTAGATATGGCGCACGCGCGCCAGGTTGCCGCGGCCGTAATTCTGCCCCACCATGCTGATGGCGGCGCCGGATATCGCGAAGGCGGGTATGAACAGTATCTGGTCGGTCCTGCCGCAGAGGGCCCAGGAGTTCATGGCGTCCTGCCCGATGGAGGAGACGATGTTGTTCAGGAACATGAAGGTCACGGACAGGGCGCCCATCTGGAGGGACTGGATGGAACCCACGCGGAGGATCTCCCCCACCAGCTTCATGCGGGCCTTCATGAGGTTCCAGTGTATGGGGATCGAGGATTTCTCCTTCACGAATATGCCGATGACGTACACGGCCGCCGCGGCGATACCCAGGGTCGTGGCGAGCCCCGCCCCGGCGACGCCCATGTCGAAATAGAATATCAGCAGCGGGTCCAGGGCGATGTTCACCACGGCCGAGAGGACCGACGCCGTGGCGATGTACCGGGTGAGGCCCTCGCCCTGGAGCACGCCGAGGAGCACGTGCCCCAGGAGCAGGAGCCCCAGGGCCGGAAGGAGGAAGTGGAAGAACCTGAGGCCGTGCCCGATGGCCTCCTCCGTGAGCTCGGAGCCGGCCAGGAAGCGAAGTATGTCGTTGCCGAAGACGTAGCCCAGGGTGAGGGCCGTGACCGCGAGGACCGTGGCGATGAGAAGGCCCGAATCCGCGGCGCGCTCCATGGCCGCCTGGTTCTTCTCCCCTATGGCGCGGGCCACGAGGCTGCTCACGCCGATGTTGATCCCCATGCCCAGGGCGAGGAAGAGAAAATACACGGGGAAGACGAGCCCCGTGCCGCTGATGAGCGCCGTGGAGCCCCGGTCGATGAGGGTGATGAAATAGGTGTCGATGACGAGGTAGAACAGGCCGACGAGATTGCTGATGAAGAAGGGGATCGAAAGCTTCAGCGCCAGGGGCAGGATGGGCCCCTCGAACATCCCCTGAATCTCGTTTTTCCGCGGCGCCGTCGCTTCCATACAATCCCTCAACGTGAAGTGGAATACATAAGGTATATCTTCATTGACGAGGTCAAGTTAAAATAGGGGGGAAGACCCTCACCCCCCTGCCCCCTCTCCCACGGGGAGAGGGGGGAATCCCCCGGCGCTGCGCGCCACCCCTTAATAAGGGGGGGGGGGGTTCTCGGAGACAAACCCCCCGGCGCTGCGCGCCACCCTTCGTAAGGGGGGTTCTTCATGCAACGAATGGTTTGTACGGCAGTCATCGTGATTTAATTCTCCCCCTTAACAAAGGGGGCCCTGGGGGGGCCCCCCCAGGGCCCCCAAAAAAATGTTCACCCTTCCCCTTCCTCCTTCGTAGAACCCATGCACAGAGAATCGATACCCATGAAGGATCCGCTGCATGAGATACCGGATAGATGCGCCGGCAGCAGTCGCAGGCCGACGGAATAAATCACTTGACGACACGTACCATTTTAGGTACCCTTAAACCGATGCCGGCCGATATGTACCCGGCAGAGATTCTCGCTGTACGGTTCTTCCGCACCGAAAGGGGAAACGAGCACGTGCGCGAGTGGTTGAAATCGTTGCCCCCGGAATACCGGAAAATTATCGGGGAGGATATCAAGACCGTTCAATACGGATGGCCCCTGGGCATGCCCCTGGTGAGAAAAATCCACGCGGGGCTGTGGGAAGTCAGGTCGCACCTGGGACACGCCATCGCCCGTGTGTGTTTCACCACGCGCGGCGGCACCATGGTGCTGCTCCACGGCTTCATCAAGAAATCGAAGAAAACGCCGCGTGAGGAGCTCGCCACGGCGCAAAAACGGATGATGCTGGTGTAAACGGGATGGCGCCATGAAAAAGAGAAACGACCATATCGGGTCCGATTTCGACGAATTCCTCGAGGAAGAGGGAATCCTCGCGTCCGTCGAGGCCACGGCGATAAAAAGGTTGATCGCCCGACAGCTGTCCCGCGCCATGAAGGGCGGGGGCCTGACAAAAACGATGCTCGCGAAAAAGATGCGGACCAGCCGCTCCGCCGTGGACCGCCTTCTTGATCCCGACAACGACTCGCTCTCCCTTACCACGCTCAACAGGGCCGCCGCGGCCCTGGGCAAAAAGCTCAAGATAGAACTTATGTAACGCCGGCGCCCCCGGGAAAAACCATTTGACAATGTGTATAAATACCACTATGTTTGTGTATAGGGAGAACGGCATGAGGACCAACATAGACATCGACGAGAGGCTGATGCGCGCCGCCATGGCCGCCACGAAGCTGAAAACGAAAAAAGAGGTGGTGCACGTCGCCCTCAGGGAGCTTGTGCGCCTGAGCGCGCAGAAGCGGATCCTCCGCTATCGCGGCGGGGCGAAATGGGACGGCGATCTCGACGCCATGCGGTCCGCGAGGTAGGCCGGGTGATCGTCGACACCTCCGTCTGGATCGATTTCTTCAACGGCGTCGACAGCAGGCACGTGGAATGCCTTGCCGGCGCCGTGGAATCGGGGGCGCCCCTCTTTCTCCATTCGATCATACTCATGGAAATACTCCAGGGGTTCCGTTCCGACAGGGACCACGCCGGGGTGCGGGAGATCCTCCTTTCGTTCGATTTCGTGGAGGAAGACCCGGTGACGGACGCCCTGGGCGCCTCGGAACTCTACCGGTACCTCAGGAAAAAGGGCGTCGCCGTCAGGAAAAGCCTGGACTGCCTCATCGCCCACGCGGCGATCAGGAACGGCCTCCCCCTGCTGCACCGCGACCGGGACTTCGACATTATCGCCCGGCACACGAAACTGAAACTCGTGGCGCCCTAGGCCGGGCTAGTCAGGCATTGCCGGGTCCATGGGGGTAAGATCGCTCGGGGACAATCCCCCCGGCGCTGTATGTGTGAATGACCCTCACCCCCTGGCCCCCTCTCCCACGGGGATTCCCCCAACACACCCGCCGCTCCAATATTGATGTTGACAATACCCGTATCGCGCCGCATGATCCACGCATGCGAAGAGGCTGCGCGCCACCATCACCAGGGAGTGGAAAGACAGATGAGCGAGTTACGATGCCCCAAATGCGGCTCAACGAACATCACCGTCCAGGCGATCACCCGGCAGGAGGGTACGACCAAGGGATTCGGCTGCATCAAGTCGATCATCGGCTTCATCCTCTTCAGCATCCCCGGGATACTCTGCGGGCTCTGCGGGATGGACAAGGGAAAGATCAAGACGACGATCTCGCAGATACGGGTCTGCCAGAACTGCGGCGCACAATGGCAAGAAGGATCATGACATTCCTGTACGCCTCCCTGGCGGGGTCGGGGTGTCACCGGATTCCCGAGCGGAGCTTTTTTTACAGGGGAATACAGTTCCCCGTGTGCGCCCGGTGCACCGGCGTGTTCCTTGGTCATCATTCCTTCGCCGCGGGCTATATCTCCTCGGTACTCCTCGGGTATGAATTGAAATTTGGCGCCGGCTCACTCTCCGTCGCCGCCCTCCTCATGGCGCCCATGGCGGCGGACTGGGTCCTCCAGGAGTACGGGGGTATCGGCTCCACCAACTTCCGGCGCCTGGTGACGGGCGTGCTCTGCGGCGTCTCCCTGGCGTATATCTCAATTTCCGTACTCATGCTGATCGTCAGGTTCATTGCGTCATAGGCGCCCCCCCTTCAGGTACTATGCGGGGCACGGGGACCCGCCGATCACGCGCAAAGGCCCAGTCGAACAGACCGACCGTGGAGGGACATGGACACATCATTGAATCTTTTGCATGCGGAACTTGATGAAAGGCTTTTTCTGCAATTGATGCCGGAATGGAAGGGCGCGTCCATCGAGATATCGGTGCTGAAGGGCGGCATCACCAACAGGCTCTACCGCGTCACTTCCGAGAGGGGCGACCTGGCCCTGCGGATCTACGGCGACAGGACCGAGCTCTTCATCAACCGGGACCACGAGGCCGATGCCATACGGAAAATGGCCGATCTGAACATCTCGCCGAGGCTGGTCCGGTACATGCCCGGGAACCGGGTCACCATCGTGGAATACATCACCGGAAGCTACACGCTTAAGAACGAAGACTTCCTGGACGAGTCGCTGCGCGGCACTATCGTCGACGCCATCAGGAGGATCCACGAAAGCGGCGTCGTCCTTCCGGGGATATTCAACCCCCTGGCGGAGGTGAAGCGGCTGGCGGGGATACTGGAGGGCCTGGGCGCCGCGTATCCCGAGTTCGACATCCCCGGCACCGTGGCGCGCCTGGAGACGCTCTCACGGGCCATCGACATACCCGAAAGCCGGTACACGGCTGGCCACAACGACCTCCTGGCGGAGAACTTCATCCTGGTCCGACAGGGATACGGGGACCGCTATCCCGTGCCGCTCTACATCATCGACTGGGAGTACGCCGGCATGGCCCCGAGGGAGTACGACCTGGCCGACATGTTCCAGGAGATCCTGGTGCCCCGCGAGGTGGAGCGAAGCTTCGTGGAGCACTACTGCCAGGGGTGTGATTTCGAGCGAACGCTCCGCCTGGTGGACCTCTTCAAGCCCTTCCCTGACATCTACTGGTTCCTCTGGAGCCTCATCCAGAAGAACGTCTCCACCATCGACTTCGACTTCTATAATTACGGTCGGGTCAAGTACGAGAACGCCCGGAACAACATCCAGTTTGCGAAGGAAGCCTACGGGATCGGCTAGCACTATCCTGGGCCGCTTTATTCCGGGGCAGTTCCATCCCTGCGGTCATCAGGAGTGGCCTCACGCGGAGGCGCGGAGCACGCGGAGGTTGGGGAAGGTTTTTTGTCTGCATCCCCCACAAGGCGAAAGTGTGACATTAACCCCTCGCCGGGCAGGAGGCCCGGCGTTGCGTTATACCGGCTGCAAAAACGGCCGGTATCGCCGAAGGCCGGATGCCGCAGGAGGCGGCTTCCGCAAGCACAAGGTAGCAAGCTGATGAATCAATCTTTCGCATAGTCCGCCAGAGAAATTTCCCTCATAGCAACCCCGCCTCTCAAACGTCCGCTGAAAGCGGACAACCTCTAGGCGCTTTGGATTGGACATGGATGTCCAACTGCCGCGCGTCGACAGGATGTCGAAATCCGCGCGGCGTTGAGCCGCACCGAACCGAGCGACGCGAGGTGAATGCGGCGAGTTAAGCGCCCAAGCCCGTCGCGGCGAGCGACCACGCGGGGGGTCGATAGGGGGGTGCGCGTGTACGCACCCCCCTATCACGTGCTCGACCCGCTCCGGGTCACCCCCCTGCCCAGGGTTGGGCGACCATCATCAATCACCGGCCCAGGATTGGGCGACCACCATCACACCCCCCCTGCCAGGGGAGTCGCGCGGGAAACAACAAAAAAAAAGGGGTGTTCGATGAACACCCCCGCTGTACAGCTTGATTGTAAATTTAATTACATGCCAAGCTTTTTCGCACCAGCGTCAACGCCGGTGTCAACAGCTTTTTTAAGGACGTCTTTCGCCGCATCTTTCGCTTCGGAAGCATCGTCTTTTACTTGATCAGCAGCTTCTTCAACTTGCTCTTCAACTGCGGGCTCTTCGGCTTTTTTGCAGCCGACTATGCCAAAGCTGAACGCAAACGCGAAGATGGCGGCGATCGCCAGAGAAAAAATGCTCTTTTTCATAAAAAAGCTCCTTTGATTTGAATTGATCAAGATATCTACAACGTCATGGGAAATTGTCAATAAAAAATTTTTATGTCGATAAAAATAACATAATAAAAAGTGGTTTTTACGCCCGCCACCTCCGGGGGAGTGGTAAAAGGGCCCTGCCGGCTTCCCCCCCTCCTGTTCCGTGGGGCGATTGAGTATTGAACAGCCATCCAACCCCAAAAAAGCATTGATTTTTTCCCCTGCCGGGAGCATCATCCTCTCCGCATGTTCCTGGCCGGAAACCCCGTCGCGGGGACCATGTTCCGCATTGAATCTTCATCATCAGGAAGGAGTCATTCACCATGAAAAAGATCATACTGTCAGCCGCCGCAACGATCGCCTGCCTGTCCATGGCAGCGGTTATCGGGCTTTCCCAGGACCAGGAGCCCCTTGAGAGCAAGGGCAAGGGCCCCTGCCGGGCCGACGTGGAGAAATTCTGCAAGGGCGTGCAGCCCGGGGGCGGACGCATCGCCAGGTGTCTCAAGAAGCATGAGTCGGAGCTCTCGGAGGAGTGCGCCGCCCACGTGGCCAAAGTCAGCGAAAAGTTCAAGGAGGCCAGGGACGCCTGCTCCGGGGACGTGAAGCAGTTCTGCGAGGGCGTCCGTCCCGGCAAGGGGAGGATCATATCCTGCCTGAAAAGCCACGAGGCGGAGCTCAGCGAGGCGTGCAGGGCCACCCTCGAGAAAAAGCAATAGCGTCGAGGGCCGAACAGGGCCGCGGTTCCACTTCATCACACAGGGAGGCTCCCATGAAACGCACGCATACCAGAGTGGCTCTCGCACTCATTTCCATTATCGTCGCCGCGACCACGGTGACGGCCCAGGTCGGGCCGGACGCCGGGGTGAAGGAGCGGATCGATTTCATACAGGGCGCCCTCGACGCGGCGCAGTCCGGCGCCCAGGCCTGGTGGTTCGGATGGATCGCCGCCTACGGCGCGGGCACGGTCGCCACGGGGACCCTCGCCGGCCTCAACTGGAACAACTTCAGGCGGGAGCCGGGCAACCTCCATTACCGGAAGGTCCGGGACCGCGCCTTCGCCGAGGACATGCTGGTGAGCAGCGTCACCTTCGCGCTGGGCGTCGGCGGCCAGGTGATATTCCCCTTCAAGCCCGCCTATCTCCCCGACCGGCTGCGCTCCATGCCGGAAACCGGCGCCGCGGAGCGCCGGGCCAAGCTCTCCCGGGCCGAGGAGATCCTGCGAGAATGCGCCCAGCAGGAGCGCGAGGGATGGGGGTGGCTTCCCCACACCCTGAACCTCACGGTGAACATCGGCGCCGGCCTGGTCACGGTATTCGCCTTCCGCCGCCCCTGGACGGACGGCCTCATTACCTTCGCCACGGGTGAGGCGGTGTCCCTCCTCAACATCTTCACCCAGCCGCGCCGGGCCATCAGGGACCTGGCCCGGTACGATGAAAAATACCGGGGGGGCGCCGCGGCGCAGGAGGATGAACAGCACTACTTCTTCGCCCTCTGCCCCGGGGGGATCATGGCGGGGACGAAGTTCTGACCCGCATGGCACGGGGCAGCGCGCCCATCCTCTTCCTGCTGATCGCCGCCATGGCGGGCCTGCCCGCCTGCGGCGCGCGGGAGGCCCGCGTCCATGACCAGGGGGCCAAACCGGGTGAAACAGGGACAATTATGATGAAACCCCGGCACCGCACGAACCGCGCCTTCAGGCCCGGCCCGGCAATTCTTCCATCCTCGGAACTCCGGGAATGGCTCGACGGCCTGGAGCAAAACGGCGGCCCCAGGCCCCTCCTCAGGCTTCCCGTGGTGATCGAATTCGCCGCGCCCCACCGCCTCTCCATAGCCCGCGCCTGGATCGGCGGCCCCGGCGCGGAGCCGGCTCCCGGTTCGATCCGCCTCCGCCTCGACGACAGCGGCATGGGCATTCCCCTGGCCGAGGCGGCGCTGCGGGAGTGCCCCGGCGACGCGCCCTCCTGCGCCCTCTGGCTCGAGGGCCACTGGGGGCCCCTGGTGAGTCCCGCCCCGCCTTACGGGGAACAGGGCGATGACAATCCCGCCTTCGCGGTCCTCGCCGTCCATGGCCCCGTCAAAAATGACGGGCGGGGGCGCGCCCTCAGGGCGTGGATCCGGATCGATAATTAGGGGTCCCATCGCGGCGTGGCCCGCCCTTCATCTTAATGAAAATACATTGACACATAAGTCATTTGCATTTATTGTATAGAGAGCCCTTATCGCCGTCCTGTCACGGGACGTCGGCCATCGATATAAAGGAGCGGCATGACATGATACCAGCACGGCGTACTCGCTGCATTCCCGGATCGACCCCCCTGCTTCTCCTGGTCCTCGCGCTCATCATGGCGGGATCAACAATATCCTGCTCCGATTCCGAGCACCGCGTACCCCCGTCCCTACTGACCACGCGGGTGATCCTGGACCTGGGCGGAAGCTCCGGCACGGTGGACGGGCCCCGGATGTCATCGGCCCCCCCGGACATCACCTCCATCTCCCTTACCGTGGCGGGTCCGGGGATGATGCCGATCTCCCGCACCTACGCGCCGCCCTTCCCCGACACGATAAACCTCTCCGTCCAGAGCGGCCCCGCGCGCACCTTCACCGCCGTGGCCGCGGCGCCCGACGTCACCTACTCGGGGACCGCCGTGGCGAACCTCCCGGCGGGAGAGACCGTCTCCGTGCCGATCGTCATGACCGCGAACGGCTTCGCCTCGGAGGGAACGCCGGATGAACCGATTCTGATCCCCAACGACGGGACCCCTGTCATCGGCCGCGTGGGGACCGATACCAGTTATTACTACACGGACCATGGGTTATTCACCCACCTGGACATCGCCGTGAAGGAGATGACCGATGACGCGGACCTCCTGGACTATACCGGCGATAACTCCTTCCAGAATTTTCCGGTAATAACGTTCGGCGTGAATTACTGCGGCAGGGGAAAGGACGAGTGGATATTCCACTTTACGGGCACGCCGCCCTTCGGCTATTACTACTTTGCCGTGGACGGGAGGCACACGGCAAACGGCGCGGCATACATCATCACCGCCGACGTGCACGGGGGCGCGGTCGTCGAAATACCCGTGGGCAGCATCGCCTCCCCGCTCATCGTCCCCGTGGGGCTCCATATTGACACGGGCATTCGTTCTTCCTCCGTTCCTCCCTACGTGAATTACTACACCGCCGCGGTCGATGCGGGCAAGGAGTACTGGATCAACATGTACGGCAACGATCCGACAACCTATACCACGATCTACCAGGACCCGGGATTTATCACGGAAATCGGCGGTGACACCTTCACGGCTACGGGAAGCATGGTGTTCTTCACGGCGTCGGGCGAGGGTACCGACAATTTTCCCCTTGAAGTCACCACCGGCGAGGGCTCCATCGAAGAACCGGTGGAGCTCTATCCAGACGAAGAGCTCTCGTGGGGCCTGCAGAGACGCGCCAACTACTGCATGGTGGGTGGCGAATATTCCTCGAGCTACTACCGGTTCCCCATCACCATGATGGGGACCTACCAAATCCAGGTCACCAGCCTTTACGGAAACATCGGGGACGTTGATCTCTACGTGTACAGCGATCCCTCCTTCGACGCGGGATCCTTGGTTGGCTCTTCGGCCACTCCCGGGACGGGAGAGGAATCGCTCTTTCAGGGTTCGTCTTCATTTCCCGACGGCTCCATCTATGTTGAGGTCATGGACAACGGGGGAACGGGATCTACCTTTATCCTGAGCGTAACGGGACCCATGTCCTAGGCTCCGGGAGACATGCCCTGGACGCCCGATTTCAACGGTAACCGCCAAAATCGTTTGACACGCCCCTTGAATTCGTGGTATGCATTACCCTCGTCTTATGATCTCTACCGACCCGAGGCACGACATGAAAAGAATTAAAAAACCCCTCCTTGGCCTTCTCGCCGTCATCATCGGCGCCGCGGCGATATTTTTCGGCTGGACCATCTACCGGTTCAGCGCCATGAAGTCGGGCATGAATCCCCTCCCCACGGGGGAGGTCGTGCCGGGCATCTTCGCGGTGAAGGACGATTTCGCCAACATGTTCCTGGTCAGGGCGGGGAACGGGTATATCGCCTTTGACGCGGGCAAGGACGCGGAGGCCGTGGCCCGGGGACTGGAGGAGCTCTCGATCGACCCCTCATCGGTGAAGGCGCTTTTCCTTACCCATTGCGACAGCGACCACACGGCCGCAGCGGGGCTCTTCAGGGACGCCGTGGTCTATGTTCCCGAAATGGAAAAGCAGATGATCGACGGGACCAGGGCGCGGGCGCTCATTTTCAAGAACAGGCTCGACAGGGAATATACGCTCGTAAGGGACGGGGAAGCCCTTGCCATCGGCGGCGTTGCCGTGAAGGCGGTCCTCGCGCCCGGGCACACCCCCGGCTCCACCTGCTTCCTGGTGAACGGCGTCGACCTTTTCACCGGGGACGCCCTGGCCCTGAAGGACGGGCGACTGTGCGTGCTGGACGATCTGGTCAACATGGACCCGGAAAGGGTGCGGCGGTCCATGGACATGATCGCCTCGCTTCCCGGCGTGAAGCGCCTTTTCACGGCCCACTTCGGTTATTCGGACGATTTCAGGTCGGCCTGCGAACAATGGAACAGGCGGAAGCGGCTGTAGGGCGCGGGCAACCCACCCGCAGAGGGTCCTGACGTATCACGCTATAGCCTCCCGAAGTATCGGGTCATGAATTCCCTCGGAGTGACGATGCGCCGGTCCCCTAGGGAATGATAATGCCGCGTGTTTCCCGTAACCAGGAAGTCTGCGGCGGCGGATTCAAGGATCTCGCAAAAAACACGGTCATCCGGATCGGGAAGTTCCAGGTTCAGGGGCGTGGCATTCACCCGCTCACCGGCCTGTTCCAGGAATGACACGAGAGACGAGACAGCTTCGCCGTCAAATCCGAATCTCTCCCGCCCGAGGACCCCACGATATTCATTCAGCACCCTGTCATCGTAGCAGAGTATCACTTCTTCGTTGATGACCAGGCTCAGGATTTCAGCCGGCGGACCCGCGGGGCTCAGTACCGCGGAGACCAGAACATTGGTGTCGAGGACGATTCTCATTTTCCGGAGCGGTGCTTCCTGATCTCGGAGGCGATCTCATCGGCGGTCATCGCCTCCGCCCCGCTCGCCGCGGCACGGCGCCGCATGGCCCCGAGGGCCTCCGTGGCCCTCGCCTTGCGGACGGCGCGAAGCCCTTCTTCCAGGTTGCCCTCCGAAAGCGGCGTAAGAAGCGCGATCGGCTTCCCGTTGTTGGTGACAACGAGCTCCCGTTCCTTCTCCAGATCACGCCAGATCGACGCGGGCCTCGTTCTCAGATCTCGTACGCTGATGAATTTCATGGCTGCATCCTCATGGATACCGGATCTGTTGAAAATCCTGGAAAGAATGTGCGTTCCCCCGACGCGGGCGGGGTAATCCGCTGATTATCCAGCTGCTCAACAACTCTAATATGCTCAATTGTCACCCGATTGTCAACAACATTATTAGTTTCACTCGTGAAAATCGTTTTACTTTTACAGCGGATCCTCATACCGTGCGGGGGGAACCGATAACTATCGCCGGGGAGGAAAGCCGGCATGATACTCAACTGGCATGAATCCTACAGGGAGAAGCTGACCGACGCGAAGAGCGCGCTTTCGAGGATCCGCCGCGGCGCGAGGATATTCATCGGTTCGGCCTGCGGGGAGCCCCAGCTCCTTGTCCGGACCCTCCTCGATCTGGCCCACACCTTCGCCGACGTGGAGATCATCCACTTTCTCGATCTCGGCCTCACCGACTATACCGGGGAGATCTACACGGGCTACTTCCGCCACAACGCGCTCTTCATCGGTGCGAACTCCCGGGCGGCGATAAAAGAGGGGCGCGCCGACTACACCCCGATCTTCCTCTCCGAGGTGCCCCTCATGATGCAGCGGGGCACCATGCCCATCGACGTGGCGCTCATCACCGTCTCGCCCCCCGACGCGAACGGTTACGTGAGCCTGGGCGTCTCCGTGGACATCACCAAGACCGCGGCTGAGGTCGCGCGCTACGTGGTGGCCGAGGTGAACCCGAACATGCCCCGGACCCTGGGGGACAGCTTCCTCCACGTGAGCGAGATCTCCGCCTTCGTGGAGCACGACGCGCCCCTCCTGGAGTTCGTCCAGAAATCTCCCGATACCATCGCCCGGGACATCGGGCGGCTCATCTCTGAGCTCATTGACAACGAGTCCACGATCCAGACCGGCGTGGGGAAGATCCCCGGCTCCGTGTTCCCCTACCTGAAGGACAGGAAGGACCTGGGCATTCACACCGAGACCTTCACGGAGGGGATCATCGACCTGATAGAAAGCGGCGTCATAACCTGCCGTAAAAAAAACCTGCACCGTGGAAAGATCGTCGCCTCCTTCTGCATGGGAACGAAGCGCCTCTACGACTACGTTCACGACAACCCCCTCTTCGAGTTCCGGCCCTGCCGGTACGTCAACGATCCCTACGTGATCGCCCGGAACGACCGCATGGTGTCGATCAACTCGGCCCTCACGGTGGACCTCACCGGCCAGGTATGCTCCGATTCCCTGGGCTTCGAGTTCTACAGCGGCATCGGCGGGCAGGTGGACTTCGTGCGCGGCTCCGCCCTCTCGAAAAGGGGCAAGTCGATCATGGTGCTCCCCTCCACGACCGAGGACGGCACGATCTCGCGGATCGTTCCCGTCCTCTCGCCGGGGAGCGGCGTCGTCGTCACCAGGGGGGACATCCACTACGTGGTAACCGAATACGGCGCCGCCTATATCCACGGCAAGTCGATACGGGACCGGGCCATGATGCTCATCGGCATCGCCCATCCCGACTTCCGGGAGGAGCTTCTCCGCGCGGCGAAGGAGCAGGGATACATCTACCGCGACCAGGCCCTCCCGGCGGTCCTCTACCCGAAGGAGTACGAGATCAACTGGATCGACGGCAAGGGCACCACGATCTTTTTCCGTCCCGTGAGGGCCACGGACGAGCGGGCCATCCAGGAGCTGGTGTACGGCCTGCCCCCCCAGGACGTCTACACCCGCTTCTTCCAGAGCCTGAAATCCTTCTCCCACAAGGTGGCGATGCCCCTGGCCGCCATCGACTACACCGACCGGATGGCCATCGCCGGGGTCATCGGCAGGGATGAGCCCGAAGGGCGCGAGCAGATCGTCGCCATCGGGCGCTACATCAGGGACCCCCGTTCCGGGTACGCCGAGGTGGCCTTCACGATCCACCACGAGTGGCAGGGCCGGGGCATCGGCACCTTCTTGCTCAAGTACCTGATCAGGATCGCCGTCGAGAAGAAGATCGCGGGGTTCACGGCGGACGTTCTCGCCACCAACGAACCGATGATGAAGGTCTTTTCCAGGTCCGGCCACCCCCTGACGACGAGGCTTGACGAAGGGGTATACGAGCTCAGGATCGACTTCAGCGGGAAGGAGTGACGGGTCCTCTCTAACCTGGAGGCCCCGATTAGTCCCCTCAATTTCATTACGAATTGCCTTTGCGCCCCGGCCCCCCTCGCCGCATCCGGTACCGGAATGGCGGTCCGATGCGCCGAATTTCCCTTGACAGATACCTTTTTTCCGGTCCATACTGCAAGGGAACACATCATTCGCTGCCGCTCACAAGATATCCGATCAGTACATGGTCGCCCCCGCGGGGGGAGAGGCCTGCGTCATCGGGTATCAAGGCGGGAAGGGAGGGGAACATGCCACGGTTCGAAGAATCGCTCCTGAAACAGTACACCGCCTCGTCGATGGAGTTTCAGAGCAGGGCGCGCCTCCTCTTCAGGGCGATTCTGTTGACCCTTCCCGCCCTCATGGCGCTTCTCATCATGCTGAACGCCACGCTGAAGCGCGATCCCTTCTCCGCGCTCAACGTCGCCCTGATCGTACTCTTCATTATAATTTGCGGCTGCATCCTCCTTCTCGTGCGGGGGCATTACCACGCGACGGCCAACATGATGGCCTTCGCCCTCCTGGTCGGCAACATCATAATCTCCCTGCGGACCGTTCAGTACGGCGCCCCGGTACGCCTGGTATCGAGCTGTCTCCTCCTCATACCCATCTCGGTCTTCTCCGTGCTCTTCTGCCGGGCCCGCGTGGCCATCGCCGTGACGGTCATCGCCCTCGGCTTCGTCTACTACAACCTCATTTCCTCGGGGCAATTCACGCGGGGAGAGACGGGGAGCGTCCTCACGGCCTTCACCATCGCCCTGGTCCTTTCCGCGGTGTTCAGCGGGCTCATAGCCCGGATCGGCATCCGGTCCCTGACCGCCCGGAAGCGGGAGCACGCCGAGGAGCGGACGCGCCAGGTGGAGACGAACCGGAACCTCCTGGCGGCCCTCGCCGAGGTCTCCTCGAAGCTCGACGAGACCTCGCACCGCATGCTGACGGCCTCCGACGATTTCTCGAGCACCATGCAGGCCGAGGCCTCCTCCATGGAGGAGATCACCGCCACGGTGGAGGAGATATCCTCGGGCCTGGACGGCGTGAGCGACGGGGCCCGGGACCAGTCGCAGCTCATGGCCTCCCTGGGGGAGAAGATCCGGGGGCTCTTCGGCGTCACCAGGGAGATCGCGGAGAAGATGTCCGGGGCGGCCGAACGGACCTCGGCGATCATGGCCCGGGCCCACTCCGGCGAGGAATCGCTCTCGGAGATGGAGGCGACGATGCGGGAGATCAACGCCACCTCGGCCCGGATGACCGCCATCATCGGCATGATCCACGACATCTCCGACCGCATCAACCTCCTTTCCCTGAACGCGGCCATCGAGGCGGCCCGGGCCGGTGAATACGGCCGCGGCTTCGCCGTCGTGGCCGACGAGATATCCAAGCTCGCGGACCAGACCACGGAGAGCGTCAAGGAGATCGACGCCCTCATCCGCCAGAGCGATACCGGCGTATCGAAGGGGATCGCCACCGTCGCGGGAACCGTGACGGTGCTCTCGGAGATCATCGAGGGGGTGAACCACATCGGCGAGATGGTGGGGGCCATCCGGCGGAGCACAGAGGCCAACGTGGAGGCGGGGGAATCGGTCAACAGCGGCGCGGTGCACGTGAGCGCCCGCTCCGAGGAGATCGCCACGGCCACGGAGGAGCACAAGAAGGCGGCGGAGGAGATCGTCCGATCCATCACCGACGTGAACCATCTCATCCAGTCGAGCGCCATGCGCGCCCAGGCGATGGCGGAGGACCTGAAGACCATCGCCGACATGGCGGAGAAGGTGAAGACCACCATGGAGTCGATCGACATGACGGGCCTGGAAGAGGAGGAAGATTAGGGAGTCACCGGGGGCGTGGCATCCAGGAAAAGAATTGTCCCAGAGCGCCGGGGCATGACACCATCATCCGACTTTCGTCAGCGCGGGGTATACGCCATGCCGGATCTGCTTGAACGAATCACCGCGGTCATCCGCGGACAGCGCTTCGCCGTCCTGGCGACCTCGGGGGATGAAGGCCCCTACACCAGCCTGGTGGCCTTCGCGGGGACGGGCTCACCCCACGAGCTGGTCTTCGTCACCCCCCGGGACTCTGTCAAGTACCGGAACCTCGCCGGGAACGACCGCGTCTCCCTTTTCATCGACGACCGGGGAAACCGCGACGCGGACCTGCGCCACGCCACGGGGATCACCGTCATGGGAAGGGCCGCCGAGGTGACGGGACCGCGGCGCGACGGGATCCTGCACCGCTACCTGGAGCGCCACGGCCGCCTCGCGGATTTCGCCGGGGACGCGGCCAACGCCCTCGTCCTTGTAGCGATCACGCGGTACGTCATGGTGAGCGAATTCAGCAGGGTCGAGGTTTACGAGGCGTGAGGGGCGTCACGAAGGCGGCGCGGCACCTTTCCCCGGCACGGGCGGTCCTTCGACATAATCGGACCGCCCGAATATAATCATTGACAATATACCGCGCCACTCCATTGTGACTGAAAATTCGATATTTCATCCCGCTGTCTCATCACCTCACCGTTTCAGCCGGCTGTCATTTCAAGGAGAAAAGAAAACAATGTCATTTGAAGACCTGGGCCTTATCGCGCCCATCATGAAATCCCTGCACGCCGAAGGCTACACGCACCCGACACCAATCCAGGAACAGGCGATCCCGATCATACTCGGCAAACGCGACCTCCTCGGCTGCGCCCAGACGGGGACAGGGAAAACCGCGGCCTTCGCCATCCCCCTGCTCCAGATGCTTCACGAGGACCCTGATGCCGCCCGGGGGCCGCGATCCATCGCCACGCTGATCCTGACCCCCACCCGGGAACTCGCCATCCAGATCGGGGAAAGCCTTGCCGCCTACGGGCGGCACACGGGAATTCGCCATGCCGTGATTTACGGCGGCGTATCGCAGAAACCCCAGATCCACGCCCTCCGGACGGGGGCGCGGATCCTGATCGCGACGCCGGGAAGGCTTCTCGACCTCATGAGCCAGGGGCATGTCGATCTGAAGAACCTCAGTCACTTCGTCCTGGACGAGGCGGACCGGATGCTCGACATGGGCTTCATCCACGACGTGAAAAAGATCATCTCGAAGCTTCCCCCGCGCAGGCAGTCGCTCTTCTTTTCCGCCACCATGCCCCCGGAGATTTCACGCCTGGCGGACAGCATCCTGGAGAACCCGGAAAAGGTGGCGGTGACCCCCGTTTCCTCCACCGTGGAGATCATCGACCAGGAGCTCTACTACGTTGACAAAAAGAACAAGGAGCGGCTTCTCGTCCACCTCCTGAGCGACCCGTCAATCGTCACCGCGCTTATCTTCACGAGAACGAAACACGGGGCGGACCGCGTCGCGAAAAACCTCGTCAGGGCCGGTATAAAGGCCGAGGCGATCCACGGCAACAAGTCCCAGGGGGCGCGCCAGAGCGCCCTGGGGAATTTCAAGGCCAGGCGCACGCGGGTCCTCGTCGCGACTGATATCGCCTCCCGTGGCATCGACGTGGAAGAGCTCTCCCACGTTATCAATTTCGAGATACCCAATGTCCCGGAGACCTACGTGCACCGGATCGGGCGCACGGGACGGGCGGGCCTCGGCGGCACCGCGCTGTCCTTCTGCGACGGAGAGGAAAAGGCATATATCGCGGATATCGAAAAGCTGCTTGCGAAGAGGATCCCCCTGCGCGAGGGCCATCCCTACCCGATGATGGAAACAGGGCCGGCGGTTGTCCGGCCCAATCGACCCGCTGACAGGTCTCGCGGGAAGCAAAGCGCACCCCACGTACGCAAACCGAATGGGAAAACGCCCGCCGCCAGACCGCGTCGCCGCAGAAGCTATTGATATTTCACGCCATGGGAAACAGGCCCCGCGTGTCGAAACGCGGGGCCCTCAGCCGTCCACGCAGATGATGCACACGTCGTCGTCGAAGCGGTCCGTGCCCCTGAATTCCGTCAATTCCCTGAAAAGCATGTCAACGCATTCCCGGCAGTCCATGCCGCCCGTCCGCTCCAGCAGGCCCGGCAGGAGCTCCTCGAACCTCTTGTTCCTGTCGCCGCCCGCCGAGGCATCGATGAGCCCGTCGGTGAAGAGCAGGAGCTTGCTCCCGGGGGTGAGAACCGCCTCGTTGTTGCGGTAGGTCTTTCCGTAGCGCTCCAGCTCACCGTTGGGCATCACCGCCAGGGGAAGGCCACGCGAGCCCTTCATCTCCGCGACGCCGTCGCCGATGACGTAGGGATGGCTGTGGCCCGCGTTGGCGTAACGCACCCCCCGGGTTTCAGGGTCAAACACGCAGTAGAAGGCGGTGACGAAGTGCCCCGCGGTCTGGCCGGAGAGAAGCTCGTTCAGGTAGAGCATAAGACCGGCGGGGTCCCCCTTACGGTCACCCGACTGGAGTATGATCGTTTTCACCATGGAGGTGATGAAGGCGGCGGGCACGCCGTGGCCCGACACGTCGCTGAGGAAAATGCCGATGCGCCGGGAGCCCTCGAAGGCGATGAAATCGTAAAAGTCCCCGCCGACCCGGTCCATGGGGCGGTACATGGAGTGGATGAAATCCGCCGGGTGATGCAGGGGGATGAGCTGCTGCTGGATCCTGCGCGCCAGGTTCAGCTCGTTTTCAATGGTCTCATTTCTCTCCCTGAGCCGGTCCTTTTCCACTTCCAGCTCGTCGGTCCGCTCGCGCACCTTCTTTTCCAGGTTCTCCGAAAGGTCCTCCACCTTGTTGAACGCCGAGGAGAAGGTGCGCGCCAGGTTGAAGGACTGGGCGAAGATGAAGACGAAGATGCTCATGGGGACCAGCTGTATCGAAAGGATAAGGTAATTCGCCAGGAAAATGTCATTCATCACGGCGACAAACATCACGACAAAGCCGGCGAAGGCGATCATGGCCCCTTCGCTCCCGGCGCGTATCGCCCGCGCGACACAGGCGAGGATGTAGACGCCCGCCAGCACAAGGCAGCCGTTGATGAGCAGGAGCGTCTCGCTGTAGACCCGGGCGGGGAAGAGTACGATCATAACTGAAAAAACGCCGAACAGGACGCTGAAAATCCGGTTCATGGTTTTGAACATGAACGACCCGTAGAGCCTGGCGATGAAGGCCAGGAAGAGCGGGACGCTCAGCGTGATGGTAAGGAAATTGAGTTTTACCATGACCTCCCAGTCGATGCCGGGCACGATATTCAGGATATACATCTGGTTCGTCACCAGGGTCCTCAGGACCAGGAGCAGGCAAAACAGGCCGAACCAGAGGGATGACCGGTCCTTCTTCCTCACGGCGAAGAGGCCGAGGTAATAGAGGCCCATGATGAAGAGGCTGCCGAAAAGAAACATGTCGTAGGCCAGGGCGTTCTCGTGCCTCCGCCTGATGTCGTCCCTTTTCCCGATATAGAGGCTGCTCCAGATGCCGCCGTAGGTATAGGAATGGTTGGAAACCTGGATGATGATCTCCGCCTCTTCCCGGGAAGGCATCTCCACGGTCCGCGAAACCTGCCCCGGCGACGCCAGGGCGGGATCCGCGCTGACCCTGCCGGCGCCCCCCAGGAGCCTGCCGTTGACCCAGAGCCGGTAGGCGGTATTGGGGTAAAGCGCGCCCAGGGAGAGAACGCCGGGGTAATTCGTTTTAACCCGCAGGCGATAGGTGGCGCAGCCATGGCCGGGAAGACGCTTCCCTTCGATGACGTAATGGTTCCATGAACCGGGCACGTTGAACGAGCCGGACGGAAGGGGCACGGGCGAGGACCGGAAATCCCCGGGTCCCAGGAGGCGCTGCCAGTAGAAGTCCCACTCGCCCTTCAGGGGCAGGGGGCCATCCCGTTCAAAGTCCCACTGCCGCAGGTCGAGCATGCCCTTCTCGGCGCGCGGCGGGGCCGGCCGGTCGAGCGCGCCGGCGCAGGACAGCCCCGGGGCCGCGGCAAGCGCCGCCATGAGCATGCCCATGGACAGGGCGCGTTTCAAGGCGGCGTGTACCGATGCAGCGGACGCGAGTGGCATGGCGCCACTCTCGCAAAACGTGCAATAAAATCAAGGTGGAAATTGCGGGAATGGGATTTATTGCCAGGGGGGCATGCTAAGGGCGGCTGTCCCGTGCGGCGCGGGCATCACTGCCCCTCTATCTTCTTCTCCCACATGTCGTGCCTGTTGCACCGGGAGACCACGTAGAGGGGGAAAAGGGCCTCCGCGGGGACCCTGAAGGTTGCCTCGGCGCGCTCGCCGCGATTGAAGGTCTTTTTCGCGATCTCCCTCCTCTTCGCGTCGAAGAGGGCGATGGTCTCCACGTAGTGGCGCGTGTCGCGGCGGCGGGTGAAGGGCACGCTCACCTCGAGGACCCTGCCCCCCTTCCCGTCGGGAACGAAATCGCACTCCGGCTCATGGTCCGCCGCGAAGGGGGCCCACTTCCCCGGCTCCGCGGCGCTGTAAAACTTCTGGTCCTTCACGACCTCGAGGCCCCCGCCCTCGCCGCCCATGTCGGAGCAGGAACCGAAAACCGCCAGGGCCGCGGCAAGGAGGGGCCAAACAGCACAGATGCGTGGACGTCGCGCCGTCACGGGCTGTCCACCTCCTCCTCGGCGCCGAAGTTGAAGAAGGTGAAGGGATCCGACTGGTTGTTGTACTCCGTCTCCACCCATCCCGCCGAGCGCTCGACACTTGACACGCGCACCTCGTCGATGACGCCGTTGAAGAGGAGCGAGCCATCGACCCTGCTGCCGATACGGAGCGGCGTGGCGTCGGTCGGGAAGGGCGGCAGGGTCGAGTTAGTGGTCCTGTCAATGCCGTTGTGATAAAGGGAGCAGGTGCCCATGGGCAAGCCGTGATGGTAGACCGCCACATAGTAGTTGAACCAGGCCGTGGTTATCGTCCCGGGGGCCATGTCCGCCTCGCCGAAACTGCCACCGTTGCTGTAAACGGTGAGGTCTCCCAACAGGGGATTGGCGGTGATCTCGTAGCCGTTCACTGACAACGCGCTGACGCGCTTGGAGAGGATGGCCATCTCCAGGTCCGTGCCCAGGGCGGGCTTGAACCAGGCCGACACCGTGAGGTCGCCCCCGATTTCAAGCAACGGTGATGATGTAATTTCCACGTAGTCATTCATGCCGTCGAAGTCAACGGCGCCGCCTATCTGCCCAGTCGTTGCCACGGGGGCTCCATTCACCGAGCCGTGGTTGCCCGAAGGCGAGGAATCGAAGCCGTTGGCATTCAGGTGCCACACCCCGGCGTAGCCGTTGCTCCACACCGCCGGGTCGTTGGCCTCCGTCGCCGAGGCGTTGCCGTAATAGACGTAGAAGGAGACGTCCTGGCCCATGAGCAGCGCCGGCGCATTGAACCAGAGCTCGCCCCGCTGCATCCCCGTGTCAATGGCCGCCACCTCGCGGGGCAGCTTCATGCGGCCGTTCCCGGCCGTGACCACGATGTCGCTGCCGTCGGGCTTCACCCGGTTGAAGAAATCGGCGCCCAGGTCGTCCAGGCGCAGGTACACCGGGAAGGAGAGGAGGTCGTCCGCCACCTTTGCGGACTGCACGGTGATCCGCTTCCGGTACTGCCATGCCGGGTCGAACCAGAACTTGATGAGGCGCTGGGCGAGGCGCTGGTTCTCGTAACAGAGCTTGATCCAGTCGGGGGACCGCTGGAGGTGCTCCACGCGGACCTCGTCAATGGATCCGTCGAAGCAATAGGCGGGGGTCGGGCTGGCGCCAATGGCGAAGTCTGCGCCGCCCGCCTGGAGCGCGCTGATCGTGTTGTCCGTGGTGCTGATGACGCCGTCAAAGAACAGTTCGGCCCCTGTGCCGTTTATCGTTGCCGAAAGGTAGTGCCAGCCCGTATCAAGGGCGTCGCCCGAGCCGCTCAGGTCGGCATAGGAGGTGCCCTCGGCGCCGCTGCCGGCGATCAGCTCAATCAACTCGCTCTGGGTGTTGATGACCAGTTCGTAGCCATCGAAAGTGTTCTTCTTGGAGATGATCCGGTAGTCCGTGGCGAATTCCCCGTTATCGGGGCGGACCCAGGCAGAGAGGGTCAGCTGGCCCGTGATGTTAAGGGTCGGGTTACTTGCGCGAACCACGTAGTCATCCACGCCGTCGAAGGAGCGCGCCAGGCCGATGATCCCCGCCAGGTCGTTCACCGAGCCGGCGTTCGCGCCGTCGTTCCCGTTGGCCGTGACGTCGTCGATCATGGCCGGCGCGACCCCGTCGGCCAGGTGCCACACACCGGCGAAGCCGTTGGCCACGTCGAAGACCCCCGCGGGGTCCTGGCCGTCGGGCACCGTGCCGTTCATCACGTCGTCGTAGTACATGGTGATGTAGTCCCCCGTGCTGTTGCCGTCGATCTGCGGCACCAGGACCCATACCTCTGCGCGAGTCAGGCCCTGGTCCCACCGCTCGACATGGTACTTGAGGGGGATACCGGATTTGTCGATGAAGCGGATGTCGTCGGCGTCCGGCTGCACGGCGTTGATGATGGCCGGGTCGGTCAGCCTGATGAGCAGGGGGAAATCCATCACGTCATTCGGCACGTCGGCGCCGTCCGGGGTGGTGTCGAAGCGGCACACCATCTTGGAGAGGAAGCCGTGTATCGTTCCCGCGCTGGTGAGGGCCGGGTTGTTGGCCGCGTCAAAGATCTGCGCCGCCCTGGGGCCGATGGAGTCCGTTTCCATGTCGGCGGGGACAAAAACCGCGTCAGTCTGCACGCTGGCCTGGCCGTCACAGGCGTCAGTGTCGCTCATGCCCGTGAGCGACGTCGCGCCGCCGCCGCTGGTGTTGAAGTAATCGAAATCGGTAAACCACAGGTTCGACGCCCCGTCGCAGATGCCGCCGTTGCCGTCAACCGCCTCGCTGAAGGCCACCATGGCCGTGTTCCCGCCCGGGGGGCCCACCACGTTGACCACCACGGGGGCGGCGGTGTCCGTCTCAATCACGGCGGCCATGTCCACCTGGGCGATCATGTTGCCCGCCAGGTCGGAGAGGGCCGGCGAGGCCCCGGTCGTCAGGTCGGGCTTGGCGTCGGTGTCGTGCACCAGGGACTCGCTGAACTTCAGGTAGATCACGTCATCGTTCGTCGTGTCGGCCTCGGGCGCGGCGGACCCGTGGGCCATGACCAGGTTGGGGTAGCCCGCGGCGGTCCATTCGAACTGGAGGCTCCCCTGGCCGTTCGCGGCATGGCCGGGGAAGGAACTGTCGTTCACGTCCTCGCTCAGGGTGACGCGGTAGTGGTCGATGCGGCCGTTGCCGTCGGCGTCCATGGTCTCCGCCGCGGTAATGAAGGGCGCCACGGTGTCGATCACTATCTCCCTGGTGTCGGCCAGGTTGCCGCCCACGGGGGGCGTAAGGTTCGTGTTGTTACCCGCCCCGTCGCGGAGGATGCCGCCGCCTCCCAGGGCCAGGGTGTTTACGTTCAGGTCGATGCTGTTTTCGCCGGCCCCCACGGTGTAGGTGCCCGAGGCGGTGTTCGAGGGACCGAAGGCCGCGATGTTAACCGCGGCGCCGGTGTCAAGCAGGATGTCCAGGGTGCCCACGGTGAGGGTCACGTTTTCGCTGAAGT
This sequence comes from Spirochaetota bacterium, assembly GCA_040768125.1. Lineage (GTDB taxonomy): Bacteria > Spirochaetota > UBA4802 > UBA4802 > UBA5550 > RBG-16-49-21. The sequence goes on along the minus strand of JAXGNG010000003.1, from coordinate 360,429 downwards.
TGACCGTCACGTCGATGCTGGCGCCCTGGCGGTAACGGCCGTCGGCCGTGGATGAGGTTATGGAGGTGATGAAGGGCGCGGTCGTGTCCACCTCCAGGGCCTTGTTGTCCGCCAGGCTCTGGCCGGCGGGTATCGTCAGGTCGGCGTTGTTGCCGTAGTCGTCGCGCAGGATGCCGCCCCCGCCCAGGGAAAGGCCCGTGGAGTTCAGGTCCGCGCTGGTGTCGCCGGCCCCCACGATGTAGGTGCCGCTGGCCGTCATGGCGGGGCCGAAGGCCGCGATGTTCACCGTATCGCCCGTGTCAAGGGTGACGTCCAGGGTCCCCACGGTGAGGGTCACGTTCTTGTCGAAGTTCACGGTCACGTCGATGTTCGCCCCCGTGCCGTGGGGCCCGTCGGCAGTCGCCGAGGTGACGCCCGTTACCGTGGGCGCCACGGCGTCGATGGCCACGGCGCTGTTGTCCGCGAGGTTGTTCCCCACGGGAAGCGTCAGGTCGGCGTCATTGTTAAGGCCGTCGCGCAGGGTCGCCCCCGCCTCCAGGGCAACGTTCGTGACGTTCAGGAGGGCGCTCGTTTCGTTGGCGGCCACGGTGTAGGTCCCCATGCCGTTGCTCGAGGGACCGAAGGGCGCGATGCTCACCGTGCCCCCCGTGTCCAGGGTGAGGGTCATGGTGTTCCCCGCCAGGGTCAGGTTGTCGCTGAAGTTCACGGTCACGTCGATGGTCGCCCCCGTGCCGTAGGTCCCCGCCGCGGGAGTGGAGGTGATCGAAACGATGAAGGGAACCGCCGTGTCGATTGCGATGGCCCTGTTGTCCGCCAGGTTGTTGCCCACGGGGAGCCCCAGGGAGGCGTCGTTATTGATGACGTCGCGCAGGGTGGCGCCGCCCGCCAGGGCCACGTTCGTGACGGTCAGGAGGGCGCTGGTATTCCCCGCGACCACGGTATAGGTCCCCGAGGCGGAGCCGGCGGGGCCGAAGGGAGCGATGTTCACCACGACGCCCGTGTCAAGGGTCACCAGGAGGTCGTTCCCCGCCAGGGTGACGTTCTCGCTGAAGTTCACGGTCACGTCGATGTTCGCACCCGTGCCGTAGGTGCCGTCGGCCGTGGCCGAGGTTATCGAGGTGATGAACGGCGCCGCCGTATCGATGACGATGGCCCTGTTGTTCTCCAGGTTGCTGCCACCGGGCAGGGCCAGGGAGGCGCTGTTGCCCGGGGCGTCAGTCATCGTGGCCGCGCCGGCCAGGGCCACGTTCGTCACGTTCAGATCAGGGCTTGAGTTCCCGGCCGCCACGGTATAGGTGCCGCTCGCCGACATGGAGGGCCCGAAGGGCGCGATGGTCACCACGGCGCCCGTGTCAAGTGTCAACTCAAGGTTGTCCCCTGCCAGGATGACGTTCTCGTCGAAGTTCACCGTCACGTCGATGTTCGCACCCGTGCCGTAGGCGCCGTCGGCAGTGATGGAGTCAATTGAGGTAATGCGCGGCGCCGTCCTGTCCAGGGTCACGCTGGATAAATCGGTGGTCGAGGATATGGCAGCCGTCGCGTTGCCCGCCAGGTCCCGGAGACCCGAGATGGAAAAGGCCACCACGCCCTCGGGGTCGCCCGCCCCCATGGCGCGCGTGGCCGTCCAGTTGACCGGACCGCCCGCCACGGCTGCGGCGGCTCCGTTGATGGTCACCGCGGGCGTCTGGAGGTCCTCGTCGGAAGTGAAGCTCAGGGTCACCGTGTCGCCCACGATGGCCATGGCCGAGAGGGGGTTGCTCGATATGATGCTCACGGGATCGATCGTCGGCGCCGTCATGTCGTACACCACGGTAGAGGCGTCAGTCGTGGCGGACACGTCGGCCGCCACGTTCCCCGCCAGGTCCTGGATGCCCGATATCGTAAAGGTGACCGCGACCTCGGGATCACCGGCGTTCATGACGCGGGAGGCCGTCCAGTTGACCGGCCCGCCCGACACCGTGGCGGCGACAGTGTTGATCTCGACGGTGGGGGTGATCAAGGCCTCCCCGGCGGTGAAGGAGAGGGTGACCCTGTCGCCGAGGACCGCGAGGGAAGCGTTCGGGTTGTTCGACCTGATGGTCACGGTGGAGAGTCCCACCACGGTATCATAGACCGCGGTGAAGCGCAGGGCCGCCTTCGAGAGGTTCCCCTCGGCGTCCTGGGCGGCCCCGGCCGGGATGTCCACGGTGACATCGCCGTCAACGAGGGGAACAATGGTCGCGGTATAGGTGTCGCCGCTCCCCGCGAAACCCCCGGCGGAGCCGTTCCCCACGACGATATCGGCCAGGTCGAAACCGGTGACCGGGCTACTGAACACGATAGTTATCGGTATGGGAGCGTTGGTAGACCCCGAAACAGGCGACTGGATACTCACGGTGAGGCCCTGATCGAGGTTCGATAAGAGAAGGGCCTCGTTTTCGTTCTCGGTGTTTTTATAGAGATCGTTTCTGTTACAGGAAAGGGCCCCGGCCAGGGAGAGGAGGATAAAAAAAGAAGCGATTTTTTTCATAGGGGACCCTACGGGGATATGGTATATCCTTATATATAATTTTATATATAAATTTATATATAATATTTGCCTTTGTCTCTACTATATTATATACTGATAAAAATTCAAGGTGTCAAGGAAAGAAGCCCATTCAGGCTTTAATTTACGGGATATTTTTAAAAAAAACCACGATCAAACCCCGGCCATAATCACGGTAATTATCTCGCGCCACCCTCGGCTGCCCGGTAATAGAGCCGCCTGGGCGTAACTGCAAAAAGGGCGCGGAGAAGCCTGTTGCGAAATCCCGGGACGCAGATCACCCTCCCCTTTTCCAGGCACCGCATGGATATCTCCACCACGGTCCCGGGATCCATCCAGTGGAACATTGTATTGCCCCGCACTTCCTCCTCCACCCCCATCTTCCGGTGAAAGTCGGTGACCGTGAAGCCCGGACAGAGGGCCTGTACGCGGATGCCGTGGCGCCGCGTCTCCAGGTGCAGGGACTCCGTGAAGATATTGAGAAACGACTTGGCGCCGCCGTAGATGCCGTTGATCGGCGCCGGGGCGAAGGCCCCCAGGGAGGAGACGTTGATGATGGTCCCACTTTTCCGCTCGATCATACCCGGCAGGGCGGCATGGATGAAGCGGAGGGCCGCGGTGATGTGGACCTGTAACAGGTCCAGGTGGTCCCGGATCGGCAGGTCCGCGAAGAAGCCGTCGATTCCGTACCCGGCGTTGTTCACCAGGACCGACAGGTTCCTTTCCCTTCGAATGGCCTCGAGAACGGCGCGCAACCCCTTCTCACCCGACAGCTCGGCGATGATCACCTTCACGGAAACGCCGTGAGCCTTCCTGATCTCCCGGGCCGCATTGTCGATAACGCGTTTTCTCCGGCCCGTGACGACCAGGTCGTGGCCCATGCGGGCGAAACGCTCGGCGAAGGCGCGGCCGATGCCGGAGGTCGCTCCGGTTATGAGGGCGGTTTCTCGCTGCATGACGGTTCCTCCTGGCAAGCTGACAATTCAATGAAAGCAAGCATGGCAGGAATAATCAGAAAGACAATAACAAATTGAACCACGGATGGACACGGATGAACACGGATTAAAAAAAATAATAACGGATATACTATCAATTCAGAGACATTATTATTCCCTGCCTTATTCCTTGATTGTCTAATACCTGAAAAAATATTCTGATTAAACTATATAATCCAGATTTCTTCATCTGTGTCCATCCGTGTCCATCCGTGGTTCGAAAAGGAAAGGTTTGCCGGAATGCGCATCGATTCATTCCAGTTCCACAATTAATAAATGTGCGTACCTCCCGGCATGAATACTGTTTTTTTCTTGTCAATACCTTCCCGGGGAGGTAGACATGTAAAATGCGCGTCCCGTCACGCACGTCGGCGGGAACGCCCGCAGGGGAACTGACCCGTGAAGAACCAGGAGGCCCGGTCATGAAACGAGCGCTGCCGCGCATGGCCCTTGTACCCCTTTCGATCCTCGTGATATGCTGCAGCACCGTGCCGATCACGGGTCGCAGGCAGTTCACCATCATCCCCGAATCACAGATGATGGCCATGGCGGACCAGCAGTACGCCGAATTCATGAAGGCGAACCCCCGGAGCGCGAACCAGGCCCAGGTCCGCATGGTGAGGAACGTGGGCGAGAGGCTCCGCGCCGCCGTGGAGCGCTACATGGCGGAGCAGGACCGCTCGTCCGACCTGAAGAATTTCGCGTGGGAATTCAACCTGGTCGAATCGAAGGACGTCAACGCCTGGGCCATGCCCGGCGGAAAGATCGTCTTCTATACCGGGATCCTCCCTCTCACCCGGGACGAAACCGGGATCGCCGTGGTCATGGGCCACGAAATCGCCCACGTCATCGCGCGCCACGGGAACGAGCGGATGACCCAGGCCCTCGTGGCGCAGATGGGGGGCATGGCCCTCGCCCAGGCCCTGAAGGACAGGCCGGAGCAGACGCAGAAGCTCTGGCTCGGCGCCTTCGGACTCGGGGCCCAGGTGGGCATCCTCCTCCCCTACAGCCGCCTCCACGAGAAGGAGGCGGACCGCCTGGGAATGATCTTCATGGCCATGGCGGGGTACAACCCCGAGGCGGCGGTCGAATTCTGGGGACGCATGGCGGAGATGAACAAGGGAGGGGTGATGCCGGAATTCCTGAGCACCCACCCCTCGGATGCCACGCGGATACGGTTGCTGAAAGAATTGCTCCCCGAGGCAAAGGGCTATTACCGGCCATAAACCGGCCCGCCGGGGCCTAAAAAACAGGCCTGGGGACGTAATCTTTTTTTATTGGTGAAATTGAACGAAAATACCGAAATATCTACAGAGAGCATTCTGAATACCACAAGGATTTCTGTATGGAAATAACACTGATTATAGGCCTGGTATGGGGCGTCACCACCCTCGCCCTGGGGATTATCTTCGCGAAAAGCAGCCTCCTGATATTCATGGACCCCCCGTCGGTCATGATCACCGTGGGAGGGAGCATCGCGGCCCTGATGGTGGGCTATCCCCTGAGACATCTCCTGAAAATTCCGGTATTCTTCAGGATCGCCCTCTTCCCCGCGAAATACAACCTGAGCGAGCTTATCGTGACGATCGTGTCATTTTCCGAAAAGGCCCGGCGCGAGGGTCTTCTCGCCCTGGAGGACGACCTGGAGGAGCTTGACGACCCCTACATGAAAAAAGGCCTCCAGCTCGTGGTCGACGGCACGGACCCGGAGCTCGTGAAAAACATCATGGACAACGAGATCGAGCAGATGGTGAACCGCCACGACGACAACAAGCGGATCTTCGACGACTGGGGCACCTGGGCGCCCGCCTTCGGTATGATCGGGACCCTCATGGGCCTCGTCATGATGCTGGTCAACCTGAGCGACCGTGCCTCCATCGGCCCCTACCTGGCCGTCGCCATCCTCACCACCATGTACGGCGCCATCATGTGCTACCTGGTGTTCCAGCCCATCGCCACGCGCCTCGAGATGATGACCAACAAGGAAGTTCTGATGAAGTCGATCATCCTCATGGGGGTCCTTTCCATACAATCGGGAGACAACCCCCGCATCGTCAAGGACAAGCTGATATCCTTCCTGCCTCCCGAGATGCGGCAGGAGATCACGGAGGAGGTCGGCGACTGACCGATGGCCGTCAAGCAGAAGAAATCACAGGTCCGGGCAACGCCGGGCTGGATGCTCACCATGGGGGACATGAACATGCTCCTCCTCTGCTTCTTCATCATCCTCATGGGGGACATCACCGTGGTGACGGGCCAGGAGTTTCTCTACGTACTCTCCTCCTTCAGGGGCAACATCGGGATCATGGAGGGGGGGAAGTCCATCTCGAAGGGAACGCTGATGGACCTGGGCCACAACATCACCGCCCTTCCGAGCAGCGAACGGGCCCGGAGCCTCTCGCGGCAGCTGCGGCGGGCCATGGAAACCTTCAAGCCCGAGATCGAGTCCCGCCGCGTCCGCGTCAGGGAGGACGAGCGGGGCCTCGTCATCACCCTCTCGAGCGATCTTTTCTTCGACCCGGGATCGGCGCGGCTCAAGGAGGAGGCCAGGCCCATTCTCGGGAAGGTGGGCTCGGTCATCCGTTCCGTGGACAATTTCGTCAGGATCGAGGGACACACGGACAGTTCGCCGATCACGGTCACCCAGGCCAGGGAAACCTACCGGACGAACTGGGATCTCTCCTCCGCGCGGTCCCTGAACGTGCTCCACTATCTCACCGAGGAGGACCGGGTGGACCCGCGCCAGCTCTCCTCCGTGGCCTTCGGGGAGTACCGCCCCATCGACGATAACAATACCCCCCAGGGCAGGGCCTACAACCGGCGCGTCGACATCGTGATCCTCAAGGAGCGCTACCTGGAGGAATCGAAGGACCGCCGTGTACCGCGGCCCCTCCCCGACGAGGAATGGCGCTAGGCCACCTCACCCGTCCTTCTTCTTCACCATCTCCGCCATGATCCGCTGGATGTTCCCGCGGCAGTCTTTCTTGTACCCCTCGATTATCTCCGAGGGGGGGAGCTTCTCGAGGTCGGAATAAAGCTCCTCGTACACGGCGAGGGCCTCCCGGGGACGGCCCATCTCGTAGTAGAACCTTCCCAGGGTGAAGCGGCCGATGTAGAACTTGCTGTCCCCGGCGACGACTTCCCGGGCCATGGCAAGGCCCTGTTCCCTGTCGTCCCTCTCGAAAAAGAGAAGTATCGCCAGGGCGTTCCGGGCGTCGCTGAAATCCTTGCGCGCCGCCAGGGCGCGCCGATAAAAGGCTTCGGCCTTTTCGATGTCGTCGGGATCGTTCGCCTCCTTGCCCCGGTTCGCGTGGGCGAGGCCCAGGGAGTAGAGGACCTCGGGCGTCGTCTTTCCCCGGGCGACGCTCTTCTCGAAGGCGGCGACGGCCTGGTTCCAGAGGCCCTTTTCAAGGTAGACCGTACCGAGAAGGCTGTACTGGTCCCCCAGGCGCCGCAGGGTCATCGTGTCCTTTACCTTCTCCTTTTCGAGCTCATCGATCCGTTCCGTGATGGCCCGGATCTTCTTGTCCTCGTTCACGGTATAGTCCCTCAGGAGGGAACAGCCGAGGTACCGGGTCCCGACATAGACGGCCCCCGCGATGATCGCCAGAACGAGCATCCCCTTGACAAATTTCATGACGCACCTTCCACGTAGCAAGTGATGGTTCTGCATAGCCCCGATCGGACCGCCGGTCAATGATTTTATTGCGGATTCGCCATTTCGTATCTTACAAGGATACCAAACCCGTACCGTCGTATTTTCCCCGTTATCGCCAAATTGTTATTGCATTAATCCGGCACGTGCGGTAGATTTCTTTTCCTGTGTAACAAATCCGGGAACAATCGCATCCGATACGGGAAAGGCCCGGGATTCGGCGACGAAAACCTCATCAAGGAGCAAGCCATGGACAACGAAAAAAAATCGTATCTTCAGAAACTGGCCGATAAGATGGTCGAGCTGGACAAAAAGCTCGATGAGCTGAAGCAGCAGGGGACCGAGGCGGGCACCGTCCTCAAGGAAGACTACGCAAGGATCGCCGAAGAGCTCAAGGTGAAGCGGAAAGACGCCGAGGTAAAGCTGAACGAGCTCAGGCAGGTGAGCGGCGAGGGCTGGGAGGAGATCAAGAAAGGCGCCGAGAAGGCCTTCGGTGATCTTTCAACCGCCTTCGAAAACGCCCTTTCGAAATTCAAGAAGCCGCCCGAGGCCTGAGCGCCACGTGTGCGAGCCGCGCCATCCCGCGCCGCCGGCGCGGGGGCGGCGCGCCTAGCGCTTCCTCCCGATCTCGAAGACTCCCCTCTCCGCGTTCCAGTTCAGTTCTATGGTCCTGATCGCCCGGCCGGACCGCACCCCCTCCACGATTTCCAGGTCGCCATCGGTCACACCGGCCCCGCGCAGGGCCTTCAGGTGGAGCTCCACCGTCACGACGGTTCCGTGACGCGGGAGGGTGACGATGAACTGCGGTTCAATGAACCGCCCCCCTCCGCCGTTCACGCGCTTCATCACCGCCTCGAAGGGGGCCGTGTCAAACCCCTTCACGAGAAAATCCCGGTAGCTCATTGCCGGCATAACGCGGGCGGTGACGTCCTTCCATGACCTGTCGCGATATTCAAGGAAGGCTATCCCGTATTCCCCCCCGGTGCCGTTGTAGCATGAATACACCCCGAGGAGGGGCGTCCCGTTCTTCGCCAGGAACAGGGCGACGACCCTCTCGTCGTCTCCGTCACCGCCATGGTACACGGTCCGGATATAGCCGTTTCTCACGTCCACGACGGGCGCGCTCACCGATCCGTAATCGGGTGTCTCCCTGACCGTCCACGCTCCCCCCTTCTGGACCAGTGTGTACTTCTGGTGCGCCAGGCGCTCCGGCGGCAGGAGGTTGTAGTAATCAACGACGGTCATGGAATTCCCCCTCCCGGCGATGAACAGGACGACGAGGGCGCTGGCCATGAGGAGGAGATTGAACAACCGCGATCGCATGACGGCCTCCATGTGAATCTGATTCCAGGGCATATCGCCCGGCGAGAAGGTCAATGATACGGCTCCCGGGGGCAAATTGTCCAGTGGAATTTCAAACATATCTTGACAGGGCCGGGACGTTTCGCTAGCGTATCGCACACGACCCCCGGTGGAGGCGACAGAAATCGCCACGGGGGCGCAATTCCCGAAGGCCAGGGAGCCATGAAACGACCATTCCCCCGCGCGGTAATCATCCTTCTCCTTCTCATTATCGCCTCCTGCGCGAAGGCCCCCGAGACGAGAGGGGGCATCGGCGTCGCCGTGTCCGTGTTCCCGATCTACGACATCGCGCGGGCCCTGACGGGAGAAAAGGCCCGCGTCTATTCCGCCATACCCCCAGGGGCCGACCCCCACACTTACGAACCACGCCCCTCGACGGCGCGCGAACTGGGGGACTGCTCCCTCTTCATCGGCGTCGCGCCGGAATTCGACGGGTGGATCGAGCGGTACCTGCCGCGCGACGCCGCGCGACGGTATCTCATGGAAGGGGACGGCGCCGGGCACGGTAATCCGCACGTATGGCTCAGCGTGAGGAAGGCGAAGGGGATCGCCGCCGTCATCGCCGCGGCCCTGGAGGAACGGGACCCGTCGAACGGGGCGCACTACCGCCGGAACCTCGCCGCCTACACCCGCAGGCTCGGGGACCTCGACGCCTCGATCGCGGCCCTCTTCGCCGGCACCAGGGAGCGGGCGTTCATCCAGTGGCACGAGGCGTGGAACTACTTCGCCTCCGACTACGGCCTCACCATCATCGGCACGGTCCAGGGCGAGGGGAGCGACAGGGCCTCGGTGCGCTCCATTGACGCCATCGTCCGCGAGGCCCGGCGCAGGGGCGTCACCGTGATCGTCATGAGCGAAGGGGTCGACGACCGCGGCGCCCGCGTCCTGGCGAAGGAAATCGGGGGAAGGATCGTGCGTCTCGACGGCATCGGCGACCCCGGCGACCCGGAACGATCCGATTACATACGCCTCATGACGCACAACGCGACGGCCCTCGCCGGCGCCCTCCGCTGAAGGAGGCCGGGTAACGTGTCCGATACGGCAATCGAACTCAACGACGTCCGGGTGACCATCAGCGGCACCCCCGTGCTGGAGGGCATAACCCTCTCCATCCGGGACGGTGAAATCATGTCGATCGTGGGACCGAACGGGAGCGGGAAAAGCACCCTCCTGCGCACCGTCATGGGGTTCCTGAAGCCCGAGAGGGGAACCGTGAGGGTGCGGGGACGCGCGCCGGGGACCCTTCCCCGCGGCACCATAGGGTACCTTCCCCAGAAGAGCAGCGTCGACTTCGCCATGCCCGTCAGCGTCCACGACGTCGTGGCCATGGCGCGCTACGCCGGGAAGGGGTTCATCGAGAGGCTCGACAAAACGGACCGGGCGCGCATCGACGAGTCGCTGGAGGCCCTGGAGATAACCTCACTGCGCGACCGGCACTTCGGCAGCCTCTCGGGCGGGGAGAAACAGAGAGCCCTGATCGCCCGGGCGCTGGCCCTGGAACCGGGCATCCTTCTCCTCGACGAGCCCTCGACGGGCCTTGACGCCGTTGCCCAGGACAGCTTTTACCAGATTCTCCTCAGGCTCCGGGACGAGAAGAAGCTCACCATCGTCATGGTATCCCACGATATCGGCGCCATTTCGAGCGTCGTGGACAGCCTGGCGTGTCTCAAGACCCGTCTCCACTTCCACGGGACCCCCACGGACTGCTTCAGGAGCGGCTCCCTCGACAGCGTCTTCGGGAAAAACATCCATTACGTGAAGCACGACAGGCGGTGCGACACCTGCGGGGAGGAATGATGATCGGGCTCTTCCACCTGGAATTCTTCCGCAACGCCTTCATCATGGGCATCGTCCTCGGGATGCTCTACGGCATTCTCTCGTTCTTCGTGGTGATGAGGAAGATGTCATTCCTGGGCGCCGGTATCGCCCACACTGCCTTCGGCGGCGTGGCCCTGGGCGTCCTCATCGGAGTGGACCCCTTCCTCACCTCCCTGGCCTTCTGCGTCGCCTCGGCGATCCTTATCGGGAAGCTCGTGCGCACGGGGAAAATATCCTACGACATGGGGATCGGCATTTTCTTCGCCTTTTCAATGGCCCTGGGGGCCATCTTCCTCGCGATGAAGAAGGGATACGCCTTCGACCTGATGAGCTATCTCTTCGGCAACATTCTCGGGGTCACACTCGGAGACGTCGCCATCGCCCTGGGCACCCTCCTGCTCTTCTCCGCCTTCGTTCTCCTTTTCATGAAGAGGATACTCTTCATGATCCTCGACGAAGAGGTGGCCGAGGTCAGCGGCGTGCGCACCGGGACGCTCGACACCTGCCTTCTCGTCTTCCTGGCCGGCATCATCGTGATCAGCATCAAGATCGTGGGGATCATCCTTGTGTCCGCCCTGGTGGTCCTCCCGGCGGGCTTCGGCATCCTGGTCTCCCGGGACTACCGCCGCGTCATACCCGCGGGAATGCTCTTCGCCGTGTCCGTCATGGGGGGGGGTCTCGTCCTCTCCTACTACCTGGACCTCCCCGCGGGGGCCACCATCGTCACCCTGGGCACCCTTCTCTACTTCGTCTCCCTGGCCGTCGCGAAGGGAGCCGCGCGACTCTGAGGCCGCTACCCGCCGCGCTATCCCGCGATATAACCCGCGCCGCAGATGGCGAGAAGGATCGCCATGAAGAAGAGGGCCGTCCCCGTGAGAAGCCCGGGGAAAAGGTAGATGAGGACCGCCCTGCCGAAGCCGCAGTTATGCATCTCCGCCAGTCCCTGGACCGCGATGAAGGCCGACCAGACGAGGAGCCCCACGAGGAAAAAGCTGTAGAAGAAAATCGGGGCGAAGCTGAAGGCCTTGAAGACATAGACCAGGGGAAGGATGAACACCCGCGGGAAGAGGGAAAAATTGAGAAGGGGGACAAGGTCCCGCATGTTCCCGCGGAACCCGAGGAACTGGGCCGCCATGTCCATGAGGCCCGCGGCGATAAGCACCGTCACCGAGTTGAAAAGAAAGAAGAGTATCCAGCCGTAGGTGATCTTGTAATAGAAGAACCCGGTCTGAACCGCGAGGACCGACGTGGTGAGAATCCCGATACCCGACACCATGGCGGGGACCAGGAAACTCAGGGCCAGGGGACGGGGCTCCTTCCTTGCAATCTGGCGGTAGAGGGCGCGGGGATCCACCAGGGAATGAAGAAAGAGATCCGCCCACCGGAGGGACCTGAGCTCCGCGATTATCATGGCATGTACCTGTATTCGATCCGGTAGTGGCTTTCGTAGCGGATCACGTCCAGGGCGCGGCCCATCGGGTCGGACCTCCCGAGAAGGGCGTCCATGCGATAGAAGAGCTGCTCCAGGGGGGACCTGGTCTGGTCGTACACGGGGGCGTCTTCGGGAAGCTTCCCCAGCTCGCGGGCCTTGTCGATGGCGTCCTCGAAGGTCCCCATCATATCCACCAGGCCATGCTCCATGGCCGCCTCGCCGCCCATGACGCGGCCGTCCGCCACGGGGGCGATATCCGATTCGTTCTTGCTCCTCCCCAGGGCGACGTCCTTAAGAAACTTTCGGTACGATGAATCGATGATCTCCTGGATGAGCCGCCGCTCCTCGGGACTGATGCCGCGGACCATGGAGAGCATGTCCTTGTAGCGCCCGCTCTTGATCACGTTCATGTCGATGCCGATCTTCTCGAAGAGCCCCCTCAGGTTGGGCGACATGGCGATCACGCCGATGGAGCCGGTGATGGTCCCGTGGTTGGCCACGATGTAATCGCACGCCGAGGCGACGTAGTAGCCCCCGGAGGCGGCGATCTCCCCCATGGACGCCACGAGGGGGATGTTCTTCTTCCTGAGCTTCCAGAGCTTCCTGTATATCTCCTGGGTAGCCCCCACGGTGCCACCCGGAGAGTTGATCCTCACCACAACGGCCCGGATGGAATCGCTCCGCTCGAGCTCGTCAAGTCGCATGATGATCCCCTCGGCGCCCTGCATCCCGAAAGGCGCGGCGGCCCCCAGCATCTCGATTGGCCCCTCCACGCGGACGATGCCCACGCCGGGCCCCACCTGCGGCCCCGGAAGTGAGATCCCCGTGCCCGACCTCCGCTGCATGGTGATACTGATGTCAACGATGGCGATGACGGACGAGAGCACGAGGAGCGCGAGAATTGAAATCAGCAGTTTTCGGTTTCGGTCCATCTAATGCCGCCTTTGTGGATTGTTTCAGCCGCCGCCGGGAAAGCATGGGAAGACGCGTCAGTAACCCGTCCTGCCGATACAACTGCACGAATAGACCAGGTCGTTCGGAGGCTCGCATGAGCCCTTCTTCACCTCGGTCTTGAAGCTGGGATCGATACCCTCGCAGGAGCAGTAGCTTACCGAGGTGAGCTCCTGCCGGTTCAGGGCGGCCTTGGCCTGCAACTCGGCGAGGATTATCCCCTGGGAGCAGATATAGACATCCGCCACCTGGTAATCCGAAATACGCGAGCTGTAGAGAGCCCCGGCGATACAGACAAGGGAAAGGGTCGTGATACAAAGAGCCAGTCGTTTCATGCTTCACCTCCCTGTGCGGCCCCGAGGGGACGCCGCGTCCCTTCCCGCGGCGTCGCGCCCGGGGAAGGATACGTTCCTACTCATGGTTAAAACGTACGATCCCGAGGGGAAAAAAGCAAGCAATTAATGCGCATTCCGGCACTGGTCGCCGGGACCGGTGCCGGAATGCCGAGCGGAGGGGGACATAAGCCGAATTCTGTTTATGCGGCAATCTATCTTGGCCGCGCGTCGCCGCGCGGCTCCTTGCGGCCTACCCGCAGCCTCGAGCGGGCAGCTCTCGAACGGCTGCTTACTTGGCCTTGCACCGGGTGGGGTTTGCCGTGCCGCCCGCATTACTGCGGACGCGGTGAGCTCTTACCTCGCCATTTCACCCTTACCCGCCGGGAGACCCGGCGGGCGGTATGCTTTCTGTTGCACTTTCCATCGCCTCGCGGCGCCCGGGCGTTACCCGGCACCCTGCCCTGCGGTGTTCGGACTTTCCTCACCGCCCGCCTCGCGGCGGGCCAGCGCTACCGCGTGGCCCCCTCCATGTTCATAGATAGCGGAACCGGCGGCGCGGGGCAAGAACAATTTCGTCAATTCGACGCCCCAGGCGCGCCGGCGGGGAAACACCCTCACTTCACCTTTCTTCTCTTCTCGGACCGGTCGAGGTCCTGGGCGAACTTGAGGTAAAGACCGTAAAAGTAGGGCTTCTGGGAGGCGAAGGCCATGGCCTGGTGAACGATGAGCTCCTCGGCGAAGAGTATCCGGTATTTCCAGGTCTCGTAGTCGTAGGTAACGGAACGTGCGAAGTAGAGGGGCTTCAGGGCCTCAACGATCTCCCGCTTCACCCTGGGCGTTCCCGTGTCGAAGGTGAAGAGGATCTGGTACACCACCTGGGTCCACATCAGGGTATCCATGTCGTAGTGGTCCTGTTCGATCATGTTTTTTAAATTCAGGAACAGGTAGGGGCTCAGGTACTTGCGTAAAAGTTTTTCCCTGACGAGAAATTCCCCGCGAAGCCGGTCCTTGAGCTCACGCATGTCCACGGCCAGCTCCTGGGGAGACCTGAGCTTCTTCAGTCCGAAGAGGGGCTTCGGTTTCGGCCGGTCCACGGGGAGGCCGATCCATTCGGATTTGCGCGTGAGTATCCATTCAAAAAACGTGGTGACCACCTGGGTGAACATGGGCCCCAGCTTCGGCGCGCTCGCCTTGTGCACCTTGGCGCCCAGCCCCACCTCGCATATTTTGAACTTCCCCGTCACGGCGCTCATGGTCATGAAGATGTCGATGCCGTAGAGCCGGGTGCTGGGAAGCCACTTCTGCTCCAGCCAGTGGGCCACCAGGCGCGGGGAGAAGGCGAAGTCGCCGCCGATGGGCTGTCGTATGTTCTCGCCCAGGAGGCCGTAGAGGAGAGGGTAGCAGATGTGATTGGTAATGGTGCCGTCGAACTGGTGCCGGCTGTACCGCGGAAGGGCGTAGTCGTATCCCTTCATAATCGGTTCCACGAGGTGCTTGATCCACTCCGGGGTTATTGACCTGAGGTCGGCGTCCACCACGGCAGCGGCCCTGAGGGAGGGTGCCCGGTTCCGGAGGAAGCGAAAGAGGTTGAGCAGGTTGTTGCCCTTCCCCTGCACGCCCTTCGGCGTGGTCATGTACTTTTTCGGGGTCACGGTCTCCGTCGAGAGGAATGCGCCCCGGGTGTCGTCGGGGCTGTCGTTGTCCGCGTTGACGATGAGGGCCTTCATCCCGGGGAAGTATTTACGGATTCCCAGGTCCACCTGGCGGGTGACGAAGCCGATGCTGTCCGCCTCCATGTATGACGGGATCCCGACAACAAGCTGGACCCCTTCGGGCCGGTCCTTTGTCATATGCATCTCCAGGTCCATGATATGCGCGCCGTATCACCCTAGCGGAGCGGCGGGTAATAATCAACACAAAAACACCGCCGTTCTCACCGCGAGGCATTGCACCTCGATGGCAATAATTCTTGACATATATACGGCCATGGCGGCCCTGTATATCAATCCCCCGGGGGAAATCGCCGCGTCGTGGAGTGTGCCGTGCACGAGCTTTCCATCATGACCAACATCCTGGAGATCGTCCTGGAGCACGCCCACAGGAACGGGGCCAAAAAGGTCTCCAGGGTAAATCTCAGGATCGGCAGGCTCTCCGACATCATACCGGAGTGGGCCCAGAGCTACTTCGACATGCTCAGCAAGGAAACGATCGCCGAGGAAGCCGAGCTGGCCATCGAGCGGATACCGGTGAAGGTGCGCTGCCGCGCCTGCGGCCACGAACACACCTTTCCCGAGAAATGGGAATTCACCTGCGTCTCCTGCGGGTCCGCCGACATCGAGCTACTCGAGGGGAGAGAATTCACCGTTACGAGCATCGAGATAACATGACGGCACGGGACATCGACGCATTGCTGGCCGCCCGCCTCAGGGAGCTCCGGACCGACCGCGAGATCAGGATCATGGAGGTCTGCGGCACCCACACCACGGAGTTCTTCCGCACCGGCGTCAGGGACCTGTTTCCCCGGGGCATCACCCTGGTGGACGGCCCCGGGTGCCCGGTATGCGTCACGCCCAACGACTACCTGGACCGCGCCATCGAGATAGGAAAACATCACGGCACTGTCATCGCCACCTTCGGCGACATGATGCGGGTCCCATCATCACGCAGCTCCCTGGCGAAGGAAAAGGCCGGGGGCATGGACATACGAGTGGTCTACTCCCCCATGGCGGCCCTGGAGATGGCGGCGGAAGCGGGGGACCGCGAGGTGATGTTCCTGAGCGTGGGGTTCGAAACGACGGCCCCCACGGAGGCGGCGGTCCTGGTCCAGGCAGCGGAGCGCGGCATCGGGAACTTCTCCCTCCTGGGCGGCAACAAGCTCACCCCGCCTGCGGTGGAGGCCCTGATCACCGCGGGTGAGTCCAGGATTGATGGCTTCATCCTCCCGGGCCACGTCAGCGCCGTCATCGGCGCCGGCGCCTGGCGCTTCATCTCGGGGAGGCACGGCCTTCCCTGCGTCATCTCGGGCTTCGAGGCGCCGGACCTGATGATGGGGACCCTGGCCCTGGCGCGGATGATCGCCGAAGGCGAAAAGGAAACGGTGAACCAGTATGAACGCGTCGTGAGGGAGGAGGGAAACCTGACGGCGAAGGAAATAATCGGCCGCGTTTTCGAAACGGGCCCCGCTTCCTGGCGCGGCATCGGCGTCATCCCGGACAGCGGCCTCGCGATCCGGGAGGAATTCGCCGCCTTCGACGCGGCGAGAAAATTCCCCGTGACGGTCCCGGAGCCCAGGGAGGCGCCGGGGTGCCGCTGCGGCGAGCTCCTCCGGGGGCTCATCGCCCCGCCGGAATGCGGCCTCTACGGCACGGCATGCACCCCGGACGAGCCCGTGGGCCCATGCATGGTATCGAGCGAGGGGCCCTGCGCGGCATACTATAAATACTGGAGCGGAAAATGACGAAGAAGGTGCTGCCGGGACACGGCAGCGGGGGGCGGCTCATGGACGAGATGATCGAGGGCGTCATACGCGCGCGCTTCGGCGCCGAATCCCTCCAGCTCGACGACGCGGCCCTTCTCGACGTGGGGGGGGCGCGCTGCGCCTTCACCACGGACACCTTCACCATCACGCCCCTCTTCTTCCCCGGGGGCGATATCGGGTCCCTGGCGGTCAACGGCACGGTGAACGACCTGGCGGTGATGGGGGCCAGGCCCCTCTTCATCTCCTGCGCCCTGATCCTCGAGGAGGGCTTCCCCTTCGATGACCTGGAGCGCGTCCTTGATTCGATGCGCGCCCAGGCCGACGGCGCCGGGGTGAAGATCGTGACCGGGGACACCAAGGTCGTGCCGGCGGGCAAGGCGGACGGCGTGTTCATCAACACCAGCGGCATCGGCGTGATGGAAGGCCCGGTATCGAGACGGCCCATCGAAGCCGGCGACCGGATCATCATCAGCGGCACCATCGGGGACCACGGCATCGCCATCATGGCCCTCAGGAACGGCCTCTCCTTCACGCGGGGCCTCTCCTCGGACTGCGCGCACCTGAACCACCTGATCGCGAAGGTGACGGCCCGCTTCCCGGAAAGCGTGCGGTTCATGCGGGACCCCACGCGGGGCGGCGTGGCCTCGGTGCTGAACGAAATCGTGAAGGGAAGGCCCTTCAGCGCGAAGATACGCGAGGAGGACCTCCCGGTCCGGGAGGAGGTACGAGGGGCCTGCGAGCTCCTCGGGATCGACCCCCTCTACGCGGCCAACGAGGGGAAGGTCCTTTTCATAGTGCCCGCCGGGGACGCCCCGGCAGTTGTGGAAACCCTCAGGGAGACGCCCCGGGGCGGCGACGCCCGGGAGATCGGGGAGATCGACGCGGCCTTCCCCGGGAAGGTCTACATGGAAACGGCGGTGGGTGGCAGGAGGATACTCCCCCTCCTCGCGGAGGAGCAGCTCCCCAGGATCTGCTGACGCGGAGAAAGGATTTTCGCGGCACCGTCGTAACCGCGGGGCCCCCGCGGTATCATACGAATAACGAGGTGAGATGATGTGCCTTGCCGTACCGATGACCGTTACGAAGATCGAGGGGAAACGGGGCCTTGCCGAATCCCGGGGCGTCGAGATCCCCGTGGACCTCACCCTTGCCCCGGGCGTGCGCGTGGGCGACCGCGTGATCGTACACGCGGGCTTCGTAATCGAAACCCTGGACGAGGAGGCGGCGCGGGAGATCGACCACGTCTGGGAACGCTACCGGGAGGCGTACGAAAAAGAGGGATGAGCCCGTGGCCCCCTCACGTCACGATGCAGAGGTCCATGTACTGCGGGAGCTCAACGGTGAAGCGCGCCCAGGACCCCTTCTCCGATTCCGCGAAGATACGGCCGCTGTGAAGCTGGGCCACCTTCCATGACACGTAGAGGCCGATCCCGCTTCCCCGCCGTTCCGCCAGGACGGGATCGGCGAGGCGGGAAAACTTCTTGAAAAGCATCCCCTTCTCCCTTTCGTCGAAACCGGGCCCCTGGTTCCACACCGAAAGTGAAAATTTCTTGAATCCCTTCACCAGACCGAGGCGCACCGTTCCGCCGGCATTGCCGTATTTGACGCCGTTCCCCAGGAGGTTGATCATCACTATCCTCAGGAGA
This sequence comes from Spirochaetota bacterium, assembly GCA_040768125.1. Taxonomy (GTDB): domain Bacteria; phylum Spirochaetota; class UBA4802; order UBA4802; family UBA5550; genus RBG-16-49-21. Next base: position 342,230 of record JAXGNG010000003.1, on the reverse strand, counting down.
TCTGGATCGCACTGCACGGGGAACACCGTGTCGTCGTAGTCCCGTTCAAGGATCATGTTACGCGCTTCGATCTGGGGGGCGAGAAGCTCCGTCACGGGATGGATGACGTCATCGACGAAATCCACCAGGCGCGGCTTCAGCGCCATCATCTCGCTCTCTATGCGCGACAGGTTCAGGTACTGGTTGCTGATGGCGTAGAGGTATTCCGCCTTGTTCACCACGCGCTCGAGGATCTCGCGCTGCTTGTCCCCCAGGGGGCCGTAGTAACCGTCGGCCAGGGTCCTCACCAGGGTGATGATGGACGACACGGGGCTCTTCATTTCGTGGGACACGAATCCGAGCATCTCCATGTACTCGTGATAGCTCTTCTCGGCCAGTATGGCCTGGATTTCCCCTTCCACCCTGTCGCGGAGCATGTTCGCGACCTCGCGCAGGAAGGCCGCGTGGCGGCCCGTGAAGGAGGAAGGCCTGCGCGACGAGCAGGCGAGAAGGCCGATGGTGCCCCGGTTGACGACGGGGACCACGAGGAGCGAGCGAACCCCCTCCCGGGCGAGGAGTTCCCGCGGCAGGTCCCCGGGGTTCCGGTCCTCCGTCAGGGAAATGTCGTCGACAACGGCGCTCTCGCCGCCGGCGGGGCCCTCGAAGATACCGCCGCGCACGTCGGCCGAGGCCCCCTCCTCCAGGGCCAGGGGCGCGTATCCCGCCCTGGCGCGCCTCACCACCAGGCGTCGCCCCCCCTCCTCGAGGAGCATTGCGTCGAGCCGGTCGAAGGGCACCGCTTCCCCCGCCGCGGCATAGACCGCGTCAAGGGCCTCCCCCAGGCCATGGGCGCGGGCCACCGCCCCCCCTATGGTATCGAGGAGTTCCCTGTCCTTCTTCGTGAGTGTGTCCCCTGCCATTCCTGAGCGCCCCTTTGACACGACCGCGTGCATAGATACTCTGCCTCATTGCGCGAATAATTTCAACCACAATAACGGCGACGGCGCGCCGACCCCGGACTCCGCGGGCAACGCGCGCCTTTTGTCCTTGACAGGCGCCGTTCCATCGTGTCCCCTATACCGCGCGGACAGGGTGGCATGCCGCCATGCCGGGGAGAACCGGGATGCCGATCGAAAACAGATTCGATAAGACCTACGAAATTCTCTTCGACCTGAAGGTGGACGACGCCATGGAAAAGGACGTCATCACCATCGGGCCGGACGACACCATGGGCAACCTGAACGACCTGATGAGCCGCCACCGCCTGAGCGGCCTCCCCGTCGTCGAGGGCAATTCCCTGGTGGGCATCATCAGCATCTCGGACCTCATCGCCTGGCTCTCGGAAGGGGGGAAGGAGGCCCGCATACGGGAATGGATGGTGAAGGACCCGCAGTGCCTGTACCAGGACCAGCCCCTTGTCCACGCCATCAAGCGGTTCGACAAGCTTACCTACGGACGGTTCCCCGTCCTCGACCGGGAAACCGGAAGGCTCGTCGGGATCATCACAAAGGGGGACGTGATCCTGAGCACCCTGCGGAAGCTGGAGCACGATTACAGCGAGGAGGAGGTGCGCAGCTACCGCGCCAGCCACTTCTTCGAGGATATAAGCGCGGATTCCTTCGAGCTCTCCCTCTCCTTCACCGTGGCCGGCGGGGATTTCGACAGGGCCGGGACCGCCTCCACCACCATGAAAAGAAACCTGAAGCGCCTGGGCATACGCCCCGACATCGTGCGGCGCGCCGCCATTGCCGCCTACGAGGCGGAGATGAACCTGGTGATATTCACAGACGGCGGCACCATGCAGTTCTCCATCACCCCCGACAGGATCCGGATCGAGGTCCGGGACGACGGGCCCGGCATTGAAGACGTGGAAATGGCCATGGTCGAGGGATACAGCACGGCGGAGCCGTGGGTGCGCGAACTCGGCTTCGGCGCCGGCATGGGCCTGCCGAACATGAAGAAAAGCGCCGACACCATGGAGGTCGCCTCTGCACCGGGAAAGGGGACCCATGTGGTCATGGAGATACTGACCTGCCGGGGGCGGGAAAAGAACCAGGTCACCCTGTGATATCCCTGCGGGTCCGGCGCGGGGCCGTACCCTCCTATGCCCGCCTGTAGCGAAGGTAGAGCATGATGTCCGTGAAGACCAGCGTGAAATTCACGATGTAGAGAATGATCACCCTGTCGAGATGAAAGAAGACCTTGTGGAGAATGCCCGCCAGGTATCCGGTCAATACCACCAGGAGGAAGAGGAGGCTCTTCCCCGCCACGGACTTCGAGCGCCATGACCGGTAAATGGAGAACGGCCAGGCCGACCCGAAACAGACGAGCATGATGATCTCGAAAACGCTCATGGAGGCCCTCAGCCGCTATTCAACGTTCAGGGCCTTCCTGATGGTGGCGACCAGGTGGTCCGGCGATACCGGCTTCTGGAACACGCCGTTGAATCCCAGCCTGTCAAGCTCGATGTTCCCCGCCGTGGCCGCCCCGATGCTGCTCAGGAGGTACACGGGGAGTTCCGTGTCCTTTTCCCGTATCTTACCCGCCACCTTCGTGCCCGCGTCGATCTGCTCCATCATCATGTCGCAGAGCACCAGGTCAGGCTTCAGCCTTTCCACGGCATCGATGCCCTCGTTCCCGTCGCTCGCCGAGTGGGCCTCGAAGCCGGCGGCGGTGAGTATCGCCACGATCGAATCGGTAATATCGGGATCGTCGTCGATCACGAGGATCTTTTTCATGTCGGCCATCGCTACGCTCCTTTTTTCGGCTGGATTGCGGCGCCGCCCGGGATGATACCGAACCCGCCCACGGGCACCTGGGCTAATGAGCACCCCCGCCTCGAATTATGAAAAGTACTTTTTCGCGGAATGATTATTTTTTGATGACCCGGGTCCCGGTGCCGGTCTCCCTCATCGCTTTTTCTTTTTCGCTCGATCCCGCGCCTTCGGCCTCTGCAGTTCCCGCGCCAGGGCGCGCATGTCGACCACCGCGTCGGATTCATCGACGATCTCCATCCCCAGGAGGGTCTCTACGGCGTCCTCAAGGGTCACGATGCCCACGAAATCGCCGAACTCGTTGAGCACCACGGCGAAATGGATCCGCCCGTTCACCATCCAGGTGAGGAGCTTCAGGACGGTCATGGTTTCCGGAATGAACTCCGGCTTTGATCCCAGGCTCGCCAGGGTCGTCTCATGCTTCTTCCCGGCGAGGCGGTTCATGATGTCCCGCCGGAGCACCACCCCGGTTACGCGGTTTTCCGCGCCGTCATAGAGGGGTATGCGGGAAAACCTCAGGGACGCCGCTTTCCCCCTGAGCTCCCCGACGGTCTGCTCCCCGGAAAGCCAGGTCACGACGGGACGGGGCGTCATGATCTCCTTCACCCGCACATCCCTGAGGCTGAAGAGGTTCTCCACCAGGCCGAGCTCCGTCTGGTCGAGGACTCCCTGGTGGTATCCTATTCTGACGAAATTATAGATCTCGGCCTTGCTCACGTGGTCGCCGATGCTCCCCTTGGTGAGCAGGCGTGAAATGGCATTGATGGGTATGATGAGCGGCGTCAGGACGAGAATCATGAACCTGAGGATGTAGGCGCTCGCGGGGCTCAGCTCCTTCCAGAACCGCGCCCCGATGGTCTTGGGTATTATCTCCGAGAGTATCAGTATAAGAAAGGTGAGCACCGCGGAGAACACGCCCATCCACCGGACACCGAAGAGCTCCACGGCGATGGCCCCGGATATGGCGGCCCCCACGGTGTGGGAGATAGTATTGAGAGTGAGTATGGCCGCGATGGGAGAATCGATCCGCTCCTTCATTTTTTTCAGCAGTGTTCCCGAACGCCTCTTCCGGTCCACGAGAACCTGGATGTAGGGCCTGCTCAGCGAGAGGATCACCGACTCGAGAAGCGAGCAGAGAAACGACACGGCGATGAGTCCCGTGATGACAAGGACGAGTTCCAGCATTGATGAATTCCCTCACTATCCGCGGGTCATGGGGCCGAAACGTCATGACGCGCCGGCCGGTTCTGCCATGGTACAGGATTGGACTATAAAGTCGAGAACCTTTCAACAAACGGGACCCGAACGAGCGGCGGCACGCACAAAAAAACGAGGCCTGGATTTCTCCAGGCCTTTTCACGGTTCTCGCGCTTTAATTCTCCTTTTTTTTCCTTACCCTTTCAACCACCAGGCTCAACGCGAGGAGCGTATAGGTAAGTATCGACACCACGATCCAGGCTTCCCTTGAAAGGGAAAGCTTCCCGTAGAGACCGCCGACAAGAATCCCGCTGGCCATGAAGGCGAGCGTGAAGGATACAATGCTTAATGCGCCCATGAATTTCCTCCCGAAACGAGTGATGCGGCGCCAGTGGAGCGCCGATACGATCATCGCCTCGATGAAGGTCAGGTGAAGGAGGATGAACTCCAGGGGAGGTACTTGTCATAGTGGGGGTTGATGATTTCATGAAAAACCGGGTACGCCAGGGATTCCCTGAGGCGCGGCAGAAGGATGATGGACCGGATCGTCGTGTTGAAAAGGGGCTGCGCGGCACCGGGCCTGAATGACGCGTGTGGTCCCGTGACCCGGACCACGACCGCTTCCGTGGTCGCCGCGTTCTCGTACGCCGCGGGCTTCCCGGGATCGGCGGGGGCGTGGAACGCGGGGCTGCCCCACAGGAGAAGCAGCGCTCCTCCGACGACAAGGACCCTCATTGCCCTCCCCGTGCGTTCCATGCCGTGCATGATGGCCCCGGGGCGGTTCCTGTCAACTCAATTCCGGGAACCCCGCCGTAACGGCTCACCCTTCCCCGCCCTGACCCAGCAGTTCCTTCGCCACGACGAGCTGGCCGTGGGCGATGCAGCCGTCGTTGCAGGGAAGGTCCCTTGGGAGAAAGACCCGGAAGCCCTTCTCCGGGAGGAGCCGCGCGAGTCCCTCGAGGAGGACCCTGTTGTGGAACACCCCGCCTGACAGGGCCACGGATGCGATGCCCGTTTCCTCCCTGATGCGAAGGGCCACGGCCGTCGCGGTATGGATGATGGAAGCGTGAAAGGCCGCGGCGACATCCTCGGTGCCGGTACCCTTTTCCATGAGGGAAACCAGGTAGCCGACAAGGTCCCCGGTGCTGATGACAAGTCCCTCCCCGGCTTCGAAACCAGGGACATGGGGCCGCCCGGGGGCCCTCCCCCGCGATGCCGCCTCCTCCAGGAGCTGGGCCGCCTCCGCCTCGGCAGTGACGCTCCGGCGGATGCCCAGGATGGCGGCGACGCCGTCGAAAAGCCTCCCGATGCTGCAGGTGAGGGGCGAGTTTATCTTCTTCTCAATGATCTCGATCACCGCGTCGCTTTCCCCGTCCCGGGGCATCACCGGGCAGGAACGTCCGTACCGCCCGTGAAGGAGCGACAGGCCTGTCTTCCATACATCGTGGATGGCGCGTTCGCCCCCGGGGAGGGGAAAATATGAATAGTGCGCCGCGCGCTCGAAACCGTCGCGCCGGGCCACGAGGAACTCGCTTCCCCAGAGCGTGCCGTCGGTGCCGTAACCCGTGCCGTCGAAGGCGATGCCGATGACCGGGCCCTCCAGGCCGTGCTCCTCCATGACCGAGGCGATATGGGCGTGATGGTGCTGCACCTCGATCAATCTCCCGCCTTCCGACGCCAGCTCCCCGGCGTAGCGCCGCGTGTGATACCCGGGATGCATGTCCGCGGCCACGACGCGCGGCGCCGCGTCAAAGACGCGGATGAAGTGCTCCGCCGTGGCGCGGTAGGCCTCCCAGGTGAGGGGGTCCTCCATGTCACCCAGGTACTGGCTCATGATGATGAAATGCTTCCGGGCGATGGCGAAGCTGTTCTTCATATCCCCGCCGGCGGCGAAAACGCATTCGGGGGAATCCGCCGAAAGGAAGGGGACCGGGATGAAGCCCCGGGAGCGCCGGATGAAGAAGGGACGCCCCCCGGAAACGAACATGACGCTGTCGTCCCCCTGGCCGATGATGTCCCGGTCATAGGTGACGAAATAATCAGCGATCCCTCCCAGGCGTCCCGTGATCGTCTCGTCGCGGTACTCGATCGGCTCCTCCGAAACATTGCCGCTGGTCATCACGAGCACCGCGCCGGGATCCAGGCGAAAGAGATGGTGCTGGAAGGGCGTGCAGGGAAGCATGAGTCCCGTGTAGGAGAGCCCCGGCGCCACGAGACGGCTCAGGACGGCGCGGCGCTCCCTGACGAGGACGATGGGGCGCTCCTTCGAGAGAAGAAGCTCCGCCTCCAGGGGGGATATCCCGGCGAATTCCCGGGCCGTGTCAAGGGAGCCCGCCATGACGGCGAAGGGCTTGAAGGGACGGCGCTTCCGCTTCCGGAGCTCCCTCACCGCCCCGTCCTTTGTCGCGTCGGCGGCAAGGTGGTACCCCCCCATCCCCTTGATCGCCACGATTCCCCCGTCCCTGATAATTTCAAGGGTGCGGCGCGCCACCTCCGGGGGATCGGAGGTCAGCGGGTCTCCATTCCGGCCCCTGAGCGTCATGCGGGGACCGCAGACCGGGCAGGCGTTCGGCTGGGAATGGAAGCGGCGGTCCCCGCTGTCCCGGTACTCCGCCAGGCATTGTTCGCACTGGACAAAGGGGGCCATGGAGGTATTCTCCCGGTCGTAGGGGATATCGCGAACGATGCTGAAGCGGGGACCGCAGTCGATGCAGGTGATGAAGGGATAGAGGTGCCGCCGGTTCCCGGGGTCGAAAAACTCGTCGCGGCACCGGTCGCACATCGCCACGTCGGGGGAATAAAAGGCCAGGCGCTCGGCGGCGGGGCGGCTCGTCTCTATGGTGAAACCGGCAGCGCCGGCGGGGCGCGCGTCACGAACATCAATGGAAAGGATCACCGCCAGGGGCGGCGCGGAATCGGAGAGCTCACGCACGAAGCCGTCGACGGCTTCGTCATCCCCCTCGGCATGGACGACCACCCCCTCGGTATCGTTATACGTCCCGCCCCTGACACCCCGCCGCGCGGCCAGGCGGCTGACGAAGGGGCGGAACCCCACGCCCTGGACGATACCCCTGATCCTGACAGTGACGGCTTTCATTATCCTCCGGCACGGTATGCCCTCCCCCACGGGGGAAAGGGCGCGGGACCCTCAGATCAGGTACCCGATCATGCCCATGAGATAGATGGAGTGGCGCTCCCCCCCCATCCGGTCGTAATCAAGGAACCCGGTGCCCAGCCCGATCTCGACGAGGACCCTGTTCATGACCACGCCGAAGATGAGCCTTCCCCCGAAATCCACGGGGGACAGCTCGGGGCGCATGTTCACGCTCGAACTGTAGAAAACCACGCCGTAGTTCGCCTTGGCCTGGAAGAGAACGGCGATATCAAGCCCGAGGCCGAGGTAGAAATCCTGGTAAAAGAAAAAGCGGTAGGCCACGGGGAGGGAGATGTAGTTCGTATCGACCTTCGAGGTGAACACATACCGCGCCAGGGGCAGGCTGTAGACCAGCTCCGCGGGGAGGCTGTAGAGCAGCACCCTCATGAAACCGACCTCGGCGATCCTGACCTGGATTTTTCGCTGTTCAAAGAAGGCCCCCAGTGACAGGTAGTGGAGCCTCCGGATCACCAGGAAGGCTTCCATCCCTCCGCGAAAACCCGCCTCGAAGGACCCCTCCACGAACCGGTAGCGGTACAGGGGCGTGAAGGCGGGCCGGGGACCGAGTACGCCGGTGCCCACGGCGCCGAGGCTGAATCCCATCTTGAAGGAAAAGGTCTTTCTCCTGCTCCTGGCCCGTTCCCGCTCCTCCGGGGAGGGCTCACCGGAATTTTCGGCTTCCCGGTTCTTCGGCCCCACGCGAGGCCCCTCGCCGTCCCGGTCGTCGCGTATCCTGTTCAGAATCCCCGAGTCATATTCCTCCCCGGCGCCATCGGAGGGATCGGAGGCCTTCGCCGGGGAAGACGGGGTTTTCCCGGGAAGGGGGGCCCCCGCGGCGAGGAAGAGCGCGGCAGCAAGGATGACAGCCATGAAGACTCGTTTTTTCATTCGGGACACACCGTGGAGCCGTAACCAGCCTGAAACCTATCAATGCGCGGCGGGACCCGTCAATCGATTTTTTCCGCCGGCAACGGGAAGGGTTTTCACGCTCGCCGGAAGATCCATACCCTTCTTCCCCTGAAAAAAAGGTGGACAGTTTCATCGCCATCAATGAAAAAAGGTGCAGTCATCAATACCACACCGCGAGGACACGCAGATGGAAGTGAAGATATTGCAGGACATCCTTGAGTCGAACAAAAACGTCGCCGACGAGGTGAAGGCCCTCCTCGGTGAAAAGGGGATCTACATGATCGACATGATGAGCTCCCCCGGTTCGGGCAAGACCACGCTGATCGACGCGCTCATCGAGGCGCTGAAAAAGGACTACCGCATCGCCGTCATCGAGGGCGACATCAAGACCACGAAGGACGCGGACCGCCTGGCGCGGCACGGGATCCCCATCTACCAGATCGAAACCGATCGTTTCGGCGGGGACTGCCATCTCGAGAGTTCCTGGGTGAAGCGATGCCTGGAGCAGTTCGACCTTGACAGTCTCGACATGGTCATCGTGGAAAACGTCGGCAACCTGGTCTGTCCCGCGGAATTCCAGCTCGGCGACGACGAGCGCATGGTCATCCTGAGCGTCACCGAGGGCGAGGACAAGCCCGCGAAGTACCCCCTCATGTTCAACACCTCGGACACCATGGTGCTGAGCAAGATCGACCTTCTCCCCCACCTCGATTATGACATGGAGGAGCTGATGAAGAACCTCCGCTCCGTGAACCCGAAGATCGAGGTATTCCAGGTGAGCTCGAGGACAGGCGAGGGAATGGACCTGTTGATCGGCCACATTCGAGGCCGCATTGATGGCAAAAAACGCAGGGCCTGACGGGATCACCTGTCTCGAACCGGCACGTGCATGGGCTTCTCCTCGGTAACATTCCTTTTTTATTTTTTCCCCGCGACGCTCATTGCATACTTCGTCGTGCCGAGAGGTTCCAGGAGAATACTCCTCCTTGCCGCCAGTTACGGGTTTTACCTCTGGGGCTCCCCCACGGGGGCGGCGATTCTCATTGTTTCAACGATCCTTGATTTCATCCTTGCCCGCGCCATGCTCTCGGTCCACCCGGGAACAAAGAGGAGGCTCGTACTTGCCTCGGCGGTCACGATAAACGTCCTCATTCTCTTCTATTATAAATATTCGAACTTTTTCGTGGGGGAGATCAACCACGCCCTGGCCCGTTTTAATATTACGGCGATTCCCTGGACCGCCGTCCTGTTTCCCCTCGGCATATCCTTCATAACCTTCCACAAAATCAGCTACCTGGCGGACATTTATAACGGCACCGCTCCCCCGGCGCGGCGCCTGATCGACTATGCCCTCTACCTGGCCCTGTTCCCGAAGCTCCTCCAGGGACCCATCATGCGCTACGGGCCCCTGGCGCGGGAGATCGCGAAGCCTGAAAGCGGCCTGGAAAACGCATTCGAGGGCGCCGTGCGCTTCTGCGTTGGCCTCGGAAAAAAAGTGCTGATCGCCGACGCCCTGGGCCCCGTGGTTGACCGGGTCTTTCTTCTCGAATCCCCTTCGCTGACCGTCGGATACGCCTGGATCGGCGCGGTTTTTTACGCTTTCCAGATCTATTTCGACTTCACCGGCTACACGGACATGGCCATCGGCATCGGGCGGATCCTGGGCTTCTCCATCACGGAAAATTTTAACCGCCCCTACATATCCAGGAATTTCACCGAATTCTGGCGCCGATGGCACATCACCCTCGGCGCCTGGTTCCGGGAATACCTGTACATCCCCCTGGGGGGGAACCGGGCCGGCGTCGCCAGGACCTACCTGAACCTCTGGATCGTCTTTTTCGTTTCAGGCCTCTGGCACGGCGCGAACTGGACCTTCATCGTCTGGGGGCTTTTCCATGGCTTCTTCATCTTCCTTGACCGTGTTTTCTGGATTGAAAAGTCAAAAAAATTCCCCGCGGCCCTCAATGTTTCGATCACCTTCCTCCTCCTGGTGGTAGGGTGGGTCTTTTTCAGGTCCGATACGATCGGCGGGGCCTTTGCGTACCTGGGCAGGATGTTCGAATTCTGGAACATCCACGCAATCGGGACAACGGTGCTGCCGGCGCAGCTCGTGGGTAACAGGGAGGCCTTCATGCTGGTCTTCGCCGCCGCGGTGAGCTTTTTCCCCGACCCCTGGTGGCGGGCGCTGCGGAACGCCGCGCGCATCCGCGTGAAGGAAGGGCACCTCGCGGCCCTTAAGGCCGTCACGGCGTTCATCCTCCTGCTGCTGTCGGTCATTTCCCTGCTCAACAACAGCTTCAACCCATTCATCTACTTCAGGTTCTGACCATGGCGGGAAAAAAAATCTTCACCTTCATTCTCTTCCTCTTCGCGGCCCTCGTCCTGGTCCAGACATACCTCCGCCCCTTCCCGGACATGGTCCTGAGCGGCGCCGAGAAACGGCGTCCCATGGAGCGCCTCACGGCGCGCGGTTTTATCTCCCGCTCTTTTCAGGACTCGGCGGAAGAGTATATCAAAAAAATGATGGGGTTCCGCGGGTTCTTCGTCAAGCTCGACAACCAGATCAACTACTCGATATTCAGGGAATTCTCCCGCAACCACCCGCGGCGGATACTACTGGGAAAGAACCTCCAGCTCTTCGAAGAACCCTACGTCGATCTCTACAACAGGATTGGCGTGGCGGACAATGCCGAACTGGAAAAAAGAGTGACCTCTCTCAGGCTTCTTCAAGAGTCGCTGGGAAGGAGAAACGTCACCCTCCTGCTCATCGTCACCCCGAGCAAAACCACCATCTATCCCGAATACATACCCGGGAGGATGGTGATGAAGGAGCGCCTTGACCAAAGGGACAGCTACCAGGTCCTGCTCCCCCTTCTCGAGCGTCACCGTATCAATTATATCGACGGAAGAAAGCTCTTTCTCGAGATGAAGCGTCGCGGGACTCCCCGGCTCTTTCCTTCAAGCGGATCCCACTGGAGCCTCTACGGGGGATACCTGTTTACCGAGCAGATGATCGCCGAGATGGAGCGCTTGTCGGGCAGGCGCATGGCGCGCATCGCTTCCCGTGGCACGATAACGCGAAAAGACCCGATAGACCTTGACAAGGACGTCGCGCGCCTCGCCAACGTGCTCTTCACCCGGGCCCTCTTCACCGAGTACCTCTATCCCGTCACCCGGACCGACGCGCCCGAGGGGGCCTGGCGGCCCGACGTGCTGATGATCGGCTCGAGCTTCTGCTGGAACATCCTCCACTACCTGGGCGCCCACGGGGTGTTCAGGCCCCTGGATTTCTACTATTATTTCAACACCGCCTATTCCTACCCGGAAAAAGCGAGGCGCCCCATCGACCGGGAGCGCGTTGACTGGCGCGGTGAGGTACTCTCTCGGGATTTTGTTATCCTCGAGGTCAACGAGGTGGCCATCGGAGAAATGGGATACGGTTTTATTGAAACGGCGCTCCGCCACCTGGAAAATGGAAAGGGGAAAATCAAGAAATAAACTGGCATGTCAGTTTTTTTCTTGATTTCCAGGGGACCGTTCTTTTTCATAGTACCAACTTGGCATCCCGGCACCCGGGAAGGTCCGCGATGCCCTCTTCACCCGCCCGGAGCGGATATGTACTTTTTTCAAACCACTAGCGATACACAGAAGGAGGTCCCATGATCACGTTAAAGAACACGTCGATACCCGCGGTATTCCAGGCCCAGGTCAGGACATACGGAGAGCGCGCCTGCGTCACTTACAAGGACCCCGCCACGGGATCATATATCCCCATCTCCTGGAAGGAAATGGAGAGAAGGGTCCGACACCTCGGATGCTACCTCCTTTCCCTGGGCGTGAAAAAGGGCGATCGCGTGGGGCTCTTCTCACCCAACAGGCCCGAGTGGTGGATCGCCGATCTCGCGATTCTTTCCATCGGCGCGGTGAACGTCCCGATCTACGCCACGAACTCCGCCGAGGAGTCGCGCTACATACTTCACAACTCCGGGACAAGGGTCTGCATCGCCGGGACCGCTGACCATCTCGACAGGATACTGGCGGCGAAGAAGAAACTCCCGGGCCTGAAAAGCATCATCGTGATCGATGACGTGAAATCCTCCGCCAAATCGGTCACCACCCTGGCCGACGCCTACCGGAAGGGAGGGGCATACAAAAAAGAGGCGGATTTCGACAAGCGGATCAAGGCCGTCAGGCCCCAGGACCTCGCCACCATCATCTACACCTCGGGAACCACGGGAGACCCGAAGGGCGTCATGCTGACCCATGACAACTTCATCTCTGACGCCAGGCAGATCAGCAACGACTTCAGCGACTACATAGACGACACCCACGTGCTCCTCTCGTTCCTTCCCCTTTCCCACTCACTGGAGCGCACGGCGGGCTACTACTTCCCCCTCTTCGCGGGCTGCACCGTCGCCTTCGCCGAGGATTTCTCCAAGGTGGTTGACAACATGAAGGAGGTCCGGCCCACCTTCATCATCAGCGTCCCGAGGCTCTACGAGAAGATCCACTCCGTGATCCTCTCGCGGCTCCCCGACGCCTCGGCGATCAAGAGGGCCCTCTTCAGCGCCGCCATGGCGACGGCCAAGAAGAACCTTCCCTACGTGTGCCAAGACATGCCCGCGCCCGGCCTCCTGGGCCTCCGGGTAAAATTCTTCGACAAACTCATCTTTTCGAAGTTCCGCGAGGGCCTCGGCATGGACCGTATGCAGTTCGCGGTGTCGGGCGGCGCTCCCCTCTCCGTGTCAGACGCCGAATTCTTCATCGGCATGGGCATCAAGATACTCGAGGGCTTCGGCCTCACGGAGACCACGCCGGTCACGAACGTCAACACTCCGTGGAAGCTGAAGCCGGGCACCGTGGGCCCTCCCCTCTCCGAGACCAAGGTGAGAATCTCCGACGAGGGTGAGCTTCTCATCAAGGGCCCCCAGGTGATGAAGGGCTACTACAAGAACAAGAAAGCGACGGACGAGGTCTTCACGAGGGACGGCTGGTTCAGGACCGGCGACCTGGCCAGGATCGACGAGGACGGCTACGTGGCCATCACGGGCCGCATCAAGGACATCATCGTCACCGCCGGCGGCAAGAATATCTCCCCGCAGAATATTGAAAACGACCTGAAGTCGTCGAAGTACATCGAGCAGGTGGCGGTCATCGGGGACAGGCGCAAATATCTTGCAGCCCTGGTCATCCCCTCCTTCGAAAACCTCGAGAAATGGGCGAAATCCAGGGGGATCGCCTTCAGCGGCAACAGCGACCTCGTTGCCAACGCCGACGTGAACGAGATGATGCGGGTCGAGATCGACCGGATAATGAAGAACTACGCCCGGGTCGAGCAGATTCGCAAATTCACGATGCTCGACGCGGAGTGGACCCAGGACACCGGTGAGATCACCCCGTCACTCAAGGTGAAACGACGCGTCATCGAGGAAAAATACGGATCGTACATCGAGGCAATGTACCCGGAGGGGGGCGCCGACTGATCAATCGGTGGATTGATATCTGCAGGAAAGATCGGACCGTATGATCTAGCGCCCCTCCCTTGATGGGAGGGGCGGGGGGAGGGTGAAAAAAGACGCCATCAGTCTATCTCCACTTTTCACCCCCTCCTGACCTCCCCCATCAAGGGGGAGGAATTTCCGCCGCTAACGATGCTCGCAAAGGAATCGCGCCTCACCGCGCGGCGAAATACTCCATGATCGAGGCGGCGACCTGGTCGGACTGCTCCCAGGGCACCATGTGCGCGGCCCGGTCGATAACGACCAGGCGGGAATCGGGGAGAAGTGAATGGTACCGCTCTCCCATGGCCGGCGGCACCACCCTGTCGTATTTCGCCGAGATGACCAGCGTGGGGGCGCTGATGCCGCCGCACCGCGTGTCCAGGAAATTCCGGAACAGGCCCTCCCTCGTCACGCGGGCCATCGCCTTCCGGTCCTCTTTGTCCTTCAGGTTGCTCATGGCCACGTCCCGGATGAACTCCTCGGGCACCTCGTTTTCCCTGTAGAACATGAGGCCCTTGATGTGGCGCCGCACCATCCCCTCGGTCAGGAGGTCCGCCAGGATGCCCTCCATCCTCAGGGCCCGCGCCGCGCGAATGTAGCCGGGGAGAAGCTTCGGCGTTTCCTCCATGCCGGCGGCGCATATGAGGACCAGTCCCCTGACGCGGGCCGGCGCGGCGATGGCTACCTTCGCCGCGATCTCCCCCCCCATGCTGTGCCCCACGACATAGGCCCGTTCAATTCCCAGGGCGTCCATGAAGGCGATGACACGCTCGGCCTGGGCGTCCGTGCCGTAGCTCACCGACGGGTCAAGGGGCTTGTCCGAAATGCCGTGGCCCAGGAGGTCCGGGGCGATGACCCGGTAGCGGTCCGCCACGGCGGGCATGACCTTCTTCCAGTAGGCGCCCCAGCAGAGCCAGCCGTGAATCATGATCATCGGCTCTCCCGTCCCCGCCTCAAGGTAGTGGATGGTATGGGGGCCCACGGTGACGAAATGGGAATCTCCGATTTTTTCCCGTCGCAGCTCCTCTTTCACGCTCTCGACGGTGTACGGCGCCGATGAACAGCCCGCGCAGACTGCAAGCATCGCCCCGAAAAGGAATGAATACCGCATTGCATACCCCCGGTCATTTTGTCATGTCGCGCAGGGAATCCCGGGTGAGGAGGCTGCGCAGTTCGCGTAATAGAACCCTGGGCGGGCTCGACGCTTCCACGCGATCGCCGGCGCCTTCGACCACGGTCTCGTACTCCGAGGTCTTTGCCTCGAGCTCGCGTATCGTCTGCTTCATGTTCTCATCCGGCACTCGGCCGGGACCCGATGGCGTCATATCCTTCCCCTGTTGAACTGACTTCCATTCTCCCTCAGGGTAGCCTCCCAGCGGGGCCCCGTCAACAGTTTTTCGGGGAACACCCCCGGGGTATTCCGGATGTACGAAGCAAACGCCGGGCGGGGACAATCCCGCGCCCGGCGTTTCATGATTCGATTCTCGATTCTTCCGCCTACTGCACTTTTTCGATGAGGCACGCCCCGGCGTTGCCGAAGGCGCCGCAGAGGGACGCCATGCCGTACTTCTCATCGGGAAATTCCGTCTTCATGATGTTCAGAAGGGTAATGAGAATCCTGGCCCCCGACTGTCCCAGGGGATGCCCCAGGGCGATGGCGCCGCCCCAGACGTTGACCCGCTTGAAGGGTGCGTTCTCGTTGTCGAGCTTGAGGTCCCTGATGCAGGCGAGGGACTGGCTCGCGAAGGCCTCGTTCAGCTCGATGGGACCGATGTCCCCGGGGCCGAGCCCGGTCCTCTTGAAGAGCTTGGTGACCGCCGGGATGGGACCGATGCCCATGATCGTGGGATCGCACCCGGCCAGGACGCCGTAGCTGAACTTGTAACGGTACTCCAGACCCAGCTCGTCCGCCTTTTTTCGGCTCATCAGGAGAAGCGCGCAGGCGCCCTGGGTGAGGGGCGACGCCGTTGCCGCGGTGACGACCCCTCCCGGCTTGAAGGAGGAGGTCATGGTCTTCATCTTCTCCGGGTCGACCTTGTCCCGTATCCACTGGTCATGCTCGACGAGGATCTCGTTTCCATCATCGTCGAGGCCGGGAACGGGAATTATCTCGTTCTTGAATTTTCCCGCGCTGCGGGCCTCGGCGGCCTTTTTATTCGACCAGACCGCCATGTTGTCCATGTCTTCGCGGGAGATCTTCCACTGCTCCGCCACCTTTTCCGCCGTGGCGCCCATGAGGAGATCGGCGCCGTTGTAGAACTTGAGCAGCCTGGGTGGGAAATCGATGTTGGCACCCATGGGCACCTTCTCCATGTCCTCGACGCCGCCGGAGATCATGATATCCGCCTCGCCCGTCATAATGGCCCGCGCCGCGTGCATGGTCGCCGACATCCCCGAGGGGCACTGGTTTGTCAGGGTGTTCGTAGGCACGCTGTCGGGAAGGCCCGAGGCGAGCCACCCGAGCCTGCCGACGTCGTTCTGCATTCCCGAGGGATTCGCGGACCCGATGAAGACCGCGTCGACGTCCTCCGGCTTTACCTTCTTGTTCCTTTCAAAAAGCCCCTCGTACACGAAGGTGAGGAGCTCGTCCGGCCTCTGCTTTCTGAACCATCCCTTCTCCCTGTGGGCCCTTCCGTTCGGCGTGCGCACGCCGTCGATAAATACCGCTTCTTCCATACTCTCGACTCCTGTTGCTTATTTTTTTCCGGCTTTTCCTTTCGCCTTTGCTTTCTGCTTCTTTTTCGCCTTCGGCGCCGCGGTCCCGCGCGCCGCGCCTCCCGCCTCCATCTCACGCAGGGCCTTCTTGTCCACCTTCTGCACCTCCGTGAGGGGCATCGCGTCGATCAGCACGACCTTTTTCGGGACCGCGTACTTTGCGACCTGCTTCTTTAAAAAATCGATAATTTCCTTTTCGGAAACGTCCCTCCGGTGGCGTTCCTTCGGCTGCACGTAGACCACGATCCGCTCGCTTCCCTCCCGTTCAGGGTCGGGAACGCCGATGGTGGCCGCCATCTGGACCTTGGGATGGCGGTAGAGGATGTCGTCCACCTCGCGCGAGTAGACCTTGTAGCCCGACACGATGATCATGTCCTTGGTCCTGTCCACGATATAGAAGAACCCCCGTTCGTCGATCCTGACGACGTCGCTGGTGTGGATAAAGCCCTCGTCGTCAACGCCGCTCCCCGCCTGGGGCCAGTAGCCCTTCATCCTCTGGGGGCCCCGGAGGAGCATTTCGCCCCGGGCGCCCCGCGCCATCTCGTCGATCCCGATCTCCTCTCCCGTCTCCACGGAGAGGAATTTCACCTCGGTGTCGGGGAACGGTATACCGATAGTGCCCCGCTTTTCAGCGGCGCCGCTGTCGGCCTCGCCCTTCGCCGGCTGTTTCGACCCGGTCAACCGCCCCAGGATGTAGAACAGGCGGCTCAGGATCATGCCCAGTACCCGGCGCGGCAGAAGCCTGAGCGCGCCGTTGAGGAGCGGGAGAACCCCGGGGAGGTTCAGGAACATGGTGTTCAGCCTGGTGACGGCGCGTCCGCCGAAAACCCTGACCAGGAAGGTCGTGTTAAGGTGGGTGCAGGGAGACATCTCTGAAAGGCCGTAGCCCTCCATGATCCCACCCCCGGCTTTCTTTTCGTAGCGCTCCTGGGTGCTCGCGGGAAGGGGGGCGGAGCCGGACACGCCGAGCATGCCGTATCCCGTCAGCTCCTCCGATATCTGCATGAACTGCGTGGGCACCCCGATCTTGATGACGGGATAGTGCTTCTTGATTGTCCGGATCATTCCCCGGGTATCCCGCGGGTCCGGTATGAGGATCTGGTTGTGGCCGAAGAGGGTGATGGTATGCATGATCACGTGCCCGTAGGAGTGGAAAAAGGGCAGGCCCAGAAGGTCCGTCGCCGCGCCGCGCAGGAGCGCCCCCGCCTTCCCCAGGGAGTGCACGTTCTGCAGCGCGTTGGCGTAAATGTTCCGGTGGGTCAGCATGCATCCCTTGGCGAGGCCCGTGGTGCCCCCGGTGAAAATGAGCGTCTCAACATCGTTCTCCACGTCATAGTCAATATCCGGCGGCGACGGCGGCGTCGATTCGATCATGTCCTTCATCCAGACCGCACCGGCGGGAAGCTTTCCCATCACGCCCGTGGCGATCTCACCGGAATAATCGTCAAGCCTGCAGAGGATCAGGTGGCTGATTTTGCATTTCCTCGCCACCCTTTCGGCGATATCGGCGTGCCAGTCAAGGGTGACGAGGGCCCCCGGCGCGCCCTCCCTGAACTTGTACTCCAGGGTCGTCAGGGGCTCGAGGGAACTGCTGGGGATATGGACGAGACCCGCCCGCGAGATGGCGTAATCGGCCAGGACAAACTGTACCGACGTGGGGAGAATCGTGGCCACGCGGTCGCCCTTTTTCAGGCCGAGCCGGACCAGGGCCGTTGCGAAACGATCGACCTTTTCCCTGACCTCGGGATAGGTCATCATCTTATCAAACTGGATGAGTCCGTTTTTTCTGAATTTTTTCGCCGCTTCGTAGAGGATGTCGTGCACCGGCCTCTCGGGATAGGGCCGCAGGGTTTCAGGAACCCCCGTGATCCTGTATTCCTTCGTCCACGGCAGCGTATTCCCGTTCATTATCGGTTCCTCCCCCTGGTGAAGCGCGTATCGGCCTTACCGCGCGTGTCGGGGCACCCGATCCCGCGCACCCCCGCGGGAATATGCCGGACCGGGTGCCGTTAACGCTGCGGCGGTATCAGGTAAAAAGGGGCTGGGTCGCCATGGCGAAGGCCATGTCCCCTTCGATCTTCATGGCGCCGGACATGAAAAGATTTACCGGGTTGGTCTCCTTCCTCATGAGAGCGGAGGTGTCCTTTGCGCTCATCTTGAACACGGAACTCGGCTCGTTAGCGCCGTTCAGAATCGCCTGGAGCTTGACCACGCTTCCGTCATCGTTGGTGATCTCGGCGACGAAGCTCCCCTTGAGCGAGTTCAGGGCGTTGTATTTCGCCTTGTTCAGGTCGTTCTGGATCCCCAGGATCATGTCAAGGTTTCCTGACTTGATCATGTTCTCCATCTCTTCCCTGGTGACCTTGAGACGCAGCTTCGGGTTGGAAATGTCCTCTTTCTTGAACTCGACGTCCGCCCCGTTCTTGAGGGTGTAGCTGTAGGTCTCGCCGGAAACGTCAACCACCATTGTAATTTCCGTGCCGGCGAGCTCCGTGGCAGCGTTGGAGCTCGCGAGCTGCTCCTTCGCCACCGAGGGCATCACTTCTGACAGCAGCTTGTCAACGCTGGTGTCGGTGGGTATCTCGGGTATTGAAGCCATAGTGGCATCCTCCTTGTGGTGTGTGATGGTCAAATTTAAACTGACATGTCAGTTTTCTATTTCCCCGGGAATGCGTCAATGATTTTTTTCGCCTCCCCCGCGGCGGGCCCGGAAAAAATGAAAAATTTCCATTGACAAAAACCGCCCCCGAAGATATTTAAGACTGACATGTCAGTTTTATTTGACGTCGGCCGCGTGTCAACAGCATTTTATGACGCAGAAAAAAATATGGCGGTTCTCGCGCGGCGGCGCAGCTGATACCCTACGGATGGTGCATGATCCATGAAAGCCGATGTGAGAAAAAACATGATACTGGAATACGCCAAGCGGCTGTTTTCTCGAAAGGGCTATTACGACACCCAGATATCCGACATCGTCGACGAGGCGAAAATCGCCCGGGGGACGGTGTACCAGTATTTCAAGAACAAGGATGATATCTTCATCACCCTGATACGCAACTTCTACAACGACTGGGAGCGCACCATTTCACTCGAAATGCACAGCATTGACCTCGCGGCGATATCCCCCGTCGAGTACTTTTACTTCAGGGTCCACAACACCCTGGCGTTCCTGGCCAACGACCCGGACCTCTGCAATATCGTTCTGAGGATGGGCATAGGCCTGAGCGGGGAACTCGAAACGAGCATACGCCGATTCGAAAAAAAAATCCACAACCTGATCATGAACGACCTGGATCTCGGGATCAGGAACGGCCACGTCAACGGCAAGCTCAACATCGAGATGGCCTCGAACCTCATCACGGGGTCCCTCCTCAAGACGGCGCACTACTATTTCGCCAGCAGGAAGGGCAAAAAGAGCCCCCGGGAGATCGAAGCGATGTCCCGGGAGATCATCGACTTTTTCTCACCGGCAATTTTTATCAAAAAGTAATTGACGCGGGAACGGCCGACGGGTCAGTTGAAAACTGACATGTCAGTCTAATATCATCCCGCGAGAGGTAACCGATGGAAGAGAAGGAATTCAGCTTCGGAATGTCCGAAGAACAGCGCACCATGAAGGAAACCGTGGCGCGCCTGGTTAAATCCGCCGTGGCGGACAGCGCCCACGAAATGGACGAGGCGGGCGCGGTCCCCGCCGAAATGATCCAGAAGGTCTGGGAGCTCGGCGCCGTCATCTCGGTCATCCCCGAAGAATTCGGGGGATACGGCATGGAGTACTCCCCGGTCATGAACGCCATTATCCTCGAGGAGCTCGCCTTCGGCGACATGGCCCTGGCCGTGGCGGCGACGCTTCCCTCCCTTTTCCTCTACCCCCTTCTGGAAAACGGATCCGAGGCGCAGAAGAAAAAGTACATCCCGCCCTACTGCGACGCCGCGTACCGGGCCTGCACGGCGGCGATCAACGAACCCCATTTCACATTCGATCCCGTGACCCCCGCGACGACGGCCGAGAAAAAGGGCGCCGCCTTCGTGCTGAACGGCACCAAGTGTTTTGTTCCCATGGCAGCCGAATCGGGCCACATGCTGGTGAGCGCCCAATCCGGGGGCGGAACCGAGCTCTTCATCGTGGCGACGGACAACCCGGGGCTGAAAATCGGCGAGCGCGAGAAAAACCTTGGCCTCTACGCGCTTCCCACCTATACGGTGACCCTGGAGAACTGCGAGGTCCCCTCATCGGACCTTCTCGGCGAGGGCGCCGGGGGCGGCTATGACCGTTCCCTGCAGAAAAGCCGCGCCGCCATTGCCGCCATGGGCGCCGGCGTCTCCCGGGCATCCTTCGAGTACGCCCGGGACTACGCGAAGGAGAGGGTGCAGTTCGGCGAGCCGATCGCCAGCCGTCAGGCCGTTGCCTTCATGATCGCCGAGATGGCGTACGAGGTGGACTCGATCCGCCTCATGGCCTGGAAGGCCGCTTCCGCCCTCGAGGCGGGTCGCGACGCGCGCCGCGAATCCTACCTGGCGAAGGTCTACGCCGGCGATATGGCCATGAAGATCACCGATTACGGAGTCCAGGTCCTCGGCGGCCATGGATACGTGCGCGACCATCCCGTGGAGCGTTTCTATCGGAACGGCAGGGGCATCGCCATTCTCGAGGGAATCGCCACGGTGTAAACACAGGATACCAGGGAGAAGGACCATGATACATCTTGAAATGAACGATAAAATGCTCCAGGTGAAGAACAACATCAACAACCTGGCCAAAGGGGTGCTCCGCCCGATCGCGCGGAAATACGACGAGAACGAGCACGAATTCCCAAAAGAGCTTGAAATGTTCCGCTCCATCAAGATAATGGGGGGCGGGAAGAAGAAAAAGAAGGAAGGTGAAGAGACCGGGACGGACAAGCCCGCGCCAAAGCGGCTCGGGACCAACCTGGCGACGGTCATCAGCATCGAAGAGATGTGCTGGGGCGACGCCGGGCTCCTCCTCTCGCTGCCCAACGCGGGGCTGGGCAACGCGGCCATCGCCGCCGTCGCCACGGATGAGCAGATGGAGCGGTTCGGCGACAAGTGGGCAGCCATGGCGATCACGGAACCGGCCTCGGGCTCCGATTCCGGGTCGATCACGGCGACGGCGAAGCTCGACGGCGACGAGTGGGTACTGAACGGCGAAAAGATCTTCGTTACCTGCGCCGATCGGTGCGATGTCGTGGTCGTGTGGGCCACGGTCGACCGGAGCGCGGGGAAGGCGGGAATAAAGTCCTTCGTCGTGGAGAAGGACCGGCCCGGCTTCAAGCTAGAAAAGCTCGAGCACAAGCTGGGCATACGGGCCTCGGACACGGGGACCTTCGTGCTCGACGAGTGCCGCATACCGAAGGACAACCTGCTGGGCAGCGCCGAGGTGAAGAAGGGGACCGAGGGCTTCAAGGGCGTCATGAAGACCTTCGACAACACCCGGCCCCTCGTGGCCTCGATGTCCCTTGGCATCGCCCGGGCGGCCATCGATTTCACGCGGGAAAAAATGGAGGAGAGCGGGATAACCCTTGACTACCACCGCAATCCGAACAATATAAGCGCACTGGAGAAGGAGTTCTACCTCATGGAGGCGAACCTGGAGGCGATGCGTCTCCTTACCTGGCGCGCAGCCTGGATGGCCGACAACGGGGAGTTCAACAACCTGGAGGCATCCATGTCGAAGGCGAAAGCCGGGCGGTACGGAACGCTCATAACCCAGAAGTGCTGCGAGCTCCTGGGGCCCCTTGGTTTCTCGCGGGAACACCTCGCCGAGAAATG
The DNA here is from genome assembly GCA_040768125.1 of Spirochaetota bacterium. Taxonomy (GTDB): domain Bacteria; phylum Spirochaetota; class UBA4802; order UBA4802; family UBA5550; genus RBG-16-49-21. The sequence goes on along the minus strand of JAXGNG010000003.1, from coordinate 320,211 downwards.
GATGCGGGACAGCAAGATCATGGACATCTTCGAGGGGACGGGACAGATCCAGCACCTCATTGTCGCCCGGAACGTACTGGAGTACTCGAGCAAACAGCTGAAATAGCGCCTGAGGGAGGGGCCGGCGGGTCGCCTCGCCGGCCCCTCCAGAACCATACAATCCACGTAAAGGAGTGCTGCAATGAATATCAACAACGTAAAGAAGATCGCGGTCCTTGGCTCCGGCGCAATGGGGCACGGAATCGCCCAGGTGTGCGTCCAGGCGGGATACGCCGTCATGATGCGCGACATCAAGCAGGAGTTTCTTGACGGGGGCGTGGCCAAGGTGAAGGAAAGCCTCGATTTTCTCGTTTCGAAGGGAAAGCTCCCGGCGGAGGAAGGCGCGAAGGCCCTCTCCCTGCTGTCGACCACCCTTGACATGAAGGAAGCCGTGTCGGGGGCCCAGATCGTCATCGAGGCGGTCCCCGAGATCATGGACCTGAAGAAATCCGTTTTCAAGGAAGTCTCGGACATGGCGGCGGCGGACGCCATACTCGCGACGAACACCTCCACCATGAGCATTTCGGAAATCGGCACCGTTGTGAAAAACCCTGAGCGTTTCGTGGGACTCCACTTCTTCAATCCGGTCAACCGGATGAAGCTCGTCGAGGTCATCTACGGCGACAAGACCTCCGACGCCACGGCGGACCTGATGTGCGAGGTGGGCACTAAAATCGGCAAGATCCCCGTCAAGGTCCTTAAAGACCGCCCGGGGTTCATCGTCAACAGGATCAACGCACCGAACCAGGCGCTCCTCTCCGCGATACTGGACGAGGGGAAAATACCTCCCGGGGAACTCGACGCGATCATGAAAAAGATGGGCGCCAAGATGGCCCCCTTCGAGACCGCGGATTTCGTGGGACTCGACGTGTTCTGCCACACCCTGGACTACTACGCGGAGACCCTCTCGCCGCAATACAAGCCAGGCAGTTACCTGAAGGACAAGATCGCCAAGAAGGAGCTGGGCATGAAGAGCGGCAAGGGGATCTACGAATGGAAGAACGGCAAGGCGGTGATCGACACCTCGAAGGAGAGCCAGGACATCACGCCCCTTCACCTCCTTTCGGTCCAGATCAACGAGGCGGTGAAGGTGCTCAAGGAGGGGCTGGCCAAAAACGTCCAGGACATCGACGACGCGGTCAAGTACGGCATGAACGCCTTCGCCGGTCCCTTTACCCTCGCGGCGGGGATGCAACCCGATCAGATCACCGGGGCGCTCACCATGCTCCAGGAGCGTTTCGGCCTTGATTTCCTGAAGCCGGAACCAGAGATCGTCGATGGCTCTTTTAAAACCATCGGCCGATAAACCGTACACCCCCCGCGGAGGGTGAAGGCAACCATAAACGGAGGAAATGCCATGTCTGACGCAGTAGTGATGGAACAGAAGGACCGCGTGACCGTGCTGACGATCAACAAGCCGAAGGCGAACCAGCTGAGCCACGAGGTCTTCGAGACGATACGAAAGAACCTCGACGCGATCGAGATGGACAGGAACTGCCTGGCCGTCGTCATCACCGGTTCGGGGGACCGCATATTCAGCGCCGGCGCCGATCTCTCGAGCGGATTCGGCGATTTCAACGCCGTGGATTTTCTCAAGCGCGGCCAGGATGTATGGAACAAGGTGGAGAACTTCCCGAAGCCGGTCATCGCGGCCCTGAACGGGCACGCCCTGGGAGGCGGATGCGAGCTCGCCCTGGCGTGCCATTTCCGCTTCATGAAAAAGGGCGCGCGCATCGGCCTCACGGAAACGAACCTGGGCATCATGCCCGGCTACGGGGGGTCCCTCAGGCTACCCAGGGTCGTGGGCAGGTCGAAGGCCCTGGAGATGATGTTCCTGGGGACCCAGGTGGATGCCGAGGAGGCGCTTCGCATCGGCCTTGTCGACCGTCTCTGCGAGGAGGGGAAAACCCTCGACGACGCCGTCGCCTTCGGCGCGGAGCTTGCCAAGCGCCCGCCGCTTTCGATCAGGTCGATCCTGAAGGTCGTGACCCTGAGTCCCGGCATCTCACCGGACACGCACCTGAAGATGGAGCGCGAGGAGCTGGCGAAGCTCTTCACCACCAAGGACATGATGGAAGGCATGACGGCCTTCGCGCAGAAGCGCGAGCCGCAGTTCAAGGGCGAGTAAGGAGGGGGCCGCCCCGCGACCCGGGGCGGCCGCTGCCATGAAGGCACGTCGATATCTCGTCCCGCTCCTGATCCTGCTCCTCGCCGTTCCGCTCCTGGGCGGAACGCTCGTCCTCGGCACCGGGGATTCCTATCCCGTACCCGTCGAAATCTTAAAGGACCCCGGGGGCGCTCTCACCTTCGCCGACGCCAGGGAGTCCCGGTCGTTCATAAAGACCGACGCGAACGCCCTCGGGTTCATCACCGACGCGGTATGGGCGCGGTTCACCCTCTCGGTGCCTCCCTGGAACGCCACGGAATGGTACCTTGAGATCGGCTACCCCCTCCTGAACGAAATAGAGTTCTATACCCCCGACGACGAGGGAAATTACTCGATGAAACGCTACGGGAACAACCTTCCCTTTTCGGAGCGGGACATCTTCCACCATAATTTCCTGGTTCGACTCGCGAACAAGCCGGGGACCTATTCCTACTACATCAGGTTCAAATCCGACAGCGCGATGAACATCCCGATGAAGGTGCGCTCTATCACAAACGTTATCTCGGAGATCGACACCCTGAAGACGATTTTCGGTATTTTCTACGGCGCCCTTCTCATAATCCTGGTGTACAATCTTCTCCTGGCGATCTACATGAGGGACTACACCTACCTCTGGTACGCCATCTTCATCTCGTCGCTCACCATGGTGTCCCTGGAGTTGAACGGGTTCGGTTTCCAGTATCTCTGGCCGAACCTTCCCATCCTGAACGGCATGATCCCCTTCACCCTGTTTTTCACGCAGTTCACCATGGCCGTGTTCACCCTGCTCTACATCAACTACAGGAACCTTCACATTCTCTTCCTTCGCGCCATCCAGGCCTACATCGTCGCCGTGATCGTGCTGGGACTTCTCTCGCTCTTCCTTCCCTACCACATCTCCATCATGGCGGGGGCGGGCGCCTATATCCCCGGCATCGCCCTCATCACCCTCGGAAGCATCGACCTCATCCGCAAGCGGAAGCGCGAGGCGGTTTTTTACCTCGTGGCCTTTTCCATGCTCCTGGCGGGGGTCGTCGTGACCGTCATGAACCGCTTCGGCGTGCTCCCGAACAATTTCCTTACTCTCTGGGGCTTCCAGATCGGGACCGTGATATCAATCGCCCTCTTCTCCCTCGGTCTTGCGGACAGGGTCAACTCCCTCCAGAAGAACCTCGAGGAGATCAATCTCAACCTGGAGGAGAAGGTGAAGGAGCGCACCAGGGAGCTCTCCGACGCGAACAGGGAGATCGAGGCGGCAATGGAGGAGATGGAAGCGATCAACGAGCGCCTGACGCAAACCAACCGGGACCTGGAGGACGTCCAGCAGGAGCTCCAGAGGGACATGAACATGGCAGCCTATCTCCAGTCGTCGCTCCTCCCGAAGCGGCCCCCGGAGTCCGAGCTATACGATATCGCCCTGGCCTTCCTCCCGAAGTCGGGCGTCTCGGGGGACTTTTACGATTTCTACTTCGAGGGGGGCATTCTCCTCGGGGCGGGCATATTCGACGTTTCGGGCCACGGCGTCGCCTCGGGCCTGCTGACACTGATGGCGAAATCAACCATCGCGGCGGTATTCCTCGAGATGAAAAACCGGCCCCTGGGCGACGTGATGCGGGTCATCAATGACCGCCTTGTCGAGCAGATCCACGGAGTGGACAACTATCTCACCGGCATCATCCTCAGGTTCGAGGAGGACAGGATCGATTACGTCAACTGCGCGCATCCCGACATGCTCTGCAAGAAATTCGACATCGGAAAAACCGGGAAGATACTCAGCACGACGGGCCAGAGGGTCGGTGGGCCTTTCCTCGGCATCGACCACGGGGTCTCCGCGAATGAAGCCTGCTACCAGTCGATCACCTTCAGGATCGCGCCGCACGATTGCATCGTCCTTTTCACTGACTCGCTCTTGGAGTCGACCGATCCCCGCGGGGAGGCATACCAGGAGTCAAGGGTCATCGCGTCACTGAACGGGGCACCCGAGGCATCGGCCCAGACAATACTCAATCACCTGGTGACCGATTTCTACGCCTTCCTCTCTAACCGGGACATCCATGACGACCTGACGATCATGGTGATCAAGAAAAAATAGGCGGCGCATCCGGCATCACTTCCCTTCGCGGGCCGCGTCGATGAGGCGCTGCAGCCTCTTCATGGCGGGGCCGTCCTTTCTCCAGACGCGGCAGGTATCAAGAAGGGTGGCGAGAAAAAACTCCGTGCGGGCCGGGTCGCCGAGCATGGACGCGGCGTCAATCGGGCTCCTGGCCCTGCTGGAGAAGATTCCCTGAAGCGCCGCGGGCCCCATGTCCAGGAGCAGGGCGAGGAGATGCGTGCAGCCCCTGGTCCCGCCGAGAAGTTCACGCATCCTTCGCGAAAAGCCCCTGGCGATCCGCTCGCCCCGTATCACCTCAAGGCTGTCCCTTAGCTCGCGGCACTCGTCACGGGGCGTCCGCACCAGTTCAACCTCGACATCCTCGATCGTGAAAGTGTTTGTATCGATCAAAAGACAAGCCACCATGTGGTGTATTTCCCCCGGCGGTCGTTTCTCGCCCGTGACCAAGTGGTATTCATTGAGGCGGTCGTCGACGAGCCTTCCCTCGACGATCACGAAATCCCCTCCCGCCTCGAAGGTGGAAACGGTGATCCTCCTCTCGTGGGCCTTTGTTCCGGCCCGCTCCATGAGACCTCCCATGCCTTGCCTCCCGCCGGGTTGCCCCCTTTCCGGGGCGCGTGTTTCAGCTGACGAGCTTTCTGTTCGGCGACGGTCCGCCGGGGGGCGAATCGCCCTCGAACTCCGGGACCATTTTCTTGATGATCGCCCGGATCTCCCCGGCGGGCCGGGCCGCGATATCCGGCAGGTCGTCCCTCATGAAGGATTCGATGGCCTCCATGTCCGGGGGCGCGGCGTCGGCCAGGATGAACAGCTTGTCGTTCTCCATCTTCTCAAGGCGGGAGCCGCTGTAAAAGAGGTCCTCGTGGAGCTTCTCCCCGGGACGAAGGCCCGTGTACTCGATCTCGATGGCCTGGTCCGCCCGGTGTCCGTAGAACTCGATGAGACGCCGGGCGATATCGGCGACCCGGTACTGCCTGCCCATGTCCAGGACGAAGACCTCGCCCCCCCTGGAATACGCGGCGGCGTTGATGACCAGGAGGGACGCCTCGGGAATGCTCATGAAATAGCGCGTGACATCGGGATGGGTCACCGTAACGGGACCTCCCCGCTCGATCTGTTCCATGAAAAGGGGGATCACGGAGCCCCTGCTGCCGATCACGTTCCCGAACCGCACGATGGACGTCCCGAGGCCCCACCTCGCGTGGTAGTAGCGCGTGATCATTTCGGCGATGCGCTTGGTCGCGCCCATGACGCTCGAGGGGTTCACCGCCTTGTCCGTCGATATGAAGACGAACTCCGCGACGCCGTGGTCCCGCGCCAGGTCGAGGAGGTGTTTCGTACCCGTGACGTTGTTCTGCATCGCCTCGGCCTCGTTGAATTCCATGAGGGGCACGTGCTTGTGGGCCGCTGCGTGGAACACGATATCGGGACGATGGAGGCGGAATATCCCGTCCATGAGGCGGTAATCCTTGATGTCGGCGATGCGGTACTCGATCACGGGGCCGTCATCGAGAAATTCCGCGTCGGCGCCGAGGTTCCGGATGAGGCCGTACATCGAGAACTCGCCCCGTCCCACGGCGACGATCTTCTTCGTGCCGAAGTTCAGGAGCTGCCGGCATATCTCGGAACCGATGCTTCCCCCGGCGCCGGTGACCAGGACCGTTTTCCCCCTGAAGGCGCTCTCGATGGCCCCGCAGTCCACGGTCACCTCCTCGCGTCCGATCAGGTCCGCGATGCCGATGTCGCGGAGTGAAACGGAGAGGGGCTTCCGCTCGTCGAGTTCGAGGACGTGGGGGAGCACCCTGATCGGCACGGCGCGGTGCTCCCGCCGTATCTCCGACGCGATGCGGTTCACCTTTTCCGACCCCACGGAGGGCATGGCGATGATGATATCGGTGATGCGCCGCTCCCGTATGGTCCCGTTGATCCCGCCGGTACCGCCGTACACCATCTTCCCGTTGAGTATCTTTCCCGCCTTGGCGGGGTCGTCGTCGACAAACCCGTCGATGAGCCTCCCCAGGCCCTTCTTGATGTACTCCCCCAGGATGATCCTCCCCGCCTCGCCGGCCCCGACCACCAGGATTCTCTTCGCCGCGGATCCAGGCACGGGGGAACGGGCGCCTCCCTCATCGCCGGCGCGGACACGGAGATGGTAGTCCCTGAGAAGTATGCGATAGAAACCCGAACAGACCGCGGAGAGGAGAAACGCCAGGGCAACCATGCCCCGGGAATAGGGGAGCCCCGCGCCGAGGATGCAGGCGAAAAAAAGCGCGAATCCCGACACGCTCGCCAGGATGAGCCGGTACATGTCGGATATGTTCGAATAGGCCCACATGACCCGGTAGATCTGGAAAAGATAGTAGACCGTGAAGTTTATCAGGACAAGGGCAACCAGGTGGCGCGGCCCCATGAGCTCCGCGGCGCGGCCCGTATCGGGGTGGAGAACAACGAGGAACGACAGCGCGTACGACGCCGCAACGATCAGCGCGTCCGCGACGATATATCCAATTCTCCTCCCCCGGATGGCATAGAAGAAAACCATTTCGATGCTACGGCCCCTCCCCCGTCATTTCCTGTATCGCTTCACGATATCGAGGACGCTTCCCGCGACATGATCGATTTCCCCGTCACCCATGTCCGGCCAGATCGGCAGGGAGAGGGTCCGCTCGAAGACCCACCGGCAGCCATCGCACCCGGCCCCGTCATACCCGAGCCCCCTATAATAGGTGAATTCGTAGAGGGGAATAAAATGAACGGAGACACCTATGCCCCGGCCCTCGAGCTCCTCAATGAAGCGGTCACGGCCGATGGACAGGCCTTCCGGGTCGATCCGCAGGGGATAGAGGTGCCACGCCGACTCCCTGCCGGGCCTCACGACATACAGGTCGAGGCCCTGAACGCCCCGGAACGCTGCATCGTACCGCTCGGCGATCCTCTGTCTCGCCTCCCTCATGGATTCCGCGCGCTTCAGCTGTTCGATTCCCATGGCGGCGGCGATATCCGTGGTATTGTACTTGTACCCGAGTTCCGTCACGTCATACTGCCAGAAGCGGGAAGATTCGAGACGTGACCAGGCGTCACGGTCGATTCCGTGGGTGCGGAGCCTTCTTATCCTCGCGGCCCCCTCCCCGTCAGCCGTGCAGACCATCCCGCCCTCACCCGTGGTGATGGTCTTGGTGGCGTAGAAGCTGAAGCAGGTGAAGTCGCCCACGGAACCGATGGGGCGCCCCCGGTAGCGCGCCGGAAGGGAGTGCGCGGCGTCTTCGACGACATGGAGGCCCCGTGACCGGGCGATGCCGCAGATCGCGTCCATGTCGCAGGGCTGGCCCCCGTAATGCACGGGAATGATCGCCCTGGTCCGATCCGTGATCTTTTCCTCAAGCTTCCCGGCGTCCATGAGATGGGTATCGCGTTCGATATCAACGAGAACGGGCCGCGCGCCCAGGTAGCGCACCACCCCCGCGGTGGAGGCAAAGGTCATGGCGGGCACCAGTACCTCGTCGTCCCTGCCCACCCCCGCCGCGACGAGGGCAAGATGAAGGGCCGACGTCGCTGAATTCACCGCTACGGCGTGGGGTGCGCCGACGAAGTCCGCGAAGGCCGTTTCGAACTCGGCGGTTTTCCTCCCCGCCGTGAGCCATCCGGCGGCGAGGACGTCGGTCACGGCGCGAATCTCGTCGGCGCTTATGGAGGGTCTGTGAAAAGGGACCTGCATACTACACTATCGGCACCGGGGCGCGGTTACTCCTGTAAAAATCGTTACCCGGGAGCCCGCCGGGCGTTCAGAGGGAATGGTAACGGCGGTACCAGTCCACGAACCGCGCGACGCCTTCCTCGATTGACGTGGCGGGGGCGTACCCCGTGTCACGGGCCAGGTCGCCCACGTCCGCCCATGTCGAAGGAACGTCCCCCGGCTGCATGGGGAGGAAATTCTTCACCGCCTCCATCCCCAGGGCCTTTTCCAGGGTGCCGATGAAATCGAGAAGCCGGACGGGCCTGCTGTTGCCGATGTTGTATATCCGGTAGGGCGCTCGTGAACGCGCGGGGTCAGGCGCTTCACCGTTCCATCCCGGGTCGCCCCCGGGGGGGCGTCCGATGACGCGCGTGATGCCGTCGACGATATCGTCCACGTAGGTGAAATCGCGCGCCATGTCGCCGTTGTTGAACACATCGATCGGTTTCCCCTCAATGATGGCCCTGGTGAAGAGGAAGGGCGCCATGTCGGGACGACCCCAGGGTCCGTAGACCGTGAAAAAACGAAGGCCCGTGACGGGAATCCCGAAAAGGTGGCTGTAGGTGTGCGCCATCAATTCGTTCGATTTTTTCGTGGCGCCGTAGAGGCTCACGGGGTGATCAACATTGTCCGAGGTGCGGAAGGGCATGCGCTCATTCAGGCCGTACACCGAGGAACTGCTGGCGAAGACCAGGTGGCCGGTTCCGTTGTGACGGCACGCCTCCAGGACGTTCAGGAACCCGGCAATATTCGAGTCGATATACGCGGCGGGGTTGACCAGGGAATAGCGGACCCCCGCCTGGGCGGCCAGGTGGCAGACCGCGTCGAAGCGTTCCCCCCGGAAGAGCGCCGCGATACCCTCCCGGTCGAGGAGGTCGAGCTTCATGAAGCGGTACCCGGGGTGTTTCGCGCTCTGAACGAAGCCTCTCCGCGACGCGTCGTCCCGGTCGAAACCTGACTCGGCCAGCCTGTCGAATTTCAGGCCGACATCGTAGTAATCGCAGACATTGTCAATGCCCGTGACGGCGTGTCCCGCGGAGGAGAGGGCTTCGGCGAGGTGGAAGCCGATAAATCCGGCCGTGCCGGTGACCAGAATGTTCAACGCGACCCCCGGGATAACGGGTTTTATGCGACCCTAGGACAGTCGGGGCCTCTGTCAAGATAAAAAATGACCGGGAAGGCGGCCGGGCAAGGCCGCGCGATAAATGATTGATTTTAACCCCGAAGCGCGGGAAACCGAAAGGTTAAAAAATATCTATGGGCCCCTCGGTCTCCCCATCGAGGAACTGGCGGGCGTAGGGGTCCCGCGCCGAAAAAAAGCTCCCGGTTTCCCCTTCACTCACGATCTTACCCCGGTAGAGCAGGGCGACGGAATCGGCGACCTTCTTCGCCACGGCGTTGTCATGGGTCACCACGATGGAGGTGGTGTTCAGGGACTCGCGTATCTCCACCATCATGTCGGCGATCGTGTCGGAAAGGATCGGGTCCAGTCCCGCCGTGGGGTCGTCGAAAAATATGATGTTCGGGTTCAGGCATACGGCGCGCGCAAGGCCCACCCTCTTCTGCATGCCTCCGGAGAGCTCGGAGATAAGCTTCCCCTCGTTGCCCCTGAGTCCCACCCGGGCAAGGGCGGCCACGACCATTTGTCCGATCGACTTTTCGTCCATGCGCATGCGCCTGAGGCCGAAGGCGACGTTGTCGAAGACGTTCATCGAGTCGAAGAGGCCCCCCTTCTGGAACACGTAGGCGACCCTGAAGCGGTTGATGTCATCGTCGCCGCTTCCCCTGTCGCGGTAGAGGTCCCGTGCGTCAACGCCGTTGATGCGTATCTCCCCCTCGTAATCGATCAGTCCCGCCAGGGCCTTCAGGATGACGGATTTCCCCGAGCCGTTCTTGCCCATCAGGGCGAGGGTCGCCCCCTCGGGAACGGAAAAATCGATCCCGTCGATCACCGTCGTGGAATTGAACGCGATGCGGAGCCCCCTTGCCTCGATCATGTCACCGATACCTGTTTTCCTGGTATTCCCTGAGGGAGGTGAGGATATTCAGGTACGACACGTACCGCTCCTCGCTTATGATCCCCTCCTCCACGAGCCGCTTCACCTCGCACCCCGGTTCATGGTCGTGGGTGCAGGGGCTGAAATTGCACCGGTCCGCGTACCGGCCGAACTCCATGAAATACACGCCGAGCTCCCGGGGCTCGATATCGACGAGGCCGAACTCCCTGAGCCCGGGCGTGTCGATGATCCGGGTATCGTCATCGAGGCGGAACATCTCGACGTTGGTGGTGGCGTGACGCCCCTTCCCGGTGCTTTCGGAGACCTCCCGCGTGCGAAGATCGAGATCGGGATACATGGCATTGAGCAGGCTGGTCTTGCCGACCCCGGAGTTCCCGATCAGTATGGAAAGCCTTCCCGCCAGTTCCTTTTTCAGTGCCCTGACGCCCTCGCCGGTCACGGCGCTCGTCGTGCGAAGCGAGAGATCGTACCCCCGGTAATACGACGACAGGGCCCTGGTCTCCCCCTTCTCCGCCAGGTCGAGCTTGTTGACGCAGAGGAGAAGGGGGATGCCCTCCTTTATGCCCCGCACAAGGAGCCGGTCGACGAAGCGGGGGTTGAGCCTCGGCGTGCCGAAGCACTGGATCACGACGATGCGGTCGATATTCGCGGCAATCAGGTCGTTCCGACGGCTGTTCTTGTATTTCCGGGTGAAGACGTTCTTCCTGGGGAGGACCTCGCGGATGGAACCCTCCCCGTCGGGGTCAGGGTCGAAATCGACGTGATCCCCCACGACAACGGGATCGGAATATTTCTCCAGGCGCGGATCCTGGCGCAGGCGCCCGCGAAGGGTGCTCGTTACCGTCCGGCCCTCCGATTCGACGATATAGAATTTTCCGAAAACCTTTACCACGGTTCCCCTCACGCTCTACCCCCGCTCCGCCGCGCCGGCCCTTTTGATGATCTTCCGGGCGGCCTTTCCCCGTGAAAATTTATTTTTTCGGGAAAAAACGCTAAAGAATTCCGGTACATCTGCCGATAGGTACCATACAAGTTGAAATATGGTGATTCCCTCCCGATTCAGCCATATTGAAGACTTGGCACTGCGCTTAACGAGAAAGCAGGATAGCCGCCCAGCTATTCTGCTTTCTCCCTTTTATCCCCCTTCAGTTATTCGCCCCCGGAAGCGCATCCAGGAAGGCTGGCCTGAATCCGACGATATCGCCGATCACTTCACCGAGGCTTCCTTTGTCCCTGACGATGAAGGTGACCCGGTACGCCGCGCCGGGATGGAGGTTTCGCATGTCCCTGGCAATTTTCTTCCTGGTCTCCCTAGGGGAGATGTCGAATTCGATATCATGGTTCTTCGCGTCGTAAAAAACGATCTTCTCAAAAACGTCGTCCACGCGTTTCAGCTTCAGGGTGAGGGTTACGGTTCTGGAACGGTACGCATCGATCTCCGCGACGATGTCCCCGAGCATCGGCTCGCCCTTTTTCGTTTCCTTCCCGGATTGGCCGGTCACGGGGCGGATGGCCATCATCATCACCACGGCCAGGATGATCAATTTCCCCTTGTCGTTCATGGAGGGCATAGTAGCACAGCGCGAGGCACAGCGCAACAAAAATGCTGCCCCTCCCCACGGGCATCGCGGTCGCGGCCCCCGTGGCGCGCGTTTTTTCATCTTGACATGATCGAAAATCATCCTGAAACTGCCGTTCATTGAAGAAGGAGGAAACCGCCATGCCAAGACCGCTGCGCAGTTCAGTGAGCACCCAGGGGAGGAAAATGGCCGGGGCCCGGAGCCTCTGGCGCGCCAACGGCATGAAGGAGGAGCACTTCGGCAGGCCCGTCATCGCCATCGCGAACTCCTTCACGCAGTTCGTCCCCGGCCATGTCCATCTCCACGAGGTCGGGCAGCGCGTGAAGGGGCTCATCGAGCAACGCGGCTGTTTCGCGGCGGAATTCAACACCATCGCCATCGACGACGGCATTGCCATGGGGCACACCGGCATGCTCTATTCCCTTCCCTCCCGGGACCTCATCGCGGACAGCGTCGAGTACATGTGCAACGCCCACTGCGCCGACGCCCTGGTCTGCATCTGCAACTGCGACAAGATCATTCCCGGCATGCTGATGGCGGCCATGCGCCTCAACATCCCCACGGTCGTCGTGTCCGGCGGACCCATGGAGGCGGGCGTCATGAAGGGACGGAAGTACGATCTCATCGACGCGATGGTCATGGCCGCCGACCCGGCCGTGAGCGACGAGGAGGTCGCCATGGTGGAACAGATCGCCTGCCCCACCTGCGGCTCCTGCTCGGGCATGTTCACCGCCAACTCCATGAACTGCCTTACCGAGGCCCTGGGCCTCGGACTGCCGGGTAACGGCACCCTGGTGGCGACCCACGCGAAGAGGCTCTCACTCTTCGACCGGGGCGCATCCCTCATCGTCGACCTCTGCGAAGCCTTCTACAACCGGGACGACGAGACCGTGCTTCCCCGCTCCATCGCCACGCGCAGCGCCTTCATGAACGCCATGGCCCTTGACATCGCCATGGGTGGGTCGACCAACACGGTGCTCCACCTCCTGGCCGTGGCCGAGTCCGGCGGCGTCGACTTCACCATGAAGGACATCGACGCCCTTTCGCGCCGGGTGCCCAACCTCTGCAAGGTAGCCCCGAGCTCCCATTACCACGTGGAGGACGTGCATCGGGCCGGCGGCGTCATCGGCATCATGGGCGAGCTGGACCGGGCGGGGCTCATCGACCGCGAGGTGCACCGAATCGACGCGAAAAGCCTCGGGGAAATCATCGATGCATACGATATCATGCTCCCCTCCGCCACCGGGGAGGCGAAGAACCTCTACCTGAGCGCTCCCGGGGGGGGCGAACGCAACCTTGTCCTCGGCTCCCAGGACCGCTCGCACGACGCGCATGACCTTGACCGGGAGAACGGCTGCATACGCGACGCCGCCCATGCCTACAGCCGCGACGGGGGCCTTGCCGTGCTCTACGGCAATATCGCCGCCGGCGGCTGTATCGTCAAGACCGCGGGGGTGGATCCGTCGATCCACGTGTTCAGCGGCCCCGCGAAGGTCTACCACTCCCAGGAATCGGCCTCCCAGGGGATCCTGGGCGGCGACGTGAAGGCCGGCGACGTCGTGGTGATCCTCTACGAGGGACCGAGGGGAGGCCCCGGCATGCAGGAGATGCTCTACCCCACCTCCTATCTCAAGTCGATGGGCCTGGGGAAGGCCTGCGCGCTGATCACGGACGGCAGGTTCTCCGGCGGCACGGCGGGCCTCTCCATCGGCCACGTGTCACCCGAGGCCGCGGGGGGCGGCGCCATCGCCCTGGTCCGCGACGGGGATATCGTCGCTATCGACATTCCCGCGAGAACCATCAATGTCACGGTGGCGGAAAAGGACCTGGCGCGGAGAAGGAAGGAGGAAGAGAAGAAGGGAACGCGGGCCTTCACACCCGCGGGCAGGGAGCGGAGGATCTCCGACGCCCTGAGGGCCTATGCCCTCCACGTGTCATCTGCGGACCGCGGCGCCGTGCGGATCATACCCGGCGGGGAAGAGTAAACGGCCGAACGTTCACGGCCAGGGGTCCCAGTCGCCCCAGTTATCCATGTATTCCTTCAGGGCGGGTATGCGTCCGCGGTTCTCCTCGAGAAAAGCCTTTGCGCCGCCGACGACATCCTGCTCCCTCGAGATGGTCATCTCCCCGAGGAGCACCCTGGTCCGGAGAAACACGAAGTAAGTGTCCAGGACGTCGTGGATGCAGTAGTCGTTTATCTCGCGTACAAGCCCCCGCCTGAACATCGAGTAGACCTCGTCGCCCCTGGTCTGCATCTTTCCAGGCTTCCCGATTACCTTCGCCAGGAGGTTAAGGCCTCCATGGACCCTGATTGCGTTGTAGTTCGAAAGCCAGTCCTGGAGATCGATATGCTTGGTGCCAAAACGGTAGCGGCCGGCGAACTTGTCGCGAAAATGCCGCTTCGCCGTGTAGCCGTAGCGATAGGCCATGAGTTCCATGAGGGGGATGTCGAACCCCCTGCCGTTGAAGGTCACCATGGACGCCCCGTCGTATACCTCTTCGACGCCGAGCCAGAAAAGGCGCGTCATCTCCTCGGGCCGGAACTCGGGGTCGTCCAGGCACACGATGTCAATCAGCGTAAAATCGCCGCGCACCTTCGCCACGCATACGGAAACCGGGTACTGGAAGGTCACGGGAATAAAATCGGAGGCCCCGTTTGAGGCGTCCATCACTTCGCGGCGAAAGCGCTCCACCGCCTCGCCGTCCCCGGCGCTCTCTCCCGGGTATTTCACCCGCCTGATCAGCTCCTCGTCGGGAACCGATTCGACGTCAAAGACAAGGAACTTCACTGAATCATCTTTCAACGATCACCTCGATGCGGGAGGCGGACAGGGCCGCCCCGGATTACACAAAAAAAGCATGCCGCCCTTCCCGCGGGCCACGCATGCTTTCGGCCGGTGCAGTGCCGCTTCGGAGCTTGTCCGATTCGCCCGCCGTGTCTGCGCGACGGGCGAATCGCGGCATTGTGAAACTCTCGTCCCGGAGTCCCTACTTTCCCTTCGCCTTCTCGTCAAGTTTTGTGAGAAGGTCCTGAATGAAAGGATCCGTCTCCCGCTCCTTGGAAAGCCGGAAGGAATCGATGGATTTCTCCGATCCGATCTTCATTGCCGAGAGAAGGGCCGCATAGCGGACCTCGGCGCTGTCGTCGTTGAGAAGGGAATTATTGAGGGCGTCAACGGCGCTTTCCTCGCCTATGAGCCCCAGGGAAACGGCCGCCTCGAGCCGTACCGCCTCGCGGCCGTCATTGAGGAGGTTGATGAGGCCGGGTACCGCGTCCTTCTCTTTCTTGTTGGCCAGCCACTGCGCGGCCTCGACAAGGGTCTTCTCATCGCCTCCCGAGGAGAGGTCGGCTATGTATTCCTGGGCGGTTTTCTGCGCCTTTTCTTCCTGGGCGTTCGCGAGGACACCCGCCGCAACGATGATCAGGGCGACACACACTATCCGTTTCATGGCACACTCCAGTGGTTTGAATCGTGTGTTGCATTATCCCCTATCGAGCAATTATGTCAATTCTTTTCTCGCTTCGTGGCCGATGGACCGCGGTTGAAAAAATGGGGGGAATTCCCGCAATATTTTCTTTACAGCCCGGGAGGGGTGATTGTACGCTGGCATCGTGCGCGTGCCGGGGCCCCGCGGGCACCCGGCGCGGGTAACGGCGCCCGGCACCCCCGCCGACCCCCACTACCATGGCAGGATAATAATGAACACCGAACACGACCAGAACGAAGAGCGCTTCGAGGAAAATTTCGAGGAAATGCTCGAACAGTCCATGAACCGGAGGGACGATTTCGACGTCGGCACGAAGGTCAGGGGCAGCGTCGTCCATTCCACGGAGGAGCTGGTCTTCGTCGACATATCGGGAAAAAGCGAGGCGGTCATTCCAACCGAGGAATTCAGGAGCGATGACGGAACCCTCTCGATCGGCGTGGGCGATGCAATCGAGGCCTATGTGGTTTCAACATCCCGGGGGGAGATCCGCCTCACGAGCGGAATCGGCAAAAGCCATGCGGGTCCGGCCCTGATCCAGCTCGCCTATCGCGAGGGGATTCCCGTGTTCGGAACCATCCAGGGGACCGTGAAGGGAGGCTACTCCGTCTCCGTGGGGGGGACCAGGTGTTTCTGCCCCTTCTCCCAGGTGGATACCAGGGCGCCCTCCGATCCGTCGTCACTGGTAAACAGGTCGTTCCAGTTCAAGATCATCGAGCACAGGGAACGTGGCCGGAACATCATTCTTTCCCGGACCGCGCTTCTCGAGGAAAAGAGAAAGGAAACCGAGGAAACCCTGAGGGAAACCCTCAAACCGGGGGATGTTATCTCGGGTACCGTGTCCGTGGTGCGCGATTTCGGTGTCTTCGTCGATATCGGCGGCATGGAGGCCCTGATACCCAAATCGGAGCTCTCCTGGAGCCGCCGGGCCGATACGGGCGCGCTGCGGCCCGGGGACAGCGTGAAGGCCGCGGTCAAGAACGTGGACTGGGAAAGCAAAAAGATATCCCTCAGCGTAAAGGACCTCGCCCCCGACCCATGGAGCCGCGTCGACCGGTACGAAGAGGGTCAGACGATCACCGGCAGGGTGGTGAACATGATCAAGAGCGGCGCCTTCGTTGAAATCGAGCCCGGCGTCGACGGCTTCATACACGTGTCAAGGATGAGCCATGTGAGAAAAGTCAATTCACCGGAAGAGGCGGTTTCGAGGGACGCGGAGGTAACGGCGCGGATACTATCCATCAACGCCGGAGAGCGAAAAATATCACTGGAGCTGATCCCGGACGAACACAATCCCTGGGATGGCGGGACAGGCGACATGGCGAAGACCCTCCAGGAGGTTACCATAGAGGAGGTCGTCCCGGCGGGGGTCGGCGTCCGGCTCGAAAACGGCATGCGCGGATTCGTGCCCCGCGGGGAACTCACGGCAAAGGGAGATCAGGACATCATGAAGCTGTACACCGCGGGGAACCGCATGCGTGCCGCGGTGCTCAGGGTGGAGCCGGAAAACCGGAAATGTATACTGAGCGAACGGGAGGCCCTCCGCATAGAAGAGCGGCAGGTCTACGAATCCTTCATTAAAAAAGAGGGGGCGTCCCGATCCACATCCCTGGGCAACCTTCTGAAAAAAAACTTTGACGACATCCAGAAGAAAATCGAGGATCAATGACATCACCCCTGACCGGAGATCACCTGCCCGGTACAGCCCCAGCGCGATGATCAAGCTCAAGAACGGACATGACGTTCCCTTCAACAAGGATTTCGACGTTTTCTTCCAGGACCTCCTCGAGTCCATCGTGCGGGAATCGAAGCGTGCGGCGGAAAGGGCAGGTGAAGGGCCGGAAACAGCGGACCGCAACGAGCTCTTTCTCAAGGAACTGATGGACAACTGCATCTACGTGACCCACCAGCTCTTCGACATGGGTAAGGAGCGGGAGGAGTTTTCCCGCTTCATGGTGACCGGTTTCATATTTAACAGCATCGTCAGCTGCCTCGCGTCCCTCGACAGGGGGCCCGATGCCGGGGATGATCCGGCGGGGACCCCGCCCGTGCATTAAGGGAAACCCCGGGTCCGGGCCTCAGATGCTGTCCCTCAGCTCCCTGAGTCGGTCCGGGTCGAGAGCCCCGAGCGCCTTCACCGCCTTCCCCGGGTCATCCTGCCGGCCAAGGCGTACCGTCAGTTCCACGGCATCGCCCTCGAAAAAAGGAGGAAAGGCCACGCGGATCCCCCGGGATCTGAAATACTCCGCCGCTTCATCGGCCCGGAGCCTGTGGGCCTCGTATTCCGGATAGCGCGCCAGGTGCACGGCGGCGCGGAGGTCATCCTCGTGCCGAATCTCCTCCCCCGGCCCGACGCTTCCCAGGGCCTCGAGGGGGCCCGGCCACCCGTATCGGTCCACGAGGTCGGCGATCATGTCGACGAGGGACCTGAAAACGTTCACCTTCACTGGTAACGCCGCGACCCAGGAAGAAAGCGCCTCCACGGCGCCCGGGGGAAGTCCCAGGAGGTCGCGTATCACCCGGAAGGGTATTCCGCGGCAGTCCATGTACTCGCCGAGGGGAAGGGGCAGTCCCCGGAGCGAGTGGATGAGTGATGGATCCGACGCGAAGTCGCCGGGAACACCGAGGCCCCTGGTGGCGACCCTCTGCCGCCCTTCCGGGTCCATCCCGAAATACCCCTCCAGGATGGCCAGGGCGCGGATCCTGCCCATGGGGCCGATCTCGTTCCGGTGGGCCTTGAGCATGAGGCGCCCGATATACCACTCCATCTCGAGGCGGCTGAAAACCCCGGCGTCCACGCTCCCCGCCCCCGTTTCCGCCAGGACTTCAAGCCGGTTAAGCCCGAAGACCGCGCGAAGGCGCCCTCCCTCATCGAGCAGCACCGGCGCATCGAGGACGCCGAACTCACGGATTGATGCGCGAAGGTCGTCCCCTATCCGGTTCCTGCTGATTTTAAAGTACCCGTCATCGCGGTCGATATCCCCGATCGGGACGCGCTTCAGCGCCACGAAACCCCTGTCTTCGATCATGGACCTCCCCCGTCCTTCTCCCCGCCCGTGATGGGGCCGGGCGCGTTTTCACCAAACGTGTCGGCAGATAATGGTCAGCGTCAGATGAGTTCCGCGAGGAGGCGGCCGAACTCCTCGGGGAAGATGACCTTCACCTTCGAGAGACGCTTCGCCGCTTCCTCGGCCGCGGCGGTCAACTGGCTGGTGGTGACGAAAAGCCCCTGCTTGGCCTTCATATCATTCACGGATTGCGCGAAATTCCTGAGGGGTATCTCGCTTATGTGGATGTCCTTCCACCTTCTCACCCAGACCAGGGTCTTCTCTTTCGTGGCAAGGTTCGTGGCGAGAAAATCCACTCCGTCGCTTTCCCGGTACGTGGGAAGTATCTCGTCAACCCGGAACCCGAGCTTTCCCACGGCCCTGTTGGCGATGATCCTGAAATTCTCCATGTCGAGGCGGTAGAGATCGTCTAACTTTTCCGCCGCCAGGGCGGAGGTGCCCTCGCCTTTCTGTGCGGGCACCTCGTCGCGCGACGGTTCCGCCCGTCCCGCAGCCGAAAGGATGGGGAGAAGATCGATGCGTTTCTCGCTTCGGAGGCCGCAGATCCCCCAGAGGAAGTCCTCCGGAAACGCCGAGTTCTCCCACTCCTCCGTGTACTCCAGCACCGAGCCGACGGGCTTCTGCGCCGAGGTGTCCATTTCCTTGCGCAGCTGCGTCGTCAGGAACTGTATGTTGCGGAAGCCGCGGTCGATCTGGTAGAGCTGGTTCCAGTAATCGTAGGCGAGATCCGTTAAATCCGCGTGGAGGGCGGCAAAGCCGAGGTCATAGAGCACCGCCGCCGTCGCCTCCTCCATGCCCCCCTTCCGCAGGGACTGGAGCAGTATCTCCAGGGACTTGACTCCCTCGGCGGGCATCTTCGCCTGGACGCAGAGGATGCCGTAGAGCCGGCGCGCCACCATCATGGCGCTCTCGTCCGCCGTGGCGTCGATCACCTTCCGGGCGTGGGTGAGGGCCGCCTTGTAATCCCGTTTCCGCTGAAGGGTGAAGGCCATGGCGAGGTTCGCGATGTCGGATTCCGGATCGGCCGCGAGGGCCTGCCTGAAGTACTCCGCCGCCTCGGAGTATTTCTGCGTCTGGTAGGCGGCGATCCCGGCGCCGAAGAGCACCTCGAAACCGCTTTCACCGGCTTTCACCATTCGATCAAGCAGGCGGAGGGCCTGTTCGAAGTAATCCTGCCCGAGGAGGATAAAGGACACGTGATAGAGCGCTTCATGGTCACCGGGGAAGGATTTCAGCAATTCGTAGTAGTTCCTGAACGCCTTCAGGGTGTCCTCCCTGGCGAGGTAGGCCTGGGCCAGGGCGCGCTCCACCCTGACCTTCTCCACCTCGTAGTTAAAGGATCCGATCCGGAGGACCTCCTCAAGGTGAAGCACCCCGGCGTCAGTTTCTCCCCGGTCGAAAAGTATCTTCGCGAGCTTCCAGTGCACGACGAAATCGTTCGGGTTGTTGTCCAGTATCTTCTTGTATTCCAGAATCGCCTCGTCCACAAGGTTCTGGCGGAGGAAGCCGTCGGCCCGGTTCATCGGGTTGAGGCGGGGCGCGACGACATAGATGTAGAGCAGCACCAGGGAGAGCATGACCACCAGGGTGATGAGAGAAGGAACGAGCATAGGGTCTCCTGGGGACGGGCCGCGACCGCGCTTCACTCCGGCACGCCGGAAGAAGGTCACTTGCGCAGAAATTTCACGATTGACGGCCAGCCGTTTATGACAAAGGACGAATCGCCCTCGCGCTTGATAATGAAATCGTCTTCCTGCTTTATTTTTGTCCGCACGGGCATATTGATCATAATATCGGGTGGAATGAATTTCGGCGCCCTTTCAAAATGGATCTGGATCTCATTGTCGGTTGAAGCCATCCTGTAGGACAGAGATCCGAACCGGGACGGCATGTCCTCCACAATGATCTCTTTCCCTGGCAGGAACCATTCGGGTGAAGGAACCGGGAATAGCTCGAGCCGTTCAGGGTGATCGACGAAAAGAAGGTTGCGGATCGCAGCGAACATCATGGCGCACGCCCCTATCGACGATCCATCGCCCCAGGCGGCCCTTCCCGTGCCGGGGTGTACGAAATCGGGAAGTGTATAGGTCCTGCTTCTCATTTTCATG
Source organism: Spirochaetota bacterium (assembly GCA_040768125.1). Taxonomy (GTDB): domain Bacteria; phylum Spirochaetota; class UBA4802; order UBA4802; family UBA5550; genus RBG-16-49-21. Next base: position 299,920 of record JAXGNG010000003.1, on the reverse strand, counting down.
ATCGTCTCGATGATCGCCCCGGCTTCCGGATCATTCAAAAGGATGAGGTTGTTGGCCGCGACCAGGGTCGACACCATGTCCCACCCGAGGGATTTGACGAGGAGCGGCAATCCCCCGAAGCGCCGCAGCGTCATGGCGAGAAGGCCGCGCACCGTTTCGTCGTCCACGGCATCGGTCCTGAACGGATAACCCGCGTAAAGGCTGTGATGCACGTACCCGTCATCCTCCATGCGCCCTCCCGCCGCCGCGGCGGCGAACATGACGGCGATACGCTCCGATTCCTTCTTGAACTTGATCTCGTCACCGAAGATGCCGAGGCACCGTGCGAGATAGGAGTACTGCGCCAGGGCGTGGGCGATCAGGATATAATCGAAGGGATGCTCCTCGGCGATGGGACAGTGGGGAAGGGAATTCGCCCCGCCGTGGCCCATGCGCCTGATTTTTCGCGAATGGGCGTAGAGGAGAAGCGCCCGGGCCTTGATGCGCTCGAACCGTTCCCTGAGATACTCGGCGTCCCGTACATGGGTAAAATAATCGGCGACCGACTCGATGAGGTAGCAGACGTCGATGATCTCCTGAAAGGAGCAATGCTTATCCCGGGGGGAGCACCGGTTCATGAAATCATCGACGAACCCGGATGACTCGCTGAACAGGCCCATTCGGTTCGACCCGAAGATCGCGTGAAAAGCGGTCCTGGAATCAAAACCCCCGCGCTCATCACGGAACCCCCCGGCGGAAACGTTCAGCATGGACACCTTGAGTCCGTAGATCCAGTTCTGCACAGCCCTGTCGGGGTGGCTGACATTCCCCCCGTTCCGTATCCGTATCGTGGAAAAGGCCGTGTAGTCATCCCTCACCCTGGAAAAATCGAAACTGCCCGAGGGAGGCTCGCCCTTCGGCTCGAGTGATATCCGCATGGTGAAGCGGTTATCACCCTTTTTGAGGGCGTAGCAGAGGCCGAGGGTGGCCATCCCTGGTTTCGATTCCGCCGAAGCACGGCGGTCCTCGCTCCCCATGTCGATGTCGGTTCCCCTGTCCGGGTCCCCCGTCACGGTGAAATCGGGCGCCTCGGCGAAGCATACCGACCGGGTACCGTTCACGCTCAACCCCGGGGAATCGCGATGGTATGAGACCGACTCTATGCCGCCGAGGGAGGTGCGGTTATAGGGCCGCACCACGAAGAGCATGAGGGCGTTCTTCCTGTCCTTTACCGCGCAGTCCGTTTCGATCACCACCTCGTCAACGGAGCTCCGCGCGCCGAAGAGGGTGTGATTCACCCTGAAAAAGGCATTGCTCCACTGGGCGTGGACAAGGGAGTTCTTCGTATCGCGCTCCTGCCTCACCTTCGACCAGTCATCGGCGGGCCGATACAGGTCGTCCCCGTCGACGATCCAGGTCTCCAGGGACCATCGCGCGAAGGTCGGGGAGAACGTGTTGGCGAGATCGATCTCGATGCCGTGTTCGGACAGGAAATTCGTGAAGAGAAGGCAATCCCTCATGACGTTGTTCAGCATCATGTAGGGCACCACGATTCCTCCGCCGAGTGACGGATCGTTTATGGCGGACACCCACGCGGGCCACCTGAAATCGGGGTACTTCCGGAAGATAAGATAGTTGCGCGTTCCCTTCAGGCGCGATTCTTCAAATGCACGGTACTTTTCATGATCGGCAGGCACCCCTGAGACTTCGGCGATATCACCTGCGACACCGTCGCTTTTTTTTATGATAGGCGGAAATCTCAATGGGTACCACTGGACGACGGGGGTTTATCAGCTGGTGAACGATTTCAAGGCTTCATCTTCCGTGTCATAGATGTCGAACATATCCATAAGCTCGACCACCTCGAAGATCTTCTTCACCGCGCTGTTCATGTTGCAGAGCTTCAGGAGCCTTTTCTGCTCCTTGAGAAGCCTCATGGTTGAAACGAAAATCCTCAGGCCTGAACTGCTCATATATTCCACATCGTTCAGGTTCATGAGTATATGCGTGTCCGGCTCGTTCTGGATTATTTTATTGATTTCTTTTTCTATCTCGGCCGACAGGTGAACATCGAGCCTTCCCGTCAGGTACACCACGACGATGTTGTTAACCCTCTTCACGTTAAGGTTCATAGGTATCTCCCTTAAAAAAAGTCCTGCGAAACATCAAGTCCCGCGATCATGATAAGACGTTACGATTATCAGAAAACCGAGCGCCCTGTCAATTGATAAATTGGTTTTCAGGCATAAATTTCCGCCCCGGGCGGCCCTGCCGGTCACGCGCCGCCATCCGCAGCGAGTATACGGTTACCGGGGCAAACCGTTTCCGCTACTCCCTCCCCTCGCTGGCCTGCTTTTTCGTGATGAAAAGCCCGGTGGCGTTCATGGAGAAGAGTATCGCGAACAGTATTGTGAACACGATCATCACGAGGTGCGCCCCCTGCCAGGCCGTGTCCCCACGGCCGGAAGCGGCGGCGATCTCAACGTTGATCGACTTCTGGGCCCTGATGAAGAGAAGAAGGGATATCGACGCGATGAGCGGAAAGACCAGGCCGTTGTAATATATCAGGCCCCGGTATCGCAGGGGGTCGAAAAGGGGCATGACCATCGCGATGCCGCCGATCATGAGAAAAGCCGCGAAAACGCGGAACAGGTAATAGAGCGGGGATATGATATCGTCATTGACGGTCTGCTTGAGCCAATCCTCCTCCGTGAGTTCCGGAACGTCGATTTCATGCGTTGGGACGGACCCACCGGCATAATCAACGACCGCCGGCGCTTTTCCCGCCGATGAAGAGGAAAACCCCTTCATGATACGGTAGGGTGAAAAAAACAGCGAAAGGCCCACTACGAGGTAGACCGCACCGGTCATGAGCACCACGATCTGCAATGCATTGGTCGCCTTTGATCTCATCCGGTACACCTCGCCCTCATGGTATCGGCGAACCGGTTTCGGCCCGCCCCGATCATCCGTATACAGACCGATGAATCGCGCAATTAATCAATACGTTTTTTGGCGATCACCGCAAAAAATGTCCTAGGGTCTTTCCCGGCGCTGCCCTTTGCCCACCAGCTTCCCGGCAATCTCCCTGGAGCGATCGAGAAAACCCTCGAAGCGAAACTCCCTTTCCGACAGTTCCATGACGAGTCGCTCGTCGGCAAGCTCCGCGGCGTCCTCGCCGCGGGGGACGCTTTCGAGGAAGTCGAGATACCTGGAAAAAAATCCCGCCATGGCATCGCCTCGGCGGCGCAGGGGAGTCCTGTTCTCCACCGCCGCGTAGACGATGGTGTCCACATCGATGCGCAGCATGTCCTCGACGCGGACCCTTGACGCGGGATAGCCCGAGTGGCATGACTCGCCGTGAATGTCGATCTCCTCGAAGACGGGATAAAGGCAGAAGGATGCCGCGGCCAGGTCGCGGAGATATCCGGTGCTGAAAATCCTGCGTCCTCCTCCCCCGCCATGGCCCAGCATCGCCATGGGGAGGTCGCGGAAGGTCTCCGCCCGGCTGTCGCCGAATATCTCCCCCGCGAGCTTCAGCGCCAGGTTGTTCCGGTAAACATGCTCCGTGGGGAAGGTCACGTCCAGTAGCTTCTCCATGCGGTCCTCCATGAAGAACCTTCCGAGGAGCCTGCGGAATTCCCGGTTGTCGCCGCTCCTGAGGTACAGGGCAAGGACGATAAAACCGTAGGCGGAGCCGTAATAACAATCAAAGCGCCTTCCCGATTCCCCGAGGACGGGAAGGAGCCCGCCGAAGCAGAGGGAAGAGAGCAGGCCCGTTTCCAGGACAAGTGCCGAACGCGGAGCCGTGACCAGGGAGGCGAGACGCGCGACCTCCTCGGTATCCGCACAGCGAAGCACGCGCTCCCTGGCGCCGCCCGGGGCGGGATCTCCGTGATCGCCGAGGACCATCCCCCCCTCGAATTCCGGCACGGCGCCGGCGAAACGCTCATTGAGCACGTAATAGACCCTCTGCCCCTCCTTCAACTGCCCGTCGAAGCACTCGAAGGCCAGGCGGGGATCCTTCCGGCTCCTGACCACCGTGAATATCCTGTCCGAAAGCCCGAAGACCCGGTTGCGGAGATCGGGATCTGCGTCGCCGCAATCAATGACGATGTGGCGGTACACCCGGGAAAGAACGAAGAGAAGGGGAGACACGATGTCTGGATTGACCCTGACCTTGGATCCGTGCGCCACGTTAAGGCAGTCCAGGGATTCGTCGACACTTTCGATCCTTTCGCTTATCATCTTTTCAAGGGCGGGACCGTCCTCCGGGCGATGGGAGATGGGAGCGGCGATCTTCATCTCGAAATGGTTGAAAAGGCTTTCACCGGTGTAGGAGAGATCAAGGAGAAGCGTTTTCCCGCTTTTCCTCAATGCGCCGCCCAGGAGCGACGCCAGGTACGTTTTACCCGAGAGGGGAGAGGGGCCGTACACCGTGACGATCCTGGTGTCCCCGCCGAAGTAATCCCTGCCGATTTCCGACACGCGGAAGCCCGTACGGGGAAGTATTTTCAGATAACCGCGCAGGCACTTGTAGGACATCAGGAAAAAACGGTACATCTCCTCGGTGCCGAACATCATCACGGTTGAATCCACCAGGGCGCGCACCTTCCCCGCCTGGCGCGTTTCGGTGAAGGGAACTGCGCCAAAAAAGGAACCCGGAGCGAGGTAGACCACGTCCGTGTTCCCCATGGACTCGATCTCGAAGGCGCCCCTGAGGACCACGTTGAGGGAGTTCACCTTTTTGATGTCAAACTGACGGCCCGCGGGGATCGCCGCCACCCTGCCGATTCGGCGGAGGCTCTCTATCTCTTCTTCAAGCAGGTGGCGGAAGAGCGGGATTGAAGACAGGATCGTGCCGGTGGCGTCCATGGAGGGATGCCCGGTTAAAATTTTCTCAGCATGTTGATCAGCTCGTTTTTGCCGTAGAGCTCGATCGGCCTGGTGTTGGAAAAGTCGATTGCGGACTGCGCGTAATCACCCGTGGTGATGATGATGATGCGGGTCGCGTTCTTCATCTTCATGTTTTCGTAAATCCCCCTGAGGAATTTCTCCTGCACCGTATCCGTGGTCCTCAGAATCCTGATGATCCGGTTCGTCTGCCGGGTATTGCGCCATTTCCCCTCGCTCTCCGTGACGATCATCTCGATTTCGGTGTCGCTTATGATGTTGATGTCGGTGATGTTGAAGTTCATCGCCTCGACGATCTTCCGGCAGGTGTGCTCGAACTGCGAAAGTCCGGATATCATGAAGTCCTTTATCCGGTCGTCCTGGCGGAACTCGGCGTAGTTCTTCAGCTTCAGCTGGACATCCCGGAAATTCGGCTTCGTTTCGGCGATCTTTTCCCACTGGTAGATTGCGGAATGGAGATCACGGGTCTTTTCATGGCATTCGGCAAGGTAGTAGCGGAGGCCGAGCTCCGTATCGCTCCCCTTCCTGGCGAACTTGAGCCCCCGCTCGAATTCCATCATTGCCTTCGGCAGGAGGCCCTTCTGCATATGGCAGGATCCCTTCGCGAGGAAGCACTTTACCTTCAGTTCCTCGCTCCTCTGGGCTGTCTCGAATTCCTTTACGGCCCACTCGTAGTCTCCCATCTGCCGCAGGACCAGGCCGAGATAGTAGTGGGCCCTGTAATTCGCCGCGTCAACCTTGATCGCCTCGATAAACGACTGCTTCGCGTCGGGATAGAGGTTGTTCTGGTAATAAATCTGGCCGAGATAATAATGCGACTGGTCGTGGCGCGGGTTGAGTGACACGCTCTTCTTGAAAAAGGCCGTGGCGCGCTCGAGGGCGCCGGTGCGGAAATAGATCGACCCCAGCTCGAAGTAATTCTCGAAATTGTCGGGCTCGAGCTTGGTGAGGATAAGAAACTCCCCCTTGGCGTCCTCGATGGAGTTCTGGTCCCGGTAGAGCCTGGCGAGCTTCGAGCGGACGTCGGCCTCGCTGAACTTGTCGCCGTACCGACCGTACTTGAGGACCTGGCGGAACTCGACGATGGCGAACTTGACGTTGTTCTCCCTGAGATAGGCCTCGCCCAGGAGATAGTGGGCGTAGGAGTTGCGGTCGTCCTTTTCAAGGAGGTCGGTGAGCTTCTTGATCGCCTGGCGCGTCTGGCCCGCCTCGATCATCTGGGCGATCTCGTCGATCCTCCGGGGAATGACGAATGTCTGGAGGATGTACATCACGATCATCGCCAGAAGAATGACGAATAAAAAGACGACGACATAGGTGAATATCATCGGGCCTCACCACCCTCCTCGTAGTGTCGGCAAAGCTTAGCACCCTCGGGAACATCTGTCAAGATGGTATTTGCCGCGGGGCAGAAATCAACGTCGCCGCGCCTCGGAGGAGCCGGCCGGACCGGGTTGCCGGAAGAACGGAGGCTGATCAGGGGAAGGATAATCATCGCTGTATTTATCTTGAAGTGCTCAAAAAATAATATTGACAAAAATAGGCCCTTCCACTATCAGAAAATTCCGCAACGGGGGCGTAGCTCAGTTGGGAGAGCGCTTGAATGGCATTCAAGAGGTCAGGGGTTCGATTCCCCTCGTCTCCACATTCGCGGGACCGCATGCGCGAAGGCGCCGCGGCCCGGGAGTTTCATCCCTTGTATTTCTTTTCGAACAGATTTCCCTGTATGGTGAGCAGCTTTTCGATGAAGTACCGCCTCTTCCCCGCCGGTATGACCGCCTCGACCTGATCTCCCGCCTTCTTGCCCTGGAGAGCGGCGCCTATGGGCGATGAAAGGGAAATTTTCCCCGACGAGGGATCGACCTCGTTGGGCGCGACGAATTGAAATTCAACGCGATCGTCGCCGTCAAGGTCCACCACCGTCACGTGTGAACCGAAAGCGATCCTGTCATCGGGTATTTCGTCGATGTTCATCTCTTTCAGCTGGGCGAGCTGCGCGTTGAGCTGGGCGATCCTCGCCTGTACAAACCCCTGGCGCTCCCTCGCGGCGTGATATTCCGCGTTTTCCTTCAGGTCGCCGTAGGCCCGGGCTTCAGCAATCCGCTTGGGTATCTCGACCTTGTATTCATGGTTCAGCTTGTCAAGCTCCTCGCGGACCATCTGACGTTTTGCCTCAAGGTCTTGTGACATCTGGCGTTACCCCCGTGAAAAGTGGACCGGCATCCCGGCGCAACGGTAAACCCCTCCCCGGACGTCGGGGAAATCATAGAAGGTCATATCGCGTTGCACGAATCCGGCAAGGAACTTGCGGGATGGAGGAACCGAACCGTCCCGCGTCTGGCAGGGGACGCCTGCGCAACATCCCCCTCACAAGTTAATCATTAGTGCTTAACTTTATCAATATTTTTATGTTTTTTCTGTCGTCTTTTTTCACTTCGAATCCGTTTTCCTTCAATGTCTTTTCAATCCGGTAATTCATTAAATCAATCACTTTTTTGGTCATGTTGTTCATCCTTGAACGATATCATCACGCCGTGAGAACCCTGGGATATCCCCTCCCCGCGCGTCTGTATTAATGTCGGAACATGGGGCGGGGCTGTTAAGCCCTCCCGGGCATTAATTTTCATCCTGATCGGGAAGAATGTCGAGAAGACGGGGAACGAGAACGGTTTTTTTCCGGGCCAGGGCCGAAAAGACGGCCACGAGGAGCGCGGAAAGGGCAATCCCGACCACGCCCCCGGCAATGGAGGCGATCTCTGACTCAAGGCCCGCCCGGGGGCCCAGGAGCGACCCGGCGACAATACCCACCAGGAGCAGCGCCACGGGAAGGGCGTAGTGAAGGGCTGATCCAAGCATCACCGCCCCGGGATGGATGTCGAACCGTACCCGGTCACCCACACGGGCTCCCAGGGTATTCTCCATCCATATTCTCCTGCGGCGCGCGCCCTCCATGAGAACGCAGGAATGCCCCATGGCGCACCCCTCGCATGAGTCGCCGGCCTCTACCTCGACCAGGATTTTGCCCTTCTCCGCTGTAACGACCCTGCCCTCTTCCATCATGCCACGCATCTCGAAAGCCCCCGGGGCGACCATCTCGCCCCTCGGGGATATTCCCTCGACTGCCCTGTCATTCCATGTGGACAACCTCACCGAAACGCTCCAGGTCCGTCGCGACCGAGGGATGTCCCACCACGAGCCTCACCAGGCCAGGCGTGAAAAGCCCGCCGCTCTCCGAGAGGATGGCCCCCGCATCGACACCGTTGATGCGGTCGAGGTATGTTTCGTTGTAGTCATCGGGAAGCCCGTTGTACGCGATCTCCATCCTGTTGGAGAGTATCTTCATCGGCGAATCGAATTGAAACACGAAACTGTTGGCGATGGCGCCCCGGGACCACTCCAGCTCTTCGTGCCTGATCGGTTCCCGGGCCACGCGCTCGATATTATCAACCAGGAGCCCCAGGACATCCCCGGTATACCCGCTCTCGGTCTGGGCGTAGGCGAGAAACACCCCGGTATCGCGGCGCGGACGGTATACCGACTGCACCGCGTAGGCCATGCCTCTCCTCACGCGTATTTCCTCCATCAATCGCGAGCTGAACGAACCGCCGCCGAGGACGTAATTCATCAACTCCAGGGCGTACACGCCCCCGTGCCTGATGTCGGGGGCTACGGTGCCGACGACCAGGGTTGACTGCGGGATGTCTTTTTTGATGAAGAACACCTTCCCCCGCGCGGCCGAGACCCGTTCCCGTACAGCCCGGAGGTCCACCCCGTAGCGCACGGGTTCACCCGCCTCGATGCGGGAAAAATGCCTGCGGCAGAGCGCCTCGGCATCCCGGCCCTCCATGGGCGAGACCGCGCCGATCATGATGTTCCGCCCTGCAAAATGCGTTTTCCATGCCTCGCGAACTCGCCCGGGGGAAAAGGAGCGGACGGACTCCTCCGTGGGAACGGCGCCGTATCCATTGCCGCCGAAAATCAGCTCCCTCGCCTTTTCGAAGGCGAGGTCGGCGGGATCGTCATACTTTCTCTTTATCGCGTCGACGACAAGGCCCTTCGCGTTCTCTATATACCCGGGTTCAAGGTTCGGCCTCGCAGCGAGATCCGCCGCGATGGCGAAGGCCTCCTCCCTGAAGCGATCAAGGACCTTGATCGATATCGTGACGCTCTCCCATGACGCCGAGACCGACAGGCGCCCCCCCATTGAGTCCACCCTCTCATGGAGGGCGCCCCCGGGATAGGCCGCCGAGCCCCCGAGGGACATGGTCATGGCAAGGAGGTCCGAGAGACCGGCGGATTCCCGGTCCTCGTAGAGCCTGCCGAAGCCCGAGGACAGGGTGACCGTCACCATGGGCAGTTCGTCCCGCACGTGGAAAAAGCGTATGCCGTTGTCGAGAAGGGAAGCGGATACGGGAGGAAGGGCGAGCCGTGCAGGCGTGGGAGCCGCCCGCAGGGTCCTCCCGGGATCGGACAGCATGACCAGGGCGCAGAGGGCAATAAAAACAGCGAGGCGCTGATTTTTCATTCTGTTGCCTCCTTTGACGGCGCGGGGCGGCTGTCGTGCAAAATGGCGACGGTCCTGTTGCGGGGGGTGAAATAAAGGTCCTTCATGGCCCTTATATCCTCCACGGAAACTCCTTTAATCCTGTCGAGGTAGGTGGCGGCATACCGCCAGTCGCCGTGAACCGTCTGGTAATAGCTGAGGGTTCCCGCAAGCCCACGGTTGGTTGCGAGTCCGAATACCATCTCGGATTCGATCCTGTTGACCACGCCGCGCAGTTCCCCGGCCGACACGTCCCTGAAAAACCGGTCAATCTCCTCGTAGAGCGCCCGCTCGAGATCTTCCGGGGTGTGAGGGGCCATGGGCGCCGCGAAAACCGTGAAGAGGTTCCCATACCGCGATCCCGGGGCGCTGTCCCAGGCGCTCACCGACGAGGCGATACGGCGTTCTATGACAAGCGACCGGTAGAGACGGGAGGACTTCCCGCCGGTGAGAAGCTCCGCGATCACCTCGCAGGCGAAATTATCCCGCGATGGAAACGCCGGCTTGTGCCATCCCACGATCAGGTAGGGGCTCGATTCAAAGCGTATCGCGACCCTTCGCTCGCCCAGGGGCGCGGGCTCGGCAATGGAGACCGGCGCGGGATCGGGCCTGGATTCGATCCTCTCGAAATATTTCCTCACCACCTTCAGTGTCTCGCCGACGTCCTGTCGGCCCACGATGGTGATCGTCATTCTCGACGGGATGTAGTACTCACGGAAAAACCTTCTCACCTCGGAGAGGGAGAGGTAGGGGATGTTCGACCGCCAGCCGATGATGGGATGTCGGTAGGGATGGGCCAGAAAGGCCTGGGCCAGGAACGTCTCGAAGAGGAGCCCCGTGCCGATCGAATCGTAGCGCATGAGCCTTTCCTGGACCACGTTGCTTCTCTCGAGGTAGAACTCCCTGAACACGGGCTGGATAAGTCGTTCCGATTCCACCCGCGCCCAGAGTTCGAGTTTCGACGCCGGCAGCTGGACATAATAACCGGTCCTGTCCCGGGAGGTGGAGGCATTGAGGCCGACCCCGCCCTCGCCGGTGTAGATGGCGTCATAGGGCGAGGACTCCACGTAGCGCGCGTGCTCCTTCTGGAGACGCGCGAGCTCCTTCTCGAGCCCCGGCAGCATGAGGTTACCCGGGTCCGTGAGCTTCAGCCGGTCGATGGTCTCGCCCACGGCCTCTATCCTTCCCAGGAGGGGCCGCTCCTTCCCGTAGTCCTTCGTGCCGAGCCTCTCGGTTCCCTTGAAGAGCATGTGCTCCAGGAGGTGGGCCGCGCCGGCGGTCCGGTAGCTTTCGTCCACGGACCCGACGCGGAAGGCCACCTCGAAGGCCAGGACCGGGGCGTAACCCCTGTCAAGGAGCACGATGGTTATCCCGTTTTTCAATTTCGCCGTCACGACGTTCTTGTCCAGGTAGTCGCCGGCGTCCCTGATCGCGCCTGTCCCGGAAAGGGGGATCGCCACCATTAGAAGCGCCAGTGCGCGGTGCAGCATCTTCCTTTTCATCTGTTTCTCCATATCGGCCCCAGGGGGGGGTATCTCATTGCGCGGGACGTATTCGGAGTAATCAAGAACAATTTTTCATCCATCAAGGGCGAGGAAACGTGAAGACGCGGGAGAAACAGCCGTCTAGCCCCCCCCGCCTTCCTCGTTCCGTCGCAGTATCTCCTCGGCCAGGATCCTGAGCTTGGGGGATACCTTCGGAGGAGGCAGCGTCACCTTCGGCGTTGTATCCTTCCCCAGGAGCTTGCCCAGGGCGAATGCCATCCGCTCGAAAATCTCTTTGACCTTGTCCTGCCGGTTCACCAGGCGGTAATACTTGAGCGCCACGAGGGGGAGCCTGCGGTCAAAGAAAAAATAATCCGCCACCCTTGTAAGGCCGTCCCTGTACCCGGCCTTCATGAACAGGGCCTCGGCCCGCGCGATGTCTCCCCGGTTGAAAAACTCGTTGCCGCGCCTGATCAGCTCGACACGTTCCTTTGGATCCATCCCCTCCTCCCCGGAAGAACGGGCGCATCGTGTCCGGTTCTTCGGTCGGTATATCGTATATACCGAGATTATCGTTACATTGCAAACAAAATTCGCGGAAAAATCGGCACATCGCGCCTTCATCGCAGAATTTACACCCGGCCGAACCGCCACGGGTGCGATTATTTATCTTGACAAATTGATCGGTCGACATGTTACATAGCGAATCACACAGACCCGCGGGAGGAGCGACGGATGTACCCGATCCTGTTCAATTACAAAATCATCAATATCGGAAGCTACGGCCTGATGCTGGGCCTCTCCTTTTACCTGGCCTTTCTTCTTACCGAGCGGGAGCTCTCACTCCGGGGGAAGGATCCCGAACTGGCCTACAAGCTCCTGCTGGTCATCATACCGAGCGCCATCGTGGGGGCGAAATTCTTCCATATCCTGGAAAACCTTGGCGATTTTCTACGCGACCCCATGGGAATGATCTTCTCCGGTGCGGGCCTCTCGGTCTACGGCGGGTTCGTTCTCGCCTTTCTCCTCGCCATGATCCTTATCAGGAAAAACGGTGAAAACATACTGGATATCTTCGATACGACTGCGCCCGCCATGGCCCTCGCCTACGGCGTGGGAAGGCTTGGATGCCACGTGTCCGGCGACGGTTGCTACGGCATCGCCACCTCATCCTTCCTGGGGACGGCCTACCCGAACGGAATCGTGCCCGTTTCGACGACGGTGTTTCCCACTCCGCTCTTCGAGTCCTTCGTCTCCTTCACGGTCTTCATCCTGCTCATGAAGCTGAGGAAGCGGGAGATGCCCGCGGGAAAGCTCTTCTTCATTTACCTGCTGCTCAACGGAATTCCCCGGTTCCTCGTGGAATTCATTCGCCTCAATCCCGTGGTGGCCCTGGGCCTTACCCAGGCGCAGATAGTAGCGATCTTCTTCGTAATGACGGGTGTTATCGGCTGGATTATGGTGGAGAGGCGCGCCGGGGAGGCGGTATAACCGCCTCGCAAGGCGGACCCTAGTTGGAGCTCTGTGTTTCGAGAAAATCCGCGAGAAGCTTTGGCTTGAGGTATCCCATTTCGACGAGTATGATCCCCAGGAGACCGCCCTTCGATTTCTGGACCCGAAGGGCCTCCTGGAGCTGCTCCTCGGTGATGATCCCGTTTTCCCTCAGTATCTCTCCGAGCCTCTTCGATGCCATGGAAACCCCTTGGAATCAGGAAAGGTACGGCCCCACCCGGTCCCCTGCTGAGGCCGCCTCCGGTGTCGCGGCTCCGGCGGAACCGCGCGGCACACCCTTCCGGATTTATTTGATATTGTACTTCTTCTTGAATTTTTCCACGCGGCCGGCGGTGTCGACGATCTTCTGCTTCTTCGTGTAAAAGGGATGGCAGTTCGAGCATATCTCGATGTGGAGTCCCTGCACCGTGGACTTCGTCTTGATCTCGTTGCCGCAGGCGCACTTGATGGTGGTGTCCGCGTACTTGGGATGTATGTCAGATTTCATCGGTCGTTCCCCGTCTAGGAATTCATCGCCTTGAAAAAGGCCTTGTTGTTCTTCGTGGCCCTCATCTTTTCCACAAGGAGCTCCATCGCCTCGGTGGCGCTCATGGAAGAAAGGGCTTTCCGTAAGACCCATAGTTTATTCAGTTCTTCCGTGTCAAGCAGTAATTCCTCCTTCCGGGTCCCGGACCGTCCCACGTCGATGGCGGGAAATATCCGCCTGTCAACGAGCTTCCGGTCGAGGAGAAGCTCGCTGTTGCCCGTTCCCTTGAACTCCTCGAAGATGACCTCGTCCATCCGGCTTCCGGTGTCGATGAGCGCCGTGGCCAGGATCGTGAGGCTCCCTCCCTCCTCGATATTCCTGGCGGCGCCGAAGAAGCGCTTCGGCCTGTGCAGTGCGTTGGAGTCAACGCCCCCGGAGAGGATCTTGCCGCTCGTGGGGACGACCTGGTTGTAGGCCCGGGCCAGTCGCGTGATGGAATCGAGGAGGATGACCACGTCCATCCTGTGCTCCACGAGCCTCTTCGCCTTCTCCAGCACCATCTCGGTGACCTGGACGTGGCGGCTCGCCGGCTCGTCGAAGGTTGAGGAGATGACCTCGCCCTTCACCGTGCGCTGCATGTCCGTGACCTCCTCGGGGCGCTCGTCGATGAGGAGCACGATGAGGTATATCTCGGGATGGTTGGTGGTAATGGAATTCGCGATTTTCTGGAGCAGAATGGTTTTACCGGTCCGGGGGGGGGCCACGATCAGGGCGCGCTGTCCCTTCCCGATGGGAGTCATGATGTTGACGATGCGCATCTCGATGCCGTCGCCATCGGTCTCCAGGTTGATGCGCTCCTCGGGGTAGAGGGGCGTCAGGTTGTCGAAAAGAACCCGCTTCTGAAGCTGGTCGGGGTGCTCGAAGTTTACGGCCTCAATGCGAAGAAGGGCGTAGAAGCGCTCGTTGTCCTTCGGGGGGCGTATCTGGCCGGCAATGGTGTCTCCCGTCTTGAGTCCGAAGAGACGGATCTGCGAGGGGGATACGTATATGTCGTCCGGTCCGGGGAGGTAGTTATAGTTGGGCGACCTCAGGAAGCCGTACCCGTCGGCGAGGATCTCCAGCACGCCGCTCGAAAAGATGAGGCCCTTCTGCTCGGTCTGGGATTTCAGTATTTCAAGGATTAGGTCCTGCTTCTTCAGGCCGTAGGATCGCTCGATCCCCATCTGCTTGGAGATATTGACGAGTTCGGTGATCTTTTTCGTCTTGAGTTCGCTCAGGTCAAGCCAGGTCTCGGAAGCCGGTTTTCCGTTCGCCGCGGGAGGGGGGGCTTCCTGGGTGCCGTTGGCGTCGGTCATTTCGACCCCGTTCGGCGCCCGATTGCCGTTTTTCATTCCCGTCTTAGCGGATTCCGTCGTTCGTGCCATAGTGGAATAACCTTCTTATCATGTGATTATGTGATGCCCGGATGCAACCACGCAATGAATGATTGATGGAACCGGCGCTCACGCAGCGCCCGGCCCATGTATCGCTTCTCGGGGGTGCAATAATGTAAACTAGTTTAAGCCCTTAAAATTATCGGGAAATTATACCTAAAGAGTACTTGGAGGTGCTCTGTCTAGCAAGACAGGGACAATCTAAAGAGATACCGGTGTAAGTCAAGAAAAATATCAACCTTGCGCGATCTGAATATAATAAAATAATTATGTCCTTTCAATTACTTTTTCCACTTAATTCCATGTTTTTTCATTTTCTGGGTAAGGGATTTTTTTCCTATGCGCAATGATCCCGCGACCGAATCCAGGTCCCTGGCATTTGCCAGGAGGTCAACCAGGACCAGGCGCTCCACCGCTCCGCTTATCTCCTCAAGCGACTTCGACCTGATATCGATCCCCGGGATCAGCGATCCCTTTTCATCGCCCGTGCCCCGGGAGAAGAACAGGAGGAAGCCCACCTTTTTGCGGCTGCTCACGAGGGGGACCTTCTCGTAATGGATCTTCAGGTCCCGGTTATAGAAGACCATCTCGCCTCCCCCGCCCCCCGTCATCGGCTCGTTCGCCTCGGCGCTGGCGACGCTCCCCTCGATGAAGTCCGCGTCCACGTCCTTCCTGAAGCGACGACGGTAGAGCGCTTCGAAATGGCTGTTGTAGAATATGGTCTTGCCCTTGCTGTTCACCGCGTAAAGGGCCCGGGGGATGTGCTCCAGGATGAGATAGATCATCCATTCGAGGATCTGTTCATCCTTCTGCATCCCCGCCTCCTGGTCCCCGGCACCGGTATCGGGCGATTCGCAGGCCGCGAAAAGGCGGAGCCGGGGCCACCGGCCCTGGGGTTCGCCGAAAATATTGATAACATCGAACTCCGGGATGTGCCCGTAGGGTAGGAGATCGTCGATGGACATCTTTTTCGCCAGGCGGGTCACGAATTCATCAATTTTCATGTGCGCCACGCGGTCGATGTCCGAAAGCTCGGATATGACGTCCTCTTTCCTCATGACCCCGATAAGGATTCCCCGCTTCGACACCACGGGCACGATCTGCACGTCATTGCGGTAAAAAAGGCGGACGATGTCCTCCGGGCGCCTTTTTTCCGGGTCGAAGGGGTTCTCCTCGAAGGCGCGGCTCTCGTCGGCGTGTTTTTCCCTGTCCGCCATTACCACCCCAGAACGTCGTACATGGTATAGAGGCCGGCGGGTTTTCCGGAGATGAACTCCATACCCAGAACCGCCCCCCTGGCGAGCGTGTCCCTGCTTGACAGGCGGTGGGTGAGCTCGATCCGCTCGCCCGGCGCAATAAAATAGAGGGTATGTTCACCCAGGATGTCGCCGCCCCTCATCGCCAGGACGCCGATCTCACCGTCCCCGCGCGGTCCCGCGATGCCCTCCCTCCCGGTGACCTCGCTGGCGCCGCCGAGGCCCTTCCTGTTCTCCCTTACGATCTCAAAGAGCCTCCGGGCCGTTCCCGAGGGAGCGTCCTTTTTGAAACGATGATGGGCCTCGACGATCTCGACGTCGTATCCATCCGGGAGGAACCGCGACGCCACTTCCGCGAGCTTGAAGAGCAGGTTCACGCCCAGGGACATGTTGGGCGAAAACAGGACGGGAATATCCTCCGCGGCCTTAAGTATTGTCTCTATCTCTTCCGCGGAAAACCCCGTGGTGCCCACCACGAGGGGAATCTTTTTTTTCCGCGCAGCGGCAACGACATCGATGCCCGCGGCGGGGGAGGAGAAGTCAATGATGCCGTCGCACAGCGCCACGGCGTCGGCGCCAACTGAAGAGACGGTGACCCCGGTCTTCTCGCCCGGAAGAAGAAGGCCGGCGTCCTTGCCGAAACAGGGGGCCTCTTTCCGGTCAAAGGCCGCCGCGAGTTCGTGTCCGCGCTCCCGCAGTATTCCCAGGAGGGATACGCCCATTCTGCCGCAGATGCCGCATACCCCGATCTTCATGGCAGGGGCACCCCGTAATCGAGGAGGCTTTTTCTGAGCCGCGCGCGGTTCTCGTCGCTCAGGTTCACAAGGGGGAGCCTGAGTTCCTCGGAGCAGACGCCCGTCATGGCCATCGCCGCCTTGATGGGTATCGGGTTTGTTTCCAGGAACATCGCCCGGCAGACCGGGAGAAGCCGGTAAAAGAGCTCCCTGGCCTCCCCTATCCGCCCGCCGTCATGAAGAGTGACGACCTCCTTCACATCGGAGGGAAGAAGATTGGAAAGCACGCTCACGATACCGTTGCCGCCGATCGCGAGGAAGGGGAGGAGCATGTTGTCGTCCCCGGAAAGGAGGGTGAGACGGTCCCCGCACAGCTCGCGAAGCTCCATCATCTGCTGTATGTCCCCCGTGGCCTCCTTCATGGCCACCACGTTATCGACCCTGTCAATGAGCTCCTTCACCGAGGCGGGAAGGAAGTTCACGCCGGTGCGCCCGGGGATGTTGTAGAGGACCACGGGAATGCGAATCGACTTCGCCACGCTCTCGAAATGGGCGATGAGGCCCCGCTGGGGCGGGCGATTGTAATAGGGATTCACCTGGAGAACGCCGTCGACGCCGGCTTCCTCGGCCTCCCGCGACAGCCAGATCGCCTCCCTGGTTGAATTTGCCCCCGTGCCCGCGATCACCTTCACCCTTCCGCCCACGAGGGTGACGATGCGCCTTATGAATTCCTTGTGCTCATCGAAGGAGACCGTGGGGGATTCTCCCGTGGTCCCCAGGGGAACGATGCCGTCGACGCCGCCTTCGATCTGAAGCGCGACCAGCTTCTCCAGGGCGTCGTAATCAATGGCCCCGTTCCTGAAGGGGGTTATCAGCGCTGTGTATACTCCCTCAAACATGGATCCCACCATTCCCGCGACACCAGTCGCAACCTGTTCACCGGACCGTCCCGGGAGAGCCGCCCGGCCCGCATCGGGGCGCGCCGCGCGCGGTCCCGCCCTATTTTTCCGCCAGCACCGCCTGCAGCCTGCCGGTGAAAAAATCGGGATCAAACTTCTTCTTTTCAAAATCATCGGCAAAGAGATAGAGTACGAGGAGGCGCTCGGCCTTCAGGGGATCGATCCTCTCGGGATAGGCGTACACCTTGATCCACTCCTTGCTCGTGACGACCAGGAGCCGAACCGCCGCTCCCTTTTTCAGGAGCTTGCCGTCGGCCTCGACGTCCTTTTTCATCAGATAGACGCCCTTCTCCTTCTGCTTGAGGAAATCAACGTAGTTTTTTTCAATAAACACATCGCAGGCCGTCGCGAACAGCGCGGCCACGAGAAGGGGCGCCATCAGGATTCTCACTGTTTCACTTTCCCTTTGCAATTACTGTCATTTTCGAAACGACCCGGCGGGAACCCCCGAGGGGGGACCGGCGGCGCCGCGCGATCAGCGAGTATACCACGACGTGGATTGACGCTGTCAAGACTTTATTTCAGCGCAGGCCTCACTTGTGGTAGGCGGTCCCGCTCCCGGTGGCGATCAGCTTGTCCCCGGCGCCGCGGACCTCGATTTTCCAGACGGAGAGCTTTCTTCCGCTGTTGACCGGCGTTGCCTCGGCGAAAATTCTTTCGCCGTCGACGGCGCCGGAGATGTAATTTATGGTAAAATTCACGGCGATCGCCATGACGCCGGTGCTGTTGCAGGCCACCGCGAAGGCCTGGTCGGCGAGGGCGTAGACGAAGGCGCCATGGGCGCGCTCAACGGCGTTCAGGCTCTCGGGGGTGACGGTGATGCCGCACCGGGCATAGCCGCTCCGCACCTCCTCCACGTCAATGCCCAGGAAGGTGGCGAAGGGATCGCGGCCCACGACCTCGCGTGCGTACTCGATCGGGTTTTCGATCGTCTGAATCTTCCCCATTGAGGCTCCTCCTTGACGCGACCTCGCTCCCTCGCGTCGGACCTACAGGGTGTAGAGTTCCCGGATGTCGGTCTCCCTTTTTTCCGGCTTCCCGCTCTCCCCGAGGATCATGTTCCTGTATTTCACCACGGAGATCACCTCCTGGGTCTCGAGGTGGATGATGCTCCTCGATTTTTTCATGCCCGCCAGGAGTTTCCTGTATTCATCGTATTCTCCGGTGATAACCTCGATGGTCAGCGAATTCTCCCCCTGGACGTGGAGGATCGAATGGACGATGGCGCTTCTCCCCAGGAGCTTCAGGAGCGAGGCATCATGGTGGGGATTGTCTATCTTGACGAAAAAGTGATAGCGCTCCTTCATGGCAAGATAGTCGCCGAGGCTGAAATCATCCTTGCTCTTGTGCACGTCGATAATCCGCTGGGTCTGGACGGCGATGACGGCCGGAACGCCCGACGGAAGAGCGATCGACTTCACCCGGTCGATCCACTCCGCGAGCTGGGCCTTGTCGTCGAAATTGGCGTCGATAAGATAGCTGTGGCGGCCCATGACATGGAACAGGGATATGACGTGGCGGTTTTTCCTCAGCGCTTCGAGAATCTCGGAGCCCCCCCCCCAATTCTGCACGAGCACCAGGGCGTGGATAACGGCATCAGACATGGCTTCCTCCCGCGTGCGATCCTGCCCATACATTCATGAAGAGCCCTCGATTCGTCAAGATTATTTTACACGCAGCAAGGGCGGGGCGGGCCTTAAAAATTGTCATTTACAACGCAATCGCTTTATCTTATACTGCGCCCATGGGTAATACGCCGTTATTCAGGGCCATGCTCCTGGCAATTCTAACGGCCTTCTTCTCATCGGGATGCGGAAATTCCACCCCCCGCAATGAATACCCCGAAGCGGCGGGGGGAATCCTCGACCTGACGGGATTCGAACCGGGAGATAAACACACCGTCACCCTCGACGGCGAATGGGAATTCTACTGGAAACGTCTTCTTGAAAACCGTGACTTTGCCCCGGGCAGGTCGCCCCGGATGGACGGGTTCATCAGGGTTCCCTCCGAATGGAACGGTCGAGTCGTGGAGGGGGAGACCCTGGATGGAAACGGGTACGCCACCTACCGTCTCACCCTCCGCCTGCAGGAAGGCACCGGGCCCCTCGCCCTCCGCCTCATCGACATGCGGACCGCCTACGCGCTCTTTGTCAACGGGAAGAAGATCGCCGCAAACGGCATCGTCGGGACCTCCCGCGAAACATCGAGGCCCTATTACCGTCCCGTCATCGCGAGCTTTACTCCCCGGGAGGGCGCCCAGGAGGTACTGCTCCAGGTCTCGAATTTCCATCACAACAAGGGCGGCGCATTTCATTCGATCCATCTCGGCTCCCACGAAGCCGTCGGCGCAATGCGCGACATGAACTTCGCATTCCAGGTTTTCATGTTCGGGAGCCTTCTCATCATGGCCCTCTATCACCTCGGCATGTACCTGATCAGGCGTGACGATCCCTCCCCGCTCCACCTGGGCCTCTTCTGTCTTATCATCGCGGTGCGGCCCATGGTGAGCGGGGAGTACCTGGTGACGGGACTCCTGCCCGTGCTGGACTGGGACCTCATCCTCAAAACTGAATACCTGACCCTCTACCTGGGCCTCCCCGTCTTCGCCATGTTCATGCACTCCCTCTTCCCGAAAGAGTTTCCCGCGGCGGTTCTCCGCCCTCTCCTGGTGCTGGGCGTCATTTTTTCCCTGGTCGTGATAGCCGCCCCCTCTTTCATCTACACCAGGACCATCGGGGCATACGAAATCATCACCCTCGCCGCGAGCCTCTTCACCGTCTATGCCGTGGTCCTGGCCTTCGTGCGAAAGAGGGAGGGAGCGAACGTGTTCCTGTTGGGAACGATCGTGCTCTTTATCACCGTGGTGAACGAGATACTCTACGACAACATGCTGGTAAACACGGGGAATTTTTTCCCCTTCGGACTCTTCGTCTTCGTGCTCTCCCAGGCCTTCCTGCTTTCCCTTCGGTTTTCAAGGGCCTTTGACAGCATCGAGACCCTCTCCGGGGAGCTCGAAAAATCGAACCGGCAGCTCATCAGGGTGGACCGCGTCAAGGACGAATTCCTGGCGAACACATCCCACGAGCTGAAGACGCCGTTGACCGCAATCATCGGGATCGCGGAGTCACTCATGGATGGCGCGGCCGGAAAACTGCCGGAGGGAGCGTGGACGAACCTCTCGGTAATCGTCGCGAGCGGACGGCGCCTGGCATCCCTCATCAACGATCTCCTCGATTTTTCCAGGCTCAGGAACAGGGACATAGCCCTGAAGCTGAAGCCGGTCGACATCCGGACGCTCGCGGAGATGGGGATCGAGATAACGCGGTATTTGAAGGGAACAAGGCCCATCGAGATCGTCAATTCGATTCCCGGCGACCTCCCCCTCTTCGCCGCGGACGAGGACCGGATGCAGCAGATACTCATCAATCTCCTGGACAACGCCATAAAATTCACGGACAAAGGCCGCGTGGAAATTTCCGCGCGGATACTGGACGACGGGACGGGGGAAACTTCCCTGCTCGAGGTGGAGGTCGCCGACACGGGTATCGGTGTCCCCCCGGAGAGGCTCCCCTACATATTCGAGCCCTTCGAGCAGGCCGACGGCTCGATCTCGCGGAGCCACGGCGGCACGGGTATCGGCCTCTCCATCACCAGGGCCCTGGTTGTCCTCCACGGCGGCGAGATCCAGGCGGAGTCCCGGCCCGGGCGGGGATCGACCTTCCGTTTCCGCATACCCCTCGTGCCTCCGGCAGTGGCGGCAGCGGCGGAAACCGGTGAAGCTCCCGCCCCCCCCAGGGCACGACCCGGGAAGGTGATCATCCCGTGTATCCAGCCTGACGCCGGGGCCATGGCAGGGAAACCGCGGGTCCTGGCGGTGGACGACGATCCGGCCTCCCTCCTCGTAGTCGAGAGCCAGCTCTCCCTCCATGGCTACGCCGTGTGGGGCGCGTCAAGCGGGGCCGATGCCCTGGCGATGATGGATGCCGGCCTTAAGCCCGACCTGCTCATCCTGGACGTGATGATGCCGAAGATGTCGGGGCTCCAGGTGCTCCGGGCGGTGCGGGAGCGCCATTCCATGGCCGACCTCCCCGTGCTGCTCCTCACGGCGAAGGGAGGGGTCTCCGATATGGCGACGGGCCTCGGGGCCGGGGCGAACGACTACCTGTCGAAACCCTTTGACCGCGTCGAGCTCCTGGCACGGGTCGCCACCCTGACCAGGCTCAAGGCCGCGGTCACGGAAAACAGCGAGCTCTCAGGCCTGAGGATGGAGATGGAGCTCGCGAAAAGAATACAGATCGGCACGGTCCCGGGAACCCTTCCCCGCCATCCGGGAATGGACGTGGAAGCGGTCTGCATTTCCATGGAGAGCATCGGCGGCGACTTCTACGACTTCTCCCCCGTGGACGACCGCCGCCTCGGCGTGTTCATCGCCGACGTTTCAGGCCACGGCGTGCCCGCGGCCCTGATCGCGTCTATGGTGAAAATAACCTTCTCGATACTGGAGGAGTGCGCCGATGACCCGCGCCTCCTGATGATGCGGATGAACGACATCCTCACCGGCAATATCGAGCGCCAGTTCGCCACGGCGGGATACGCCCTCATCGACCGCGGGGCGATGAAGGTCACCTACGCGCGGTGCGGCCATGAGCCCCTCCTCGTTTTCAAGAGAGGGAGCGGCAGCGTCGTTGAGCTCGTGCCCGCCGGAAGGCTCATCGGCTTCTCCATGGACACCGAGTGCGAAACCGCGACCGCCGATCTCGAGGCGGGGGACAGGATCATCATGTATACCGACGGCGTCATCGAGGCCTGCAACGGCGACAGGTCCATGTTCGGGAAAGATTCGCTGCACCGCGCGATCATCACCCATGCCGACGAGACCGCGTCGGAATTCGCGAAGATCCTGACGCGCCTTGTGCACGAGTGGCGGGGCGCCGGCGAACAGCTCGAGGACGACGTTACCTTCGTCGTGGTGGACGTCCTTCCCGATACGGCGCCTTAACGGAGGGGCGGATTGTAGTAGCCGATCCGCATCTTCCCGTGACGCCGCCGCAATCCTTTCAACAATTCCTCGATACCCAGGGGGTCTGATTCCTCGAATCCGATCGCGTCGAGATAGTAGTCCGGGTCGATGTTATGGTTCCTGGCCTGCAGCATCGAAACGGGGAACCGCGCGAGAAACCCCTCAAGGGACTCCGCCTCCTTTTCCGAGTCGGTAAAGCCCGGCAGGAAAAAGAGGTTGATGGATACGAAGAGTCCGGCATCGAGCGCGGCGTCCAGGGACCTCAGCACGTCATCGAAGGAATACCCCGAAGGGCGGTGGTAGCGTTCGTAGTACTTCGCCGTGGGCGACGAAAGGCTGATCCGTATCGAATCAAGGCCCGCCCGGGCCAGCTCGCGCACAGCATCGGGAAGGGAACCATTGGTGTTGCAGTTGATCGTACCCCTGTCGGTTTTTTCCCGTACCATCCGTATGGCGGCGGCCAGGTCCCGGGCGCGCAGGAGGGGCTCGCCCTCGCATCCCTGCCCGAAACTCGCCACCGCCCTCTCCACGTTCAGGATGTGCCGCAGAATCACCCCGGCGATCTCCTCACTCGAGGGAGAAAACTCCAGGCGCGGCTGGGAGTGGGGAAAGGGTGACGCGTCGTCCTGCAGGGAGAGACAGCCGAGGCAGGAGGCGTTGCACGCCGGCGTGGTGGGGACCGGCGCCTCGAAGCGGCCGAGAAAGAAATTCCTGGCACAGAGGCAGCGGTATTCCGTTGAGCAGCTCACAAGCTGGCCCACGAGGCGATTCCCCGGCATCTCCATGACCGCGCGGTCCACGGCGTCCCGGAGCTCCGAATCATTTTCATGGATGGCGGGGTCCGAACGGGTGTCCTCGTCGATGCGGACCGCGGGAACCATGAAGCGGCCGTCCCTGATGGCCAGGCCCGCGTAGGCCCACATCGGCAGGACGGGCGCGTCATCTCTCCGTATAAAAGCCGGAAGGTACGTGCGGAGGTAGGCGGAGGCGAGAAACGCCGAGGCAGCCGTGATCTCCTCGCCGTCGGGGGAGACCTCGACATGGCGAAAATCATTCATACGGCGGTTGTAACTCACCGGGTACCTTCCCGGGAGGGAGAAGAGATAGCTCCCGTAGGGAAGGGATATCAGCGATACCCCCTCGGCGGGGAGAAAACGCCGCCCCGTTCGGAACGCCGGCTCCACGCCGGGGAGGTCCCACACGTTACCCGCTTCGTCCGCGTAGACCAGGCAATTGTTCCTATCCCTTTTCTTCAATTGCCCGCTTCCTGTTCATGCGCCGCTCCAGGTGCCGGATCCTCACCGCGGCGCGCATCTGGCGTTTCCTGTATTCCCTGTACACGCGGTCCCTCCGCAGGGTCGCGGCGTCCATTCCCCCGGCCGCGAGGTCGGCCTTTCGTAGCAGCTTCTGCTCCCGGGCCGCCCGCCATTCATCGCGGGCGGCATTTCGCTCATCGACGCTCATGGCCGTATCCTTCTCACTGCTGGTCCGCCCGGCGCAGGGCCTCCGCCATGGCCCGGCACGCATCCTCGATGGGCCCACGGCCGAAAAGAAAGCTCCGCGCCGCCACGGTATCCGCGCCCGCCCCGAGGGCGCGCGCCGCGCTCTCCGGGGTCATTCCCCCCGTCGCCACGATCGCACCTCCCGTGATCTCCCGGGTCCGGGCAACGAGGGAGTCCCCGCCCCCCCCGGGGCCGAATACCGGGCCAAGGCAGACGAAATCCGCGCCCCCGTCAAGGGCCCCCGCCGCATCGCCGGGAGTCGAGGCGGTCGCCCCGATTACCGTTCCCGGCGGCGCGATGGCCCGGATATCGCGGGGACCGGGATCACCGGGACCGGGACGGATGCCGCCGGCCCCGGCAATGATGGCGACGTCCGGACGGCCGTGAAACATGAAGAGGACCCCCTCCCGCAGGCAGAGACCCGCGAGGTCCCGGGCCAGGGGCAGTATGCAGTCGGCGTTCAGGCCCGGGGCTTCGAGCTCGATGATCGCGGCGCCACCCAGGGCCATGGCAGCCGCCGCATCCAGAAGTTCGTCGTCCCCGCAGCGGGAAGGATCGAGGACCGCGTAGAGGGCGCGCCTGAAGCGCGCCACGCTGTCGCTCCGGGCCATGGCGGAAAAGGCCTCACCCTCGAGGCGGTAGAGTTCGAAGCGAATGGTTTGGAAAGGATTGCCGGAATCACCGGGATGAAGAAGCTTGGTGAACTCCTCGAGGGACCGGATGGCCTCCATGGCGCGGTGGAGGTTGGCGGAGAAGATGTCTCCCAGGGAACCCCGCCTTTTTTCCCCTTCGAGGTCAACGAATTTCTGGGCGTCGGCGTCGACGTCCCGGGCGCCCAGGAGCGCGCCCCGCCGGAAGATCCGGGCCGCCCCGGCGGCGCGATGGCGCGCGTCCTTCAGGCGCACCGAGAGATCGGCGCGCCCAAGGGAAAACCGCATAACATCCTCGCACACGCGCAATCCCTCGAGGGCGCGATTCAGGCTCGCGTCCGCCGCGGCGAGAACCCGCCGGTCAGCCGCCGGTGTCTCGTGTTTCTTGATATCACGCACCCCATTCGTAGATAATGATGCCGCAGAGTAGCGGCGCCGCCGTTTCGGCCCTCAGGTGGGAGAAGCCGAAATTAAGGGGCCGCCATCCCGCATCCCCGGCTGCGCGGATCTCACCGGGGGAAAAGCCTCCCTCGGGCCCCACGAGGAGGACCGCCCTGACGGCCCGCTCCGCGCGGAGAAACTCTCTCATCGACCCCGCGGCGCCGGGATGGGCGATGATCCGCGCGCCGTCGCAAAATGATTCCACCACCTCGCCGAAAGAACTGACCGGATCCACGGCGGGGACGCGCTCCCGGAGGGACTGCTTGGCCGCTTCCATGGCCTTGCGGGACCAGCGGCGCATACGTCCCGCATCATCGGCACGCCGCGGTATCGTCCGCTCCGTCACCACCGGCACGATCCGCGACACCCCCACCTCAACCGCTTTTTCCAGGGCGACATCGAAACTGCCTCCCTTGAGCAGGGCCAAGCATAGCGTGATGTCCACCTGAGGCGCCGATCCCCGATGCGTCGCCGTGATCTCCGCCTCGAGGGAGTCGCTCCCCACCGAGACGATACGGGCTTCATAGAGGACGCCCACCTCGTCGCGAAGCAGCAGGGTATCCCCCTCCCTGGCGCGGCGCACCGCTGCGAGATGACGAAAATCGTCCCCCCGGATAAGGCACCTGTTCCCCCGTATGTTCGATGAAGTGATGAAAAACTGTGGCACCGGGCCGCCGCCCCTTGATGAGCTAATCACCCAGCTTCTCGGGCCTGAAGAGGTCCTTCTTGAACGTCATGTTCTCCTCGAACTCGCCGAAGCTGAGAATGGTAACCGTTCCCTGGCGGATGTTCATCATGTCGTACCTCAGGGGGACGATGCGGTCCGCCTTCTCCCTGACACTGACGACGGTCATGAACTTGAATATCGCCTTGTCGCGGTCATGATAGTCTATCCTGATCGGCATGAACCTGTCCTTTGTCACGTAAAGCGTCAGCATGCCGTACGCACCGCCCTTCAATATGGGCTTGAGCACCAGGCGCCACGCCTCGATGCCCTTGATGAGGGCGTCACCTTCTATCGACGCGGTATAATTGCTCTGAAAATCCGCGTTGGAGAGGTCGATAAATGTGTAATTGGTGGACAGTACCTCATCGTATTTATCGATGCCCAGCTTGTGGAAAAGCTTCAGGGCGTGGATATTATAGACCCAGATATCCTCCCCCCCGAGATTGTAGAGGACCTTGAGCATGTCCCCCCGGTCGCGGCTCTTGAAGGTAAAGAGGGAGTCCTCCTCGGAGATGAAGCCCGTGAACGAGAGGTTCGTTGCGCTGCCGTCCGGCCTGATATGCTGGACGTTTCCCCTGATCTGCCCCCTCGGGTATTCCATGATCTTGTCCACGCGGGCCAGTATCCCCTGGGCGTTAAGCTCGATCTTCCGGTCCTCCTGGGGAAGCGACGGCTTCGCCAGGACGGCCACGAGGAACAGCGCGGCGCACAGCGTGAAGGTCCGTCTCATCCGTTCATTCAATCGCGTTTTCCCTCTCCTGCCCTGGTTCATCATGATCAGTATCGCGCGGGTGAGGCGATACCCCCCGGCCATGCCGCCTCGAGGCATGGTTCACACCGCCCATCCGAATGTGTCATGTAATGATTATCCGAGTTACCCGTATTCTGTAAATTACATTTTTCAGGAGCGGGTATAATCCCCGGCGGGAAATCATCAGCTATCCTGCAGGATGCGCGATTTTCCGGCCGACCGGTCGGCCCTCAGTCATGATTCGACCGGGATTTTCTCCATTTGAGTTCACCGATAACTATCGTAGTTCCGGCGTAACCAGGGCAGAAAAAGCGATAACAATCGGTGATCTGAGAACATTATCTCTTCTTTTGAAGGCCTGATATGCATATTTGATAGAAATTACCAGTTTTACGGCTCCCGACAGGTGATTGACGCCGATAACAATCGGCACTCCACCCCGGCACGGGACCAGTATCCGGTCACTTTCTTATGATAATAAGACCCAGGAACAGCGCGACGCCCCCCGCGGAAAGATAGACGACCCAATCCCCAAGGATCGAGTACCATGTGCGCTCCGCAAGGGGCACTATCTCCGCCGCAAGGCACCCCGGAACGAAGAGCCCCGTCTGACGGATGATCTCTCCCGACGGCGATATGACCGCGGAAAAGCCGTTGTTCGAAGCCCTGATCATGAAGCGCCGGTTTTCCACCGCCCGGAAGGCGGCCTGGCGAAGATGGAGCAGGAGCTCGGAGGTTTTTCCGAACCAGCCGTCGTTGGAAATGTTTATCAGGACGCCGGCGCCGCCACCAACGGCCCGCCTGGAATGGGAGGGATAGAGCGCCTCGAAGCAGATTGAAAGCCCCGCGGTGACGATATGGCCCGCCACAGCGGGGGGCGTTTCCCCGGGGAGAAACTCCGTTGGCGCATTGTAGTACTCCCCCAGGGTGGCCCCGAAGGGCGCCCTTTCCGCGTAGGGGAGAAGAATATTCTTGTCGTAGAAGGCCGTGGCTCCGCTTCCCGAGATCAGGTACGCTGAATTATGCACGCCGTACTTCATCGCCCCGCGGCGGACGCCCCCCGCCACCAGGAGACCCGCCCGGGGCAACCGCTCCCGGAGGTAGTTGAAAAGCCTTCGATCAATCAATGCCGGCGAGTTAAGCACTGTTTCAGGCCATACCACGAGGACCCGTCGCTCACCCGCGGCACCACTCTCCTGACCACTGATGCCTCCGGTCTCCGTGGCGCAACGCCCCGCCAGGCCGATGCATATATTGATCCGGTCGACAAGGCCACCGCTCCTCCATCGGTCCTCCTGGGTAAAATTCGGCTGCACCACGGTTACGGGGATTCCCCTCCCGGCGGAGATCTCACCCGCGGTGCGAGCCCCCAGGGAGTGCCGTCGCGCCGCCCCGTAGAGCGGGGGAAGCAGGATGGCGGCGGCAAGGACAGCGAGAGCGATCCGATGCGCTCCCGCGGCCACCATGCCCCGGAGAACACCACGGAAGGGATCCCTGCCATCGCCGGGGCGCAGGCCGCCGTAGATGAAGGCGACACACCCGTTGCAGAGGGCGGCCATGAAGGAGAGGCCGTACACGCCGGTGATGTCCGCCATCTGGATATAGGCGTTCCAGGGCCCCGCGGCGTATCCGAGAAGGCCCCATGGCACGAGGAGGGGAACCGCCTCGCGGATATACTCGGCGAGGACCCAGAGCGAGGGAAAGAGGATAAGGCAGGCCGCCATGCGGCGGTCTCTTATCAGGCTGAAAAAAATGCCGAAAAGGCCGTAGATCACGGCAAGGGGCGCCACGACCCCGAGGAGCATCACCAGGAGGGCGATCCATACCCTGGCCTGGTATTCCCATACCATGGCGTAGAAGAGCCAGTACCCGAGGCCGGCGGCGGTGACGGCGCCCCACGCGGCTCCCCTGAAAAACTGTCCCGGGACCGTCTCCGCCCTCTCCAGTGACAGGACCAGGGGGACCAGGGAAACAAAGGCAAGGGGCCAGAGCGACCAGTCGTGACTGGTCACGGGGAAAGAAAAAATGTAGAGAATGGATGAGAGGAGTGCCAGGCCCATATCGTTTCACCCGCGGTCATGCCGCGGCGGTTATCCCCCCGGATTCCGGCGGTGACGGCGGCGAGCTACCATATGAGGAGTAGGGGGTTCAGGTCCCGGCCGTGCCTCATGACCGTGAAGTGCAGATGGGGCCCCGTGGACCACCCCGTGGAGCCCAGGAGACCGATGACGTCCTTCCTGGTCACCCAGTCCCCGCACTTAACGCGGATCTCGCTGAGGTGCCCGTAGAGGGTCGAATATCCGTCATGGTGCTGGACCATCACGGTCTTCCCGAACCCCCCCCGCCAGCCCGTGAAAAAGACCATTCCCTCACGGGCGGGCCGGATCGGCGTGTTGAAGGGTGCGAGTATATCGACGCCGTTGTGGTAGCGCGTCCCCCCGTTCTCGAGGAAGGGGTGGGCCCGGTCGCCGTAGAGCGAGGTGAAGCGTCCCCCCACGGGGGATTGGAAGATATTTTTCAGCCGGTAAAGCTTTTCGAGGGAGTTGTTGACCAGTACCGGTTTTTCCCCTGGAATGAATACGAGGCGTACCTGGTCCGTGGATATGATCCTGAAGGGGGTGGGGAGATAATCACCCCTCACCCTGCCCCTGTAGCCAAGGATCTTCTTCATCCGCCGCACGTCCCAGATGTCGTTTATGGCGAGGAGGACACCGTCTTTTCCCGGCACGACAATTTCCATCCCTTCAGTGGCCACAAGGTTCTTCAAAAATGGGTTCGCCGCCACGATGGTGTCAACGGATATGCGGGCCCTGTTCGCCACGTCCCAGAATGATTCGCCCGCGGAAATCCTGTGCGTCGTGAGCCTGACGCCGGGGTCATAGGGGTAGCGCTTGACCAGGCCGATATATTCCTTCGCGTCGGTGAAGAAGGGGAAGCCCTCCTTGATGACGAAACTTCCCTCCCGCACCTCGACCCTGTCCCGCACCAGTGCGGTGATGACATTACCCAGGATGAACAGCGCGGCAATGGCCGCCAGGGCAATGGCGCCGTAGCCCTTGATCTGCCGGGCCTGGTATCTGCTGAGGGGCAGCCAGTCAAGCATTAGGCATCTCCTATTTCACGTGATTTTTTCGCGGCCCTTTCAACCGCCTCCATGACGATACCGGCGAATCCGCTTCGTTCCAGCAGATAGAGGCCCTCGACCGTGGTGCCCCCCGGCGTGGTCACCCGTCCGCGCAGGGCCGAGGGCTCATCGCCGCTCTCGAGGAGGTACTTCGCCGATCCCATCACCGTCTGCGCGGCCAGGACCAGGGCCTTGTCCCGGGGTATGCCGAGGCGCACCCCGCCGTCCGCCAGGGCCTCAATGAAGGAGAAGACGTAGGCGGGGCCGCTCCCGGAGAGCCCGGTCACCGCGTCCATAAGCCTCTCGGGGAGCACAATGACCCTCCCCAGAAAAGAAAAAATCCTCTCCGCCTCTCGGAGTGACTCATCGTCGACATTGTCGTTGGGAGAGAGGACCGACATCCCCTCGCCCACCATGACCGGGGTGTTCGGCATCACCCGTACGATCTTCATCTTCCCCCCGACCACTTTTTCCATGCGCGAGATGGAAACGCCGGCGGCGATGGAGACCACGGTTTTCGCCTGCGACAGGTACCCCTTTATCGACGACAGGGCCTTCTCCACGGCATCCGGCTTCACGGCGATGATGATCACCTCCGCCCCCGCGGCAAGTTCTTCCGGCGTTGCGGCGGCGCGTATCCCGTGATCCCGGGAAAGATTAAGGGATTTGGCGCCGTCACTGTCGTAGGCCCACAGGAGGGTCGGATCACTGCGCGCCGCGAGCCGCGCGAGAATGGCGCCGCCCATATTCCCCGTTCCGATGCAGCCGATTTTTTTTGTCACGGAATCCATCCGTTTCCTACCTGTTCCCGAAAATCGCCGTTCCGATCCTTACCATCGTGGCGCCCTCCTCTACGGCGATGCGGTAATCAGAGGACATCCCCATGGAAAGCTCGCCAAGATCA
This sequence comes from Spirochaetota bacterium, assembly GCA_040768125.1. Classification (GTDB taxonomy): domain Bacteria; phylum Spirochaetota; class UBA4802; order UBA4802; family UBA5550; genus RBG-16-49-21. The sequence goes on along the minus strand of JAXGNG010000003.1, from coordinate 269,521 downwards.
AGCCCGCGTTCATTATTCATCAGGACGAGGAGATCCCGCGTCGACCTGAAACAGCTCCGTATAACATCCTCGTCATCGGTGAAGGGCGCCATGGTCATGAGGCCGCGGAGCTCGATGCTCCCGAGGGCCGTCACGGCCGCCGCCAGCTCCAGGGCGGACCGGGGATCAACTCCGCTCTTGCTCTCCTCGCCCGAGGCATTTACCTGGACCAGTATTTTCTGCCTCTTTCCCGCTCGCTCCGCCTCGGCGTTCAACCTCTCCGCCGTGCCGACTGAATCGATGGAGTGAATCACCTCGAAAAGCGCCACGGCGTCGCGCGCCTTGTTCGACTGCAGGTGCCCCACCATGTGAAAGGCGCAATCTCCCCGGAGGAGGGGGATCTTCCCCTTCGCCTCCTGGACCCTGTTCTCCCCGAACAGGAGTATCCCGCCGTCGATCGCCTCCTGGACGATCCCGGCACTGAAGTTTTTACTAACGGCTATTATGCGAATATCGCCCGGGTCCCTTCCGCACGACCGGGCGACGGCGTCAATATCATCGCGAATCCGTCGGTAGTTATCGATGATGCTCATTATACACCGGCCGCCGCCCGTAGCGGCGCGCATCCTGTGACTCGTATCTGTTGGCGATTTTCAGCCCGACCAGGCTGACACATGAAACAAACATCGTGCGCCCTCTCTTTGTACCACGGCGCGCCGATAAATGCAAGCCTTTTATTGCCGGCAACGGATCGGCTCCCTGTTTTTTTCCTTCATCATGGAACCGCTCCCTGACAAGCACTGCAGCGAACAGTCAACGCGTATTCTCCCTCACGTCCGAGATCAAATGGTGCTTGACAGGCGCCCCTCCATCGTATAGTAGCGACGTATTCGCCCGCGATGATCCGCCGCGGACGATGTGTCCCGGCCGGGACGCGCGATTTTTTCATTCACCGGACCGAATTGAGGACGCGCGCGTGAGGCCGTTGGCACGACACTATCATCCCGGAGTTACGATAATGAAAAAAGCGATAACCCTTGCGATCCTTCCTTTCCTGCTCTTCGCCTGCAAGAAGCCGGAGAAAAAACCGGACATGGTGAAGAAATACGCGAAATATGCCATCGCGGTATACGAAGACCAGACCCTGAAAAAGTGGATGGCTACCCTTTCCAAGGCAGAGGGGGTTGAGTTCGATCCCGCCGCGGTCATCGTCCAGCCCCGGGGCGAGGACATCGCCCAGGTGACACTCTCCGACGGGAAAACGGGGTACACCCAGCTGAAGCATTTCGCCGACGCGCCCGTGGTGTTCGTCGAGGACACGAAGTGCCATGACCGGAACAACCCCGCGAGCAGGGTCTTCGCGACCATCCCCAAAGGCGCCATCGGCTTCATCGTGGACGAGAAGGGAGAATGGATCCAGGTTTTTGTAGGCAATGTCGGGGGAAAATGGATCACCCGCCAATGGGTAAGGGGAGGCTACAGCACGGACGAGACCCTTCTCATAGACGCGAAGATCTACGAAGAGGCCATGGCGGTCCTCGCGAACCCCGCCGCCAAGGAGTCTCAGAAGGAGGAGGCGACGAAAAAGCTCGAGGATCTCGCGTCCACGCCAAGGCTCTTCTCCGACCTGGCATCGAAGAAGCTCGCGGAGATGCAGGGCTCGCCTGAAAATCCCGTGGAAGAGGCGCCGAAGGAAGAAACCGGGGGCGCGGCATCGGAGTGAGCAGCGTGACAGTCCACAACGCGGGGACCGTAGGGGCGGCACGGCGCGAGCCGCCCCCGTCGCCCTCTTTACGGCATCCGGCGCCATGACAAAGGGTCTCGGCTATCACTACCTGGCCGAACTCTTCGGCTGCGACAAATCGAAGATCGACGATATCGCCTTCGTTGAAGAGGCGATGATCCAGGCCACCGCCCTCTCCGGGGCACGCATGATCAGGCCCTTCTTCCATCGATTCACTCCCCAGGGCGTCAGCGGGGTAATCGTCATCGCGGAATCGCATTTCGCCGTCCACACCTGGCCGGAGCACGGCTACGCCGCCGTTGACCTCTTCAGCTGTTCCCCCGTTGATTACCGCGGGGCGCTCAACCACCTGCGCGTCACCTTCGGGGCGGGGCGCCATTCCGTGTCCCTCCTCGAGCGGGGCATACTGGACGATGACTTCAGGAAACGCCGGGGCGGTTTGAAGCAGGTGGACATAGAGAAATGACGGTGCGTCTCGCCTTCCTGGGGACCGGCACATGCCACTCCACGCCGCGCAACCCCGCCGCCGCGGCCCTCACCAACGGCGAATTCCTTACCCTGATCGACTGCGGCGGCGGCTCCTACCACCAGTTGAGCCGGATCACCGACCCCCTTTTCGACCGATGCCAAATTGACGGCGTGGTCCTCACGCATTTCCACGTCGACCATGTCTCGGGACTTGCAGATCTCCTCTGGGGGGAGATGTGGAAAGCCGGGGGGCCCCGTGAAGCCCCGCTTGCCATCGCCGGCCCCCCGGGGCTCGGGGACTTCGTGCGGGGCCGCCTCCTTCCCATCCTCGGCGACCATCCCCTTCCCTTCGAGCTTCGCCTGATGGAGACCAACCACGGGGACTCCATGACCGGGTCCTTCTTCACCGCCCGGGCAGTGAAGCTTCACCACGGCGAGCGCGCCACGGGATGGCTCTTCAGCGTCGGCGGAAAGCGTCTCGCCGTGACGGGAGATACCGGGATGTGCGACAACCTCGCCCTTCTTCTTTCGGAATCTGACATCGCGATCGTCGAATGGAGCGTTCCGGGAGAATCGGGCCACCCCCTGCACCTCGCCGGACCCGACATCAAACGCCTCGCGGAGAGCGGCTCCCTTCCGGGGGAGGTCTACTTCACCCACGTATACCTCCCCGACGGAACGTCATTCGAAGACCAGGTGAAGGCAAACAGGTCCTATCTCGGGCACAGGGGAAAGGAGGTCCATTTCCCCGGGGACCTCGAGGTCATCACCATCGCGTAGCGACCGCGGCGGACGCCGCCTCATCGGCAGAGCGCGGCGATTTCCCCTGCAAGGCCGGCCTCCTTCCGCTTCGAAGCCCTCCTCTTCATCATCAGCTCCCAGATCCTTCGGCCGAGATTCACGTTTCGCGCCACGTCATCGGGAATGGCGCTGCGGTAGTCGCTGCCGCCCGTTATCTTCACCATGGCCTTCTCGATCGCTCCCGGCAGGGCCTCGATCGAAGCGACCCGCCTGCCCCTGACAAGCCCGCTGATCATCGAGTTGTCCATCCCCTTGAAGGCCGTGCGCGCGTCGTCCTTGTAGATGACCAGGGGTTTGCCCGCCGTCCAGGCAACGGCAGCCTCCACCAGGGCTCCCTCGTCGGGGACCCTGCCGTTCATGTTCATGACCAGGGCGTCGCATCGCTCCAGCAGCTGGTAAATGTCCAGGGCGAAGATCGCCCTGTCCAGGGCCCGGCGGACATTGAAGAGATTGACGTTGAGGGGCGAATTCACCATTCCCATCACCAGGGCCTCGATGCCGTCCCGCTGGGGAAGAAAGCTATCCCACCCATGTTCTTCGAGGCAACGGGAAATGGCCAGCATTTCGCCGCGCTCTCCCGGGGAAAAAAGGGGCCCGGAACAGTATATGATTTTTTTGTCCCTTCCCGTGTCGATCTCTTTCATGGAAGTCTCCTCTGATAGACGCGATTGCGTTTTCCCGCGGGGCGGGAAACAATCCCGATCCCTCCGCACCGGGGGTCCGCGTCGCCCCTTCGGGGCGCCGGTCGGGGGAAGCGCGTTCCGGGATTAATTGCATGAAAGACATTTTTTGTAAAGAAGAATGGGCCTTCCCACCGCGGTTCCCATCCAGGGAATCACGCAAAGGCCCGCGCCCAAATTAATTGCCCCGCCGCAAAATCTTTCTTTACAATTATTATGCGCATTTTCATCCTGTAAAAAATCTGATGAGAGGTGCGAGCATGAATGTTCTTATATTCGGGCCCAACGGAAGCGGAAAAGGCACACAGGGCGCAGTGGTTCAACAGAAATACGCTATTACCCATATAGAATCGGGCGTCATCTTCAGGGAAAACATCAAGGGGGGCACCGAGCTGGGGAAGAAAGCGAAAGAATACATCGATCGGGGCGACCTGGTTCCCGACGACATCACCATCCCGATGATCCTCGACCGGCTCCAGAAAGACGACTGCAAAAAAGGCTGGCTCCTCGACGGCTTTCCCCGGAACGACGAGCAGGCAAAGGCACTCGACGAGGCGCTCCGCAAGGCGGGGATCAAGCTCGACTACGTGATCGAAATCATTCTCGACCGCGAGACCTCGAAGAACAGGATCATGGGCCGGCGGCTCTGCGCCAATGACAACAATCACCCGAACAACATCTTCATCGACGCCATCAAGCCCGCTGAGAAGGACGGCCAGATGGTGTGCCGGGTGTGCGGCGGCGCCCTTTCCGCCCGCTCGGACGACCAGGACGAAACGGCCATCAACAAGAGGCACGACATCTACTACGACGAGAAGAAAGGCACCCTGGCCGCGGTGGCCTATTTCAAAAAGATTTCGAAAGACAACAACGGCGTTCCGGCGATCATCGAGCTTGACGGCAAGCCCGGCGTCAAGGAAGTGAGCCAGGAGCTGATGGGCAAGCTCGGGTAGCAGGGACCGGGATCAAATAGGCTTGACACCCCCCGGCGGTTCTGCCATGCTGTGATGCGCGCCGGGGAGGGTGCCGCCTCCGGGCGGCGCCGAATCGGGGCGGGCCGTCCGATGGGGACGCCCGCCCTTTCATCCGCCGTACTACTTCAACGCATTCGACAGGGCGCCCATGAAACGATTATTTATCATAGCGGTCATATTGCTTTCCCTTCCGATCCTTCTCAACATCGGCATCACTATCTACTGCTTCAACTACCGGGGCATTCCGGAATTCAACGGATACTTCCTCGGCACCCTTCTGAGCATGTTCTTTTCGATCGTCTGGATCATCATCGCCCGGAAGGCCATCACCTCCAACATCATGGCGATGTTCACCATCACGCTGGCGTCCTTCCCGATCAAGATAGTGTTCCTCGTCGCGATCGCCCTGGGGGGCCTCTTCCTCATTAACCTGAACCAGTTCTATTTCGGCGTCTCCTTTCTCCTCGGTACGATACTGAGCCTCTTCGTTGAGGTCTGGTTCCTCATCTCCGCGAACAAGCTCCAGAGGAAAATGAAATCCGCGTCGAAAACAACCGGAGGAAATGCCGTCTGAGCGGAAACGCCATGGAACAGAACAACCTTCACGATCTCTCGAAAGAAGAACTCATCAAGATCATCTCCGATCTCCAGGGGAAGCTCAGGATAACATCGGGGAAACTCCAGAGGATCCATATCGACTACCATTCGCTCCTCGAGGCGACGTCGGACATCATCTTCGTAATCGACAAGGAAGGCAACATCGTCTACATCAACTCCGCGTGGAAGGTATTTTATCCCTCCTGGGCGGGGCGAAGCCTGGGCGGCCATTTTCTGAAAAACATCCCCTCCATCGAGCACGACCGCGCCACCTTCGTGTTCGGCGAGGTGATAAAGAAAGGCAAGACCTTCGAGAACGAAATAATGAAGTCCTTCAACGAGGAGGGTAAGACGGTCTATTTCACCGCGAGCTTCTCTCCCATCAAGTCTCCCGAGGGGGAGATCGTCGGCCTCATCGGCATCATGAAGAACATCACCGAGAAGCACCTGGCCGAGAAGAAATCGAAAGAGTACAGCCGCATGCTCGAATCGAAGGTCAAGGAGCAGCTCGCCCAGTCCCAGGAATTGAAGGGCCTGCGTGACTTCAACGAGGACATCATCAACCACGCCCCCATCGGCATCTTCGTCATGGACCCCTCCGGGATCATCCTCTCGGAGAATCCCGCACTCAAGCAGATAATGGGCCACAGCCCCACGGACACCCTGGTGGGGATGAACATCCTGGACGAGCCCGCCTTCACGAAGAGCGGCATGGGCGCCCTGAACGAGCAGTGCCGGACGGAGAAAAAAACGGTGCGGTCCTTCAACATCCCCTACCGCGCCTTCACCAGCGGCCGACAGCTCATCATCAACGCCACCGTCGTTCCCGTCGTTGACGTGAAGGACACCATCGAGAAGATCATTTTCATGGTCGAGGACCATACCGAACAGGCGACGATCACCAGCAGGATCTATGAATCGGAAAAACTCTCCGCCCTCGGCATCCTGGCCTCGGGCGTGGCGTCGGAGCTGAGGAACTGCATCAACAGGATGGTGATGGACCTCAATTTCATAGACAGGAACGTCGAGGACGGAAGCCCGGCCGACGGCTACATCGATTCACTCCACCAGGAGCTGAACAAGATCAAGAACATCACCGAACAACTGGTGAGCCTGTCCAGCGCGGATGAAGAGAACCGGGAACTCATCGACCTCAACAAGGTCCTTGCGAGCCATCCCGTCGAGCTCATGGTGAAACGCCTCAGGAGCGAGGGCTTTGAGATGAAGATAAACCCCTCCCCTGAACCGGCCACCATACGGGCGAACCAGAACCAGATACAGCAGCTCCTCCTTCAGTTCATCGAAAACGCCGAGGAGGCGATGCCGGAAAAGGGGTCCATCGCCATAAGCATTGAGACATCGAGCGTGGGCACCCATTCCTACGCGGTCATGACCATATCGGACGACGGGATCGGCATCCCGGAAGAAAACATGCAGAAGATATTCCAGCCGTTTTTCACCACCAAGGGGACGCAGGCAACGGGGCTCGGCCTCATGATCACCTCGGCGATCGTGCAGAGCCTGGGAGGCACCATCGGCCTCAAATCAAGGCCCGGCGAGGGCACCTCCTTCAAGATCGTCCTCCCCATGGCGGAACACAACCAACCGGGGGAGCAGGAATGAAAAAGCAGGATGACATGCAGAAGATCCTGGGCGATGACGGCTACCGCGCCATGACGCAATCGATGCTTCCCGATCTTGAACTCGACAGGGAATCCCTTCAGAAGTTCGAACGCGCCCGGGACTACCTCAACCTGATACACGCCCCCGCCGCCCCGGAGGCCCCCGCCGCCGAGGCGCCCGCGGAAAAAGTTCCCGACAAAAAGAGCGACCTCGCCACGATCAAGGCGGACGACCTTGACATACCCACCATAGCGGCAAACCTGAAGTGGCACATGAACCGCATCGGGGAAAACGTCATCGGCCGCAACGAGATAACCCGCCAGGCAATTTTCGCGATCCTGACGGGGGAGCACATGCTGCTCCTTTCTCGCACGGGGATGGCGAAGTCCTACCTGGCGCAGTACATCTTCAACACCTTCCAGGGCGCCCGGGTCTTTTCATCCCAGGCGAGCAAGGACCAGACGCCGGACAACTACTTCGGCCCCTACAACATCGAGGAGTTCAAAAAGGGACGGATACGGCATAACATCAAGGGATCGATCATCGAGGCGAACTTCGTGTTCCTCGACGAGTTTTTCGACGCAAGCGACGTCGTTCTCCGGTCGCTCCTGACGGTATTGAACGAGCGGAAGTTCATCAACGGCTCCGAGCAGATCGACACGTCCCTACACACCGCCATCGCCACGGCGAACTACATGAGGATGAACGAGGTCACCGAGGCGGTACTCGACCGTTTCACCTACAAGTCGATCATCCCGGAAAACACGAACGTCTACCACCAGCTTCTCATCGACCACACCTACGCCATGAGCGGGGGCAAGCCCGTGGAGCCGGAGCAGAAAATCTACTTCAACCAGATACTCCATCTCTACGACATCATCAAGAACAGGAACAGGAACATCCGCATCGAGACCCCCGATTTCATCTATTTCATGAAGAACGTGCTGATCGACAAGTTCATGAGCGAGATGCGGAAAAGCGACTACAACTTTTTCCTTTCACCCCGCAAGATAGCGAAGGTGGGCGATTTCCTCCGCGCCTCGGCCCTCATCAACAACCGTTTCCAGGTGACCCTGGACGATCTCCAGGAGATGTACATCTGTCTCTGCACCCTGAACAGCTACATCTCGGTGAAGGCGAAAGACAAGTCGGAAACCGACCTCTATCTCGACACCTTCAACCAGACCATCACCCAGTACAAGGCCACGGGCGCCTTACAGCAGATCGAGCTGCTCCTGAACATACGCCAGGTATTCCAGGAGATCCGGCAGAGCCCCGAGCGGAAGGAGGCCATCCTGGCCCGGAAGGGGATCCTCCAGAGCGTCTTTGAGTTTCTGAAAAAGATCTTTCCCACGAAGCGGATCGACGAGGACCAGAAGCTGACCATCGAGTCGTTGAAAAAGAACATCCTGGACCTCACCCCCTCGGTGGAGGAGGTGCAGGAACTGAAAAACGGCATCATGCAGGATTACCGTGATCTCTACTGAGAGAGGCGCGCCATGACGGCTGAAGCCGCCACCTTCAGGAGGAAGGACGCCGAAGAGGTCGATTTCTTCGAATACTGGGACTCCCTTGGTTTCTTCGAATACTCCCGGACGATCCTTCCCCCGCAGTTCTTCGTCCTCTTCGAAATCGCCCGTGTCATCTTCTCCGACGAACGCCTCGACGACGCCTTCCGCGCCCTGGAGGAAATCTCCCGGGATGACCGCGAGCTGCGCCCCGACCGGAAGGAAAGCATCCAGGTGAACCGCCTGGAAAAGATCGCCCCCGTTTCCGACAGGATGGAGATCGAGCCCTACCGCACCATCATCGACCTGAAGAAGGCCCTGCCCCGGGAACTCGCCCAGGACCAGGACCTCTTCGACGTGAAGCTTCTCACCAAGACGCTCCTGGTGCAACGGCACTACGAGACCGAGGCGGACAGCTTCAAGCCGATCTCCACCTCCCGCGAAAAAAAGGGGAAGGAAGCGAACCGCTACGAGCAGAAGTTCTTCATCCTTCTCGACCGATCGAAGTCGATGGAGGCGAAACTCCGCACCTTCTACTCGAAATGCATCATCGCCGAGTTCCTCAGGAAAAAATACAACACCCGGGCGAAGATTTTCTACCGCCCCTTCGATTCCCGTCCCGGGGACCTCATCAAGGTGGAAAAACTCCAGGACTTTCCCCGTCTCATCGAGGAGATACTTTACACCACGACGGGGGGGAAAGGCACCAATATTCACGAGGCGGTGCTCCAGGCGATAAGCGACATCAGGTACGACAAGGAGATGGCGAAGTCGGAAATACTCGTGGTAACCGATGGCATCAGTAAGATCGAAAAAAACGAGCTGAAGGTCAAGCTCGGCGACATCAGGCTCAACATTTTAAAGATCGGCGATGACGTGGCGACGCCCGAACTCACCGAGATCGAGGGGCATCTCAAGCGGGGAAGCGTCCCCATCTATTCCGACACCATGGACATGAACGTCATCAAGAAAAAGATGGAGGACGGTGACGGTGCCACGACGGAGGGAACCATCTCGGTGGCGGAGAAGGTCGCCTTCAGGAAAATACTCGACTCTTCGGAAAAGATGTTCAGGGACCTCCGCGATGTCGCGTCCAAGTATATCGAGATCGGCGACCTGAACACGGAGCTCCTCTACCATCTCGGCGAGGACCAGCTGGAGTTCATCCGCTTCACCCTGGACCGGTTCACGATCATCGATCTCAAAAACCTCACACTCCTGGAAAAGAGAAAGCTCTTCCGCCAGCTCCAGTTTTTCCACCAGTACGTCCAGATGCTCATGAAAAACGGCAACGAGGAGAACCCCCTCCTCCAGGAAGCCATCGCCACCATCGCGCGGATCAAGAGGCGGATGCTCAAGAACCCGGAAATGATCTACCTCCTCACCGAAAAGCGGGACCTCACGGACGACAAGAACACCATGAAGATCGCCAGGTCCCAGGCAAAACAGATGCTGAAGCAGATGAAGCTCGACGAACGCCGCCTCACCATCGACGAGATGAAAAAGTCTCAGGTGGTGTTAACCATGGACACCGGCGCGGGAAGCAGGGGACAGCTCTTCATGCTCCTCCTCGTCAAGCTGTGGGAGTTCCTCAAAAAAACCTTCACCAGTGAGGGCCGGGCGGCGAAGCGCGCGGAGAAATCAAAGAAGGCGGAAGAAAAGGAGCTCGAACGATCGGGTCTCCTCGACAGCGACGGCCTTTAAGACGGGGATTCCGGCGGGCCTCTCCCGCCGCGTCACGGTCCCGGCAACGGGTTACAGCTTCTCGCTCCTGTACCAGCGTATCGTTTCAAGCAGGATATCCACGTTCCCCTTTTTCGGCTCCCATCCAAGATCCGTCTTGGCCGCGCGGCAATCGAGGATCAGGTTGGCGAGAAGGTAGAGCACGTGGCCCTTGTTAAGGTAATCGATCTTGAAGGGCCTGAGGAGGAAGGAGAGCCACCTCGCCCGCGAGGTCGAAAGGTGCCTGATCTCGGCGTCGAGGCGCGCCTTCTCCTTTATCTCCAGCATCTGCTCCATCTGCATCGGCACGTCATCCGATCCCAGGTTGTACACCTTCCCCGCCGTTACCGCGGACCGGCAGGCCAGCATGAGGGCTTCCGCCGCGTCGTCGGGATGGAGGAGCTGGAACCGGTTCTCGCCGTGCCCCGCGACGTAGACGCGGTTCGCCTCCTCCACGCCCAGGGCCATGAGGAGGGTGATGAGGGTGATGGGATTTCTCGTGCCGGGGCCCACGAGGGGCGCGGGCCTGAACACCGTCACCGCCATGGGGCCCGCCTTATGGCGTTCCATGCAGAGGCGCTCGGCTTTGAGCTTGTCCCTGCCGTACGCCGTCACGGGCTTCATTTTCTTCACGGCATACTCCGCCGTGGGGACCTTCTCCGTTTTCCCGTAGACTTCGTAGGATGAAAGGAAGAAAAATTTCGAGACCCCCGCGGCGCCGGCGGCGTCGAGAAGCCGCCTCGTCCCCCTGATATTGACCCGCTTCATGTACCGCCTCCCGTGATGAACGGGGCTCTTGACGTCAAACAGATGGAAGAGGACATCAACGTCAGCGCACAGGAGTCCAGGATCATTGTCATCGCAGAGGTCACCGCGCACGAATTCCGCGGATTCGGGAAGGTCCCGCGGCTTTTCAAGGTCGAGGCACCTCACCTTTTCCCCGGCATCGATGAGTCTCTTTACAAGCCTGCGCCCCAGCAGGCTGTTGCAGCCCGTCACGAGAATCATGTCAGTACCCCCGGGAAGTGAGATCGGCCGGTCACGCAACCCGGCGGAGGCACCGGGAGGGCGAAGGGCCCTGTCCATGTATCCAAAATTTTATCGCGCGGGTCATTTCGTCAAGAACAAATATCCCCGCCGAAGGGTTCACCGCTCAACCATGTCGGGAAAAGGAAGCTTCCTGGGTATGCTCGACCGCAGCTCAGGCGGGAGTGGTCCCCCGTCCCCGCCCCGGTACTTTCGGAGTCCCCGTATCAGGATCGTGTACTCCGAGAGATCGTTCCAGAAGATGAAGTCCTCGCACCCCGCCCGCTTTAATCCGTCAAGCTCCCAGCCGATGTAGTCCACACCGTAGTTATCCTGGTTCTCCCTGTAGTAAAATGCCTGGATATACGGCCTCAGGTGAACGCCGGGGGCAAGCTCCATCGCCCTCTTGCAGCTCAGGTATATGGTGTAATAGATGCGACGGTCCCCGTAGCCGGCGGCGTACCCACCCGTGTAGTGCGAGGGATAGAACATCGGGCTTATCACGTCGACGTACCTGGAGAGCTCGCTTACATCCTGACCTATCCATTCCCCCCACTGGTAAATGGCGTTAAAGCCGAAGAGATCGACCGAAATGGGCACCTCGAGCCGCTCCCTCGCCTTCTTTAAAAATGACGCCAGGGCCTCCCTCATGGTCTGGTGGTCACGCCGGTGATCGAAGCGCCGCCCGTCCCGCTCTCCCCGTATGTCGGGGAAACGGATGTAATCGAACTGTATCTCGTCGACGCCTGCCTTCTCGAACTCCCGCGCCGCGGCGATATTGTAGTCCCATACGAATTCGCTGAACGCGTCCACCCATTTCTCCGGGCCCTTCCGGTAGGGCGCACCCGCGAGGTTCTTCACCGCGTAGGTCCCGTTCCTGTAGGCGTAGAGCTTCTCGTCCTGGAAGCAGACCTGCCGGGCGATGATGTATATGCCCTCCTTCCTGAGGCGCCTGATGGTGGCCAGGACGTTCGCGTAGGGATTGACCGAACCCGGCACGGCGGTGATGAGCGGGTCGGACACGGGCACCCGTATCGTCCCGTAGTCGTCCTTCAGGTTGATCACCACGGCGTTCAGGTCCAGGACGCGAAGGAGCTTCATGAGCTTCGGGTAATTCTCCTTCTGCGTGAATGAATAGCTGATGTAGAGGGCGCGCCTGCCCAGGGCGCGACGGTCGGGCTCGAAATCGCGCCGGGGACGGTACTCGGGAGGAAACGAGAGATGCGCGCCGCCGGAGCGCAGGGCCAGGAGCCCCTCCTTTTCCAGGAATGCGTTCCTGAGCGCGGGATCGATCGCCGCGGGGGCTTTCGGTGAAGCGGCGACGATCAGCCTGCGGCCGCGGTTCGTCACCACGAAGAGGTTCCCCCCGTGACAGCGCACCGAGGTGACGCGGTAGGGGTCTCCGTCGGGGTAGGTTACGGGAAGGCCGGTCTTCATCGGTTCCAGGGATTGCCGTGTGAGGCTCCCCCGGTAGAGACCATGGCCGCCGCCGAATCCGACAAAGAAGGTGTCGCCGTCCTCACCGAAGGCCAGGGACCGCGCTTCCTCGAGAAAATTGGGGGACCTGACGGGCTCGCCGGGGGCCCCCCGCCTGATGAGGCGCGCCGTGGAGCCCCCGTCGGTGGAACAGTAGACGCCGTTCGACGCGGTGCCGATGATGATGAGCCCCTCCTTCCGGGGATGGAGCGCGACGGACAACAGCTCGGTGGAGCGCTTCACTCCGGCGAGGGGAAGGCGCCTGAAGGCGCGCCCGCCGTCATCGGAGAGATAGAGCGCCGAAGGCACCACGACGGCGATCCTCATCCCTCCGCGCGCAATCGCGTGGGACCGCACCGGCTTCGTGCGGCGCGAATCGCTGAAGGGATACACCACCTCGGGGGGAATGCCCCGGTCGATTCTCCGGGCCCCGCCCTTTCGGGTGATCTCGTGGATCCCGTGGGAACGCGTCAGGACCAGGAGCCCCCCGCCCCCGGAGAGGGGAACCGCGTCAATGACTTCAACGTCTTCAGAATCGTCGAGTCCCTTCAATGCCCGGGCGGTGAATGTTCCGCGATGGCTCCCCCCCCGGAACTCCTCGCTTCGTATCACCGCGCCGTCGGCGGCGATCACTGCATCGCTTGCGGGATCAGGCACGCCGCCGCCGCAGGCCCAGAGGACCGCGCATGAAGCAAGCATCACGAGGCATATACTGCCGGCAGTATTCCTGTTCATCATTCCGGGACCGCCTTGTTGTCGTGGTCATCCCCCCCGGGGGAACGGCCCCCCGCGCCCCGGACCCACACGATGCGGGAGGCGTCGACGTGCTGGGTAAGGATCATGGGGTAATATTTGCGGTCGATCCGGGCCCCGGCGAGCTTCGCCCCCCCCAGGCTGGCCCTTTTCAGGCTCGATGTTGACAGATCGGCCCCCGTGAGGTCAGCGCCGCCAAGGTTGGCGGAATCGAACTCCACCCCGGCCAGGTTCATTCCCCCCAGGTCCGCGCCATCGAGGAGGGCGCCGGTAAAATCGGCCCCCGTGAGGAGGGTGCCCCGGAGCCGCTTGCCGCGCAGATCGGCCCGCGCCATCTTCGCGTCCCTGAGATCGGCTCCTTCGATAGTGACGCTTCTCAGGTCGACACCCCGCAGGCCGGTGAAATAGAGCCTGGCGCGCGAAAGGTTCGCGCCCTCGAGCTTCGCCCCGGAGAGGTCCGCGCCGAAAAGGAGCGCCCCGCGCAGGTCCGCCCCGGAGAGGTCCGCCCCGGTCAGATCGGCGCCGCTCAGGTCAGCGCCGGCGAACACCGCCTTCACGCAGCGCGCCTTTTCCATGCGCGCCAGGATGCAATCGGCGCCGGCAAACCGCGCCCCGGAGAGGTCCGCCCCGGTGAGGTCGGCGCGGTAGAGGCGGCCCCTTGAAATGTCCGCGTTCTCAAGACGCGCCCGCCGGAGGGCCGCCTTGCGCAGGTCCGCCCTGTAGAGGCGCGCATTGCGGAAATCAGCCCCTGCGCCGTCGATACCGCGCAGGTCCGCGTTGCGGAAATCCTTTCCCGAAAGCTCCAGTCCTTTCAGGTTCGCGCCCTCAAGACGCGCGAAGCGGAAATCGGTCCTCCCCCGGTCGAGAAAAAACGATAGATTCCCCTTTGATGCGCAGCCACCGAGGAGCGTGATAAGGACGACCGTTGCGGCCAGGCATGCGATACCGCCCCATGCATCGGGAATCAACCTCCATGAACCCACAGGCGCCTCCTGGTTAATAACAATCACGCACCGAAAAATCGACGCGGCCCTCCCCGTCATATCTTCACGGCAGTGGCCGTGATGCCGGGACCTTGTCCAGATTGCCCCGGGCATCCATGCCGATCTTCCTCAAACGCCCGGAGAAGAGCACCCCCTCGACCCTGCCGCGCACCTCCCCGGCGGAAACGACCCTGGCAAAACTCCCCTCCCTGCGGTCGTCCAGGACCGCCAGGAGGTGCCCCGCGGGGACCTCGGGGGGAAATGTCCCGGGGTTGATCCCGGGGGATTTTCTGAAAAGGATCGGGTAGCTCCCCGCGTCGCTGGCCTCGGAGATGACATCTTCCCGTTCACCGGAGAAACGGGCAATCACGCCATCGGGCAGGTACCCCATGGGAAGTGCCCTCCCGTTGATGAACAGGCTGTTGTCCGCATAGCGCACCCGGTCACCTTCCATGGCGAGAACGCGCGCCGTCCCGCCCTCCAGGGACGCCATCTCCCCCCGGCGGAGCCCCCCGGGAAGGTAGGTCAGGACAAGGATACGGTCCCCGTTTTCGAAGAGGGGCCCCCGGCGCCCCTCCCCCACGCGTTCGATGGAAAAAAAGGACGTTACGATAAGCGCCGATACGGCGGTGAGGACCGCGCACCCCAGGGCGAAGAGTCCGTACCAGGGGATCGATGAATAGGGGCGCACCGGAAGCTCTTTCACGCGCCGCGCCCTCAGGAAGGCCTCGGCGGGGGACGCCGCGGTCACGATAAGCGCGGCGCCCATCATAATGAAGAACAGGATTATCGAGGATGCCGGTCCATGGAGAACCACGAAGAGGGGAAGCGACAGGACCGCCAGGGACCGCAGGAGGCAGAACGCCGTTCCCGCAGCGAGGGAGCCGTTATACATCTGCCCGAGCCCGGCGACGCAGAGGGAGAGCGCCAGGGACGCCCATGGATTCCTCGCCCGGGTTTTCAGTGTCTGTATGATTGTTCCGGCCATTCGGTCAGGTCGCGCCATGTCCTACAGGAAGGATTCGATGAAATCCCTCACCTTCTCCTTCCCGATATAGACCCCGAAGTGGCCCTCACAGAGAATGTCCGCCTCCAGGGAAAGCATGAATTCGAGGGAGCGCACATAATCCTCACGAACGGAATGGAGGGTCGCGTTCAGGGGACCGTGGACATCCTGGCCGAAGAGTACCGTCAGGCCGTCGGAGACCATGGTATAGACGACCGATCCCGGGGAATGACCCGGCGCATGGTGGAGGGTCACGGCGGTTTCCCCCACGGTGAACGTCTCCGATGTTCCCGCGACCTTGACGTCCACCATGACGGGGTCGATCCAGGCGCCGTACCAGGAGGCGGCGGTCACCTCGGGGTCACCCGATTCGATGTAGGCGGCGTCGAGCTCGTGGGCCACGAGGGAGCAGCCCGTGGCGGCGCGGATCGCCGCCGCGCCGCCGATATGATCATAATGGCAGTGCGTGATGAAGAGGTACCTCACCGACCGGGGATCGGCACCGGCATCCCTTATGTGTTGAAGAATCTCCTGGGTCCCTTCCCCCGTGCCGGCATCGACCAGTGCGGCTTCCTGTCCCGATACGATCAGGTACACGGCGGCGTCCCCTGGGGCGGACAGCCCCGATCCGCCAACCTGGAATATCCCTGAAGCGATCTTCATTCCTTCACCACTCCCCGCGTCGGGCCGCAACCCGGACGGGACCCATTTTCAGGAATCAGGGCAATTATTTCAAGTGTTTGCGCGTGAGACCCGTTAAAAAAACCGAGCCCCCATCACCGCGTTAAGGATGGAATCAGACGTCCCGTTGCGGGGAAGGTCCTGGTGATGAGACATATTTCACTTGACGCCGGAGTCCATCTGGCGTATATGCTGATGAAAGCGACTGGGGAACGCGATATCCCGTTATGGACGCCGACCCTTATCGCCACCCCATCAGCCAGGATGAACGGAGATGAAATCCCCCGGAAAACCGGCCCTGGCCGCCCTCGCGGTTGCCCTCGTCGCGGCCGGAACACTGCTCAGCGGGAACGCGGCGCAGAAAAATCCGATCGCCCACAACAAGGAGGGATGGGAGCACCTCAGGAAGGAAGAATACAAAAAGGCCGTATTCTCCTTCAGGAACGCCCTCCACGGAAACCCTAAATACCGCGACGCCCTCCTGGGACTCGGGACCGCCTATCTCCATGTCGAGGCATACGAGCAGTCCTACGATCTCTTCTCCAGGGCCCTTTCCATCGATCCGAAATCCGCCGATGCCCACGTGGGCCTCGGCAAGACCCTCACCGCCATGGGCCGCTATACCGACGCGATACGCTCCTTCGACCGCGCGCTGAAGCTTTCGGAACAGAACATGGACGCGCGCTTCGGAACCGCGTACGTGTACGTCCGCCTGGGTAAAACCATCTGGGCGGAGCGGAGGCTCCAGTCGATCCTCCGGGTCGACCCCTATCATTATGACGCGCTGCTTCTCATGGCGGAGATCAAGAGCGGCGAGAACAGGCTCCGCGAAGCGCGCCGCTACGTGGAAAAGGCGATCGACGCGAACGGCGAGGCATCCCTGGCGCACACCACGTACGGCGAGATACTCCTGAGGGAGTATCTCAACACCGAAGACCGGGACTTCCTCGACGAGGCCCGGAACGCCCTCGCGAACGCCATCGCGATACAGCCCTCGGGGTACCGGGCCAACAGGGCCATGGGATACCTGGCCCTCATTGAAAAAAACTACGGGGAGGCGGTCTCCCGTTTCCGTACCGCGGCCGGGGACCTCGAAAGCGGTCCGCTTCTCTACAGCCTTGCCATGGCGGAGGATCTCGCGGGAAACCGCGACGCGGCCCTCGAGGGATTCCTGAAGGCCATACAGAAAGACCCAGCTGACTCGATCCTCCGGGCCCGGGTGGAGGATTTCCTTGTGTTACGGGACTACAAGATCGGCAATCCCCTCCGGGTAATGCTCAACAGGGAAAACTACGAGCGGGCCCTTGAGCGCACCAGGAAAAACTATCCGGACCAGGCGGTGATGTACCTGCGGCGCTCCATCATGCTCAACCCGATGAACCTCGAGGCGCGGACCCTCCTGATGGACTACTACCAGGCGGAGGGGTTTAACCGCTTCTACATCGACGAGATGAAGGAGATCCTCCGGATCGGCGAGGACCGGACATGGCAGGAGAAACTTTCCCTGGCCGTGATGAAACGCCGGGACCTGCTCTACCACCGTGAGGGCTACTCGGCCGAGGACCCGCCCCGGGACGTCCCCGTGATTCTTGTCCTTGACTTTGATCCCGCGGGAGTGATGGGCTCCCATCCCGACGCGGGGGGCGTCATCGCGGGACATCTCAGCTTTGTCCTGGGACAGTTCGGAAGGATGAAGCCCGTGGGAATGCGGTCGAGGAAAACCGTGGAGTGCGGGCTCATCTGCGGGGGGGAACATCTCGAGGAGAGCCTTGCCGAGGTTGACCGAAGAATCAAGTCCGGAGAGATCGATCCCGTTGATTACGTGGTCTACGGCACCTTTTCGGAAAGCGGCAACCATATCGCCCTCGACGGCCGACTCCTCGATTACCACAAGGGATTCCTCATCGGGGATTTTAACCTTTACGAGTCGGGAGCCGAAAGCCTTCCCCAGGTATCCCTGCGCGCGGCGAAGCGCATTTACGACATGATCCCCTTCAAGGGCCGCGTGCTCAAGCAGAAGGAGGAAGGCATCATCGTCAACATGGGACTCTTTGACGGCATCTCGCCGGGGGAAAAGCTCGTCATCTACAAGTTCAAGAGGCGCGTGCTTCCCGGAGACAGGCTGAAGAAGAAGATGATCTTCACCGTCAGGGAAGCCGACACCCTGGTATCCTACGCTGAACCCGAGCAGGCCGTCGACCTGGAATCGATCGACGCGAACGACGACGTGCTTCCACTGAAGAAAAGAAGGGCGAGAAGGATCGAATAGGACTTCATGAAACGAACCATGGCCGCCTGCGCACTCCTCTGCGCACTGGGCATCTCCTACCTCTACGGTGTCTACTCCCACAGGGACCGCCTCCCACCCTACCCGCAGCTCCTCGCGGTCAAAAACCGGCTTTTCCCCGGGTCCATCGGCTTCAGGGACACCCGCGGTAAGATCGAAGTGCCCTGCGGGGAAATCGGGAGTGGGAAGGTGATGGTGGCCCTGGCCTTCGGCCAGTCGAACGCCGGCAACCATGGTGAAACCACGCACGCTTCCATGGACGGAGTCTACAACTTCTTCCGCGGCCGTTGCTACCGCGCAGCGGACCCCCTCCTGGGGCCCACGGGGGACAGGGGGAGCATATGGACGCGGCTGGGGGATCTCCTGGTGGGCTCCGGGCGCTACGACCGGGTCGTCTTCATTCCCATCGGGGTGGGCTCGACGACCATCGATGAGTGGAGCCGGGGCGGGTATCTCCATTCACGCATCATCTCGGCGATCCGGGAATCACGCGCCCGGGGACTCGCGATCACCCATCTCCTCTGGGTCCAGGGGGGCTCGGAGAAGCGGACGAGAGGCGACGGATCGAATATCGAGCGCTACCGAAAGTCCTTTCACGCCATGATGGAAAGCATCAGGGAACAGGGCGTCACCGCACCAGTCTTCGTGGCCGTGTCGACCTTCAACGGCAGGGACGTCAATCCCGATATCCAGGCCGCCCAGAGGGGCCTTGTTGACCCGGGAAAAGGCATATACCCCGGTCCCGACGACGACGAAGTGCTCCGGGACGTGGCGTCCCGATGGGAGGAGGTCCACCTCTCACCCCGGGGCCTTGACCGGTGCGCCCGCGAATGGGTGAAGGCCCTGGCCCGCGCAGGCGGGAGATAGCGCGTCATCGTCCACGCCGGAAACGATCCTCGGCCTCCCGGGCCCGCCGTCCCCATTCAGCCGACTCGGCCTCCCTGCCCATTGAATCGAAAATCTCCGCCAGCATAAGACAGGCTTCGTAGTTGTCGGGATCAAGCTCCGCGGCCTTTTGCAGATTCTGAATCGCCCTGTCCAGGCGGACCTTCCTGGGCCCCGGGAGCTTCCTGTTGTAATAGATGTCTCCAAGGAGCAGGTAGGTCTTTTTAAAATCGGGCCTGACGAAGACGAGACGTTCCAGTATCCGCGCGGCCGCGGCATAATCGCCGATATCGCGGCAGGCATCATAATAGCCGATATAGGCCCGGTCAAGAATCGGCGCCTCGTTGACGATACCCTCATAGATGTCAAGGGCTTCCCGGTGTTTCCCCTTTTTCCTGGCCTCCTCTCCCATGGCCAAACGGGTCCCGAACCTCTCACCGGCGAGACGGAGACCGATCGCGGTATGCCGCTCAGCCGAGGCGGAATCGTTGCGGGCGAGGTAAAACCGAACGAGGCTCGAATGGCCCCTCACGTGACCTGGGTCGATCTCCACGCAACGGCGGTAGTGCAAGAAGGCCTTCTCGCGCTCGATGAAAAATTCGTAGAGCTCGCCAAGGCCGTAGTGAACCTCAGCCTGGCCCTCATCGATACCGAGTGAATGATGGTAATAGTCGATGGCGCGCAGCTTCCTGTTCTTTTGAATATAAATTGAGGCCAGGAGATTGGCGGCCTCAAGGCACCGGGGGTTGGCGTCCAGGCACTGCGCGAGGTTGAAGATGGCATAGTCAAGCATGCCGGCCCGGTACTGCACCCGGCCCTTTTCCAGGTAGTATTCCCAGGTCCTCGCGGGCGCCGCCCAGAGGGCCGCGTGCAGAAGCGGCGCCAGAAGACACGCCAGCAGCGCGGTTTTTTTTATTGACAATTTATCCCCATATAATAGGTGTGTATCGTTTCAAGTGGTCAGGTAGCTCAGTCGGTAGAGCAGTGGACTGAAAATCCACGTGTCGACGGTTCGATTCCGCCCCTGACCACATTTTTTTCCTCTTCTCATTCATTATTCCATAACGAAAAAATTCAACAACAATTCATCGGGAACCGCGGCGATGCCGCGTGTTCCATTCATTCGTTGTCACCGGTCTGACCAGTTTCCCCCTTGACAAAATCAGGCCCCTGCGGATTCTCTGGGGAAGAATCTTTCATCCCGGAGTCCCGCCATGATAGACCCGAAATACATCAGAGACGACATCCCGATGCTGGCCGCCCTGCTCGAGAACCGCAACATGCAGGGCGTCGTGGACCTCGACAGGCTCAAGCGGATCGATGAAGAGCGCCGGGCCCTTATACAGAAGTCGGACGAACTGCGCGAGAAGCGGAACCGCCTCTCGAAGGAGATCGGGCGGAAAAAAGCGGGCAAGGAAAACGCCGACGAATTGATGGGCCAGGTACAGGGGCTCTCCGACGAAATCAAGGGATGTACCGACGCCCTGGTCTCCCTTGACGAGGAATTCCGCGACATGCACCTCTCGATCCCGAACATCCTGCACGAGTCGGTTCCCGCCGGGAAGGACGAAAAGGACAACCCCGTGGTGCGCACATGGGGAGAGAAGCCCGGGTTCTCTTTCACCCCGAAACCCCACTACGAGCTCGGCGTCGAACTGGGCATCCTCGACTTCGAGCGGGGCGTGAAGCTCGCCGGCACGCGGTTCTATGTTTACCGTGGCCTCGCGGCGCGCCTCGAGCGGGCCATCATCAACTTCATGCTTGACCTGCACACCGGGGAACACGGCTACACCGAGGTGTTCGGCCCTTTTATCGTCAACGACGAAAGCATGACCGGGACGGGGCAGTTCCCGAAATTCAAGGACGAGTATTACCGCATCGAGCGGGACGGACTCTCCCTCATTCCCACCGCGGAGGTGCCACTGACGAACCTCTACCGCGACGAGATACTGGAGGGCGAACAGCTTCCCCTGAAAATCACCATGCAGTCCGCCTGCTTTCGACGCGAAGCAGGCGCCGCCGGCAGGGACACCCGGGGCCTGATCAGGGTTCACCAGTTCCAGAAGGTCGAGCTGGTGAAGTTCGTTGAGCCGGAGACGTCGTTTGACGAGCTGGAAAGCCTCACCCGCGATGCCGAGGAGGTGCTGCAGAACCTCAATCTCCACTACCGGGTGGTGCTCCTCTGCGGTGGCGACACCTCGGCCTCGTCTTCGAAAACTTACGACATCGAGGTATGGATGCCGGGGATGGACCGGTACGTGGAGATATCGTCCTGTTCGAATTTCATCGATTACCAGGCCCGGCGCGCAAAGATCCGCTACCGGAAGGGAGCGGGCCAGAAGCCGGAATATCTTCATACCCTGAATGGATCCGGCCTCGCCGCGGGGAGAACCCTGGCGGCGGTCATGGAGAACTACCAGACCGAAAAGGGAGCGATAGAGGTGCCCGAGGCGCTCAGGCGCTACATGGAGTAACGCCCCACCTACGCCGCGCCATCGATTTCGTAGCGCTGCCGTATCTCATCAAGAAGACGCTCCTCCTCGGGGGAGACATTCTGGTCGGCCTCGGCCGCCTTTTTCATCAGCTCGAATATCTTCCTCTGTTTTTTCCTGTCTTCGGGCATGCGAATGACGAGACGCCCGGCCCGGGCCATCTGGAAGAACGGTTCGAGCTTCGACACGTCGTATCCCCATTTACCCGCCAGTTCACCGGCGAAACGGCGCTCTTCCTCACGGTACTCCCCGTCAGCGGCGATCAGGACCATGACATTATTGAAAGCGTAATCACGCACGTCGTAGAGCCTGTCGATGCTTTCGGGTTTCACCCGGTAGGCAAATTCCGAACCATGCTCCGACAGGTAATTCCGATATTCGTCCATGGACATGATATCGGTGATGATCCATTCTGCGCCGGTGCTGTTCATCACCGATCCGCAGTACCGGCATTCGACGGCAAGGGAATTCTCCACGGGGGCGCCGCAGCTCGGGCAGCTGTGGGCGTAGAGGGACCCCTTTGACTCCGCGGCATTCTTATCCCGGCTCATGAAGATGACGTCGGTCTGGGAAACCACAGACTGATCGAGCTTCACGGCCCGGCCGCCCTCCACCCTCACCCTCTGGTAAGAGGATTTCACCGCGATTGCCAGGACGTTCTTCCCGTCATTCTCTGCGACGCCGACAAGATGAACCCGGTTCAGGTATATCCTGTTGTATGCCACGCGGGACCCCGGATCGGGCATGCCGATCTTGTTGAAGGCGACATCGCTGACGAAACGCCTCATGATGGCGGGATCGCCGAGCGCCCTGGCGGTCATGATCTGCAGGTAGCCGTTGCTCGCCTTGTCTTCAATGAGCTGCACGGCAAAATCATCATTCTCATCGATAAGCCGGCGGACTTTCTCGGTCAGGTCGGGGGACTTGCCCAGCCCCTGAGGCGTGGCTACGTAATCGTCGGCCTGCGTGATCTCAGAAAGAACCCAGTCGTATTCGCCGGAGTTGGTAAGGGTCCCGCAGGAGGCGCATTTGCTCACCTCGCCCATGTCCTCGGGGAGGGGCGCCCCGCAGTTGGGACAGTTGTCGGTCCAGTAGATGTCCGTCCTTGGCTTTCCCCTTTTTTTAAGGAAAGACCAGTATTCAACGAACTCCTCATGCCCCCCGGTATTCAGGGAAGGGTCAAGCTCGCTCACGAACTGGTCCTGGAGCGAGGCGTGTACGGCAACGTGGATAATATCGTAGAGACCATCGGACTCGACCCGGTCGACGTAGACGTTCTTGATGGAGATGTCCGAGATTACGTTTTTCTGCTTCAGTAGTTCCATCATCTTGAACTGGGTATTGAAGCGCTGATACACACCGTCGGATATGAAACGCCGAACATCCGAGAGATTCTGGGCCTCCCATGCCTTCTGGATCTTCATGAAGGCTTCCTTCACGATGTTCTTAAAGGCTTCCTCGTCGAAATCAGGGTTGTTCTTCATGAATGCCCCGTAACCCTCGGCCTTCTTCACCGTGTCGCCCGTCGGAAGCCGGTTGAGGACCGTCCTGGCCTTCACTTTGTTTTTCGCCATCCTGGAAAAAATAATAAATCCTATCACGACGAGGGCGGACACGATAAGGTTCCACGGGAAGGGAAGCTGCATGATTATCCGGAGAATAAGGTAGATGAGGATCCCGATCCCGTCGTCTCCGCCACCCCCACCGCCGCTGTCAAAATCACCTGCCCCACCCGCACGCCCAAGGAGATCGGTCCGGATAATCGCCACCAGGGCAAAGACGCACAGGAAGAGAGGTATGCGAAACCTCCGTGAATACGCGCACACAATGGATCGAATCATATCAATCGGTATCATCATTCACCCCGGGCGGATACGTGCGGGAGCCGCCGCTCCACGCCTCGCCGTAAATGAAATTTCCGCACAGTCAACCGAGATTCGAATCTGTCGACCGTACAGTACAGGAAGGGGACGCTCAAGACCGGGATACGGAATGCCCCGGCGACCCGCATAGCGAAACACCCTCTTCCCGGTCCCCTGTATCACGCATCACATGATGCATCAAGCATAATATGCAGTGGCTTCCCCATGTTTTTAACACCGCGTTCAACCATGAAGTCACCGTGGTAAATCGGCCATGGGATGAAAAATGGTGGATTTTTTTTACGAAATTACCATGTTTGTTGGATTGGCGGTGATGAATGATGGGAATAATTATTCTTGATCGTGCGGTTCCTGACTGGGTCTATATACGCCAGGCCTTATCCCTCGCTCTCCTGAAAAACAGGCCGATAACAATCGCGGAAGGCATGGCCTTTTTCGATGCAAATCCGGAATACAACCCCGTCCTCGATGATATTTCAACAGCCCTCGCCGATCGAAGTGCCGGCAAACTCGTCAGTGAAGGCAGCGACCTGATCTTCCATCCCCGGCCTCTCCTCCCGGGAAGAATGTCCCTGAGATCGGGCCCGCTTTCTTCCGCCATTGAGATACTACTCCTCTTCATGCCCGCCCTCTTTCATGCCGATTTTCGCTCAGTCATTGAAATTGATGGAGTAACACATTCCCCGTTATCATACCCGACACTGTTTATTAAAGAAAGTTATATGGGCATTCTCGAGATGCTTGGATTTTACGGGAGCCTTACGCTGCGCCGATTCGGCTTCCATGGGTCTGGGGGCGGTTTCCTGGAATCGAGAGTATATCCGGGGGAATGCAGGGGTGATATGGAAATCCCATCTGAGGCCCCCGTCTCTATCCTGGGTATAACAATTGTTATCGCCAGAATGAGCACGGAGCTCGCCGAACTGGAAAAATCGGTTCTTTCCTCGGAGCTCGACATTCACCCTGACAGGATATCAATTATTGAAGTTATGGACTGTGATGGTCCGGGAAACTCCGTACAGTTATTAGTGAAATGGGGCGAGGCGAAGCTTGTGTTGAGCCGGGAGATACATTTATTCAAGAAAGAGGGAGGGCCATGTCTCAGGGAGGATACAATGCGCCAGGAAATGGTTGATCTCTCGGATGAAGCGAAGGAGTTATTCAGGAAAAAAGGACTTACGGAAACACTTCTTAGGGAGCTTCTTCCCTACATGATAATTTCAGGATTAAAATTGCGGCATTCGGGAGAAGGCGCGGCAACCGATTTCACTCGAGATCTCTGCGAAATACTTCTCTGACCCCTTCAGGAACGTCATGTCTTGCGTTCCTTATCAATTCGCTCAAGAAGCGCCGCTTCATCGCTCATGAACTTGAAAAAATTATGGAGCCCCGCCACCTTGATCAGGGTCATTATTCGTTCGTTCACGTTCATAAAATAAATACTGTTCTTTTTCGTCGCCAGGTCACGCACAGCCTGCACGATGACGGAAAGAGCTGAACTGTTCATATGATTGACACCCTCAAGGTTGACGAACAGGTCCTTTTCTTTCCCGGTAGCTGTTTTCTTGACGAATTTCACCAAATCATGAGATGCTTCAGGGGAAATATCCCCGGAAATATCAATAATTTCATAACCCTTGATGGTCCGTTTTGTCATTTTTAATTTAGGGCTCATAACCGCCATATCCATTTCGATATCTGATTTCACCGATGCTTTCTTTTCCGAAAAGCGCTCGCTTGATGGTGGTGATTTTCTGGTACAGATTCTGTATGCGTCTTTCGATGTCAACCTTTTCTTTAACAGTGGCAACGGAAAGTCCTTTTTTGAGCGACTCGATGTTTCGGTCAATTGCCACGGTCTGTATAACCCTTAAGCCGGTAGCCCGTTCACGCTCATTCACCGTATGGACCGGTATTACCTCAAAAACCGCCTTGGGCCTTTTCCCGGGGCCGTTGTCCCGAAGCAGACAGTGAACGATAACCGCATCCCGGGGAGTGAGAGGATGACCATCGATCAATAGTGCCGGAGTTGGATTCTGGTTCGATACGAAATTCCCGAGGGAATAAAAAATGAAACCCGTTCTTCCGTCCTTCGCCACCACTCTTTCAATGGGCTGTATCACATGAGAATGATGTCCGATGATCAGATCCGCTCCATGATCTATATAGTCCCTCATCAGTCTGACATCGCGGGCTGATGGCATTCTGTCATATTCAACTCCAACATGGGCGATCATGACAATATAATCAGCCTTTTTTTTCATAGCCTCGATATCGGCGATTACTTTCTTCCGGTCATAAAGCCAGTTCAGGTAATATCCCGTTGGTCTGTGTGGGCGATGGTAGTTTAGCAGGCCCGTGTACCCAAGAAATCCAATTCTTATACCCTTCACGGTTTTCACAAGACCGGCACGCGCTGCAGCCTCATTTTCTCCCACGCCAAGATAGTCCATCCCAGAATCTCTAATGTAGCGCATCGTCGTGACGACGCCCCGGTCGCCCTGGTCGAGGATGTGGTTATTGGCGATGTGCATCATTGTGAACCCCGCTTTTCTTAGTGCGGGCAGGACTTCCGGACGGCAATTGAATATTCTCGGTTTGCTGGCAAACGGTGGTGCTATGGGAAACTCCATGTTCCCCACGGCGATATCTGATTCCTGCAGGTCCTCCCTGACACGGTCGAATAAATAATCAAAACCATGGTTGTTAAGGGATCCCCTGCCGCCGGGATCACGGACATTCCTCGACTGCACGCAACTTTTTACCGGGATATGCATGATTATATCTCCGACAAAAGATAGCCGCACCTCACCGGCTTTGGAATAGCACGAGTAGGGGACCGTGACCATGCAAAATATCAGCAACACCAAACTACGTTTCATCTCTTTCCTCGAAAACAATCAATCACGCCACCCATGATCGATATGTCAATTGTATTTTCCCAAAGGGCTTTTCGACCATCTTCTTATTAATACTTGACATTCTCCATCCCTGATGGGCCTTTATCGTACGACGAAATCGGAGGATCATGACCGACGCATCATCGCAACCAATAGGAGTTTTTGATTCTGGGTACGGCGGCCTGACGATATTGAGAGAATTCGTCAGCAGGCTCCCAGATAACGACTTCATATACCTCGGAGACAATGCCCGCACTCCTTACGGGTCCCGATCATACGATACCGTGTATTCCTACACCCTTGAAGCCGTCAAGGCGTTGTTTGCCATGGGATGCCGGCTCGTGATACTTGCATGCAATACCGCTTCGGCAAAGGCCCTGCGTACAATCCAGCAGAATGATCTCCCTGCAATCGACCCCGATCGCAGAGTACTTGGCGTAATACGACCCACGGTGGAAATACTCGGGGACCTCACTGAAACCGGGCACGTGGGTATCCTCGGCACTACAGGCACCGTATCATCAAACTCCTACCCTCTCGAGATTAAAAAACTCTTTCCTGACATCACCGTTTCCCAGGAAGCATGCCCGATGTGGGTCCCCCTTGTGGAGAACAACGAACGGAGCGGCCCTGGAGTGGAATTTTTCGTGAAAAAAAACATCGATCATCTCCTTGAAGCCGACCGTTCAATAGACACTGTCATTCTCGGTTGTACACATTATCCTCTGCTGATGGATACAATTCTGAAGGTAACCCCGCCGGGCATAAGGATTATCGCCCAGAATCATATCGTTGCTGACAGCCTGATCGATTATCTCGCCCGACATCACGGGATGAACGACCGCTGTTCAAGGAGCGGCATGGTGCGTTTTTTTACTACAGATTCCACGGCGCTATTTGACGAGTTGGGATCACTGTTCTTCAAGGAAAAGGTCCGATCAGAGAAAATCAGCATCTAGGTGCCGATAACAATACCGCTTCCGCGCCATTCCCCTTCCATTCAGAAAATTATTATTGTTATCGTTGGATCATCTTAACAAAAAAATAGGCTCCCGCCATGAGGGTGAAAGGCAAGGTGAGAAAATAGGTCATCAATTCCTTAAAATTCACTACAGTAGTATGATATATTTTTTTCCCAAAATGCGACAGGTGGTAATTTTGAGGATCTCTTGCTCGTCTGATAATTGTAATCGTAAGGCGAATCTTTATGGCCAGCATATAGGCAAAAAGCAGGCCCGATTCAAGAATGAAAACAAGATCCAAGTTCATTCCCTTGATGATACCCGGGTTGATAAAAACAATGGTCGCCACACCTATGCTCAAGAAAATGTTTGTTCCAGCTGTAATCATGAAATTCCAGAAATGGAAGGATTTCTTCGAGGCGATATAACCGGTGAGGCTGTAGATATGAATTACCAGGGATGTCTGTACTGCGATACAAAGGGAGATAAAGATTATAAAAAGCATGGCGGGAAAAGTATAAAAAACTGATCACACCCGTCAAGAAAATATGGGCCCAGATTACCATAGAATATTCAATAACCTAAAAAACTGTTGACCGGGAGATTATTCCTCCCCCAATATACTTCATACTTGGATACTCACCAGAATTTGTTACCCGGATGGAAGAGCAATGATCGCACAGCAGCTACTGATACCAGCCGACAACAAGCCGGGCATGCTCGCCCAGGTCACGAGAATCCTCGCGACACATAGGATTAACATACGCGCCATAACCATCTCTTCATTCGGGAATCAGGGATTCTTCAATATAATAGTGGATGAACCGAAAAGGGCGAAGAAGGAATTCGAAAAAGAAGGCCTTCCCGTGGAAATGAAAGATGTTTTCGCTGTATTAATAGATGACCGTCCAGGTGGACTTGACAAGCTTGTCCAGGTACTTGCTTCAAAGAACATCAACGTGGAAAATGCCTACGGCTTTGTCCTTGAAAGCCATGTAAAGGCCGTCTTTGTCATTGATGTTGACAACAGGGAACTCACCCAGCAGGTATTGAAAGAACAGGGGTACACCACCCTTGATGCGGAATCCCTCAACGCCGTTGAGCCATTTCACTATATGAAATATTAACACGGCCCCCAAATCCTCATCCAAACAACTCTCAAATTTCTTCACTTTCCGTCGTTTATTTTTTCCGTTTCCTCATCAGAAATGCGTATCACCCTAAAATTTCAATAATAAGGATTAGTCAATGAGCACTGAAACAACCGTATACGTTCATGAGCATACTCTCGAAAAAATCCAAAAAATTATTTCATTCACCGGGAAAACGAAACAAGTTATTGTTATCTGGGCACTAAGCAGAATATCTGAGGATACTGATTCACATATTATCCCATGGTCACGAGTAAAGTATCAACCCAGAAACAAAAACACGAAATGGAATCAAATACATCTACATCTTTCTCCAGCAGAGTATGAACTGTTTATTGATTTAAGAAAAATCTTTAAATCCTCCGTTTCACGGATGATTGCAATAGCTATTGAGAAATATTATAAAATAATAATCCGGGAGAAAAGAATACTAACATCTGGCTACAGGAAAACCAATTATGTCATGTCCCGAATAATGCTCAATGGCATAACCACGTGGATTCTCTACTGGGGGATTCCACAAAAAATATTACCACAATGTTAGCGGGTAATAATGCTATTTCACAAGCCCTGGCAGGAACAGGGCAATTTGAGGAAAGGCTACCAATAACAATGTC
This sequence comes from Spirochaetota bacterium, assembly GCA_040768125.1. Classification (GTDB taxonomy): domain Bacteria; phylum Spirochaetota; class UBA4802; order UBA4802; family UBA5550; genus RBG-16-49-21. The sequence goes on along the minus strand of JAXGNG010000003.1, from coordinate 240,323 downwards.
CCGACAACGAGAGCTATCAGGAACGGCATTGCGCCTTTGAAGATTATATGAAGAGGAACATCCCTCGCGACACCGCTTACAACATATACATTTATCCCGACGGGGGGAGTAATAACCCCGACTTGAGTAACCAGGACTACTATCACACCGAACCATATCGGATTATATCCAAGGGTTAGTATTACAGGATAAAAAATCGGGATCGTCAACATGATCAGCGCAAGGGAATCGATGAAACACCCCCCCGCAACATACACCATAATGATAAAAAGAATAATCACAAAGTGCGGCACATTGAATTGAAGTATCCAGCTTGCGATATCAAAGGGAATGCGTGAAATGGCCATAAAATGACCAAACACGGTAGCACCTGCAACAATTACCATTATCATGCAGGAAATTCGTGTCGTTTCAAAGAGCGATTGTACAATTCCCTCCCATTTTATCTTCCTGCGAACGCCGGCGATTATCAGGGTACCAAAAGCTCCAATGGCACCCGCTTCTGTAGGCGTAAACACTCCTGTGAACAGGCCCCCCATGACTAATATGAATAATAATAGAGTCTCTCCAATCCCGGCAAGTGACCGGATTTTTTCTTTTATTCCGACTTTTGGCCCCTTTGGTGCTAATTCTGGATGCAGGGAAGTCCAAATGAATATTGTTATCAGGAATAATAATGACAGCATTATGCCGGGCAACACACCGGCAATAAAAAGTTTGCCAATAGATTGCTCAGTGAGAATTCCATAGATAATAAAGATGACACTCGGGGGTATAAGAATACCGAGACTTCCTGCGGCGGCCACCACACCACAGGCGAGGCCAGGATCATAATTATAACGCTTCATCTCGGGAAGACAGGTCGCACCCATGGTCGCCGCCGTCGCGTTGGTGGAACCGCATATCGCGGCAAACCCCGCGCAGGCGCCCACGGTGGCGACGGCCAGACCACCCGGCCAGTGACCGATGAATCGGTAGGCGGCGTCAAAAAGACGCCTGCTTATGCCGGAGTGAAACGCCAGCTGCCCCATGAGCACGAAAAGAGGGATCACCGTCAGATTGTACGAACTGAATACCGAGAAAAGATCTTTTGCGAGCAGCGTGCAGGCAGCGTTGAAGTCCACGATCAGACCGAATCCGATAAAACCGATCACCGCCATTAAAAAACCGACCGGCATCCGGCTGAAAATAAGAACCAGCAGTGATGCCAAACCTATTAATCCGATAACGGTGGGGCTCATTGCTTCCGTATCTCCCTCAGTGACCGGGTAAATTCGACGAAAAGCACAAGGGAAAGCAGCATGCTCCCCAGACCTATTCCGGCCACAAAGGGATAGGTCGGCATTTTTATGGTGAGCGAAACCTCACCGCTTCGATACAGCTCAAGGGCAAATTCAACACAGACCCATGACGCCAAAAGAAAAAAGACGCATGAAACGGCGGAATAGAGCGCCGTTATCAATGACTGGACCCGTGGCGGCAGTCTCTGCACAAGGACTTCAACGGCAATATGCCCCTTTTCAATGGAAGTATAGGCCAGGGAAAACGCGATGGCGAGCGAACCAAGCAATCCCACGATTTCATAGACTCCGGGAATTGGATGCCTGAACAGTCGAAGCACCACGTCCAGGGAGGTGATGAGCATCATCAGCACCACGGCCAGAGCGGCGATTCGGTTGCATCGCACAGACAGTGCTGCCAGAATTTTCTCAAAACGCTGCATTATCCTTCCCGGTGTCTCCCGCCCCGGTGGGGCGGGAGTGTTTCAGATATCATTTTTGATTAGCGTGCGGACAGGTCCTTGATAATTTTCTTCAATTGAGCAACCGCCCTGTCGCCGGGGAGGCCCTTGGCTTTAACCTCCCTGATATAATCACTGATGATCGGCTCCACGGCTGCGACCCACTTGCGGCTCTCCTCCGCTGGGAGTTCAACTATCTCGTTTCCGCGCTTTTTGGTAAATTCCCGCCCCTCGTCGTCGAGTTCGTCCCACGCCTTGCCATGCTCATCGATCCATTCCTCGCTCACTTCGGAAAACACTTTCTTAACATCCTCCGGGAGGGCGTCCCATTTTGCGCGGTTCATTACCACGAACATGGCGGTGGTGTATCCCACTTCTCGGCAGTCCGTCGTCGATTTGATCACCTCGGCGTGTTTCCATCCCTTGAGGGTCTCGATGGGGCCGAAGGTGCCGTCAACCACGCCCTTCTGGACCGCCTCGTAGGTTTCCGGCTGCGGCATGGCGACGGGAATTCCACCCAGGGCAGTCACCACTTTCGAACTCAGGCCGGTGGAGCGAATTTTTTTACCCTTCAGATCGGCAAGCGCCGCTATCCGTTTCGTAGAATGGAGAAGGCCGGGTCCGTGGGCGTGGATGTAGAGGAGCTTCACCTCGTTGAGTTCCCTGGGGTTCATCACTTTCACGAACTCATTTGCCGCGCGGGTCGCCACGCGCCCGTTCGGATACCCAAGGGGAAGGTCAACCGCCTCCATCAGGGGGAACCGGCCCCTCGTGTAGGCAAAACATGACATCCCGATGTCGGATATTCCTTTGACCACGCCGCTGTAGGTATCCTCTGCCTTCAGGAGCGTGCCGCCGGGATAGATATTGATGATAACTTTACCATCGGTTTTCTTCTCGATTTCCCTGGCCCACTCCTCTCCTGCCTTGCACTGGCCGTGAGCGGGAGGAAAGAAAATACTATAGCTCAGTTGTATGGCCTCACCCTCCTTCTTTTTGCAGGAAGGAATGACGAGAATGGCCGAGATCAGGATGGCCAGCAGCAGAATTATCTTTTTCATGTCGGTCTCCCGGTATGATAGTATCCCGCGCGATGCGCGCCCTCTATGAAGCAGGTCATCACTTACAATCCCACAGGGAACGCACGCGGCCAGGGAGGGTTCAGCAACCCTGCTCATCAACCCGCGGGGGAACGCAAAAATCAAGTAAAATTAATAAAAAATAACCCGAATGGCTACGGTCACATCTGCCTTCGTATGGGACGTCACAATTCTGTAATGTAATTGACACTACCGCGTTAATAAGTCCATTGATGATTACTCTGAATCACCAAGCCTCCAATTCCCGGGGTACTCGATGAAATCAGTCTGGCTCAAGCGAAAAAGGGAAAAAGCCCTCCTCAGGCGGCACCCCTGGGTTTTCTCCGGCGCGATAGACAAGCGCGAACAGGGCATCCAGAACGGGGACATCGTTTCGGTCCAGGATGCCGGCGGGAACCTCCTCGGTTACGGATACTGCAATCCCGCATCGCATATCACCATCCGCATGCTCTCCTTCGGAGAAGCCAAGGTCACCCCGGACCATCTCCGGGGTTTGATCCGCGAGGCCGTGAAACGGCGATCCGGAAACCCTCTCCTGGAAACCACCGACGCGTACCGGGTTATCTTTTCCGAGGGAGATGGGTTCCCTGGGCTGATCGTCGATACCTATGACGGTCACCTGGTGATGCAATGCCTCACCCTCGGCATCGACAGGATGAAAAACGATATCATGGAACTTCTGATAGATGAACTGAGGCCGAAAAGCATTTTCGAGAAAAGCGACCATGAGGGCCGTCGCATGGAAGGCCTTGAACCCACGCAGGGACAGCGGTATGGCGTTACGCACGACGAGACCCGGATACAGGAAAACGGCCTTGCCTATTTCGTGAGGATCCACACGGGGCAGAAAACGGGATTTTACCTGGACCAGCGCGACAACCGCACACTCATCGGAAGGATTGCCGGGGGCCGCTCTGTTCTCAACCTCTTTTCCTACACCGGCGGGTTCACCGTGGCGGCTGCCAGGGGCGGCGCGCGTTCAGTGATTTCAGTCGATTCCTCGGCAGATTCCCTCGATCTTGCGGAACGGAACATGGCCCTCAACAGGATCGAAACGCCGGCGGAGTATATCAGGAACGACGTCTTTCAATTTCTGAGGGAGAATCCGCTGGAAGACGATCTCATCATACTCGATCCGCCGGCCCTTGCCAAGGAGAGGGGCGCGGTGGATAACGCCTGCAGGGGCTACAAGGACCTCAACCTCCAGGTGGCATCGAAATGCCCCCGCGACACGCTCCTTCTCTCCTGCTCATGCTCGAGGTTCATCGACATGGACCTTTTCCAGATGGTCGTATTCAGCGCCTTCGCAGACGCGAAGAGGGACGCCTCGATCATCGGCAAATACCACCAGCCCTGCGACCACCCCACCAGCATATTCTGCAGGGAAACGGAATATCTTAAATCGCTGCTCATCCACGTACGCTAAAGGGAGGCGGGACTACGCGGGCCGCCTTGGGGTAAAAACAGAAGAGGGATACCCCATCGGAATATCCCTCTCCAGCCGGGCTCAAAGCCCGGCGAAAATCCCCTTTCGAAACGAGAATGCTATTTCGCTTCAGCGCTCTCTTCGGCCGCGGGGGCGGCTTCTTCGGTCACTGCCGCATCAGTAGCGGGGGCTTCTTCTTTCTTGCACCCTACGACCACGATAGCGAGAGCGAAAACAAGGAGGAAAAGGCTTACAACTTTTTTCATGGAAGACTCCTTTTGTTGTTGATAATAAAGAACCCGTCGTTCTTTATTCTTATAACAATCAGACTGGATTTCGCGGCCAAAAAAAATTCAATGCTTTCGGAAAAGAGACTGAACGAGCTCTACTCCCTCCACAGGAAGGAGCTTTTTGTATATATTTTTCGTTTTTGCCGATCCGAGGAAACCGCCGAGGACATCCTCCACGACTGTTTCGAGAACCTGATACGCTACTCGATTCGATACCCCCTCGAAGACGTGAATATCCGCTCATTTCTCTACCGGACCGCCCACAACTTGGCCGCCAACCATCTGAAGCGGGACCGCCATTTCGGTCGTGTTAACCTCGATACGGGGATCGAGATCCCTTCATCTGAAAGCGTGGAACGGGACGCGGAGTACAGCGAACTCGAAGGCGCCATTCGGGACTTTCTGTCCCGGTGCGACGAGGTTTCCAGGTCGATCTTCATAATGCGAAAGGAGCTCTCCATGGACGCCGTTGAGATTGGGAAGCACCTGGGCATAGCCGAGAGAACGGTGCGGAGGAAGCTGGCAGACCTGCTTGACAGGATGTCCGGCCATCTTAAAAAAATGGGTTTTTTGACATTTTTTCTTGTTTCGCTGGCACTACTTGCCCATTTAATTGTTACATAGACGTAAGGAATCACGCAGAATGAAACGCCATTATACAGATACCGCGCTCATATCCTTCATTACGGGAACCGCCGCTCCCGCAAGAAGCGCCGCCATTGCCGATCACCTGAGGAGATGCGCTCGCTGTCGCGGGAACTACGATCGTCTCATGGCCGTCCTCGCCCCCTCGCGGGGAAACGATATCGCTCCTTCGAAGGCGGTCTGGAAAAGGATCCGGGGCACCTACCGCGCCATCGCGCGGGAGGAAGGCCTGGCCCGCGCCCTCCCCTGGCGGCAGGTCCTCGGTCGGAGACCCGCGTGGATCGCCGCTTCGGCCCTCGCGGTTCTGGCCATTGCCGTGACACTCTTCATAACGGCCCCCTGGAAAAAGCCCGCCGTGCTTCCCATTTACGTCTACCACATGAAGGGGAGCTCGACGATCGATAACCGCGCGATCCGGTATCACACCCCCATCACCGACAACAGCCGTATCAGAGTGGGGAAGAACTCCGTGCTGCTCCTCTCCTACAAAGAGCGATTTATTGTTAAGCTCCATCCGGGAAGCGAGCTGGTGGTGAAAAAGGCCAGGGGGAAGGGAAACCGTCCTTCACGGCAATTCGTGTTCATACTCAAAAAGGGCACGCTCTTCACGCGCATCAACGACGGATCGAGCGGCGCGCGCGTGTTCTACCTCACCCCGAACGCCCGCCTCATCGCGTCCAGGACGGAATTTGTTCTGAAAGTCGCAGAGAACCGCACCACCCTCATCTCCAGGAGCGGGAACATCAACGTGCGCTCCCTGGAATCGAAGGAGGAAATCACCACCCTCCCGGCGAAAAAATACGTTATCACCTCATCCATTCAGACATCGGATCAATTCCCCGCGGACGAGGCCGTCGAGCTCCAGAAAAGCCTGGATACGCCCTTCAGCGAAGAGGAGCTGATTGATCTGAAGGATTTCCTGGACCGGATGAGCTGAGCAAATCCCCTTCAGGGCGTTAACGCGGAATCAGCACATCTCCCTTTCCCGGCAGAAGAATTTTTTCCACCGGGTCCGCGTCGGGAACAACGTAGACAAGGCGGCGCGTTATCGACTCGCCGGGTTTCAGGGAAGGCTCGGGATTGGCCCGCATCGTCACGGCGGAGGCCATGTCAAGGATAAAGGGACGGATGGTCCTCCCCCCGGCGACAAGGCGGATATCATTCAGGCGTATAGACTTTGCGGCGCTTCCCCCATTTCGTATCACCACCGTGGCCCAGATGAATCCCGTTCCTTTGCGGGGCGTCCAGTATCCTCCCGCGGTATTGTACCGGTCAGGCCCTTTCGTCAAGGCCTTGAGGGTCACATCGAAGTCGCCCCCCGGCATGGCAATCGGCCCCGTAATGAGGGCCTTCGCGCACCCCGCCAGCAGGCAGAACGCAAGTAACGCCGCCGGGGCGCAGGCTCTTGAAGGGTGCCGTCCATGGTCCATGTGATACCTCCGGGAAATAAGGATGGTTGATGGAGGAGCTCCGGTTTCCATGCCGGAGATCGGGCCTCCGTGATTGATACGCTCCGTTCACCCCTACCGGGAAATTTTTTTCTGTCAATTCATGTTTTACCTGAATCGCCAATCCCGCCGCGGGCTTCCCTGGGGTGCGGTCATCCAACCGGTCCGTGATGGAAATATGTATTGACATGTCCCGGATAATCATGGTCGGATTGAGGCAATATTTGACCGAGGAGTAGCACGCAATGACCGAAGTGACAGAAGGACCCGGAGCAGCGAACGGCCCGAAACCGGAACAACCTCGCAGACGTCCCCTCTTCGCCATCATAAACATCGTGGCGCTATTCCTGATACCGCCGATTATCGTCGCGGCGATTGCCCTGGCGGTAATCCTGCGCCCCGGCTTCTATACCGGCATTTTAAAGCAGGGCCGGCTCATCACCGCCTACGTTGAAGGCAGGAACTGGGACATTGAGAAAAGGATCAATGACGAGATCGAGAGCGAGCTCCAGATGTCGCGCCACGGCGCCGTGCTGAACATGGCGCGGTCCCGCCACGAAAAGGCCATGGCGGACCTTGCCTCACTCAGGAAAGACGAGGAATTCGAATCACTTGAACGGGAACGCAAGGAGATAAAGGGCCTTGACTGGAAGGACGTTTCGTCGACCTTCCCCACGAAGGAGGCCTTCGCCGGTTTCCGCGACCGGGAGCTCCAGAGAATAGACGAGGGGCTGGCGGAGATCCGGGAGCACCGCGCGGCACAGGAGGAAAGGATAGACGCCGCTGAAGAGGAGATGATCGCGGCCCGGAAGGGATACGACGACGCGCTCTCGGTCATGGAGGATAAAGAGAAAGAAGCCAGAAAGATCGCCGATCGGCACAGGGACGAGGCCACGGACAGCATCTATTCCGACCTCGCGCTGATCGAGGGGCCCCTCACGAAAATCCTCAACGAACGACTGATCGAAGGGGCCGTGAAGGATGAAATCGGGAGGTTTCTCGCCTTTATCACCGATTACGACAGGCAGGTCGAAGAGAGGAAAATCTACTACGTCCGCTCTTCCCGCGGGGAAGCCTTCGGCCTCCGGTCGCTCCGGGTCCGCCTCCCCTCCGTCTCAATAAGCCTCTGGGTGGACGAAGTTCCCTCCACCGGAAAGAAACGGCATGTCCTGAGCGACCTCCTTGCCGAGGAGGTGAAGCGGACCGAGGGCCTCCAGAACCGTTTCATTCTCACGACGCTCTTCAGGCTCTCCGATACGCGGCTGGGTGAATACGTCGGCGGAAAACGCCTCGCCGGGCTCGGCCTTTCGGTTCAGAGCGGCGTTATCCGTTTCCCCGGGCCGGTCCTTGAAGGCGACCGGGCGGAATCCGCGGCCCTGGCGATACGCATCCTCTCGGTGGCGCAGTACGCGCCCTACGGCGCCCTTGGAATCCTGCTCCTCTATGTACTGTACCTGTTCTTCTCCACCGTGGATCGGAGGAGGAAGCTCGTCGCCCTGAAAAGGCTTTTCGTCTATCCCTCGGTGCTGATCATCGCGGCCTGCGGTGCGCTCCTCTGGGCCTCGCTCAACATCTTCACCTACTATCCCGGTTTCCTCGGGGACCTGGCGGCACGGAGCTACCTACGGCACCTCGGGTTCACCGCGGCATGGCATTTCGCGGCGCCCATCCTCGCCGTTTTCGGGTCGCTCCTCGTGGCGGGCCTCCTGATACGGAAACGCCTTGCCCGGGCGTCCGCGGTCCCGGCGGCGGAGACGAAGGCAGAGGAAAACCGGGAGGGATCGTCGCAGTAGGGATCAGGTCCCCAGGAGCCTGTCCTTCTCCGCCCAGAGCCCGTTCAGCCACGTCTGGAACCGCGCCTGGTAGGCGGCATCACCCGTGTAGTCCCCGAGAATATCGGCGGTGACGGGTATCCTCTCGACGGTGACCCGGATCTCCCGTATCCTCCCGCAGAGGAAAGACCAGAAGCTCGTATCACCCCCCGGATAGATGATGGTCACGTTGAGGATGCTGTCCAGCTGGTCCCCCATGGCCGAAAGCACGAACCCGACGCCGCCGGCCTTCGGCCTGAGGAGGTGCCGGTACGGTGATTGCTGCCGTTCATGCTTTTCCCGGGTGAAGCGCGTTCCCTCGACGAAATTCATCACCGAAACGGGGATTGCCCTGAACTTCCGGCAGGCCCTCCTGGTGATCTCCATGTCCTTCCCCTTCAGGTGGGGGTTTTTTTCTATGAATGCCGTGCTGTACCGCTTCATGAAGGGAAAATCGAGGGCCCACCACGCGACGCCGAGGAAGGGGACCCAGATGAGTTCTTTTTTTAAAAAAAACTTGAGGAAGGGGATGCGGCGGTTGAACACCCTCTGGAGCACCACGATGTCAACCCATGTCTGGTGGTTGGAGATGACCAGGTACCACTCCTTGAGGGACAGCCCCTCGAGGCCGGTCACGTCCCACCGTATCCGCTGGGTGGCGTCAAGGTTGAAGTTGTTGATCGATATCCAGGTAACGGCGATGCCGTTGGCGATCATGCCCCAGAATTTCCTCCAGGCACTGAGGGGCACCGCGAGCTTCAGGAAAGCGACCAGCATCAGGGGCCCGAAAAGGACGAGGGTGTTGGCGCCAAGAAGGGTCATCGAAAGAAGCCCGCGGGCATGATAGAAGACGGACAGGAAGGGAGATTCCCTCCTCCGGCCCTTCACCTCCTCCGGGTGCAATGTTTGTGTATTCAAGATTTTTCTCCCTTCAGTAGTGTATGCGGCGTAACAGGAATCATGCGGAGGGAAGGCGTTCCGGCGGAATTGTGTTACCCTCGCAGAAGACAGGACCGGAGGCGAATCGGTTGCAAAAAAGCATCCCGGCGAGGATCGTGCCCGCGGGGCCATCGGGTCGGCTCCGGCTTCGGAAAATAGTCCGGGGCCGCCCACTGGAACGGCCCCGGATCTCGTTCATTTCACGCGTGATGATTGTACGGTCCCTTCTACTGCCCCTTCAGGAGCGAAGCCTTCAGGGAATCCTGGATCGGGCTCGAGCCGAGCCAGATGGCGAAGAGGGCCTTCTTCAGGTCGAGACCTGCGATGGTGCCCAGGACCTTGGTTTTCCCGTCGGCCTTGAATCTCATCGAGGTCGTGAGCCCCGCCGGGGTATACGCCATGGAAACCACGTCTCCCTTGCTGAACTTCATCCCGTTGAACAGGTTGAGGAAGGCCTGCTTTTTCGCGCTGGCATAGCCCGCCTGCGCCGACTTGCCGAAACCCTCGCTGGTGGCCTCGACGAAGCGCTCCCGTGTGATGAGTGAGCTGTCAATCGTGAGGACCATCATCATCGGCTGGTTGGCTTCGATGATCTCTTTACCGCCCTTGCCCTTGAGGGATGCCGGGACCCAGAGCGTCGCGTAGTAAAGCGTGCCGAAAATACTCTTGGTCCTTTTCCCGCTGCCGTTCCTCACCATCTCCTGGCCGCCCAGCTTGAAGGCGAACCCGTCGCCCGCGCCCAGCGCGATCACCAGCGCCGTAAGTATCAATAACAAACCTGCCTTTTTCACCGTAGTGAACCTCCTCTGTAATTATTGTACTCTGTGTTGACCCGACACGCGAAAAAAAGTTCGATATTTTTCCTCATGTTCGGCGGAGGGAACGCCTCGAACCCCTCTGGGGTCCAATTATTGATCCAGTATCGCGGCTTTTGTCAATATAATTATTTCCCCGCATCAAATTATTCACGGGGGCGGCGCGCGTCATATTTTTCGCCACCCCCCGACATAAACGGCTTGACATGCCGGGGAATCGTGTGTAGTTTTCTGCACGGGTCCGTAGACATAAACTATTCAAGGATAGAACGGCCCGGACGTACCGCATCAGTGCAGCTCATCATAAGGGACCATATTTTCACGACGGAGCGGAATGATGGATAGCGACCCATTGAGTTATGCGGCAAACGCGGGGAGCGGCTCCATGTAGATCGATCGGGTACGCATGGATTCCCGTCTCCCGCCATCCCTGGAGGCGATCAGATGAAAAATCCATTGCTTGTGCCCGAATTCCGCGAGATGCTCGCGTCCAGCAAGTTCGAAGAAATACGTGAATTCTGCACAACGACGCCCCCCTCCGTGGCGGCGGATTTCCTCGGTCCCCTCTCCGCGAAAGAAATCAAGAGCATCCTGTCAAACCTTGACCCCGAATCCCGATCGGCGATTTTCAGCTATTTCGACGACGACGTGAAGCTCTCCCTCGCCACCCTCTTCGAAAACGGCGAATCCGTCGACCTCGTCGCCCGCATGCTCGACGAGGAGAGGCTCTCCTTCCTCAAGATCCTCCCCCTGGGGAGGCAGCGCGAGATGCTCGCCCTGGCACGGCGGTTCCGGACCCCGGAGTCCTCGGAGTTGGCCGGGGTGATCGAGCAGCTTCTCAAGTCGGAAAGCCCTGAAGAGGATGAGATGACACCGGAAGAAATCGCCGGCGAGATCCAGCCCCTGATCCGGGTCTACCGACTCGAAGACCGGTCAATCTTTCCCGCGGACCGCATCGACAGGAACTGCTGGGTCAACATCGTCAATCCCTCGAAGGACGACCTGCCCCTCCTGGCGCGGCACTTCACCATACCCCTGGACTTTCTCACGGCGTCCCTTGACATCGACGAAACGGCCCGCATCGAAAGCGAGGACAACACCACGCTGATCATCATCAAGGTCCCCTACTTCGACGAGCATAACCCGGACGTTCTCTATTTAACGCTCCCCATCGGCCTGATACTGACCAACGGGATACTCATCACCGTCTGCTCCAGGGAGGTCGGGATACTCCAGGATTTCATCAACGGCCGGGTAAAGAAACTCTCCTCGCTGACCGGGGGAAGATTCATCCTCCAGATAATCTTCCGCGCCACCCAGGTCTACCTCCAGTACCTGAAGCAGATCAACAACGCCGCGAACATGATACAGAAAAAGCTTGAGCTCGAATCGAAGAACAAGCAGCTCATCAAGCTCCTCAACATCGAAAAGAGCCTGGTCTACTTCACCACCTCCCTCAAGACCAACGCGCTGATGCTCGAGCGCCTCCAGCGTCTCAGCATCATACGGCAGGACCCGGAGCTTGAGGACCTCTTCGAGGACATCGTCATCGAAACCCGCCAGGCCCTGGAAATGTCGAACATCTACAGCGACATCCTGAGCGGCATGATGGACGCCTTCGCCTCAGTCATCTCGAACAACCTGAACATGGTCATGAAGCTCCTCACGTCGATCACCATAATCATGATGATCCCCAACATCATCACCAGCTTCTACGGCATGAACGTGGGCCTGCCCTTCCAGAAACACCCCCTGGCCTTCGTGTTCGTCATCACCTCATCCTTCGTGTTCGCCATCATACTCGTGCTATTTTTCATCAAGAAAAAGTGGCTGTAGCCCCCCGCGGCGCGGGGAAAATAGTGCTTGAGTAATACCGGCGATCCGTAGTAAGGGTACCGGGGGGCCCGGAAAGGGCCGGACCGGAGGAATCCGCCGATGCCGTCTCCCGAATCAATAGCGGAACAGCTCGAGGGCAACAGCAACTGGGCCCTGGTCTCGAACAAGAAAAACGTGCTCCGGGGCCTCGCGAAGCTCATGGATGACGGCGAGACAATCGTCGATCTCCTCGACGGCCTCTACCGCGGTTTGAAGCTCTCGTCGAAGGGCGACCTCCCCGGTGTCCTCGTGGCCACGGACCGGAGGATCCTCTTCGTGACCAGTGAGCTTTCGCGCCCCCTCTACGAAGAGATCGCCCCGTCGGAGATCAGGGGCATCGCCTACGAGCGCGCCTTTTCCTCCATCGTCATGACCCTCAGGCTCAAGTCGTCCCCCGTCACCTTCAAGACCTTCGACAACAGGGCGGCCGTCACGAAATTCATCGACGCCGCCTCCGCCGGCGGGGTCACGGCGCCGGCCAGGGAAGAGGAGACCCTCCGGCTCCTTGACGAGGTCTCGGCGACCATCAAGTCCCTGGCGAAGATGAACGAGGCCATCGGCGCCGAAGGCGCCCCCCCCGCCGAAGGAGAGGCGCCCACGGTGCCGGAAAAGCGTCTCCGGTTTCTTTACCGGGAGGCGAAAAAGATCCACGGGACCGTCACGGAGCTTCTCGAAAGCGCGGGGGACATCGGCCTCCGCGGGGCGCTGACCGACGACATCATCATCCTCGCCTCCCTCTGCGCAGGGGGCGAACGCGCCCTGGCCGACGACGAGCTCGCCTTCATCGCCATGGTCCTCATGCCCCTGGACGAAACCGTGACCGGCGCGTCGGTGAAAGATTTTTTCGCCGGGGACGATTTCCCCGCCGGATGGTGGGGGGAGATCGCCGGCTACCGGGCGCGGATCGCCGCGCACCTCCGAAAGGCCGCGCCGGGTCAGGACCTCGATGGATTCTCGCTTAAAACGATGAACCTCCTCGAGAATTTCGACCGCGAGAAGGGCACCGCCCTGTCGGACAGGGCGGGCTCGGCCCTCCACACCTTCGCCCAGTGCCTGACAAAGGCAGACGGCTCCGTCTCCCCGGAGGAGGAGGAGCGGCTGAAAGGCATCTACCGCCTCATCACGCGGGGCGCCGCCATGTCCTCCACCGCCGTGGCCGTCAAGGAAGCCGAGGAGGAGGAGACCCTGGACCAGGTCATGGAAAAGATCAACGCCCTGGTGGGAATGGACAAGATAAAGGAACAGATCGCGACCCTGGTGAACCTCATCAAGGTCCAGAAGGAGCGGGAGGAGCGCAAGCTCCCCGTCACGCCCCTCTCCCTCCACGCGGTGTTCTCCGGCCCCCCGGGCACGGGTAAGACCACCATCGCCCGCCTCCTGGGAAGGGTCTACCGGTGCCTGGGACTGCTGAAGAAGGGACAGCTCGTGGAGACCGACCGCGCCGGCCTCGTGGCGGGCTACGTGGGCCAGACCGCCATCAACGTCGACAGCGTGGTCCAGAAGGCCCTGGACGGCGTCCTTTTCATCGACGAGGCCTACGCCCTGGTGCCCGACGAGATCGGCGGCAAGGACTTCGGCCACGAGGCGGTGAACACCATCATCAAGCGGATGGAGGACTACCGCGACCGCCTCGTGGTGATCGTGGCGGGATACCCCGACGAGATGGAGCGCCTCATACAGTCGAATCCCGGCCTGAAATCGCGCTTCAGCCGCTATTTCTATTTCGACCACTACCCACCGGAGGACCTGATAAGGATATTCGATTCCTTCTGCAAGAACGTGCAGTTCCGCGTGGAGAAGGACGCGCGGAGCGCCCTCTTCGATCTCCTGAAATCCCTCTATGAAAAACGGGACCGCACCTTCGGCAACGGAAGGCTCGTGCGCAATATCTTCGAAAAGATTGTCGAGCGCCAGGCGAACCGGATCGCCGGTATCACCCCCCTCACCGACGAGATCCTCTGCTCGATAACGAAAGAGGACATACCCGTCGAGTCCGACATGGGCATGTGACGGCGTCGGCCACCGCGTCCTCACGCACGCGAAAGCGGGTCGCCGATCAGATCCAATCCCGGGCAACTGCCGCATTAATTATGTAGCAACCCGCGATTACTCGCCTGTCCGCAGCGGGTAAGCGCGCCCGCGGGAAAAAATCTGAATAGTTGCTTGACGACTCGGCCGAATCTCCGCAATGAATAGCATGCTGTCGTTACGCAACACAACCGTGCAGCAACCGGGTGATCCATGGAACTTTATCTCGCAGCCGTGATACTCCTCATGGTCCTTGCCGCATCCGATCTCATGGTCGGGGTGAGCAACGACGCGGTCAATTTCCTCAACTCGTCATTCGGATCGAGGGTGGCCCCCCGCCACGTCATACTTCTCGTGGCGAGCGCGGGGATGCTCGCCGGCGTGCTGTTCTCCAGCGGCATGATGGAGATCGCCAGGAAGGGGATCTTCAACCCGGGTCTTTTCTCTTTCATCGAGATCATGGTGATCTTCCTCGCCGTCATGATCACCGACATACTCCTCCTTGACGTGTACAACACCTTCGGCCTCCCCACCTCCACCACGGTCTCCATCGTCTTCGAGCTCATCGGGGCCTCCGTGGCGGTTTCCATGTTCAAGATCGCCGCCGAGGAGGGAAGTCTCGCGGATATAGGGAACTACATCAACACGGGGAAGGCCCTGATGATCATCGCGGGGATTCTCCTCTCCGTGGCCATCGCCTTCTTCTGCGGCACCCTGGTGCAGTTCGTCACCAGGCTCATCTTCACTTTCGACTACCACCGGCGCCTCCGCCGCTACGGCGCCCTCTGGGCCGCCATGAGCCTTTCCCTGATCCTCTATTTCATTCTCATCAAGGGGGCGAAGGGGGCGTCCTTCATCACCCCCGAGACCCTTGCGTGGATACATGCCCACACCATCGAGATGCTTGCCGCATGCTTCCTCGGATCGGCCCTGGTGTTCCAGGCCGTCCTGCTCATCTTCAATTACAACATACTGAAACCGATCGTGCTCTTAGGGACTTTCGCCCTCGCCATGGCCTTCGCGGCGAACGACCTGGTGAATTTCATCGGCGTCCCCCTGGCGGGCCTGGGCGCCTACCAGGTCGCCGCGGCAAGCGGGGACCCCTTCGGGATCACCATGGAAGCCCTGGGGGGGACGATGCAGACGAACTCCTGGCTCCTGGTCGCCGCCGGCACCATCATGGGGGTGACCCTCTGGTTCTCCCGCAAGGCCCGGACCGTCACGAAGACGGAGGTGAGCCTGGGAAGGCAGGTCGAGGGCTTCGAGCGATTCGGGTCATCACCCCTCTCCCGTTCCATCGTGCGCCTCACCTCCACGATCTTCAGCGGCGTCAGGGCCATGGTGCCCGGCGCCGTCCTCGCCGCAATCTCGCGTCGCCTTGATTCGAGCCTCTACAACCCCAAGGACCACAGCGCGGGAAAGGGGGGCGCCCCCTCCTTCGATCTCCTCCGCGCGTCGGTCAACCTGATGGTGGCGAGCGCCCTGATCTCCTTCGCCACGTCCCTCAAGCTGCCCCTCTCCACCACCTACGTGACATTCATGGTGGCCATGGGCACCTCCCTGGCGGACCAGGCCTGGGGGCGCGAGAGCGCCTCCTACCGGGTCGCCGGGGTCCTCACGGTGATCGGGGGATGGTTCTTCACGGCCTTCATGGCCTTCACGGTCTCGGCCCTCTTCGCCGCTGCCATATTCTACAGCAACGGGTACGCCACCCTCCTTCTCCTCGCCGGTGCGCTTTTCGTGATCGCCCGGAACCACCGCTCCCACAGGAAGCGCGAAACCGAGGAAAAGGAGCTCGACGTCTTCAACCTCGAAAACGTGAGGGACATCGACGACACCGTCAGGGTGATTTTCGAGCACTGCGGCCTCCTCCTCAGGGAGGTGAAGACAACCTCCAACCAGTGCTTTGAGGGACTCTTCTCGAACGACCTGGGAACATTGCGGGGTCTCCGCAAGTCGAACAAGAGAATCCAGACCTGGGCGAACATCATCACCGCCAACATCTACAAGGCCCTCCGCCTCATGAGCCGGGAAGAGTCGCGCCACTCCCAGAACTACGCCCAGATCATCGCCAACCTCCAGGAAATCGCCGAGAGCCACAGGGACATCATCATGCGCTCCCTGGACCATGTCGACAACCACCACAAGGGGATGCTGGAGGTCCAGATACGGGAATTAAAGGAGGTGATCCGCTGCTACAACGCCCTCCTCGATCACGCCATATCCACCTTCCTCAGGGGGGGCATTATCGACATCAAGGCGATCAACGCGGCCCAGAAAAAGATGGAGGGGCTGGTGGAAAAATTCAACATCAGCCAGATCAAGAGGATCCAGAACGAGACCTCGAAGACCAGGCTGAGCATCCTTTTCTACGGAATCATGGGTAAAACGAGGCAAATATCGAACCACACGGTGGAGCTTATCCGCCTCTTCCGTGACACCTTTCCCCTTTGAATCGGCCACCGCAGGCTCTTCCCGGGTGGGGCCGCGGAACCGGCAGGGTAGACCCGATAACAATCGGCGGCACAGAATGTTTTTTTGAAACAGACACAGGGCAGGGAGTACCAATAAATTATTGTATTAAATGGTCAATTAATTGTTGAAAATACAGCCTTAATCATTATTTTTATCCTGTATAGGCGTATATGAACCATTACAGGCAACGACCAGGGGACAGAGGCCATGGGAAATGAACGAAAAAAATTATTGAGCGTATCGATCGCCATCGCAATCGCCCTGGCGGCCCTTCTCTCCTCCTGTGAGCTCAAAGACATGGATGAAGAACCTGAAATAATGGTCCAGGTCCTCTGCGACGGCGGCCCTACGAACAACTTCACCGCAAACTATTTCATCGACAAGAAATTCCCCGTCAGCCAGTCGGTGGCGAGCGTGGCCGATGAACCGACGATGTCGTTCTACCCACCCAGCAAGATCGAAACCGTCACCGTGACGGCCACCAAGGGCGACATGAAGTCCTCCCTCACCATCATCATCTATAAAAACAACAGCATGGAGCGCTACGCCAACCTCTCGGGATGCGACACCACGAGCTACAGCTGCTCAACCACCCTGACCCTGGACTACGACATCAACGAGGAAGATGACGAAACCGAGGGCGTGCCGATAGAATCAGGAGAGGATTAAAGGCTGGCCCTGCGCCCACGCGGCACAAACCGGTGGAGTTCGTGCCGCATTCCGGCGACCTTTTGCAATACCGCACCGCAACAGCGACTCAACACATGCCGCCCCATGGCGGACAGGGAGGCCAGATGGCCGACGAATATCTCAACTTCATCGTGCTCCTGGAAAACACCCTGGGCACCTACTACGGAAAGATCAAGAACCTCCCCCGCCTTGAGGGGTCGCGATCGGTTCTCGAGTTCATGGAGACCCATTCCTTCGAGCACGCCGAACTGATCCGGGAATCGGCGGAAAAGCGCCGGAAACCTGCTCTCCGCGAAAGCATGATCACTGATTTCCAGAACGACCTTGTGGAGAAGGTGTTCAGGGAGATCTCCGACGAAAAGGACATTCTCAGCGTTCTGGAGAAACTCGCCAATTCAGAGGAGTCCCTGGGGAAGCTCTACCGGGGCATCGCGGACCTGATGGTCCGGATCGGTGACTACTACCGTGAGATCGCCGCCGAGATAGCAAAGGTGGCGGACCAGGAATTCAATCACCGCGACCTTTTACTGAAAGACCGGGACCGCCTGAAACAGAAAATGGGGAAGTGACCGCCTCACCGAAAAAAAAGAACCGGCATGCCGCCGGTCCTTTCCCTTCGCATGTGTATACGCAAAGACTAGTTGATGACCTTTACGTTCGCCGCCGTGGAGCAGCTCGATGTCCCGGTGACCTTGCATCCCATGGACTCGCATTTCTTCCGCTGGTCGAAGGTGTCGCTTCCGTAGTACCGGCACTGGTCGGCCGAGCTTCCCGAGGCGCAGAGATAGCAGCCGTCCCCGGCATAGGCGTTGTGAACCGGATCGAAGGATACGAGCAGCGCAAGGGCCGCGCCCGCCACCACGGTTACGGTGAAAAGAATGATTTTTTTCATAGATCCTCCTCCTGACGGTATGTACGACGCGGCCCACGCCGCGCCCCTGAATCGGGTACCGCCCTCCCGGCGCACAGGGCGCGCCGGAACCGATGCCGCTATGCCGCCGGGCATGGCCGCGGCCGCGAAATCGACCCGCCGAACACCCTACACCGCCGAGACATACATGTCAATACTATAATCGGCGCCCCGGGGAAGCAGCGCCATTTTTCTTGACACGCACCCCCGGGTCCCGCATCATTCCCCGATGCGACGGATCCTCCGCATTTTCCCCGCGCTGTCACCGGCGCTCTTTGTCTCCTGCCTGATGGCCCACCAGTACGGCGTCGTGCGCATCCCGGTGGAAAAGGCGGGGAACCGCCGGTTCGATCCCGCACTTTTCCGTGACGTTGACACACGGGTCCTGAACACAACGCCCGGGGCCGGCGAGACCCTCGATTCCCTCGCCCGCCGCATTGCCGGGGAGGGGCGGGACGAACTTGAGCGGGCCAGGGCGATCTGGCGCTGGATCACCGCCTTCATCTCCTACGACACGGGGAAGAAGAACTACGGGGCACGGGCCACCCTGAGGGACCTCCGGGGGACCTGCCAGGGCTATTCGGAGCTCTTTGTCGAGCTCGCCCGCCGCGCCGGCGTCAGGGCAGTCGAGGTGACGGGGCGCGGCAGGGGAAGCGGCCACCTCCCCGGCGAGCCGGTTCGGGCCAACCACGCCTGGAACGCCGTACGAATCAACGGGACCTGGCACCTCCTGGACGCCACCTACGGCGCGGGCCAGGTGAGGGAGGACCGTTTCATCCGGGACTACCGCGAGCACTTCTTCCTCACGCCGCCCGATGAGTTCATCCACTCCCACCTTCCGGACCTGCGCCGTTGGCAGCTCAGGGAGAAAAAGATATCGAAAAAGGAATTTTCGGATCTCCCCTTTTACCGCCACGGCTACTTCACCCATGGCCTGCGGCAGAGGGACGGCAACAGGAGGGCCGTGATCGAATGCGGGAGGGAGCTGGCCCTGGCGTACGGGGCCCCCGGGGGTATCGCGATAACCGTGAATCTCCGGGACCTTTCCGGAAAAACCCTCGTCAAAAAGAGCTTCACGGGCCGCGGGGGCATCATTGACGTCAGCCTGGAGATCAGGGACCCGGGGAGCTACCACCTCTACGGCTGGGCCGGGCCCGTCGACGATCCCGCGGCCCCCGACCTGGCCTTCGTGTATCTCGTCGTGTCGAAATGAAGGGGACGCCACCCGGCGCCGTCAATTGCCCCCTGGATTTATCGTCTCCGCCATTATTCCATCTTGACATAATCAGCGCCGTTCACTAGGTTTGCCCTGACTGCGGAACGATCCGGCTTTACCAGGCCCATCCGACATACCCCGGTGCGAGGTGAACAATGCCGAAACGCGATGACATCAGGAAAGTGATGATAATCGGGTCAGGCCCGATCATAATCGGCCAGGCGTGCGAATTCGACTACTCGGGAACGCAGGCCTGCAAGGCCCTCCGCCAGCTCGGCTACGAGATCGTCCTGGTCAATTCCAATCCCGCCACCATCATGACCGACCCTGGCATGGCGGACGCGACTTACATAGAGCCCCTTAACGTTGAAACCATCGCGAAAATCATCGAAAAGGAGCGGCCCGACGCCCTCCTCCCGAACCTTGGGGGCCAGACGGGCCTGAACATCTCCTCGGAGCTCTCCCGCGCGGGGATCCTGGAAAAATTCGGGGTGCGGATCATCGGCGTCGAGGTCGACGCCATCGAGCGGGGCGAGGACCGCATCGCCTTCAAGGAAACGATGACCAGGCTCGGAGTGGACATGCCTAAAAGCGCGCCCGCCTACAGCGTCGAGGAAGCCGAGAAGATCGCCGACGATCTCGGCTACCCCGTGGTGATTCGCCCCGCCTACACCATGGGGGGGACCGGCGGCGGCATGGTCTTCAACGTCGAGGAGCTGCGCACCGTGGCCGCCCGGGGCATCTCGGCGAGCATGGTGAAACAGATCCTGGTGGAGGAATCGGTCCTGGGATGGGAGGAGCTCGAGCTCGAGGTGGTGCGCGACAGCAAGAACCGGATGATCACCGTCTGCTTTATCGAGAACGTCGACGCCATGGGGATCCACACCGGTGACTCCTTCTGCACTGCCCCGATGCTCACCATAGACCCCGAGCTCCAGGAGCGCCTCCAGAAATACGCCTACGCCATCGTCGAGGCGATCCAGGTCATCGGCGGCACCAACATCCAGTTCGCCCACGACCCGAAAACCGGCCGCGTGGTCATCATCGAGATCAACCCGCGCACCTCGCGCTCCTCCGCCCTGGCCTCGAAGGCCACGGGCCTCCCTATCGCCCTGGTCTCCTCGCTCCTTGCCGGGGGCCTCTCCCTCGACGAAATTCCCTACTGGCGCGACGGCACCCTGGACAAATACACCCCCTCGGGGGACTACGTCGTGGTGAAATTCGCGCGGTGGGGCTTCGAGAAATTCGAGGGCGTGAAGGACGAGCTCGGCACCCAGATGCGCGCCGTGGGCGAAGCCATGAGCATCGGCAAAACCTACAAGGAGGCCTTCCAGAAGGCGATCCGCTCCCTCGAAACCGGCCGTCACGGCCTCGGCTTCGCGAAGAACTTCAATTCACTTTCCCTGGACGAGCTGATGCGGCTCCTGGCCACCCCGTCGAGCGAGCGCCAGTTTATCATGTACGAGGCCCTGCGCAAGGGCGCCGACGTGGACCGCCTCCACCGCCTCACGCACATCAAGCCATGGTTCATCGAGCAGATGAAGGAACTGGTGGACCTCGAGGAGCAGATACTTACGCACCGGGGATCGCTCCCGCCGGACGATCTTCTCGCAAGGGCCAAGCGGGACGGCTTTGCGGACCGCTACCTGGGGCAGATCCTCGGCGTGGGGGAAGACGCGGTGCGCGATAAGCGGAAGTCCCTGGGCGTCGTCGAGCGCTGGGACGCCGTGCCAGTGAGCGGCGTCGATGACCGGGCCTACTACTACTCCACCTACCAGGGCGAGGATAGAGTCCCGGTATCCGACAGGAAGAAAATAATGGTCCTGGGAGGAGGTCCCAACCGCATCGGCCAGGGCATCGAGTTCGACTACTGCTGCGTCCACGCGGCCCTCGCTATCCGCGACGAAGGCTACGAGTCGATCATGGTGAACTGCAACCCCGAGACCGTGTCAACGGACTACGACACCTCCGACAAGCTCTACTTCGAGCCCCTCACCGTGGAGGACGTGCTCTCCATCTACGAGAAGGAGCGCCCCGAGGGGGTCATCGTCCAGTTCGGCGGCCAGACGCCCCTCAACCTGGCGAACCAGCTCATGGAGGCCGGGGTGAGAATTATCGGAACCTCCCCCGAGTCGATCGACCTGGCGGAAGACCGTGACCGCTTCAGAAAGGTGATGGAGAAGCTCGGCATACCCCAGCCTGAATCGGGGATGGCGAGCACCGTGGAGGAGGCCCTGGCGATCGCAGAACGGATTGGCTACCCCCTCATGGTGCGCCCCAGCTACGTCCTGGGGGGCCGCGCCATGCAGGTGATCCACTACGAGGAGATGCTGAGGCAGTACGTCGAGGCCGCCGTCGACGTTTCACCGGAACGCCCCATCCTGATCGACAAGTTCCTGGAGAACGCCATCGAGTGCGAGGCCGACGCCATCTCCGACGGAAAGGAGGTGATCGTGCCCTCCGTCATGGAGCACATCGAGCTCGCGGGGATACATTCCGGCGACTCCGCCTGCGTGATCCCCCCGGTGACGATATCGGAGAAGGAGATCGCCGTGATCGAGGAGTACACCAGGCGCATCGCCCTGGAGCTGAACGTCGTGGGCCTCATGAACATCCAGTACGCCATCTCGGACGGCACGGTCTACATCCTCGAGGCGAACCCCCGGGCGTCGCGCACGGTGCCCCTGGTCTCAAAGGTCTGCGACCTCTCCATGGCCCGCGTGGCGACCCAGGTAATGCTGGGGAAGAAGCTCAAAGATCTGAAGGTGAAGAAAAAGGCGATACGCCATTTCGGGGTCAAGGAGGCGGTATTCCCCTTCAACATGTTCCCCGAGGTGGACCCCGTCCTGGGGCCGGAGATGCGCTCCACGGGGGAGGTCCTCGGCATGGCCGATTCCTTCGGCCTGGCCTTCGCCAAGGCCGAGGAGGCGGCGGGGATGAGGCTTCCCACGGAGGGGACGGTGCTGATCACGGTGAACAAGGGCGACCGCCCGGGGGCCCTGAAGGTGGCCCGGGATCTCATTTCCCTGGGATTCCGCGTCCTTGCGACGGAGGGGTGCGCCCGCTACTTCTCCGACGAGGGGGTCATGGCGGACCCGGTGTTCAAGATCTACCAGGGGCGCCCCCACATCATCGACCGGATCAAGAACAACGAGATACAGCTCATCATCAACACCCCGAGCGGCCGCCAGAGCGAGTACGACGACTCCTACATCCGGAAGGCCGCGGTCCACTACAAGATACCCTACATCACCACCATGGCCGCGGCGACGGCGTCGGCGAAGGGGATCCGGGCCATACTCCAGGGAAAGAGCGAGGTAAAATCCCTCCAGGCGTACCACGGAAAGTGAAGTCGCCGGGCCGTGCCGCGTCCAAAAAAAACCGCCGCGAGAACCGCGGCGGTTTTTTTCATGCCGGTCGGAAGGATCCTAGAACTTGTACGCAGCACCAAAGTAGAGTCCACCCCAGTGCTCCACTTCCCCGCCAATCCAATTCTTTTTATAGGTAAGGTCCCACATGGGATATTCCCCTCCAGCCGCGATATGAGGCAATACGGTATAGCGACCGCCTATGAAGACTTCAAGGCTGATGGGCGCGATAAGGTAGCCGAGTCGTATGTTATTGTCAAGTCCGATGCAGAAGTACCCCGACTTATAATCATACGGGATGAGGAGCAGCCATGAGCCGACATACCTTTTTTCATTCTTATAATCTCCGAATTGCATGAGGGCGGAAACCCCCAGGTTGAGCACCAGGCCCTTGATGAACTCGTAGTGGAACCCAAGGCCCAGGGAGGGTCCCAGGTACCATGCACGGTATTCCTCGTCCATGAAGTCCACATCAGCCCCCACCAGACCAAATCGGAAGGCGTTCCCCTCGCCGTCCGCGTAATTGAACCGAATTCCGATGAGAAGGCTCAGATACTTGTGGAAGGCATAATCAAAATTGATATCCCAGTCGTAACGCCTGGCCTTCGACTTCCCTGTTTCCCAGTAAATACCGAGATAATCGGAGCCCAGCCAGGGAGATAATCCCCGCATAATATCGATATCAGCCGCAAAGGTGGCGTGCTGGAATTCGTTCCTGCTCAAACCGAACAGCAGGGTCGTGCCGAACGTCCATTTGCTGTTAATGTCAAGCGAAAGCGTGGGACCCATCATGAATGACCCTTCAAGGTCATCGGAGAGATCGAATCCGTATACTTTTGCCGCCGTAGAGTTTTCAAACGCGAGGAAGCCGGGCTTCCACCAGTCGTACATCATGGTGAGGCCCACCTTCCCCTCCACGGCGTGGGCAGGCGTCGTTTTAAATGCGATGCCCATCGCGAAGAGCGACGCGATTATTATAAGAACCATCTTTTTCATACATAACCCCCCTTGTTAGAGATAATTGGCCGCATTCTACCCGCGGCGGCCGGGTTGTCCAGAAATTTTTTTTTAGGGGGAAAACGCCGCCTTAAACCACCTGTACAGGTAAAAGGCAAATCACGCCATGATGGCCTCGAGGCAGGTGGCCGTTTTGACCAGGTCAACCAGGTTGTAGACCTCGAGTATCACCGGGGCGTCCCCCCCGTGAAGGAACCCGGCGACGAGGGCCTCCGTGGCCTGGTCCAGGCGCGCCAGGGCCCGATGGTTGCGCCCCCCCTCCACGCCGTGGAGGTGGACCTCCCCCACCCTGGAACCGAACACGTCGAGGAACCTCCCGGGGTCGTGGCCGTGTAGCAGAAGGTGCCCCAGGTCCATGCAGACGCCGCAGGGCCCCTCGAGGACAGGGGAAGCGAAGGCCGCCAGGTCGTAGGTGGTGTTCTCGATGAGAATGCCCGCCGCCCGTGCGCCGAGCCTTTCGCCGATGGCGTCCATCGCCCCGTGAAAGAGCTCGATGGTCTCGGTATCGCAGGTCACGCGCGGAACGCCGTGGTGGAGGCGGTCGACGTGAAGCACGTAACCGGTTATCCCCATGCCCTCGGTTTCCTCCATGACGCGCTCGATGACGTCGATCGAAGCGCCGAGGGAGCCCGGCGAGGGATCGAGGAACTCCAGGTCCGAGGGGAGGTGCACGGTGAAGGAAAGGCCGCTCTCCTCCCGCAGTAGCCTGAGACCGTCCATGACCGCAGGATTGAGGATTTCCTCCAGGTATTCACGGCCGAAGAAGAGGAGCTGGACAATATCGAAGATGTCACGCAGGAACCGCGCGTTCGAAAGCAGGTTCTCCTCCTTTACGGGTAGGATGAAGGAGGTGGTTCCGATCCTGAAGGGAAACAGGTTCCTGTAGCTTTTCATGCTCCTCCTGCACGTGCGCGGGTACCCCGCCAGGCGCGAATCCGGGCCTTAATCAGGCATACAGAAAAAGAATCAGTGGATACCTGATAGATACTGAATCAGGGAGGCGACGTCAATAAAAAAACACGCCCGGGCTGATAAAGCGGTTTCTTCCCGGCATCCACGCGAAAAAAAATACTTTTGACAAGGCGGCGCCCGGTACGGCTACCATGATCAGGGGACCAAGAGGGCCCCCGCAATAACGTACAAGGACTCCATCATGAATCAGGCGGAACTCATCACCCTGGCGTTCATCTTTTTCGCGCGGATCATCGACGTGTCGATCGGTACGATCAGGATCGTGCTGATCTCCCGGGGATACCGCTCCGTGGCACCCCTTTTCGGCTTCGTCGAGATCATCATCTGGCTCATGGCGATCAGCAGGGCCCTGGCGAGCCTGGGCAGTCCCCTGAGCTACATCATCTACGCCGCCGGCTTCGCCGCGGGCAACTACGTGGGGATGCTGATCGAGGAGGTGCTTCCCTTCGGGTACAAGTCCCTGCGCGTCATCACCAGCCGGGATGTGTCGGCCCTGCCCCTGACCCTCAGGACGGAGGGGTTCGGCGTGACCATCGTGGAGGGCCAGGGGCTCCGGGGCCCTGTCTCCATCCTCTATTCCCTGGTCCCGAAAAAAAGCGTGAAGAAGTTCATCGACATCGTTGGCATCCTGGAGCCCGGGGCCTTCGTCACCATGGAGGAGGTGCGCGTGTCGCGCCGGGGGTTCTTCTCCAGGAAGACCTACCCGAACGTCTTCGGGCGGCTCATCACGAAGAAGAAATGAGCGAAGGAACCGACAGCGTCGCCCTTCTCCGGAAGGTCGAAATTTTCTCGACCCTCTCGGAGGAGGAGCTCGAGATCGTGGCGCTCCATTCCCAGGCGGTGCGCTATCCCCGGGGGAGCCTGATCTTCACCGAGGATTCCCCGGGGCACGAGTTCTACGTGATACGCGAGGGGGAGGTCCTTATCTCGCGGCACCGCGACGGGGGCGACATCGACATCGCGCAGTTCATCGCCGGCGAGTCCTTCGGCGAATGGGACATGATCGGCGACACCGACCGAACCGCCAGGGCCGTGGCGATCAAGGACACCGCCCTCCTGGTCTTTCCCCGGGAGGGGATCACCTTCCCGATGTTTCTGCAGAAGTACCCGAAGATGTCGGCGCGGATGCTCCAGAAGCTCCTGGCCATGATCGCCCGCCGGATCCGCACCACCCAGGGTCTGATCACGGAAAAAACCCCGTGGGTGAGGACGCTCAGGAAGCAGATGCACGGCGACAAGCTCACGGGGCTTTACAACCGCGACTACCTCTTCGAGGAATCGGAGACCCTCTTCGGGCGCGGCGGTTCCGGGGCCCTCATGATCGTCAAGCCCGACAACTTCAAGGAGCTCAACGACGCCTTCGGCCACCAGGCCGGCGACCGGGTCCTGGTCCTGATCTCGATCTTCCTCCAGTCCGCGCTCCGGGAAACCGATACCGCCCTCCGTTACGGCGGGGACGAGTTCGCCGCCCTGCTGCCCGGCGCCGGGCGGGAAGAGGCCCTGGCCACGGCCCGTGAGGTGGGTGCCGCCCTCGGGGGCATCG
Source organism: Spirochaetota bacterium (assembly GCA_040768125.1). Taxonomy (GTDB): domain Bacteria; phylum Spirochaetota; class UBA4802; order UBA4802; family UBA5550; genus RBG-16-49-21. Next base: position 214,014 of record JAXGNG010000003.1, on the reverse strand, counting down.
ACCTGGAAGGGGTCACGGGCGCGAAGGGCTTCAGGCTCAGCAGCAGCATCGGGATCGCGTTCTATCCGGGCCACGGAAGGGACGCCCGCACCCTGGCGGCGCACGCCCGGGGGAGAATGCTCCGCGCCAGGGGCCTGGGGGGAAACCGGATCATCGCCGCGGGGAAGAGAGGCGCCGGGCCGGCATCCGCTGAATGACGCCGGGCGGCGCCCTCAGAGCCGGCTCGTCAGGGCCTCCCCGATAAGCGCATCCAGTCCGTTATCGAAATTCTCCTCGAGGACGGCCGCAGTGGGGCCCGCCGGCGCGTCGCCGTCGAACACGCGGCCCCAGGTACCGTCGACCTGGGCGGTGACGAAGCGGTAGAGCGCCTCTCCTTCCGTCGGGCCCTGGCGCAGGCCCGGCAGTACCGCGAAGAAGACGAGCGCCGCCGCGGCGAGGGACGCCGCGGCCCCGGAGGCACCGGCGAAGCGGGCCCTTCGGCGGCGGACCACGCTCCGGGCCACGCCGCGGTCCCAGAGGTCGCTCGCCATCCTTTTCTCGATTTCACGTTCCATTATTTCATCATGCCGTTCCATCATGCCACCTCCCCGGCGAGACGCTGCAGCAGCTCCCTGCCCCGGGAAAACCTTGATTTCACCGTCCCCGCCCGTATGCCCAGGCGCACGGAGATCTCGAGCTCCGGCACCCCCTGTATCTTCAGGGCCACGACTTCCCGGTACCGGTCCGGGAGGCGCGCCACCAGGCCCTCCAGGCGTCCCCACTCCTCCTCGCGGGAGGGAGGGGCCGGGTCCCGGTCACGCATCTCCTCCGCCGCCTTCCTCTGTTTCTCCTCCTCCCGCGCGAGCCGGGCGTTCATCCTGAGGGACTCGTTCCTTGCAATGGCGTAGAGCCAGGACCCCACGGACGACTCGTTCCTGAACTTTCCCGCCGCCAAGTGACGGTAGCCCCGGAAGTAGGTCTCCTGGACCACGTCGTCGATGGCGTGGGAAAACCGCGCCGCCAGGTGCTTGCGCACGGCTGACAGCACGGTTTTCTTTGTCTCAGCCACGAGGGCCGCGAATTCCGTTTCGTTCATCACGTCTCCGTTCTTTCACGGCCCCGTGTCGCCTTACATCGGGCGATTCTTCGGCGCCCTTTTGCCGTTCTTCATCATCTTGCGGTGGTGCTGCCGCACCTTCGCCTTCTGCTCATCGGTCAGCTTCGACTCGATGGCGAGGCGTTGCTGGATCCTGAGCATGTGGAGCTCCACGCGGTGGTCGCCGATCTCCTTGAGGAGTGCCCTGACCTTCCCCAGGTCGACCGTGTCCTCCATGAGGAGCTTCCTGAGCCGTACGTGTTTCGGCGCGAGCTTCTCCTTCTCGTCGAGCATCTTCTTCTGGAAGTCACGATTGATGTCGGCGATCTGCTTCACCTGCTCGTCCGTGAGGCCGAGCTCCTGCTGCATCCGCGCGGGGTCGCCGAAGAGCGGACCGCAGCTCCCCTTCATCTCGTGATGTCCCTTCCTCTCGCCGCCTTTCGGGGGCCCGCCCCGCTGGGCGAAAAGGGCCGGCTGGGCCGCAAGCATGACGACCGCGACCGCCACCAGTAGTTTCGAAGTTCTGTTCATGGTTCCTCCGCTTCTCCTTTTAATTTTTTTCCCGATACGCCGGTAAGACCCCGGGAAAAACGCGAGGTTCCGAAAAATTGCGTTTTTTTGCCCGCTCAGCGCGCCACCGCAATCGACTCCACGAGGGAAAGGGCCCGCCTGACGATATCAAGGTATGGGGCGGGGCTTGTGCCGATAACAATCTCTGCATCCGCCTCCGCCCTCTCGAGTATGCCGCGAACCTCCTCCGCCCGCTCCTCGATCCGGGAGCGCGCGTCAGCGGCGGCCCCCGCGGCATCAAGACGCACCAGGGCCGCCTCCCGCGATTCCCCGGCGCGGCGCCCCAGGAGTGCCAGGCCCCTCCTTCGCGCCTCCTCCTCGTCGCCATTGCAGGCGAAGGCGAGTATCTCTTCAACGTGGAATACCTGGTAGCCCGGCGTGCGCCGGAGGGTCCCCTCGATGGCGGGATAGTCGAAATCAAAGGCGTCGTAGAGGGCCACGGCGCGCCACCACGCCAGGGGGACGGGGATCGCCTCAAGGGCCGGGATGCCCTCGCGGCGGAACCGCTCCGCCACGTCCTCGTATCCCGGCATGGAGACCACGGGACATCCCTTCGCGTCCATCGCGCAGGAAATCGCGTCGCCCTCCACGGAACAGACGATGGGATAGCTGTCGCAGAGCACGGGCTTGACCTCCCGTATGGAGCAGGAGAAGGCGTCGTCGAGCCAGGGGCAGTTGTCCTTCATCTTGACCACGTCAACCGTGCCCTCGGGGGTGTCGATCCCGTCGAGGTAGCGGTCCTCCAGGTCCCCCAGGACCATGCCCAGGCGACCTGCGATATACTCCTTCTCGCCGGGCATGAGCGTGGAGATGGAATACTTCTCGCACCGCCCGCCGCACTTCATGCAGGCGTCGTAGGTGTCGCCCCTGAAAGAGCGGTGGTAGGCCTCGAATACCGTGGGGTCGAGGGGCGGAAAGCGCCTGTCGCGGGTGAGGGTCATGGCCGGCATATCATCCTTCGTGATTGCCGAACAGGATGCACGCGCGCTGATGAAACATCAAATCAATTTTTTATATTTTTTGCAGTTATCCTCGAAGACCAGCCTGTTCCTCGGGATCTCGGTGATCTTCGAGGGAAGCCCCGAGATGTCGAAAAAACGCACGGGGCGGCCCAGGTCCCGGAAGATCAGGACCTCCGCCAGGACGCCGTCGCTGATCTCGCCGAAGACCCAGAGTTCGTCGCACCGCTTCAGGAGGTTGTTGTTGGCGTTCCGCACGGCGTCCCGGTCCACGAGCTCGTAGAGGAAATACCCGAAGGCGTTGAAGGGGTTCACCGGCACGGCCCCCTGTTCGAATACGTATTTACAGATGAGCATGCGCTGGTGGAAGTTCCTGCACGACTGGGCCGTGAACACGAGCTTTTTCTCCTCCTGGAGCCTCACCGCGACGTGGGGATAGGATGGTTGTTTCATGGGGCGTTCCTCCCGTGCAGTGTCACGCGCTCCGGTGACGCGCGCCTGGCGGCAAATTGTTAATGACTTTTCAACGGAGGCCACGCATAATGGGAAACGCCCCGGTTGAAAGACGGTGAGGAAGTGTACAACCGCGCTGGCGGGAGGCAAGAAAAAATTCCGATGGAGGCAATGAATGATTAACCGATATATCCGCATCGCCGCGTGCATCGCGATGATCTCGACGATGGCGCTCGCCGGGCCCTTGACCAACGCCCGCTTTTCAGAGATCGAAAAAAGCGGGAAACAACTGCAGGGCGGGAAAGCCACTCTTCAGGTGACGCTCAGGGAGGTTACGAAGAACGGCGGGATCAGGGTGGCCGACCGGGACGGTCAGACACGGACGATAACCATTTCCTCAAAAAACCTGACAAAAATGAACGCGCTGAAGCGGGGAGAAGGCCTTAACCTGGTGCTGAAAAACCTGAAATTCAAGGGGAACAGGATTTCCGGCACCATCACCGTCAAAAACGCCAGGGGCCTCATCGTTGACGATACCCTGTTTTCCATGATATGCTCATCGGAGCACAAGTGGTGAGACGCCGCTGAGATCCATCACCCCGGGTGTGCGCGCCTTCACCGCACGCGCGGCCCGGGTCAGGCGTTCCGCGCCACGACGGCGATCTCCGGGGACTCCGGCGCGTATGCAGCCCCCGACACGTCGGAGAACACCTCGACAATGTTCAGGCCGCTTACTTTGAATTCATTTTTCAATGAATCGACGCTGAAGCACTGGAGCCAGTTGTAGACAACACGCCTTCGTGATTGTTCAATGATGGTATACTTGTCGAGGACCACTTTTACATCATCATATTTAAACGTGTTCTGAAAGGAATAGTAATCGTTCTCCGACCAGAAATTGTCCATCTGGTTGAACGCGTATATCGATCCTTCCTCTTTCGCGTCGTAGAAATTCAGCGAGTAGACATCGAGCACCACCGAACCGCCAGGTTTCAGCATCTTCCTGAACCTGGCGAGCATGGTCTTCCTCTGCCCGGGGCTCAGGGCGCAATAATCGCACATGATCATGGTGATCAGGTCAAATTTCTTCGGCGATTCATACTCGAGGTAATTACGGCACGCGTAGTCGGCGTCATAGCCTCCCTCCCGCGCCGCCCGCCGCGCGTAGTCGATCGACCTCCCGGAAAAATCCACGCCGGTGACCTTCATGCCCTTTTTCGCGAAGCGTGAAGTGTACAGCCCCGGTCCGCACCCGAAATCGATTATTTCAGACCCGGCGGCGAGGCATAAATGGCGAAGCATCCATTCGGCTGACCTGTCGATGAAATCGAAATTTCTCGATGCAAGATCGATGGACCCATCCAGGTGGTATGCCAGCATTTTTCCCGAGGTATGTTCGTCGGTCCATAATTCCGGGGCGGTGTAATGCTCAAAGGGCCGGGGGCGCCTGTTGATTTCAAGGAGTTCGGCAAACATGCACTTTTCACCTCTTGGCACCGGGCATCGCGCCCGCGAATTACCAGACGCTCATCAGCCCTGTTTTTCTGTATTCAGCCAGTTCCCTGTCCCTGGTAATCATGGTCATATTGTTCCGTATGCATTGCCACAGCAGCAACCTGTCGAAGGGATCTTTGTGGCCGCACGCGGGCAACCTGTAAAATGACGACACCTCGTCCGGAGTGACACCCGGGGTCTCAATGCCCACTTTGCCCACATGCCGCATCAGACCCCGTTTGAATCGTCGTGCCGTGCGGCGCATGCCTTCAGCCGCCCTGCCGTTCTACGTCATGGGATTTATGACGTGCAATCCTTCCTTCCTTGCTGAATGCGTCAGCCTCGCGTCACACGCGACAAAATAATCGATATCGTCCCTGACCGCCAGGGCGGTGCCCAGCTGGATCGAATCAAGTGTCTTGAGCCGGTACTTCCCTATAGCGTATTTCGCGCATGATACCGCCAGGTCATCAAGATCAACGCGTGTGAAGTAGGGATAATCAGTCTCAAATTCACGCATCAACACCCGGTAGTCACCTTCGGTGACGGCGCGCTCGGACAGCAGTCGCCTGAATGCGGAGCAGGTTTCGATCTCGGTGATCGCCGATACGATAACGCGGTCGGCCTCGTTCATGAGAAGGTCGACTTTATTGGACCCCTTTTCCTGTATGTATCTTTTTATCAATGCCGACGTATCGAAGAACAGTATCATTTTTCATTTCTTTCACGCATGATATAATCGAGTGAGCTTCGCGACGTTTTGAGTTTAACCTTGGCGTTTTCCCGTTTCCAGCCGGAAGACGATTCATCAAAAGGAACAATCTTCGCGATGGGTTTGCCCCTGCGAATGATGACAAAAGAGCTTCCATGCTCCACCTTGTCGAAATACTCCTTCGAACGGTTGCGAAAATCCGTAAATTTCAGGTAGTTCATGGCGCGCATCCTTAATGTCATTATAATGACATTATAGTGACATTATGACAACCCGTCAAGCGGTTTACGGAACCCCGGGGAACCGCCATGGCTGCCACCCCTGCCGGACGTCATCACCTGGTCACGGTGCTCCCGGGGCTGGTTAGAGGAACCGTTACGCAATTGTATACGTAGCTGGCTTCAGAAAAATAAAAAGAAAATTCGAGCACAGCTGCCACACGCGGGGGATCAATTGACCCGTCACGGAACGTGAATACCCGGTCTACACCCCCGGCGACGCATCCTCGAATAAAGCCGTTTCGTCTCCGACACTCACGCGACAATCCTGAAAATCGTCACGTCGCGCTCCCGCACGCCCTCGATCTCGCGGAATACGGGGACCCGCGACCGGCAGATCTTCTCCGTTGAGGCCACCGGGGCGTGGGATCGCCCGGCGTCAGAGAGGAGGTTGCCGACGCCCCGCGCCAGGCCCGCCCGGAGGAGGGCCATGGCGCCTTCGGCGAAAGCCCGGTTGTTGAAGATGTCGCCGGCCAGGATGAGGTCGTACCCCTCCAGCATATCCTCCGAAATATCCTCGACGCCGCATCGCTCGAAGCGGCACGTTACGCCGTTGGCCTCCGCCGTCATGGAGGCCAGGGCCACCGCCGCCGCGTCCGTGTCGATCCCGGTGACCTCCGCCCCGGCCCGGGCCGCCGCCACGGCCGTGATGCCGCTCCCCGTGCCGATGTCCAGGACCCTGCGTTTCTTGAATCTTTTGGCATTATCAAGGAGGTGCCGGGCCAGGGCCCTCCCCCCGGGCCACACGATCCCCCAGTAGGGCACCGCGGCGTCCCGCTCCAGCTCCCGGGCGCGCCTCCAGAGCCCGGCGTAATCCAGGGTATTCCAGGCGAGGAGTTCGGGACAGAGCGGATCGGCGCCGAGGGACCCGAAGCGGGTGAGGTACTCGTCCAGGAGGGGGATGGGGGTTATTGGTCCAGGGGGTTGCATGGGTAGTAGTACGGTTTACGATTTCCGCGGGGGGGTATGGTGTGACATGACATACTCTTCATCGAATCTTTTTTCAGAGGCGGGGACCCTCAGACGAAGATTCTTCAACCCGCGATATTTCTTCTCACCCTTGTGCGTGATCCACCACCGCCTGGCTTCCTCGGAATATTTTTCCTGGCGATGAATCGTGTGGGGATGGGTCATGAAGTAGTCCCTGAAAATATCTGCTTTCAGCCGTTTCGCGTCTTCATGGTTTTTCATTTCATACGATAGAAAAGATTTGAACGAATCACCAACGCTTGACGGCGTATAATCGGTCTGAAGAACAAGGTCGTACGCATAGCGGTCCGCTTCCTCTTCCTGGGTCTTGCTGAAGCTGTGGCGGAGCATGACATTCATGGAAAAATCAGCGAGCTGGCCCAGGGTACGCTTCCCGATCTTTTGCGACAGGAGCTGGAACCGGACCGTGTCAAAGCAATGGGAGAGCTCGATGTGGCCCATTTCATGAGACAGGATCGCGACAACCTCGCCCTCGCTTTTCATCGTTTCCAGGAGACCCCGGGTAACAATGATCACGCCTCCCGGTAGAGCGCAGGCATTGGGCTCACCTTCAATAACGAACACACGGTAGCGGAAGGGTTTTTTCCCATGCCGTGAGAGGACCCCGACAAGGGCGTTGAGGTACCTGCCGTCGGCGCTCTCACGATCCGATTCGGTTTCATAGCGCGCCGCGATGGCATCCCCGAAGGCGGCCTCGTCCCCGCTGTCAACAGGGACCAGGCGGGTGAGCGTGCGATCCATGGTTTTGGCACCGCGCCCCAGGAGCTGGAACGCAGGGGCGAAGGTATACTCCACGGGGGTCGTCGGCTTCAGTATGACAAGAATGGCCGTGAGGCCACTACCGAGGGCGATCAGCAGCGCGAGAAAAACAACTCTCAGTTTCGTCATGGGTTGAACCTGTCGCGGTACTTGTTATACAGCATGTTCATTGCCAGCATGATGGCGCCTACCCCGAGGAATACCAGGGCGCGCGCAAGGGTGCCCGCCTGGGAGAGGTCGTAGAAAATGAGCCGCCCGAGACACAGCACCAGGCCGGCCATCGAAAGATAGCGAAAGTGGTTCTCCCGGAGAACCAGGCTCAGGATAAAAACGGCAAACGCTTCGACGACCCAGAGAAGGGTAAGCAGGGATTTGTCAAAGCTCCAGTAGAGGAAGAGAAAGGTGGCGACGAAAAGAGGATAGAAGATGAAGAGATTCCTTCGCCGCTGAATGGAGCCAACCAGGCGGCGCAGCCCCTTGAGGTCCCATGGATAGGCAACGTTATCCAGGCCGCCGAACCGGTAATAGACGGGGGCGTACGCGAAAAGGAGAAGGAGCGCCAGGGTACCGGCGATCCAGGGCTGGTCACCGAGCTTCAACGACGGCGTCACGGCGGTCGTTGAGACCACGGCAACGTGGATCGCCGTTATCCACATCATGACTACCGAGTAGAATCGGAAGCGGGAAAGCCGCTCCTTCCAGCGGAGACCGGCGCCGAAGAAAAGAAATGCCATGAGCGCCCAGGCCATGGGATGCCAGGCGGAAGGCACTTCAAGCGCCACCGTCAGCAGAAGGAACAGCGCACAAATCTCCCAGAAAAGAGGATGGACCTTCCATGCCCGGGTAGACGGGAGCGAACGGAATGAGGGAACCGCCGCCCAGTAGAGGAGCGCCGGGATCGCGAAGAGTTCGACAAGGAGACGAACCTTCACGGGACCGATGTAGAGCTCGGACTGAAGGTGGACCAGAAGGTGACGAAGGATAAAGAGCGCGACAAGGGCATACCCGCCATGAAGCACAAATGACGAAGGACCCGTATCATTCTCTTCCCCGGACGCGGTTCTCATGGCGCATTCAAGATACACGAGGGACGCGATGAGCCAGATTACACCCGGGATGAAGGGAGACAATCCATTTGTCGTGAAGTAGGTATAGAAGACGAGATGGATGGTGAACAGGTACACACCCGGCCAGAAAATTCGGCGCCCCAGATGCCCGGCGCGGGACCAGATGAAGAGCGCGACAGGCACCGCGAAGAAAGGCGCGCCGTAGATTGCGGCAGTGGCCGCATTGTCAGAAACCGAGATGAGCTTCGAAAGAGCCATGCACTCGAGTCCCGCGGCGATAATGAGAACGCCGATGCCAAGGCCCGGGGAACCGAGCCGGCGGCGATACCAGATCAAAAGGGCCGCAAGTGCCGCAAGGGCATAACCCGACCAGAGGAACTCATGGACCACGGCCGCGAGGGCAAAAAAGAGAAAGGAAAGGAGTACCCCGCCGATTGACAGGGGAGCGGCATTATCGCCGCTTCCCACCACGCCGATGATGTCGATGCGGTCGGCGGCGTGACGGAAGGAATAACGATGGAATATGACCTCGAGGATGAGCATCAAGGAAAGCACGATGCCGATGCGCGCCTGGACCGCGATACTGGCATAGGGAATGAACCCGAGAGAAGCCAGGATGAGAGCGCCAAGGCAAAGGTAGTGGAGAAATACCCCTATCCTGCGAAGAAGCGCGTCCTTTTCGATAATCATGACCAGAAGGAAAATGAAGGCCTCGGCGTGAATGGCGGCGGCAATGACAAAGTCGTCGGCCCCCCACCGACCGAGCGTGCCGATGGCCGCCATGAGAAGTGCCTGGCCCACAAGCATATCGGTCACGCGGAGCCATCGTATGGAAAGGGACTTCGCCCTCCAGGAGAGGGCGCACGCCGCCGCTCCCGCCGCGGCAAGAACGAGGGTGTTCCATTTCGATCCGGTTGCATAGATGAGGAATCCCGCCCCCATGGCGGACCAGTTCGCGAGGTGGGCAAGGAATGGCGGAAGGTGGAAGGTGCGGTCGCGGTAGAGTTTACGGTAGTGAACGAAACAGGCCGCGACACCGATCACCGCGGTCGCGGCAATACCCGTGAGGCGGGGAAGGCCCCATTCCACAAGGAGGGCTCCGTCAGGGTACCGATGGTACCAGAAAAGATGATAGGCCAGGAAGCCGGCCACGGTAACCAGCAGGTGATACTCCCAGGGGCTTCGATAACTCATGACGATGGCGAGGAGCACCACGGCCGCGCCGATGGCCAGGGTGACGGGCGTGGCCGGGGCGACCGAGAGGGCCGCGAGGCTGATGATAACGTGGAACGAGGCGAATACCTGGGTCGGTCCCCTGAATCCCAGGAGGACATTGACAAGGATGCCGCCCACCAGGAGGGCCAGTGCGATCGAAGTGCTTTCGATGAACTGGAGACCTTCGATGCCGCCGGCCCCAAGGCATGCGAAGAGGAAAATGGCTCCCGCGCTGCTCCTGACCAGGGCCGCCACGCGCGCCCAGCCTTCCCTTTTATTCAAAAAAAGGTGAAGCGCCATCAAGCCCGCGCAGAAAAACAGCAGCATGATAAAGCGTCCCACGGGCAACAGTTTAAGAGCGGCATAGACAGCCAGGAACGCGATACCCAGCACCATGACGATTGCGCCGACAATGCCCGTCCAGTTTTCAATGAAACCCTTTTCGATTTTTTCCCAGAGGGGCGATCTTGCCTTTTTAACCGGGGGAACAGTCCCCTGTTGCGGCACACTCACGCGCGGGGGCGACGGAGCGGCCTCTGATGCCGAAGAAAGCGATGGCGCAGCATCCTGAACTGATCTGGTTGAAACGGGCCTGGTTTTTGAAACAGGAAGCGGTTTTTCACGTAAAGCCGGCAGCACCGGACCTTTATTTTCAACAGGGCTGCCCGATTCGAGGACATCAAGGCGTTTCTTTAACCTGACCGTGTAGCGCCAGAGGATGAAAAGGCATATGGCGAGGATGAAGATAAGGAATAATTCCATTGCACGCTCCGGGGGTAGATATCAGGGGTTGTCAATACACATGGAACAAAGACCTTCTGATGAGAATTGGGGTCTGTTCAATGAACTGTGTCATTACGATAATATAACAGATAATACAGGAGTAATGACATGGCAGATTTACCAGAAAAGCAACAACAAAACAAGGAACCCTTCGACTTTAAGGATTTCAAGGACAAGGCTTATGTTGACCTCAAAAACGGCAGGCCCCTCTCCGGCAAAAATGGCGTGCTGACGCCGCTCATCAAAGAGATTTTAGAAGCCTCCCTGCAGACCGAGCTTGACGCACATCTCGATCTCCCGGACGAGAAGCATAACCGGAAAAACGGCTATACCACCAAGACGGTCAAGACCCGGCACGGGGCCGTTGAGTTGCAGAATCCTCGTGACCGGAACAGCACATTCGATCCTAAAATCGTGCCGAAAAGAAAAACCGTCCTGAACGAGTCACTCGACGACAAGATTCTATCTCTGTATTCGCTGGGCATGAGCTACCAGGACATATCAAGGCACATGGAAGATCTCTATGGCGTTGAGATCGCCAAGGGGACCATTTCCGCCATCACCGACAAAATCATCCCTCTGATACGGGAATGGCAGGGCCGCCAGCTTGAAGAGGTCTACACCTTCGTGTGGCTGGACGCCTTCGTCATCAAGGCCAAGGAAGAGGGCTTTGTGCGCAAGAAAAGCGCCTATTGCGTCCTGGGCGTCAATTGTGACGGTTTAAAGGACGTTTTGGGCATCTATCTCGGTGAATCCGAGGGGTCCAAATTCTGGCTCCAGGTTCTTACCGACCTTAAAAATCGCGGCGTGAAGGATATCCTCATCGCCTCGATAGACGGTCTCAAGGGTTTTCCCGATGCAATACAATCGGTCTTCCCGAATACTGAAGTGCAGCTCTGCGTCGTCCACCAGATCCGCAACTCGCTCAAATACGTCGCGTGGAAGGATTACAAGGCATTTCTCCGCGACTTGAAAATGGTGTACCGCGCCGCCAACAAGGATCTCGCCGAAAAACGCCTGAATGATCTTGACGAAAAATGGGGCTCCAAGTATCCTATAGTCATCAAGTCCTGGCGCAACAACTGGGAACAGCTGACACAGTATTTCAAGTTCCCCGAGGAAATTCGCAGGGTCATTTACACCACCAACACGATCGAGGGCTTTCACCGGCAAATGCGCAAGGTACTAAAAACAAAAGGCGCCTTCCCGAACAATGACGCCTTCTTGAAAATCGCGTATCTCGCGATACAAAATATTACTCAGAACTGGAATAGACCGATGCACAACTGGAACAGAATTCACTCTCATCTCTGTCTATTCTACGGCGAGAGGATACCTCTTGCGCTTAAACTTTAGGTCGGTCTGACACAGTTCTGTGAACGGTCTCTGATAATCGCCATTGTTAAGTAATTTTTATGTATAGATATATATTCCTCTTCATTCACGCGCCCCATGGGCCCGAAGCATCGCAATAGCCTTCTTCCTTCCCAGGGTCTCTGCCAGCTGCAGCGGCGTTTGATTTTTGCCGTTTTTAAAATCAGGATCCGCACCGTTATCTATAAGGAGCCTTACGATATCCATGTTGTTCCATTGAATGGCCAGATGGAGAGGTGTCTCACCCTTGCTGTCTCTTAAGTTGATGAGGGCTTTGTATTTAATTAATACATTTGCAACATCATAGTTGCCCCTTTCAGCAGCCCAGAATAAATGAGTACGTCCTTGAGAATCTTTACTGTTTACATCAGCTCCATTTTCCAGCAACACATCAATATATTTTGAAAAACGTGGGAAATGCAAGGGTGAAGATCCAAAATCATCCTTTACATTTACATTGGCTCCATTATCCAATAATAATTGTGCTATTTTTCTATTTCTCGCTTCATGTAGAGGCGTTCTTCCCCATCTATTACGTGTATTAACATCTGCTCCATGTTTAATTAAAAATCTTGCCATTTCTACAGTTTGAACAAGATGTAATGGAGTTATTCCTGAATCATCAACTGATGAATTAATATTAGCACCTTTTTCTAATAGGTATGCTGCAATATTTATATGTTCAGTGCAATGCAGTGGTGTTCTTCCATAACTATCACGTGATTCAATATCATCACCCTTGGTAATTAGAAATTTTACTTTTTGAATATCTCCAATTCTTGCTGCATGATGCAAAGGAGGTTCATACAGTTGATTACAGCTTAAGAAAAGAAGTAATGATGTAGCGATAAAAAATAATTTTTTCATTTTTTATCAATATTTTTTTCTAAATAATGTTCAACAGTTTTTCCAACAATAAAACATGGAAACATTGAACCAAAGAAACTTGCATTTTTATTTAATAATAAAGCTTCATCATGAGCAACAGCTGTAGAATGTAGATACTTATTATCAAGAATTTTCATATGCTTTGTATCTTCACCTACTGCAGACAGCAATAATGATTTTGCAGTATTAATTGTATCATCTAGTAATGAACCAGCAGCCGCACCCATTTCCCCCAATGGACTGAGTTTTGCTGTAAATTTATCCAGTTGTTCTTTGTGTCTGAACAATGGTCCATTAGGATTAAGGCCTGTGATAGCTTTATCTATCCCATCTTTATTATCTCTCACTTTCATATACCTTCCATATTCGGCCGTTTTATGATCACGTTCAGTATATTGTACAATATTTTCACCGGTGTATAATCTAACAAATTTATATGCACTTGATTCACACTCAATAATAATATTCGTTTCCAATCTATTCCCAGCATCTTTTGCTTGTTGCAACTTATCATTAATCCCTTTAATAATTGCATCGTCCCATTCTCTTGCATTCCACAAAGGTTGAGCGAGTTTCTCACCTACACTTCTAATTCCTTCTCCGAATGATCGTATATTTTCACCAGCTGCATCAGCGAAAATCCAAATGCTGTCCCGTATATCATGTCCTGCAGGATCACGATAAATTATTGGATTATTATGGCAGTAACTGTATCGATTCCACCCCTGGGTAGAGAACTGCCCATCCACCACCGAATCCGGGGTCACGAACCTGGCCAGGGCGGGGTCGTAGTGGCGCGCGTTGTAATAATAGTAGCCGGTCTCCCGGTCGAACTCCTGGCTGTTATACTTGGGCGCGTTGCCCTCGTCCCCTTCCGCGACCCAGGCCTCTCCGAAGGGAAGGTACTCCTGGCTCGAGAGGACCCTTCCCGCGTCGTCCGTCACGACGGTCACGGAGTCGACCTGGTCCGTCAGGTAGTGCCGCGTCTCGCCGCCGGGACCCAGGGCGGCGATGCGCACCCCGTTCAGGTAGACGTGGCGCACCGCGCTATGGGTCCCCGAAATTGGACGGCCGTCAATCGTTTTTTGCCCCTCCATGGTGAGGTACATCGAGGGAGACACGGTCTCCACCACTCGCTCCTCGCCCTCCACGAGGCGGCGCGCGCGCTTGCGCACCCGGTAGCCTGACTCATCGTAGCGGTACCGCCCGATCACCTCACCGCTGTCCGGGTCAATGACGCGATTGATGCGCCCCGTTGAGTCGTAGTCCATGGCCATGGCGCGGTCCGCCGCCCCGTCGCGCCGCTCCACCATGTTTCCCGCGCCGTCGTAGCGCATCTCAATGGCCCCGCCCGCCTGCATCGTATCCACCGCCGTGACCGCGTGGTTCCGGTAGCGATAGCGCCGGCTGTCCCGGATCGCGGCGCTCTCCGGATCATAGAGGGTTCTGCCCATCATGTTGCCATTGGGGGCGTATTCGTAGCCCAGATCGAAATTTTTCGTTAGCCCCGGGTTTAAACCCGGGGCTAACGGATCCGCCCCCGGCGTTGTGGCGGTTTTCTGATACGTCCCCCTGGCGTGGACCAGGCGGTTCAGGCCGTCGTAAGCGTACTCATAGCGAATTGTGCTCATCGTCGGTCCGTCGGCCCCCACGTCGGGGGTGTTCTCGATTTCGGCGATGGCGTCGTCGTCGTAATATTCGAAGCGCACGTCCTGGACCCTCCACTCCCTCCCGTTATGGGCGGCCGTGGTGAGGAGTGATGCGAGACGGTCCCTGCCGTCGTAGGCGTAGTACGACACCGTCCCGTTACCGCGCCGCACCTCGCGCACGCGGCCCGTCTCGCCGTACTCGATCAATTCCACGACGGCGCGCCAGGATTCGCCGTCGTCGACCTCCACGGATCGCACGCCCATGGGGTCGTGTCGGTAGCGAACCGAGACGTCCTTCCCGGTCAATGGGTCCTTTGGGTAGGAAATTTCGGTTTTTCTTCCCAGGAGGTCGTGGCGGATGCGTGTCACATAGGTGCCCCCGTACAGTCCCTCTTCCCCGGTCATCACCCGGGTCTCCTTCCCGACCCGTCCCATCCGGTCATAGCTAAATTGCTTCGTCTGGGTGGGCGATTCAATTCGAACGGGGCGTCCCATGGCGTTCTCGCTCCCCGGGGCGCGGTCGTAGGCGTAGCGCACGGTTCCCTCGTCACCCGGCAGGACCTTTTCCTCCAAGCGGCCCAAGGAATCGTAGCGGAAGATTGTCGTCGCGCCATTTCCGTCGGTTTTCATCACCAGGTCGCCGAAAGCATTGTAGGCATGGCCCGTGTAGCCCCGGTCCGGATCACTCTCTGCCAGGAGGCGGCCGAAGGCGTCGTAGCGCCAGCAGGCGATGGCGGCGCCAGAGCGATCCATGACCCCGGGCCGAAAAAGGTCCCCTGGAATATCGGTCGTCATCTCAGGACCTCCCGGCGCAATATCCATCTTCTTCACCCGGTTTCCCGCGTCGTCGTAAGCGAAACCGATCTTCGCTCTCACAAAGGCGCCGTCACCTGAGCCCTTCGATGGGCCTGTCCCTGAATCCTCGACATACAGGACAAATCCCCGCCCGTTACGCACCGTGCGCTTCACCCTCCCCGCGCTGTGCGTCTCCGTCACCATCCATGGATCGTCGTAGACATAGACCAAAAAGGTCTCGCTCTCGCCCGCATGAGCCCGGGGCAGAGTGACCCTCCCCGGACGCCCGCTCCCGTCGTACTCCGTCACCGTGGGATTGTTCTCCCGCCAGGAAGCAACGAAGGCGTTGATCTCTTCGTCCCGCGCATAGTCTGGGCGGCTCTTCCGCACCTCGCGGCCGGCCCGATCATAGACGATGAGTCCGCTCTTTACGTATCGGCGTCCTGGAGTATCCGAGGCGCTCCGCACCGTGTGGATCACACGCCCCATTCCGTCGGCGTAGACCCGGAGTTCCATAGCCTCCGAGGGACCTGTGATTCCCCCTCCGGCAAACCGCGTGGCCTTCACGCTCAGGGGAAACCCGGCCGTGTAGTCGTAGACACCCAGGGTCTCTCTTGGCGCATCGGCGTCGACCCACTCCCGTATGAGCCTTCCCAAACCGTCGTACTCGAAGCCAACGGCATTGCCGTCAGGCCCCCGTTTCTCTGTAACGGCCCCGAAGGCGGAGCCGTAGTCTATGGAATAGCGCGTCACAAGGGCGATGCCTCCCCCCCGGGCGCGCTCCTCAACGACATATTGCGAGAGCTCGCCGTCATACTCCCGCTCGGTGATCCGGGCCGGGCTCCCGGACGCGTCCGCCTCGTGGATCCTGTTGCCGTACCCGTTATAGGCGTATTCCATGACACGCTCGGCAACCGACGATCCCCGGGCGCCTCCGGGGCGCGTGCGCTCCCGGATACAATTGCCGCGCGCGTCATACAGGAATTCGGTCACACGCTCCAGATGAGTACCCTCGAATTCTGTTTTAATCGCAAGGCGTGCCTGATTTGTCGCCTCAACGCTTTCATATTCAAACACGCTCCTCACCGACACCGGCTCATGGGCGCCGTCTCGATAATGGTCGGTGGTCGATTCATGCCTGGCTCGGATCTCGTACCGCCCGGGCATGAACTCGATCATTGTCTCCCGAGTTTCCGTCAGAACGTCACGTGCATACCGACGCACCGCCGATGGCTCTAAAAGGAAGCTTTGCACCGCACCGTCCGGTACGGATGAAGGCTCGATCGCCATCACCCGGTAGTCGTACTCCATGCGTTCGTACTCGATATTGTCCGATCCGATACGCCTGGTTTCCTTCCGGGCGCCGCCGAGGGCGCGGTTCATTCTGAAATCATCGAAGGGGGTTCCGTGATGCCGGTGCACCGTCCGGGCTCCGTAGGCATCGATGACGGAAAATTCCCCAAAGCCGAAGTAGTCGGTCTCCTTGCGGCCCTTGATGAAGTCAGAAAAGGCGCTGCCGTTCCGGTACTCGTAGCTCGTCGTGACGCTCCGGCCGAGGCCGTCCTCCACGATCATCCTGGCGCACACGCGGTAGTTCACCGGGAGGTCCGCCACATCGTCGTCCCCGGTATTATCGAGCCCCGAGGAGTTGACGTACTCGAAATCGTAGCGTCCGCCGATGCCGTTTTTCACCCCGGTGAGCAAGTCGGGCGTGACGCCCCCCGAAAGTGCGAAGTACCAGTTCCGTTCCTTGAGGTGGAAAAAGCCGATATCCGTTTTTCCGTCGCCGTTGTAGTCCCCCTGGAGCCACTGGAAGGGATAGACCCGGGTCATGAGATCGGGCCGATCGATGCTACGCTCCGGCTCCGTATCTTCAAAGCGATACCCTCCCCCCTGGAAGACGACCCACTTCGGGACAGGACCCTGCGATTCGGCAGGGGGGACGTAGACCAGGGGACGTCCGGCGGCATCAAAATCAGCGTTGAACTCCACGCCCTCCTGGAGGGTATCGTCACCCAGGACGGTTATCGCTCCGGATTCAACCCGGAGCCGGTGAAAGCAGAAACGCCCCGAAGAGTTCGTGACATAGAGGAAGGCGCCGTCGCCCCCACCGGCCGGCCCCCGGGAGGCAATGAATCCCTCGGGATAGAATCGCGGATTTCCTGAAAGCACGGCAAATGAAATCCTTCCCCCATCTGATGAAAGGGTGCCCAGGTACCAGCGGTGGACAGAATCCCGGTAATCCACCATGAGAAGATCCGCGGTTCCGTCCCGGGTATAATCGCCGCTGAAGATTCTGACCCCACTCCCGCGAAGGCCGCGGAAAAACTGATCCCTCAGGGCGCCGGCATCGATTACAATGCGCCGCGCCTCCGAGGACTCTCCGTTAGTTCCGAACAAAAGAAATGCCGGATCGTCGCTACCATCGTCAAGGGCGAGCAGATATTCATCCGTATCATCTATTTTAAAGCGATCGATCCAGAAGAGGCCCGATCCGATATCGAACTCTTCAACAAGGTCTTCGCCGAAGGAGGCTATCTCCTCATCGACGAATCCCACGCCGTCGTGGCATACCAGGGAAAAGATATGGCGCTTCGCGCCGAATACCCCCTCATGGGGCCGGTAGTAGAGCAGACCGTCATTTCCACGATAGCGGCGGGGCCTGCCATTGTTCATGATCCTGCCGCCCACGATATTTAGGCCATCACTCTCCAGCACCGGAAGGGGATCCGCGCTTCCCTTTTTAAAGGAAAAACGCCCCATGGAGCGGTCGTAGATAAGAAGCTCCGGCGCATCACCCGGTGCGGAGGCGAAGTGACCGACAAAGACCGCCTCACCTCTTTCCCGGTGCTCGTTCCCGTCATAGTGATAGCGTACCGGCGTTAAGCCCGCCAGGCCGCGTCCCTTTTTCAACACGACCTCATCACAGGGCAAGGGCGCGGCCAGTATACGTTCCGGATCAGGGCATTCCCTCAGGGAGGTATAGACCCTGAAGCGGAAACCGAAGGGATCGGCCTCGCCGATCCAGAAATCGCCACCATCCGCCGAGTAAAAGCCGATATCCGTCCTGCCGTCGCCGTTGAAGTCCCCCTGGATCCACCGGGTAATCTCCCTGGATCGGGGGGATCCGGCGAACACCCTGAAGGCAATGCTCCGGTCCCCCGTTTCGCCGATCCACCACCGCCCCTCTTCCCTGTCATAACAGATAAAATCCGAGCGGCCGTCGCCGTTGAAGTCTCCGGAAAACCGGTCGTGTCCGAAGAGCGCCTGCTCCGGCGCGGTGAATCTTCCGTACCGATACCAGTCGAGAACGAAACCGGGACCTGAAGGATCATCATCAAAGCGGTTTTCCCCAACCCACCATTCGCCGGTACGGTCGTCATGAAGGGATACGTCGCTCCTTCCGTCGCCGTTGTAATCCCCGCAGAGGAAATGGACGCGGGAGCGGTCGCGGCCGGATTGATTTTCATCAGAGGTGCCCTTTCCGTTCATAGAGGCGTCGGGCCTGTAATCATCCCTGAAGAGGTGCCGGAAACGCCTGCCCAGGGCGAGTATCTCGAAGTAATCCCCCCTGTTTTTCATGAAGAGCCATTCCCCCGTGGGCTCATTGAAGAGCACCACATCGGAAAGCCCGTTGCCGTCGAAATCGCCGGTAAACCATTCGCAGGCGGCGAGGTTGATACGTTTATCCATGCGCCCGTATCTCCGAAAATCGAAGGTCCTTCCGTTATGGAGGGCCGTCCATATCTCCCCCGTTGCGGGGAGGTAGAAGGCGATATCGCTCCTTCCGTCGCCGTTGTAATCCCCCGTGGCCCCTCCGGGAAACCACTCCACCGGCACGCCGCCGAAGGCCGTGCCGTAGCGGCGATGGGCGTAGCCGCCCCCGGCCCAGGCAGGGAGGGCCTCCAGGGCGGACCAGTCACCGTTCACGGGATTATAGAACATCATGTCCGAAAGGCCGTCGCCGTTGAAGTCTCCCTCGAAATGACGCACGTCGCCAGGCGCTTCAGAGGGATCGGAAACGCGGGGGTTGGCCACGTTCCTCCATACCAGATAATGCTCCCCCTTTCCGTAAATGAATTCCGGCTCAGTGGATGTTTTCGATGAGCGCACTGTTACCAGAAGTGGCCTGGCGGAATCCTCGGATTCGCGGTACACGCAGGTATAGCGCCAGAGTTCCTTCGAGTCCCACCCCACGATTACCTCATCGAGGAGCTGATCCATGACGATGAGAAAGCCGGGTGACCGGGTGACGTAGGATTCCCGCCTTTTTTGATAGGTAAAGCGAACCCACTGGCGGGGCATCATACCCTCTGTATCATTTCCGGTATACCGTATTTCCGAGAGATAGGGTGGTGATGAGTGGGAGGTAGGCGACCTCACGTAGGAGGCGGTCATGGTGTTGCCGTTGCGGTCCACGGAACGGGAGAAATTCCAGAGGTAGACTCGCTCCACCCCATCGGGGTGGGCGATCCGTGTATCATCGCTTTCTCCGTAGATGGTCACGACGCCCGAGGTATCATACACGCGCCAGATTCCCCCTTCTTCAGACCCTGTGAGCTCAAAGCGCGAAAAACCTGATTCAATCTCAAGCCGATAGGTGCCGTTCTGGCTACCGGGCGCTCCCTTCACTTTAAGGAGCCGTTTCCCATTGTAAGTAAACGTGTCGCGGTGATCATAACGAAGTTCCCCACGCCCCGTGTCCCGGGAGATAACGCCGAGACCGGTGGAAAGCCCCCAGCCGATGCCAGCCACGCCATCGCCGCTTGAGGATGAATAGGAAAGCGCGATTGAGGGGGCCATGCCGGCCCGCCCGGCGGGGGTTTCGACGGGGTACGCAAGCTCCACGGTGCCGTAGTTACCGATTGCCGGCGGTTTTACATATGCCGCGCCGGCCAGGGGATCAAGTTTCGGAAACTGGACCTCTTCCCGTTCGAAGCGGTTTGTGGATGATGAAAACGCATCATGACCCGGCGCCTCGTCGCCCCATTCCCTGAACCCGGCAAGAAGCGCCGCCGCCTTTCCCTGGTCGGGCTTGCCCCCGCGGCACGACACCGCCAGTGCCATGCTGGTAATAATGATACACCAGTTGCGCATACGATCTCTGGATGCCATGGATTAACAGGAATGAGGCATATAAAGAGCGGTGATGGTGCTGGACCCTCGCCGCCCTATCCGTGGGATTCATCATGCCTGTCTCTACTGGTGCAACGAAGTAGCTATGAAATGAACAAAATTTTATCCCCAAATTTACATTTTTTTCAAATTCTAACTAACTCTCTCCGATAACGCACACCACCTCCATGATATACTTTTTTCAGGAACTCATCCTCTCATGTATCCTGCTGAGGGGATGGTGTAATCCCCCCGGCGCTTCGTATGTGACAGATCCTCACCCCCCGGCCCCCTATCCCACAGGGGAAAGGGGGAGTGAATCCCCCCGGCGCTTCGCGCCAACCCCTTATTAAGGGGGGTTCACCGGACAATGATATCAGACAATGACCACCCCCACCCCAACCCTCCCCCATCAAGGGGGAGGGGGTTCAGAAGGCCCGCCACGACCAGTCGCCGGACAGGAGGCCCGGCGGTGCGAGGATGCCGCAGGAGGCGGCTCCCGCAAGCACAAGGTAAATAGTCAATGAACCCATCTTCCGAATAAGCCCCCACAGAAATTTCCTTCATAGCGACCCATCCCCTCAAACGTCCGCCCGCAGGGCGGACAACATATCGGGCGTCTGTCTGAGTCGAATCCGGCGCAGCCGGTTCGACGAGTTACGCCCGCAGCCCTCCGGCGCTTAAGGAGCGGCGGTGAGGGGGAGCGCGAGGGGGAGAGGGCGAGAAGTCCTCTTCCCCTCGCAACATTGCCCGACCAGCTCCTGGTCACCCCCCCGCCCCGGGTGGGGCGATCACCCTTCGACTCCGCCCAGTGTGCGTGTGTGACACGCCCCCCGCCCCGGATGGGGCCATCACCCTTCGACTCCGCTCAGGGTGCATGTGTGACATCCCCCCCGCCCCGGGTGGGGCGATCAACATGAATCCACCGGAAGCGGCACCCGACATTGCCCCCCGCTCCGGATGGGGCAAACAACATCAAACACCCACCCCCTCTCCTTCCGCGATCTCCGCGCCTCCGCGTGAGGCCCCTTTACGTGCATCCCGCAGGGACGGCCATGCCTCACGCTCCCCACCCTATTAAGGGGGGGTCGGGGGGATCTCCCCCCAGAAAAATACCCTTGAAATTATTCCGCTACCATGATACCAGTGCAGGAGAGAAGAAACAACCATCACGCGCCCGGCGGGATTCCGGAACGCGCCGCGCGCGGCCCCGGGAGGTGCAGCATGAAACCGCGAGCGATGACGGGAGCGATTATCGCCCTCATGATGGCGATGCCGGCGGCCGCCGCGCCGGTCAGCGTGAGCATCGGCCACAGCGTCTGGTGCTCATGGTGGGAACCGACCTGGAAAAACGGCAAATTCTTCCTTCCCCCCGCGAGCCCGGGCCTGCCGGTCGTCAACCCGGTATCGATCGGAAGTTCCATCAACGAGTTCCGGATGGATCCCGCGCTCATGCACGGCCCCCTCCTCTCGATCCGTTTCCAGGACAAGTGGAGCGTTTCGACCGTATTCATGTACGGAAAATTCCGCGCGGTTTCCTCCGGTCCGCGTCTCCAGTCATTTTTCGTCAATTCGCGGTACAGGAAGGAGATCGACAGGTACGACAGCGACTCCACCCTCAACTATTCGTTCAATAAAACCGTCAAGGTCTTCGTCGGCTTCAAGTACCAGTCGTACCGTTATCTTGAAAAGCTCGCCTACTGGTCTCTCACGGAAGTCGCGATGTATCGCGGCCTGGGAAAATCGGAATTCGAGAGCATGGGCCCCGGCGCGGGGCTGGGCATCACGATCCCCCTTCCAAGGAATTTCTTCATCCTCGGGTCTCTCGCGGCGTCCTACTTCTGGGGTTCCGGTACATACAGGTTTGATGACCTGTACTACTACAGTATCACCACCGGAACCTACTATCCCGGCCTTTTCCAGTACGAAAAGGAGTACTTCACGTCACTAGCGGGGAACGGGTCCCTCTCCCTGGCCTATTACCTTGCCCCGGCCAGCCTTACCCTGGGCCTGGGCGGGCGCTACCAGGTGATGTGGCACATGCACGAGCATAAAAAACGAGGATTCCTCTATTACAACGGCAGGTTCGACCACTTCTGGGGAATAACAATCTCCGTGGTCTATTCCTTCACCCTGGGGAACACGAAGCCGGGGGCCTGACGCACCGCCGCGTTGCGTTTCGGAAACGCCCTCACCCCTAACCCCTCTCCCAGAGGGAGAGGGGGGAATCCCCCCGGCGCGTCGTGCGTATAAGGAAGACCCCCACCCCTCGGATATGACAGAAAATGACGCTGACGCATCTCCAGGCAGCGATCATCATCATTCGCTCCCTTGCGGTACAAAAAAAATTCGCCCTGGGCCTCCTTTTAATCGTTGAGACATATATGGGCACATATCCAGAAAGAGGACACGACACGCCAATGATACCGGAAAAAATGATCATGCACAGGATCTACTACATCAGGGGAAGAAAAATCATTCTCGACGGGGACCTGGCGATTCTCTACGGCGTGGAAACGGCCATGTTAAAACGGCAGGTTCGAAGAAATATCAGCAGGTTCCCCGGCGATTTCATGTTCGAAATAACCCTTGATGAACTCAGAAACTTGAGATGCCAGATTGGCACCTCAAAAAGGGGCGGTGAGAGGTACGCTCCCATGGCCTTTACCGAAATGGGCGTCGCAATGCTATCGAGCGTACTCAACAGTGAACGTGCCATCCAGGCGAACATCCTTATCATGAGGGCCTTCACGAACATACGCACCATGATGTCAACCCACGAGGATCTGCGCAGGAAAATCGAGGCGCTTGAAGAAAAATATGACGGGCAATTCAGGATCGTATTCGACGCCATCAGGGAACTCCTGAAGACAGAGACTCAGCCCGGGAAAAAAATCGGGTTTAATTCGTCTTAGAAGAATCCATCGGCGCGTTTTGTCTTTTATCAGCCCTCACCCCTAACCCCTCTCCCGAAGGGAGAGGGGGAGAATCCCCCCGGGAGCCGCCGGTGTATCAGTGGCTCCTCGCGACGCGGAAGCCCATGCCAGCGAACTCAAAAATCGGGCCTTTGGTTTCCCAGAATCCCAATCGCTGGTATGAGTCGATATAGACATAGCTCCCACCCCGTCGTACACGCTCAGACCCGCTTACGTCAAAACACAATTCCCACACATTGCCATTCATGTCATAAAGCCCCAGGGCGTTTGCCTTCCTGCTTGTCACAAACGCCGTTGAAAAACCAGAATTATCATTGTATACCGCGTAATCGCCGAATACCGTTGATATGGGCATGTCACCGAGAGGAGAGCCGTCATTAAAACAGTATCCGGTTTCGTCTCCGCTCACATGGTCTCCATAGGTCCAGAGGACACCATCACGATACCGTGACGCCAGCTCCCATTCGTTGCTGGTGAGCAAACGAAAGCCCTTTGCCGTGGCGCCTGCCACTGCTCCCTTGCAGGCGTCATTATTCGTGTCCCGGGAATCGCGCAGTATTGCGCTCAAATAGGTGTAGACACACTCATTGTTGGTTTTTTTCCGGGCGTTATACCATTCTGTCAGGGCGTTACACCAGACCATGGCGTCATTCCAGTTAACCATGCTTACCGGATGCGTTTCATGGCCACTGGAATACGGCACATTGTTCGATCCATTGAAATATCCGCCCCTACCCCCTTCATTGGCAAAGATGTACTGTCCTTCACCGGTGGCGCCGCCCGTACCATTGACGGCCCAGTCATACACCTCGCTCCACAGCTCGTAGGTCACCTCGGTCTTCCCAATCCAGTAGGCGTTATCCACCGTGGCCGCACCCTCATCATTGGTTCCGGTAGGAAAAGTGAGGCCTCCGGGCACATAGACCATGGTGAAACTCACGCCCCCGGCGGTGTAGGTCTGCGTATCCCCGGCTGATAGACCCCCGGCAAGAAGCAGAAGAAGCGAGCTGCTATCCTTCTTCTTCCCCGTGTCACAGGCGAGCATGGCCAGCAAGGCGCAAAGGATGAGCGCTGGTATACATCTTACTTGTTGTTTCATACTTCCCCCCCCCGGAGAATTATTTTCTATATTTAATATAAATGAATCGATATTCGGCTATATCAAGTGCAAGGGTCAATACTAATGCCACATCAAACGATACAATTGACTACCCGGGTTTTTATTTCAATAAAAAAACCAATCACCCCCTTCCCCACTTTGACAGGCTCGGGGCAGGCACCTAACCCCTCTCCCAGGGGGAGAGGAGGAAATCCCCCCGGTTTAAAATGTAACCTATGTGCTATTTGCACACGTTGCGCCACCCCCTTCATAAGGGGGGTTCACCGGGAGTGGACGGCCAGCGGATTCCGGGGCAGTTCCATCACTGTGGCATAGGAGATGGCCTCACGCGGAGGCGCGGAGGAGGGATGAGGTTTTTATCTGCTCACCTCATAGGGCGAGAGTGTAGCATTAACCAATCGCCGGCCAGGAGGGCCGGCGGTGCGAGGATGCCGCAGGAGGCGGCTCCCGCAAGCACCAGGTAACCGGCTGATGAATCTATCTTTTGACAAAGCCCCCATAATAATTTCCCTCATAGCAACCCCGCCCCTCAAACGTCCGCTGAAAGCGGACAACCTCCAGGCGCTTCTGTTTGAGCCGCACAGAACCGAGCGAAGCGAGGTGAATGCGGCGAGTTAAGCGCCCCAGCCTGTCCCGGCGCCTGAGGGACCACGCGGGGGAGTGCAGAGGCCGCCTTTATCTCGACATCCTGTCGAGTGGCGGCATGCGGGCATCCTGCCCGCTAGGATTGCGCGTGCACGCACCCCCTCGCAACATTGCCCGACCAGCCCCTGGTCTCGGTCCCTGAGCGGAGTCGAAGGGCCCCACCCAGGATGGGGCAATCACCCTTCGGCAAGTTTACCCTGAGCCTGTCGAAGGGCTCAGGGTGCGTGTGTGACATGCCCCCCGCCCCAGGAGGAGCACTCCCCCCCCTTATTAAGGGTGAGGCCGGGGGGTTATCCCCTGCTCTCCGGCGCCGGGCCTCCGGAAAAAAGGGCTTGCCCCGATACCCGTTTTTTATTAGGGTACAACGATATCGAACATGTTTCGTTTCCATCGAGCGCTGAATCGAAACACATCATGCGGCGGTGGACAGAGTATACGCGGGACCCGGCGTCCCGGGGTTATCGCCGGGGTCCATCATGAACCGGAAGGGAACGAAGGGAGGATTCCATCCCATGGACGACACCGCGAAGCGCCGTGAACTGGAACAGCGGATCAGGGACCTGGAGGAGGGGGCCAGGGACTCCGAGCGCGTGTACGCGTCCCTCAGGGAGAGCGAGGAGAAGTTCCATGTCCTGGCCGAATCGTCGCCCACGGGGATTCTGCTCCACCAGGACGGGCAGTATATTTACGCCAACAGGGCCGCCGAGATCATCTTCGACCGCCCTCCCGGCGGGATGCTCGGCGGGAGCTACCTTGACTTCATCCATCCCGATTACCGGGAGTCCGTGCGGGAGAAAACCCGCGATTGGCGCCGGGGGAGCGAAGGGGTGGAGCATCTCGAGCTGAAAATCATCACCGGAGCGGGAGCGGAAAAGTGGGTGGACCTCACCTGGGCCCTTACGAGGATCGGCGGCAGGGAGGCCAGCATCATCTCGGTGGCGGACATAACGGAAAAAAGGCGTTCGAAGGAGACCCTGGAGCAAAGCGAAAAGAGATTCCGCCTCATCACCGAGAAGATGACCGATATCGTGTGGATCGCCGACATGGGCCTTCGCACGATCTACGTCACGCCCTCCATACTGAAGGTGCTCGGCTTCACCCCGGAAGAGCGGATGGGCCAGGCCGTGGAGGAGCAGCTCGCGCCGGAGTCCCTCGCCTTCGGGATGAACGCCCTGGCCAGGGAGCTGGCCTTCGAGGAGGAAGGCTCCAGGGACCCCGACAGGAAGGCGACCCTCCTGCTGGAATACTACCGGAAAGACGGTTCGACCATCTGGATGGAGACGGTCATAAGCGGGCTCCGGGACGAACAGGGCGCCCTGACCGGGCTCCTCGGCGTCTCCCGGGACGTCACGGAGAACAAGCTGTACCAGGACGCCCTGCGGGCGAGCAGGGAGCTCTACACGCAGCTGGTCAACACGATCCCCGACATCATCGCCCAGATCGACATGGAGGGCACGATCCTTTTCATGAACGAGTACGCCCTTGAATTGAGCGGCTACGCGGAAGAGGAAATCGTGGGGAAGAGCGTCCTCGTCTTTATCGATCCCGATGACAGGGAAAGGATCCTTGAAAGCATAACCCTGGTATTACGGGGAGAAAGCAGGCCATCAAACGAGTTCCGGTTCATCATGAAGGACGGGAGGAAGGTCGATTTCGAGGTCAACGCCGGCGTGCTGCGCGGCGAGGACGGCTCCCCAACTGGCCTCGTGAGCGTCTGCCGGGACATCACCGGGCGCAAGCGCCTTGAAGAGGAGCGCCTGAAGCTCGAACAGCAGCTCTTCCAGTCCCAGAAAATGGACGCCATAGGGCAGCTGGCCGGCGGCGTGGCCCACGATTTCAACAACATGCTGAGCATCATCATCGGCAACGCCGACATGGCGATGTGCGGCCTGGACTCCCCCGAGACGGTCTTCAACTCCCTGGAGGCCATCATGAAGGCGGGGAAGCGCTCGGCGGAGCTTACCGGGAAGCTCCTGGCCTTCGCGCGCAAGCAGACCGTCAGCCCCCGTGTGGTGAACCTGAACGACCTGATCGACCCGATGCTGAAGATGCTGCGGCGCCTCATCGACGAGAGCATCACCCTTTCCTGGACGCCCACCCCGGAGCTCTGGAACGTCAGGATCGACCCCTCCCAGCTCGACCAGGTGCTTATCAACCTGGCGGTGAACGCCCGCGACGCCATGCAGGACCGGGGCGGCGAGATCACCATCGCCACGCGCAACACGGTCGTGGACGACGACTACTGCGCGGACCGGCCCGAGTGCGATCCCGGGGAATACATCGCCCTGGCGGTGCGCGACAACGGATGCGGCATGGATGATGAGATCATCGCCAGCGTATTCGAGCCCTTCTTCACCACCAAGCATGCCGGCCGGGGGACGGGCCTGGGCCTGGCCACGGTCTACGGCATCGTGAAGCAGAACGACGGCTTCATCACCGTGGAGAGCGAACCGGGCCGGGGCACCTCCTTCGAGATTCACCTGCCCCGGGAGATCGCGGAAAAGCATGAAACCGCGGATGACACGTCGGCGCGGAAACTGCGGAGGGGCGCCGAGACCGTGCTGATCGTGGAAGACGACGGGGCGATACTCCAGCTCGGGAGGAACATGCTGGAGATGCTGGGCTACCGGGTGCTGTCAGCCGGGAGGGCCGACGAGGCCCTGGCGCTGGCGGAAGGGCACGGGGGCGCCATCGACCTCCTTCTCACGGACGTGATCATGCCCGAGATGAACGGCAGGGAGCTGCGGGAGAGGATCGCGGAGACGAGGCCCGGGCTCAGGTGCCTCTACATGTCCGGCTACACGGCGGACGTGATCGCGGGGCACGGGATGCTCGACGAGGGCATAGAGTTCATTCCCAAGCCCTTCTCGCTCCAGGAACTGGCCGCCAGGGTGAGGGAGGTCCTGGACCGGAAGGCGTAACGCCTCCCCCGGGATGAATCAGGCGGAAAGGAGGGAACATGGACCGCGACGCGCGCCACTGGATAACCCACCTGGGGCTCTCCCCCCATCCCGAGGGGGGGCACTACCGCGAGATATACCGCTCCAATGAATGCATACCCCGGAGCGCGCTGCCCGAGCGGTACGACGGCAACCGGGAGTACGCCACGTCGATCTACTACCTGCTGGAAAGCGGCGAGACCTCACGGATACACCGCCTGAAATCGGACGAGATACTGGTCTTCCATGACGGGAGCCCCATGGAGGTCGTGATGATCGACGGTGACGGCGTCCTGTCCCGGCTCCTCCTCGGGGTCCGCTTCGAGCGGGGCGAGGTCCCCCAGGCGGTGATCCCCGCGGGGGTCTGGTTCGGCGCCCGCGTCGTGGAGGAGCGCTCCTTCTCGCTCATCGGGTGCGTCGTGGCGCCCGGTTTCGTGTACACCGACTTCGAGATGCCCGGGAAGGAGGAGCTCATGGAACTCTTCCCGGAGCACGGGGAGATCATCGCGGAGTTCCAGTCAGGGAGATGACCGGGCGCGGGCGCGGGGCGTATACGGAAGACCCTCACCCCCCGGCCCCCTCTCCCACGGGGAGAGGGGGAGTTAATCCCCCCGGCGCTCCCTTCGATACGCTGCTGCGCAGCTACTCCGGGCAAGACGCGCCACCCCCCTTCATAAGGGGGGTTCGCCTGGTATGGCGGCCGCGCTTCCGACTCAGGCCCGGGAGATCAGGGCTCCCATGACCGCGCCGTAGAGCACGCTGGTGAAGGGGTTTGAGGTCAGGGGGCAGGCCCCCGTGGCGCACCCGACGAAATAGTAATAGAGAAAGCCGGCGGTGCCCCCGATGGCCACTCCGGCGATCAGCTTCCAGGGAAGGGATTTCATGAGACCGACCCGTTTTGTTCCTGTTTGATCCATCATCACTCCCCTATCGCCCCCATGGGACAGAAATCGACGCAGGAACCGCATCCGGTGCACCTGCCTTCATTGATCACCGGAAGTCCATTCCCCTTTTGCTCCATTGCGCCGGCGGGACAGAACCGAACGGCGGGGCAGGGATGGTTTTGCGGGCACCTGTGCGCGTCAACATTCATAACATGCATGCTCCTGGAGTATACTGTATTTTAGAATATACTTATTTACTCAAGATTCGTCAATGATTTTTCCGTATCACGCATATATAACCAGGGACTGAACGCGGCTGGAACAGGCGGGGTCGGGGTCAGACCTTTCCCTCGAGAAGGTCCGCCAGGGGCGCCGTGGTGTCGATCCTGCCCAGGACGATCTTCACGATCGACGTGATGGGGACCGCCAGGAACATCCCCGGGACGCCCCAGACCAGGCCCCAGAACATGAGGAAAAGAAGGATCGCGATGGGATGAAGGCCCATGCTCTGGCCCATGAGCTTCGGCTCCACGATGTTGCCGATGGTGAACTGGGTCGCCATGAGCAGGGGGAAGATGACCCAGAGCTGCCACCCGGCGCCGAACTGCAGGAGAATTATCGGCACCGGGAGAAACGTGGCGATGATGGAGCCGATGTTGGGGATGAAATTCAGCAGGACGGTGATGACGCCGAAAAGAAACGCCAGTTCGACCCCGAAGGCCGCCAGGATGATGAAGACGATCGCACCGGTCGAAACCGAGGTGATGAATTTCGTGCCGATATACCGGGAAATGTTGTTCCGGATCTCCCCGACGAATCCGGAGGGGATCTTTTGATACGACACCCCCTCTCCCACCAGCATGAACAGCACGAAGACCATGATGAGGAGTGTGTTGGCGAAAAACGAGACCAGGGCGTTGGTGATGTTCTTCGCCATGCTGAACAGGGGAAGGCTCTTCAGGGCGTTCTCGACGGTCAACGCGTCGATCCGTGCGCTGATCAGGTCCTGGGAGTCGATGAACCGCTCCACCCCGGCGATAAATTCAAGGATGCGGCTCCGGTACAGCTGCGCGTCCTTGAAAAAATCCATGAGCGAGGAGGAGATGAATATGACGAGCACGGTGAAGGAAAGGATGAACACCGTGACCGTGGTCAGTATGGCCAGGACCCGTGGGAACCGGCATGTCACGTGGAGCCAG
The DNA here is from genome assembly GCA_040768125.1 of Spirochaetota bacterium. GTDB lineage: Bacteria > Spirochaetota > UBA4802 > UBA4802 > UBA5550 > RBG-16-49-21. The sequence continues at coordinate 184,115 of JAXGNG010000003.1, read as the reverse complement.
CGTATGGCGGGCGCCACCACGGCATAGATGAAAAACGAAATGACGAAGGGAACGAGAATCGCGCGGGTGTAGATCAGCGCCACGGTGACGGCCACGCCGGCCAGTATCACCAGGCAGATGTTGTTGATCCTTGCGTATGTGTCCCCTGGATTCTTCATGCACCGCGGAACCCGCACCCCCCGGGAAGGCTTCCCGTGGAGCATAGTGTCGCCCATAGTGCGGGGGAATGTCAAGCAGATTCACCGGGCCGGTCCAATTTCCCGACGAGCGCCGCCGCGGGGGGCCACGCAGCGCCGTTACTCCCCCGGGCGGGAAGCATCAGTTGGTCAGTTCGAAGGTAATGGGAAGCCTGCAGAGCATCCGTACCGCCTTCCCGTCTTTTCGCCCCGGCCTGAACCGCATTCGCTTCACCACCTTCACGGCCGCCTCCTCGAAGCCGAGCCCGCTCGGTTCCGACAGCACCTCGTATCCCTGGAGAAGCCCGCGCTCGTCTATTTTCACCATGACCATGACCGTCCTGCGCCTGATCAGGGCGGTCCGGGCCTCCCGGGGAAAGTACTGGTTCAGGTCAAAATCGACGATCGGCTCGGGAAGTCGGTCGGCGCCGATGGAGAAATAGTAGCCGTCGGGGTCGGTGCCCGTCCCCGACACGCGGTCCTCCCCCTCGTCGTCGGGATCCGCGCCCTTTGTAGACGTTCCCTCGACCCACTCCTTTTTTTCCACCGGGGCCGGGTTCGATTCGCCCCGCTCGAAACGGACCAGCTCGGGGGGAATGTCCAGGAATTCGGCGTCCACCTGCTCGATCTCCACCTCCTGGAAGGAGTCCCCCTCCCAGGGCCTCGTGGCGCAGACGTAGGCCGCGTAGCCGGAGCCGTGCAGGATGAGCGATATGGCAAGGCAGAGCGTGAAGCGATCACGCGCGGCCAGGTACGATCCGATGCGGCGCGTCATTTTTTTCATCGCGCTGTGGCCCCCCGGTTCATGGCGCACCTACCGCTTGACCGAAAGGGCGATCCTGGACACGCCGGCCTTCTTGATTATACCGATGGTCCTGGCGATGGAGCGGTAGGCAAGGGTCTCGTCCGCCGAGAGCGTGACCCGCATGTTGGGGCGGAACTTCGCGTCCCGGGAGAGCCGCGCCATGACGTTTTCCTCCGTGGTCTCCACGCCCTCCAGGTAGATCTTCCCGTCGCGGGCCAGGGCCACCTGGAGGGAGCGTGCCACGTTGGGGTCCACGGCCGCGGCCGCGGGAAGGCTGATGTTGACGGCGTCCTTCTTCAAAAAGTTGGCCGTCACCATGAAAATGACCAGCAGCACCAGGAGGATGTCCACCATGGGGGTGATGTTGATGTTGCCGATGAGGCTCTTGTTATTTTGAGTGTCATGCGCCATGGAACACCTACCTCCCTTTCTTCCGGTGCGCCATCAGGGCCAGTGCGCTCATCTCCTTCGAAATGATGAGCAGGTTCTTCATGACCTCCTGTATGCGCGCCGTGAAATAGTTGTTGAACATGACCACCGGCACCGCGATGAACAGGCCGGCCGCCGTGGCCAGGAGCGCCGTGGATATGCCGCGCATCACCACCTCGGCGCCGGTATTGCCCAGGGTCCCCAGCCCGTGGAAGGCCTTGATGACCCCCAGCACCGTTCCCAGGAGCCCGATGAAAGGCGCGTTGTTGCCCAGGGTGTTTAGCACGGGCAGTCGCTTCTCCATGTGCGCCTCCTCCTCCAGCATGCGCGATGCCATCATCTCGTCGAGGCCCGATTTCCGCTCCTCGATCCTGTTCATGCAGTACCCGGCGAAGCGGGCGTATATGGAATCCTCCCCGGAGGAAATGCTTTTCACGCGCTCCAGGTCCGAGGCCCGTATGGCCTCGAGGACGGCACGACACACCCCCGCGGACCGCCTGCCGGCGCGGGGCCGCAAATAGAAGTAGCGGTCGAGTATAACCCCCAGGGCGATGATACTGGCCACGCCCAGGGATATGAAAATGAAGGTTTCGCCATAATCAACAATAATCATTATCCGGCCATCTCCTTACAGGGATCTCCCGGACAGTAGAGTATCGCGGCGCTATTTGTCAAAAATATTTTGCTACTTATTGTTTTTTTGTGTTACTAGATGCATAATAATTGACAAAAAGTATGTACCATATACCGTGTTACAAATAAACAAATGGTGTTATCAACTGCCATAACGCAAGGAGGATCTCATGAAGGCATTTCTCATTCGCGCGCTCTCACTGGCGATGCTCGTCGCGATTCCCGCGTCGTATCTTGCCGCCCAGGAGGAAGACCGTCCCGCGGAACGGCCGGCCGACCGGCAGGAAGCGACATCCGAAGGCGGAGAGGAAACGAAAGACGTCACCCTGAGGGAAGTGGTCGTGAAAGGAGAGCAGTTCATAAAGAAGTCTCCCTTCACCATCAACATCGTGGACTCAAAGGACATTGAAAAGAGGGGCATCTCGAAGACCGCCGACATCATCAAGGAGGTCCCCGGGGTCAAGATGCACGAGTATGACCAGGGGGGCGTGTCGAACGCCATTACCATCCGTGGCTTCCAGTCGGGGGTTCACGGCGGCGACATGGGGGTCTACCTTGACGGCATTCCCCTGAACGAATACTACGGCCACGGAGGCGGATACGCGGACCCCAACGTCCTGATCCCCATGGAGCTGGACCGCGTTCTCGTGTACAAGGGCCCCTCGTCGGCCCTGTACGGGAATTTCTCCCGCGGCGGCACCATCGTGTACATGACCCGGAAAGGGGGCGACTACGTCAACACCCACGCGAAATACGGGTCATGGAACACCGTGGACGTCCAGGCCGCCCTGGGGAAATCGGTCATCAGCGACACCCTCTGGAACAACACGGCGGTCCAGTTCTACCGCACCGACGGCTTCCAGGACAATTCCCGGCAGCTCTACGGGAACGGGTCCACGCGGTTCACCTACCGGCCCGCGAAGGACCTCGAAATCTCCCTGTCCCTCAGGGGGCACGGACACGCCTGGGACGCCCCGGGGTACATGTCCCGCGCCCAGTGGGGCGTGAGGAAGTGGGCGTACAAGCAGCAGATGTTCAACCCCCTGAACATGCCCCTGGATCCCCTTGACGTCGCCCAGGACGACGGGGGCGACCGCCGGCAGTTCACGGAGCGCCTTGACATCAACTACGTGGTGAACGAGTACGCCAAGATCCTCGCCTGGGGGTTCGGCCTCCAGACGAACTGGACCCGCTTCGCCAAGTTCGGATCGGGCGCCCAGTACGAGCGGGGCTACCGGATCGGGAAGTACGGCGCCGGCGCCAGCCTGAACCTGGACGTGCCGATCTACGAGGAAATCCGGATGAAGGGCATCGTCGGCTACGAATACTGCAGCGACGACACGGTCTTCAGGCAGTTCGGCACCCAGAACCGGACGCGCCTCTCCATCACGGGGAAAAAGTATTCCCGCTTCCAGACGCACGGCCTCTTCCTGGAAAGCGAGTGGACCCTGCACCAGTACTTCTCGCCCGTCGTGGGACTCCGCGCGGACCTCTTCGCCGGCGAATTCAGGAACAAGATGTACCTCCAGGAGGCCCTGAACATCACCGATCCCCTCAAGCAATGGATGAAGGTGCAGGAGAGGCACCAGGTCATCGGCCCCGGCGATTACAGCGCGGTGACCCCGAAGTTCGGCTTCATTTCGGACCTCGTGAAGGACGTGCTCCGGTTCAGGGCGAACGTCAGCAACGGCTTCGTGATGCCCCCCGACACTACCCTCTACCAGACATGGCAGCACCTGGAGCCGGCGAAGATATGGCAGTACGAGGGGGGCCTCACCGCCACCTACGAGAAATACCTGTGGGTCGACGTGACGGGGTACATGATCGACGTGACCGACGAGGCCAGGGAAGAACCCGCGGGGTCCGGCTTCTACACCAATATCGGCACAACCCGGCGCTGGGGCGTCGAGGCCACGGCAAAGATCATGCCCCTGAAGTACCTCGAGGTGGACGGCACCTTCACCTGGATGAGGAGCAGGGTGCGCGAGGTCCCCTGGTTCGGCACGAACGCCGCGACCAGTTACGTCAGCGTCGGCAACGTCCTGACCAAGGGATCGCCGCTGCCGAACATCCCCGAATTCCAGGGCGGCGTCGAGGTCATATGGAGCACGCCGATCAACCTGGGAGGCGGCGTGGGCTGGACCTTCGTGGGCCGTCAATACACAGACTCGTACGGGACCCGGACCTGGTCCCGCGCCATGGGGCTGTACTATCTCAACAGCACATACGGGCTGGGGCTGGGAGAAGCGGGACCCACCTACGGCGGCTACAACCTATTCGACCTCTACCTGACCTATACCCTGACGGCCAGCGAGGCGCCCATCGTGTTCAGGTTTGACGCGAAAAACATCCTGAACGAACACTACGCGGGATACGCCGGCAACTATACCATCTGGGCGCCCGGCGCGCCCCGGTCGTTTTACGGCTCGGTCAGCATGAAGTTGTAACAGGATTCACGGGACGACCGCCCCGGGGCCTCTTTTCCACCGGCACCGGGGCGGTCAATCCAAACAATCCCCTTCATGCGCGGTCCGCATGAAGCATCATTACCATACTGAAGGAAATATCATGAAAACAAAACAGGCTTTCATCGCATTCATCACCACGCTTCTTTTCGCCCTGGCCGTTCCGGCCGGCATCAGCGCCCATGACATGTGGCTGGAAATGAAGGATTTCACCGTAAAGAATAATTCAGCCGCGGTATGCACCTTCGCCTGGGGCCACGATTTCCCCTCGTCCCATAACGAAACCGTTCCCCGCGAACGGATGGCGCCGAGTTACCTCCTGTCCCCCGGTGGGGCCATGGTCCGGCTCGTTCCCGGGGAAAACGGCGCGTACCGGAGCGCCGCCCCCCTGTCGCAGCCGGGGTCCTACCTGGCCGTATCAGGCAAGCGGTGGACCTGCTGGGTCAAGACCACGGCGGGGTATGTCGAGGGGAAGAACAAGGCCCAGGCGGCGGGGGCCCTCAGGGGGATCAACAGCGGGAAATTCTGCAAGGCAGTCATAACCGTGGACGCGCCGGGGGGCGCCGCTTTTTCCCGCGTGGTGGGCCACGAGCTTGAAATCGTGCCGCTCAGGGACCCCGGCACGCTCGACAGGGGCGACGCGCTTCCCGTCAGGGTGCTGTTCAAGGGAAGGCCCGCGGAGGTGGAAGTCAAGGCGACCTATGATGGCTACTCCAGGAAGGAAAACGTCTTCGCCGTTACCGTAAAAACCGACGTGCAGGGCCGCGCGGAGATTCCTATCAGCAAATCCGGCAAATGGCTCATCCGGACCGCCGTCACCGAGAAACCGGCGGACACCCGGCTCTACGACGAAAAGGCGTACGCCGCAACGCTCACCTTCCAGACACGATAACGTTAAAGCGAAGCATGGGCTCCCGCCGGTCCGCACTGAAGACGACGCGGGCCGGCGGCCCTTCGTTACCCCTGTTTCCTTTCCTCCGTTGACGGAGCCGCCGGCGCCCCGGGACTGAAACGGAACGTGAGCCCCCCCATGGCGGTCAGATCGGGTCCCGGCGATTCCATACCGGGGAGGGCGATGCTGTACTTGAACCCGAGATCGATATCGAAATCCCTCGTCGGGGATACCACGACGCCGCCGAGGACGAAGGCGTTCTGGACCCGGGAGCACTTGTTCGGGCACCTCTCGAGGCCGCCGTTCACCACGAAACGCAGGTATTCCTTCACGGCCCGGAACTCGAAGGCCAGGGAGGCATGCCAGAGGTCTTCGTGCCTGTACTGGTTGTTCTCATTGCGAATATAACCGAGGTTCAGGTGCGTAAGAACCCATTCCGTCTCATGGCTCAGGATGAAGTAGAGGTAGGGGCTTATCCTTCCGGTGCCGAACCCCTGGTCCTCGTTCCCGATGGGAAAGGTCGAGCCCGGCTTGAGCGCCAGGGAGAGGCCGTTCAGCTCGAAGAACATCCACTTGAACGCGATGGCGAGGTCACCCGCCCCGGTGGCCGTGGAGGTCGACCGGTAGGCCAGGCCCTGGAGGGGACCGGGGGCGTAGACGCTGCGCCGCTCCTTCGTGCGGACGTGCAGGTAGGGAATGCCCACGGCAACGTCAAGGGAATCGATGATACCGTAGCAGACGCATACCCCGGCCTGGTTGACATCGTCACGGTAGCTCACCCTCCCCCATATACCCTCTATGATGCTATCGACGGTGCGGTCGAAGGAGCGGTACGCGTCATGCTCGTGCTGGATCGCAAGCTCGATCTCAGCGTTTCCCCTCCCCCGCGTTCCCGCGTCATCGGTGATCAGGGGATGGAAGGCGGAAACCGGTGCCGCCGCGAACAATGCCGCCATGGCCGCGGCGCAGGCGGCAATCATGGAAGCCCGTACGTGTGATGGTGCGTGTGTTCTCATGGTACTCTCCATTGGTTTTTCACTTCCTCCCGTGGCGCCGTCAGCCCCCGGTCAATCACGGCACGCCCAGGTGAAAGAAGACTTTATATTGTTAGTTTTAATCAACTAAATTAGTCATAGCTAATTTTCGTCAAGCATAATCATGTTACAATCCGCACATTCCAGAATTTTTTTCTGTCAACCGCGCGGCCAGCTGGGACTTTACTCCATACCGCGAAGTGAATCCAGATAGCTGCATTTCCCGGGACAATCGCCGGTCATTGTCATGGGAAGACGTACGGTGAAGGGTACGGTGGGGTACCGGTTCCCCTGAGGAAGACGCCCCCTCACGTCCTGAAGGTGACCCCGGCGATGAAGAGGAGGGCCATGGGACGGCAGCCGCTCCCTCCGAAGGGGTTCCCCACCATCTTCGTTTTTACCAGATGGCCCTGGAGCTGGGCCGTCACGTCAAGGGTGACGCGATCCGAAAGGGGAACCATGACGCCGATCTCGGTGTAGAGCCCGAGGGTGAAGCCGCCCGGATCGTTCCGTGAGGGCGCAAGGGGGCCGAAATTGACCGCGGTACCGTTCACCACGAGGCGGGTGCGCCAGGGCCCCGCCGCTACCCCGGCGAAAACGCCCGTGCCGTAGTAAAAGCACCAGGCGTACTGGCGCCACCCCAGGAGCATGGAGACGAGTCGCAGGTCGCGCGTCTCCGTGACCCGCAGCCCGGGATAGCGGTTCGTCTTCGAAACCGGCCGGGCCATGTACTCGAAGCCGCCGATGACCCCGCCGAACCAGACCAGGGGATAGGCTACCCTGACCCCGGCGCCGCCGGCGAACCTCACGTTGGTTTCCGGTCTCCCCGTGAAGTTGAGCTGCCCCCAGGGGAAGGATATCCCCGCCGCGCCGTAGGGGCTTACCAGGACATGGTTCAGGACGCCGGGATCGAGGGGAACACCGAGTATGCGCGTTGCCGTGAGCCCTTCGCCTGCGGCGCGGCCCGCCGGTGGAAAGGCCGCCAGGGAGAGGAGCGCCGCGGCGAAGGCGATAGTTCGCATCATTGGAAACCGCCTGAAAAAAAGATTAATATTGTTGAAATCCTGGCGCGCCGCCGTTGAATTGCACAGATTGAATATGCACTGCTCATGGAGGAACGCCATGTTCAAAGTCCCGCCGATGAAGGCATCCGACTTCACCTGTCTCCTCTGCGGATCCAGGCTCGAGCTGAAGCTTGAAGCCCTGATCGTGGGCGACAACCGGGGCGCCTGTCCCATGTGCGGCGAAGCCTTCCTGGTAAACCTCACGGAAGGCGAGATGGAGGAGCTGAAGGCGGCGGAACGGGCGGCCCGATGAGCCGCGCGACGTCCCCCTATTTTCCCTCGAAGCGCCTTCGCAGCCTGTCCCGCGCGTCCGCGGGGTCCACCACCACGAGGCGCGTCCCGGCGAGGACGTCAAGGAACCCCACCTCGTTCCCGTAACGGGGAACCACGTGGAGGTGAAGGTGCGACACGCTCGCCCCGCTGAAGCGGCCGAGGTTGTACCCCACGTTGAAGCCGTCGGGCATGAATTCAGCCTCCAGGAGCGACAGCGTCTCGCTGAGGATACGGTGCATCGCCAGGGCCTCGGCGTCGGAAAGCTCCCTCGGGCTCTCCACGTGCTGCTCGGGGAAGATCATCAGGTGCCCGGGATTGAAGGGGTAGAGGTTCACGGAGACGATGAATCCCTCCCGGCGGGCCACCTCGAGACTCCTCACCGCCGGGTCGCCGTCCCTGACGGCGCAGAGTATGCAGTCGACGGGGGGTGAATCGCCGCTCACGTATTTAAGCTTCTCTGTGTTGAACAGGTGGTCGCGTTTCACGTCGGTCCCCCCCGGGCGCGCAGCCCTAAAGTTTCTTTCTCCTGCTGTACATCACCAGGGTGTAGATCGAAACCCCGGCGATAATGGCGAGACCGACGACAAGCATTGTGATATAAAGGGCGTCAAGGCGCCTGATGGAGGAAACCTTTGACCTGACGTCGGCCCCGAGACCCGTTATCTCGAGATCGAGCACCCGGCGGCTCGTTTCCAGTTCTGTTCGGGAAAAAACGTGGACGAGCTGATGGTAGATGCGGCGGACGCTGTCAAGGCGCTCCCGCAGGACCCGTACGTCGGCATGCTTTTCCTCCATGAAGGCGATATTCTTATCGATCTCCGCGATGCCGCGGTCGATCTCGGCGATCATCCCGATGTTTTCCCTGATCGTCTCCGATGAATGGCAGGTGGCGCACGTCTTCTCGTCAATGATGCCCACGGAACTCTTTCGGATCGCGTGGGACCCGTGGCACGTGCCGCAGTGCGGCACGCCCCTGGTCAGGACCGAACGGTAATGAGGGCTTCGCCGGAACTGTTCCAGGGCCAGGGAGTGGCACCCTTCCCTTCCGCAGAAGTCAGGCATGGCTTTATTGTCCGGCTTGCCGATAAACCCGTCCTTCCCCGCGTGGGCCGCCATCTTATCTCCGGCATCGGGATTCCCCCTGTGGCAGAGAAAGCATTTCTTGCCCCCGGCGTGCACGCTGGCGCGCCATTCACCGACGGGTTTCGCCACGTCACCGTCGAGGCCGCCGTGGCATTCCAGACAGCGGTCCTTTTCTCCCGCGTCGGCGGATGCGGGCTCATCGGCCGCGCTGAGGGCCGAACCGAAAAAAACCAACCAGACCAGCATAAGGGGTAACCATGTCCGTGCCGTCATCACGCTTCCGCTTCTCCTTTAGATGTGTACCGGAACGGTGCTCCGTGGAAAATCGACCCGGGACCCTGTCGCCGCCCGGCCCGCATCCCCTCTATATATCAACAGAAAAAAACTTGAGAAGGAGCACCGTGACGAGCAGTATCAGGTTGGTATACACCCCGGCGACGCAATCGTCAATCATAATTCCAAAACCGCCCCGGAGCCGCTCCAGGCGGCTGATTGGCCACGGCTTCAGTATATCCATGACGCGAAAGACCACGAATGCGGCGAGGGCGATTTTAATGTTGAAGGGATAAAAGAGGACGCTGACCCAGTAGCCCATTACCTCGTCGAGTGTCACCTGGGGCGGATCCTTCACCCCGAAAAAGCGCTCCCCGTCGGCCACGAGCCTCACGAAGGGGACAAAGAGGATGACTACCATGGCGAGGTTGACCGCCCAGCTCGCCTCGCCGAAAATAACATATCCCAGGATATACACGGCCATGCCCACCAGGGTCCCCGCGGAACCGGGAGCCACCGGGCAGTAGCCGGCATAGCATGCGGTGAAGAAAAATTCCCTGATCCTCATGCGGAATCGTGCAGTTCCTCGTTCTTCTTCTCGGGGAGAAAGAGGCGCCAGTTCGTGAACAGGTAGCGAAGGCCGGAAAGCGCGGTCAGCACCGTCACCCCGAGGAGGATCCAGTAGGGAACCGATTGGTGGGTGACGTAGATGCCCCACTTGCGGACAAGATAAATCATGATGATGATGACGATCGAGACCATCTGGAAGGCCGTCTTCACCTTCCCGAACCTGCTCGTGTGGAGGCGTCGCCCCCGCCGGTAAGCTAGAAAGCGCATGAAGGTGATGAGCACGTCGCGCCCCACGATGACGGCGATCATCCAGAAGTCGAAAATCTCCAGGTAGGGGTCAAGCACCATCAGGGCGGCGAGGACCGAAATGACCAGGAACTTGTCGGCCAGTGGATCGATGAACACGCCGAACTCCGACTCCTGGTTGAGCTTGCGGGCGCTCCACCCGTCGAGAAGATCGGTAAGGGAAGCCGCGCCGAAGAGTATCACGGCGTAAAGCCAGAGTTTCATGTAGAGGAGATAGATGACAATGGGAATCATCACGATCCTCGATATCGAGATGAGGTTGGGCACGTTCCATGTGAATTTCGGAATGCTCACGATACTACCCCCGCCAGGTCATATTCGAACGCCCCGGTGACCCTGGCCGTCACGATCGAGTTAACCCGAAGGTCCTTTCCGGTCAAGAAAAAAACACCGTCCACCTCGGGGGCGTCGTACTCACTCCTTCCCGCCCATGTTCCATCCTCCAGTCGCTCCTCCACCAGGACCCGTACCCTGTTCCCGATCATCGCCTCGAGAGACGTCGTCGAGATATCCCTCTGCATCGTCATGAGGCGGTGGAAACGCCGTTTCTTGACGCGGGCCGGCACGGGATCGGCCATTTTCCACGCCGGCGTGCCCTCCTCGGGGGAGTAGATGAAGGCCCCCACCCGGTCAATACGGGCCTGTTGCAAGAAGTCGAGGAGCTCTTCAAAATCGCCGTCGCCCTCTGTGGGATATCCCACCATGAAGGTTGAACGCACGCGGATTCCCCTCACGCGCTCCCTGAGGCGCCCCAGGAGATCGAGGTACGCCGCTGCGGACCCCCTTCTTCCCATTGACGCGAGCACGGAGGCGCTGGCGTGCTGGAAGGGAAGATCGATGTAGGGCACCACCCTGCCCCCCTCCTCCAGGAGGGCGATGATGCCCTCGTCGACATGATCGGGGTGGCAGTACATCAGGCGGATCCATTCGATGCCGTCGATCCCCGCGAGCTTGCGCACGAGGCCGGGAAGACCGATATCGCCGTGCCGGTAGGCCGCGGTATCCTGCGCCACGATCACGAGTTCCCGAGCTCCCCGGGCGGCCGCGGCCATGGCATCGGAAAGGATCAGGTCGGGATGATAATCCCCCCGGGGACCCCTGATGAGGGGTATGGCGCAGTAGGAGCAGTTGTTCGAGCACCCCTCAGATATCTTTATGTAGTCATAGGCGAGACCCGGCACGAGGGGAGCGCGGACATTTCGGGGCGGCTCCGCGGCGATGCCGAAGTGTCGGCTCATCCGTTCGACGAAGCTGTCGTCGGGTATACCTTCCAGGTAATCGATTTCCGGGATCTCTGCCAGGAGGGCGTCGCGGTAGCGCTGGGAGAGACAGCCGATGACCACTGCCCTGCGGCCGAATTCGCCTCCGGGCCGGCCGTCGCGATCACGAAGTGCGTCGAAAATCACACTGATGGACTCCTCCTTCGCCTTCTCGATAAAGCCGCAGGTGTTGATGATGATGATATCGGCCTCTTCGCCGGAGGGGGCGGGCAGGAATCCCGAGGAAAGCATGGCGCCGTTGACACGCTCGGAATCGACCTGGTTTTTAGCGCAACCGAGGGAAATGACGTGGAAGCTTATATCGCGGGATGAGACCATATCGTAACGGCGCGGGACGCCTGCGGACCGGACGAGGCTACCAGTCCTTCACGTCGATATGATAAAGGTTCGGATTCTTGGCGTCCTTTTTCCAGGTAATGACCTTGTTCGCCACCTGGCCGGGGCTGCCGAAGGAATAATCCCTTCCGTTTATCCTTGCGCGAATACCCCCGGCATTCCCGATCTTGATCTGTATGTACTCCGTTGCCTCCCAGCGCTCGAACTGGCCCTCGGGTATGAAACCGCGCACCTTTCGCACACCGTCAAGGTACAGCTCGATAAAGGATTTCTGGACGAACTGGGCCTCGAAGACGATCTTGAGGCTCTGGCGGCTCTGTGTCTCGACGCTGGTACTGTCAGCGGCGGAGAACGTCTCCTCCGGTTGTTCGGCCTTTTCATCCGCGGTTTTTTTGTCACCCAGGGCCACCATGATCTTGGCCCTGTTCTCCGTGAGCCCCTTGAGGGTGATAGTGACATCGCGTGGAGACCCTTCAATCGCGATGGTGCGGGGCTCGTCCATCTTGAAGGTCTCAAGGGTCCTGCCGGGTAGAACCTCCAGGGAAACGCTATCCCGGGCAATGTCCTTCATGAGGAGGATGACCTCCCTGCTGTCCACGAGAAACTGGATCGCTTCATTCCTGGAAACGAGGATGAAGCCCCGGTTGTTGGAAAGCTGAAGATTCCGGAGATTGTCTATCTCGTTATCCTTGTTCTTGGCATATTCTTCTTTAATAACGTCAGTTGAATCTCCTTCAGATATATCCACCCCGGAGGTGAAGATGGCCCTTATACCCACAATCACCAGGATTGAAGCGAGGACCGCACCGGCGATAACTATCGCGGTGCGCTGTTTGTTGTAAAAAGAAGACAGGGCCATGCTCAGGTTAGACTTCGTGGGCCGGGTTAACTCCTCCAGGGGGGTTGCGCTCTCCCCAATCTTGTAGCCCTTGTAGGCCTGGACGATTCCCTCGACATCGAGCTTGAGGTATTCAGCATACGAACGTAAAAAACCGACAAGATAGGTCTCGCTGGGGAATTTATCGAACTTCTCCTCCTCAAGGGCCTGGAGATATACGGGGCTGATATTGGTGTCTTTCACCACTTCCTTGATGGAGATTCTCCTGGCCTCACGAGCCAGGCGCAACTTTTCGCCGATACTTTCCAAGGTTATTCCTCTGTTATCATTGGGTTTTTTACGACACGGGCCCTGGCGGGAATATCAAACCTGAACAGGGAATTCGGAATGTCGATATTTGTCTTCAGACCCGTGAATTGAATTTCGATTTTTTTTCCCGTGGATGTCTCTCCCTGGGCCCTGACAATAAAATACCTCTCATTCACCCAGAGCTTCATGTTCCGGTAGCCGCTTCGGCTTTCTTTCTGCTTTAAAATCAGCGTGTACATTTTTGAGCCGTCGCCCTGCGTTTCGGGTTGTTCCTTAGTAGCGAACCGGTAATGATATTTTGAGAAGAGCCAGTTCAGCCCGCTCCGCGAACCGGAGACGAATATACCCGAACCTGAATCAAGGTCCTGTTCGGCCACCACGTTCATCGACGGTATGTATATCCACATCATCTTTCCGTTGGAAACGATTTTCTGTCCCTGGGGCTGGGTGAACTCGATGTGAAGCCTGTTGTTCGCCTTGTATTTAATAATGCCGGTCTGGCGCGTGGTTTTCCCCAGTTTCTCGGAAAAAATGGTGAAATTCGCCTGGTAGGTATCTATTGCGCCGAAGGATTTCCTAATATTGCCGACCACGTCGCTTACCGTGATAAAATCGAACTTGAATGCATGAAGGGCCGTAACGGACAGTATAGTTATCGCAGCGGCGAAACAGGCGAAAAGGGTTCTTCCATTTGGTTTCATTTGCGTGTGTACCCGATGAAAATGCCGGTAAGAGCCGGTAATGTGCGGTCAATTTATATATTTGCCTCTTTAAAAGTCAATCCCAAAAAATATATTATAGCCGTTACACTCAGAGCTTCGCGTGTTGGCGGTAACTATCTATCCGGATAATCAATCCCACGATCAATGCCGACGGGAATGCGGTCATGGTGAAGTCAGGCCACCTGGCATAAATATTTGAACGGCGGTCTGACGAGACATATACGGAATGAAGATGATTTTTTTCATCGTAGTGAAAAATATTTTCCCTAGAAAAATTATTTAACGTAAAATGCTGGACAAATATTTTCACCCCTATACATTTGCAGATGTAAGAGCGGCACCATCATCATCCCTCACAGGACTCCACATGAAAGCCATCTACATCGGTAACAAAAAGTTCAGGGAGATCGACCTTATCGACATGAGGCGCGACGAGGATTATATCCGCCTTATCAACGAATATTCGCTAATGGAATCCCCCATCGTTTATTTTTCTGCCGGGGACGCCAAAATCAAGGAAATCCTGATAAAGAAAGACCCGACCTTTTCGGCATAACCGCCGATAACTATCGGCTGGTAATTTTTAGTAAGCGACATGAGATTGTGTCGCTTTTTTATTCCGGCAGCATCCTGTGCTCTATATGAAGGCGCTCACCCGTCGTGATACAACCATAATGTCCGCCTGAGGCCGGGCCAGGATTGAATAGAATCGGCCTTCCCTTCCCATGAAACCTGCTGTGGGTGTGGCCGAAGAGCACGACATCGACGTTCCGGGCCCTCCCCTCGCGTTCCATCAGGGAATAATCATGATGCACCCGGTACTGGTCACCGTGGACAACCATGAACCGCATCCCATCTGCTTCAAATGTCGCGATGCGCTCACGATCGATTCCCCGTGCTTCGTCAATGTTCCCGTTTACGCCAATGACCAGAGTTCCCGAAGGGATATTCACGTGGAAAAGGTCGCCGATGCCATCACCGCAATGGACGAGGATATCGAAGGGTTCCTCCCTGGCGAGGATCCCAGAAAGCTTGGGAGTATTGCCATGGGAATCTGACACGACCAGAATTCTATTCATAAGCGATAACGCGATTCGTGACGACAATCGGTCCGGCGGGAATATTCATCCAATCAGGCGAGCTCGACCAGCATGAGCGTGCAATCGTCATTGACCGCCACCTCACCGCCGGTGATGACTTCCTGGATCTGCCTGTACTTATCAAGGGGTGAACAGTCGCTCATCTTAAGGATGTCCGTCATCATCACGTTACCGACGGGCATGTCATTTTCTCCCATGATATCCAGTATCCCGTCGGTGAACAGCAGTATGCTCGATATATCAGGCATCTCCACCTGGTGGGTTCGGTACCTGGCGTCCTCGATCGGACCGAGAAAGGAATCGTTGCCCTCGAGAGCGAAAAATCCGTCCCCCGAAAGACAATAGGGTTTAGGGTGTCCCGCATTGGCATAGTGGAGGATGCGTCGCCCGGGATCGTATATTCCGCAGAATGCAGTCACGAAGGACTCCACCGGTATGTTCCCCGAGAGTTCCCGGTTCATTGCTGCCATGAGTTCGCCCGGGGTTTCGGATCTCTGGAGGGCGTTCCGAAATACCATTTTCACGATGGCGGTGTAGAGCGCGGCGGAGATGCTGTGACCGGAAACATCGGCCACGAAAAAAACGACCCGATCGTCCCTGAACACGACATAATCGAAGAGATCGCCGCCGATGTCGGAAAGCGGCAACGACCAGGTATGGATCGAAACATGGCTGCTCTTCAGCGTGGGATTCGGGAATAGATACTTCTGAAGTTTCCTTGCCATCAGGAGCTCAACCCGGATGAATTCGTTAAAATTGATCATTTCACCGATTTTCAGGCCATTTTCTATCCTTTTAAGCATAACCTCGGTCTTTTCCGGCTTGCGGATAAAGTCATACACACCCAGCTTGTAGCTTTTAACGATGTTATCAGGATTGGCGTCTCCTGAGATTATGAGGACCGGCACGTGTGTCAGGTCGTTTTCCCTTACCCTTCGCAGGAACTGCAGGCCATCCATTTCCGGCATGTTCATATCGAGCATGATAAGGTCCACGGAGGTGGAATCAAGCCTCTCCAGGGCTTCCCTCCCGTTTGATGCGGTCACGACGTCATAACCCGAACCGGTTAGCACCCTCGAAAGAAGCTTTCGGATCGCTTCCTCGTCGTCTATGATCATTATTTTCTTTTTCATTGTTCCCGCGCCACGGATACCGGCACACCGATGAGGGACAGATGCACCGAAGTCAAAATACGATAAAAAACAGGAATGTCAAGAGGAATACACGTGCTATCTTTAAGACCTCGAGGCCTTTCGTTCCTGGAAAAAAACCGCCCAGAAAAGGAGTGAAAGAAGCGTGAAAAAAGCCATGGTGTTCCTTCCGAGAGCCGAGCCTTTTTTTCTCCTGTCAAGAAGGAGTTCAAGATAGGCCTTCCGCGGGGCATCGATATCACCCCCGTAGTATATCCTTTTGTCAAAGAATGCCAGGGAATTTTTAACGGATATACCGTCGATATCGAAATTCTCGTATCCCGCAAAAATCTGTGGATCTCGGAGTTTCAAATACGCCAGCTTGTAATTCGCTCCTGTGGTATCGTCCGAATTGAGGAGTTCCTCGATTTCCGGCTCCACGATGAGTATCGAGTAAAACGAAACTGGAGCGAGGATCAGTGCCACCGCGAGAGCCGCAATAGCGGCGATAAGGTATATCCGGCTGTCATCAATTTTTTTCATGTATCTTTTCCTTCAAGAGATCAAGGATCTTTTTCTTTTGATATCCTGAGAGCTCGAGGCCGATCTTGTTCTTCTCTATGAACGTACGCTCCATGCTCTTCTCGCTTATGAGTTTTTCCCTGCCTGATCCCATGAGTGTCACGAGCGGCATTATCTCTTTCTCGGTATATGCCTTCTGAACTTCAATGATCCCGGTATCGAAGGGAAGAACAACCGGCAATTCAAAGGGCACGGCAAGAACAGTGGCCCCGGAACTGTCGGGATCGTAAAACAGAACATTCCCCTTCATGTTAATGAAGGCGATATCACTATTCTCGTTCTGTATGCCGGCACTCAGGGAGAGGGTATATTCCTCGCCTCCATGGGTTTCGATGCTGAGGGTCGGAGTAATAAGCTTATCAGGTACTTTGGCACAGCCTGCCAGGTTTAAGACGATAACTATCAGGGCGCTTAGAGCGATTCCCCGCCTCAATACCATCTGGCAGGATAAAATTTTATTCCGGGAATTCATCATATTGTATCCATTCCATCTTATATTAAACAATCAGCACATTCACGGAGCCTGTCCAGTCATTTAAAAGGGGAAACATGGAAGTAATTGATACAGATAACAATCAATTCAAACAGACTGTTCATTTATTGCAAATTAGTCAAGAAAAATTACTGGTTTCATCTAATTTAGATCAATGCCCCATCTCCACTGTGATAAAAACGTAACAGAACACAGGCAATCCCGAGATGTCAATAAAGGCTTGACATCCTTGATCAATAATACGTGCTGTTCAGGTCATATCGGCCACGGTTCGGCCTACCAATAATTTTCGGAGAGAGAGTATGACACTCCTGAAAAACAGACTTCTTATCATATCGACGATAGTTATCGCTATCGTTGGCCAGGCACAGTGCGGCAATAACGAAGTTGGATATGCCAGAAATGATGGCACAACGGAACTTCACGACACGGCCCTCCTTTTCGCAGGAAAGGAACTACCAAGGAATTCAAAACTCTACGAATTCAGCCGGAGTGACTATTATCAGTCGTACGGCAAGCAGATGAAATCAGGCTGGACCCGCTTGCAGAAACCGAACCTTGAAAAAATCCGGAACTGGTGGAGTTCTTACAAGCCTTCCCGGTACAGCAACAATGTGCTGTACCCATTCAGTGGCCCTGATATTATGAACGCCCTGACATTCTTCCCGGATGCCGATACCTATATAATGTTTGGCCTTGAGCCCCCGGGCATACTACCCAAACCCCATGATATGGATACAACCCAGATAATACGCGGTCTTAATGGCCTTCGCAATGCCCTTGGGGACATCCTGCATATGAATTTCTTCAAGACCATCGGGATGGCAGCCGACATGAGCAATACAACCTTCAGCAGCACTGTGGGTATTATCCTCTATTTTCTCGCGACCAATGATTATACCATCGTGGACGCGAGAAGGATCGCCATCGATGCCTCAGCAAATATCGCTGAAGGGATACCCTCAGATGATCGCATCAACTGGCAGAATCCTCCCAAATCCAGGATCCCGGGTGTGGAAATTTCATTTCGCAAGGGATCAGGCAAGAAGCAAATCGTTCGATACTACATGCTGAATGTAATCGATTATGCCCTGACAAATTTTTCACCCAACTTCATCCCCTATCTGAAAAAAGAGGGACCTTATGCGGTTGTCATCAAATCCGCCTCGTATCTGATGCACAACGACAATATCAAGTTTACGCAAATTCGCACCGCGCTCCTCGCCTCGATGGATTATCTCGTGCAGGATGATTCCGGCATTCCGCTCCGTTATTTTGATCAGGAAAAATGGAAACTCACCTTTCATGGCTTCTACGACAGGCCAATTGGCCTCTTCGCGAATCGGGCCCAGCCAGATCTGAAAAAAACCATGGCGGAAAAATCAACGGGGAAGCTTCCCTTTAGCTATGGGTATGATTATCAGCAGGGGCAATCAAACTTGATGACCGCGGAAAAAATAAAATAAAGACTGAAAATCACCGGGGGTATAACATGATCCCCCGGTGATTGCAACGATAACTATCATTAATTATCCGCACAATAATACCCTCTGTTTGACAATCAGGCCGATACCTATCGCTTTTTTTTCGATATTACAACCAGGGCCTTTCGCCATATATAGTAAACAAGGATACCGACGCATACGACCCCTAAGGCGGTCAGTGATGCAAATTTATTGTATGATTGGTAATAGAAAGTAGTGAGAATAAATGTTGTAACCAGGATAATTATTGTCAATAGTATGAAAATTAATGGAATCAGCGGAAACAAGGGAACTTTGAATGGCCGCTTAATATCTGGCCTGGCATATCTGAGATACACCATTCCAATAACCGACATCAGGGGAAAAATACTCAACGCGAATCCCATGTAAATCAGCATGCTCAATATATAATTAAACCCTATAAAAACATAAATCACCGCTATGACCATCTGCACCACTATTGCCAGTACGGGTGTTTGGAAACGAGAGTTAACCCCTTCGAGGGAATGAAATATCGCTCCATCTTTCGCCATCGCGAAGGCCACACGAGGTCCGATCATCATCTGAACGGAAACTGACGAGAGGAGTATGATCACTATACTTAAATCAACGTAGGGAGAAATTGACTGACCGAAAAGATTCTTGGCAGCCATGGCTCCGATTGCATAAGATGTATCCGAAATTATTTCTTTGCCGGGGCTTGAAATCAGATACACAACATTCATGCCGATATATATCACAATTATTAGAATAGTCCCAAAAAAAAGTGCGCGGGGAAGGTTGCTCTCCGGGTTTTTAATCTCACCCGCAATATATACAGTGCCGTTCCATCCCGAATAGGCATACATGATAGTAATTAACGCCGCTCCGTATGTAAGAAATGATACTCCTCCTTCAACATGGTATTTCTCAACCAAACGCCCGCTCTCACTCCAATCCGCGAAGAACAGACCGGATGCAATAAAGATAAATACAACAACAAGTTTTATCACAGTAAGAATATTCTGTACAACGCTGCCCTTCTGCACACCGATTATATGTATTACTCCGAACAGGATAACAATTGCTGCACCGACGAATTTCGGCAACCACTCACCGACAATAATCCCTCCGGCCGCGAGTTTATTAAAATAATTTACCGCCATGATCGAAGACATTGCCGCCGCCAGGGAAAATCCAATTAACAAAGATATCCAACCTGTTAGAAAAGACGGTAGCGGCCCGTATATCTTCTTGAGATAAATATATTCACCGCCATCCTCAGGCCACATGGTTGCGAGCTCGGCATAACACAGAGAACCGGTAAGCGCAATAATACCACCGAGAGCAAAGAGTATAAGAACCGAAAGGGCGTTCCCCGTCATTCCAAGGACCTGTCCCGAAGTGGTAAAAATGCCCGTTCCAATAACATCGGCGATGATAATCATAACTGCCGTGATCAAACCAATCTGGCGTTTTAATTCCACTTTTTAACTCCTTTCATTTGATATCATCATCATGGCGGTGATTCGCTTTGAGGATATGTTATAATAGATTCGGGAACACCCCAATAGAGTATCCAACATGTTATTTTTTCAATTACCATCCGTGATAGTATGTAATTCTTATATGGATAGTTATCGCCAGACTCCCTTCCAATTTTATAAATATCATCAAGATAGTAATCCATTGCAAATGCGATTAAACATGAAACAGACCTTTTAAAAAACTTCCTGAGATCAAGAAAAAACTCATATTCATCCTCCCGGAGATAAATATGAAATCTGCGCCACTCATTCTTCGGGCATCGTTTCTGGTATTGTATTCGTTTCCATGGTTTAGGGAATATTACTTTATCATCAGCCAGTCGTCGCAGCAACGATGAAATAATCTTTCTCCTGCTATGTCCATATTTTTTCTCAATATTGACAAGAATATTACAAAGTTCAATTTTAATATATACGGTTGTATCAATAACCATTATTTTACCATCCGTTCTCTGATGCAAAACGAATTAGAAGCTTTAAAAAGGAATTTTTTGCTTGATATGACCCAATAAAAAAATCTATCATTATTAATGATGAATACCTTGCCCGGAATACTCTTTCTCGCTCCGATGGCCGAAACCACAACTCCGGCCCTTCGATACGTAGTGAAAAATTTCCATCAGAAAACCGTGCTGTATTCCGAGATGCTGAGCGCCGGTGCCGTCGTGGCGGGTGGCGCACACAATGAGCCCCTCGTGCACATGCATCACTTTGACGCTCCCCTGATATACCAGATCGTCGGCGGGCATCCGGAAATAATGGCCGAAGCCTCTGCTGTTCTCGCCGGGAAGGGTTGTCATGGCATTGACATAAATATGGGATGCCCAAACCACGAAATAGTGAAAAAGGGGCACGGGGCACGGCTTCTGACGGATATCGTGAAGGCCAGAAAGATCATACGGGCCTGTAGAAAGGAGCTTTCCATTCCCCTTTCAGTGAAAATGCGCACTGGTTATGATGATAATGATACAGATCGGTTCCTTGCCTTTATTCGAATGCTTGAGGATGAAGGTGTGGATTGTATCGCCATTCACCCGCGCTATGCCAAACTCTCCTTCAGACGGATGGCCGACTGGCGCTATGTTCGGCTTGCAAAAGAAACTCTCTCCATCCCAGTTATCGGGAATGGAGATATTGATTCCCCCGAATCCGCTCTTGAAAAAATGGCCGTTACTGGATGCGATGGCATCATGATAGGAAGGGAGGCGATAAAATCCCCCTGGATATTCCATCTCACGGACAGACTGCTGAAGGGACAGAAGGGGGCCGCAAGGATTGATATTCGTGAAGTATTCATTAATACACTCGGGTATATCAGGGAGTTCCTCCCGGAAAGGCTTCATAAAAGCCGAAGCCACAGATTTGCCATATACTTTTCAAAAAACGTGAGATATGGCCATGAGCTTTTTAAAAAAATCAGGCCCGAATCTTCTATACTAATAATGCAGGAGATAGTGGACGACTATTTCCGTAGAAATCCCGAAGAATCCATCAGGGAATTCCGTATAGGCACTGATAATCAATCAGGAACAGCCAATCCTGTCCCCACGTTCCCCACGAGAACCGGAGAGGCAATCCCAATACGATAACTATCTCAAAAGAAGGAGGGTACCATGGAATATATGAGGATCTGGACTGAAGTAGATATCCACGAAATTGAGAAACATATCATTTTCGTGGACGATAAATACGGCCACTGCCCGGGATGCAAGAAAATCGGCATAGAGCTCAAGGACCTGAAAAACTGTCCCTCGTGCGGCAGGGAATTCAAATATGTCACGTCCAAAGATGCCAGGGGCGGCAAAACGGACATTGTCATGAGGACCAAGAAAAAGCTCCCCGGCTTGATTTTCGTGGATTACAATGATTACGATCATGTTCTTGGCAAGAAAAACGCGGCGGGGCTTTTCAACGTCTGATGCCAGGGGTACCAGCGCCACTTTTTCCTGGGATTTATTCCAGGGCTCATTAAGCATGTCCGTGAATATTTCCGATAACTATCACAACGAACCTCTGATGGAGATCGGACATGAGAAAAGAAGAGATGATTGCCGGGATGTGCCTGTACGGGTTTATCCGAAGGGAAACGCCAGCGGAACAGTCGCGATGCCTCGAACAGATATCCCTTCTTTACGGCAATCGCGTTGCTTCTATCGTGAAGGATTATATCGGCAGGTCAACCAGGCAGTTCTGACGCCTAAAAAAAGATGTCTTCATCCTCCCCGGCCTTCGCGTCACTATACCTGGCGAAATACAGCGCGGACTCGTAGCTTTTCTCCATGATTTCATACACGACGCCAAGATTATAGAGCGCCTCGATAATCGTATCATCAAGCTGGTAGGCGCTCTTGTAGGCATGGATCGCCTGGGGATACTTACGGGCCATGTGGTAGGCCATGCCGAGGTAAAAATACCCCCTCGCAAGGCGGCGATCAAGCGTGACGGCTCTCTTCAGGTGCCGGATTGCATCGTCAACCATCCCGTACTTGTACAGGTAGGCCTTGCCGAGTCCGTAATGCCCCATGCAGTAGTAGGGGCTGATCTCGACAACCCTCTTGAAAAGGAGTATCGCCTTATCGAGCTGGCCGTCAAGGGCGAGACGGGCGCCCCGGCCGTAGAGCTCTGATGAATTTTCCATGGTGCCGGCGGGCATGGCACCGGCGATCATGATTGCCAGGATTACACCGGGGACCGCCGGGCTATTTCGCCTTGGGCACCATTTCCTTGAAGCTTTTAAAGATGAAATCATCCACTCCCCTGTTGAAGAAGAAATAAATGATGAAGATCACCCAGAGAACCAGGGTAAGCACGCAGAGAAATTTCAGGAGCCTTTCGGACCCGATGGCATCGGCCTTGTAGAATATGAGAATGAGGGCCAGGGGCCAGATGAAAAAGAGGTTCACGAAGACCAGAGACAACAGCTCCTTCAGGAAATTGACCGTGACGCCGTACCATCCCGCCGCAAAGCCGTGATAACCGGAGCTGATCTCGTCGAAAAAGAACCACACGTAGAAGAAGAAAATAACGGTGGCTATCGCCTTCCAGAGAATTTCGATCCTCGGCCTGAACCAGAGCATGGCGATCCCGATTCCCCACGCGACAATGAAAAAAAACGTTGATTGCATCAAGAGCGGTTCATTCATGGCGATTCCCCGTGTTCCAATGTATGCCGGCTTCGGGATTTTGGCAACTAATTATCCTTTCTTCATTATAATCGGAATATCCCGGGTTCCGCATGACCAGTTATTCATCCGTCGCGATATCCGTCTCTCCGTGGAAAAATATCTGTTTACAATCTTCCCCGGCGGCGGTACTGATGAACCCATGATAACTTCCAGGGCCGTCATTCCGCTCCTCATCATCATGTCAATTCCGTTTCGTCTCGCCTCGGCGTCGGAGTGCCGCATAACCGTCACGATATCCCCTGGTATACCCCTCGCCAGAGACGCGGTTGCCGCTTACCTGCCGGGATCGGCAACCCTCCCGGATGATTTTGACGAAGCGGAAGTTGTCGTGTATCATTTCTCACGGGGCGTCGAGCGTCTGACCCTGGACGATGAGGGCTCCCTCGAGGAATCGCTTTCATCGGGCAGGGCTGAATGCCTTGTGAAGATGAAGCGAAACCGAAAACTTGTCAGGGTCCTCTTCATCGACGCCCGGGGACGCAGCACGAGGGAGATCCTGGATAACCTGTCAAAGGCCCTCGCGCGCGCCCTGGGGAAACTGTAGCTCCCATTACATTATCGTACCCGCGCGCAGTGATCCGTCCACATTGCCTTCCCTCAGGGCCCGGCGCCCGTTGATGAAGACCGCGTCGATCCCTTCCGGCGCCCTGTCGGTCAGCAGATCGGTATTGTTATCCCTGATCTTCTGCCAGTCAAAGACGGTGATGTCCGCCGCGTATCCTTTCTTCAACAACCCTCTCTTCGTCATGCCGAAACGCTCGGCCGAGGCGCCCGTCATCTTCTTCACGGCCTCCTCGAGGCTGATGATCCTCCTGTCCCGGGCGTACATCAGGAAGCGGGGAAAGTTCCCGAAGGCCCCTGGGTTCTGGACGCCCTCCGACGCCACGACGGCGTCGGTCATGAAAAGCGACGCGGGATGGCGCATCAGTTCGAAGATGTTCTCGAGGTTGCTGTAACGGTGATTGAGCACACGCGCCTTTCCACCGCTTCGCTTCGAGAAGTCGATGAAATTCTCGAACTGCCCCATTTTTCTTTTTTTCGCGATATCTCCAAGGAACATTCCATTGTATTCGTCGAGCTCCGGTGTGCCCGCGTGGGTGATCTGGATATCCTCGTATCCAAAACCGAGCAGCCACTTGATGACCCTGAACTCCGCCTCGAGCCTCAGGAGCGCCCTTCTGTCCTCGTAGACCTCCGGCACCCTTCCGAGGAACCAGGCGGGAAGCACCACATTGATGATCGAGGTGCCGCAGTGATAGCTGTAGGTATCGAACTGCACGTCAAGTCCCTCGCGTCTGGCGCGGTCGATGACGGCCAGGGCCTCCCCGCAGGTGTCCCACGACCTGGAGCCTACGAAGATGAGATGCGACAGCTGCAGGCGCACTCCCGTCTTGCGCGCGAGATCGATCGCCTCATGGATCGCGAGAAGGTTGTGCTCCCTGCCGTAGGGCACGAGGGGATAGGTGGGGGAGAGGGAAGAATAGGCCTTCATGTGAATGGTGATAGTGCCGTCGTGGCGCTTCACGAGGCGCGCGATTTCGAGCATCTCCTCGTCCGTGGCGAAGATCCCGGGCTCGTACTGCAATCCGAAAGAAACGCCGCGCGCGCCCTGTTCCATCGACTCATCAAGGAGCCTGAGCAGGATCTTCATCTCGTCTTCTGTAAGGGGGGTCGGATCAAAGGCCCGGATCGACATCCTGCTGGTGCCGTGCCCGGCGAGGTTCATCATGTTGTGGGTGATGCCCTGTTTCCTGAGAATGGTGAAGTACTGGTCCATGCTGTCCCACTCGAGGCGGGTCATGCCGGTGAGCCCCCGCATTCGTGTCTCGATGAAATCACGGTGCCGGCTACCGGGCACAAACCCCGCAACGCCGAAACCGCAGTTTCCGGTAACGAAGGTGGTAACCCCCTGGGCCGTGAAGGGACCTGACAGCTCCGGCCGGTCCCTGAGGGGGAGGACCCAGTCCATGTGGGAGTGCATATCGATAAAACCGGGGGCGATCACTTTCCCCGAGCAGTCGACGGATTTCCCGCCGAAAAGAATCTCGCCGGGCGTCACCTCCTCGATAACACCTCCATTCATAAGGAGGTCGCCCACGTAAGATCTTCCGCCGGTGCCATCGACGATCAGGCCCTTCCTGAGGAGGATCCTGCCTCCCGGTGAGCCCGGGACAGTGACGCGTCCCGCCCTCGGGTCCCTTTCCATTGCTCCCGAGGGCCATCCCGATTCCGGCGCGTCCTTCCGGCGGCATCCGGTAATCAGGGACGGCAGCGCCAGGGCGCCGATAAAGCCCAGGGCCCGGGCAATGAAGTTTTTCCGCGACATCCGACCGTTAAAGAAGCTCCTGGTTGATTCCATGCCACCTACCTCCTCAAATTTAAGCGCATCGATAACGACGCTTCGCTACCGGTTTCCTCCCGTGGGGGACGCGAGGCGCCGGGCCAGCAGTATGGCCTCCATCATGCTGCTCCACCGCGCGAGGTTTTTTCCCGCGATATCAAAGGCAGTGCCATGATCAACCGAGGTGCGCACGATGGGCAGCCCCAGGGTCACGTTCACGCCCTCATCGAAGGCGAGCATCTTGAAGGGTATGAGCCCCTGGTCATGGTAATGAGCCACGACCAGGGCGTAGCGCTCCCAGTTCCCGGGAAGAAACAGGGTATCCGCGGCGAAGGGTCCCTCCACGGCCATTCCCTCGCGCCGCGCCGCCTCGATCGCCGGGGCGGTGGCGTCACGGTCAAAGAACCCGATGGCGCCGTCGTCGCCGCAATGGGGATCAAGGCCCGCAACGGCCATCGTGACGTCGTCTCTGTCGATCCTCCGAATCGAATGATACCCGACCCGCAGCACCTCCAGGATCCTCTGCGCGTTGATATGCGACGGTATCTCCGCCACCGGCACGTGGGTCGTGGCGAGGATCACCCGGTAGCGGGGCGAGTACATCATCATGTAGGGCTCGGCGCCGCCGGTCCTCCCGGCGATGTACTCCGTGTGCCCGGTAAAGCGCACGCCGCATTTTTCGATGAGTCCCTTGCTGACCGGTCCCGTTACCAGGGCGTCTATCGCACCGGCCTTCCAGAGATCGATTCCCGCGTCGATGCAGGCGAGGGCCTCCCTGCCGGTTTCGGCGCTCCCCCTTCCGGGGGCGGGGACGGCCAGGTCAAGCTGAATGTCGTGAATATATTTTTTACCCTCCGCGAGGGTTCCACCGGGCGCGCCGGCGGCCTGATAATCGACGAAGATGTCCGGGTGGTTTTTTTTTACGACGGCCTCGCGGCCGATAAGAAGGGGAATGATTGCCGGGTCATGCAGTGCGTTGATCGCCTTCAGGGCGACCTCGGGGCCGATGCCCGCGGGATCGCCCGCGGTGATCCCTATCCTAAGAACTTCGTTTCGCAAGAAACTCCTCGGGGATAATCTTGTTCTTCTCGTACTCGGCGCCGATGAGGTCCTTCGCCGATGACCTGAGATCGTTAGCGATGGTGCAGCGCCCCTCGAGAATGACGCCGTTCTGGATGATGAGCTCCGGGGTCTTGATGTCGCCGAGAATCTTGGCCGTGGGCATGAGGAGGACCCTGCTCGAGGCGTTGATGTTCCCGATCACCAGGCCTTCCACGATCACGGAGACGGCGTTGATGTTCGTGCGGATCTTCCCCGATGAGCCGATGTAGAGCTGTTCCGCCTGGAGGTACTTGCCTTCGAACCTCCCGTCGATCCGGAGCGATCCGTTGATGAGAAAGGTGCCGGTGAAATAGGAATTCTCGCCGATCACGTTGTTCGCGACGTCGCCGCCCGCCTTTGAAATAGCCATACGCACCTCTTGCCCCGGATGATTTGCGCCACTATAGCTTCGCGTAAAAGGGCATGTCAATACGATTTTGCGGCAGGGTGACATTTTTTACCCCGGCGTGATCGAATCAAAGATAAAACTCCCCCCGGGCGGGAGTGAATACGTTATGTCTCCCCGATATTCCGTTAAACCGGGGACACGTTTTTTCCGACAATAAGCCTGTAGGCCCATTCCGGTCCCCGGCAGCGCGACTTCCATCCGGCGCGGCGCGTCCCGGGAAAGAAACACGGGGGATAAGCGGTGAAGCGTTTAACGCTACTTGTTTCGATGCTGATGACGCTCCTCTTCGCGGCAAGCGGCGTTGCGGCATCCCTGCGGGAATTGAAAAGCCTCGATCCCTCCACCGCCGCCGTGAGGTCCCTCAGGAACGACATAAAGAAAAGCATCTACGTCATAAAGAGCCGGCGACCCGAAACCGAGCTCCCCGACCTGACGTTCTTTGTCTACCGGGTAAAGCGGGGCGATACTTTCTGGAACATCCTGGCACGGTCCTCACTTGACATCGACACCCTGATCTCCGTGAACGACATCTCAACACCCCGCGACATCACGCCGGGAAAAAGGATATTCATCCCCAACATGCGGGGAGTCATCCTGCGCGGAACGAGCAGGTCCTCAGTGATGGCGAAACTCAGGGAAGAGATGATTCCCCCGGGGTACGTGGACCGCGCGAACCGCACGCGGGATCTGAACAAGGATAATCTCTTCATACCATGCGGTTCCGTGACCAGGGTCGAGCGCTCCCTTTTTCTCGGATCCGGGTTCATGCATCCCCTCTCCCCGCCGCGTGGCGTCCGCATCAGCTCAGGTTTCGGCACAAGAAAAAACCCATTCAACGGCCGCACCATGGAGTTCCATGCCGGGGTCGATATCGCCTGCCCCCACGGGTCCCAGGTGATGGCCGCCAGGGATGGAAGGGTGGTATTCGCGGGGTACGAGGGCGGCTACGGCAGGCTTGTCGTGGTGGAGCATGAACATGGTTACCGGAGCTACTACGGCCACCTGAGCAGGCCCCTGGTGAAGCCGGGCGCCCGGGTCAAACGGGGCGACGTGATCGCCCTCTCGGGCAACACGGGAAGGACCACGGGACCCCATCTTCACTTCGAGGTACGCCGGGGGGGAACCCCGGTACACCCGGGTGTTCTCGTGAAATAACAGCGCCAGGCCAGCGAAAACCGTGCGGCCCGGCGGCCGCGCGGCAGGTTATTCCATCCGATACGCATCGGCGTCCTTCCAGGCGGGAAACGCGGCGCGGTATTCCTCCAGGGATCGTTTCGAGAGCACGACTCTCATCGTTCCCTCGACCTCCCCCATCGCGGCGATAACGCTCCCCTCGTAATCAACGGCCATGGAACCGCCGCGGTAGGCCACGCCGTTGCCGTCGGTCCCGACGCGGTTGACGCCGATCACGTAGCACTGGTTCTCTATGGCGCGCGCCGTGAGAAGGGCCTCCCAGTGACGGGCCCGCCTGGCGGGCCAGTTCGCGACGAAGACCGCCGCGTCGTATTCCAGGCCCCTGTTCCTGGTCCAGGCGGGAAAGCGAAGATCGTAGCATATGAAAGGCCGAATCTTCCAGCCCCTGACTTCCACGGTGATGGTTTCCCTCCCGGGGCGATACACGCGGTCCTCGCCCG
Organism: Spirochaetota bacterium; assembly: GCA_040768125.1. Classification (GTDB taxonomy): domain Bacteria; phylum Spirochaetota; class UBA4802; order UBA4802; family UBA5550; genus RBG-16-49-21. Next base: position 155,642 of record JAXGNG010000003.1, on the reverse strand, counting down.
CCATCCTGAACAGATGGCGCTTGTCATAGGTCGCGATGCCCCCCCGTGAGTTCACCCAGACCAGCCTGTTGTGGTAGTGCCCCCCCTCGGCGATGGCCAGGCTGCCGGCCACATCCGCGCCCAGGGACGAGGCCAACTCCCTCATCCTGGAAACCGCGGGCCCTTCCATGTCTTCAGCCACGCTCCCCGGTTCCATGGTGAACCCCGTGGAAAACATTTCGGGAAGGAGGACGAGGTCCACGTGCCCCTCGATGCGGCGAACCAGGGCGTCAAGGCGCGCCAGGTTCTCCCCCGGCGCGTGCCAGGCAATCCCGCTCTGGATAAGGGCAATGTTCAGATCGCGCATAACCGCTCCGCAGCCCGTTCAAGGGTCTCGTCCTTTTTCGCGAAGCAGAACCGGAGCACCCGGTTGTCCTCGCCGTCGTGATAGAAGACCGATGGCGGTATTGCCGATACGCCGTGCTCCGCGGTGATCCTCCGGGCGAAATCTATGTCGCACTCGTCGCTGATCCCGGAATAGTCGAGCATCTGGAAATAGGTCCCCCGGCTCGGCGCGAAACGGAAACGTGATCCCGCCATGAGGGAGAGGAAGAGGTCCCGCTTCCCCTGGTAGAACGACGCGAGGCCTTCATGGGCGCCGCCCCGTCCCATGTACTCGGCATAGGCGTACTGCATCGGCGTGGAGGTGGCGAAGGTTATGTACTGGTGGACTTTGCGCAGCTCCGCGGTGAGGGAGGCCGGGGCGAGACAGTAGCCCACCTTCCATCCCGTGGCGTGGAAGGTCTTTCCGAACGAACCGACCACCAGGCTTCGCGCGGCGAGCTCCGGCACCCGGGCCATGGACTGGTGGAGGGCGCCGTCGAAGACAATGTGCTCGTAGACCTCGTCGCTCAGGATGATGATGTCCGTGCCGGCGGTGATGTCGCGGAGCGCCTCGAGGTCTTCCCGCGTAAGAACGGCCCCCGTGGGATTGTGGGGCGAATTGAGTATTATCATCCTGGTCTTCGGGGTGATCGCGTCTTTCACCCCGTTCCAGTCTATAGAGTATTCAGGGCACACCAGCCGGCAGTGGACCGGCACGCCCCCTGCAAGCCGGACCGCCGGGCCGTAGGAATCGTAGGCGGGCTCGAAGAGTATCACCTCGTCCCCGGTCCCGACAAAGGCCATGATCGCCCCGAAGAGCGCCTCCGTGGCTCCGGAGGTCACGGTGACTTCCTCCTCCGGGGAATAGGCGGTCCCGTAGAGGGCCCGCGCCGTTTCGGATATCCTTTCGCGCAGGGCGGGGACCCCCTGCATCGGGGCGTACTGGTTCATCCCCCGGCGCATGTATTTCTCGATGAGATCGAAAAGCGCCGGATCGGGATCGAAATCAGGGAACCCCTGGGCCAGGTTGATGGCCCCGTGCTCCAGTGAAAGGGCGGTCATGCGGGTGAAAATGGTCACGCCCACGTCGGGCAACTTCGATCTCGTCTCCATGGATCCTAGGGCCGCCCCTCGATTATTTTCTCCAGCTCGTCAAGAAGTCCCTTCACGGCGTCGTGACGATCCAGGACGCGCACCTTCTCTCCCTTCGCGAAGAGAAGGAGCCGGCCCTCGCGCAGACCCGCGAGGCCCGCGTCGGCCTCCCGCGCCTCGCCGGGCCCGTTCACCTCGCACCCCATGACGGCGACCTGGAGCGTCCCGCCTCTCTCCGCGAGGATGCGGTCGAAGCGCGCCGTCACCGCGCCGTCGACCTCCCGCGCAAGGGCCAGGATATCCAGCGAGGGGTCCGTGCGCCCGCAGGTGGGACAGGCGATGATGCGGATCCGCGCTTCCCGCTCCCCGGCGCTCTCCAGGATCTTCCGCGCCACGAGTATCTCCTCCCGGGGATCCCCCGTCATGGAGACCCGGATCGTGTCGCCGATGCCTTCCATGAGGAGGTGTCCTATCGCCACGGAGCTCCATACCACGCAGTCAAGGCCGTACCCCGCCTCGGTGAGGCCCACGTGCAGCGGGTAGTCGCACCGCTCAGCGAAGAGGCGGTTCGCCTCGACGGTCCGGGCGATGTCGGATGACTTGATCGACACGACAATGTCGTTGAACCCGTTCTTCTCGAGGAGGGCCACGTGCTCCATGGCGGACTCCACCATGGCCGCGGGCGTCGCCTCCGGGTACTTCCGCCGGTCCAGGGAGCCGCCGTTCACGCCGATCCGTATCGGCACGCCGCGGTCACGGGCCGCCGCCGCCACCTCGCGCACGCCCCGGTCGCTTCCGATGTTCCCCGGGTTGATCCGCACCTTGGCGGCCCCTGCCTCGATGGCGGCAAGGGCGATCCGGTGATCGAAGTGGACGTCGGCGCATATGGGGAGGCCGACGGCGGGAATGATTTTTTTCAGGCTCTCGGCAGACTCCACGCTCCGCAGGGCAACCCGCACGAGCTCCGCGCCGGCCGCCCTGAGCCCGGCGATCTGGGCCAGGGTGTCCTCCACCCGCTCCACGGGTATGTTCGTCATGGTCTGGATCGACACCGGGGCGCCCCCGCCGATGGCGAGCCCCCCCGCCGTCACCCGCCGCGTGTTGCGTCGATTCTCCCGCGCCATTCGTTTTCCCCGGAGCCGTGTATATCGGTCCAACTGCGACCGGATAATGAGTATGCGCGAAGCATACCGTTGTCAAGGTATTAATACCGTCCCCTGTGGGCTGGTTCCGGTGCCGGGGAAATATGATTGACATAATGGTTTTCCCGGTGATTCCATGACGATCGTGCCGCCCCCGCGGTGGCGGCACCCATCACGGGAGCGAATGACACCATGGTCAAGCGAATCATCCAGGTTTGCCTTTCCCTGATCGCGGGAGGGGCCGTATTCTTCTTTTTCCACGCGCTCCTGGAGGCGGGGCTTATCCTGGCGTCGCTCTTCGCCATCGCCGCGGCCATGGGGGGGTTCCTCCTTCTCACCCCGAAAAAAATCGATCCCGAGTATCAGCAGCTCGCCGAGATTTACGGCATCACGCCCGAGACGGTCAGAAAAACGGTTCGGAAAGGAGAAAGGAAAGTGCGCACCATGCGGAAGATCGCCGAAACGATCGACAATCCCAAGGTGAGGAAGGATATCGAGCGCATCTGCGTCCTCTCGGAGAAGATTTTCAAAAATTTTAAAACCGACCCCAAGGACATCAGGATCGCCCGGCCCCTGCTGAACTACTACCTTGACTCGACCATAAAGATCATCCGCAACTACTCGCGTCTCGCGAAGAAGGGGTCGGAAATGGGCGACCCGGCGACGATCCAGAGGGCCGAGGAGGTCCTGGGAACCATCGAGGAATCCTTCGCGAAGCAGCTCAAGCGCCTCCATGAAAACGACAACCTGGACCTGGACACGGAAATCGCGGTGTTGAAAAAGGCGATGAAGATGGACGGCGCGGGCTGAGACTACATGGTCGTCATGAACAGGACTTCCACCCTTTTAAGGCGATTGTTATAGCTCCGGTCGGATTCATCATCCCTGCGGGGAAGCGGCTCCGCGGCGCCCATGCCCCTGACGAGAATCCTGTTCGGGTCTATCCCGTAGGCATGCACCATGTCGTTTCGCACCGACTCCGCCCTCATCGATGAGAGCTTCCTGTTCTCCTCCTGGTCTCCCCGAAGGCCCGTGTGCCCCTTGATGAGGATGCGGTAGTTGGGATAGTGCCTGATGGAATCCACGATGAGGCGCAGCTGCTCCTTCCCGTTCTCATCGAGGGCTTCCGTTCCGCTCCTGAACGAGACGGGACGGAGGCGCAGGGAGCCCACGACGCGAAGCCGCTTCCACTGCCCGTCGCTCAGCTTCGAGAATTTTTTCGCCAGGGAATTCCCGGAGGGTTCGCCGGCATACTGCTTCAGCGAGGGGTCGCTCTCCAGGGCGGCGATGAACCCTGAATTCACGATTGTATAGGGATCGCCGTCGGGAAGTGGATTGCGGGAAAAATCCCCGATATCGACGAGAATGCCCGCCGTCGAGGTGATCGACTCGATCAGTTCGGGAGAGACGTGCGCCGAGGCGGTGTTGAGGCCGAACCAGCGCGCGTTCTCCGGAAACGACAGCCAGCGCACGCCCCCCAGCATGGCCCTCACGCCGTCGCGCGGCGTCCGCACCGTCTGGACGATGTCGTTCTCCAGGCGGTCCTTCGCGGCGCCGTACATCTCCAGGGTTTCGAACCAGCTCCTCACCACGAGCTTCACGACCTCCGGGTTGTTCCTGGCGTAGTTCCTGTTCACCAGGAGGATGTCCACGATGAGCTTCTCCATGTCCTCTGAACCGATGAGCTTCACGATCCCGGGAATCTCCAGGGCCTCGGTGACGTAGGGCTCCCAGAGCACCGCCATATCCACTTCCCTGTCCGCCAGGCGGCGGTAGGCCTCCTCGGCCCCGTCCACCTCCACGGACCAGGAGGAACGGTCCCCCTTGAGCCGGTCAATGGCGAAATGGACCGAAAGCGACTTGAGGAGGTGTTCGCTGGGAGAGGCCGGGGTGTAGGCGATCTTCAAATCCTTCTTCGTGTTGATCCCGTTCAGGTCGGAGACGCGCTCCTTCCATGCCACGGCGGCGTCGCCCCCCTTCGACTCGTCAAGCACGGCGATGATAATGCCGGGATAGCCCGCGGCTTTCCCGTTGAGCAGATAGGAATCAACGGTGCACACGGCGAAATCGACCTTCCCCTTCTTCAGCATGGCCATGCGGCGGGGGTAGTCGGCGTGGTCGTCGATGACCTTCACCCGGTACCCCGCCTCGCGCATCAGGTTCCCGAAGACGGTTGAGCGGAGGGGGAAATACCCAATCCAGCTGTCCAGCACGACGGAAACCTCGCCCTTCAGGCCCCCCGCGTCGCTGGTGCTGTAGGTGACCACCATGTCCCGCTCCTTCTTTTTCAAGAAGAAAACGGCGCTTCCGGTGACGACCGCGACGAGAATGACGATGCCCGCGATCTTCGTGACGAGATTGGAGTTCATCGTTACAGACCGTCCGTTGAAAAGGTATCGCTCTCGGCGAGCACCTCGCCCAGCCCACGGGTGAGCTCACTGAAATTGCGCGCCGTCCGGTACGAGGTCAGGCCGGGCTGGTTGAGTGTATGCCCCATCCCTATGTCGAAGCCGATGGTGTGGATCATCACGGGGCTTTCATTGAGGATGCGCTCGATTATCCTCGGGAGCCTTTCCCCGTCCGTCGCCATGCCGTCGGTGACGATCACGATGGAGTATTCACCGTACCCGAGTTGCCGCCGGGCCTGGGCCAGCATCTTCTCGTAGGCGATCTCCACGGAGAGCCCCAGGGGTGTCCCCCCCCGGGGAATCGTCTTCCGTATCTCCCGGATGATCGTTTCCCTGGGCGTGCCGAAGGGGGCCCGCTCGTAAACGCCGCGGGCGTCGAAGGCCAGGAGCCCGACGTTGGCGTCGGGGGGAATCATCAGCACGAAGACCTCCAGGGCCTTCTGGGCGGTCTGGATCTTGCGCCCGTGGTACATGCTGCCGGACCCGTCGAAGACAATGTAATAATTCTTCATTCTCACGTCGGCCACCGGCGCGGCCTGGTCCGTCCCGAGGCCGGGAGGCCAGTCAAGCCTGGGAACCGACACCTCAGCCCGGGGAACCGGCGCCTTTTCCACGGCCATTTTCTCCGCCTTTTTCTCGGAACACCCGGAAAACCCGATGACAACCGCGCAGGCGAATGGCAGGACCGCTCTCTTCATCGCGCACCGCCTCTACAGGGGCCGGAAGACTTCATCTTCCGCCTCGACCTGCATGATTTTAAATACCACGCGCATGTTCTTCTTCCACTCCTCCTGGCTGGAGGGCACCGCGTATTTGGGCGACGAAATTCCCTGGCCGATGGTGTTGAGCTGGTTCGGGTCAATGGTTGTTCCGCGGGAGGCCGCGTACCGCACGATCTCCTTTTTCACCGACTGGGCGCGGTTGTAGCTGAGGTTCTTCGCCGCCTGCTCGATCTTCCTCAGGAGCATCGGCTCGGCCCCCTCCTTCTTCTTCCTGAGGTAGTTCATCGGGTCCGAGTGGCCCTCGATGGTGATGATGGCCCCTCCGTAGGTCGAGGCCAGGGCTATCACACGGTCGAACTCGGCGCGGTACTGCGAAACCGAGAATTCGCTCTGGTTGGGCCGGAAGTTTATCTCGAAGGAAAAGAGACCGCCGGTGCCCTTCTGGCTGAGCCGCTCTGCCACCACGACCGTGGTGTCCTCGCGGAAACGGGACACGTCAACCCTGTCGGCGTAGCGGAGCCCGCTCCTCAATTCGCCGTAATTCCAGTTCGCCGACTGCATGGCGTGCCGGTTCTTCAGAAGGCCCAGGTCCAGGAGGGATTCCTGGATCTCGAAGGAGAGACGGCTGTAGTTTCTCAGGTAAGCGGTGTCGCCGAAGAACTTCGCGTTGCCGTTGAACCCCGCCATTTCCGCGTCGGCGTACATCCCCGCCACCTCGTCGCCCGCCCCGGGGTCGTCCAGGAGGAGCTTCCCGCTTATCCCCAGGAGCTGGTCGTAGGCGTCCCCCTTGCCCGCAAAAAGGTCCCGCACCTCCTCGTCCGCCTTCAGCATGGCCTGGACGAAGGATTTGACCGCGTCGCGGTTGCGGTCGAAGTAGTCCTTCCTTACGGCGTAGACGTCGCTGATGATACGGTTCGCCGTCTTGGTCGAGAGGAGGATCCTCGCGCCCCGGACGGAATCCTCCGCGCCGGTGCCCACGCTCCCCTGTGAGGTGAGGGCCAGGGCGTCGGGGATGATGACGAAGGCCGCGTCTATGCCCCCCGAAGAGAGCTTCGCCATGGGGGTGTCCCCCGTCGCCCCCACGAGGTCCCTGGTCCATACGATCTTCACGTCTGAGCTCCCCAGCTGGGCGTCCCTGAGGAGCTTGAGGAAGTAATCCACGTGGGGGCCGTTCCTCTGGATGGCGACGGTCTTTCCCTTGAGGTCGGCCACGGAGTTGATGCCCCCCTTCACCACCAGGGCGTCGCCACCGGCGGACCAGGAATGCTGGTACACCAGGACTGGCCTCGTGGCGGGGTTCGCCCCGAGGCGGTCCATGGCCATGTTGATCATGCCCATGGTGCCCCGGAGGTAGGCGATGTCGCCGGCGATGAAGAGGTCCACCTGCTTCCCGAAATCATCCTCCCGGAACAGCTCGAAGTTCAGTCCCGCCCCGTCGAAGAGCGAGCCCTTCGTGGTGAGGGCGCTCCGGCCGTTGGCCTGGATGGTGACCACGTCGGCGCCCCAGGCGATGAGGGGGAGCCGCATCCGATCACCCGTCACAACCTCCCCTATGGATGCATCGGACGTATCACCGCCCTTCTTCCCGCATCCCCAGGCCAGTCCCGCCAGGATAAGGGCCGCGGCGACGCAACGCGCCGCGATGTGTCTTCTCGCCGGTGCTGCATTCATGGTGTGTCCTCCTCTCACTGCGCGGCCGGCGCGGCGCCGGCGATTTGGTGCCCTAGGGTCTTCTCCGCTCGATGTCCGTGAGGGTCTGGAACGAGTCGGGATGCGCGAGGTTGAATTCCGTCACGTGCCTCCGGTACTCGGGGCTGAAGCCCTCCTGTCGAATCCGGGCGATCAGCTTTCCGAAATCAGGCGACGTCTTGTAGTTCGTCGAGGGCGCCACGTCCTTGAGCTTGTAGTCCGACACGATGCGCGCCCCGTGGGGGCTGTCCTGGCCCCGGCCGTCATAGTAATACTGGGAAAGCACCACGATGCGAGTGCCGAGAAACACCGCCTCCTCCATGTCGTGGGTCACGAAGAATATCGTCATGCCGAAGCGCTCCCAGGTCTCCAGTATGAAGATCTGCATGCTCTCCCGCGTCCCCGGGTCGAGGGCCCCGAAGGGCTCGTCCATGAGAAGTATCTTCGGCTTCATGATGAGGGCCTGGGCGATGGCCACCCGCTGGCGCATCCCCCCGGAGAGCTCGTGGGGGTACTTGTCCGGGTGCTCCGCCATGCCGCACCGCCGGAGCAGTTCCATGGCCTCCTCCCGGAAGGCCCTGGTCGTGGCCCGCGAGCGGATGATGCCTGAGGTCAGGACCTTCCCCAGCATGACGTTGTCCAGGACGTCCAGGTGGGGGAAGAGGGAATAGCGCTGGTACACGATGCCGCGCCTCGTGTCCGCCTGGCCCAGGGGCTCGCCGAGGAAATGGATGCGCCCCGACGTGGGATACTCCTGGCCGAGGATGAGCCGCAGGAGCGTCGATTTGCCGCAGCCGCTGGGTCCCACGACGGTGCAGAATTCCCGCTCGCTGACGGCGAAGTCGATATCGTCGAGGACGTTCTTGTCCCCGTAGGACTTGTAGACGTTTTCAAGGTAGAGGAGGCTTTTCTTCTTTTCCATTGCGGCGCCCTACCCGCTCTGTTCGCGATACCAGGCGAACCTGCTCGCCACGATATGCTTCAGGGTGAAGTCGATGAGAAACCCCAGGAGGGTGATGAGGAACACGTAGGGGATGATGATGTCCATGGCCAGGTAGCGTCGCACGAGAAATATGCGGTACCCGAGGCCGCTCGTCGAGGCGATGGCCTCGGAGGCGATGAGGAAGAGCCATCCCGCGCCGAAGGAGAGCCGCGTGGTGTCCAGGAGGCGGGGAATCACCTGGGGCATGATGACCGAGTAGGTGATCCTGAAGGGCCCCGCCCCCAGGGTCATGGCCTTGGTGATCTGCTCGCGGGGTATGTTCTTGGCGTAGAGATAGATGTCGCGGCAGATGAAGGGGAACGTCCCGATGAAGATGAGGGAGACCTTCGCGAGCTCATCCACCCCCAGGGTGATGAAGAGGATCGGCAGGATCGACAGGGGCGGAATGATCGAGATCACGGTAACGAAGGCCGATGAGAGCGACTCGATCCCCGGGAAGATACCCATGTGGATGCCCAGGAGGAGACCCAGGACCGACGCGAGGGTGATGCCCAGGAGGAGCCTCCCGAGGCTCGCCAGGGTGTCCCCGGCCATGAGGTAGGTCCCCGTCCGGGGGTCCCGCTCGAAGGCCATGCGGTGCACGGCCTCGGCCATCTGAGAAACGGTGGGGAGTATCTTGTCCCGGGGGTTCTCCAGGTGCCGCAGGTGCGACATTGCCAGGTAGACGACCAGGCAGAGCGCGAAGGGGAGCGCGACCAGGAGGACCCTGAAAAAACCGGAGGGCTGCGCAGAGAGCCCCAGGAATCTCGGCGTCCTGGGCCTGTCGCTGTCCGGCTTCTGTTGTTCCCCTTTTGAATCCATTACGCTCTTGAACCGGGCATTCGCCCCGTTAGAGACTGCCCTGGGCGGCCATGTGCATGTACGTCACGTCGAAGCGAAGCTTCACGTTCGATTCGTCGCCCATGACCGTGCCGTCGGGGAAGCGGATACCCACGAAATCCTTCGATTTCGCGTTCTCCCCGAAGAGCTGGTTATCGAAAGAAAAGGACCGCACGTATTCCATGGTCTTTTTCAGCTGCGCGCTCTCGCCGAAGGTCACCGCCTCGGCGGGCCGGTAGAACATCGCAGTGGTCTTCAGCTGTTCCCTGAACTCGGGAACCGTTGCCGCGGAGCTCTTCGCCATGTGGTCCAGGGCTTCGCCGTTCGTCCCCGGGTCCGCCATCACGGCCATGGTCTCGTACCACGCCCCCGTCAGTGCCTTTTTCAGGTCATCCGGCGCGTCGGAGTGGATCACCAGCAGGTCGATGATCTCACCGGGTATCTTCGAGGAGTCGAAGATCATGTTGACCCCCTCGGTCTTGCGCACCTGCATCAGAATGGGATTCCAGGTCACGGCGATGCCTTCCTTCTCCGAGAGGAACACGGAGCCGATGTCCGCGTCGCTGGTGTTCACGATGGTGAGTTCCTTCTCGGCCATGTTGTTCATGCCCAGTGCCCTGGAGAGGAGATAGTGGGACACGGAATTCTGGACCAGCATCACCCGCTTCCCCTTGAGATCGGCAACCTTTTTCTCCTTCTTCGTCACGATGCCGTCATTGCCGTTGGAGAAGTCCCCGATGATCAAGGCGGTGCAGTCGATGCCCCCCGCCGCGGGGATGGTGAGGGCGTCCATGTTCGTCATGGCGCAGGCCTGGTATTTTTTCGCCGTGAAGAGGTTGATCGACTCCACGTAGTCGTTCACCCGCACGAGCTTGATGACGATGCCGTACTTGTCCGCCCACTTTTTCAGAATGCCCGAACTGTCGGCGTAGTCCCAGGGCTCCCACCCGGTATAGTGCGACCAGGCGACGCTGTATTCCCGCTTTTTGGCACAGCCCAGGACCGTACCCGCGGCGACAAGGAGAACAAAAAGCCATACTGTGTATCGTTTCATGGCGGCGCTCCGAATGGTTGATGTAAATAAATGACGAGAACCATGACTCTATACCGGGAATTGGTTTACCGTCAAGAAATTAATGGCCGGGAGTGAATTTTGATGCCCGGGCGCCCTATTTTCTGTTTGCGTTTCCCGCGGCCGTGGCGTCTCATGAATCGCACGCCATGCTGATTATTAAACACGAGGTATCACGTTATGAAAGCCCTTCTCCGCCTCCTGCTCATCTCCATCGCCCTGCTGGTTTCCTTTGATCCCGGCGCGGCAGGACAATCAAAAGCCGCGGCCCCGAAAAAAGACACCGCCGGGGCGAACAGGTTCACCGTCCTCTTCTTCAACGATCTCCACGGCAACCTGATGCCATTCAAAATCACGAGGGAGGACGGCACCTCCGTCGAGGCGGGGGGGATCGCCCATATCGCGGCCCTGGTGAAAACAATCAGGGAGGAAAACAGGATGAAGGGGATACCCACGTTCCTGCTTGTCGCCGGGGACATGCTCCAGGGCACGCCGATGTCCACGGTCTTCAAGGGCGCCCCCGACGTGGAGATATTCAACGCCATGGGGGTCGACGCCATGACCGTGGGTAACCACGAGTTCGACTTCGGCCTGGAGAACTTCCTGGCCCTGAAAAAGGCCGCGGCGTTCCCCTTTATCAGCTCGAACGTCGTGTGGAAGGAATCCCGGGAACTCATGAACGATCCCGTGGTCCGGTTTTCCCTTGGAGGAGGACGCCGCCTCACCGTCATCGGCGCCACCACCACGGAACTCCTCACCTCGACCGCCCCGTCGAACGTGGAGAAGGTCGACGTCATCGACTCCCTGGAAACCGTAAGGCGCCACTTCAATGAAGCAATCAATAAGGGCCCGGTGATACTCCTCTCCCACAGCCGCTACCGTACCGACGCGAAGATCGCGGAGAGGCTCCCCGAGCTCACGGCAATCATCGGCGGCCACGACCAGGTCCTCATCAACCCTGCGCGGAATCCCGGGGGAGTGCCGGTATTCCAGGCCTACGAGAAGGGCCGCTACCTGGGCCGCATCGACGTCAGCGCCGGGGGTAAGTCGCGAAAGGGCGCCATCATACAATCGGGATACATCCCCATCACCCCCTCGTTGCCCTCTGACCCGAAAGTGGAGAATATCCTCCGGGGCTACAGTTCGCGGCTTGACGCCACGTTCAAGGAGGTCCTGGGCGAGGCCCTGGTCTTCATGGACGGCGAGCGCGGCCGTATCCGCTACGAGGAGACGAACCTGGGCAACTACGTCACGGACATCATGCGGGAGCACACCGGCGCGGACGTCGCCCTCCTGAACGCCGGGTCCCTCCGGGCCAGCCTCAACCGCGGCCCCGTCACCATGGCGGACGTCTTCAAGGTGATGCCCTACCCGAACGAGATCATCGTGGTGAAGGCCACGGGGGCCGCCATACTCGAGGCCCTGGCCCGGTCGGTGCGCGACAGCCGGGAGGACGAGGACGGCGGCTTCCTCCACGTCTCGGGAGTCAGGTTCAGGGTGCGCGGCAGGAAGGTCGAGGACGTCGTCGTGGGGAAGGCCCCCCTCGACCCGGAGCGGACCTATTCGGTCACCGTCACCGACTTCGTCTATTCCGGGGGGGACGGCCACCGGGCCTTCGTCGGCAAGCCCGCGACCATGACGGGCCTGCCCCTCCGCGAGCTCATCGTGGATACCATACGTAAAAGGAAGACCGTTGAGGCTTCGGTGGAGGGCCGGATCCTCCGCGCCGGGGAATGAGCCGGCACCGGGGCGCGGCGGGTCAGCTTAGAGGTAGGCGTCGACTTCGCCGCCCTGTGAATCGTCGTCAAAGTCTCGGTAGTCGGAGGTGATCTCCTCGCCGATGTTGATGTCGACGCGTGCCACGGTGACGCTTCCCATCTCGTTCTCGTAGTTGTCCGTGTTCGGCGTGCGCGAATGATTCACGTACTTCGCGTCGTCGGAGCAGAGGACCAGGGTGTCGCCCTCGCGGTAGGTGTAGGTGTCGATGAACTGGCGCTCGATCTCCGTGAGGCCCTCAAGTTCACCGACGGGGATCACCTTGTCGATGACGGGGTTGAATCTCCAGATTACCGTTCCCTTCGGGATGAACTGGTCGGCGAAGAGCCCCAGGCCGATATGCACGTCCCCCCGGTAGGCGTCCCTGACCCTGGTCTTGACCAGCAGCATCGTTTCCTCTCCCTTCTCAGGTCAGCAGGCCCGCGTAGCCGGTCATTCCGCCAGGAGGTAGGCGAAGATAAGGGGCGCGACGATCGTCGCGTCGCTCTCGATGACGAAGCTCGGCGTCTCCTTCGCGAGCTTTCCCCAGGTGATCTTCTCGTTCGGCACGGCGCCGCTGTAGGATCCGTAGGAGGTGGTGCTGTCGGAAATCTGGCAGAAGTAGCCCCAGAGGGGGCACTCCTCCAGGAGGTCCTGCTGGATCAGGGGCACCACGCAGATGGAGAAGTCGCCGGCGATGCCGCCGCCGATCTGGAAGAACCCCACCGAGGACTTTTTCGATGTTTCGAGATACCAGTCGATCAGGCTGTCCATGGCCTCGAGACCCGACCTGATGACCGAGACCGAGGATATCCCCTTCCTCCTGGCCTCGGCCACGGCGACGTTCCCCAGGGTGGAATCCTCCCACCCGCCGATAAAGATGGGGATGTTCTTCTCGCAGGCCGCGACCACCCAGGAGTCCTTCGGGTCGATCTGGTAGTATTCCTTGAGGTCGCCGTTTTTGATCGCCTCGTAGAGGAACTCGTGGGGAAAGAAGCGCTTCCCCTCGCCGTCGGCCTTCTTCCAGTACTTGATGACGGCCCGCTCAAGGCGGCGCATGGCCTCCTCCTCGGGAATGCAGGTGTCCGTGACCCGGTTCAGGTGCTTCTTGAAGAGATTCTCCTCGTCTTCCTTCGTCAGGTAGCGGTACTCCGGCACCCGCACGTAGTAGTCGTGGGCCACGAGGTTGAAGATGTCCTCCTCCAGGTTCGCCCCGGTGCAGGATATCCCGTGGATCATGTCGCGGCGGATCATCTCCGCCAGGGTGAGCCCGATCTCCGCGGTGCTCATGGCCCCGGCCATGGCCAGGAACATCTTCCCGCCCCCGCGGATATGCTCCGCGTAGGCCCGGGAGGCGTCCTTGACCACGGCGGCGTTGAAGTGGCGGTAGTTGTGCTCGATGAAGTCCTTTATCGCCCTGAACTGTTCCTTTGAATTCATTTCGTTTCATCCTTCCATGATGTCCGGCTCACGACACGATGAACCGCGGTCAATCGACTTTGAAAAATTTATCCTTCGGCGCGTTGCAGACCGGGCATTTCTCCGGGGGTTCCCCCTCGTGGAGATAGCCGCAGACCTCGCAGACGTGGTACTCCACGAACTTCTCCTCCGCCAGGTGATCCAGGGCCTTACGGTAGAGCCGGCTGTGGACCCCCTCCACGTCCCGGGCCTGGGAGAATACCAGGGCCGCGGCCTTCTCGCCGTCATCCTCGGCGTCCTGGAGCATCTTCGGGTAGTAGACGCCGTTGACGGCGTTCTCCTGGTGGAAGGCCTGCTCCATGTTGGTCTGGGTGTCCTTGATCGATTCCAGGAGCCTGAAGTGGCGGCGGGAGTGGACCCCCTCCGAGGCGGCGACGGCCCGGAAGAGGTGGGCCACCTGGTGGAATTCCTCCTCGTCGGCCTTCTTCGCGTACTCGAGGAGCCGCTGGTAGGCCTTCGCCTCGCCGACGAAGGCGTCATGGACGTTTTTCGCGGTTCGTTCTTTCATGGCTCGTTCTCTTTTATTAAGTATACTGTGCAGTAAAATGAGTACGCGGGTCCCGCCGTGTCAAATATTATTTTTCCGCGGGGTCATCCGGAAGCCCCTTCGCTCCCCCGCCGGGGGCTGCGGCGCGACGCCGTCGCCGGAAAAATCCGTGGCCCCGACAACCGCGTGCACCTATATCACGCGAAGGGCGCCGTGAACCTGTCGTAGCGGCGGTCCTCCCATCGCATGACTCCCCTGATGGCCCGGGCCGTGATCGATCGGAGCGGCTCCGGCGGCCAGGGGATCGTGCGGCGATTGACGAAGAAGGTCCCGGTCAGGTCGCTCTTTTTCTCGAGGACCAGGTCGGCCAGGGTGCGGCCGTTCAGGTGCGTCATGGACACGGCGTGGCCGCAGCATCCCAGGGAATAGACCACGTCCCTCCCCGCGGCATACCCCATGGCCGGCGCCAGGTCAAGGGGCACGGACACGGGTCCTCCCCACTGGTGGGTGAAGGCGATGCCCTTAAGGGGAGGAAACATCTCGATGAGGTCGCTTTTCAGGGCATCGAAGGTGCCCTCGTCGCAGTCCTTCTCCGGGGGCATGGCGCTGCCGTAGAGGAGTCCCACGTCGCGCCCACCCAGGGCGATCCGGTTGTCCGCAGTGAGGCGGTAGTAGTGGACCAGGTCGCGGAAGTCCTCGATCCCCTCGCGGCCCTTCCAGCCGATGCCGCGGAAATGCTCCTCGGTGAGGGGCTCCGTCAGGACGATGTAGGTCCAGACCGGAACCTGCTTCCGCCTGGTCTGGGTGAAGTGGTGGGACCAGGCGTTCGTGGCCAGGACCACCTTGTCCGCCGTGACCTCGCCGCCCGGCGTCGCCAGGCGGTAGCGACGGCCCTTCCGGGAGATTTTCGTCACCGGCGTCCCCTCGTACACCTCGACGCCCATGGAGGCGATGACGTCCCTCCAGCTCCAGGCGAGCTTCGCGGGGTTCAGGATCCCCGTCCGGGGCTCCCACCAGGCGCCCCCCATGTAGAGGGGGCTCCGCACGCGGGACGCCAGGGCGTCGGCGCCGATCCATTCGATCTCGCCGATGCCGAGGTCCCGGGTGACGAACTCGTATTCCCGCTCCATACGCTCCTGCTGCTTTTTGCACGTGGCCACCATGAGGAAGCCGGTGTGCTCATAGTCGCAGTCGAGCTTCAGCCCGGTGACGAGCTCCCGGAGCAGGTCCACGGCGCGGCAGTTGTACTCGTGGGCCTCGACGGTCTTCCTGTTGCCGAATCGGAGGGCCGTGATGGAATGGATGAGGCCGAACTTGGTCATGCTGAAACCGCCGTTGCGGCCGCTCGCGCCGTAGCCGATCACCTCCGCCTCCAGGAGGGCGATCCGCTTCCCCGGCTCGTCCTTTTTCAAAAAATAGGCAGTGGAAAGCCCCGTGTACCCTCCCCCCACCACGGCAACGTCCACGTCGAGGGAACCCCCCAGGGGTTCGCCGGGAGCGTAATCACGGGTGGTCATCCAGAACGATTTTTCCCTGAAAGTATCCATGCCCGCCTCCATGGACCCGACCATTGACCGCGCCGCGGCGCGGCCCCGCAAGGGTCCTGTATTCAGGGTAGCACGGGACAATGGGGAAGTCAAGGATAGCGCCCGCATCACGGGAAAATCATGCAATAATCTTGACAGATTCCGGGACCTTGCGTAGATTTGCCCTGCCCGCGGAAAACGCGGGTCCCGGGGCTGTAGCTCAGTTGGGAGAGCGCTAGAATCGCACTCTAGAGGCCAGGGGTTCGACTCCCCTCAGCTCCACAGAAAAATCGCGTTACCCCCTGCCACCGCGTGGCACTATGAGCATCATGCGTTCACCATCGGTCCCATCCATGCGCTCCCTTCTAAAACGGCCGCTTCCCGCGCTGATACTCCTTCTCATGGCGTTTCCCGGAACCGCCGGGGAGTTCGAGGGGAGGGTTACACGCATCGTGGACGGCGATACGATCCATGTCGCCCTTGACGACGGGAAGGTGAAAAAAATCAGGCTCATCAACATCGACGCGCCTGAGACCTATTACCTGGGGGCGCGCCAGTATCCCTGGGGGCGCCTCGCGAAGCGCCGCCTGGGGAGGCTCCTGCCCCGGGGGGCCCGGGTGACCCTGCGCACCCCGCCCTCCCCCCTGGACCGGTACGGGAGGACCCTGGCGATTGTTATCTACCGGGGACGGAACATCAACCTCGAGATGGTGAGGTCCGGGTGGGCCGTCACCTACCTGGTCTACCCCGCCATGGGAATGATCGACGCGTTCCGCCAGGCTCAGGCCGCCGCCCTTGCGGAAAAGCGGGGAATCTTCAGCCCCGCGGGCGGAGCGCCGGAGATCCCCTACCTCTGGCGCCGCAGGATCAGCGGCCGGAGCCCCTACTGGTGGGTCGCCTCGGCGCGGACGCGGCGCTACCTCCCCCCGGGGGGAGAGGCGTCCATTCCACTGGAAGAGCGGATCTTCTTCGCCTCCGAAGAGGAGGCGATCAGGGCGGGGTACGGGAGGGGCGGCCCCTGACAGGCCGCCGTCCCCCTACCTCCTCTCCCTGTTCTCCCGGATGCCGAAGCGCTTCGACGACACGGAGGGGAACCCCGGCGCCCGGACGTCGGGGACGCGCACGATGAGCCAGCCGCTCCGGCGCGCGAAGTCGGCGATGCTTTCCTCCTGGTCCGGGGCGACGAACTCGTCTGGGTTGACGATCATCCTGAGGCCCCGGCTGTACTCGATCATCTCCCGGTCCCCGCGGCTGTTCCCCGCGACGAAGAGAGGCCGCTCCTGGACGAAGGTCTCGATGGCCTCCTTCTTGCCGTGGTCCTGGGGCACCGGCTTCACCATCTCCCCCGTGATGAGACCCCCGCGGATCACCGACTTCACGCCGACGATCCGCACCGGGGGAATGCCGAGCTCCCGGGAGAGGAAGCGCTGGTACATCAGCTCCGGGCTCGCCGTGACGACCCAGACTTCGAAGCCGTTCCTTCCCAGGAGACGGACCAGGTCCCTCATGGGGGGATAGATCTTGCCGGCGTAGTGCTCCCGGTAGCAGCGGTCCCCGAGCTCCCGGAGGGACTCCGCCGTGTCACCCTCGAAGAACCGTACCCGGTCCTGGACGTAGGGAAGCGACACGTTGGAGAGGCGCACCATGCGCGCGATCACCTCCGGCTTTTTCTTCGGGTCCTCCAGGGCGACCCGGTAGAGGCACTCGTCGGCGAGGTAGTGGGGGACCTGGCCGAAGACCGTGCCGTCGCCGTCGAAGACCGCGACCTTCCGCCCCGGCTCCTCCGCCGTGGAAAGGAAGAATTCCTTAAGGGCCTGATTGGTGTCGTCGTCGAACCCCTTCACCGGCGTGAAGGAGGCGCCGCCGCATGAGAGAAGCGCGGCGGCGAGGGCAAGCGGAATGAATAGTCGTTTCATGCTGTCAATGAACATGGCCGTCTCCGCCCTCCCCTACTTCACGATGGTCCGTATGGGATAGGTAAGAAAGGAGGAGTCATTGTTGATGCAGAAGTCGACCTCGCCGCTGAAATCGCCGGGCCTGGCCGCGTAGCAATTGAACTGGACGCTCACCGGTTTCCCCTTGGCCAGCGGAATGTTGTAGCTGTAGCTCATCGTGTTGTCCAGGGGGATATGCGTGGCCTCCCTGAAGGCGGGGTCCGTGCTGACGACAACTATACCGGCGAGATATTCGTCCGCCACGTCCAGGCTGACCAGCTCCTGGTCCTTCTCGGCGGTATTCGTTACCGTGCAGGTAAAACTGAATCTCTGGCCCTGCCGTACCTCCACGGGCGCGTCGGCAATCCTGATGGTCACGTCACTGGGCGATGCGCAGCCATGCAGCGACAGCGCCATGGCCAGGAAGCACGCGGCGTGTATCATGGTTCGCATCGGCTCGCCTCCATTCGGTTTTTCCTGATGCATCCTTCAACAGCCGGACAGCATAGCGGCGGGTATGCCATATATCAAGGAAAATATCCGCGTCTCACTTCCCGGCCACATGGAGGAGTAGGCCCGCGATGTCCATGACCCGCAGGGAATCCTCCAGGGACTCGTCCTTCATCGCGCCCCGGGGCTCCCGTCGCGCGGGGCAACGGTCCATGGTACATGATGGATTCTATCAGCACTCATAGTTTCACAGCGGAAGGAGCGTGGCAAGTAAAAACTGCCGGAGATATCATATAAAATTGTCCCGGACAGGGATATTTACCGGGAAAGACAGGTTGCCAGGTATGCCGGGTCAGTGAATCCCGGGTAAAGAGGCCAGGTCATGGAACCATGGGACTAACGGAAAATCAGCTTCATCGGCTCAGTGGGCGGTCCCTTTCGCGGAGAGGATTTTTTCCGCTTCCAGCCAGTCGGTGACCTCGTCCCCGGGCATACCGGCATTCGTCCTCTTCAGGTAATTGTAATACGCCTGCTCCCTGATTGTGTCCTGGAATCGCGATACCTCGAATGTGGCTTCATTTTTCTTTTTTTTACTTCTCGCTGCAGGTGCCCTGGATGGTGTTCCCGCGTTCGTGGTTTTTTTCGATAACATTCACATTCCTCCTTGCGTCAGATCTGATTTTTACAGGTTCCCTTTTTTTAAAATACACAAAACTCCCACTGCGATCAAATTAAATTAGATTCAGCGCGGGTATAACCCTGGAATATTTTTCTGAACAATGTTTACACCATCACCGGACTCGTCATGCCGCGGGCCTGGACACCGAGGTCATTCCCCGCCATGACTGCGATACCCCGGCATGTGATGGAATCCCGAGTTGATGGGAGCCTGCGCGGATACATGAACCAGGATACCCGGTCCTGCCGGAGGCGCGCATAACCGTCGTGATGAAATAAAAAAGGCGCCGCGGGTAAGCCGCGGCGCCGTCGGCGCTGCGCTTCACATCGATGAAGGCGCCGGTTATTTCGCCGCGTACCTGTCCCCGGGAATCCGGAAAATAAAGGCAACGGTTGCCATACCGTCCCCCCCGTAGCCGCCGGACACGTAGGTGACCCCGTTGTAGGTGTAGAACCTGCCGGCGCCGAGGAACCTACCCGAGCCCGTGAAGGAAAGTGTGAAGACGTCGCCGATATTGATGTTCAGGCCCATGGCGAAGCCCAGCCCGGCGTACAACCCCGTCAGGTTCGTCAGCATTCCGCCGAAGGTGATCTGCGGCCCGAGCCAGAAACGGACGGTCTTTGTCCTGACGACGCCGAAGCCGAAATAATGGACCGTCGTCATGAGTAAGGAATTCTCGTATTTCGTGACGGGGGTCCTCACGATATACGGATAGCCCGTTAAATCCGTCATGAGGAGGGTTGAAACGATGTTAACCTCCTCCGCGTCGTAGGGGGTGCGCAGGTTGCTGAACGAAAGCTCCAGCCGGTAGTTGAAGAGCCGGTCGCTCGCGAGGTTCGTGTCCATCACGAAACCGCCGCCGTAATTCATGAAATTCGCGCCCTTCCCGTCCCATATAATTTTTCCGCCGTCGAAAGTGCCGAAGAGCCCGAGACCGAAGGCGTGGACCGGCGAAGTCCGCGCGCAGAAAAGAGCCAGCAGTACGCCTGAGCAAACCAGTAGCTTCTTCATGGTTCCAAGACCTCCCCAATTAATGTGTGTATTTTCAATCACAATATAACACCCATTAGTAAAAAGCAAGCAATTTCCCAATTGTTCCATGATCCCCTTGCAGGTATCGTGCGAAGGAGTCTCCGTTTCCTGTCCCGTACGGCCGCGGCCGTGGAGTAACGCGATGTTATTCTTGAGCTGACCGGGAACTTTCACCGCTCCGAGTGACGCAGGGCCCGGCAGCAGGCCGGCCCATCCCCGACCAGGCGCCGCCTTCCTGGCGCGAAGGCACAGAAAATCGCGAGCATGTTCTTTTTAACTTGACTTCCCTGTCTGCCGGTGCGTCACTATTTACAGTAGATAACAGTCACCATACCCTGTTATTTGGTCTACGGTCAATCCGCCGTCGTGTATACGCCCCGGCCGGCGCGGGAATCCGGGTTATATCCATTCCCTGCCGCGCGGCGTCACGATCATGGCCGCGGCGAACAATTTATATGAAATTATTTTTTTCAATAACAGCAGCGGCCGTGGTAATCCTCGGCTCCATGGGCATCGCGTCAGCGGTGACGCCCGTGGTGCTCGATGACGCCCTGCTGGACGGCGAATACCTGGGATTGCATTCCGAAATAGCCGAAGACAGGGAATGCGGCCTGGCCATGGAGGATATCGCGAAGGGCGATACGGGCCCGCTGAGGTGGAAACCGGCTGCGGATAAAATCCCCGGGTTCGGCTACACGGCTTCGGCCTACTGGGTCAGGTTTACCGTGAGGAATCCCCGCCCCGCGGCGCTGAACTGGTATCTCGAAGTATCCTATCCCCTGATAAACGCCATCGATCTCTATGTCCAGGGACCCGACGGCGCGTTTTCCGTGAAGCGCCAGGGCACCCGCTACCCCTTCGACAGGAGGGACGTCAGGCACCGGAATTTCGTCTTTTCCCTTCATGAAAAGCCCGGGGGAATCAGGACCTACTACATCCGCTTCAAAACCGACAGCTCCATGAACATGCCCCTCAGGGCATGGTCGCCGGAAAACTTCATCGCCAGCCTGGGCAACGAACTGCCGGTCTTCTGGATCCTCAACGGGATCCTCCTCACGCTGATCATATACAATCTCTTTCTCTTTTTTTTCACGCGGGACCGCAACAGCCTCTACTACATGATGTCCGTCGCCTCGGGGATGCTCTTTGTTCTTTCCTTCTACGGCCTTTCCTTCCAGCACCTGTGGCCCGAATCACTCTGGTGGACCAACAGGAGCGTCCTCGTGGGGATATTCTCCACCAGTTTCTCCATTCTCCTCTTTTCACGGTCGTTTTTGAAACTGTCGGAGACGAAGCCGACGATGGACAGGGTCCTGCTGGTCATCGCCGTCATCAACATGATCGGCCTGGTCGCGTCGCTCGTGGCCCCCTATTCCTGGATGATCCGGATCGCCCTTGTCATGTGCCTGTTTTACGTGCTGCCGCTGATCAGCTCGATCATGCTCATGATACGGGGAATGCGGGTGGCCTATTTTTACACTTTCAGCTGGGCGGTATACCTGGCGGGAGTGCCGCTCATCGTGCTCAAGTCCTTCGGCATACTCCCCGACACCTTCATCACGAACTGGCTTTTCCTCATCGGGGCGGCGTGGCAGGCCATTCTCCTGGCGATCGGCCTCACGGACAAGATCAACACGATGAGCGCCTCCCTCCGGGAGCTCAACCGGGACCTGGAGATCCGGGTCCGGGACCGCACCCGGGAGCTGACGGAGGCCAACGACAAGCTCCTGGAAATGGACAGGATCAAGTCGAATTTCTTCGCGAATATTTCCCACGAAATACGCACCCCCCTTACGCTGATACTGTCCCCCGTTGAATCGGCGCTCCAGGGGGACAGGAACATGCCGGTGGACGACGCGTTCCTCCTCAACATACACCGGAACGCCATACGCCTCCTGAAGCTGATAAACAACCTCCTTGATTTTTCAAAAATCGAGGCGGGGCAGATGGTCCTGAACGTCAAGGAATTGAACGTGGCAAGGATACTCAGGGTGTTCGTGGATTCGGTGCTCTCTTCCGCGGAATCGAAACGCGTGTCCCTCGAATTTTTCACGGACCGGGAGGACATCAGCCTTTTCCTCGACCTGGAAAAATTCGACAGGATCATCCTGAATCTTTTTTCCAACGCCCTGAAGTTCACCGACACGGGAGGTGCCATCACGGTGCGCCTCCGCGCCTCGGATGACCTGTGCCGCATCGAGATCAGCGATTCGGGCGTCGGCATACCCCCGGACAAGATAGACCGGATATTCGACCGGTTCAGCCAGGCCGACATGACCTCGACCCGGTCGTACGAAGGCACGGGAATCGGCCTGGCCCTGGCGAAGGAATTCGTCGAGATGCACGGGGGCTCCATAGCCGTCACCAGCAGGCATATCGGCGACCACCCCGACGACCACGGGTCGGTCTTTACCGTGTTCCTTCCCACGGGGAAGGAACACCTGGAAGGAAGGAGCGACGTAACGTTCGTCACGGACAGCCAGATCGAGGAATCGGTATCCGATCACGCGTCGGTCATGGCGGGATTCATTTCGCGTTTGGAGCGCCCCATTCCCCCGTTCAGGCCCGCCGGCCGTGCCGGGAAGGACGGCGAGGACGTCCCCGGCGACGAATCGCGGAAGAAGATCCTCATCGTTGAGGACAACCCGGACATGAGGGACTTCCTTATCATGCTCCTCGAAGGGGATTACGAGATACACGTCGCCTTCAACGGCGAGGAGGGACTCCGCGCGACCCGCGATCTCAGGCCCGATCTCGTGCTCTCCGACGTGATGATGCCGATCATGAACGGCTATGACATGACCAGGGAAATCAAGGGAGACGGGGAACTGGATTTTATTCCGGTGATCCTCCTGACCGCCAAGGCCGACATGGCCTACAAGATCGAGGGACTGGAGCACGGGGCGGACGACTACCTGACCAAGCCCTTCAATTCGAAGGAGCTCCTGGCCAGGATACGGACCCTTCTGAAAAACCACGAATACCAGAAGCTGATCCGCACCAGGAATCTCGAGATGGAGCGGGACCTCGAGGTGGCCCGCAAGCTCCAGCAGAAGCTCCTTCCCGAAAGCATGCCCCTCATCCCGGGATACGAGCTCTATTCCTTCTACATACCCATGGACAAGGTGGGCGGCGATTTTTACGATTACCGTCTGCGTGATGGAATTCTGGACATTTTCATAGCCGACGTGTCGGGGCACGGGCTGCCCGGGGCCTTTCTCGCGACGCTGACGAAGCTGACCCTGGACAATATCCATGACAGGTCCTCGCCCGTCAGGGTGCAGACCATGCTCAACGAGGTCATCACCCGGTCCGTCGTGGACAGCGGCTTCGTGACGACGTTCTTCTGTTCCATAGACACGGGGAACAACGTGATGCGGTTCACCAACGCGGGCCATTGTCCACCCATCGTCTACAGGAGACGCAGCGGCGAATTCTTCGAACTCCATTCCGCCGGGAACCCCCTGGGCTGGCTGAAGGACCTTGAGCTGGAGGAGAAGGAATTCCGCCTCGAGAAGGGGGACCGGGTGATCTTTTATACGGACGGCATAACGGAATGCCGCATCGGCGACCGCATTTTTTTCGGAGAGGAGAAGCTGAGGGACTTCATCAGGGAGAATGCCGCCAAGAAGCCGAAGGAATTTTCCGACCTCCTGATGGATTCCCTCAGGTCATTCAGGCAATCCGATTCATTCGACGACGACATCACCTTCGTGGTTTGTGACGTGACGGAGTGACGCCGCGGGGTCCGTGACGATGCCCAGGTACCGGGGCCGGTGCCCCGGAGGCAATGATGCGGAATCATCGTAATCAATTCAATCCCCAGGAGCAGTGACATGCCCATACCGCTCACCTTCACCATCATCGAAATTAGCATCTATGTTTTTTTCATTGTCGTCCTGGTCCTCGTCTACCAGGACAGGGCAAACAGGAGGGCGGAGTATTTCACGCTCCTGGCGATCATCATATTCAGCTACATCGGGGATTATTCCTTTACCCACTTCTGCGAGCTCATGGCGCCCGTGAAGCCGTGCGAATCCCTCTCCGCCTGCATGATGATAAACCAGTATACGAACGGCGAATTCCTGGTGATGCTGCCCGGAAACGAGCCGCTCTGGATCATGCTCGGCTGGGCCGTACTCTTTTTCATCGCGATCAAAACGGCCCGGCTGCTGAACGCGCCCTTCTACCTGAGGCCGGTACTCAGCGCGTTGCTGGTGGCGAACATCGACTGGGCCATGGAGCCGGTTGCCGTCAATTTCGGCTGGTGGGTATGGAAGGACAATCCCGCGACGAACGTTTTCTTCAACAGCCCCTATTCCAATTTCCTGGCCTGGTACATTCTCGTGTTTTCGTATTCATTCATGGTGCAGATGGGCTTCAAATGGTTCAACCCCGCCACGGAGGGAAAGAAAATCCTCCGCGACATGCTCGTGCCGCTCCTTGCCATCATACCCGCCCTGTTCGCGGTGCTTCTCATCGTCTTCGGCTTCTTCCATGCCGCCCTGTACTGCACCGTGGGACAGACCATCGCCATGGTCCTCGTCTTCGGGATATCGATATTCTTCGTGTTCGCGTACGCCTGGGACTTCAGGAAGGACAACGCGTTCGACTGGAAGGCCGGCCTGCTCCTGGCAATCCCCGCGTATTTTTACGCTCTCTATTTCATCCTGCTCATCGCCACGGGACTCTACGAGAAGGAGGGATGCTACCCCATCCTGGCGGTGTACCTGCCGGCGATCAGCTCCGTCGGGATGATATGCTACATGTGGCCGTTCCTGGAGAGTATCTTCCGGTTCTTCCGGAAATTCCGTCCCGGCGGGGGCAGGTAGGCGGACCTACCTTGCCGGATAATAGGTCATGGGGACGCTTCCCCTGGAAAGCACGATCTGCCAGAGCTGGATGTGCCGTGCCCTGAAGGTCCCCCTTCCTGCGAGAAGGTAGAACTTCCACATCCGGTAGAAGCGGAGCCGGTCCGCCGTTGCGGCCCCCGGGGGGGCCTCGATTGCGTTCTTCCAGTAAGCATCGAAGTTCTTCCACCACTCGTGGAGCGTCACATGGTAATCGAACCCGAAGTTCTGCCAGTCCTCCATGACGAAAAGCCCCTCAAAGGCCTTCCCCAGCTGCCCTATGGACGGCAGGGTGCCGTTCGGGAAGATGTACCTGTCGTACCAGGGATCGCAGTGCTGCTTGGTGGTGTTGATGCCGATGGTGTGGAGCAGAAAGAGTCCCCGGTCCTTCAGCTGGTCATGGACTATCCGCATCCATTCCCGGTAATTCTTCGGGCCCACGTGCTCACACAGCCCGATTGAGACGATCCTGTCGAATTGACGCCCCCCGGGGTTGTAGGCGGCGGTGTCGCGATAATCGCACAGGTGAAAATCCACGGGAAGGCCCCGGCAGAATTCCCGGGCGAAATCGACCTGCTGCCGGGAAATGTTCACCCCCGTCACCCTGCAGCCGTAGCGCTCCGCCATGTGCTTCGCCAGGCCGCCGAAGCCGCACCCCAGGTCAAGAACGTGGTCGCTCTCCCTGAGGTCGATTTTCCTGCAGATCAGCTCATACTTGTCCAGCTGGGCATCGTCGAGGTTCGCGCCCTCCTTCCAGTAGGCGCAGGTGTAGGCCATCGTTTTACCCAGCATGTTGCGGTACAACTCGGTGTCGAGGTTGTAATGGAGCTCGGCCACGGCCCGGGACGCCTTCCTGTTCTGCCGGTTGAAGAATTTCGCCTGCAGCGCGCTGATGGCGTCGGTGAAATGGCCTTTCAGCGCCCCGGAGGCAAAGAGACGGCACACCATCTCATCAAGGTGTTCGCAGTCCCACCATCCGTCCATGTAGGATTCACCCAGTCCCAGGGAGCCGTACAGCGCCACCCTTCGGTAGAAGCCGTCATTCGCGACGGCGATGTCATGGGGCCTGCCGCCATTGAGGGCGATGCCCGCATCATCCAGAGTTTTTTCGACAAGGCTTTTGAAGAGTTCCATTCTGTTTCCAGTGGCACGCGAAATTTTTCTTATACTATCGAACATC
Source organism: Spirochaetota bacterium (assembly GCA_040768125.1). GTDB lineage: Bacteria > Spirochaetota > UBA4802 > UBA4802 > UBA5550 > RBG-16-49-21. The sequence goes on along the minus strand of JAXGNG010000003.1, from coordinate 129,960 downwards.
CGGCCCCGGGGGAAAAGCCAAATACGGGGACCGTCTGGTATTTTTTCCTCACGACACCCGTCACGGCCAGGCGCCGTATCGCGGCAGTCCCACCACGGACATCACGATGAGCAGGCTGATGCCGAGAAAGACGAGGAGCCGAAAGGGGAGCACGTCTGAGTGCCGGATCAGCAGTATGAAAAACAACGCGTTCTGCAGGACAAGGAGAATGACAAATAAAAAAAGACCGCTTTCACGAATCGCGACATGCCGGGCTCACACTTTCCTGACGTGGTCGGAGGATCATGGGCCGATGACCGTACCGCTCATCGCAAATGGCGGCCGATGAACACGAGGCCAAGGTTCGACGCGCGGTTCGATTTTACCGCTCCCTCGAGGCCGTCGAGGTCGGTGGAGACCATCTTCTCTTTCCCCTCCACGCCGGCGTCGTACACGATATGCGCAGGCGTGTTTCCCGGGAACGACCGCTTCAGCGCCGCGGCCACCTTCCCGATCCTGTCCAGGGCCATGAATACCACCAGGGTGTCGCCGTTCTCCGCGGCGCCCTTCACCATGAGGCTGTTTTTCACCAGGGCTTCCGGTTCCGTCAGCACGACTGAACCATCGGTCACGGACCCGTCGCGGAACAGCGCGCTGGCGGCGCTGAAGGCGCTGATCCCGGGTACGACCTCGACATGGTCCTTCTTCACGTGGGGAAAAACCCAGTTCCGCCACCCCCCGTACAGGGTCGGGTCCCCGGGCTCAAGGAGCCCCACGGATTTCCCCTCGTTCAAATACCTTTCCAGGAGGGCCATGTTCTTTTTATACAACGCATCCGCGGCCCTCGCGCTTTCACCCTCCGAAACTGAGGGAAACATCTTGCGGTAAAAGCGCGGCACCTGGAGGAAGGGATCGAAGAGGACGGGGCGGGAGCCGATATCGCCGGCCAGCTTTGTGACGATATGCTCGCCGCCGATGAAGGCGTCGCATTTCCCTATGACCGAAAGGGCGCGGAGGGTAAGGAGGTCCCTGTCACCGGCCCCGGTCCCGATTACGTACAGCTTCCCCGGCGTGGCGGCGGGGGACGCCCCGCACGCCATGAGTAAAACGAACATCGCAACAGTCGATAATAACGCGAATACTCTCCGCATGGTCCCTCCAGGTATGCCTGTCGATGCGCCGCGCCGCTCACGCCGGCGCCGCATGCGGCAGAGCGCTCGGCCGGACAGATACTAAGCTGCCGAACGCCGATTGCAAGACAAAAACCGGCGGCCGGATGGAATCACACCTCGATGCAGATCATGCAGATGTCGTCATCGAACCGGTCGCTCCCCCTGAAGCGCTTCAGCTCCTCGAAGACCGAGCGGATAATGTCAGTGCCTGGAAGCCCGGCAAGGCGGGGCAGGAGCCGGTGCAGGGTTTCCTCGAACTGCAGGTTCCTGTTGTCATCATGCACCGCTTCGGTCAGCCCGTCCGTGAAAAGTAAAATCCTGGAGTCCCGCGGCAGCACGGCGGCATGGTTCCCGTACATCCTGTGCTCCCTGGCGAGCTCGTCATTATCGGCGATGCCCAGGGGGAGGCCGCCCTCCCCGAGTGGTTCCACCGCGCCGCCATGCACCACCAGGGGGCGGGTATGGCCCGCGTTGGCGTACACCATTTCCCTCGTAACCGGGGAATACACGCCGTAGAAGGCCGTGACGAAGTTGCCGCCCGCCTGGCCCATGAGCATGGCATTCAGATACCCGAGGAGCCGCGCCGGGTCCTCGCGCCGCGCCCCCGACTGGAGAATGGCCGTTTTGATCATGGCGGTGACCAGCGCGGCCGGAACGCCGTGGCCCGAAACGTCGCTGATGAACACGCCGATCCTGTCATCATCACGAAATTCATTGAAGGCGATGAAATCACCGCCCACTTCCACCATGGGCACGTAAAGGAACGATATGTACGCAACGGGACTCGACGACGGGATCAGCTCCTTTTGTATTTTCTTTGCCATCGAGAGTTCCAGGGCGATCCTGTCGTTGTAGCGCCGCAGGGTTTCGTTCATTTTCAGCTGTTCGTCATGCTGCCTGCCTATCTCCTCGCTCTGCATCTGTAGTATCGCGTTCTGTCGTTCCAACTCGTTTTCGTTCCGCAGGTTCTCCATTTTAAAATAATTGATTATGATGAAAAGGGAAACGTACACGCCCGTCACGTTGGTAAGGAACGGAACGAGATAAAGGTTGTACTGCCTGTATATGCCGTAATAATTGAAGATAACGATCGTGGAAACAACCAGGCCGACGTAGTTTAGGACCGCGAAGGCCACGTAGTATCGCCTCCTGTCGAAAAATATCACCGGGAGGATGGCGGGAATAAAGACGATGTAGATGAAGAACAGCTTCACCAGGTAGTAGTAGAAAAACGCGATCACGGTGGCCAGGCCGCACAGCGTTACCGCCGCCGCGGCATGCATCCGCCTCCTGTTCAGGCAGATGACGGCGAGGAGAAGCGAACCCCAGAACACGTCGACCAGCGCTATTATCCTGAACTTGTTCGCCGTGATTTCCGCGCTCCATTCATTCGGCAGCATGAACAGGGAATCAAACCAGAGCCGGAAATCCATGGAGTGGAAGGGCCAGCCCCGCACGGCCGCGACCATCCCCCCGATGATGAATACGCAGAAACCGGTGAGGGCAAAGCCGTTCACCAGGCGGATTTTTTTAATCGCCTGGCTCGAGAGCGTGTCATCTATCCCCGTGCTCAGCAGGGAGCCCAGCGGTCCTTTTCGCGTATTCATGTCGCTGGAACGTGTCATCGCCATATTTGCCGATCGAGCGAAAAGCCCTCGTATGATACTACTGCCCATGGATGGAGCAGTGCATCAATCATATTGAGAGCGCCCACGGCGGGCCCGTTCACGCGCCTACCGCATCTTCCGCGCCATGGCGCGGAACATCTCTATCGTCTCGATCTCCATGTCATCACCGTCTTTATTGTAATCCACGTAGGCCGAGCTCTTGGCGATGACCGTGCGATACTTCGGATAGATGTAGATGAACTGCCCGTAGATCCCGATGGCGAGGAAGTCGCCGTCCGGGTTCTCCGGGATCCACCACTGGTACCCGTAGCCGAGGGTCCAGTCGTGGGTCTTCGGATCGTCCCCCGGCATCAGGTGCGGCGCGTCGGGCGTCACCGAGGCCCTGACCCACGCGGCGGGGACCACCTCCTCGCCGCCCCACCTGCCGTTGTCCAGGTAGAGGAGGCCGAAACGCGCGTAGTCCCGGAGGACGGCGTTGAGCCCGCCGAAGACCATCTCCATGCCGTCGCCGTCCACGAGCCAGTAGGCGTCGGACTCCATGCCGATTTTTTTCCAGATCTTTTCCTCGAGGTACGCCGTGACCGACTTCTTCGTGGCTTCGCGGAGGAGCATCCCCAGGGCCTGGGTATCGGCGCTCACGTAGTGCCGGTAGGTGCCGGGCTTCCGCTCGTTCTTCAGGGAGGCGACGAAATCATCCAGGGACGTGCCGAAGGCGATGGTGCGTCCCATCCGCTGTATGTCGGAGGAGAAGTCGCCGTAGTCCTCGTTGAAGCGTATGCCCGAGGACATGTTCATCACGTCCTTGATGGACACGCCGTCATACCCGGAGCCCTTGAGCCGCGGCACGTAGTCCGTGATCGGCTGGTTGATGTCCCTGATGTGACCCTCGCTGACCGCGATGCCCACCAGGGCGGAGATGAAGGACTTCGCCACGGACCAGGAAATGACCCGGCTCTTCTCCGTGTTGCCGCGGTAATACTCCTCGAACAGTATCGTGCCGTCCCGTATCACCACCATTCCCGTCGTGCCCGTGCGTTCAAGGAAGTCCCGGAGGTTCTTCGTTTTTCCCCGGAACACGTATGTTTCGGGCAGGGCCACGGGCCTTCTCCTGAACTCGAACAGGGGTCCGCCGCGGCGGACCGCCTTCGTGGGGAAGGTTTCGTCGGCGCTCCTGAAATTCTCGTCGATTACGCCGGCGTCGAAAAGCGTCATGGCGCCGTACACCTGGCGTATCTTTTTATGGAATACGCCGGCCAGAAGGGCGACGAGGAGAAGTATGACGGCGGCGATTTTCACTGTTTTTTTCATGGGGCCTCCAGGCTATCCGGGGATTTCCGCCCTATACGGCAACGGCCGACGGGACATGGAACGACCATATCCGGGCTACTATTGGGTATCGGATCGATTATTTCAAGATAAAAACCGGCGGTGAGGGTGCGTGCGATTACAGGTCGGGCCTACACCGTTCCGCGTTTATCCTGTCGAGCAGGTGAAAGAAATCACCTTAATGACAACCCCCTGTTGCCAGGGGGTTGTTCATCTCTGGATCTGAATAAGAAATTCTTCCGGTTACCTGAGGTATGCGGCGGCCTTGGAGGCCACGTCGGACTTGGTGACCAGCTCCATGTGGTCGTAGCTCCAGAAGGTGGCCACGTGGGTCGCGCCGCTGATCTGCTCGTCCCCGCGGGCGACGGCCCCGTCGCTGTCGGTCCAGTAGATCGTCATCAGGGTGTCCCAGCCGAGCTGGAGCTCGCCGCCCCATCCCCAGCAGTCCCAGCCGTCACCGTCCCCGCCGATGGTGTAGATCTTGCCGCCGCTGTAGAGGGGCGCGCCCACCACGGGATAGGCCGGGTTGAAGGTATTTTTCACGTAGCTCGGCTTGAGCTGGTTCGCGGCCGCTTCCGCGCCTATGAAGAAGGACAGCCAGGCCGCGACATTCGCCAGGGGGGATCCTTTATGCGGGGTCCCCAGGGTCACCAGGCCGGCCACGGTGTAGGGGTAGCGCTTGATGTAGCAGCGGCTGACAAGGCCGCCCATGCTGTGGGCGATTATGTTGAATTTCGAGCTGAGCCCGTAGGAGGACTGGAGCTTGGTAATTTTCGCCCTCATCTTGGTCGCCTGGTCGTAGATCGTGTCGTCGCCGGCGGTGTAGTCATTTTCTCCGCAGAAACGGATGACCCTGCCGTTGATGGTCCGCGTCCAGTACCTTGTTGAATCGTTGGTGTAGATGACATACACGTTCCCCGAACCCCATATGGAAGCGACTTTATCGAGAAACGCGTCGCTCCACTGGTGTTTGTTCGTCAGGCCGTGCAGCAGCACAAGATCATAGGTCTTGGCCGACGCGGCAATAGACGCCATCATGCAGAAAGCCATTGCAAGGATGAGAACCTTTTTCATTACCAACCTCCTTAATCAGGCCCATTATTATTACATGCTCCATAAAAACCATCCGGACGGTTTTTATGGTTTGAATATAGCATTGCTTATTGTCATCGTCTGGCCAAATAGTAATTAAATTGATTTTGTCCATATAAGTGGACATTTTTTATAATTTGAACACTATTTGGGGAGGCCTGACTGAATTACTTTTTTACCCGAAATTCCGTGGGAGTAGTGTTAAACACTTTAAGGAAGGCGCGGTTAAACGTTCTGAGGCTTTCAAAGCCAACGGAATAGGCGATATCGATAATATTTTCATTCGTCTCGATGAGCCTTTTCGCCGCGTCCTGTATCCGCAATTCGTTGATATAGTCCCCGACCCTTTTACCCGTGTAGATGGCGAAGTACTTGCCGAGATGGTTGGGGCTCATGCCGGCCATTGCGGCAAGTCCCTCCCGCGAAAGATCGTCATGGTAATTTCCGGCGATATAGCTAATGACGGATTGCAGCTTCTCTTCGGTTCCGGGAGTGACCGCCCCGTCCTTCCGGTCCCTCTTTCGCGCCACCGCCCCGAATCCGGCCCGAAGGCGAATGGCCGCGACTCCAAGTATATCTATCAGAAAATCGGCATCCTCGGCAGTAAAAGGAAGACTGCCGGGACCTCCTTCCACGCAACAGGCGCCCACCACCCCGCCGGCGTCCCGCATGGGAACGCAGAGAACGGGACCGGTGATGGAATCGCCCCTTTTCACCGCGTCAGCCGTTCCAGGGGCCCCCTCCGGGCCATTGTCCCACCGGGGGCAGTCACCGGAATACGCCGAAGCCGCCGTCATCCGAAAGCGCGTTGAACCGGCCGACAGCGCCCCCCGCTCGAAATGGGGGGAACAGGCCTCATCGCCCGGATCACCGAGGTAAAGGGAGCAGCCCTGTGCTCCCGTCATCTCGATGGAACGTGACGTTATGAGATCAAGGAGCGTTTCCTCGGTGGCGCATGCCGCGATTTCACGACCTATCCTGGCCGCCACCTGGGCGCGTTCACGACCCATCACTTCCTTGAGCGCGGACACGCGTCCCTCGTCCTCCCTTATGCCCAGCATGAGGGCAGTGCGCGCGGCATGAAGCACCGCGCCGATATCGGTAAAAATGCGGTACGCCTCTTCGAGACGCTCCCGGGACGCGCGGTCCTCGCCGGCCTGGGCGAGCGATATGCCATAGTCATAGAGCCCCCGCGCCATCTCGAAAGGCCGGCCGGTTCGGCGGCAGGCGGCAATGCACTGTTCAAAGTACGACACGGCTCTCGACCGATTGCCCATAACCGCATGGCACCGCGCCAGCACGCGCAGTGATCCGCCATGATGGGTCACCCACCGTCGCGTTTTACGCACGGCGAACCGGGCGAGGTGCCGCGCGTGTTTCAGGCAACGCGCGCGCTCATCCGCCGAAAGCTCGTGTTCCCGCTGCAGGTACTCGTCGAGGCGGGCCTGCGCGAGGGCCGGGTACAACAGGATGACGTACTGCTTCAGGAAATTCCCCCGTTCATTGAGCGCGCGCGCCTCGGCAAGATACCCGATGGCCTCTTCCGGCTCTCCGCGCTCCAGGGCGTTCATCCCGAGCTCGATGAGAGATGAGCAATAGTTGAAGGGAATGTTTCTCGCCCGGCTCAGCTCCCGCGCGGCTTCGGCATTGCGATCCGCCGCGACGAGATCGCCCTGTTCGCGGTAGACCTGGGAGTAATAGATGTCCGCGGCCGTGACCGCGTAGGCGTCGTCGGCCTCCTCGGCGCTGCCCCGGTAGCGCCGGTTCATCTCGATGGCGCCCCGGTAGTCGCCGGAGTAATAGCGGCAGTGCACAAGGCCGTTGAGCACCATGGCGTATTCCTTGGCGTCGCCCAGCCGTCGATAGATATCCAGGGCCCTCCCGAAATAGAGCGCGGCGGCGGTATAATCGCCCGTCCATTCGTGGAAGTATCCCAGCAATTCGCAGTTTTTCGCGACGCCGCCCTCATGCCCGAGTGATTCGTTAAGCGCGAGTCCCCGCTTGTGGTACCGGAGCGATCGGCCGAAAAGGGGGATGGCCATGCACATGGACGCGTAGCCGTAGTAGGCCAGCGCCAGTTCCGCCGACGGTCCCACGCGGCGTTCGGCGATATTCAGCACGCGCAGGACCAGTCGCACGAGCTTGATCTTGTCATTGAGGGCGTAGGTCATGGCGAGGGGTTCATAGAAGCGGAGAATATCGCGATACCGACGGGCATCGGTTCGCGCGACCCGGCGCGCCAGGACGAAGGGTAACGCGGCATGCGCCGCGTGCCCGAAGAGCCCGCGCACGATTCCAGCGGCAACGGCGCCCCTGGACCGCGGAAGAACCTCCCCGAGCAATGCCAGGCCACGGGCCGAATTCTCTTCGCATCCGAACCAGTCGCCGTGTCGATAGCAGGCATCGCCGAGGTGCCGGTATACGGCCGCCCGGTCAGCGGTATCGGTTATCATCGGCAGGACCGCCTGCAGTGTTTCGATTCCCGCGTCGATGCGGCCGGTGATGATCTGCAGCTCGCCGACCTCAACGTTGCATTTCACGAATAGCTCCCGATGCGATTCCCCGACGGGGCGGTCGATACTGCGGATCACCTCCTGAAGGTACCGGACTGCGCTCTCGAGGGCGTAGCGCTCCCGCGCGCGCTTCCCGGCTTCGCGGGCCCATCGGCTGACCATCTCCTTTTCGGCCGCTTCGATGGCATGGTGCGCGATATCGAAGAGGCCCTCGTCAGTATCATGGGCGCGCATGCGGACGAGGGCCTCCGCGGTCATACGGTGAAGCTCCCGCTTACGCTCCGCCCCGAGCGTGTCGGACAGGACGTCCCTGATGCGATCGTGCATGAACGAGTAGGAGCCCCGGGACTGCCGATCCGTTTCAACGATATACCGCTCCACGGCATGATCGACCGCTTCAAGGACCCGGCCGATGTCGATGCCGCACACCGCCGCCACCAGGTCGGGGCTGAAGGACCGGCCCATGACCGCTGCCACGGAAAGAATGGAGCGCGACGCCTCATCGAGATCCCCAAGCCTTCCCTGCAGCACCGTCTCGTCCGCAGTGGCATCCTCGATCGAGGCCAGGCGGTCCCGGTCCACGATCCAGCGGCCGCCGTCATAGCGCACCGCCCCCGCCGCGATGCAGCGTTCGACAAGCCCGATGGCAATCAGCGGTATTCCGCGGCTCAGGGAATAGACGTGCCGCGCCAGTGTTTGAACGTCGTCACCATCATCGCGCAGGAGCCTTGAAATGAACAGGGCGTGCGTTCCCTCGTCAAAGGCGGAGAGTGAAATATGCTCCCGCGTCGTCCCGTCGCCCGGTCCGCTTTCCAGCATTCTTCCGATGCCGTTCGCATGCTCCGATCCGATCCCGGCGGTCAGCACGATCATGAGCGGGTGATCGCCCAGCGTCGACGCGGCCTCGGCGAGGATCGCCAGGGTCTCGTCATCCGACCAGTGCGCCTCTTCAATGACGACCACCAGCCCCCGTTCAGAGTCACCCAGGAACCCCAGGAGCCGCGCCGCGATAACGTTGAAGCGGGCCGTTTCATGATTGATCCTGATTGCCTCGACCGGACCCGGCTCGCCAATTATCGCCGCAATCGCGGGACTCAGTTTTGTTAAAAGCCCTCCCACGCCAGAGAATACCCGTACCGCCCGATCGCGCATCGACGCGGCCTTCTCCTCCGGATAGGCGGCGAAACGGCGCACGTAGCCGCCCAGGGCCTCAGCGAGGGGTCCGTACGGCTTCGCCGATTCCTGGGAAACACATCGGCCCTCGATGACGGCGCCGCCGGTTTCATAGACATGATACTTGAACTCGTCAAGAAGACGGGTTTTCCCCGATCCGATGTGGCCGGTAACGACGCAGAGGGTGCATCTTCCGCCGCGGGTGATAGCGAAAAGTTTTTTCAGCCGGTCGATTTCCCGTTCCCTGCCGATCATCGGCCCGAAGAGCTCGACCCTGAGCGTATGATCCTCGAGTCCGGGTATAAAATCCGCATCCCCGCGGAACACCCGCTCAAGATCTGCCCTGAGGCCTTTCGTTCCCTGGTAGCGCCGATCGGGCTCTTTTTCAAGAAGGCGCATGATGATGCGGTCAAGCATGACGGGCTGGCGGTTGACGAGACGCGACGGGGGATCGGGGACCACCGTCAGGTGACGATGAACCATTGACGTCACGCTGTCGCCGGTTATGGGCATGCGGCCGGTCGTCATCTGGTACAGCAGCACGCCGAGAAGATACAGGTCGGTGCGCTCATCCACCCGGCGGCGGAACAGCCCGGTCTGCTCCGGCGCAAGGTAGCCGAAGAGTTCCGCGCGCTCCTCGGGTCCGAAGTGGCCGGCAAGCTCGATCAGGTGCGACAGGCCGAATCCGTCAAGCAGCGCCGCACCGCCGGGTTCCTTTCCCCCGGCGGCATTCACCCCCTTCGATTCACCCGGATCGAGGAGAAAGACAGTGCCGGGACGTATGCTTTTATGGACCACCCCCCGCTCGTGGGCGTATTCAAGCGCCCGGCACAGGTCGAGGGCATATCGCGCGACGTCCTCAGCCGCCAGGGGCCCCCTTCGCAGAATTTCCGCGAGCCCCCGGTCCCCGCGGCTCGCGGTGATCACATACGGCATTCCGAACTGTTCGCCGAAATCGATCACTCGCAGGATGGCGGGATGGTCGAACCCCCGGACAAGGGACATCTCGGAACGGAAGCGGATCGCGTCCTCGACGCGCGTCGAAACGGCATCCGCCCTGAACACCGTGACATCGACGGCCTCTCCTCCGCCGTTGGGAAACGCCCGGTAGCGGACGCTGAACCGGTCCGCGCCGATCTGCCCGGCGATACGGTACGAACCGCCGATTGTCTTCCCGGTGATATCCATCGACTTCGCGTTCCTGGTTTTAGTGGCGTGTCGTTAATGGTAAAAGTCAAGAGATTATTGTCGAGGTGGGACGGGCTGCCATGGGGAGAAAGACGGCAGGGGAATGAATCCCCCCCATACCGCGCTGCCTGCGTCTTTAGTCACCAGGTGTGGAGCGATGTATCCCGCCGTCAAAACGGGACACCGGGAAGAGCCGTTCTCCTGGGACAGGAGCACGCAGGCTTTACGCGTAGTTTCTCGCGGCGTTGATAATGCCGTAGGAGGACCGGATCACTATCCTGGCATAGCGTTCAACCGACTCTTCGCTACCCCCCTTCTTTTTCAGCTCGTCCAGCCGGCACAGCGCGTACTGCTGTATCACGCAGAGGGGAAGCACGGTTTTTTCCCTGAGCTCGATCGAGAGCTGGTCTTTCGGGTTGCCCGCCATCAGGTACGGATAGCCCGATACTTCAAGGAGGGCCTCGCGGGCACGATTGAATTCATCGTAGAGCATCTGCCAGAGTTCTTGATACTCTTCATCGTGGGCGCTATGCCGCGTCAGCGTGAAGTTGCTTTTCTTGAGCACCATCATGCTGTTTTCCACCAGGGTCCTGAAAAAGAGAGAATTCCTGAAGAGTTTTCGCAGCTCTCCGGCGGTGTCCTTTTTCAGCATTTGCGAAAGGGCGTGGCCGAAACCATAGAACCCGGGAATATTCTGCTTGTTCAGCGCCCATGAAGCCACGAAGGGGATCGCCCGCAGGTCCCTGAGCGTGAACTTATCAGGTTCCTTTCGCCTGTCGGGACGGCTGCCGATATTGGTTTTGCCGTAATAGAGCATGGCCGTCCGGTGCACCATGTAATCGGTGAATTTTTCATGGTCCCTGAGGCGGGTGTACGCGTCGTGGCTCATGCGGGAAATCCTGTCCATCAACTCCCGTTCCGCAGGCGTGGGGTCATGGCGGTAGTGTTCGAAGAGGCTGTTCTTCACGCACGCGCTGACCAGCTGTTCCATGTTGTACCGGGCCGACATGGCCGTGCCGAAATTGGAGCTTACGGTCTGTCCCTGGACGGTCAGGTGAACCCGCCGGTTTTCGATGCTTCTTCCATGGGAGGCGTAGTAGTTATGGGTCTTCCCGCCGCCCCGGGCGGCGGGGCCGCCCCTGCCGTCAAAAAAGGTCACTTCTATGTCGTGATCACGCGCCACGGCGGTGAGCGCTTCCTTCGCGCGATAGATGGACCAGTTGGCGGTAAAGTACCCCCCGTCCTTGGTACCGTCTGAGAAACCGAGCATGATGGTCTGTTGTTTCTTTCGTCTGCCGAGATGACTGGAGTAGTGCCGGTTCCGGTAGAGGCCCGTCATGGCGCGTGAGCAATTCTCAAGGTCGCTGACGGTTTCAAAGAGGGGAACGATGTCCACGGTAAGCTCTTCGGCCTTCCATCCCGCGCACCGGAAGAGGGCCATCAGCTCAAGGACATCGACCTCGCCGGTGCAGTTGCTGATGATGTACCGGTTGCATCCCTCCTCGCCGTTGATCTCCTGGATATCCCTGATGACGTTCAGACTTTTGATGGTTTCACTACCCCTTTCGGAGCGCAGCTCAAAATGTTCCGTGTCCATCGACTCGAGGAAGTCCTGTTTCGCCGCGTCATCAAGAGAGAGGTACTCCTCATGGCGTCCCTGGCTTTCCAGGATCTCCATGAGGACCCCGCGGTGGGTATTCCGATCCTGGCGGATGTCAAGGGTGGCGAAATGGTATCCGAAGATCCTGATGATGTGTATAAGCCTGTCAACGTCGTTCCGGTAAATGTCGTCATACTCCCGGTGGAGGACGCCCTGGATTTCTTCGAGCATCGAAATGACCTGGCGGGCGGAGAGTTCCGGCTTCCCCTCTGACAGCATGCCCGCCAAAAAGCAATTCTCAATTTTTTTCAGGGGCTCCATGAAGGGCCTGAAGGTGAGACGGCGGCGCAGCATCCGGACTTCGTCATGGTACTTTTGAAATATCGACGCCCTGAGGCGGTGGGCGACCTTCAGGGATGTTTCCGCGGTCACGAAGGGATTCCCGTCCCTGTCCCCGCCCGGCCAGAAACCGAGCTCTATGAGCCTCGGGTTTATCATCACTCCCCGGTCACCCGGCAGCTCATTGAAGAGGATCTCCTGGATGGTAAGTATGGCGTCGTAAAAAACATTTTCCAGGTACCAGACCAGGCTGAGGGCTTCATCATAGGGCGTCGGTTTCTCCTTCTTGAAAAAGGGAGTGTATGAAAGCTGCTGAAGCAGTGTGCTTATATCGCTGAGTTCGTTGTCATGGATCGCGTCCTGGAGGTCGTTTATAATGCCGAGAATCGTTCCGGGATAAAACTGGGTCGGATGCGCGGTAAGCACGAGACGCACCCGGATTTCCGACACGGCCCTGACGATTTCCGCGGACTTCCCCTCCGCGATGGCGTTGCTTATAATGAAGGCCAGGGAGTTGGGCCCGTAGAGATTGTTTATCCTGTCAAACGCGGCGTCTTCGACCGCGTCAAAAAGCACCACCTCCCGTTCCACGTATTGTATCACCTGGAACAGGTTGCCGATGACAGTCTCTTCAGGCATATCATCTGGAAAAAAAGACTTAATAATGTCACCGGGGGTTGCAGCGGTGTCGATGGCGGCCGCGACATGTTCATGAAACTCCGACAGGAGCTTGCCCGCGGGCATGCCGCGCAGGGGAAGGCCGAGAAAGACCGAATCCAGGAAACGGAATTTCTTTTCAACCGATTCAACAAACTGCCGGGCTACCACATGCCTGTTCATTTTCCGATGTATACCTTCCGAATCGCAACCATGTGGGAATGTCCGCCCTTTCGGGGACCGGTAGAGGCGGTACAATCCCGTTTTTGTGTACAAATAGTGGACTGCCGAAAAGCAATTGCAAGGCAAAAAAGATGGGCAGGGGCCATAAATTTTTTCCAACGCAGAGGTTGCAAGGACCGCGGAGATGTGGTCCGTCTCCATCCATGGTTCCATATACTGAAAGAAATAGCTTGACGGTAGTGAACCCCGGGAAGGATAGTCTGGTATTGACCGCAATGCCATTCCCCGCGACGGGACGCAGCCCATGCCCCTCTTTTCCGTCATCATTCCCGTGTACAACCGCCATGACATGGCGCGCCGCGCCGTCGACTCCGTCCTGGCCCAGACCTTCACCGACTTCGAGCTCATCGTGGTGGACGACGGCTCAACGGACACCACGCCCCTCCTCGGGGAGGAGTACCCCGGACGCGTCAACCTCATCCGGATCCCCCACGGCGGGGTGAGCGCGGCGCGGAACGCCGGCATAGGGCGCGCCTCGGCCCCCTGGATCGCCTTCCTCGACTCCGACGACCTCTGGCTTCCGGGGAAGCTGGAGCGCCAGGGGCGCTTCATCCGTGAGCGGCCGGAGTTCCTGATCCACCAGGCCGGCGAGACCTGGATCCGCCGCGGGCGAAGGGTTAACCCCCGGCGGCGCCATCTCATGCGCGAGGGCCGCATTTTCATCGAATCCCTGGATCTCTGCCTGGTGAGCCCCTCCGCCGTGGTCATGGCCCGGGAGCTCTTCCATCGCCACGGGCTCTTCGACGAGGACCTCCCCGCCTGCGAGGACTACGACCTCTGGCTCCGCGTGACGAGGGAGGATGCCGTGGGCCTGGTTCCCGAGCCCCTGGTCATCCGCCACGGCGGGCACCCGGACCAGCTCTCCTCCCGCCACTGGGGCATGGACCGGTTCCGCCTCTACGCCATCGTGAAACTGCTGGACCGCCACGGCGATGAACTACCCGATAACTATCGGAGCGCGGCCGTCGAAGCCGCGAAGGGGAAGGCCAAAATCCTCCTGGAAGGCTCGAAAAAGAGGTCCCGCAGGGACTTCGCCCATGCCCTGGGGCGGCTCATGGAACAGATAGAGGCGGGGAGCTTCGATGCCGGGGAGTGCGGGTTCCTGCTGAATCTGGATGATGAGACGCGGGCCGGCTCCTGAACCGACCCCCCTTCACTCAGTCAACGGGGCGGCGGATGCCGTAGCAGAAGAGGTGGTCCGACCCCCGGAGCAGGAGCAGACCACCCTGGAGGGAGGCGTCGAGAAACGACTCCGAGGGGAACCGCTTCGAGAAAAGGACCGTCCCGTCCTCCCTGAAGAGGAGCGCCATGGGCGTGCCGCTTTCCGTGACGAAGCTCGCCGCGCAGACCCCGCCGCCGCAGCGGACCGAGGAGTGCCCGGGCCGCGTCGCCGGGACGGCGAGGTTCAGCTTAACCCGCCCCGATGGAGAAACACGGATCAACCGGTTCCCGTCGAGAATCGTGCAGAAGCCCTCGTCGTCCAGGTGGAGCGAGGTCTTCGAGTGATGGACCCGGGAGAGGCAGCAGTCGTCGTAATCCCCGGACTCCGTGGTGACGATCCGAAGACAGTCCTTCCGGTTGTTGCCGTAGTGCACGGCGCCGAAGCGGCCGTTCCCGCTCACGGCTACCCCCTTGACGATGCTGCCCTCGGGGGCCCTCCCCTTCGCGAGGATCTTCCCCGATGAGTCGACGAAATAAAAGGTGCCGTCGAGAAACCCGGCGGCGCCCCGGTCGTTACGGTCCGAGAACCCCAGGGCCGTACAGGTTTTTCCTGTTAAGGGCTCTCCAAGGACCCTGCCGTTGTAGTCCGCGACCCGGATCGCGCTCTGGTCGCCGTTCATGAGGAATATCAGCTTCCCGTTCCTTGAAAGGTACGGGTACTCCAGGGAGGGTACTTTCCAGAAGCGCTCCCCCGCTGCGTTGTAAAATTCCACCTCGGTGCCGACCTTCCGGTACCTCATGTGGAACCGGCCGTCCCCGCTGAACGCCGCGAGGCCCTCCCCCGCGTCGCCCGCAAGCTCGATTTCGCCGTTGCCCTTCAGGATATTGTAGCCCGTGTCGCCGGTCCTCACGAAGAAGGAGGCGCGGGAGGGCTTCACCAGGGGGGAGGCCTCGATTTCGCCGATGGACGACAGGGAGCCCCACCATTCGGGATCGATCTCCGGACCCGCGGCGGGGGTGAAGAGCAGCAGGGCGGCGAGGGCGCCGGCAATGAACCCGGGAATAAAATAGAGCATCGGTCAGTCCTGGAGGAAGCTTTTAAGGCGCTGGCTCCTCGACGGATGGCGGAGCCGCCGGATCGCCTTTTTCTCTATCTGGCGGATGCGCTCCTTCGAAAGGTTGAACTTGTCCCCGATCTGCTGGAGCGACATCGGGTCGTTGCCGTCAAGTCCGAATCGGAGCTTGATGATCTCGCGCTCCACCTCCTGGAGGGTGGTGAGCACCTCGTCCAGGGCCGAGCTAAGGGACTCGTCCAGGACCTTCTTGTCGGGCGCGTCAACGCGGTGGTCGACGATCATGCTTACAATCGTGGTGTCGTCGGAATCCCCGTAGGACGAATCCAGGGATATGTAATCCTGGGTGATGTTGCGGAGGTGGTTGATCTCCTCGTCGTCCATGTCGAGGTCCTCGGCGATCTCCCCAGGCGTGGGCTCCCTCCCGAGCTTGCTCTCGAGCTTCTTGTGTACCTTGTCGATCTTCTGGATGTCCGCAGTGCGGTTGAGGGGAAGGCGGATAAGCGAGGCCTTCTGGGATATGGCCAGTATGATGGCCTGGCGTATCCACCAGACCGCGTAGGATATGAAGTGAAATCCCCGGTCCGGGTCGAATTTCTCCGCGGCCTTGATGAGCCCCATGTTCCCCTCGTTGATCAGGTCAAGGAGGGAGATGCCGCTCGTCTGGTATTTTTTCGCGATCGACACGACGAAGCGGAGGTTCGCCTTGATCAGCCTGTTCTTCGCGTTCTCGTCGCCGTCACGGACCTGGCGCGCCAGGGTGTCCTCCTCCTCCCTGGTGAGGAGCGGTATCTTGTTGATCTGGTCCAGGTACCAGGAAATGGATGAATCGGAATAGCCCGAAGATTCCCTCTTTTTCGATTTCGGGCGCTTCAACGGCGCGTCGTCCCCGACTTCATCCTCATCGTGAAGGACCTCGTCGTCGGGAAGAGGCGGCATGTCTTCGACGCCCGTCTTTTTCTTTTTGGCGGGTGAAGGCTTAGTCCGCTTTTTTTGTCCTTTTTGCTTCATTCTATCCGAGCCACCATGCACGTTCTGGTCCCCTCGCCTCTGATACCGATAGTGCAGGGGGCCGATTCAGTCAAGACATATTCAGGGAGGGATGCAAACGAAACGGGGGAACGGCCTTTCGGCGCTCCCCCGCGGATAGTCCGGAGATTCGACGCTCCATCAATCCCGTTTTTTCGGGATCTTCAGCACCCATCCGGGACGGATCAGGTTCGGGTCCTGGATCGTGTCCCTGTTGAAGTCGTATATCCTTTTCCACAGCCTTCCGTTGCCGTAGAATTTTTTCGCGATGTACCAGAGGCAGTCCTTGTATTTCTGGCGGTACTGCACCGTATAGAGGAAATAATCCTCTCCCCCGTCCGGCCCGGCGGTCTCATCCTTCCCCGCGGCGATATCCGTCGGCGCCGCCTTCCCGCCGGTAACGGCAAGGGCGAGGCGCAGCGCCTCCTCCGACGCCTCGATCGACTCCCGGTACTTCATTTCGTCGAGCTTCGTCTTCGCCTCGGCGATGGATTCCCGGGCGGCGTCGATCTCCGCCTTTCTCTGGTCGGCGTCCTTCGATCGCTCCGCGGCGGCGACGGCCTTTTCGGCTTCCGCGAGCCTGTCCCCCGCGGCGATCTTCAGGGACGCCAGAAGCGCCTCGTCAGCGTTCAGCTTGGCCACCTCGATGGCGGAGAACCCCTTCTTCAACTCGTCATCCCCGTAGGCCTTCTCGGCAACGGCGAGATTCTCCTTCGCCAGGGCAAGCTTATCCGGCGCGACGCGCGACGCCCCGTATTTTTCCGCTTCCTCGATGGTGCGCTTCACCTCGATGACGGCGTCGGAAAGCGTGTCCTTCATGCCCAGGGCCGCGGCGCGGGCGCTCTTCGCCTTTTCATCCGCCTTGAGGGCCGCCTGGTAGGCATCGGCGTAGCTCCTGTCCTGGAACCGGTCATTGGCCTCCTTGAAATACGCCTCCGCCTCCCGGTACTCCTCGGCGGCGAGGCGCTCGGCGTAGGCCTCGCCTGCCTCGTTCAGGCTTTTCTCTGCCACCGCAATGGTGTCCTTCGCGAGGAGGGGGATCGCCTTCTGGTATGCCGCTTCCGAAAGTGCCGAAGACTCAAGGGCCGCCTTCTTCGCGCCGTCGACATCCTTCTGCGCCACCCTGTCATGGCTCTCCAGGAGCTTGTTCTGGGCCGCCGTCAGCTCATCCTGGGCGTATTGTTCCGCCTTCACCCCCCGGGCGTCGGCGATGCCTTTCTTCGCGGCGGCCATCTCCCGGACCGGGATATTCAGACGGCATCCCATGAACAGCAGGACCGCCGAAGCGGCCAGGATCAGTAATGCAAATCGTTTCGTATGTGCCATATCGCCCTCGCATTCCTGGTATGTGTAATGGTTCCGAACACGGCGCCGGCCTCCTGCCTTCACCGTCCATGCCGCGCGGTGGTGGGTTGTCGCGGAGGCCGATCAGCCTGAAAAGGAGTTTACCGCCTCATCCTCGGAATCGAATATCTCGAAAAAAGAGGTCAGCTTCGTCAACTCGAACACCTTCCGAACGGAAGCGAACACGTTGATGATCTTGAGCCCGCCCTGGTATTTTTTCAGGTTCGAGAGGCTCGAGATCAGGGCGCCGATGCCGGAAGAATCTATGTATGATACCTTCTCAAGGTTGATGACGACGTTGTATTTTCTTTCTTCAATGAGCCTGTTGATGATGTCCTTGATCTCGGGCGCATTGTACAGGTCGATCTCGCCCGCGATATCAAGCAGGACAACGTCACCCTTTGATCTGGTCGATATATCCATCTCCCCGGAGCCCCCCCGTAGTGCCTAGTGGTGAATTGACTTCACAACACTATAACGGGTTCGGTTTTTATGTCAAGAGTATTTATCCGAAAAGGCGCACCGCCGGGCGGATTTTTACCCTTTTTCATCGCGCATCGTCCTCGCCGTAGAGGGCGCCCCACCGTTCGAGGAGGCCCCCGAAGGTACCGGCGATGATCGCCGCCCTGGCCTCTTCCATGAAGGACTTCATGAAATGGAGATTGTGATGCGTGTTGTAGATGAGCGCGGCGATCTCACCGGCGTGGTAGAGGTGCCGAAGGTAAGACCGCGAATAGCGGGCGCATACGTAGCAGGAGCATGACGGGTCAAGGGGACCCTGGTCGGTACGGAAGCGTGACGACTTGATGTGAATGCGCCCCTCCGAAGTGTAGAGCGTGCCGTTGCGCGCGATCCGCGTGGGCATCACGGAGTCGAACATGTCCGCGCCGTGCGCCACCGCGAAGAGTATCTCCATGGGGCTTCCCACGCCCATCATGTAGCGGGGCCGGTCCGGGGGAAGGAGCGGCAGGGTGAGGGCCGTCATGTCGCGGTAGAGCTCCTTCGGCTCCCCCACGCTGAGCCCCCCCACGGCGTAGCCCGGGAAGGAGAGCTCCGCGAGGCGCCCGGTGCACTCCCTCCGCTGGTCGGCGAACACGCTCCCCTGGACGATGCCGAAGAGCGACTGGACCTCAGGATCGAAGCGCTCGCCCCAGGCGAGGCGGGACCGCGCGGCCCAGGCAAGGGTCCGCTCCATGGCCTCGCGGGAGCGCTTCGCGTCGATCGGGTAGTCCGTGCACTGGTCCAGTACCATCATGATGTCCGACCCGATCACCTCCTGGATCTCCAGAACCTTCTCCGGCGTGAAGAAGTGGAGGGACCCGTCGTGGGTGGAGCGAAACTCCACGCCGTCCTCACTCACCCTGCAGAAATCCGAGAGGGAGAATACCTGGAACCCCCCGGAGTCGGTGAGAATCGGCCGATGGTGGCGCATGAAGGCGTGGAGCCCCCCCGCCTCGCGGAGCACCTCCAGGCCCGGGCGCAGGTAGAGGTGGTAGGTATTCGAGAGGATGATGTCGAAGGCGAGCTCGTCGACGTCGCGCCCAGAGAGGGCCCGGATGGCCCCCCGCGTGGCCACGGGCATGAAGACCGGTGTGCGCACAGTGCCGCGGGAGGTGACGATCTCCCCGGCCCGCGCCGCGGTGCCGGCGTCCTGTGCGATAAGGGTGAACTTCATAAAGGCATTGGACGGCGGGATGGATGGATGTCAAACAGAATTCAGAAGCCGGCGCATAGGCAAAAAGTCTTTGTCGATTTCGATTGAATGTTGTACATTGTAGGGAAACGCCGGGAAGCGGCCCGGCGCGATACCCGAGGTGCATCATGATGAACATGGCAAGAACAATCCGTGAAACAATTGCGCGCCGCCTGTCACGGAGGCATTTTCTCAGGGGCCTCGCCGTCACGGCCATGGGAGCGCTCCCCCTTGTCCGGGCACTCATACCGGGGGCCCTCGCCCAGGAAAGGACCCTGCCCCCGCGAAGGAGAAGAAAGATCGAAACGCCCTTCGACCTCGCCGTGGTGAAGGGCGAAAGCCCCGGGGCGATCACCCGCCGGGCAGTCCAGGCCCTGGGGGGCATGGGGCGGTTCGTGAAGAAGGGCGACACCGTGGTCATCAAGCCGAACATCGGGTGGAACCGCGCGCCGGAGTACGCCGCCACCACGAACCCCGAGGTCGTGGCGGCCCTGGTGCGCCTCTGCTTCGAGGCAGGGGCGGCCAGGGTGAAGGTCTTTGACCACACCTGCAACGACGCCGCCATGTCATACGCCCGGAGCGGCATCTCCGTCGCGGCGAAGGCCGCCGGCGCGAGCGTCTCCTACGTGAGCGGGGCCCGCTTCATCCCCGGGGCCTTCCCGAAGGGGAGCGAAATGGCGTCGTGGCCTGTCTACCGCGACGCGGTCCACTGCGACTGCTTCATCAACGTCCCCGTGGCCAAGCACCACGGCCTCACGAAGCTCACCCTCTCGATGAAGAACCTGATGGGGGTCTGCGGCGGCAACCGCGGCGTCATGCACTGGAACATTGACGCCAAGCTCTCGGAGCTCACGGACTTCATCAGCCCCGACCTCACGGTCATCGACGCGTACCGGATACTCCTGAACCGGGGACCGTCGGGGGGAAACCTCCGTGACGTGAAAACGACAAAGACCGTCATCGCCGGCACGGACCCGGTCCTCGCGGATTCCTACGCCGCGACCCTCTTCGGCATCCGGCCCGGGGACATCGGCCACATCAGGGCCGCCGAGGGACGGGGCCTGGGCACCACGGACATCGCCCGGTCCCGCATCACCAGGATCGCGGTGTAGCGCGGTGACGGCGCGCCACCTGACGGCGATACGCCGGGCGGTTCAGGGGGCTTCGGTCTTCCTACTCCTCGCCATCATCTGGAAGACGCGCTATCCCCTCGAGGGCTTCATCAGCCCCGAATTCTACTTCACGATCGACCCCCTGGCCATGTACGTCACCTCGATCGCCGAGCGGGTCCTCCTGCCCGGCCTCGCCTGGGCCACGGTCACGGTCCTCCTCGCCTTCATCGTGGGCCGCGCCTTCTGCGGCTGGTTCTGCCCCCTGGGCGCCTTTCTTGATTTCGTGTCCTACCTGAGGGCCCTCGTCATGCGGCCCTTCCGGAAAAGGGAGCGCGAGGGTAACCCCCTCACCCTGCGTTACCTCAAGTTCGGCCTCCTGGGGATCACCGTGGCCCTCGCCGCTGCGGGCGTCCAGGCCGCCTGGATACTCGATCCCTTCACCATCTTCGTCCGGACCGTTTCCTTCACCCTCCATCCCGTGGTCAACGCGGCGGTGGACGGCGCCATGACCGGGCTCCTCGATTACGCGGACTACCCGCCCTGGCTCGAGTCGATCTATGACGTAATGCGCGAGTCCTTCCTCAGCGTCACGGCGCCCCGCTTCGACCACGTCGGCGCCATCCTGGGCGTTGCAGGCGCGATCATCCTGCTCTCCCTTGTGAAGCGCCGCTTCTGGTGCCGCTACCTCTGCCCCCTGGGCGCGATACTCGCCCTCCCCGCCCGGTTTTCCCTCCTGGTGAGGGTGACCGACGCATGCACGACCAACTGCGGCGTCTGCCGGGACCTCTGCCGGATGAACGCGATCAGGGATGACAACTCCTACGTGAAGGGGGAATGCGTCATCTGTCTCGACTGCATGGAGGGGTGCCCCGGGGAAAAAACGGACTTTGCCTTCAGGCTCGAACGGAAAAAACCCGCCGATGGCGGGCCTCAGGACCCTGACGCCGACGCGCCGGGCGATGGAGGCCCCACCCTGACCCGGGGCCGGTTTATCTTCCTGGGAATCGGAAGCATCCTCGGAGCGCTCCGCGCCTCCCTGCCGGCGGCGCCCCGGAGGAAGCGCCTGCGCCCCGGCACTGCGGCGAACCTGCGACCCCCGGGCTCGCTGCATGAGGACGAATTCATCCGGCGCTGCATCCGGTGCGGGAACTGCATGAAGGTCTGCCCCACGAACCTGCTCCAGCCCGCCCCCTTCTCGGAGGGCCCCGGCGCCGCCTGGGCGCCCCGCTTCGACACCAGCCGCGGCTACTGCGAGTACCCCTGCAACCTCTGCGGCCGGGTATGCCCCACGGGGGCGATCCGGGAGCTCGCGGTCCCGGAGAAGCAGCGCCTCCAGGTCGGCATCGCGGTGTTCGACAAAAAGATATGCATCCCCTACGCCGAGGGGAAAAACTGCATCGTCTGCGAGGAGCACTGTCCCGTTCCCGACAAGGCCATCCGTCTCGTCGAAACCTTCGTGAAGGGGGTGCGGGTGAAGCGGCCCGTGGTGGTGCCGGAGTTATGTATCGGCTGCGCCATCTGCGAGTACAAGTGCCCCACGGAGCCGGACAAGGGGATCTACGTGGAGAAGATCTCTTCCCCGGGAAAAGCCGGGGGCGTCATTCGGAAACCCTGATAACGCCGTCGAGCTCGATCGCCTTCTCGTGTATCACGTTCGAGAAATTGATGATCAGGGTGTTGCCCTGGGCGATCTCCTGCGCCATCTCTGAAAGCCTCGAGATGGTCCTGATGGTCTGTTCCATGGAATTGTTCTGTTCGTTCGTGGACGCCACGATCTCCTTCGACATCCGGTCGATCACCTCGGCCTGCCTGATGACGAGGTCCAGGGCCCTGCTTTGCTTCGTCATCAGGTCCCGCACCGAATCGACGCCGCGCCCCACCTCGTTCACCATGCTGAAAATGCCGTCCGTGGACGCCCGGGTGGCGTTGACGATCCTGGTGCCCTCGTCGATGTCCGAAATGATCTTCGATATCTGCCGCGATATCTGCTTCGAGTTGTCCGACGTCGCCTGGGCCAGCTTCCCGATCTCGTCGGCGACCACGGCGAAGCCCTTGCCGTAATCGCCCGCCCGGGCGGCCTCGATGGCGGCGTTCAGCGACAGGAGGTTGATCCTGTCGGATATGTCGTCGATCATGGCGATGAACGTCGTGATCTCCTTTCCCCCGGCGTTGATGATGTTCATCATCCCGGTCATGCCCGCGAGGCTCTCGCCGGCCTCCCGGGCGCTCGTGAGGATCCCCCTGATATTCTCCTCCACCTTCTGGCTCTGGACAATGAGGCCCTTCTGGGCCGCGCTCAGCTCCTCCACGAGTTCCTTCGATTTTTCGCCCTCCCCCTTCTGCATCATGGTGGACCGGTAGATGGTTTCCACCGAGGCGGTCAGCTCTTCGAAGGTCGAGGACATCTCCTCGCTCGTGGCGGCCTGCTCCATGGAGAGGCCCGAAAAATTGTGCGCCACCTCCCCGAGGCGGTCGCTCACCTGGATGAATTCCGTGGTGAGCCCCGTCGCCGTGCCCACGATCCCCTCAAGGTACGCCGCCCTTTCCCGGGCGGTCTTTTCATTCTCCTTTTGCTCGTCCAGGAGGTTCTTCATCTCGCGCCGCATGGTGTTGATCTTGTCCGCCAGGGCGAGGGAGAGGACAAGCACCACGAGTGAGGACCCGATCTGGATCCCCCACTCCGTGATGAACATCTCGGGGAGCACGCCGAAGGTCTTCAGCACGTAGGCGATGATTCCCACGATGAGGCCGAGGAACCCCCCGGCGATGAAGCGCGCGGGCCGCGATCCTTTCACAAGCGCGGCAAGAACGGTGAACACGATCCCCGCCGTCATGACGGCCACCATGACCGTGGCGACCCTGATGGCAAGGGGATACGCGACGACCAGGCTCATGGCGGCCCAGAGGACCGGGACGGGAAAAAGCACAAATAGGTAGAGGCGATTGAGATTTTTCGATATCCCGCTGATCTCCATGACGTCGCGTATGAACAGGGCGGCGAGAAACACCGACGTGCTGATGAAGAATGGTATGGCGTGGGCGCTCCACCAGAGGGCCCCGGGCCAGAGATACTGGAAGGAGTAGCCGTTCAGGGTCACCTGGAAAAGGATATAGGAGCCGATAAACAGGACGTAAAAAAGGTAACTCCGGTCGCGGCTCGCGAAGAATATGAAGAGATTGTAGACCACCATGATGATCATGAGACCGTAGTAGATCCAGATGACGGGAAGCGTTTTCTGGAGTCCCGCCAGGTAGGCATCGCGGGTCATGAGGGTCGCGAAAAAATTTAGCGAGCTCTCGGTGCGTATCCTCATGTAGTAGGTGCGGGTGCCGGGACCTTCGTCATTGATCTCGAAGATGAAGTTCTTGTCGACGATCTTCCTTTGATGAAACGGGAAATCCTTGCCAAGGCGCACCGGCGGCAGGTACCCGCGGTCCGTCGGCGCGTAGAGCTCCACGGAGTTGAAGAGAGGATACGAAAGCTCGAGGAACAGGATGCGCGGCGCGCCGGGGCGCCAATCCACAGAGAAGCGGAACCAGTACGACGATTTCGTAAACCCGAAGTTGAAGGAATCGGCTTCCGATGACCGCCAGGCACCGGATCCGATCGCCTCGGCCAGGGTCATCGCTCCCGTCGCGTCTTCCATGAATTCCATGCGAGGGACGATTTTCACTTTTTCGAAGCGTCCGTCAACCCTCACGCTATCCCCGGCAAGAAGATGGGGAACGCAGCAGAGGAGCCAGATGGCAATGAAAAATAATCGTGATTTCATGACACACCTCGACATGGGTGCTTCATCCCCGGGCGTTGTCCGCGTGGGCGTTACATGGCGAGCCTACAGGGGATTATTGCCATAATGACCGTCCCCTTCATGGCGTCAAGAATAATACTGACACGTCAGTTTTTTTATCTCTGCCCAGAAATAGGCTGCCCCGCCTACCGGTTGTCCCTGATCCGCCCGTACCAGTATGAGAGGAGATTGACGAATAACGACAGGATAATTGCTGCCAGGGCGACGATAACAATGCCGTAGGCGATCTTCAGGACGACGCCGAGCAGTTCGATATAGCTGAAGATGCTGCTTCCGTATTTCTGGAACGCCGCCAGGGGGTCCGTTCTCGGCATGAGTGTCGCGAGCACATCGCTCACGTACGATGGCCTGATGAGCGGCATGAACGCCTTGGGGTAGGCCGCGGCGATGTTCCACTGGGCCGCGCGGGTTATCCCCGCGGCGTAGCGCACCACCATCAGGATCGGCGCGAAGACCGCCGCGGCGGCAACCAGGGAAGCGAAGGTGTAGGCGATGACGGCCACCCCGCGACTCTTGGCCAGCGCGAGGAATTCCGGGAACAGCCCCCGGATCCCCGTTCCGTCAGAAACCAGGGGAGGAACCAATACCCAGGCGAGGATGACGAGCAGGAGGGCCGCGAAATTGATCAGGAACATCGGCAGCGTCATGAGGGAGACAATGGCCGGCCCCGCGTAGGGGATGAGCCCGATGAAGCAAAAGAGCGCCTGCGCCAGGGCGGCGATGAATAGAACCAGTATTGATCCGAGGAGACCCGCCCCGACGATGTGGGCCTTCCCTGCGGCAAACAGGGAGAGGGAAAACGCCGTGTGGGGCCCCTCCCCCGAATTGCCCCGGTGGACCGCGGCGTACATGAGCGCCATGGAAATGAACAGCAGGACATATCCCGCGTTCTGCATGAAATAGTAGGCGCCGCTCCCCTTGGAAAAGATCCCCGAAAGCATGTAACATACGATGAGCACAAGGGTACCCGCGAGGAGATAGATAAACGAGATGACTGAGTTGCGGATCACCTTTTCCCTTGTGAAATACGCGGCAAGTCCCTCAAGTTTCATGTTCCCAAGCCCCCTCTCTGTCGGAGTGTCATTGCCGTCGATATTTGAACCACCAGTTCAATTTTAGCAAGCACATTATTGCGACGGCGGTGAAATCATAGCGCGACGCCGGGGGCAGAAAAATGTATTTACAAATCGGAATCGAAGCGCACCATGAGAGAATGGAACCCGGCACCCTCTACATCGTCGCGACACCCATCGGCAACCTCGAGGATTTCACCTACCGTGCCGCCGCGACCCTGCGGGAGAAGGTCGACTGCGTCTACTGCGAGGATACGCGGCAGTCAAAAAAGCTCCTTGCCCATTACGGCATTTCCCTCGAAACGAGGTCCCTCCACGCCCACTCTCCCCGCAGAAAGGTAGAGGAGGCCCTCCGCATGCTTCGGGAGGGGAAATCGATCGCCTACCTGACCGACTCGGGAACGCCCGGCATCTCCGATCCCGGTGCGGCCCTCGTTGCCGCCGCCCGCGGGGCCGGCATTCCGGTATCCCCTCTCCCGGGCCCCTCGGCGCTCACGGCAATCGCCTCGGTCTCGGGGTTCAGGGGAAGGCGGATCATCTTCAGCGGCTTTACCAGCAGGAAGGAGGGAAAGCGCGACCGCGAGCTCCTCGCCCTGCGTGACATCGAGGGCATTATCGTGCTCTACGAGTCCCCCCATCGGATTGAAAAGCTGCTTATCGCCATCTCCCGCGCGTTCCCCGGCGCCCCCGTCCTGATCGGAAGGGAGATGACAAAGTTCCACGAGGAGTTTATCCAGTGCACGGCCGACGACCTGCCCGGGGTGGCCGGAAAACTTATCAGGAAGGGGGAGTTCACGATCCTGATATCCAACGACGCGCCTGATTGATGGTTCCACCGCAAAGCATAAATGTTGACATTTCTTATATATTATATATATTTTGAATATTGGAACATAATGACGCGCCATGGAAGGGGAACCGGGCAAACAGACATTACCTGCACCAATCTGCATATTATTGAAGGCATTGGTCAAAATGTATTAAAGAATTGACAAATTATACCGATAAGTATAACAGAATATAAAAGGGATAACGACATGGTAATCGACAAAATAGGATCAATAAACAATATCGTCGAACCGAAGAAATCGTCACCTGCCTCGTCCGCGAAAACGGCCAGGAAGAACGATTCCATTCAGATATCCTCCGAGGGGAAGAAGGCCGCCGAGACGTCAAAGGTTGCCCAGGCCGTGAAGGCCGCCCCGGATATCAGGATCGACCGTGTCAGGGAACTGAAGCAGCTTATCGAAAGCGGCGCGTATAATTTCGACAAGCCGGAAATACTGGAAACGGTTGCCGACAGGATCGCAAGCTTTATTGCGAGAAAGTGACCGTAACAAATCGGCATGATGCGTGAAAAGCGGAGATAGCGCCTATGTCCGCTTTTTTTATGCGATGGCGAGGGGACCGTGGCGGCGGTGATGTCAGAAATCAGACCCGATTTTCACCTTCCAAGCAGGATTTTCATCAGGCCCGACGTTACCAAGGACCTGGGGGCCATCATATCCCGGTTCGGCTCCCGCGTGATTCTCGTCACCACGCCGGATGATCTTGACACCTTCGGCTCCGTGATTGAGCTCATCGCCCGCCAGTTGAAGGACGCCAATGTCGGCTGCATCGTGTACGACCAGCTCCCCGTTCCCACCAACACCGAGGATATCGACTCCGCCGCTGCGTACGCCAAGAAGACGAACTGCAACCTGATCGTGGGATTCGGCAGCATCGAATCGATCAACGCCGCCAAGGCGCTCTCCATACTCGTGACGAACTATCACTTCTGCCACGACCTTTTCACCGGTCCGCCCCTTGCCAGGGACCCGATGCCTTTCATAACCGTGCCCGGGTCGCCGATGTTCGGATTCGAAATCGCCCCAATCTTTTACCTCCAGGAAATCCATGATCTTTCAAGGAGGACGTACCACCATCACGAGCTCTACCCCGTGGCCACCGTTATCGATCCCCTGACGACGCTTCTCTGCCCCGACGAGAAGATACTGAAAAGCACGATCGGCACCCTGGCCATCGCCGCGGAATCGGTCATATCGAGAAAGAACAACGACATCGTCAACACCTACGCCCTCAAATCGATAGACATGATTTTTCGAAACGTCCCCGTGGCCTACCGTGAGCCCCAGAACGGCACGCCGCGAACCTATCTTTCCACATCCTCCGTGATGTCCGGCATCGCTTTCGCGGTATCGTTTCTCTCGATCACCCTTGGCATATCCCTCGCCCTGGCGTCGAAGACGGACCTCGACGTGGAGAGCGCCATGAGCATCATACTCCCCCACATCATGGAATTCAATTTGACGTCATCCCCGGGGAAATACGTGCAGATGTCGAAGGTCATGGGCGAGGACGTGAAGGACATCACGGTGATTGAGGCGGCCATCAAGGCCGTTGAGGGCATCCGGAAGCTCGCGTCGGACATCGACATCCCGCTCAGGCTTTCGAGCTACAACATACCGAAATCAATCTTCAAGGAAGTGGCGGAACTGGCGGTGACCTACCCCTTCATCGAGAACACCCCGCGGGAGGTCAACACGGGGGAGATCGAAACCATCCTCACCGCCGCGTACTGAGGCTCAGGCGATCGATCCGAGCTCCTCGCTGGAGAAGAGCTGGTTGATGTCGAGGATCACGACGAATCCGTCGTCCACCTTCGCGACACCTATGATGTATTTTCCGGAAATGCCCCTCACCACCGCCGGGGGGGGCTCCACCTCGTTGGCATTGACCTTGATGACGTGACTTACGGAGTCGATGCCCAGGCCGACCCGCTTCCCGCCGATGTTCACCACGATGGCCCTGCTGTTCTCGGTGATCTTGTCCGATTCGATGTCGAATCGGCGGCTCAGGTCCACTATGGGGAGCACCTTGCCGCGCAGGTCGATGACCCCCATGATGTAATCCTTGGACTTCGGGAGCTTCGTGACCTTCGGGAGCTTCAGGATCTCCTGGACCTGGAGAATGTCTATTCCGTATTCCTCGCTTCCGATCTTGAAGCACACGATCTGGAGAGAGGAAAAATAGTTGTCCGCTTTTTTTTCCATTGTCAGCACCCGCGCGTGGTTTGGCCCGGAACCTTCTTGAGAATACGCCGGAATCGCCCTGGGGATAGTCTAAATAATCAAAGGTACATTTCAAGTATAAAATGAGCGCCCGGGATGAAATTAATACGTGCCACGGCAGGCAAGCTAGTACAGGTAGCCCCGCACGTAAAGGGCGATGCCCCCCAGGAGAAAGACGATGACCTTGATGAAATTGGGCGACCGTTCCCGGAAGAACATGTCAACCAGTCCGATGATGATGCCGAAAAAGGCCCCGGCCGCCCCCGCGGCCATGTAGCTGTATCTGAAGTAGATAAACACGCTGCCCGCGATGAGAAGACCCAGGGCGATATCGATGATGTCGATGAGACGCAGGGGGCCGAAAAGCCTGCGCCGGGATTGGTCCCTCCCCGCCGCGCCCTCCGCATCCTCGGGCCTGAAGTAGCGCCGCTTCGTCTCCCGGATGAGCTTTTCCTTCTCCGTCGCGGCCTTCTGCTTTTCGGCTGAGCGTATGCGCTGGATGCCGTAATTCCGGTTGATCAGCTTCAGTACTTCCCGGTTGGGCATGGTGCTGAAGACATCGGCGCGCTCCCTGAACTTGTCCGCGAAACCGAAATTTCGCCCCGTGGAAACGCTCCTCTCGGCCGTGATCTTGCCGTTCGTGATGACGGAATAGTAGGCGTTGCCCCCCTCGCCCTCGATCTCGATGTAAAGCCGCACCCGCTTTTCCTTGAGGTTATAATCGACCCGGAGGTAGTCCCCGTCCTCGGAGTTGATATAGAACGTCCTCTGGTAACCCCGTATTTCAGAGGGGCGCTTCTTCCATGAATGCTGTGCTGTTTCAAGAACGATGTTGGAGGTCTTTTTTCTTGCCATGCGATACCGGCTAAACCGAAAGAGATCGGCGACGGCGACCGCCAATCTCTTTCAGTCAATCACGATCATATTTTCTTTTTATGACGGTTGGCCCTTCTTCGCTTTTTCCGCTTATGATTGGCTATCTTTTTCCTTTTTTTCTTTCTCCCACAGGGCATATGCGGCTCCTTTCCTCTTCTCCATGTCGTGTAGTTATCGCGTGCCGTGCCGCGGCGCGCGCCTATCTCAGATTGTCGATCTCCTTCGTTTTACCCTTTTTCAGCGATTTTTCCGCTTCAAGGAGGCGGGGCACGCCGGAGGAATCCGAAGAGAGTATCAACTTCACATTGCCCGCCATTTTGTCAATATAAATATATTTCAGCAGCTCGGGATTGGCCGCGATGAGTTTCGATATAACCCCGAGCCTGCCGTACAACTGCTCGTTGGAAATTTTCTGGCGCGTCACCCTGTTGCGCTCCTCGATGAGGTCCTTTTCAAGCATATTGTCGATGCCGCGAAGGTTCGCCGCGTGCTGCAACGCCTCGAGGTGCAGGGCGCGGTCGGGAACCAGTGCCGCCCCCGTGAGCTTCGCCTCGACGAGATCGATGCCGCGGTCGGCGCAGTCCTTGATGACGGTATCATAGGCGCTCTCCAGGGCCCCCTCGGCCTGTGCCTCCAGGGCCTCCGGCTGGTAGACAGGGGAGAGGTAGGGTCCCAGTTCCCGCTGAAGCCCCTTCCTGATGTAGTCCTCCGCCAGTTCATCCACCCCCTTCCCGCTGCCCACCAGGCGCGCGCCGTCGGTAAACCGGGCGTTGATGCGGTACTTGAGCCGCACGGGAACGTGGACGTGGTAGACGTCCTTTTTCAGTTCCTCGCAGCCCGGCAGTGCGATCCGCGCCTGGAAATCAACGGCCCGGGACCTCGGCACTTCAGATACGATAAACCACCAGGGGAAAGCTCCCTGCCACGCCAGGGAGACCCGCCAGAAGAGGGGGCGGAGAATCTTAACGACGCTTCCGGATCTCAGGTCCTGGATGACCGTGACCCTCTCACTGTCGAGTACCATGATTGAGAAAAAGAGGGCGTACCCGGCGGCAAGCGCCACCAGGACCGCTATCGCTTTCCGCAATGATTGTTTCATCGATCCTGCCCCGCGCAGTTATTTGTCCTCATCCTTGTACGGTATCGGCCTCGACGGCACGATCGTCGAAACCGCGTGCTTGTAGATGAGGTTGTGCTTTTTATCCACTTCCATGAGAAGCGTGAAATTGTCAAAGCTCAGCACGCGCCCCCGTATCGGCACGCCGTTCACAAGGAAAATGTTAATCTCGATCTTTTCCTTCCGCGCCGTGTTGAGGAAATGATCCTGAAGGTTGTGCGAGTGTCCTGCCATTACTGTTGATCCCTGCCTGCTTTTTTTTTATTTGCCGTCCAGCCATCGCCGGACCGTTTCTCGTAGCGCGTTACTCTCCGCGGGCCCGAACCATCTGACCCCGCTGTTTTTCCCGAACCAGGTCATCTGCCGCTTCGCGTAATTCTTCGTCACGGTCTTGATTCTTTCAACCGTTTCGTCAAGTTTCATCCCGCCGTCAAGAAAGCGGTGTATCTCGGCGTACCCGATAGACTTCATCGATTTTAAACCGGGGCCATAGCCCCGCCGCCTGAGAGAACGGACCTCGTCGACGAAACCCCGGGCCATCATTCCCTCGACGCGCCTGTCGATCCTCTCCCGGAGAATATCCCTCTCCTCCCGGAGCCCGATGAACAGGGCGTCCCCGGGGCCGTGCCGCCGCTTCTCGCCGAAATAGCTTGACAGCGGCCTCCCCGTTGCGCGGAACACCTCGAGTCCCCGAAGTGTCCTCTGTGTATCACGCGGCGATATTTTTCCTCCGAAAACGGGATCGACGCGCATGAGCTCTCCGTGCATCGATTCGACACCGCGATCCCTCAACTCATCACGAAGAATCTCTCGAATGTCCGTGGGGATACCGGGGATATCGGACAGACCCTGGAAGAAAGAGTCGATATACAGACCCGTGCCGCCCACCACCATGGGAACCTTCCCTCGTCCGGTGATCTCCCGGACCGCGGCATCGGCGTCCCTGCAAAAATCCCCCGCCGTGTAGGAAACATCCGGTTCGACCCTGTCGATGAGATAATGGCGGACTCTATCCCGCTCGGAGCGCTCCGGTTTTCCGCTGCCGATATCAAGGTACCTGTACACCTGCACCGAATCGGCCGATATGATTTCAAAACTTCCGCCGGCCAGGTCGAGCGAAACGCCGGTCTTCCCTACCGCCGTGGGGCCGAGTATAACGACACACCGGGTTCGCTTCACGCCTCCGCCGATGGGCTATTCCTCCTCATCATTTCCCCTGTACTCGAACTTAAAATCGCCGTCAAGGGACAGCTTGAGTATGTGGGGAACCACCTTCCACTTCGAATCGTCCTGGGGATACTTCCTCATGTTCCCGATTTTTTCCACGGCATCCATGCACGCCCGCGTGTAAATGTATTTATTGCCGCCGTACACCAGCAATTTACTCAGGGGGATTATCACGATTTTCCTCCAGGATTCCTTGTATCAGGCGACCAACCCTGCCCGTTCGGCAGAACTCCGCGGTCACGATGGAGCGAATGCGCTCCATGGCTTCATCGACATCGTCGTTGACCACGATGTAATCATATTCCCCGTAGGCTTCGAGCTCCGCCATGGCGTTCCGCAACCGGAGTTGTATCTGTTCCTCCGATTCGCTGCGCCTGTTGCGAAGTCTCGCCTCGAGCTCCCTCCGCGAGGGGGGGACGATGAAAATATACACCGCTTCGACCGGACCGTTTTTCAGGTTCCGGGCTCCCTGGACGTCGACGTCGAATATCGGGATTTTTCCAGCGCTCCGTATTCTGTCAATCTCTTTTTTCGTCGTGCCGTAATACCGGTCATGGACGCGCGCCCACTCCGCGAAATGCCCCTCGTCGATCATGGCGAGGAAGCGACGCTCGTCCACGAAGCGGTAGCTTTCACCGTCCCGCTCGCCGGGCCTTGGCGTTCTCGTTGTCGTGGAAATGGAAAATGCGAAACGCGCGTCGCTTCCCAGGAGCCTGCGTATCAGGGTGGTCTTCCCCGCCCCGGAGGGGGCGCTGATCACCACTGCGAGGTCACTCGTTTTCAATGCTCATCAACCGGTTCGCGATGGTTTCGGGCTGCATGGCGGAGAGAATGATGTGGTTGCTGTCCATGACGATGATGGCGCGGGTCTTTCTTCCGTGGGTGGCGTCGACGAGAAGGCTGTTCTCCTTCGCCTCTTCCCTGAGGCGCTTTCCCGATGCCGAAGCGGGGGTGATCACCACCACCACGCGCTCAGCCACGACGGCGTTCCCGAAGCCTATGTTAATCAGGGTGGTTTTCATTGGCTCTCTCCATGGTTTCGCGCGGGACCTTCCGGTGCCCGGCGCGGGCTACACGAGATTTCTCAGGTGCTCCCGGATCATCTCTATCTGGTTCTTCACCTCGACCACGTGGTGCGCGATCTCGGAACTCCCCGTCTTCGATCCTATGGTGTTGATCTCCCGGAAGAGCTCCTGGGCGATGAAGTCGAGCTTCTTCCCCGCCTGGCCGCCCGCCTTCATCATCTCGCCGAATTTCCCGAGATGGTCGCGGAAACGCACGATCTCCTCGTTGACATCGACGCGGTCCGCCAGAATCGACACCTCGGCCAGGAAGCGGGTATCGTCGATCTTCGAGCCCGCCAGCGCCTCGAGCCTTTTTTTCAGGGCGTCTTTCTTCTCCCTCGATGATTTCGCCGCGAGCTTTTTGATTGAGGCGATTCCCTTCGAGAGTTCCGCCGTCCGCCCGGCCAGGTCCCTCTTCACGGCGATGCCTTCGCGTTTCCGCATCTCAATGGCCAGCCGTATCGCCTTTTCGATTCCCGCGAAAACGCGGTCCCTCGATTGTTTCGACACTGCGGTCCGCTGCCGGTGGCTCACCCCCTCGAGGGCCAGGAGCGACGCGAAGGGAGGCGTCCCGGGAACTCCCAGTTCCTTCATGATCCGCTTCACCTCGGCGTAGTATTTCCTCACCACGTCGCCGTTGATGCCCGCCGGCCTCTCGACGGTCCAGTCGAAGATATCGACGTAGAGCTCGATCTTGCCGCGGATGAAGCGCTTTTTCAATAGGGCCTGGAGCCCCGGCTCCTCCTGCCTGATGACCCTGGGGAGATTGACGTAGACTTCAAGGTAGCGGGAATTGAGTGTTTTCAATTCGACGGAATAGGAGAAATCCCCCGTGCTGTCCTCGAGAAACGCGTAGCCGGTCATGCTTTCCATGTAAGCGCCTATATGGTCCTGTCGTCCCTGCCCATCGACTTTATCTTCACCTTGCCCGTGTCGAGATAGAAATCGATCGTCCGGCCGAAATTTCCCCCGGTATCCTCGGCGACCAGAGTGATGCCGAGATTCCCGAGGACCTCCTTGACTTTCGCTATGTTGTTTGTGCCGATCTCGCCCATCACGCTGTTCTCGGACATGCTGAACATCTTCGCGCCGCCCACAATCTTCGCGGTTATGACCTTCCTCCCGGCGCCGCGCTTCAACATGTCTTCGAGCATCATCGGTATCGCCGTGTCGGCGTACTTCTTCGCCGATTTCGAATTGTCCTTCAGGGTGGGAAGCATGATGTGCGCCATGCCGCCCACCTTCGAATCGGGATCGTAGAGACAGATCCCCACGCAGGATCCGAGAATGGTCCGCAGAATATCGGGAGACACGGAGACGCCGAATTCCGCGATACCCACGTTTATGAAGTTGAAATCCATTCGTTATCTCCTGGGATTCGGCACGTATACCGGCGCTTCGAGAATTTTTTTATAGCTGAAGTCGTCGGATATGGAGTGAAGCGTTTCAGAATGACCTATGAAAAGATAGCCGTGCTCGTGCATGCACTGATAGAACTTGGCGACGAGATCCACCTGGTGCTTCTTGTCAAAATAGATCATGACGTTGCGGCAGAAAATAATGTCAATATCTTTTGGGAAGGGGCTCTTGAAAAAATTATGATAGCTGAACGTTACCATCCTTTTCACGTCATCGTTCAACGCGTAGACGTGCGGGTCGTGGGCGTTCTGGGTGAAATACTTTTTTAAAATGTCCGGGGGTACCTTCTCTATCCTCCTTCCCGAATATTCACCCACCAGGGCGAATTCCAGGACCGAGGGAGCGATATCCGTCGCGAGTATTTCGATGTCCCACCCCTGGAAGAGCCGCTGCTGCTCCTTCACGCAGACCGCGATGGTGTAGGGCTCCTCCCCGGTCGAGCAGGCGGCGCTCCAGATGCGGAGACGCTTATCCTTCTTGGCCTTCGCTATCTCGGGCAGGCAGACCTGTGAAAGCGCGTCGAAATGCCGTTCGTTCCTGAAAAAATAGGTCTCGTTAGTCGAGACGACGTCCAGCAGCTTTTCGTACTCGACGCCCTTCTGCTTCAGGGGGAGCGAGTGGATGTAGTCGTAGTAGGCCGAGAATTCATCGATGCCCAGGGCGGCCAGCCTCTTCCTCAGCCTGTTGGAAAGGAGGGTTATCTTCGTATCCTTGAGGAAAATGCCGCTCTCTTCATAGATAAGCTTCGCGAATTTAGCGAACTCCTCCTCCGTAAGCCTCTTGATGTTCGCTTCCAAACCCTCTTCACCTCGAAACACCCATGATCGGCACCGGGGTCCCGCGCGGCGCCGGATTATTGTTCCGCCGTGACATGCCCGCTCAGGTTGAGAACCAGGCGAACCTCCCCCGCGGGAAGCCCCGAATACCTCGATATCTCATCTATGCCGCATCCTCCCTCGAAGAGGACCGAAACCATCGCGTATTTATCGTCAGAGCCGGCGACGATCTCCTCTATCTCCCTCTCCGAGAGGGGCCTCGCGGATTCATCGGAAGCCGCCTCCGGGGGCTCGATCGGGGCCACGTCCCTCAGGTCCTTCTCTATGAGGACCGGATGTTGCTCCTCATCCACCCATTCCCGCCTCACCGGCGGATCCGGCAAGGTCACCGCGTCATGAGTCGGTTCATGACGCACGCCTATCTTCGGAACATGCTCGGCCGGCAGCATTTCCCGGCGTGAAAGCATATGATTGATTTTTTCAAAAAATATTAGCAAGCCTTTTTTTACCATGCCCGCGGCAATTGCCGCCGCTTTCCCCGCCCGGGCGATGGATTCACCCCGTCTTTCAACGGGAATCGCGGGGACCGCGAGATCGTATCCCGCCTCCTCCGTGTTCGTCCCCTCCCTTTTCGCCCCCGGGGAGGCGCAGGCGGCCTCCTCCTCTTCCATGATGAGGTCGACCGACCTGATATCACCCGTTTTCTCGAGGAGGCGGCGCATGACCCGTATCTTGCCCTCGAGTATCGAGATGTTCCTCTCGGCAGTCAGGTTGAATTCCCTGATTATCGCGTCCATCTCCTTGCGAAGCCGTCTCTCGCGGTACTCCGTGGCGGACCTCTCGAGCTTGAGGCTGATGACGAGATAGAGCACCGCCCCGAGGAACACGTTGAAAAGCAGCAGGAAAAAAAATTGCATTATGACTTCCCCCTGACCCCACTTTGATTATGTCTCATAACGATTCGCACCCTCCCCCCGGCGGATGCGGTTACTTGAGGATATCGACGATGGTTCCCATTTTCTCATCAACGCTCAGGCCGCGGCGGGGGCCGCGTTTTTCTCCGCCTTCGCCTTTTTCCCGTGACTCCTCGCGCCGCTCCTCCTTCTTCTGCTCGTCGTGGATCACCGCGTTATCGCCCTTCTTCGACTCTTCGAGTTTCGTGTTGATCATGCGGCCTTTTTCGCCCGACTCCTTCTGGAGGAGATGCTGCTGCTCGACGAGGGCCTCGGAGCGCGCCTGCTCCGACCGCCCCACCTCGGTAATCTGGGAAATATTGGACTGGAGATCAATCGGCCTGATGGTCATTGGCCGCCCCCTAACGCCTTCTCCTGGAGAGCACCGTCCTGCCCTCGTACCCGGCGGGCGGCTCATATTCGGAGATTCGTATCTGGTCCCCCTCGAGGGTGAACTTCACGTGATTGTAGGGGTCCCTCAAGGAATAGATCTTGTCCTTGATGTACACCTCGACGCCCGAGTGCGCCGTCCGCTCGGCGCAGACCCGCCCTTTGTGCTCCGACATTTCGATGAAGGAGTTCACCTCCTTGAGCTCGCCGTCTATCTCCTCCATCCGCTCCGCCAGCTTCGCGTTTCGCGCCTGGAGGTCCTTCAGGAGCTGCTCCTTTTCGGCGGGAAGCTTTCCCGCGTTCCGCTTCTGCGTCTCCAGGGTCCGGAGGTTAAGCTTGAGCTGCACCTGCTCCTCTTCTATCTTTTCCTTCATGGCCGTGAGGTCCGTTTTCTGCTGAAGCACCTTCGGGTGGATGCCGACCCGGATCTCGGTGCGCGTGGACACATCGGTGCCAAGATGGCGCGCGTTCACCTCATCTCCCGCGCGGATCACGCCGCCCACGATGCGGGCACGCTTGCCCAGAGACAATATCCGCATCCCCGCGTCAATGCTGGAATGGAGGATTCCCTCCGGGACGATGACGTCGTTTTCCGCGAAGACCCTGGCGTTCTGTATGAACTTGGCGTAGACCGTGCCGCTCGTCGACTCGATCCGCGCCTCTTCCCGCCCGATAATGCCCTGGAAAATAATGATGTCCCCCTCGGCCTCGAGGAAGGCCTTCTGGACCGTCCCCCTGACCTCGATATTCCCCGCCGCCTTCACCTCGAAGTTGTCCTGCACGTTCCCCGCGATGATGACCGACCCCAGGAACACGATGTTCCCCGTTTCCAGGGACACGTCGCCGTTGACCACGTACACGGGCTCGACGCTGAGCCTCCCGACCTTGAACACCACCTGGCCGTTTATTGCCGCCGTGAGTTCCGTGCCGTCCTCGGAAAGGATCGTCCCCTTGCCGTGCTGTATCTTGATGTCCTTCCCGGAACGGGCGGGGAGCAGGCGGTTGGTAATCGTGCGCCCCGGCGTGCCCTGCTCCGCGGGCACCTTGACGGCGAGGAGCTGTCCCACGACCACGTTCTCGAGGAGCTCCAGGTTCCTGAAATCGACCTTACCCGATTCGTCCTCCTCGAAGGAAACGTCCTTCGTGTCGACCCGGACCTTGTACTCCACGTAGGCGTCCTTCCCGTTGACGGTCCTGGCGCCCTCGGCGGCCAGGAGAGGACGGTGATACTCCATCTGCTCCAGGTACTCCTTGATGGCATCCTCCTTGATGCCAATTTTCACCCCGGACTTCTTGAGGCCCTCGATCACCTCGCCGTACTCGATGTGCCGGCCGGAATACCGGGGCGGAACGAAATGGACGAAGGCCTTCATCTCGTCCTCGGTTATCTCGATGCTCATCGAGCCGTCGTAATCCGGGTTCGGCTTCCAGGGGCCTATCTTAACGGGCTTCCCCGTGGCCTTGCCCACCTCCTTTTCTATCCTGGCTGAATCTTCCGGCATTATCTTCATTGAGTAGAGCTTGTTGTTGACCTCTTCCGGGGTCACGGGGCTTCCCTTGCCCCGGGAAGGCGTAACCGTGAGCCATATGCCGCTTTTCGTGACCCTCACGGAAAATGACCCGTCCATGTCCGCCCTGGCGCCGCCGGCGTGCTCCCGGGAAAGCTTTCGTTCCAGGTCCTCGAGCTCCCCCTGCTCGCGAAGCCCTGCCAGGGGCGTCACGAGCACCCGGTACGGCAGCCTGCCGATGCCGAGAAATCCCCTCGTACCCTTTTCCAGTATCTGGTAGTCCAGGAGGGAGACGTCGACCCCGAGATCCCGGGCGGCCAGTTCAAGGGCCTGCCTGACGGAATCGGCCCTGACCTCCACGGCGCTCTCATCGACGCCGGCGTCGGACACGTCCAGGGTCATGAAGAGGTCCTTTAGTTTCGTCATCGAAGGGCTCCGCGCATTCCGTTATCCCACGATATTGGACTTGATCCGGCCAAGGCGCCCCCTGAGCCTCATGATTGCCTTGGTGTGGAGTTGGGAAACCCTGCTCTCGGTCACCTCGAGAACGTCCCCGATCTCCTTCAGGGTGAGGTCCTCGTAGTAATAGAGCACGATTACCTTCTTCTCCTTGTCCGGGAGCTTCTTTATCGCCTCTATAATATAATCACGGATCTCCTGCTTTTCAACCAGGACGTCGGGATTCATGTTTTCCGGGGCCTCGAGGGTTTCGAGTATCGACAGTTCATCGCTGTCGTCCCCGAGATACCAGATGTCATTGAGGGAAAGCATTGAGGTGCCGGAGAGCTTGGCGAGAAGGGACTGGAACTCTTCCACGGAAATACCGAGCTCCCGGGCGATCTCCTCGTCCTCGACGGTCCGCCCCAGGCGGTTCTCGAGCTCGGAGATCACCACCTCGATCTGCTTCGCCTTCTGCCTGATCGACCGCGGTATCCAGTCGATCGAGCGGAGCTCGTCGAAAATGGCCCCCCGGATGCGGGTCATCGCGTAGGTCTTGAACTTGATCCCCCGGGCGGGATCAAACTTGGTGATGGCGTCGATGAGGCCGAAAATGCCGTAGGATACCAGGTCGTCGAACTCGATGTTCGCGGGCATGCCCATCGATATCTTGCCCGCAACGTATTTCACCAGGGGGGCGTACTTGATGACGAAATAGTCCCTCAGATCCTGGTTATTCGACTTGATGAACTTCTCCCAGAGCTTGTCCTCGCCGACGGCATCCAGTTCTTTGAATTTTTTATCATTCATACTCCGTTCCCGGGTATTAGTCTCGTTCCCTGTTCATCATCGTTCTCACCGCCTGTGCCATTACCTTCGGCTCGTATTTCGCCAGTTTTTCCTGCTCGATAATATGCTTGCCGAGCTTGCCCGACCTCGTGTCCACGGAGCCGCCCGCGGGCCGCGAGCTGTAGGACGGCAGGCCCTCCCCGTCGAGCTCGCGGAATTCTCCGGACGCCGCGGAGGCGGGGGCGCCCCCTCTCTCCTCCGGTTCATCTTCCGGCCCGCGCTGCCCGTCGGGTTCCCCGGCTCCGGCGGACTCCCCTGCCATGGCATCGAGGTCCTCGCCCCGGTCCGCGGCGTTACCGAATGACGTCACGGACACCAGGGCCTCGTAGAGCTCCGGCACGAACCTTTTCAGTATCAGGCATATCCCGAAGCCGATGCCGGCGAAGACCGCCGTCATGATCGCCGCGCGGAGCAGGACCACGCCCCAGCGCACCCCGGCGATGAAGCCGATGACCGTGGAGAGCAGCAGCGCACCGGCGCCGAAGAGGGCGGCCGATTTCACCTCAAGGGACAGTCTGTTCAATCCGATCATTCTCGCCTCACCGGATGCCCCGTGAACCGTCTTCCCCTACGGGAATAGTGCCACCGGTCGGCAACCGCTATTCCTCCTCTTCCCCGTCGTCACCGGACACGAAGAGGTTCTTGAAAAACGAGGCCAGGCCCGAGCCCTTGGAAGACGACGCCCTGTTGCAGATCCGTTCCGCGATGATCGTCACGCACCCCGCCGCCTTCGATTTTGGATAACTCACGATAAAGGGCTTCTGGTTGCGCACCGACTTGGGCACGTAGAGGTCGTCGAATATGAAGCCCAGGTTGTCCACCTTGATGTTGAGGAACTGCCCGGCGATATTGATGACCCGCTGGGCCACCCGGTTGCCCTCCGCCACCGAGGCGACCCGGTTGACGATTATTTTAATCACCTTGTCGGGGGCCTGCGCCGCGATGGATTTGATGATGCCGTAGGCGTCCGTGATCGCCGTGGGCTCAGGCGTGGTCACGACGATCACCTCGTCGGCGGCGATGACGAAGGAGAGCACGTTCTGCGACACCCCCGCCCCGGTGTCGATGATCATGTAATCGTCCGAATCGAGCTCCGCCACGGCGCCGATGAAATCGTTCCTCTGCTTCGCCTCGAGGTTCGCGAGCTGGTGGAAGCCCGAGGCGCCGGCGATGATCTTTATCCCCTCGGGGACGTCGATGACGATGTCCTTCAGCTTCTTCTGCCCCTTGATCACATGGTAGAGGTTGTATTTGGGGATGATGCCGAGGATCACGTTGATGTTCGCCAGTCCCAGGTCCGCGTCCAGGAGGGTGACCGTGGAACCGCACTGGGCGATGGCGATGGAAAGACTCACGGCGACGCTGGTTTTACCCACGCCGCCCTTGCCGCTCGCGATGGCGATCGTCTTCGTCTTCTTTTGCTTCCTGGCGTCGGTCTCGAGCACCAGTCTTCTCAGGTTTGCGGCTTGGTCCACGATAGGCCTCCTTACCGAGAGATGCCTGAATTAATTATAAACACTGCCCACCATCATGTCAACAATCTTATCAGGATCGGCGACCACGATGTCATTCGGCACCTCCTGCCCGATCGTGTAGTAGGCTATCGGCTTTTTGAATTTATCGGCGATATCGACGACATTCCCGATATAGGAGGTCTCATCCACCTTCGTGATGATGACGCTGTCGAACCGTATCGAATCGAAGGCCCTGAATACGTCCTGCACGTCCGCCTTCTTCGTGTTGGCGCTCACGCAGAGAATCTTCTCGCAGTCCCCGTCGATCGTGTCCGCGAAGTCCTTGATCTCCGATATTTTGACGTCGTTGCGGTGGCTCCGCCCCGAGGTATCAACCATGATGATATTCGCCTTTTCCCGTCCAACGATCTCCCTGAACTCCTTATGGTTGTTGACCGAGTGGATCGGGATATTCATGATTTCGGCGTATTTCTTCAGCTGTTCCGTCGCCGCGATCCGGTAATTGTCGATCGTGATGAACGCAACGGAGTGCCCCTCCCGGAGTGCGTTGATGGCCCCCAGCTTCGCCATGGTGGTCGTTTTCCCCACTCCCGTGGGGCCGATGAACATGATGATCTTTTTCCGGCCCCCGGTCCGTATCGGCCCGGTCACGACGATCCTGCTTTTAAGGAGGTCTTTGAGGGTTTTCTCTATCCGGTGCCTGTCCTTGAGGTCCTCCCGGCTTATCGAGTTCTTCATCTGGCTGATCATCGTCGCGCACTGCTCATCGTCGTAATCGTTGTTTTTCAGGACCTGCCGCATGGGGCCCATGACGCCGTCGTCCTGCTCCCGGCCCCTTTCGCCGGGGCCGTCGCCGCTGATGCGGTAGATCGCGCGCTTGATCTCCTCAAGGTCCCTTTCCAGCCGCCCGCCCGACGCGGGTGCCGCCTGCTGCTCCCTGGCCTCCGGAGCGGGACGGGGAGGCTCCGTCGCGCGGTGCTGCTCCGCGATGCCGTTGTAGACCTCGTTCAGCTTTTCATTGAACGTGAAGCCCGCGGGGCGACGCGACTCCTGGACCTCGTCCTGGGGCCCGGAATCCGCCGATTTGGCCGGCTCCGGCACGACGGGAGCGGCGGACCTGGAAGGCGCCGGCTTCCGTGCTGCCGGGGTGTCCCCCACGGTAATGTCGATTTTCCTGCTCCCGGACAGGAGGGAGGACTTCGTTTTCCGCTCCTGCACCGCGGCGGTGAGTTCCACCACCTCCCGGGCGAAGAGCTTCGAATTGAAGAGCCCCCCTTCCTTCACGAATTTATGGCTGATGGGTATGGCGTCGTCGCCATGGTCCATCTTCAGCTTCATCATGACCTCGTTGTAATTATTCCCGCGGATCTTGATGTACCTCATTGCATACACTCCAGTATTGTTATATGCGCGGTTCCGTAACCGCGCCCCTGTGTCCTATCGTGAAACATCGTTCCCTAGGCCGCGCTCGAGAGGAGCGCGGAGACCACCACCTCCACCTTCACCGAGTTCGGTATCTCGTTGTACGACAGCACCACCGGCGCGGGCATTTCCCGCTCAAGGAGCGCGAAGGTCACGCGGCGGATCTGCGGCGAGACGAGGTAGACCGGGGCGTGCCCCATGTTCTTCGACCGGCGGTAGGCCTCGAGCATCGACTCCACCACGGTCTGGTGCGTCGTCGGGTCCATGGCCAGGACGGGCCCCTCGATGGGATCCTCGTGGACGGCGTTGCGGATGATCGTTTCGATCTCGGGATCGACGGTGATCACCCTCAGGGTCCCCGCCCTGTCCGCGTAGTCCTTCGTGATCTGCCTCGAGAGTGCGATCCTCGCGTTTTCGCCGAGGAAGCTCGGGTCCTTCGAATAGGAGGCGTAGCTGGCCAGTGTCTCCAGTATGGTGACGATATTACGTATCGACACGCGCTCCCTGAGAAGGCCCTGGAGCACGCGCTGGATCTCGCCGAGGGTCATCTTGTGGTCATCCAGGAGCTCGCGCACCACCGCGGGGTAGTCCTCCTTCACGGTATCGATCAGCTTCTGGACCTCCTGGCGGCCCAGTATTTCGTCTGCGTGCCGCTTGATGATCTCGGTGAGATGCGTGGCGATGATGGTGGGGCAATCCACGACGGTATAGCCGCGGCTTTCGGCGACGTCGCGGGTGTCGGTCTTGATCCAGATTGCCTTCAGGTTGAACACCGGCTCGGTGAACTCCTGGCCCTCGATCTTCTCGGTGACCTCCCCGGAATCCATGGCCATGAGCCTGTCCACCTGAAGTGTCCCCCGTCCCACATCGACGCCCTTGATCAGGATCGAGTACCCCTCGGGCTCGAGCTCCATGTTGTCACGGATGCGGATGGGGGGCACGATGAGGCCCATGTCAAGGGCGCTCCTTCGCCTGATGTTCGTTATCCTTTCCAGGAGGGTGCCCCCCTGCTCCGGGTCGACCAGGGGGATCAGGTTGTACCCGATCTCCACCTCCAGCGGATCCACCTGGACGAGCTGGGTCACCTCCTCGGGCCTGTGCTCCTTCAGCGCGGTTTCCTTCGCCTTCCGCTCCACCTTCTGCTGTTCCTCGGACTGGGACCGGAGGAGAAGGTACCCCAGTGCTCCGAGGCCCGCCGAGGCAATCAGGAGGGCGATTTTCGGGAATCCCGGTATGATGATCGCCGCGCCCAGGGTGGCCGAGGTGATGAGGAGCGCCCGGGGCTGAGATCCGAGCTGGTCCCCCATGTCCTTGCCCAGGTTCTCGTTCGACACCGCCCTGGTGACGATGATACCGGTCGCCGTGGTGATGAGGAGGGAGGGGATCTGCGCCACGAGACCGTCACCGATGCTGAGGAGCGTGTAGGTGCGGAGCGCCACGTCGAAGGTCTCGTTCCTCATCACCATCCCGACGATGAAGCCGCCGATGATATTGATGAAGGTGATGACGATGCTCACCTTCACGTCCCCCTGGACGAACTTGGAGGCACCGTCCATGGCCCCGTAAAAATCCGCCTCCTTGCGTATCTCCTCGCGGCGCGTCCGGGCCTCTTCCTCGGTGATGAGCCCGTTCGAGAGGTCCGAGTCGATGCTCATCTGCTTGCCCGGCATGGCGTCCAGGGTGAAGCGGGCGGCCACCTCGGCGGTCCGCGTGGCGCCCTTGGTGATGACGATGAACTGCACTGCCACGAGGATCACGAAAATGATGAAGCCGACGACGTAGTTTCCCCCCACGACGAACTGCCCGAAGGCGCGGATGATCTGCCCGTCGAAGGCCGCCCCCTGCAGAAGGATGAGCCTCGTGGACGACACGTTCAGGGCGAGGCGGAACACCGTGGTGACCAGAAGGAGCGAGGGGAAGATCGAAAAATCGAAGGTCCGCTGGATGAACATGACGATGAGGAGGACCAGTATTCCCGACATGATGCTCAAGACCAGCATCATGTCGAGGAGGAACGTGGGCATCGGGATGATGAGCATCGTGACCACGGCGACCACGCCGATGCCGAGAAGTATGTCGGACTTCTGCATCCACCGCGCCTGTTCCATCGCGTCGACGATCCGTGCCCTGTTCCCTGCCGCCATAGTTCCTCTCCCGACCTATATCGCTTCCTGCATTCTCCGGAAACGCTCCGGGTACCTGCGTATGATCTCGCCGTACACGAGGGACACGGCGTAAAAAAGATCCTCGGGTATGACGTCCCCCACTTCGAGCCGCCGGCACATTTCCTGCGCCAGGGGGCGGTTCTCGATCATGGGAATGCCGTGCTCAGCCGCCACCTCGCGTATCTTCAGGGCGATGCTGTCCTCCCCCTTGGCCACCACCCGCGGCGCGGGCATCGCGTCACGGTCGTACTGCAGGGCCACTGCGTAGTGCGTCGGGTTGGTGACGACGACGTCGGCCTTCGGCACCTCCCTGCTCATCATGCTCCGGAGAAGGTT
Source organism: Spirochaetota bacterium (assembly GCA_040768125.1). Lineage (GTDB taxonomy): Bacteria > Spirochaetota > UBA4802 > UBA4802 > UBA5550 > RBG-16-49-21. The sequence goes on along the minus strand of JAXGNG010000003.1, from coordinate 85,667 downwards.
CTGCCGCTGCATCTCCCTGAGCCGCGCCCTGACGTAGGGATCCCCGATGGTCTCCTTCAGTTCCTCTTTGAGCTCTTCCTTGGTCATCTTCAACGACTCGATGAATTCGCGCTTCTGGAAGAAGTAGTCCGGTATGGAGAGGACCAGGAGCAGCACCGAGGACCAGATGATGATCTTGAAGCCCGTCATCATGATGATCTTCAGGGCCATCGCCACGGATACGTCGGGCGTTTTCAGGATATCCTCGATATTGGCCATGACTATGATATAGGCGATGAAACCCACGGCAATGACCTTGAAGATCGATTTGAACAGGTTCATCGCCACCTGCTTCGAAAAAAATATCTTTTTCATTATGGTGGCGGGATCAAACTTTATCTTGCTCCAGTCGAGCTTCAGCGGGTGCGTGGAGACCTGGAACCCCACCTGTATGACGTTGCCGAGGATCGCCGCCACGGTGGCGGCGATGAAAATCGGGAGAAGGATCTTCCCCGACTCGTAGCTCACCGTGATGAACTCCCTCATGAGGCCCTGCTCCGTCGGGTTGAGCCGGGAAAAGGACGAAAGGTAGAACCTGGTCATGCGTACCAGGATCTCGTAGATCCAGGAGGCGAAAACGAGTATCACCATGAAGCCGAAGATAACCACGATGGCCTGGGGCAGTTCCATGGTCTTGGCCACCTGCCCCTTTTCCCTCGCGTCCCGGAGCTTCTTCTCCGTCGGCTCCTCGGTGCGCCCCTCGTCCTCGGCGGCGAAGAGCTGGAGGTCGTAGAGGATGCCGTCGAAGAAGGGGTCGTCCTTCCACCGGTGATACCGCGCATGCTGTCGAAGCAATTCAGCCATCTGTCCGAACCGTCCTTCTCCTCTCGTCGCCCGTCATACCGGCCAGTGCCTCAGGGCCTTGAACATGAAGGCGAAGACCCTCTCCAGGGAAACCCACATGATCTTCACGATCATCGGGGTGATCACCAGCATCACGATGAAGGACACGGCGATCTTGAATGGAAACCCGAGCATCATGATGTTCATCTGCGGCGCCACCTTGGCCAGGATCCCCAGGCTCACGGTGACGACGAATACGACCGCCACGACGGGAATCGCGATCTTCAGGGCCACCACGAACATCCCGCTGAAGGCGTGCAGGAGATATTTCAGGAGCCCCCCGAGAAAGGCCTTCTCGACGCTCATGATCGGCGCCAGCTCGTAGGAGCGGTAGACGCCGTGGAGCATCAAGTGATGCCCGTTCATCGCCAGGAGCACCAGGAGCCCGATGATATTCTTGAACTGCCCCACCAGGGGGACGCTCACCTGGCCGATGGGATCCAGGACCTCGTTGATCCCGAAGCCGATCTGCACGGCGAAAAACTGCCCCGAGAGCTGGAAGGCGGCGAATATCACCGACACCAGGAAACCGATGAAAAGACCGATCGCCACCTCCTGGATCACCAGGAGGAAATAGCCCCCCATGTCGCCGGGAATCCGGTACCCCTTCGCCGCCACCATGGGGAAAATCACCAGGGAGACCAGGAAGGAGACGAGGGCCTTGATCCTGAAGGGGACCAGGTCGCTCGAAAAAAAAGGCGCGATGATAATCATGGCGTTCATGCGCATCATGATCAGGAGAAACACCTGGAAATGGTAGACGAAGTGGTACATCTGCCTCCCGCTGTCAGTTCCGGCCCCAGGCCGGTCACAGTTTCTCTATCAATGAAAACATGTGAAACGTATAGTTCACCAGGGTCCGTATCATCCACGCCCCGAAGAGTATCATGACCAGGAAAATCGCGATGATCTTCGGGACGAAGGTCAGCGTCTGCTCCTGGATCGAGGTGGTGGTCTGGAAGATGGCGATCACGAGACCCACGAACATGCCCACGCCGAGGATCGGGGCCGACACGATGATGACCGCCATGAGCGATTCCCGCATGACGGCGATTACGGTAACGTCGGTCATCCCACCACTCCTTTAGCGGAACGACCTCACCAGCTCGTAGGTGAGGAGGTTCCACCCGTCCACCAGGACGAACAGTATTATCTTGAACGGCAGCGAAATCATGATGGGGGGAAGCATGATCATCCCCATGGCCATCAGGGCACTCGCCACGATCATGTCGATCACAATGAACGGTATGAATATGTAGATGCCGATCTCGAAGGCGCGCTTCATCTCGCTTATCATGAAGGCCGGGATCAGGCAGTGCGTGGGCACGTCCTTTTCCGTCTTCGGCTTCGGAAGCTTCGCGAGCCTTATGAAAAGCGCGATATCCTTTTCACGCGTCTGCTTGAACATGAAGGTGCGCAGGGGGTCCATGCCCTTCTCGAAAAAGGTCTCGTTGTCGATCCGCCCCTTCAGGTAGGGCTGGAGCGCCTCCTCGTTAATCTTGGAAAAGGTGGGGGCCATGATGAAAAACGTCAGAAAGATCGAAAAGCCCACGATCACCTGGTTCGGCGGCATCTGCTGGAGGGAGAGGGCCCGCTTGATGAAATCCATGACGATCACGACCCTGGTGAAGGCCGTCATCATCATGATGATGGCCGGTGCCAGGGTGAGGATCGTGAGAAGAAAGAGTATCTGGAGGGAAAGGGCCACCTCCCGGGGCCCCGCGGCCTCCTTGATGTCGAAGGTTATCTTCGGGATCGGCATGCGGAGCCCGCCCACGTCCTGTCCGTAGGCGATCCCGGCGCCGGCCACCATGACCAGGAGAACGATGAAAATGACGCGCTTACTCATTATCATACCCGTTCAGGTCCTTCAACCTGCTTCTCTGGCTGCGGAGATACTCGATGTCACCCGGGGGGCCGGAGGATTCAATGGATCCCCGGCCCTTCCTGCGGGCCCCCTGGACCCGCTCGACGAACTTCCCGATCTGCCGCATGACCTGCTCCTGGAACCCCCCGCCCGCGGCGCCGGGAGGGGGCGTCCTGGTGCTCATGATCCTGATCCGGTCGATCTGGTCCTTGTCCGTGATCTCGGAGATCAGGTTGACCCCGTTGTCCGACACGCCGATCACCAGGACCTTGCCGGCAAGGTCCACCACCTGGAGATACTTGTTCTGGCCCAGGGGAACGGCGGACAGCACCCTGATGGCATCGCTCCCGAAAACCCCGATGCCGGTTTTTCGCGACACGAATCGATAGAAATAATAGAACCCCCCGCCGAAAATGCCCAGGATGATGATCGTCTTGAAGAACATCCAGACCGCGGATTCCTCCTCGAGGCGCGGCTCGAAATCCTCATCGGTGAACTCCTTCGAGAGGACGCCCTCGCCGCCTTCCCCCTCGGCAGGTTCCGCCCCCTTCTCCTCCGGCTCTTTCGCCTCTTTCTCCGCGGATTCCCCCGCCGCCTTTTCAGTCCCCTTTTTCTCCTCGACGGCCTGGCCTTTCTTCCCCTTCACCGGCGCCGCCGGCGCGGCGGCACCGACCGACAGCGAGAGGAGGAGCAACGCCGCCCAGAGTAACGCCACCCCCGGCCTCCGCATCCCCGTCCGTCCCTTTTCAGTGTTATGTCTCATTGGCCCCCGAAAAAAAATGGCGATGGTCCGCACCGCCATATCATTGCAATCCCGCGAGACGGTCCGCGGGGCTCACGATGTCCGTCACCCGGACGCCGAAATTCTCGTCGATGACCACGACCTCGCCCTTGGCGATGAGCTTGCCGTTCACGAGGAGGTCGACGGGTTCGCCGGCGAGCTTGTCCAGCTCGATGATCGATCCCTCGCCGAGGCCCAGTATCTCCTGGACCAGCTGGGTGGTCCTCCCCAGTTCCACCGTCAGGGTCATCGGCACGTCGAGGATCAGGGAAATGTTCCCCCCCACCCCGGCGGGAATCCCCTCGTCGAGGGGCGGGAACTTCACCGGGCTGATGCCCACAGCGCCGCCGTGGCTCGGGAACGCGGCCTGCTGTCCCCCCGCGGGGGCCATGACGCCCGCTCCGCCGGTGAGCCCCTGGGCCATTCCGGAATCCATCAGGTGATACAGCTTCGAGTTGAGGACCCCGTCGATGGAAAAATCGTAGGTCACCTTGACCAGGTCCCCACCGGGAGGAAGCTGCAGGTCCCCCCCGCCGCTCGCCATGGACAGCGCCGCCGGGGTGGTCTTGATCCCGCCTCCCAGGACGCCGCTCATCTGCGTCGCCATGGAGGAAAGGAGCTGGTTGGTGAACTCCTGGATCGTGCTCTGGTACGCCTCCGTCAGGTCGGCGGGAGGGGTCCCGCGTTCGTCTCCCATCATAAGGGATGAAATCGATCCCGCGTCGGCGTAGTTGAAAACGATGAGGTTCTTGCCGGTGAGCGCCCCGGAGTAATCCATTGAAACCTGGATGTAACGCCCCGGAAAATCGGCCCGCACCGCGTCCTGGCTCTTCACCTCAATGAAGGGCCGTGATATGCGAAGGTTCTTTCCACCCAGATACCCGGAAAGGGACGGCGCCACGGCGCCCACCGCCGCGTTCAGCGCGTCGCGGATGGCATTCATGTCGCTCTGGGGCAAGCCACCCCTGCCACGGCCAGGTTCCGCCGCCGCGGGAGTGCTGGCCGGGGAGAGCATATCATCGGCGCCCTGTAATAGAGCGTCTATCTCGTCCTGCGATAATGATCCGTCACCCATATAATCCTCCCGCGGAATTGTGCTCAGTTCACCACAAGTTCCTTGAAATACACTTCCTTGATTTTACCCGAGACAAGGACCACGTTGACGTGGGCCTTGATCTCCTCGGCGAGGGCGATGGTTCCGGTCACGGAATCAAGGTCCTCATATCTCTTTCCCTGGAGAATGATGTTCACGATGTGCTGTATCTGGTCGCGCCGCTGGACCAGCTCGTTGTTAAGCTGGACGTTCGGCTCGTAGGCCAGGGATATCTTCATCTTGATGAAATGCGGGTCCGCGTCCGACGTCGTCTTGGAGAAATCGGGCAGCTCGAAACTCGCCAGGGGCGGAGGAGGAGGCGCCGCCACGATGTCCTGCCGCTTCTGGTAGCTGCTCTCCTGGACGTACTTCGCCACGAGATAGGATATGCCGGTCACCGCGACCACGAGCAATACGCCTCCCGCCACGTAAAGGAGAAGCTTGACGATCTTCGAGGCCTCGAAGCGTCGTCCCGTCTCCGCTTCCTGCGGGGCCTCCTCTTCGTCCTCAATTATATCATCTCTTTCTTCATCGCCCATGTTGTTCCCTTTTCTGTCGTATGAATGTCATGCCCACGTGGCACGGTCTGGTAGTTACAATATAATTTTTCTCCGGTTATTTTCAAGCCCCCCTCTCCCGGGAGACGTCTGCATATACCTCTTTCAGCGTATAGAAAAATATGTGACATAATAAGCACATCTGACTATTTATGTCAATTAATTTATTCATTTTCTAAAAAATGTTATGGAGTTTTTTCTCCCCCATTTATTGAAGATTCCAGGCCCTCAGATCATGACGACAGGGACGGGCATGGGGCCTCATGCTACATGTATCGGCAGGGGTGATTGAGCTCAGCACTTATTTTTGGCATCCTGGAGGCCCGAAAAGGGTGGATGCAGATGGCCGGTAGGGCGGCGCGGGGAAGGAGGGAGGAAGGGGTCAGGATTCCAGGTATTCCATTTCGAACTGTGTTCGGGACATTACCTTGAAGAAATTGCCGAGCTTGGCGGTCCTGAATACGTTTATGATGTTCTCACCCAGGTCAAAAAACACCAGTTCGGTCTTCGCCTTCCTGGCATTGTTGAGAAACTTGACCAGTATGCCTATGGCGGATGAATCGATATATTTCAGGTTTTTACAGTTTATTCCCATCACTTTCGGGCGCTTGGCCATCTGCTCGCCCCACATCTTCTCCGCGTACTCGATGCTCTCGATATAAAAATCGCCGGTGATGGTGAGCACGATAACGCCGTTGATGTCCTCTGATGAAAATTCTACCATTCGATCCACCTCCCGGCAACCCCTTGAGGGCGTCACCGGTTGTTCGGGGATAGTACGCCGCCCACGCGGTCGCCCGTTTATTGCGATTTCTTCTTTAAAGCGACTCTCTGTCGATATTCGATCATCTTCTCGATGATCTCGTCGGCCGGTTCTTTAACGAGATATTTCTTATCGTTCGTGAGGGTTATCACCGTATCGGGGGTCTCCTCGATCGTCTCGATATGACGCTCGTTGAGCACGAATTCCGTTCCATTCAGTTTGTGGAGGACGATCATGAGTTACCCTTCCTTTTTCGTCTGCCGCCCGCAATGGAACCAAGAAATCGCTCCAGATCGATTTTTGCAACATATTTTTCTGAACAGCCCGGCTCGCTGCAATCATACACCCCTTCCCGCCCCTGGAAAAGCCCTTCGAGCCACATTTTTGCCGCGAGAAACTGGCGCGTCGTGTAGTAGAGCCGCCCCCCCCGCTCGATGCGATACTCCATTGCCCCCCGGGAAAGGTTCATATCCAGGGTTTCCCCCGGGGAAAGTCGCCGCGGCCGGGCCGAGGGCCGAAGGTGGGCCGCCGTGCCCCTGGCATAGAACCTGCCGCGGAACCCGAGATCATTTCCCGCCATCACGAGGCCGCCGATGGGGCATCCCAGGGCAAAGGATACGGCCTGGGTCGTTACCAGGCCCCCCGTGGCGACGAACCCGAGGTCCCTCCCCGCCCGCTCCCAGAGGGCGTCGTATTCAGGCCTTCGCATCATCCAGTTGAAAAAGCTGACAGGCCCCCTCCACCGCCTGAGATTCACGTGGGACATGCAGCTGAAGGCCAGGAGGCGCATTCCCTTCGTGTCCAGACCGCCGAAAAAATCCACCGGGCTGGTCTCGCAGGAAATCACGTAGGCCGGCCGTATTCCCCTGAGAAGGAGGGGGCGAAGCGCCATGTCCGCTGCGACATAGGCAAGTTCGCGGCGGTGCTGGTAGCGCTTCAGGACATCGAAGCACCCCTCGAGTGAAGGCCCCGCGCCGATGACCAGGGCGATCTTCCCGGAAAACTCGGGAACCACGGGGGCGAGACCGCCGAACCGGGCGATAAGGGCGAGGTTCTTCGTGAGGTTGCGTTCGAATGCGCCGAGCCGTTCGGCCAGGATTCCTTCGTTGAGATTGCGGTAAAGCTCCTTCTCATCGACCATAATCTCCCCCGGAGACGCGCAGGAGGCCTGATGGAGGGGCGGGCGTCATGCCCTCAGAAGGGTGGTGACGAACTTGACGATCTCCAGGTAGTCCATCTCGCCCGGATCCGACGGGTCGATCGACTCGAGGAGGCCGATAAAAAGGACGATGGTCTGGGTAATCCTGGAGAGGTACTTCGAGGGAAGATCCGACCTTCTCCTCGAGCGCTCGCCGCTCGAGAGCTGGGTGATAATATTGTCGTAGAAGTTCCTGTGCATCCGGATGTACTTGCTGACGATCTTCATTATCTTCTCCTCTTCGAAGGCGTAGAGGGCGATATTCATGATCATCTTGATGTTGCGCTTGTCGATGATGAAATTCTCAGCGCCCACGAGGGCCGATATCGGCGCCACCTCCTCGGTGCCGAGCTCCCATTCGAGGATGGAACTGTGTGCCTTCTGGAACTCGGTGAATATCTCTTCAATCAACTCGAGGTATATGTCTTCCTTGGTGGGAAAATAATGGAGGACGCCTCCCTTCGAAAACCCCGCCTCGTCCGCGATCTCCTGCACGGTAATGCGGGAATACACCTCACGGTCAAGAAGCCTCTTCAGGGCTTCTATGATTATTTTTTTTTTCTTTTTAGCTTTCTCTTCCTTTGTAATTACAGCCATTATAATCCCCCGCAACTGATATGGATGGCATTCTTGATAAGTCCGGTATTATTTATCAAGGAAAAATTACAAAAAAAATATACACTTTTCCGGTTTTATTAATATAGCGGATCCGCATCGGAATGCGGGTTTTGTACAGGTGACGCCCTCCAGGCGTCCCCGGGCATTACGCTCCGACGGCGCCATGGCAGGGAGCACGCTTTTTTCCTTGCCATAAGGGGGGGGCTCCATAGAGTGACGGGGTCATGCCGCGCCAATTGATATCGGATTCCGAGGAGACGACCATGGCGATCGCCCGCCGGCTGGGTGCGGAAGCCACGCCGGGTACGGTCTTCGCGCTCACGGGGGGACTCGGCACGGGAAAGACCGTCTTCGCCAGGGGCCTGGCCGCGGGCATGGGCATCGACGAAGAGATCACCAGCCCCACCTACACGCTACTGGATGTCCACGAGGGACGGATTCCCCTCTACCATTTCGACCTCTACCGGATCGAGAAGAGCGACGAGCTGGACCGGCTCTTCTTCGAGGAATACTGGGAGGGTAAAGGCGTGTCCGTCATCGAGTGGGCCGACAGGGCCCTGGATCGTCTCCCGGCAGGTTATATCATGATAACCCTTGAATATCTCGACGAAACCCGGAGGAGCATAACGATTGAACCTTCTGGTGCTTGATTCCGCCTCGTCCCTGGAGATCGTCGCGGCGGGGAACGGCGAAACCGCCGTCGGGGTCTGCGAACCCGTCAATACGTCCCACTCGGCGACCCTGCTGCGCTCCATCGACTCGTGCCTCGCGTCGATCGGCATCGCGCCGCGGGACCTTGACGGCATCGCCGTGGGCGTGGGGCCCGGCTCCTTCACCGGCATACGGATCGCCGTTTCCACGGCGCGCATGCTTGCCCAGGTCCTGGGGAAGCCCCTGGCGGGCATTCCCACCCCCCGCATCTTCGCCCTCGCCCTGGACGCGGAACCGGGCGAAGGCGTCCTCGTGGCCTTTGACGCCAAAAAGGGCCGCGTCTTCGGCGCGCTCTACCTGCGGGGGAGGGGCCCCCTCGACCTGGAGGAGCTCGTGCCGCCGGGGGACCACCCCATCTCGCGACTCCTCGACGCAGCGGAAGGAAGGGCGGTGACGCACCTTGTGGGTGACGGTGTTGAGCGGTACCGCCGCGAGGCCGAGGCCCTGGAGGGCGGCCTGTTCACGGCGCGGCTCAACCCGCGCTGGGACCGCGTCTATTCCCTGGCGCGCGACCTGCTCGGCTCTGGCACCTTCCGAAATTATCAGGAGATCGTCCCCTTCTACGCAAGAAAATCGGACGCCGAGACGGCGCGGGACGCGGGGACCGCCCGGTGAGGCGGCGCTACCGTGAAGAGGAATTTGAATCGGACTCTTTTTTCCGGCTTCTCATCGATTTGAGGAGCCTGGACTTGTACTCCGTCTCCATCGGCTTCAATATCGAGTAGTACCGCTTCATCTCGTCCTTGCGCGACGAATTGCCCTCGAAATCGACGCCCACGTAGAGGTTCCCCTCGTCGTCCGTGTAGGAAACCTTCAACTCGCCGAAAATGGTAATCGGGGCCTGGAGCTTGAACACAAGGTCGAATATGAATCCCTTCGACCGCCGGATGTATTTCTGCAGATTGGCGTCCGTGATCTTGAGCTTCACCCCTCCCCTGCTGATGTCCATCACCCGCTGGTGCAGGGGTATGAGGTGGGTGTTGGCGTCACGGATCAGGTCGACGAGTTTGAAGGACTGGTTCTTCATTTCCAGGACGTCGTCAATAGTGAAGTTCCCGCTTTTCGATATGAGCTGGATATAGGCGAAGGGGACGCTTTTCGAGTCCTCCGTGATGTAGATGACCGGCACGGCGAGGATCGAGCGGTAGCCCCGCTCGATGTAGCGCTTCATGACGCGTTCGACGTCGCGCTCGTAGAGCGAGGCGAGGTCTACGAAATCGTCGTTGACCGCCCCATAGGAATCCTTATCGGCCACGGAGGGGATCCAGAGGGTTTTGCCCGTTTTTTTAATGTGAAGAAGCAGGCGGTCCTTCTCGTCGGGCTTGAACACGTCGACGCGCACGATATCGCTCATCTTCGAGTTTTTCGACTGGAACTGCTCGAGGAGCACCTTGATGCCCGTGGGCATGTTCAGCCCCGAGACATCGATGGTGTGCTTCGAGACCCTGAAGTTGGTGGCGACGACGTCATCGGGCTCCACCTTGAACCTGAGATCGCGCCTCCCCGACATGGCGCGGCGGGCGCTCCTGATCTTACAGTGAAAGTATCCGGGCCCCCTCTCCTCGAGGACCTCTAAATCGATCTCGATATACTTGTCGGAAAGCCCGTAGATGATGATGCTTTCTCCGTCGTGCCGATAATCATGGTCCGTTACCAGCATAACGGTTCCGTCGGGGAGATATTCGTTGATAGCCGCCTCGATCTTGTCAACGGCATATTTTATGTACATTTTTCTATTGGTAAACTGGGACTTCAGGAGGTTAACGACATCCTCGATAGTGTCAAAATCCTGGAAATCCCGTCCTTTTCGCTGTTCAACCTGTATCAACTTCTATCCCCCGGGGAAATGGTGCGGCCGCTCCAGGGCAAAAAGCCCGCACTATATATAGTATCGATCAATTGCAGGGGGCGCAACTTAAAAAAAAGGCCTCGAGGACACAAATTACGCGCCGGGGCCTCCTGACAGTATCAGGCGATAATAAAAGGAGGGCATGCCTCCTTTTATTATCGCACTGAAAAATTATACGGGTAGCGGGACCCCGGTCACTTTTTTTTGGCCTTTTTCGCCTTCCCTTTTTTGGCCTTCGCTTTTTTCGCTTTCGCCGCCTTCAGGGCCGCCTCGCGCGCCTGGGCCGACTTCAACTCGCCCTTCAGCTTCACAATCTGCTGATCCACCTGGCGCATCTCTTTCGCAAGGGTCTTCTTGCGGGACTCCTTGCCCTTGAGCAGATAATTGATGAGACTCACAGTTTTTGCTGCCATGAATGTTGTACCTCAACAATAAATTTTTCAGCGCCCGGGGGCGATCGGAGCGTTGTGTTGCCGGATGCCCCGCACCGGAAGGCCCCGTCGCGCCTGTTGTACCTCACCGGCGTCGACCGGGGTAATGCTAGCAGAAACGTGAAATAATTGCAAGAAAAAAATTATGTCTCATAGCATCTGTTATTTGCTTGTGCTCGGCGACGGGGCGCCGGATACTGCCGCAAACATTCGGGGAGCGTGGCGCCATGAGCGGTCTACCCATCGTCGCGATAGTCGGGAGGCGGAACGTCGGCAAATCGACGCTGTTCAACGCGCTGATACGGAAAAAAATAGCGATCGTCGACCCCGTTCCGGGCCTCACCAGGGACGTCGTCTCGTTTAACGCGACGCATAATTCCGTGGTCTTCACCCTCGCCGACACCCCGGGGCTCGACCTCCCCGACTCCTCCGAGCTTTCGGCGCCGATACTCGAAAACGCCCGCGCCTACCTGAAGCGGGCCTCTGCGATACTACTGCTCATGGAGCCCCCGGCCCCCGCGGCCTTCGACATGGACCTCGCGGAGATCGTGCGCCGGATGGCGGTACCGGTCATCGTGACCGTGAATAAAATGGACGGCCCCCGCGAGCTCGAAGAGATGGCCAACTTTTACGGGACCGGGTTTTCCGAAGTCGTCCCCGTCTCGGCGAAAACCGGTTATAACGCGGCCATGCTCATGGACAAGATCGTCGAGATCCTCCCCAGGAAGAAAACCGCCCTCCGGGAGCCCGACCTGAAGATCGCCGTCGTGGGGCGGCCCAACTCCGGAAAATCCACCCTCCTGAACGCCCTCATCGGCTACACCAGGGCGGTGGTCTCCGACGTCCCCGGGACCACGAGGGACTCGGTCGACGAGGACTTCATGTACCGCAAGAAGAAGATCAGGGTTATCGACACGGCGGGGATGAGGAGAAAAAGGAACATATCAGGGGACGTTGAGTATTATTCCCTCACCCGCACCATCGATTCAATCAGGCGCTGCGACGTCGCCGTCCACCTCATCGACGCCCCGGCGGGGCTCACGGAAACGGACAAGAAAATATCCGACGAGATCATGAAGGAGCACAAGCCGACGATCATCGCCATCAACAAGTGGGATCTCCTGGAAAAGGACCACCGGACCTTCGACGCCTTCACCGATCGCCTCACCTTCAAATTCTACAAGGCCGGTGATTTCCCCATCATATCTATCTCCGCCAAGCACGGGCAGAGGATCCACCGCATCGTGGACACCGCCCTGGAACTCAAGGGAAAAGCGTCGCTCAGGGTGGACACTCCGCGGCTCAACCGCATCATCGCGGGAATCATCCAGTCCCACCGGATTCCCCAGATGCAGGGCAAGATAAAGATATACTACGCGACCCAGACGGGGTCGGCGCCGCCCTGCTTCAGGCTCTTCGTCAACAGTCCGGCGCACTTCAGGAAGGAGATCCTTCGACACCTTGAAAAAACCCTCCAGAAGGAACTCGATCTTAAGGGCGTCCCGATCATGCTCCAGATCGAGGGGAAAAACCGGGGCGGGGGCACGCGGTCCCGGTGAACCGCCACCGTTCCGGGCGGGTTTGGCATCCATGTCCCGGCACAATTTTTTGTTTGATTTTTTTTTCACCCTGTGGCATAATCCGACAATTCACGTCACGGTAACCCCGGAGGGGGACCAAGGAGGCACGGTATGCTGTTTAAAAAGCAGCGGGTCGAAAACAGGGCGTTTCCCCGGGTTGATTTTTTCCAGCCGTCTTTTTTCATGGTTGAAAACGAAGTGGCGCCGTCGGCAACCGATTGCTGGTTCAATAACATATCCCTCGGCGGGCTGAGCATTGAAAGCGACAGGGAGAGTCTCAAGGACGCGGAAATCAGCGTGCTCTACCGGATCGGCCGGCAGATGCGCAAGGACAGGCTCCGTGTCCGGTTTTCCAAGAAATTGATGACGAAATGGCGCTACGGATGCCAGTTCATGCTCCCGGACGAACAGCGCAGCAGCCTGATCGAGGAATACGTCACGAAAAAAATCGACGAGGGATCCGCGGGTTAGATCTTCACCCTTCCCGCCAGGGACTTGATGATCGTGGCGGCATCGGCAAACTCGATATCGGCCCCCACGGGCAGGCCGTGGGCGATCCTCGTGACGGCGACGCCGGAGGGGCCGATGAGGCGGGCGATATAGAGCGATGTCGCGTCCCCCTCAACCGATGGGTTCAGCGCGAGTATGACCTCCCGAAGCGATCCCTCCCGGCACTTCTGCACCAGGGGACCGATGGACAGCTGGTCCGGCCCGATGCCGTCGAGGGGCGAAATCAACCCGTTCAGCACATGGTAGACGCCGCGGAATTCACCCGTGCCCTCGATGGTGAGCACGTCCTTCGCGTCCTCCACCACGCAGAGAAGACCGCGATCCCGCCCCGGGTCCCGGCAGATCTGGCAGAGATCCCCGTCAGAAATGCCGCCGCAGGCCGAGCAGGTGAAGGTGTTCGCCTTGAGCTCGACCATGGCGGAGGCGAGACCCCTCACGTCCTCATCCGACATGGAGAGGAGGTGAAAGGCCAGCCGGGAGGCGCTCTTGTGGCCGATCCCGGGGAGCTTCGAGAATTTTTTTATGATGTTTTCAAGATATATTGATGACTTCATCCCGCGTCGCTCCCGCCGCTGAGTCTGCCCGGGGACCGGGCCGCCGCCGCCCCGGGTTCCACGCGCGCCCGGAGAGTTTCAATGTTCCCTTATTTGAAAAAGGCGCCGAGACCGGGCAGGTCCATGCCGCCGGCCAGGCCCTTCATCTCCGAGGCCGAATACTCCCGGATGGCGTCGACGGCGCCGTTTGCCGCGACGATGACCATCGACTCGATATCTGCGGCTGACGCGCCCTCCAGGTAATCGGGATCGATCGAAAGCTTCACGATGCGGAACTCGCCGTTCATGACTGCCTTCACCTTCCCGTTCGGGCTGGTCCCTTCCCTCGTTGCCCCGGCGATCCTCTTCTGGACCGCCTTTACCTCTTTCTGGAGCTTTACAAGATTTCCCAGATCTCCAAGACCCTTCAGCATCACTCCTCCCCTTTCTTCTCCACGATGCGGCCGTGAAACGCGTTCCTGATCTTCTCCACGGCGGGATTCCCGGGCTGGTATTCCTCCACGCCCGGGTTCCTGATCATCTCCGCTTCGGGCACCGGGACGGCGCCGTCGCCGGCGTGGATCGACCCGCCCCCGTCTCCCTCCCTGGCCCCGGGAAGCGTCCCCGCTCCCGGAGCGCCGCCCACGACGACCCTCAGTGTCCTCCCGAGGAGGCCCGACATTTCTTTTTTTATGAAATCGATGTTGGGGGCCTCGAGTATGCGGGAATAGTAGGAGTGGTCGACCTCTCCGGGGAAGGTGATCCGCAGCGTGTCATCCGCGATGCTCACCCTGGAGGGCTTGAGGATGCAGTGGAGATATTGTTTCCGGTCCTTGATGCTCCCCAGGAAGGACTCCCAGTGGCGGCGAAGTGACGCCTCGGGGGCCGCGGCCGCCTTCTCAGCGGCGGGCTTTGCCGCCGGGGTAGCGGGGGGCCGCGCTCTCTTCGACGTCGCCGGCGAAGGGGGCGCCGCCTCGCCGCCGCCCAGCCTGTTCACGATGTCCGAGAGGGTGGGCGCGGTCCTGACGGCGATCATGTCCAGAAGCGCCATCTCGAGGTTGATCCGCTCGTTGGCGGAAAACTTCATCTCCGACTGGAGCTCCGCGACGATGCGGAACATCATCGAAAGCTCCTCGTCATGGAACGACGCCGTTACGTTTCCCACGAGCTCCGTCTCGGCCGGGGAAAGCCCCAGGAGGTCCGTCACTGAGACGCCCCTCCTCAGAAGCCGTACCGTGCGGAGCATGTCCGCGAAGCCGTTCACGTAGCGCGGGATATCGACGCCCAGGGACGCCACGCGATGCACTTCCTCCATGACCGCCGCGGCGTCCGCCGCGGCGACGGCCCCGAGGATGCTCATGTAGCTCTCGACGGGGACGATTCCCAGGATAGACAGCGCGTCCTCCTGGCCGATCTCATCGGCCCCCCCGAGGCGCCGGTCGGAAAACGATATCACCTGGTCAAGGAGCGACTGGGCGTCGCGCATCGAGCCCTCGGCGGCCCGGGCGATGGGATAGAGGGCCGAATCCGAGATGCGGAGGCCCTCGCGCTCCACGATGTGGCGCAGGTGGCCCACGATGGGATCCACCGGGATTTTTTTGAAGAAATACTTCTGGCAGCGTGACAGTATGGTGTCGGGTATCTGGTGGATCTCCGTCGTGGCGAACATGAACACCACGTGGGGCGGCGGCTCCTCCAGCGTCTTCAGGAGGGCGTTAAAGGCCGGCGGGGTCAGCATGTGGACCTCGTCGATGATGTAGATCTTGTACTTCGACTTGAGGGGGGCGAAATTGACGTTTTCCCTGAGCTCTCGAATATCGTCGATACCTCGGTTCGAGGCGCCGTCGATCTCGATCACGTCGAAGGAGGTCCCGGTCCGGATCTCCACGCAGTTCCCGCAGACGCCGCAGGGCTCCGGCGTGGGGCCATGCTCGCAGTTGAGGGCCTTGGCCAGTATCCTCGCCATGGTGGTTTTACCGACGCCCCGGGGACCGGAAAAAAGATAGGCATGGGATATCCGTCCCTTCTGAATGCTGTTTTTCAGGGTTTTTGAGACATGGTCCTGGAAGACGACTTCATCGAAGACCTGGGGCCGCCACTTCCTGGCGGTTACCTGATATCCCATGGAACTGTACCGCCCATCCGCCTCGGGTGTGTGATCTCGGGAACGGTCGGCCCCCGCGGTTCGATCGGCGGGGGCGCCGTCCGATGATGCTTCCGCGAGGGACCCTCCCCGGCAGGGCGGGACCCGCGGAAAACCGGCATGATGCGGAGAGGGGGGGATTCGAACCCCCGGTAACTTGCGCTACACACGGTTTCCAACCGTGCTCCTTCGGCCGCTCGGACACCTCTCCTGAAGACCGCCGCTCGATTCTCCCCGCGGTGGACCCCCACCGGGTCCCCCGCTGATTGCGGCCCGGTCCGGCGGCGACGGATTCGGGCCTCCATGCGCCCCCGGGGGCAGGGCGCGAATCGGAGAGAGAGGGATTCGAACCCTCGGTGAGCAAAGCCCACAACGGTTTTCGAGACCGTCCCCTTCGGCCAGCTCGGGCATCTCTCCCTGCGATGCCGTGAAATAAACACCCGGGGCCGCGCCCCGGGGGAAATACACGCTCGCAACCGCTTCCTCTATTGAAAAAAACGGGTTATTTGTAAAGTATTTTTTCCGGCCCCACCGCCGGGGTAAACGCCGCCGCGCGGGGGCCCCCACCTCCGCCTCGGTCTCCATGGCGGGACCGGGGGATGACACGGCGTCTTCAGCGGGAAACGAGGGCCGCGATGGCTTCCATCGCCGGCTCGGGCCTCAGTGACGGCACGGATATGAACGCGGGATCGTTTTTATAATAACCGATGAGGGGCGCGGTCTTTTCCCCGTAGGTCGCGAGCCTGCGCTTCACGGCCTCCTCCGTCTCGTCGTCACGCTGTGCCGTGGGAGCGCCGCACCTGTCGCAGATCCCCTCGCGCACCGACGGCCTGGTGATGACGTTGTAGATGGCCTGGCATTCTGGGTTCGTGCAGGTGCGGCGGGAGGCGAGGCGCGTGATCAGGACCTCTTCGGGGACCTCCAGGTTCACGATGGCGTCAAGGGAAATACCCATGGCGCCGAGCATCTTCCCCAGGGACGAGGCCTGGCCCAGGGTCCGGGGAAAGCCGTCAAGGATGAAGCCCTTCGCGCAGTCCTTCTCGCGGAGGCGCTCTTCCATTATTTCCAGTATGAGATCGTCGGGGACCAGCTCGCCCCGGGTCATGAAACCCCCGGCAGCACTGCCGAGTTCCGTGCCCGCGTTCACCGCGCTGCGAAGCATGTCACCCGTCGAGAGCTGCGGTATGCCGTACCGTTTCGTCAGGAGCTCGGCCACGGTGCCCTTCCCTGCCCCGGGAGCCCCGAGAAGTATTATCCTCATGCGCGTCACCTTTCCTGATGTCGGGGGCGCCTCATGCCCAATCCATCTCCTTGACCCGCTCCCGCATCACCTCTTTCACGGGATAGATGGCGCTGACGATCTCGGAGGGATTGAACCAGAGCTTGATCTCATGCTCGGCGTCCTCGACGCTGGACGAGGCGTGCACCACGTTTTCAAACACCCCGGAGGTGGTGATCCTTCCGTAGGCCCCCCTGATGGACACGGGATTGGCGATCTCCGGGTTGGTATCACCCACGATTTCGCGCACCCTGGAGATGGCCCCCTCCCCCTGGTATACCAGGGCAAGGACCCGGTGCGTGTGGTGCACGTCCCCCATGATGTAGTGAACCAGCTCGCCAAAAAAAGGCTTGTCTTTCAGGTGAATGTAGTGCTCCCGCGCAAGCTCCTCGGTCACCCTCACGACCTTCGCGGCGATGATGATCAGCTTGGTTTCGGAAAGCCGGGAAAGGATATTGCCGGTAAGGGATTTCACAAGCCCGTCCGGTTTGACGATTATCAGGGTCTGTTCGGTTGCCACGAAAGTTCTCCGGTATGGAAAGGTTCGGTGGGGAGGGGTCCGCCCGCCGCGATGAATTCAGAGGGGCTGCTCCGCACACGGCGATCCGGCCACGCCCGTCCCGGGCAGGGGCCGTTTTCGATGTGTCCGGGGCAGCCCCCGTTCTGTGCCCAGGGCGGGACTTGAACCCGCACAGGATCGCTCCCACATGGCCCTCAACCATGCGTGTCTACCAGATTCCACCACCTGGGCTCGCGCGACGGTTCCATCGCACAAAAATTGACATAGTTGGCAGGGCGGGATATTGTCAAGAATAAATTTCAGGCCCGGGGGCCCCGCGGTCCTGAATTCAACATTCAAGTGCAACAAATCAGTTCATTCAACAGCGATCTCGGGGTACGCCACCCACGGGATTTTCGGGGCCTCGAATTTATTGCACAGAGGATATCCTCAAAATCATCATCGGTCAAGTGGGCAAAACTTTTTTTCTTAGGGATATACTGGCGGATGCGTCCATTGATATGCTCATTTAACCCACGTTGCCATGAACAATATGGATCGGCAAAGAAGACCTTGCATTCCAATGCTTTTTCGATATTCTGAAATAAGCTGAATTCACTACCATTATCGAATGTAATTGTTTTAACGAATCCGGCAGGTAAATCGTTCAGTGCCTCCACGACAGCTCGGGATACGATTTCCGCATCCTTGGAATGGACTGGAACACCCCAGATATGCGCCAGTTTGCGGTCAACCAGGGTAAGTAAATATGCATCATTCCCTGCACTGGTAATGAGATCACCCTCCAAATGGCCGGCGACAGTCTTTTCATCAGCCTCTATCGGACGTTCACAAATGTTCCGTTTCCCAGCAATAAGTTCTCTTTTTTGATATATCAGGGACCGTTTCTGACGTTTATTCCTCTTTGTGAACAGATAATTAAGCAATAACATATTGTGGTACTCCCCATGCTGCGCATACACCCATTGATAGATGGCTTCAGTTGATATATGCATCTCAGGATCTCCGGGAAACTGGCTCCTCAAATAATATGATGTGACTTCAGGGGAATTTCTCTCCATAAGCAAAGAGCATACAAGAAGCCGTAACACACCATTGCTATCGAGCTTTCTCCGACGCCTATACCTTCGGGCGCAATAACGTTCATGTGCATCTTGATAATGATAGCCTTTTGTCCTGTTTCGTGTATGCTCTCGATAAATGGTAGATCGATCGCGTCCCAGATATTTGCTCAATTCAATCTTTGATACGCTAGAATAGAGCATTTTTTGGATGACATGGCGCTCGTCTTTCGTTATGTGTGAATACAGTCTCATGGGTGGTTCCTCCTCGGATTATGTTCTGTCAAACTCAATCCTATGGGAAGAGCCCCCATGAGACTACTATTATTACTGATTCCTAATGTTGCACTTCATCCTTGAATTGAGGGGTTCAACCGCGCTGTTCCAGGGCGCGCACGATGACCCACATCCCCTCGGGACGGCCCCCGGTGTCGCGCAGGAGACATCGCTGGACCTCCACGGGCACCGCGCGCCCGTCCTTCGCCAGGTATTCCTTCCGGTACACCTCGGAATACCCGCGGTCGAGGACCTGCCCCTCGATGATCTCCCTCTCCATGGCGTGCCACCGCGGGGGAGTGATGTCCCATACCGTCATCCCCGCGAGCTCCCCGGCGTCATAGCCGAGCAGTTCCAGGAAGGGGGGATTGGAATCGATGATCCTTCCCTCCATGTCCACCAGGGTGGAGCCGTCATGCACCGTGTTGAAGAGCTCCCGGTAGCGCCGCTCCGACACCACGAGGGTCTCCTCCATGACCTTGTGCGCCGTGATATCGCGCACCACCGCCACGGCGCCTTCGAATACCCCGTTCCTGGTGATGGGTGACATCTTCGATGAAAAACAGCGCCGTTCCCCCTGAACATCGAGCCAGTATTCAAACTCCGTCTCGCCGCCGCCCCGGGCCGTCTCGAAGGCGGGCCTGAAGAGATCGTCGATCTCCCGGGGCATGATCTCCGCGTGGGTGCGCCCTATGAAATGATCAGGGGCGGCATAAAGCCTCCCCTCGTCCGGCGCATGGTAGAAGATAAAGCGGGTATCTGCGTCGAAGGCAAAAACCATGTCCGCCATGGAGGAGAGAATCCCCCGGAGGCGCCCCTCGGAGAGCTCCAGGGCCTGGATCGCCCTGCGCCGCTCGGTAATGTCGGCGATCACGCCGTCCAGGCGCACCCGGCCATCTCCCATGGCCCGCGCGAGGACGCTGTCCCTGACCCACCGCTCCTCGCCGCTCTCGTGGATGATTTTGTAGCTCTCTTCACTGTAGGAGGTTTCACCGGTCACCAGCCTCCGGTACTGTTCGCGAATCAGCTCGCGTTCCTCGTCGTGCACAATGCCGAACCAGGTCTCGAGACCCCCCGAAAAATAGGAGGCCCGCCGACCCGTGATCGTCTCAACGACCGGTGACTGGTATATGAAGGAAAAGCTTCCCGAGGGATCCACGATGCCGCTCCAGATATAGGCGGACACGGAATCGAGGATGGTTTTCAGTTTCTCGAAGGCGATGCGGAGCTCATACTCCATGGCCTTCCCCGCCGATATGTCCCGGGAAAGGCTGAAGACCGCCTCGCGGCCGCGGAAACGGCCCGGGGTAATCTTCGTCTCAACGTCGATGAGCCGCCCGTCCCTGGCCAGGAGGGGGATGTCGCAGAGGTATCGCTCCCCCGCCATTATCTGCGAATAAATCTCCTCCGCCTCGGCGCGCCGGTCGGGACGGTAAAGGTCGAAGACGGACATGGCCGAGAGCTCATCGGCGGAATACCCGAGCCTGCGGGACGCCGCGGGATTCGCCAGGATAATGGAGCCCGATGGATCGAGGATGAAGAGAAAATCCCCGAGCATCTCCATCATGGCGCGCCATTCGTCGCTCTCATCGCCGCCCGTCACGCCACGGGGCGTGTCGCTGTCTCCCAACGGATTCTTCCTCCTTTCCGGCAGCCCCCGCGCGGCCCTTCACTCGACGTACCGGAAGGACTTGAGGGCCTCGACCTCGGAACCGTAGGTCTTTATGAAATTCCCCAGGTTGATGACCTTGAATATCTCGCGTATCTCCTCCGAGGGATTCGCGATGATGATGTCCCCTTTTCTCGTCCGTATCAGCTTGGCGGTGTTGATCAGGACGCCGATCCCGGAACTGTCGATATACTCCACCTCCGTGAAATCGACGTATAGTTTCAGGACGCCCCCCGACACCAGGGTCTTGAAAAAAATCCAGAGGTCCTTGGAATTGTCGATATCGATCTTCTTCGGCAGAACCGCCTTGAAGACAAGGGTGGCGAAATCGATTTTTTCCGAGGATACCTGCGATATCCTGATGATGTCGAAAAGCATGATCATGCGGGCCTCCCCTCCCTTCGATTGTGACCGCGATCACCTCGTACCAGGCCTAGACCAGCCGGAAAAAGGCCGCGGCCTCGTCCTCCGTGGCGAATATCCGCACGAAGCGGTTGAGCCTGATCGGCTGAAAAATCGTCTGTATCCGCTCCGGCACCCTCATGAGGGCCAGGTCACCCTTCCCCTGGCGGATAAGCTTGGTTGCCTCGATGACCACGCCGATTCCCGAACTGTCGATGAACTCGAGACCCTCCATGTCCACGAGTACCTTCCTCATGCCGCCGGGGATCATGGTCTTCAGGAAGATCAGCATGGTCACGGCGTTGTCCATGTCCATGACGTCGGCGGCCCGCACCACCAGGACGATGTCGTCGTAATCGAAGGTATCATCCTGGCGCTTTACCAGGTGGAGTATTCGAGTTTCCATTCTTTCTTCAGTTCCCCGGCCTGATCTCATCATGGAACGGGAAGCGCCCATCCGTCCCGGATGCGCCCCGCCGGCGACCGGTCGCCGGCGCGCACATCAGTATGACGGATAACCGCGCCCTTTCAACCATTTTTTTCACCCGCGGCCCTTTCACGCGCCCGGGCGGACCCTCACCGGAGAATATCCAGGGCAACGACGGTAAGGTCGTCGCCAAGTCCCTTCCCGGCGCGCCCCCCCGTCCATTCCACGACGCGGGCCAGGACCCCCTCGGTGAAGGCCCCCGGTTCAAGGTCCCTGCCGCTGCGAATGAACCCATGGAAGCCCTCCTCGCCGAACATCCTCCCCTCGCCGTTCCTCGCCTCGATGACCCCGTCCGTGTAGAGGATGATCCTGTCCCCCGGCGCGAGGTCCTCCCGGACCTCGGGATACTCCTCCTCCACGGCCCACCCGATGGGCATGCGGTTGTCCGACCTTATGATCATCCGGTCCTCGCCCTTTCTCCACACGACCAGGGGCCAGTGCCCCGCGCTGACGTGCGTCACCGTCCGCGCATCGAGGTCCACCATGGCGTAGCAGGCGGTGATGAACTGCCCGCCGGTATAATGCTGCATCGTGGCGCTGAGCCGCTTCATCAGCACCGAGGGGCGCGGATTGTCCTGCCTGTGGAAGGAAAAGGCCACCTTCAGCATGGCGCAGATGAAGGCCGCCGGAATCCCGTGGCCGGAAACATCGGCGATCAGGACCCCCACGGCGCCGGGCCCCGCCCGGTCGATCTCGTAGAAATCCCCCCCGAGCTTCTCCATCGGTTCATAGCAGAGCCCGATGGCCACGCCGTCGATTTCCGGGAGGTCCTGGGCCAGCACCGACTTCTGGATCTCGTGGGCGATCTGGATATCGCGCCTGATCACGGAGAGCTCCCGGCTCAGGGCCGCTGATTCCTTCAGGGACACCAGGGCCCCCACCCTGGCGAGGAGTTCCTGTCCGTCCACGGGCTTGGCCAGGTAATCGTTGGCCCCGGCCTCCAGGCCGTACACCACGTCGCCGGGCTTGTTCTTGGCCGTGAGCATCAGGACCGGGAGGTCCTGGAGGGAATGTTCCTCGCGGATCTTCCGGCAGACCTCGTAGCCGGAAAGGCGCGGCAGCATCACGTCGAGGAGGACCAGGTCGAAGGATTCGCCCTCGATTATCTCCAGGGCCTCGGGTCCGCTCACGGCGGTGCGCACCTCGTAGCCCTCCAGGGAAAGGTAGTTTACCATCACCTGGAGGTTCACGCCCTCATCGTCCACCACCAGTACCCTCTTGCCCCGCCGCCTCGCCTCGGGCCTTCCCTCCCGCACGGCAACAGGCGGGACACCGGCGCGAAAGATGGCCGGGGGCGCCGCCTCGCCCCGCGCCGGGACCCCGCGGGCGGGGCGGTCCTCCCGGGGCGGCGCCGCGGTCATCGTGAAGAAGAACCGGGACCCCCTCCCCTCCTCGGATTCCACCCCCAGGGTCCCGCCGTGGAGCTCCACGAGCTTCTTCGTGATCGTGAGGCCGAGGCCGGTCCCGCCGTAGAGGCGTGAAACGGAGCCGTCGGCCTGCTCGAAGCTCTCGAAGATCCTCCCGGTCCGCTCCGGCGGGATGCCGATCCCCGTGTCCGCCACCGTGACCGTCACCATGTCGCCCGAGCGTTCGGCCGAGACGGCAACGCTTCCCCGCTCCGTGAACTTCAGGGCGTTGCCCACGAGGTTGATCAGTATCTGCTGGAGCCGGTCCTCGTCGGCGAGAAGATGGTGCCGTCCCGGCTCCACGCGGTTCTCAAGGACAAGGTCCTTCCTCCTCGCCGCGGGCTCCAGGATGGCCACCACGGCGCCCACCAGGGCGTGCAGCTCCACGGGGCGAAGGCCCAGCTCGATGTCGCGGTGCTTGAGGCGTGAAAAATCGAGGATGTCGTTGACCATGACGGCGAGGCGGCGGCCGCTCGACGCGATGAGGGAGAGATGGTGGACCGCCTCCTCGTCCGGGGGGCCCGCGGCGCCGCTGATCAGGGAATCGGCGATGCCGATAATGCCGGAGAGGGGCGTGCGGAGCTCGTGGGAGACCGATGCGAGGAATTCGTCCTTGAGTGTGTCAAGGCGTTTCAGCTCCTCGTTCGCCGCCAGTAGCTCGCCGATCTCGAGCTTCACCACCTGCGCCAGGTGGTTGAAGGTGGTGGCCAGGATTCCGAGCTCGTCCTTCCGGCCCACGGGAATCCGGTAATCAAGATCGCCGCCACCGATCTTCTCCACGCCGGTGATGAGTCTCTCAACGGGGCGGAACATGGCGGCGGTGAACCCGAGACCCGCCAGGATCGACAGGGCCAGGGTGACGCCGATTGAAATGTAGATGATCGTCCTGAGTCGACGGATCGGCTCCAGGACCACGGACTTGGAAAAGCGCAGCCTCCCGATGCAGAGGGGGGGCATCCCCGTCGGCCCCCCCGTGGCGATAAACTCGTAGCTGACCTCCCCCCGGCCGGGATCTGCGATCTCCCGGTGTCCCCGGTTGCGGATCAGTTCGCTCACGGAACCGGCGTCTATCCGGTCGGGGAGCCGCGGCCGGTCCTTCCTGTCTCCGCCGGGATACCGGGCAAGGACCAGGCCGTTCAAGCGCTCGTTTTCCGAGACGAGAATCGCCTCGGCGTGGATGAGTCCGTCGCTCCCCAGGGGCTTCAGTATGGAGAGCATGTCCTTGACGTCCACCATGGAGCCGCGGATGTCGCCGCCGTTCATGAGGAGGATGTTGAAGGTCGCCCGGGCGAGGATACGGCTGTTGATCTCACCCTGGTGCATCAGGAGCCCGAGCTTCTGCCGCTCCTGCCGATCCAGGATGAACAGGGAAAGGGGCAGCGTGGAGCCGAGAATCAGGATCATGATAACGAGAATGAATTTATACCGTATCGTCACGCCTTGTCACGCCTCATTCCATCCCCCCGGCCGCAGGCCCCGGTATCAGGGCAGGGGGTATTGTTATCGATGCGGAGGCATAAATCAACCGTATTTTTAGGGTTTCGAGGCGATTTTTCAGGACAATGTGGACAGCGGAAGCGATGATCCGCCAGTCAGCGGACCGGCCATGGTAGAAGCCCCCCACCGCCAGAGACCGGTGACCCTCCCCGGGCAAAAAAAGGGGGCCGGTGTTGCGCCGGCCCTTTCAGAAGTATTACCTTGAATGTTGCCGGTTGAACCGGCAGGCAAGCTGAATAAAGTGATTAAACATATTTTAGGAGGATTTTGCCTAAAATACTAGCAGCATTGTGCTGCTGGTATAATAAGTAGCAGATTATGCCCGTCCTGTCTCTCTTGATTATAAATGCGCAACAATATTGAGTTGCGGATTTATAAAACCGCAAGTAAGGGCTGCCGGAGACTGAAGGAGTGGGCCGGTCAGGAACCGGCGCTTTTAACGCGCTTCTTCCTGAATTCAGCCGGAGAGAGCCCCGTTGCCTTTCTGAAGGCGGAATGAAACGCGGAATAGGAATTGAAACCCACTGCAAGGGCCACGGAGAGGGTGTTCCGGTCAGGTTCCGAGACAAGAAGCTGCTTCGCGTCCTCGATCCGGTAGCCGTTCACGAAGCTGCTGAAGTTCTTGCCGTAATGCTGGTTCAGGAACTGGGAGAGCTGGTGGGGCGTCACGCCCAGGGTCTGGCTCAATCGGGGGAGGCTCAGGTCCTCGTCGCAGTAGAGCTTTTCCTGCTCCATCATGGCCTGGAGCTGGCGCCCCAGGTTGTCAAGGTCCATGCCGTTAAGGTAGGACTTTGAATATGACTCCCCGTCCATGTGCACGGTGCCGTACTGCATCAGGTAGGGGTACCGCTGTCCCATGAGGTAGAAGCAGAGGATCACCAGGCTCACGATGAGGTTGATCACCTTCAGGGCCGGGAGGGAGAGGGAGATGGTGACCCCAAGGCCGGCGATCCCCGTGACGAGCCAGGTGACGAGGAAGGCGAAGAGGAGCACGATCTTCCTCTCCGACTGGCTCCCCTGGCGCATCTGCATCACGATGCGCACCGCCGGGGCCGCGATGTATACCACGGGTACGAAGACGCTCGCGGTGAATATCGACCGGAGCATGATATGCCGGTTGTTGTTCAAAAGCTCATACACGATCTCGCGCTGGACGTTGGGCGTGTAGAGAAAATAAGGGATCATGTAGAGCCCCACCACCAGGAGGGGGATGAAGTGGAGCACGTCCCGCCTCCTGAGCCGTTCCTTGTCGCTCGTGACGCTCAGGAGATAAAAATAGAGGAGCGGCCCCAGGGAGAGGACCACGGGGACCTGGAAGAAGAAAAGTATCGGGTAATCGTACACCCTCTGGGAGTGAAGGAGGTAGAGCGAAAAGGTGATGAAGGCCATGAGGGCCAGGATAAGGGCCAGTACGGCATTGCGAAAGAAAAGGGGCCTCACCAGGAGCCCCAGGGCCATAACCAGGGACAAACCTGCGGCAAAGATGATGATGATATCGGTTATCGGCATGTCAGGTTATCACTGCCCGCGCAATCTCCGTGGACCGGGAAAATGATACAATCGGAAAATCCGCGAAAATATGCAAGAAAAATACTCCCGGAGAGGCGTTTCCCGGACCGCGCGGGGCGAAAATGCCGTGAAAAGCCTTGACGCGGCGGGTCAACGGGATAGATTCCCGGTGTTCGCCCCCGCGGGGGACCGTTACGATAACCGCGCCGCCGCGGCGGCGCGTACGGGGTTGTGCCAATGAAAGGGCGGTCCGCGAAGACCGTGCCCATCAACTGGATCGGCGACACGGAGCGCTACATCCTGGTGCCCCGCCTGGTGCGGAACAGGGTGGTGAAGCGCCCGAAGCGCCTGGTCAAGGTGAAGGGGAACTGCTACTTCACACGGGGGGTGGCCCACGGCCTCATCGACTTCGTGTACCGCGCCGTGACACGCCTGGGCCTCCGGGACCGGAAGCTGATCTTCTCGCGCGGATCGGTTAAAAGCCGCGGCCGCCCCACCTCCAACATGGTGGAGGTCCTGGAGCTCGACTGGGACCTGGGGACCTCGATCATCATACCCCTGAAGCGGAACTACCGCGACCGCCTGGATTTCGTCGTGGCGGGAAAGAAGCACTCCCTCCGCCTCATGGAGATCATGACCCTCTCGGGGCTCATGCGGCTCACGCACCCGGGAAAATCGGAGCTCTGGCGCTCCGCCCGGGCCGCGGCGGTCCTGGCCCGGGGGTGGAAGGAGCTCGAGCGGCCGGCCCCCCCGGCGGTGCGGCGGGGCCGCTGAGGTCCGCTGTCAGATCCAGCCGAGGCCCCCGGCGAAGATGCCCAGCAGGAGGGCATTGACCAGGAAGAGTGACCCGATCACCAGCCGCTGGATCCGCGGCTCCCAGTCGTAGCTGTACATCGACACCACCCAGAAGGGGATGTAGACCGCCACGAATACCGTGAGGGCGCCCCACCAGGGGTAGACCCATACGAAGGCCGGCGTGCGGGCCAGGAAGATCTCGAAGACCGAGAAGAAGGCCGCGTTGACGATGGCGATGAGAAAGCGGTTGTTCACCCCCAGGATCTTCGCCTTCGGGTCAGCCGGGAGGATCTTGCTGAAAATGAGGCCCGCCACGGAGAACATGAGGCTCAGCTCCACGCCCACGCCCACCAGGAGCAGGAAGGCCGTCCCCGTGGGCACGGTCCAGAGGGCGTGGCCCGTGACGTGCTGGATCAGGGCGTTCCCGATCTCGAAGAACCAGTGGACCATGTAGAGGGAGAGCCCCGCGGCCACGCCCTTCCAGTTCCCCTTCGCGATCTCGTTGAAGTAGATGTAGACCACGAAGGCCAGCATGGGGATCACGTACCACTGGAAGTTCTCCCCGCTCCTCAGTATCTGCAATGCCTGTTCCGTCGCGCCGGGATTGTTCAGCATACCCCCCTCCTTTTGTATCTGATTGCGCTCATCCTACACGGTTGTTCCGCGAGTGGCAAGAAAAAAAGCGACTCATCCGATCAACGAGAACAGCTCGGACTTCGCGGCCCGTTTATCAAATGTAATCGTTGTTACACATCCCGATTCCCTTGAAACCAGGCCGATAAAAAGGTCCTCAAGTCCTATTCTTGTTTTCCTACCCTGAATAACCAGGTCCTGGACCACCTGAACCTTCTCAAAGGATAGAACGGGCATAAGTGTCAGGGCTTCCAGGGCGTCGAGAATCTCGCTTCTTGTAAATTCGTACACGGACCCGAGGACGTAGAGAATCTCAAGAAGCACGGGGTCCGTAACAAGAAACGCTTCGCCCTTCTTTTCGGCCCCGAGAAGAATCGATCTGGCTTTTTCTCCCTGCCTGGCATCATCATTAACGAGAAATCGAATGAGCACATTGGTATCAATCGATTTCATCGGTTGCCGTCCCGCACCGCGTCCTTCAATTTTCCGGCGATCTGTTCATCTGAATAGGCTTTCCGGTTTTTCCTGTACAGCAGGCCGAACACATCCGACACCGATCTCGATACCGGCACCAGCCTCACCTCGCCGTCACGCAGGATAAAATCGACCGTATCCCCGGTTTTCAGATTCAAGCTGTTCCTCACCGTTTTCGGTATGGTTATCTGCCCCTTGCTGGTGATAATCGAGCGCGGCATCGTTCGTCTCTCCCCTGAATTATTCCTTACATAAGGTAAGAAATAATTCGTGCCGTGTCAATCTTTTTTACAGGCAGGGTTTGATGATGGCGATGGTGGATTTCATGATGGACCTTTCCCGGCCACTTTTCTCGCGGAAATTGCCAGGCCGGGAAACTTGTCAAGAAGGGCGCGATCTTCGGTCATGCACCTGATGCCCAGGCTTTTCGCCAGGGCGATATACTGTGCGTCATAGGCGCTGATGTTGCTCTCGACAGACAACCGAAGCGCGGAAACATGGTCAACCGGGTGCTCCTTTTTGCGGAACAGCCTGAAAGCGTTTTTCCAGATATCCTCCGCCTGGGGAAGCGTCAGCAGATTTCGGCGCGTGAACGTGGAAAGCACGTTGAGAAATTCATGACGCCACAGCCCCGGGACCAGCCAGGCGGGGTCTCTCTCCCGCGCCCTGAGCACAAGGTCGGTCCTGTCCCCCTCGATGAGGCTGTAGACGATGATGTTGGTGTCCACGACGATCATTCCCGTCCGTCCCTGATGGCTTCCGTGAGCATGGCGCGCGTGATTTTTTTCGCCGCCCTGGCCGGCTCCGGGAACTCAACGGGAGACAGGTCCAGGGACTCCTCGAGGATGACGATGGCCTCCTGCATCATGGAGCGCCGGTGCCTTTTGGATTCTTCTTTCAGGCGTCGATGGAGCCTGGGGGGAATGTTTTTAATGAGCAGAGACGGCATGGGTTCCTCCGTGGTATAATATTGATATAAATATTATACCGTTTTGGTATTTCGTCAAGACATTTTTTCCCGCACCTTCGCCAGCTCCGCCAGGTCCCACTGGAGGTCCATCTCCCGGAACATGGCCTCGGCCTTCTCGAGGCATTCCTCGGGCGAAAGGCCCAGGCGCTTCTCCGCGTACACGTGGGCCCGCACCAGTGCCCGGGGAAGGCGCGCGTGGCGTTGGGGGATGCCGCCGTTGGGGTCCGCGTCCACGTGCAGGTATCTCCCGCCCAGGCGCTTCCCGACCTCGGCGTAGGTGCGCGAGAGCTCGAGTTTCGCGCCGAGTTTCTCTCCGATATCTATCGACTTCTTCCACCAGCGGATGGCTGCACGGTAGTGGCGGAGGGCCCGGAATCCGGCCAGGAATGTTCCAAAACCGAGGAGTCCCTCGAACGCGGCAGTGCCAAGGAGCCATCTGCGCGTGCCCGCGAGCCTCAGGGCCTCGGTGCGGTCTATGAAGTATTTGAGCGTTGTTGCAACCGCTTTTTTTTCACTTTTTTTTGCATGCTGAAGTACGTTTGAAAATACTTCTCGGCCTCCTCCCTCTATCATTCTTTCCATGCGTCTAAGGGCCATGATAAAACTTCCCATTTGATACGGGATCTGATAACATGGGCTTGTTTTCATTGAAGCCATTATTGTTTCCGCTTCTTTGAAATCGATCTCTGCATCTTCCTCGTTTCCCATCATGGCTTCGGCCCTCGCCCTGTAACTGTGGAGCGCCAGCCTTATAAGCCCTATCCCTTTCTGCATGGTGAAGACTATACCGCTTTTCGAAATCGCTATCGCCTTTTCCCACATATTGAATTTAACGAGCATCCTCATGAAGTATTCGAAATACATTCCGTACGAGATCTGGTTTTCGTATACATCGTGTATTTCTTTAAGGATGTTAATAAATTGTATTGCTTCGTCCCTGTTTCCCCGGTTAATAGCCTTTAACGCGAATGCGCCCACATAGATGGCGGGGAGATAGAACTCGCCGTTTTTAATATTCCATCGAAACAGATCGTCATCGTATTGATAATTCTCGAAGCGATCTCCCGCGCATATGGAATGAATCATTGCATATGCGTTGTAATACAGGACTGATTTTTTTTCTTCGGGGTTTACCTTGCCAGCGAGAAAATCCAGAATCCTCCTGCTAATAGTGAATGATATGCCGGATATGGAAAACATGATGCTGTAACCAGAAAACAGCCCCGCACCGTTCGGCATTCTTGAAAGGTCGATCCCCGTGAATGATTTCATCGGATAAAATGCCCCGATGAACCACTTCTTTGGATCAATATTAAAAAGCGAAGAGGTTTTTAAATGGTAAAGAACAATGGCCTCGCTGAACTCGGGAGAAGGTTTCTTTTTCCATTTTATCGAGGGAATATACAGGCCAACGATAAAATGAAACATGCCCTGTAAAAATCTGTAGAATTCGGAAAATCGGTTCCCCGGCAACGATATTCCATAAAATGGAAGCACCCTGTCGAGATATTCCTGAGACAGAACGTACTCACCCCTGTTGTAGTGCGCTATGGCAATGTTTTTTTCCATCATGGCGATCTTCGCCCTGTCGATTTTATCGCCATATTTTTCTTTATACAGGCTCAATGACCTTTTGAAATATTCCAGCGCTTCGCTCGTGGCTGCCGATTTCATGGCCTCTTCTCCCGCCTTGAGCATATACTCTTCGGATTTGTTGACGTCTTCCCCCCGGCTGTAATGGTACGCCAGCATGCCGTAGAACTCGTGAAGACGGCCTGCAAAGACGCTCTCGATGGCCTGGGCCACGTGGAGGTGGAGCTCCTTCCGCTTCTGGATCAGGATCGAATCGTAGGCCGCCTCCTGGGCCAGGGCGTGCTTGAAGAGGTACTCGAGCTCGTCCATCCGCTTCCGCTCCCGGATGAGTTGGATGTCCTCCAGGTACGAAAGGCGCCGGTCGATGTCCGATATGTTCTGCGCCACCTGGGCGATGATCTTGTAGAAGAAGTAGCGGCCGATGACCGAGGCGGTCCTGATGAGGCTGCGCGTCTCTTCGTCGAGGCGGTCGATGCGGCTCATCAGCACCTCGTTAATGGTGAGGGGCACCTTCACCTCGTGGATCCTGTCCGTGACGGCGAAGGAATCCCCCTTCCTCACCACGGCCCCCTCGTCGATGAGGGAGCGGACGACCTCTTCTATGAAGAATGGGTTCCCGCCGGCGCGGTCGGTGATCTGGTCCCTGAGAGATTGCGGCAGGCCCCGGATGTTCAACAGATTCGAAATCAGCGTGGCCGACTCCTTCCCGTCCAGGGGCTGAACGAGGATCTCGGTGTAGATGGATGAACTAATCCCGCCCTCACCCCCGGCCCCTCTCCCCGAGGGAGAGGGGAGTCCCTGCGATAAGTTTTCTCCTACGGAGCCCCTCTCCCCCCGGGAGAGGGGCGCGCCGGAGGCGGGGGTGAGGGCGCATGAATACTCCTCCCTGCACGCCTTCGCCACCCGGTCCCCGGTATCCGGGTAGTTCGGCCTGAAGAAGTTCAGGAACATGATGCGGTGGTCCCGGGCGAGCCTGAAAAGCGAGATCAGCAGTTCGATCGACGAGGTGTCGGCCCAGTGGAGGTCCTCGACGCGGATGATCATGGGCCGCAGTTCCGCGCCCCTGATCAACAGCGCGCGCACGTTCTTGAAGATGAGCTTCTCGAGCCCTTCGCCCTCTATTCCCTTCACGCGCTCGGCGAATTGTCCCGTGAGCTTCATCCCCATCATGGTGCCCACGAAGGGGACGATCTCGTCGGCCTCGTCGGGATGCACGGCGCGCACGGCCCGGTCCAGCTTCGCCAGCTGGGCGCCCTCCTGGTCCTCCTCTGATATGCCCGCCCAGTTCTTAAGCATATCGATGATGGGATGGAAGGAGAGGGTGCGCCCCATGGAAAGGGCCTGGCCCTCCAGCAGCGTCACCTGCTTCATGGCCGGGTCGCTCTTCAGCTCCGCCATGAGGCGCGACTTGCCGATGCCCGCCTCGCCGATGACGCTCACGATGCCGCCCTTCCCCCGGACGAGGCCCGTCACGGCGTGGCGGAGCTCGTTCATCTCCTCGTCGCGCCCCACCATCTCGGAGAATATCATGCGGTCCGGCCCGGCGGCCGTCCCCTTCTTCTTCCGCGGCGCGACGCGCGCCCCGGGGCGGGCCCGCCGGGACGACGCCTCCTTCGTGGAAAGCACCTCGTACACCGGCACCGGTTCCGCCTTTCCCTTGAGGGACACGGGCGGCAGATCCCTGTACTCGAAATCGCTCTGCGTGGCGCGAAAGGTGTCTGGGCCAACGAGGATCTGCCCCTTCTCCGAGGCCCCCTCGATACGCGAGGCCAGGTTCACCGCGTCGCCCATGACAGTGTAATCTTTGCGGCCCTTTCCGCCTACCTGGCCCGCAACGACTGGCCCGGTGTTCATGCCGATGTGGATATCCAGTGGGATATTCAGTTTCCGTTCTCTGTTGAACCGATACAGCGCGTTCCGCATTTCTATGGCGGTATTGACGGCCCGCAGGGGCGCGTTTTCAAGGGCTTTCGGCACACCAAAACAGACCATGACGCAGTCGCCGATAAATTTATCGATATGGCCGCCGTGTGAATCGATAACCTCTTCCATTTTATGAAACACGCCATTCATCACGGAGGTCACTTCCTCCGGGTCCATCTTCTCGCTCATGGCCGTGAACCCGGAGATGTCCGCGAACATCACCGTGGCCAGGCGGCGCTCGGATTCGGTTTTAATTTTATCCTCCCTCACCCCCGGCTCCGCCGCGCCCCTCTCCCGGAGGGAGAGGGGCTCCCTGCCAGGAGACTTCTTGCCGAACTCCCCCTCTCCCTTCGGGAGAGGGGGACGGGGGGTGAGGGCTTTAATGCGCTCAATTAGCGCACCCTTCCGCACCGGCAGGGCCAGGTACGACGCGCCGCATCCCTCGCATGCCTCCGAGAGACTGGCATCGCCCCGGTACCCGAGGAAGAGCACAGGCACGGACCCGAGCTTCGAGTGCTTCGCGAGCTGTCCCAGGAGGCTCATGTTCTTCTTGTACTGCGCGGGATCATTCGTCTCGGCAGTCCCGGTCAGTATGATGAGGGCGAGGTCTTCGGCGGGGAGGGACTTCGCGTTCAGGTCATCGGCCATGAGCCTGATGCCCGGGTATTTCCTGACCGCCATCCGCATTTCGAGGGCGACGGGATCGAACACCGCGTCAAACCTCGGGTAGGCGTTGATGACGGCGATGGTGGTTGGCATACTTATTCCGATGCGCTATTCACGCACACGCAGGCTTTTATCTTTATATACACAAAAATGGTTTTCGAGTAGATTCAGGTGTTTCGTGATAATTTCATGCATAATTTTTATCTTGTTATCCCGGGATTCGCCTTCCATTCTCAAGAGCAGCACACCGGCATGTTGCATTCCTGAATTATATACGAGTTCTCCGAAGTCCTTGTCCTGCGTTATGACGATTCTGCCTTGTTCAACCGCCAGATTGAGGATGTCGCTGTCGGACATCCTGGGATTAATATTTCTGATTGGCAGAATATCAAATCCCTTCTCGATTAAAAGCGTTTCAATAGATTTACCGACATTCACATCGATTAAAAACTTCATGTCTTATACGCTGATTTTATATATCTGCTCTTCATTGACTCTTTCGGCAGCGTAGAGAAGAGCCGCGCGTATATCATCACTTTCCAGGTCGGGGTATTCTTCAAGGAGTTCTTCGACCTTCAGACCGGCCGAAAGGGACTGCAAAACATGTTCCACGGTTATTCGAAGTCCGCGGATGATCGGTTTGCCCACCATGACATCGGGATTGATTTCTATACGTGATAATAGTTTTTCTTTATCCATGCTCATCCTCCAAAGTCCTACAATATTACAAAGAAACTTTAATATCAAGTATAATTCTCTCGCACCTTCTCCAGCTCCGCCAGGTCCCACTGCAAATCCATCTCCCTGAACATGGCCTCGGCCTTGGCGAGGTATTCTTCCGGGGAGAGGCCCAGGCGCTTGATAATCCCCCTCCCGCCTCCGGCACCCTCCCCCTTATTAAGGGGGAGGGTCGGGGTGGGGGATGTGACATTAAGCATACGTTTCCCCACCTCGAAATAGGTGCGCGAGAGCTCGAGCTTCGCGCTGAGGCGTTCGCCTGTGTAGATTGATTTTTTCCACCATGCGAATGCTTTTTCCGGTTTTCCAGAAAGCCATAGGTTGATACCCATAATGCGGTATGCCTCGGTACGATCAGTGGCGCATTTTTTTGAGTAATGAACCGCCTTATGTGCCCATTTCTTCATTGCTCTGATGTGTTTCTTCGCTGCTTTTTTCTCATTCTTCCTGAGAGATTCATTGTAGTTGCGATAATGTAACGACCACCATCCTATGGTGTACATGCAACGGTAGTATGGTGATACAATTATTGCGTTTGAGAACTGTTTTTCTGCATGTGACAGAGCTTCCGCCATACCACCAGGATTTTCCATGATGCTGAGGAGCCGTGCCTTCAGAGCGTAGAGAAAGCCAACATAATCTGGATGACCGAAAGAGCTTATGAAATCTATTCCCGTGTTGGTTTCAATAAGGGACTGGGGCAGTTCTCTTTTCTTGTAGAGAACCCGTGCGTGGATTTTGTACCATAAGGCCATGGAATATTCATTGTCGTAGATATCACCGAGCTCCCTTATTTTTTCAATAATTGTTATCGCAAATTTTAATTCACCTACCTCAAGTTTGTACAGTGCATAAAAATATATAAAGTTGGTCCAGTCGTGGATGTGGTTGAGCTGAGAGCCCTGATCTATAATATATTTTTCCGAGTATTGGACAATATCATTCCATCTACCGCTAAACAATAAAAGCATGACTTCAGTTGAGGAAAACTCAGGAATAAGCCTCGCCTTCGAAATCCCGAATGTCTGGTCGATTAGTTGAATGAGTCTACTGCCGGCCTTTAGTGAGATACCGCTCCATGCATAAACTGCGATGAGATAGCCGAGTGCGGGCATGCTGATTTTCATGTCAAAAAGGGTGAGGTCATAGTTGTTGAAGATTCTACTCGAATAGGCCGCATCAAGAGCGGACCTTCCTTCATTGAATGTAAAAAAAGCAAAACCCTGTTTTGTTTTTAATGATACGATTTCCTTAACCCTTTCATCAGGAATTTTTTTCCCATTAAATGGTTTAAAGAATGGTATCACCAGTCTGATTAAAAGGGCGATAAGGGATACGGTTGATTTTATCCAGAATGCCCACTCTACAGGCCTTTTGATACCATAGTATGAAAGCACGCGGTAGTAGTACTCTACGGCATCTTGTCCCATTCCTTTCTGGTGATATAAGTCAGCAATGTTGCGCTCGATCAAGGCTATCTTTGACGCGTCCGCTCTGTTCCCGTATATTCCTCGGTAGACCGCCATCGCGTCAATGAAGTACTTAAGCGCCTCGCTGCTCGCGCTCGCCTTCATGGCCTCTTCACCTGCCCTGAGCATGTACTCCTCGGCCCTGTCCAGGTTCTCTCCCATGCTGTAATGGTACGCCAGCATGCCGTAGAACTCGTGAAGACGGCCTGCAAAGACGCTCTCGATGGCCTGGGCCACGTGGAGGTGGAGCTCCTTCCGCTTCTGGATCAGGATCGAATCGTAGGCCGCCTCCTGGGCCAGGGCGTGCTTGAAGAGGTACTCGAGCTCGTCCATCCGCTTCCGCTCCCGGATGAGTTGGATGTCCTCGAGATACGAAAGGCGGCGGTCGATGTCCGATATGTTCTGGGCCACCTGGGCGATGATCTTGTAGAAGAAGTAGCGGCCGATGACCGAGGCGGTCCTGATGAGGCTGCGCGTCTCCTCGTCAAGGCGGTCGATGCGGCTCATCAGCACCTCGTTGATGGTGAGCGGCACCTTCACCTCGTGGATCCTGTCCGTGACGGCGAAGGAATCCCCCTTCCTCACCACGGCCCCCTCGTCGATGAGGGAGCGGACGACCTCCTCTATGAAGAAGGGGTTTCCGCCGGCGCGGTCGGTGATCTGGTCCCTGAGAGATTGCGGCAGGCCCCTGATGTTCAACAGATTCGAAATCAGCGTGGCCGACTCCTTCCCGTCCAGGGGCTGAACGAGGATCTCGGTGTAGATGGATGAACTAATCCCGCCCTCACCC
Organism: Spirochaetota bacterium; assembly: GCA_040768125.1. Classification (GTDB taxonomy): domain Bacteria; phylum Spirochaetota; class UBA4802; order UBA4802; family UBA5550; genus RBG-16-49-21. The sequence goes on along the minus strand of JAXGNG010000003.1, from coordinate 49,994 downwards.
CCGGCCCCTCTCCCCGAGGGAGAGGGGAGTCCCTGCGATAAGTTTTCTCCTACGGAGCCCCTCTCCCCCCGGGAGAGGGGCGCGCCGGAGGCGGGGGTGAGGGCGCATGAATACTCCTCCCTGCACGCCTTCGCCACCCGGTCCCCGGTATCCGGGTAGTTCGGCCTGAAGAAGTTCAGGAACATGATGCGGTGGTCCCGGGCGAGCCTGAAAAGCGAGATCAGCAGTTCGATCGACGAGGTGTCGGCCCAGTGGAGGTCCTCGACGCGGATGATCATGGGCCGCAGTTCCGCGCCCCTGATCAGAAGGGCGCGCACGTTCTTGAAGATGAGCTTCTCGAGCCCCTCGCCCTCTATTCCCTTCACGCGCTCGGCGAATTGTCCCGTGAGCTTCATCCCCATCATGGTGCCCACGAAGGGGACGATCTCGTCGGCCTCGTCGGGGTGCACGGCGCGGACCGCCCGGTCCAGCTTCGCAAGCTGGGCGCCCTCCTGGTCCTCCTCGGATATGCCCGCCCAGTTCTTAAGCATATCGATGATGGGGTGAAATGAGAGGGTGCGGCCCATGGAAAGGGCCTGGCCCTCGAGAAGCGTCACCTGCTTCATGGCCGGGTCGCTCTTCAGCTCCGCCATGAGGCGCGATTTGCCGATGCCCGCCTCGCCGATGACGCTCACGATGCCGCCCTTCCCCCGGACGAGGCCCGTCACGGCGTGGCGGAGCTCGTTCATCTCCTCGTCGCGCCCAACCATCTCGGAGAAGATCATCCGGTCCGGCCCGGCGGCCGCCCCCTTCTTCTTCCGCGGAGGGACACGCGCCCCGGTGCGGGCCCGCCGCGCCGACGCCTCCTTCGTGGAGAGCACCTCGTAGACCGGCACGGGATCGGCCTTGCCCTTGAGGGTCACGGGAGGAAGCGTCCTGTATTCGAAGTCCTCCTGCGTGGCGCGGTATGTGTCGGGGCCCACGAGGATCTGCCCCTTCTCCGAGGCGCCCTCGATGCGGGAGGCCAGGTTCACGGCGTCGCCCATCACCGTGTAGTCCTTGCGGCCCGTTGAGCCCACGGTACCCGAAACGACCATGCCCGTGTTTATCCCGATGTGGATGTCGAGCGGTATCCCCAGGTTCTTCTCATTATTGAATTGATACAGGCGGTTTCTTATCTCGATGGCGGTGTTCACTGCCCGCAGGGGCGCGTTCTCCAGGGCCCTGGGCACGCCGAAGCAGACCATCACGCAGTCCCCGATGAACTTGTCAATATGGCCGCCGTGCGCTTCGATATGCTCGCCAAGCATTTCAAAGCAGCCGTTCATGACGGCGGTCACCTCTTCCGGGTCCATCTTCTCGCTCATGGCCGTGAACCCGGAGATGTCGGCGAACATCACCGTGGCCAGGCGGCGCTCGGATTCGGTTTTAATTTTATCCTCCCTCACCCCCGGCTCCGCCGCGCCCCTCTCCCGGAGGGAGAGGGGCTCCCTGCCAGGAGACTTCTTGCCGAACTCCCCCTCTCCCTTCGGGAGAGGGGGACGGGGGGTGAGGGCTTTAATGCGCTCAATAAGCGCGCTCTTCCTCACCGGCAGGTCCAGGTAGGCGGCGCCGCATCCCTCGCATGCCTCCGAGAGATTGTTATCGCCCCGGTACCCCAGAAAGAGCACGGGCACAGACCCGAGCTTCGAGTGCTTCGCGAGCTGCCCCAGGAGGCCCATGTTTTTCTTGTACTGCGCGGGGTCATTCGTCTCGGCAGTCCCGGTCAGTATGATGAGGGCCAGGTCTTCGGCGGGGAGGGTCTTCGCGTTCAGGTCATCGGCCATGGGCCTGATGCCCGGATACTTCCGGACCGCCATCCGCATTTCGAGGGCGACGGGATCGAACACCGCGTCAAACCTCGGGTAGGCGTTGATGACGGCGATGATGGATGGGAGCATAATGTAGGGTACCATACACGGATGGATAATGCAAGACTTTTTGTGCTGCCCGCCTTCGGGGGCGATTGGCTGGCCGCAATCCCACTGCCGCCTCCGGCACCCTCCCCCTTATTAAGAGGGAGGGCCGGGGTGGGGGATGTGCCAGGGAAGTGGGAACCCCGACCGGGAATCAGTTGACAACGCGGCACCGCCATGCCATGATGAACAGCGGTGCGTGCCAGTTTCGCATTCCGGCATCACCGGAGACGCACAGGGAGAGGCCATGGACCCTTCAACCAGAATCGCCCTCATCTTCAGCTGCGCCTTCTTCATGATCGGGCTTTTCACCGGGATATGGAAATACATCCTGGCCACGAAGAGCCCCGAGGGCGCGACGCCCCTGTATGTCGGGATCTCCCACAGAAGCTCGTTTCATTACAGCTTCGCGGCACTTCTGGTCGCGATTCTCGCGGGATCAAGCCCCTATCAGCCCTTGACCACACTGGTGATCGTGTCGACACTCCTCGCATTTTTTACGGTTACCCTTGTTATCTACATCGCCCTCGGCGCGCGTGGGGACCGTGTCGGGCAGTTCTCCCGTCCCTTGGTTTTCGCCGGCCGAGAGCTGCCGGAATTCGCGCGAAGCATTTTCATGGGCCTGCTCATCGCGGCGGAAACAATCGGTTTCGGTCTCCTCTTCGCCGGTTTTCTTATCCGTCACCTGTAAACGACGTCAGATCTTTCACAAGGAGGCATCCAATGTACAGCGGCATCACTCCCATCATCTTTCCCGTCGTCGTCCTTCTGATTGTGCTGTTCTTCGCCGGCATCCGTATCATCCGCCCCACGCACCGGGGCCTCATCGAGCGCCTGGGGAAGTATGTCCGCTTCGCCCAGCCCGGCTTCCACTGGATCATACCCGTCATCGAGAAGATGTACCGGGTCAACATCACCGAGCAGATGGTGGACGCGGAGCCCCAGGAGATCATCACCAACGACAACCTGAACGCCCGGGTCGACGCCCAGGTCTACTTCAGGGTCAAGTCGGACGAGGAAAACGTCAAGAAGTCCCAGTACAACGTCAACAACTACGAATGGCAGATCGTGAACCTGGCCCGGACGACCCTCCGCAACATCATCGGCACCATGACCCTGAAGTCGGCCAACAGCGAGCGGAGCAGCATCAACATGGAACTGCTCAAGACGCTCTGCGTGGAGACCGAGAGCTGGGGCATTGACGTGGTGCGCACGGAGTTGAAGGAGATCGACCCGCCCAAGGACGTCCAGGAGACCATGAACAAGGTGGTGAAGGCGGAGAACGAGAAGATCTCGGCCATCGACTTCGCCACGGCCACGGAGACCGCGGCGGACGGCCAGAAGCGCGCCGAGATCAAGCGCGCCGAGGGGGTGCGCCAGGCCCGGGTGCTCGAGGCCGACGGCGAGGCCCAGGCCATCAAGCTGGTGAACGAGGCGGCGGAAAAATACTTCGTGGGCAACGCCCAGATACTGAGAAAGATCCAGATGGTCGAGGAGTCCCTGAGGAACAACGCCAAGGTCGTGGTGCCCACGGGGTCCGACCTGGTGAATCTCCTGGGCGAGATGGGGGGAATCGTGCCCCTTAAAAGGGAAGAGTAGGAAGGCCCGCGGCGCCGCGGAGGGCGGTCACCGCTTGACGTCCTCGAGGCCCTTCTCGATGGCCAGGCGGCGCCGCAGGGCGTCGGCCTCCTCGCCGAAGATCTCATCCTGGAGCTCGCGTATCTTCTCCGCGCGCTCGTCGGCGTCGAGGTTGGGATCGTTTTTGACGCGTTCCTCCCGCGCCCGGTAGGTTTCCTCTTTTTTCCGGTCCGCGGCGATGATACGGTCCACCTCGTCGAGCCGGGCCACCTGCTCCGGGGTGAAGAACTCCTCCCGGAATTCGCGGATCTTCCCCTGGCGGTCCTCCTCGGAGCGCATCTCCGCCAGGTCCTTTTCGTAGATCTGCAGTTTCTCCTGGTAGCGGGCGTAGGGCTCCCGGTAGGCCTCCACCGCCTCGGCCTCCTCGGCCCACATGTTCCTGTTCAGATCCCTGAGCCGCTTCTCCTTTTCCGCCCCGTAGAGATCACTGTCCCCGACGATCATGTTCCTCCGTATCGGGTACTCCTGGGCCTTGACGCTGACGCCGAAGAGTGCGTCGGCGGCCTCCCTGCCGAAGACCTCGCGGCGGTACTCCTGTAGCCTGTGGAGAAAGGCGATCGCCTCTTCCGGCGTTTTGGGATTACCCCACCGGGAGGTCCTGTCGGCCAGGTTCACCTGGTAGTTCATGTAGGTCCGGTACACCACGAGAAGGCGCTCCGCCTCCTCGGGCGACATCACGGAGTAGAGGTACTCCCGCGCCCTCTCCATGTGCTCCTCGAGGTTCTTCGAGTCCTTGAAACGCTCGTCCATCGACATGAAGAAAAGGAGGGTGTAGTTGTTGATCACGCCGGTGGAGAAGTAATCCCTGATCTCGCTGTCGTCGAACTCGTAGTTCTTGTGAAAGTTCTCGATGTCCTTGAGCTTGATGCCGCGGTCCGGGTCGATGACGTACCCCTCGTCGCCCTTTTTTCCCACGACGAGGTTGATGACGATTATCGCGACGATGCCGATTCCCACGGCGGCGATGATCTTTCTTTTATCCATCGGGCAATCCTCCGGGGACGGCATAGATCAGTAGACGATGTCGAGGACCTCGTCGAAGTAGTTCACGAAATGGGCCTTGAGTCCCTTTCGAATATAGGCGGGAAGCTCGTCGTAGTCCTTCTTGTTCTCGAAAGGAAAGATGACGGTTTTTACGCGGGCGCGCTTCGCGGCGATGGTCTTCTCCTTCACCCCGCCGATGGGGAGCACCTTGCCGGTGATGGTGAGCTCCCCCGTCATGGCCACGCGGAGCTTCGTGGGCCTGTTCGTCGCCAGGGAGTAGAGCGCCGTCGCCATGGTGATCCCCGCCGAGGGGCCGTCCTTCGGCGTGGCGCCGGCGGGCACGTGGAGGTGTACCGTGTGCTCGTTGAAGAAGTTCTCCGGGATGCCGTACTCCCGTATCCGGGAGCTTACGTAGGTGTAGGCGATCTCCGAGGACTCCTTCATGACGTTGCCGAGCTGGCCCGTCTGCTTGAATCCCTTGTTCTTCGAGGGCACCGCCGTGGCCTCGATATAGAGCGTCGCCCCTCCCATGCTCGTCCAGGCCAGGCCCATGACCACGCCGGGGATCCTCTTGTCGTAGAGGGACTCGTCCTGGAAGCGGGGGTTCCCCAGGTAGTCCACCAGGTTCTCCGCCGTAACGGCGATCGATTCCACCTCTCCCTCGGCGAACTTTCGGGTGGCCTTCCGCATGATGCGGCGGATGTTGTTCTCCAGGCTCCTTACCCCGGCCTCACGGGCGTAGCCGTGGATGATGTTCTTCAGGCTCGCGGCGTCGATGGTCACCTGGCCCTTTTTCAGCCCGTGCTCCTTCAGCTGCTTGGGCACCAGGTAGCGCTTCGCGATCTGGAGCTTCTCCTCCATGATGTAGCCCGAGAGCTTCATCACCTCCATCCGGTCCAGGAGGGGCGAGGGGATCGTGTCGAGCTGGTTCGCCGTGGCGATGAAGAGGATGTTTGAAAGGTCGAAGCGGAGGTCGATGTAGTGGTCCAGGAAATTCGTGTTCTGCTCCGGGTCCAGGACCTCCAGGAGCGCCGAGGCGGGGTCACCCTGAAAGCTCACCCCCACCTTGTCGATCTCGTCGAGCATGATGACGGGGTTGGCAACCCCCACGGTCTTCAGGCTCTGCATGATCTTCCCGGGCATGGCGCCTATGTAGGTGCGGCGGTGCCCCTTGATCTCCGCCTCGTCGCGCATCCCCCCGAGGGAAAAGCGGAAGAATTTCCGGTTCAGGGCCTCGGCGACGGACTTGCCGATGGAGGTCTTCCCCACGCCGGGAGGGCCCACGAAGCAGATGATGGAACCGGTGATGTTCCCCTTCATCTTCCCCGTGCTGATGAATTCCAGTATCCGGTCCTTGATGTCGTCCAGGCCGTAGTGATCACGGTCAAGGACCCTCTTCGCCTTTTTGATGTCGTAGTTGTCCTTCGAGAAGACGCCCCAGGGAAGGGAGGTGAGCCAGTCGAGGTAGTTCCTGCTCACGCCGTATTCCGCGGAATGCGGCTCCAGGAGCCGCATCTTGTTCATCTCCTCGTCGATCTTCGCCGCCGCCTCGGCGGTGAGGGTCAGCTTCGCGATCCGCTCCTCGAACTTTTCGATCTCCGCGGTCTTCTCGTCCTTCTCAAGGCCCAGCTCCTTCTTGATCTCCTTGAGCTGCTCCTTGAGGAAGAACTCCTTCTGCTGCTTCGATATCCGCTGCTCGATCTGCTTGGTGATCTTGTCCTGGAGCTTCGAGAGCTCGACCTCCTTTTTCAGGAGGACCAGGACCTTCTCGACGCGGGTCCGGACATCGAAGGTCTCCAGGACCCCCTGCACCTCCGCCGCGTCCGCCGATGTCATGGAGGCGACGAAATCCGCCAGCTTCCCAGGGTCTTCGATGGTGAACCGGTTCAGGAAAAGCTTCAGCTCCTCCTGGAAAAGCGAGTTGGACTTGATCAGGTCCTTGATGGAGGAGATGATCGCCTTCGAGTAGGCCTTCATCACCTCGGAACCGGTGTTCTCCTCCTCGAAGTGGTGCTCCACCCGCCACTGGATGGTCGGCTCGTCGCGCAGGACCTCCTTCCTGGTGAACCTCCCCAGGGCGTTTATCATCATCTGGATGGTCTTTTCATCGATGGGAGTCACGCGGAGCACCTTGATGGCGACCCCTACGTTGTACAGCTCCTCGGAACGGACGGTCCCCTCGTGCTGTTCCCTGGCCAGGACCACGCCGCCGATCTTCTGCTCGGTCTCGAGGATGTGGTTCGCGGTCTCCACCATGAAATCGCCCGTGAGTACGATGGGGATCATCATGCCGGGAAAGATGGGGCGGTGCGAGATCGGTATGATATGCAGAACCTCGGGCAGTATCTCCCGGGCAACGATGAGCTGCGAGTCTTCGTTTAATGAATTTGGCTCCGTAACCTGTTCCGCGCTCTCTGTATTGTTCGACTGTTCCATGTACGCCCCGCCTTGATTAGTAATGAGCATGGATCGATGGCCCGGGACATTCCCCTTCGCCACGCACGATGAATATAGTGACGGAAAACAAATCTGTCAAACACATTCCGTTTCACCGGGTTCGGCACCCGCGAAACCACCGGCAGCTCCGCGCCGCCGGGATTGTCTCCATCATTTTTTCCGCATGAACCGGTCGATCGACGTGATGAAGAACTTCTCGACGTTCCACTTTTCCACGCCGAAGATGTAGGGGCTCTCCGACGATTCCGCCAGGTACTCGTTCCCCATCTTAAAAATATTCAGGCTCACCTCTTTCCCCTCCGTCTGTATCCTGAGCGCGCAGAGGGGCATTCCGAGGCGGTGCCGCTCCATCTCCGAAAACGACGAGGCGCGCAGGGGATCAAGGGCCGCGAGGAGGGCTTCGACCTTCCCCTGGTCGATCTCCGCGGCCGGATCGCCGCGGTATACCCATTGCGCCGGGGCCTTTTCCGCTCCTGCGGTCTTCTTCGCCTCCCCTTTCTTCTTTTCTTCCGCCGCCGGGGCCTCCCTCACGAAGGTGAAGGCCCTCCCCAGGTGCTCCACCGTGAGGGCAGTCACCGCCGCGCGCTCGACCTTAACTATCTCGCGGTCCCTGAGGTCCTCGACGGACTTGTTGATGACGATGTCAAACGTCCCCTCGGCCAGGTATATCTCCGGGCGATCGTCGATCCTCACGAAGGTGTGCCTGCCCGTGGGGCTCTTCTTGCCTATCATGAACCGCCTCACCGTGGCGTCGCCCCGCTTGAAAATGATCTCCGTGTACCTGTCCGGCGTGAGGTCGTACTTCACGTAATAGCCCTTCTTCGACACCAGGTCCGTGAGGCTGAGGTCCCGGAAGCGTTTCTCGATCTCTTCGATCTTCTTCACGTCCGCGGGAAAGGCCCCGTCGCCGACGCTCCACTTCCCCTCCTTCTTGAAGAGCCTGACGCCGCCCCCCGACCAGGTGATCACGATCTCGTCGAAGGCCCCCTTCAGGGGGGGCACGTCGGGGCGGCGCGGGGAACGCACCAGGTTGACCGCCAGGATGTAGACGGCCAGCAGGGCAATGGCCGAAAGGCTCACTATGATCTTCCTGTTAACTTTCATCGCCGCCTCCCGGGGCGAAGCGCCCCCGAATCGCCTTTTTCCTCGACGATCGCCGCCTCCATATCGCGAGCCCGGCGAGAATCACCAGTATCGGGACCCCGGCGATATTCAGGGCCTTCAGGACGATGCGTGTCCTGTCCCCTGTCTTCTCCAGGGGGTTAAATTCCAGGCTCTTGCTCGCCATTTCCGGGATGAAGTCGTTGCCCAGGAGGTAATCCGCGGCGCTGTGTATGAAAAATCCGTTGGAAAAAACCCGGTCCTGCTCCTCGCGGTCCGACGTGGCGCTCGATATAATCCTCCGCGCGTTCATCAGGAACCCCGTCCTGGTTATCTCCGAGGTGCCCACGACGATGACGCGGCTCTCACCGGCCTTCACCGTTCCGTCGAGCTTCTGCACGGCGATGCCGGTGGCCGCGCCCTCCGCGGCGGGAACGTCCCTCCCCCGGTAGTAGCTTTCGAAGGGTCCCGAAAGAAACAGGGCAAGGGGGTAGCTTTTCATCTCACCCTCGTTTTCCGGCGGCGACATGAAGAAGGGATTGAGGTTGATCTCCCCCTCCATGAGCCAGCTTTCGCCGGAGGATGAGACCAGGGGCACCGCCGAGCAGGCGCGCGCCCTGACGCCCTTCTCATCGACCCGCAGGGACGAGACCTTCATGAAGGCCATTCCCTTCAGGTACCTGGTGATGACGCTTTGATCGTTGAAGCCCGGGCCCTTTATGATGGGGACATGGTAGAAATCCTTCAGGGCCCCGGCGGCCATTCCCCGGGCGCAGCTTTTGTCGAGGACGATGTTCTTTTCAACGGAGACGCCGTAGTGCTCCAGGAGGGGCTCCAGGCCCGTGACGACGGGAATCACCATGGGCTGCCGCGCGAACATGCCCTGCCGGCCCAGGTCGAGCTCCGTGAAGGAGTCGAGGAAAAAGATGGCAGCCTTTCCCTTCATGAGGAACTGGTCGATCCTGTAGAGCTCGATTTCGGAGAACTTCTGACGGGGGCCGTTGACGATGATGAGGCCCAGGTCGCCCGGTATCTCATCCTTCGCCAGGTCAACCTCGGCGATATCGTAGACGTCGGAGAGCACCTGCCTGAGGAGGGCGCCCCCGGCCTGGGACTGCTGGTCGTTCAGGTCGATCTCCCCGTGCCCCGTGACGTAGCCGATGCGCGGGTTGACGCTCACCAGGGAGGACACCGCGGCGTTGAGGCTGTCCTCGAGCGTGTCGAGGCCCACGATGATGTTTGTGCCCCTGAGGGTGGGGGCCACCGAGAGGTCGACCAGCTCCGCCCTGTCATCGACGACCAGGACGATGCCGAGGTAGGCGTCCCCGGCGGGGACGGCCCTGCCGAACCGGTCGCGTCCCGCCCTCCAGTTGAGCCGCGGGACCCCGAAGCCATCGGCCGTCGCGGCGAGGGTCGGGTCCGCCGAGGGATCGAGGACCTCGAGCTTCAGCTTGTCGTAATTGACCGCGTTGCTTTTTTCGACGGCCGCGGCCACCTTCTCCCGGAGGCCTTCGATGCCCTCGATGGGAAGCGACGCGAGGGGGCCCCCCATGAAGAGGAGCACCCGTATCGGCTTCGCGAGGCCCAGGAGGCCGTCGATCTTCCCCGACATCTTCTCTATCAAGGAGGTGATGGAATACTCAAGGCCCGTCGGGTCCGTTATCGCCTCGATCTTCTCGATAACGTCCGACTGCTGGATGACCAGGCCCATGTAGGCCCGCCGCACCTTCACCTGGTCGCTGTCGAACTCCTGGCTCTGGACGGGGCGGATGCCGTAATCGGCGGCCACCTTCTCCAGGTCCTCATCCGGCACCACCTCGTAGCTGAAATACTCGTTGCCGTAGTACTCGTACTCGTCCAGGAGGTCGATGAGGTACCGGTAAAGCGAGGTGTGCTGGGCCGGCAGGTCGCGCGTGAAGAGCACCTTTATCTTCAGGTTCTCCTTCAGGTTCGCCACGGTCTCGATGCTCTTCCCGGAGAGGGAGTAGGTGTTGTCCCTCGTGAGGTCGCACCGGAACTTCAGTGTCATGGCCGCGACGTTGATCAGCACCAGTATCACGATGTTCAGGGCGAGCTGGATGTTTTTCCGGCGCTCACTCCTTCCCGCTCCGCCCCCTTCCCCGCCGGGGGAACCGCCGCCGCGGCGGAGGAGACCGGTAATGCGCGCGAGGGAACCGCGTATCCTTCCCGTAATGTTCTGCATTGTCATGGCGCCCTATCTCCGGTCATCAAGGATTTTTTTCGTCAGCAGGATCGACACGACGATGATCGACGCGAAATACACGAGGTCCCGGGAATCGATCACTCCCCGGGAGATGTTCCGGAAATGATAATCCGTGCCCAGGTACTCGACGAAACCGAGGCCCGCGGGAAGGAATACCGTCACCTTGTCGATTATCCAGAGGAAAAAGCAGGCCGACAGGCCGATGATGAAGGCGACGATCTGGTTCCTCCCCAGGGACGAGGCCAGGATCCCCACGGCGGAGTAGGCGCCGGCCAGGAGGATCGCCCCGAGATACCCGCCGATGACCGGGCCCGGGTCCGGGGACCCCACGAAGAGAATCGTCGCGAGGTAGAAGAGCGTCGGCGCGATCATGATGGAGACGAAGGCCGTCGCGGCGAGGAACTTGCCCGTCACGACCTTCCCCGTGGTGACGGGAAGGGTCATGAGGTTCTCGATGGTGCCGCTGTGGATCTCCTCGGCGAAGAGCCGCATGGTGACGGCGGGGACCACCAGGGTAAGGACCAGGGGAAGGAACTGGAAAAAGCCCCGCATCTCCGCCTGGTTAAAATAGAAGAAATCCTTGAAGAAGAAAAAACCCGTGATCGCCAGGAACACCGTGATCACGATGTAGGCGATGGGCGTGAAGAAATAGGTCATGAGCTCTTTTTTCATGATGGCCAGGGGCTCCCGCGAGTAGACGACGGCCTCCTCTTTCCCGCGTCGAAGCGCCCGCCTGATGTCGATTTCCCTGATGTTCACTTCGCACCTCCGGTAAGTTCCCTGAAGACCCGCTCCAGGCTCCGCTGCTCAAGGGCCATCTCGTACAGCACCCAGCCCCTTCCGCTGGCCAGCCTGAATATCTCCGGCCTGATATCGACCGTTCCCGAGGCGGAGACCCGCGCGCCCACCAGGTCCCTGTCCTCCACCTCCTCGACGCGCACCACGCCCTCGATGGCCATGAGCTCCTTCGAAAGAGCGCCGTAATCCGTCCCGGCGACCTTCACCACCACGCGCTTCTCGTCCCCCGCGACGATCTGGAGGTTCTCGGTCCGGTCATCGGCGACGATGTTCCCCCTGTCGATGATGATGACGCGGTCGCAGGTGGCCTCCACCTCCGGGAGGATATGGGTCGAGAGGATAACGGTTTTCTTCTTCCCGATTTCACGGATGAGGTTCCGTATCTCGATGATCTGGTTCGGGTCGAGTCCGCTCGTGGGCTCGTCGAGGATGAGGATGTCGGGATCGTGGATCATCGACTGGGCGAGGCCCACACGCTGCCTGAAGCCCTTCGACAGCTCGCCGATCTCCATGTGCATCACCTGGTTGATGCCGCAGACCTCGCCGATCTCGCCGATTCTCTCCCGGTCCGCGATGCCCCGGACGTCGGCGACGTAGGTGAGGTAGTCGTGCACGATCATGTCCCCGTACACGGGCGCGGACTCCGGGAGGTAGCCGATGGTTCGCCTCACCTCCACGGGATACTCTTCCACGTCGTGGGGGCCCACGGTGATGGTGCCGCTGTCGGGCCTGAGATAGCAGGTCAGCATCCTGAGGGTGGTCGTCTTCCCGGCGCCGTTGGGCCCCAGGAGCCCGGTTATTTCACCTTCGCGGATGCTGAAGGAAATGCCGTTGACCGCGGTAATGTCGCCGAATCGCTTCGTTACGTCCTGGACGGTTATCATGGATCACTCCTGCGCCGATATGGTTGCGCCCGCGGTCCCCTCCCCTCCCGCGCCGACCGCGGGGAAGGGATGCCCGTCGCATCTGTTCGCGCCGCACCGGACCATCCCGCCGCCCCGGCGGGGCGTTCCGGGATGGGGGCCTGTTCCCCTGCGACCGCTATTAATTAATAAACAAGAAACAACAAGTTTTTCCCGCAGTATATACAGAGATGGCGGCCCGGCACGGAATGTTACGGCGCCGCGAGATTTTTTTCAGATCCTTCCGAAATCATCCTCATAGCGGACGATGTCGTCTTCCCCGAAATAGTCCCCCGTCTGGATCTCTATGAACACCAGGTTCCCGGTCCCGGGATTTTCGATGCGGTGCCGGTCTCCCCTTCCTATGTCGACCGCCTCTCCGGCGCCCAGGGGAACCACGTTATCATTCAGGGTGAAGAGCGCCTCCCCGTCGACGATGTACCAGTGCTCGGCGCGGCGCCCGTGGCTCTGGAGGCTGAGGCGCTTCCCCGGGTAGACGGTGATCCTCTTGACCTTGTGGTCGTTTCCCTCCGCCAGGTTTTCGTAAAAACCCCAGGGACGATGCGAATCGGTATCGGTCACGGCCACGCTCCTGACAGCTGATTGGGACGTTGAAAGTATCCAAAAATAAATTTTCGCGGCAATTTATCAAGCAATTAATCGACCCGGGCAGATGAAAAGGGGCACCCCCTCGGGCGCCCCTTCCGAGATGGAGGCGTGCGTCGCAGGGGATCCGGCAGTGACGTCGCCATGACCCTCGGAGTGCGAAAATTAAACCCGGCTACACCCTCTCCCGTTCCCCTGCGCTCACCTGTATTCCCGGCACCTGTTTTTACCAAGCTTCCTGCAGCAGCGGATTATTCCTTTGTTCGCTTCGCCATTGTTCGGATCAAGTTTCTTCGCGCGTTGATAATTGTCAAGGGCCGCTTCGTAATTCTCGTCCTTTTCATACAACAATGCAATGGCTGAATAATACACGCTTTCCCCAGGTGAGAGATGATTGGCCTTCGTTAAACACTCCATGGCCTTTGACGTATAACCCAGATGAGCATACGAAAGCCCCAGGTAGTACCAGCACGAGGCGTCACGGGTATTTAATCTGAGCGCCTTCTTGAATTCCGTCACCGCGTTTGAATAGCGGCCCCATTTATAATACGCCAGCGCCAGGTTTCGCTGGGCCTCAAAATTATCGGGTTCAAGCTGTATCACTTTTCTGAATGCGGTTACCGACTCGTTATAACGCCCCGCCTGCATCATGCTGTTGCCGATAGACATCAATTCTTCGACCGACTGGCCATGGGCGTGACGGTGCATACCACCCAGGCAGATCATGCAGCTCAGCATAAGAAATGTCATGTTTTTAGCCATGCTATCCTCGTCTTATTACGCAGGGAATGTTTATTATTAGACACCGGTCCATGGGACTCTATGGGCCATATGTGATCAGAAAATGGACCGCCGAAAATCAATTGCGTCCCAAAAACTGACCGAGAAACGCCTCACATTATTACGTTTACTTCTTTGTTTTCCGGATCCATACCTGAGGGAAATAATGTGTAATAGATATGACCACACTCCAGTGAATAGTTCCGCTATATTGATTTCACAAAGAGCCCTTTGCCGTATTTCTGCTTTGCCGTTTCTTCATCCATGACGGATCCGTCGTAATAAATTGACAGTGTGCCCTCTTCATCCAGGGACAGTTCCGTGATATCCGCCCCCTCCGGCTCTCCCATCAGGTCTTCAAGCTTGTAAAATGTCGCCTCGCTCGCCGGGTCCGCTTCGTCAAACAGGAATATCCCGCCATCTTTAAAAAACGCAACCAGAGAATCAGCCATGTGTCGCTCCTTTCAGTATACTGTTCATTCTACTCCGCTGGCATGCCATGCACTCATCATCCATCGATGGTCACCCGGGTACCATAGTGATCGAGACACGGCATGTCCAGTGGTTTTTTACGCTTACAATTCCCTCGACACCTTCCGGAATCTGTTCAGTTGAACGGGCTCTCATGAGGATGGCAGGCCGGATCCTGGAACGTTTTTGTGCCGGGAAGGCCCCTCGTGGTACAAATTTGTACCGCGGGAGATCCCAGAATCAACTCATTGGCCAGGGGGGCTTCTCAATCCGGCTGACATGCTTCTTCTTTCTGTCATCAAACCCCGCCGCGTCAGACGCGAATCGGCATTTCACGGAATCAATATGTCGTTCCTGTTACATTCTCCGCTTTGCGCCGTTTCGGTACGGAACATGCTTTTATAATAGGATATATTATTTCTCCCAAGGAGGACGCGATGAATAGAAAGTTAACCATACCGGCTGTTGCGATACTGCTTCTCTCCGCCATCACCGGTCTGCACGCGGAAGAGGCGGCCCTCGCGGTGGAATCATCGATCAAGCCGATAAATGTCGTCTGGACGCTGGTGGCCGCATTCCTTGTCTTCTTCATGCAGGCGGGCTTCGCCATGGTGGAGGTCGGATTCACCAGGGCCAAGAACGCGGGGAATATCATCATGAAAAACCTGATGGATTTTTCCGTAGGATCACTGGCATTCTTCGCCCTTGGCTACGGCCTGATGTTCGGGATATCCGCGGGGGGCTTTATCGGCGGCTCAAAATTTTTCCTCTCCAGCGCCGATCCGGGGAACCCGGAGGGCCTCTGGCAGTACGCCTACTGGCTGTTCCAGGCGGTGTTTGCCGCCACTGCCGCCACGATCGTATCGGGGGCGATGGCCGAGCGCACGAAGTTCGTCTCCTATCTCTTCTACAGCCTGCTCATCTCCGCCGTGGTCTATCCCGTATCGGGCCACTGGATATGGAACAGCGACGGCTGGCTGGCCAGATTGGGATTCGTCGATTTCGCAGGCTCCACCGTCGTGCATTCCGTGGGCGGATGGGCCGCCCTGATGGGCGCCATGGTACTGGGTCCCAGGCTGGGAAAATACGGACCGGACGGGAAGCCCCGGGCGATTCCGGGCCACAATATTCCCATGGCGGCCCTGGGGGTCTTCATTCTCTGGTTCGGATGGTTCGGCTTCAACCCGGGAAGCACCACGGCAGGCGACAACCTGTCCATAGGCTTCATAGCGGTGAACACGAACCTTGCCGCCGCCGCAGGCGCGGTCGCCGCCATGTCGACCATCTGGATCAAGTCTAAAAAGCCCGACGTCAGCATGAGCCTCAACGGCGCCCTGGCGGGGCTGGTCGCCATAACCGCGGGGTGCGCCGCGGTCTCGCCGGTGAGCGCGATAGTTATCGGTCTTATCGCGGGGGTCGTCGTGGTGCTGTCGGTGGAACTATTTGACTTTGCCTTCAAAATAGACGACCCCGTGGGCGCCATTTCCGTGCACGGCGTCTGCGGCGCCCTGGGCACGCTCATGGTGGGTCTTTTCGCGGAAAAGCGGTACGGCGGGGTCGACGGCCTCTTCTTCGGCGGCGGGTTCACGCTGCTGGGGGTGCAGGCCCTTGGCGTCCTGGCCGTCATGGCCTGGGTCACGGTCACCGCCGGGGCCATCTTCCTGGCGATTAAGTATACCGTCGGCCTGAGGGTAAGCCGCGAGGAGGAACTGCGGGGCCTTGACATTGACGAGCACGGCATGGAAGCCTATTCGGGATTCCAGATATTCAGGAACAGATAAGGGAGGTCCACCATGAAATTGATCATAGCCTACATCCAGCCCGAGCGCCTCAACGACGTGAAACAGGAGCTCTTCAAGGAGGAGGTGACCAAGATGTCCGTCACCAATTCCCTGGGGTGCGGCCAGCAGGGAGGATATATGGAAACCTACCGGGGGGTCGAGATGGAGGTGAACCTCCTCGAGAAGATCCGGATGGAGATTGCCGTCAACGACGATTTCTACGAGAGGACGGTAAAGGCCATAATACGGGGCGCCAAAACCGGCAAGATCGGCGACGGCAAGATCTTCGCCCTTGACCTGGCCGACTGCATCCGTATCCGCACCGAGGAGACGGGAGAAACCGCCATAGGGTAGAAGCGGACCCGGGCGTAGCGCCCCGGTGTAAATTTTATCGCCCGGCACTGCAATAGGGAATAAATATATTGCATTGCCGGGCGTTTGTGTATATTGAGTGTAACTACCGGGGAACGATCATTTTTTCAGATTCCCGTGCAACGAGTATTGGCGGCATGAACGACACGACAGACAGCCATGACAGGCGGGACACCGGCTTCCTCTACGAGATGGGAAGGATATTCACCCGGGAAAGGGAAATATCCGCGATGCTCGACAGGGCCCTGGAAAACCTGGCCTCCTTTTACGGTATAGTTCGGGGCATGATCAATATCTACGACGAGGAGACCGGCGACATCGTCATTGACGTATCCTACGGCTATTCAGACGACGAAGTGAAGAAAGGGGTGTACCGCCTCGGCGAGGGGATCATCGGATCCGTCGTGTCAAGCGGCGAGCCGATGGTTGTCCATGACGTGGTGGATGAACCGAGGTTCCTCGACAGGACGGAGGCGAGGAAAAGCGGGAAGCAGGACATATCCTTTATCTGCGTGCCGGTCAAGCTTTCCGGCAGCACCATCGGGACCATATCGGTGGACCTGCCCCGGCGGGAAGGTGAGTACGCCGAAGAGCTCCGGGTCCTGACGACCCTTTCGGTGATGATCGCCCACGCGGTCAGCGCCAGGCGCGAGATGCTGCGTCGGGAGAAGCAGTTGAAAGACGAGAACAGGCTCCTCCAGCTGAAGCTCTCCATGCAGGCCGGCGACAGGAAGATCGTGGGCGAGACACCCCTCCTGAAGGAGCTCCATGAGCAGATACTCATGGTGGCGGAGACGGATTCAACCGTGCTCATTACCGGCGAAAGCGGCACCGGCAAGGAACTGGTGGCCGACGCCATACACGGGAACAGCGGCCGCAGGGACAGGGCGTTTGTCAAGGTGAATATCGCGGCGCTGCCGGAGAACCTTATCGAGAGCGAGCTCTTCGGCTTCGAAAAGGGCGCCTTTACCGGGGCGCTGCAGCGCCGGAAGGGGCGGTTTGAAATGGCGGACGGCGGGACCATCTTCCTTGACGAGATCGGTGACCTGAACCAGCGGTTCCAGGTGCATCTTCTCAGGGTGCTCCAGGAGCGGTCAATCGAGCGGATCGGGGGCTCCGATACGATACCCCTGGACGTGCGGATAATCGCCGCCACCAACCAGGACCTCTCGAAAAAAATCGCCGATAAATCCTTCAGGGAGGACCTCTTTTACCGGCTCAATGTCTTCCCGATATACATCCCTCCCCTGAGGGAACGGAGGGCCGACATCGTGCTCCTCGCCGACCACTTCCTGGAAAAGTTCAGCAACAGGCACGGGAAGGATATTAAAAGACTAAGCACCGATTCCATCGACCTCCTGGTCCAGTATCACTGGCCGGGGAACATACGGGAGCTGGAAAACTGCATCGAGCGGGCGGTGATCCTCTGCAGGGAGAACGTCATCAGGAATTATCATCTCCCTCCCTCTCTCCAGATCGCCGAGGAACCCGGGCGGCCGCTCACGCTCGACGAGATGAGCGACAGGTTTATAAAGGAAATAATAATTGACCACCTGAAGATGAACGGGGGGAACATCACCCGCACGGCAAAGCAGCTTGGGACCACCAAGAGGATTTTATCCTACAGGATCAGCCGCCTGGGCATAGATTACCTGAAATTCAAGGTGTAATGTTCTCCCGATTCCATGCACGGGCCATGAATGGTCATGGAACCATCAAGACCCGTGACAGGCGGAAAGTTCTGGACAGGCGCCCGGGAATTATCACACTATCCCCACTTTCTACACGCCATCATCATACGATATTGTCAACGGAAACGGGGCACGGCAGTTGAAGACGGACAGGTCCGACATATGCGTCATAGGCGCGGGTATCATCGGGCTCGCCCTGGCCCGGGAGCTCCTGGCGAGCCGTCCCGGGAAGACCATCCGCGTCATCGAAAAGGAACCTGACACGGGGTACCACTCCAGCGGCCGAAACAGCGGCGTGCTCCACGCGGGGTTCTACTACACGGCGGATTCTTTGAAGGCGAGGTTCACCCGGGAGGGGAACCGGGAGCTCGCTGATTTCTGCCACCGCGAAGGCCTGGCGATCAACCGATGCGGGAAGGTCGTGGTCGCCCGGGACGAGACGGAGCTCGAGGGGCTCCAGGAGCTGGCGCGGCGGGGCAGGGCCAACGGCGTCGACGTGTCTCTCATCTCCGCCCGGGAGCTCGCGGATATCGATCCGAACGCGCGGACCCATGAGATGGCCCTCCATTCCCCCGCCACGGCCACGTTGGACCCCCTGGCAGTCTGCCGGGCCCTGAGGGACGACCTTATCCGGCGCGGCGTGGCCATCGATTTCAACCGCGCCTATGGGAAGAGGCTCGGCGAGGGGGCAGTGCGGACCTCCCGGGGAACCGTCGAGGCCGGCCTCTTCATCAACGCCGCGGGGCTCTACGCCGACAGGATCGCCCGGGACTGGGGGTTCGGCGGGGACTACGTCATCATACCCTTCAAGGGGATCTACCTGAAGTACAGTGGGAGCGACAATCCCGTAAGGACAAACATCTACCCGGTGCCGAACCTGAACAATCCCTTCCTGGGGGTGCACTTCACGGTCACCGTGGACGGCAGGGTCAAGATAGGCCCCACGGCGATCCCCGCCTTCTGGAGGGAAAACTACCGGGGCCTGGCGAACTTCAGTCCACGGGAGGCCGTCGAGACCCTCTACCGCGAGGCGGACCTCTTCGCCAGGAATTCCTTCGGGTTCCGGGACCTGGCCATCAAGGAGATGCGGAAGTACCGGCGTTCCCATTTCGTGGGCCTCGCCGCGGGCATGGTCCACGGCCTCGACCGGGACGGCTTCAGGGAGTGGAGCAGGCCCGGCATACGTGCCCAGCTTATGCGCCGGAGCACCCGGGAGCTACTTCAAGATTTCGTCGTGGAGGGCGACGGTTCCTCCGTCCACATTCTCAACGCCGTGAGCCCCGCCTTCACCGGGAGCTTCCCCTTCTGCCGGTGGGTCGTTGAAAAGCATGCAGGGTTGTGACCAGCGTCCCTTTGTCCTGGCCCATCACAGGTATCCCTTCAATAAGAATAGTCCCGCGAAGACGGAAGGTACCAGCGCGCAAAGAAAAAAGATGAACCAGAGGCAGAACACCGCCCTGCCGTTGATGGAGGTCATCCCGCCCGGGCCCTTGCACATAACGACAAGCCCCCGCTCGCCGGGCCGGTGGTAGCTCAGCTTTGATGTCTGGACCTCCATGGTGCTTCCCCTGGGGCAGACAAAGCGTTCGGTTATCCGGATCCACCCGGGCCTCAGGGGCAGGATGACCGCGAGGGCCATGAGTGAAACAAACAGCGCCAGTCCGATAATGATTACCGCAAGCATACGCCATGCCTCCTGATCACGCGCGTCCCCGCCGGGCGTATCATCCAGGAAAAAGACTCCCGTGTTGCCGGGGAGCAGGCTGGGCAACGCGCCTCATGTGACTGAATCTATCGACTGCGATATGCAATTGCAAGATATAAACGGACGCAGGCAGAGAATCCGATTTCGCTCCTCCAGGAGGCGTGCGCTTCCGCTGCGCGCCACGACCCGCTGATGGATCCGGCCCTGATGAAACATCCCCCTTCAGGCCGGCATGCGCGGGTATGATGAAAATTCCGTTGACAGGCGGAGGGGCATGGATTTACATTGCGGTGTTTAGAAAATACCGCGTATGATTGCATAACCTTTTCATCAATTGACATCCGGGACGGCCCCTGGCGGGGGCCGCGGCAGGCTGTTGCCCGGACATACCCATACTGATGAGAGGTTACTACGATGAAATTCGACCATCTTGCCCGACTGGGGTGGAACCCCGTTTTCGAAGACTACTTTTTACACCACGCGGAACAGGGGCTCGTTCCGGCCCGCGTCCTGTTTATTTCCCGCGATTCCTGCACCCTCGCCTGCGAAAAGGGTGAACTGACCGGCGTCCTCGCCGGTAGGTTTCACGCCGGTGAAAAGCCGTTCCCCGTCGTGGGAGACTGGGTCCTGGCGAGGGACACCGGGGGCACCGTGGCCCTGGTACAGGATATCGTGCCCCGGAGAAACGCTCTCTCGCGGAAAACGCCGGGCACCGCAAGCTCCGAGCAGGTCATGGCGGCGAACCTGGACGTCATGTTCATTGTCCAGGACGTGCTGAGGATGAACCTTCCCCTCGTGGAGCGCTATCTCGCCCTGGCGGGAGGATCGGGGATCCTTCCCGTTGTTGTCCTCAACAAATGCGACCTGGACGATGGCGCCGACGCGATAGCCCGGGAGGTGTCGTCGCGGATTCCCGGCGCCCGTGTCATCCTCCTGAGCGCCCTGACCGGGAATGGCCTCGACGAGACGCGCGGCTTCCTCGTCCCGGGAAAGACCGCCTGTCTCCTCGGTCCCTCAGGCGCGGGAAAATCGAGCATCGTCAACCGGCTCCTCGGGGAAGAGCGGCAGGCCGTGGCCGAGGTGCGCGGCGACGATCTGAAGGGCAGGCACACCACCACGGCCCGGGAGCTCCTCTTCCTCCCCGGCGGCGCCATGATCATCGACACGCCGGGGATGCGGGAGCTCATGCCCTGGGACGGCGAGGCCCTCGACGAATCCTTCTCCGATATCGCGGAGCTCGGGAAAGGGTGCCGCTACCGCGACTGCCGCCACGCCGGGGAGCCGGGGTGCGCCGTGGAAAAGGCCGTCGAGGAAGGGGTCCTCGATTCCCCGCGGCTGGAGAATTACTGGAGGCTGCGGAAGGAGATGGCCTACCTCGAGAGCAGGGTCGACGACGGAGCGCGCCAGGAAAAAAAGCGGAAGGATAAAGAACTGCACCGCCGGATAAAGAGATATAACCGGGAGAGAGACAGCCGGTAACGAGGGGGGGCGGTCACTCCTCCAGCACCGCCCAGACCTCGTTCCGCTTCATGAAGGGCGGCGAAAAGGGCGGGTCATACCGCGCCGATTTCATCGTCCTCACACGGTACCCGTCGGAGTTCAGGAGGGCCGCGAGCTCGGCGCTCTTCTCCCCGAGACGCGCTTCGCTCACGTACCAGCTGAAGGACGACACCGCCACGGTTTCCCCGGGGACCCTTCTCAGCGTCACCCGGTTATCCAGTGGCACCGGCAGCGTGTCCAGGGTATACCGGGAGGGCATCACGAAGGCCAGGGACCAGCGGTCCTTTCCCTCGGCGCTGATGACCGGCGTGGTCATCGCAATTTTTTCGGAAAGGCTTTCGTTCTGCGACACCACCGGCGCGGTCATGGCGATCGCCTTCCTGCTTTTGTTGTTGCCGGAGATGTAGCCGAACAGCCTCCTGAAGCCCTCACTGGTCGAGGCGGCGTAGTCGCCATCCACTGTTGTCTCCGCCACCACGTAATCACTGTAACGGCGGACCTCGTACCCCGCTTTCTTTTCCGTCACGGTGTACCCCGGACCCTCCAGGCCGCGTACCGAAAAATACCCGACTGCGATCCAGGCAATTATGAGCACCGCCGCCAGTATTACAATGATTATGAAAACCCGTTTCCCTGTCATTGCGTACCCCCCGTATGATGATACCGCCGCAGGCACTGCTGTTTCAATAGCATACTGAAAATACTCCATAACGGCAAGGTATTTTACGCCTGCCCGCGGTTTTGTTCGTTGTCAATACTGCGCTGCAATCAGGGTATTACCGCCCTGGCCAGGTGGCGCCCGGGAGACGCCAAGGGTTGCACCGACACTACGCATGGCACACCACGGGGGTCGTGTGAAGCACAATTTGCCGGACAGTTGCATTTATAGTGCATGTTTCGTTGAGTGAAAAACTCTGGCAAACGAAGAAGGAACTTGAATAAAATCCACCGGCAACAACAGTCGACGAAGTGGCGATACTGTTTTTCGAATCCGCAATAAATCGAAACTCTTATTGATAATCGACATATGAATCAATTCTGCTCTTTATCTCCCCAACATAATCATCGTTTGAAATTTTGATTATAACGGCATGCTCCGGACAATTGGTTTCGCATCTGCCGCAGCCCCGGCATCTGTCTGAATGTACTGCTTTACCGTCCCTGATGGAAATAGCCGCAAACGGACAGGTTTCGATGCAGGTCCCGCACCCGGTACAGTTGTCATTCACTTCAATCGTCAGGCCCTCGATAGGTTCTACAATGCCATCGAGATAGTTCCCGGGGACATGCCTGTATGATCTCAAAATACAACAGCAGGGACAGCAGAAACAGATGGCCACCAGTTTTTTTCTGTCAGGAGTCATATAAATAAAGTTATCAATGCTTACTTTTCCAGTCATGGGGACAAGGCCGTCTGCTATGCCCCTTTCGACATGGCGGTGGGCCTCTTCCCGTGAAATACGTTCACTTACCCCGTGGGGCAGGCTGAGGGCGGTTTCCCCCATGAAGATGCATCCTATATCATGCCTGTGATTGCGACAGTCGCCCATCAGTCGGCAGCCGCATTCTTTCATCCTGATAAATACAGAGGCCGCGTCAATAATGTCATGGGCCACCTGAGAAGGCAGCACGCTGCCAGAGGTTTTAAGCGACCTGTTGACGGGAAGATAATTGATGCAGTTTTTTTTAGGATTAAGCCAGGGAATGATACGCCTCAAACCGGGAATTTTCCCTAAATGGAAAATATATAATATCACCTTAAAAGGCCTGAGCCTTTTGCCGCTTGAAATGATCCATGACAGTATTGACTGGACACCGTTATCTCTGACCCTGGCATTATAATCTTCAATACTGGAGTCCCTCAAGGCCAGTCCACTGTACTTGTTTTTTAATATCATGATCAATTTCACCATCTCATAATCTTACCCTGGCTACATGTCGACCGGGGAACACGATACTCGTCCTCAGAATAAATAATGTACTGCCGACAGGCAATTACCTGCGGTCAAAGCTTTCCACCCTGTCGAACTTGACATCCCATATCCCTTCAAGTTCCCGTATGATCGATCTGCCAGGATAGTCCTTTGATATAATGCCGATTCGCAGCGTATCATTGCAGATAGAGTACTGGTCCCGGTGCGACAGCTTCGAGATGACGCGCCCTACAATCGCATCAAGAAAACCTGTATAACTCTTCAGGCCCAGGGCGCTCTCAATGCTTTGCAATGATTCCTTCGCGAGGATCCGGTTTTCCACCAGGAGTTCAATTTCGTATATGCCCACGTATCCTTTCTCTGAAAGAATCGCCTCTGTTTCAGCGGCAATGGCGGCAATCTTTTCATTAATCATAGTGGAAAAAGTCTCCTGCCCGTAGCGGGGCCAGTGAAGTGATGGTGTTTCATGTGAACCATCATGGGAGATGAAAAAATATTTTCAAGACATTAACCACCGGACGAAAGCCTTGCGATTCACCCGTTTCCGCCGCCCTTCCTGACAATGGTCGCGAGCTCAACAGCACGTCTCATCATCGACGAAGCCGAATGGAGGCCGGCCTTGTCCCGCTCGACGCCGAGCCGTATGTCCCTGTTGAAAAGGCCCATGCCTCCCTCGCTGGCCACGGCAGAGGCGCCGAGGGGGCTGATGCAGTGGTGCACGCTGACCGGCAGGATCTCCGTTGTCATAAAAAAGTAGAGGTGCGTGAGGTGCGTGGTCTCCAGGCCGCCATGGCGCGCCCAGGCGACGGCCGCGCTCACCCCCACCTTGTTCCTGAGCTTTCCGCCGGCGATGTTGCCGAACACGAACACGCGCATCCGGTCAAGCAGGGCCGCCATCTTCGCACTCGTGCGCATAAAGTACACGGGACTGGCGAGCACGATGATGTCGGCGGCCTCGGCCTTGCGGAATATCTCCTGGGCTTCGTCCCTGATCGCGCAGTAGCGGTCTGGCGTCTGCTTCCTGAGGCAGAAGTTGCAGTGCCGGCATTCCTGTATGTCCGTTGACGAAAGATGGACGGCTTCAGCAGATATGTCTGCGCCCTGTACCGAATCGAACATCTGCTTCAAAAAGAACTCGACGTTGCCGTCCCTGACCGGACTGCCGGTGATGCCGAGAATTGAAAGACGCATGAAAAGCCTCCTCATGATATACGGATTCTCGACACGCATGGAATACCTTCAACGGGGAAAGGTCAATGATTAAATGACATGCGGCAGGGGGAACTGATCATATACGCCGGTATTCCCGGACACCTGGAAACGGATTGCGATGGATCAGGCCATACTTATGTCGTCCCGATCCAGAGAACGCACAGCGTGATTAATACTGACCAGGCCGTACCATTATCATGCAGGAAAAAGTCTCCTGCCCGTAACGGGGCCAGTGGAGTGATCGTGTTTCATGCGAACCATCATGGGGAAAGAATAATAATTCAACACCGGAGGAAGACCCTTCGATTGATGCTGCATTATCGGCCTGGGGACAGCAACCTTATTGCTGCTGTGGCAAAGTCAACTATCGTAACCATTCAAAGATTCACGCCGGCACGGGATATGACTCGATTATACAATTCATGTTTGACAAACCCGGCCGCTGCTGATAATAAAAACCATGGAAAAATCAGATAAAGAAAGCCTGCTCAATATCGTCGCGGGAATGCTGTTAGTGCCCCATCCGGAAACCGGAAAGCCCGCCACGCGTGACCAGGTACGCGCAATGATTTCAGATGCCCCTGACGATCTCATCGATGAACTTATTGTCGAGGCGGAAAAACTCCTTGAGGACCCCTCCTTCCGTCAGCGCCTGGCGCGACATATCCTGACCCCCCCCTCCCCCGGAGTCTGAACTGCCGTAAAGGTGTCATTGCCGCGCAGGCTCAACCGGGCCCTGATGGGGTGCTCTCATAACGAAACCCCACTCCGCGTGGATTGAAAATTCTACTTGACCTGTCCCCCGGCGGGGATGAAAGGATCATATCACCATCAAAGCCGCCTGAACGCCGATCGCCCATGGAACAGACAATCCCACCCCGCGTGCTGGAACTCCTCGAATGGCCCCTGGTCAGTGAGGAGCTGAGGAAGCGGTGCGCCACGCTACCCGGCGCCGCCGAGATCGCCCTTCTCCGGCCCCTCGATGCACCGCGCGCCAGGGCCCGGCTCAGGAAAATCACCGAGATGAAGGAGATGATGCGGCAGGAGGAGCCCCTGGATTTCGCGGGGATCACGGACATCGCCCCCCTGGTGGAGATGGCCGGCAAGGGGGGCGTTCTCTCCCTGGAGCAGCTCGCGGAGCTCAGGGATTTCTGCCGCGCCTCCCATTCCATCAGGCGCGCCCTGGGGGAGCGGGGGGAACGCTTCCCCGCCCTGGGGGAGGAGCGCCACCGCCTGGGGGACCTCGCGGAACTTCGCGGCCTTCTCAACGAATCGATAACCGGGCGCGGCGAACTCAATCCCGACAGGTACCCGGAGCTCCGCAGGATCGCCTCGGAGCTCTTCACCGCGAGGGAGGACCTCGAACGCACCCTCAGGGGCCTCATCAATTCCCCCCGCCTGGAGCAGGCCCTCCAGGAGAAGGTCTTCACCTCGCGGAACGACCGCTACGTGCTCCTCGTCAAGACCGCGATGAAGGACAGGATCCGGGGCACGGTGCACGACGTGTCGGCGAGCGGCGCCACCTGCTACATCGAGCCGGAGGAGATCACGCCCCTGAACAACCGCGTCCGGATGCTCGAGGGGGAGCTCCGGGGAGAAACGCTGAGGATCCTCCGAGCCCTCTCCCAGAAGGCCGCCGAAAGCGGCCCTTCCCTCGCGGCCAATCTCGGCGTCATCGCCATGCTCGATTTTCTCTCCGCCGCGGCCCGCTTCAGCATTGACACCGGCGGTTCGGAGCCCGTCGTCGAGGATGAGCCGCTGATCGAGCTCTTCAGGGCGCGCCATCCCCTCCTCCACCTGATGTCCCCCTCCTCCACCGTGGCCAACGACATCTCCCTGGGCGCCCGCCGCTGTCTCATCATCTCCGGCGCCAACACCGGGGGCAAGACCGTGGTGCTGAAAACGATCGGCCTCTGCGCCCTCTTCGCCATGCTGGGGCTCCACGTCACCGCGGGGCCGGATTCGCGGATCGGGCTCTTCAGCCGCGTGCTCGCCGACATCGGCGACGACCAGAGCCTCTCGCGCTCCCTCTCGACCTTCTCCGGCCAGATCGTGGCGATAGACGAGATGCTGGGGGCGGCCGACGACACATCCCTGGTCATCATCGACGAGATAATCGTGGGAACCGACCCCGCCCAGGGCGCCGCCCTGGCGCGGGCGATCCTCGAGTCCCTCATCGAGACCGGCGCCACCATCGTGGTCACCACGCACTACTCCATGCTGAAGGAGCTTCCCGCGGCGGACCCCCGGTTCATCAACGCCTCGGTGTCCTTCGACATGGAGACCCTCAGGCCCACCTACCGCCTCATCACCGGCCTTCCCGGCGTGAGCTACGCCCTTGAGATCGCCGAGATCTACGGGCTTCCCCCCGGCACGATCTCCCGGGCCCGCTCGCTCCTCGACGACCGGGAGATCAGCGTCGAGGCCCTCATCGAAAAAGTGCAGCGCTTCGAGCGGGAGATGAGCGAGGAAAGGGAGCGCCTCGAGGAGTTCTCCCGGCGCCTCGAGGGGGAACGGGACGAGATCGACGGCCTGACGAAGGCCCTGGAACGGCGGACCCAGGAGATTCGGGAAAAGGAGGGAATCGAGTTCCTGGAGGAATTGAAGGAATACCGTAGGCTCGTCACCGAACGGATCACGAATCTCCAGCGCATGGGCCAGAGGGACGCGGCGAAGGCCCATGAACAGCTGCGCGGGATCGAGGCCTCCATCAGGTCCGCCCTCGAAAAGGGAAGGGAAAAACGCTACCTGCACCGGTACCGACCCGCGGAGCCGGAATCGATACGGCCCGGGGACCGCCTCTTCATAATGTCCCTCGAAAAGGAAGGCACCGTCGAGCGCGTGGATACCGCCGCCGGGGAAGCGGCGCTTCTCCTCGGCTCCTCGATACGCACCACCCGGGGATTCGGCGATCTTTACCGGCCACTCAAAGCCCCCGCCCCTCCGCCACGGGCGAAGAGTAGAAGAAGGGCCGGCGTCCGCGAGCCTTCCGCGCCGGCGGACGGGGAGATACCGCCCGCCCTGCAGACCTCCTACAACACCGTGGACCTCCGGGGCATGCGCGTGGATGAAGGCATCGACGCCATGGAACGGGATTTCGACCGGATGATCCGGGGGGGAATCGACACCGCCGTGGTAATCCACGGCCACGGCACCGGCGCCATGAAATCCGCCGTGCGAAGCCACCTCCCAGGGTGCCGTTACGCCGCGGCCTTCCGCCCCGGCAAGGACGGCGAAGGGGGCGACGGCGTAACCATCGTGCGCCTCGGCATATAGGAGAGCAGCCTGCCCCGGACAAAAATTGCATCCATGCGCACAAATCCTTGACAGGGCCATCGCGCCATGACATGCTTCCCGTGACGAAAAAACGATTCAAGAGAAACGAGATGACCATGCGCCGCTTCAGCTCCTTCAGGGAAACCCTTTCCTGCATCATCGATCTCTTCAGGGGCACCACCTTCATCATGACCTTTCTCCGCGTGGACAGGGTGCTCCGTGAAAAGATCCTCATCGCCATCACCGCGGCGAACAACTGCTACCTTTGAATGAAGGCGCACTCCGCCGTGGGCAGGAGGCTTGGCATATCCGACGACGAGATGGAGAAGCTCTCGGTCCTCGACAGGGACTCCTTCGATTTCAGGGAGTGGCTTGTCCTGAGAACCGCCCGGGATTTCGTGGACGCCGGGGGCCGCATGGAAGAGTGGGACCACCTCGACGACTACCACCGGCACTACACGGAGAAGGAGCGGGCCTACCACCTGAAGCTCTTCCGCATGATGCGTTTCGCCAATTTGTTCAACAATACCCTGGACGGCCGGCAGTGGCGCAGCGGCGGTGCATCATACGGCGCCGCGTGCCCCATCGACCTTGGCGGCAAATCCCCGGGGAACGGATCGCCATGACGGGGCGACCCGGCAGCACGGCCCGAGCCTTCGTCCCCATTGACACGGGAACGCTCTTCGACATCCTCTGCGCGCGCGACGCGCCGGTCATGGAGCTCGAGCTCCTGCGCCTCCTCACCGGAAGGGAGCGAATGCCCGGGTCGAAAAAGCGTCTCTTCATCCTCCACTTCTCCCTCTACCACGCACTCTACCGGCTCAAGAGGGAGGCCGGCGCCCGGGGCTTCTACCTCCACCTCGACCCGATGCGGATCAGGATGGTAAAGCTTCCCGGCCCCCTTCGCTGCCATCATTACAATCCCGAAACGGGGGCCTACTGCGCCGAAGCCGCCGTGGCCCACGGGCGATGCGCCGTGCATAGCGCGGCGGCCCCGGGGGACCACCCGGCATTTGACCCCCTGCGCGACTTCTACACGAACCCGGAGAACATCTCCTTCTGCGAGGGCGCGGTCCTCGGCAGGCTGATGCGGGGCGTGGTCGTTTACGCCCTCAGGCGGGGGGAGATCGAATCCGCCCTGTCGTTCCTGGGCCTCAGAAGGCCGAACCGGAAGCGGATCACCCGGAGGTACCACGAGCTGGCCATGGCGTACCATCCCGACCGCAATCGCGGGGACGATTCGATGATGAAAGAACTGAACCGCTCCTACCAGGTGCTCATGGAGGTGTATGTCGTCTAGGCCCGGCGCGGCGGAAGCGCCGGCGAAAGGGCCGCGGGACGACGCGAATGATGCGGACTTCGACGCTGCTTGATCGGCTCCTCGGTGAAGGGAACTCGCTCCGGGGGAGGACCTTCGCCACGTTCCCCGAGTGGGAGCGGGTTTTCCAGGATGAAACGGCGGGGTGGGACGCCCCCGTGGACCGCGCCGTGCTGGGGGGGTATCTTTCGGACCGGGTCGGTTTCGCCTTCGCCGCTGGATATGAATGCGCCCTCAGGCGGCTGGTCCCCGACCTTCCCCGGCGGGCCATTGTCTCCTTCTGCGTCACCGAGGAGGGAGGCGGCCACCCCGCGGCGATACGGTCGACACTTTCCCGGGGAGGCGGGTCAGAAGGGGAACACTGGATCCTGAAAGGATCTAAGCGGTTCGCCACACTGGCGCCCGAGGCGGGGCTGCTCCTCGCGGCGGCGACAACCGGCGCCTCCGCCGAGGGGAAAAACATGATCCGCATGGTCCTCGTCGACACGGCCGACCCGGGCGTCACCGTGACACCCATGGAGGGGATTCCCTTCATTCCAGAGATTACCCACGGCACGATCGAGTTTTCAGGCGTCTCCCTGGACAATTCACGCCTGCTTCCCGGAGACGGATACACGGACTACATTAAACCTTTTCGAACCATTGAAGACCTGCACGTCCTTGCCGCCCTTCTCGGGCACCTCCTCCGCGTCGCGCTCCACCACGGCTGGCCCAGGGAGGTCCCGGGGTGCATCGCGGCCCTTATCGCCGGGGTCCGCGACCTGTCTCTCGACAACCCCTCCTCTCCCTCGGTCCATATCGCGCTGGGGGGAATCAACGAGCTGATCGGGACCCTTCTTCGGGACCTTGAACCGTTCTGGGAGGGCGTCGAAGGGGTGGCGAAGGAGAGGTGGAAACGCGATCGCCCCCTCTTTAACGTGGCGGAGAAGGCGCGCCACGCGCGCCTTGAGGCGGCATGGAAAAAGATGGCATGACCGGGCGGGGATCAATCCCCCGGGGATTTCCCGGTACTGAAATCCTCGAACTCCCTCATGGCGGTTTCTTCGTCGTAGGCGTTCCGTGACACGATGTTCCGGAGATGGATGAACGAATCGAAATCGAGCTCGGTGAACCGGATAGCGATTCCCCCTTCCGTTACGCGGACCACTCTGCCCGCGCAGTTCAGGGAGAGATGGGAGCTCGACCCGTAGAGTATGATGGACATGGTTACCGCGGCATCAGGGGGAATGCCGGTCGTCGCGGTGGTGAAGAGCATCCCCCCGGTGCTCAGGTTGTCCACCTCGCCTTCCAGCTCCTTTCCCTCGTATTGCACGATCGCCCGGACACGAAAGGGAACCCTGATCGTATTCCGTTTTTCCATGTCAGACCATCCAGGGATTAGTTATCCGCCACGGTGCCGGCTTGTTGCCTCATGGAGACCTCGAATTGAAAGTAGTATTGCAGTTCCGCCGGGCGATGTCAAACAAAAAAATGCGGGCGGCTATCGAGGTCATCACTCCCCTTTCGATGCTCTCTAT
This sequence comes from Spirochaetota bacterium, assembly GCA_040768125.1. GTDB lineage: Bacteria > Spirochaetota > UBA4802 > UBA4802 > UBA5550 > RBG-16-49-21. The sequence goes on along the minus strand of JAXGNG010000003.1, from coordinate 19,793 downwards.
GAGCAAAAGCGGCCACATTTCCATTATTCATGGCCGCCCGGATAAATTTGTATTGAAATCCACGGTCCCGCGCCTCAAAATGGTGAAGTCCGCCCATGAACAGATACAGGAACAAGACGAAGAAAGAGCTCATCGAGGAGCTTGAGGCCCTTCGCCTGGGCCGGGTGACCGGTGGAGACCCCGCCGGTGATCCGGTCAACGATTACCATCATGTCCTCGACCAGATCGAAGACGGCTTCTGGGAGACAGACCTCCGCGGGATTCATTTTTTCTGCAACAGGGCCATGGCGCGCCTCACCGGCTATACCACGAAGGAGCTCCAGGGCGCCAGCTACCGCACGTATCTCGACCCGAAAAGCGCGGACGAGGTGTACCGCCACTTCAACGCCATCTACCGCGGCGAATCCGACAGGAAAACAATCGTCTACGACGTCACGAGAAAAAACGGAACCAAGAAGGCGGTTGAAATCTCAGTTTCCCTCATCCGTTCACCCGAGGGGGAACCCGTGGGATTCCGGGGAATCATGCGGGACATCACGGAGCGCCTTAGGGAACATGACCTGAAGGAAAGCTTCAATATCATGCGCAAGGCCCTCGCCCAGTCAGTCCAGGCGCTCTCCCTGGCCCTGGAAATTCGCGATCCCTACACCGCCGGCCACCACCGCCGGGTATCCGACCTCGCGCGGTCCATCGCCAACGAGATGGGGATGCCCCGGGACGCCATAGACGGCATCCGCATCGCGGGATCGATTCTCGACATCGGGAAGATATCCATCCCGTCGGAAATACTGAGCAAGCCGGGACACCTCACGGAGATCGAATTCAAGCTGATGAAGACCCATGCGGAAATGGGATTCGGCATTCTCAAGACCATCGAATTCCCCTGGCCCGTGGCGCAGGCCGTGTACCAGCACCATGAACGGATGGACGGCTCCGGATACCCCCGTGGGATAGCGGGAGAGGAGATCATTCCGGAGGGAAGGATCCTGGCAGTGGCCGACGTGGTGGAGGCGATGTGCTCACACCGGCCCTACCGCCGTGCCCTGGGAGTAGGGCATGCCCTTGAGGAGATCACCACCCACCGGGGCACCCTTTTCGACGGAGAAATCGTCGACGCCTGCCTGACGCTCTTCAGGGAAAGGGGTTACGCGCTGAAGGATTGATAAGGGCCTTCGCCCTGCGGAAGGGATGTTTCTTGCCGTCGGGATGGATATGCCATCCCGCACGGCATCCCATCATCAATGCCGGGGGACCACCGGATGGAACCGCTTCTTCTTATCATCATCGGCATCGCCCCTCCCGTCGGATTCCTTGCCTATATTCTCTACCTGGACCGCATCGAACCCGAGCCGATGGGATTCATCATCAAGATACTCCTCCTGGGAGGCCTTGCCGTCATACCCGTGGGTCTCGCCGAACTGGCACTCATGAACCTGGCATTTTTTTCAGGCACGGGGCTTTCCGGGGCGGCGATAAAATCCTTCTTCCTTATCGCGCCTGCCGAAGAGGCGGCGAAACTCCTCCTCGTGATGCTCGTCGCCTGGAGGAACCGGAACTTCAACGAGGAAAACGACGGCATCGTCTACGCGGGGACCGCCTCCATCGGATTCGCCATGGCGGAGAACCTGCTCTATATCGCCCAGTTCGGCATCGCCACGGGGATCATGCGGGCCGTCACCGCGATTCCCCTCCACACTTTCACCGGCGTGATCATGGGCTATTTCATCGGCATCGCGCGTTTCGCCCCGGCGCCGGGCCGGAGGAAAAAAAACATCGTTGCGGGATTCCTCATCGCCCTGGCCTTCCACGCCGTCTATGACACCTTCGTGCTCTCCGAGACTCCCGCTGCACTGCTCATGATCCCCGTGGTGATAGCCCTCTTCATCATGGGGATCGTATACCTGAGGAAGGGAAGGGCCTCATCCGTCGCGAGATGGAAGGGGATGCCGCCCGAAGCGCCACCGGTGCGGGAACCCTCCGCGGCACCGATTCCCCCCGTGGTCCCGGTCGCGGCGGTCGCCGGGGCACCCGCGGACATCCATGCACCCCGGCGCGGCGGCTATCGCGGCGTGATCGCCCGGATCATCTTTTCACTCTGCGGCATCTTCTGGGCCCTGGTGATCATCGGCATTATGTCGGAGGGCGGGTCGAACGCCGCGGATGCCGTCGCCGGGGGAATCGTCCTCACCGCGATACCCCTCGCGATCGCTGTTGTTCTTGAGATCTCCCACCGCCGCCGAAGAGAATCCCCCGCCTGAATCGTGATTCCACGGGCGTCCCGCAAGGCATCGAACCTGACCTGCGTGAAAATAATATGTTGACATATCTCGATCGAGAGACTATCATGATGCGTATCATCAGTTCCCCCGTGGAATTTCAACACGGCTCGAAAACACCGCGCGGCCCAGGGTTGCAATGCCGGGAAAAGGCCGCGGTCCCTTGTGAGATAAACCGTTCGCCATCACGTGAAATGAAGAATCGCCGGAAGGCCGCGGTAGCGCATCCATTCCCCGATGGCGAGAGGGAAACGCTCAGGCGACGCGAGACGTCGGGAATGCAGGGGTGGCGGGCATGTCAGTCCGCCACGGACACCCGGAAAGGCAGAGACCGTCCCATCATCCGACAGGGAGGCTGACATGGCGGATTTTTTTCAAAACGGAACCATCACCACGCTCCAGAACATCTCCAAGAGGCCCCTGGAACAGCTCGAGGCGGAACTGCAGAAGATTTCTTCGACGAGGAACATGGTGCTCCTCCTGCCGGCCCTCTACTCCGAGTTCGAGGGACCCGCCATGCCCAGGATCATCGAAGAATTAAAAAAGGTGGACTACCTTTCGAAGATCGTGCTCTCCCTCGACAGGGCCGAGAAGCGGCAGTTCCAATCGGCGCGCAAGATACTTTCCTCCCTGCCCGTGGAAACCACCGTCGTGTGGCACGACGGCCCGCGCCTCCAGTCACTCTACGATGAACTGCGCGAAGCGGGGTTCCTCCTGGACAATCCCGGCAAGGGGAGATCGGTATGGATGACCCTGGGCTATGTCCTGGCCCTGCGCAACGCCTACGCCATCGCCCTCCATGATACCGACATCGTTAATTATTCACGGGAACTCGTGGCGCGGCTCATCTACCCCGTGGTCCATCCCGCCCTGGAATTTGAATTCAGCAAGGGATACTACGCCCGCGTCACGGACCGGCTCTACGGCAGGGTGACCCGGCTTTTCTACACGCCCCTTATCAGGTCCCTCAGGGTGATACTGCCCAAAAACGATTTCCTCGAGTTCCTTGACAGCTTCCGCTTCGCCCTGTCGGGTGAATTCGCCTTCCTCACCACCGTGGCCCGGGGACTCAGGATATCGCCCACCTGGGGCCTCGAGGTATCCACCCTGAGCGAAATATACGCCACCACCACCTGCCAGAGGGTGGCCCAGGTCGAGCTCCTGGACACCTATGACCACAAGCACCAGAACATCGACAAGGCCCAGCGCGACTCCGGTCTCTTCCGCATGGCGAACGAGATCGCCAAGACGCTTTTTCGGGTCCTCACCCAGGATGGCATCACCATGTCGGGGTCCTTCTTTAGAACGCTCCTGGCAACCTACATACAGGAGGCGCGTTTCGCCATTGAGAAGTACAACTCCCTGGCCCTGATCAACGGCATCAAGTACGACCGCCATGACGAGGTCATCAATACCGAGATTTTCGTGGATGCCCTCCGCCAGAGCATCAACGAGTTCATTGACGACCCCATCGGGGTCCCGATGCTCCCCGCCTGGGTGAGGATACGGGCGGCCCTTCCGGGATTCCAGGAAAAATTCGTCGAGGCGGTCGAGAAGGACAACAGCTGAAATCGTCCTCCTCCTCTTCCTGATCGTGACCGCTTACCGGTTCCCCTTCCCTTCTTCAACGAAACGGACCTGGATATGCACCACTTCGGGAGTGGTGCACACGCGCGCCGGTGGCCCCCAGGTGCCATAGCCCGATGACACGTAAAAGTGCGTGTCCTCGATGCGGCCGTATCCATAGCTGATTTGGTAGATAAGCCCCGTGACGAGGCTCGCGGGCCAGAGCTGACCGTTGTGCGTGTGACCCGACACCTGGAGATCGACGCCGTTCTCCACGGCCGAGGCAAGCCGAAGGGGCTGGTGATCCATGAGTATGACGGGCTTCGACAGGTCAAGGCCCTTCATCAATTCCCTGATGGCCGCCCTTTTGCTTCCGGTAAACTGGGTGATGCTCGCGTCCTCGCGGCCCACAATGTAGAACCATCCGTCCACCAGTTTCACCCGGTCCCTCAGCATGGTGACCCCGTGCTCCTCCAGGTAGCGGCACGCCCGGTCGGCCCCGCCGATGAATTCATGGTTCCCCGTCACGGCGTAGGTCCCGTAGCGGGAACGGATGGTGCACAGGAGTTCGCCGAGATTGTTCTTTATTACCGGTGCCAGGTCCTCGTCGACGATGTCACCCCCGAGGAGTACGATATCGGGCCTGATGGAGTTCACCATGTCGACCATTTTCTGGAGCCGCGAATTCCTGATGATGATCCCGAGGTGTATGTCCGTCACCAGGGCGATATCGAGGACGTCGCGCCCCCCGGATTTTTTCGGAAGGGTCACCGAGACGGATGTTATCCGGGGATGGAGGGTGTTGAGATAACCCCCGAAAACCGCCCCGAAGGCCAGGAACGCCACGATCGCCGCGGCAATCCGCTTCGCCGCGAGATAGCGCGCCGAATCCCCGGGAATGACATGGAAGGCCATGTTTCCGAGCCTGAGAAGATCGCAGAGAAGCGCGCCGAGGAAGAGGTAGAGCATCATACCCAGCCAGAAGGAACCGACCCAGATGAGGGCGCTGCTCGCGGTGCAGATCGTGAGGCGCTCGAGCAAACGCCCGGCGATGTACGAAAGAGAAAGGGCGAGAAATAGGATAACATAGGGAGCCCGGAGGATCGATCCCCTGGGCATGGCCTGCCACCCCCGGATAAAAATATAGAAATTCACCGAGAAATAAACGGTGAGTACGATCGAAAAAAATATGATAAAATTAGATGTTTTCATTGCCGCTGAGAATCCTCCCCAGGATGACCCCGTTTATGCTCGATTGCAAAAGACCCCTGGTGATGCCGGCGCCGTCACCGGCAACGAAGAGGCCCCGGTAGCGCGCCTGGAAACGCCCGTCCACCATGATCCTGTTTGAGTAAAACTTCACCTCAACCCCGTACATGAGCGTCTCGTCCCCCGCGAGGCCCGGAAAGATCCCGTCGAGGGCCAGAATCATTTCCTTTACGTCCAGCATTATGCGGTACGGGAACACCAGGGAGAGATCGCCTGGCACCGCGTCATCCAGCGTGGGCCGCAGGCTGTAGCGGGCAAGGCGCTCGGGGGTCGTCCTTCTCCCTCGCCTGAAGTCCCCGAAGCGCTGCACCATGATCCTGTTGCCGGACAGCATGTTCGCCAGCATGGCGATGTACTTGCCGTATTCAATCGGCTCCCGGAAGGGCTCGGTGAAGTAATTCGAGACCAGGACTGCGAAATTCGTGTTTTCCGTCTTCATCTCGGGAGAACGGTAGCTGTGGCCGTTCACCACGGCGAGATCCGCCTGGTAGTATTCGCTCGAAACGAAACCCGAGGGGTTCTGGCAGAAGGTGCGCACGCGGTCATCGAAGGTCGGCGTGTAGTACACGAGCTTGCTTTCATAGACCGTATCATTCACCTCCTCCATGATCTCGTTTTTCACCTCGACGCGCACCCCGATGTCGACGGCGCCGTTTTTCGTCTCTATTCCGTGGCGCTCGCATATCGCGCGCAGCCATGCCGACCCGCTGCGACCCACGGCGAGGACCACCGAGTCAGAGAAATACTCGCCATCGGCCCTGACTCCCCTCACGGCGTCCCCCTCTATGATGAGGTCGGTCACCTCGGTATTGAAGCGCATCTCGACGCAGCGGTCAAGGAGATCCCGCTGGATCCTTTCGTAGACCCGGTAGCTACCCTCGGTCCCCATGTGCCTCACGGGGGACTCAACAAGCTTGAGGTTGTTTCGAACCGCCTTCTGGCGGAGATCGCTCAGGACAGCGTCATCAAGATCGACGCCATAGAGTGAGGAATCGGCCCCGTAGGAAAGGTAGACGCGGTCCACGTACATGATCAATTCGCGGAGCTTTTCATCGGGCAGGTATTCGTTCAAAACGCCGCCTATCTCAGGCGAGAGCATCAGCTTGCCGTCACTGAAAGCCCCGGCGCCGGAAAAACCGGACATGATGCCGCAGGTGGCGCACCGGTGGCACCTGCCGGTCTCGCGCATGGGGCAGGAGCGCTCCTCGATCCGCTTGCCCCTCTCGATGATGAGCAGTTTCCTTCCGGGATCCTTCGCCAGGCATTCCATGGCGGTGAAGATCCCGGCCGGTCCCGCGCCGACGATGATGCAGTCATATTTCACCGGAGATACCTCCGACTCACGGTTCCCAGTGGAAAATCAATGGTATGAGGGTGCATGATTCGTACAAGCATTTTTTCCCGCACCCGGGGCGGGTTCGGGCACCATGATGCACTAGGCCGGGTTGTGCGGCGAGGGAACTCACGCTCGCCGGTTCTCCTTCCCTCGGCGCGCGTCGCGTTTCACGCACCCCGGTTGGGAGGAACATCACTGCGGAGCGACATGAAGCTATTTTACTATCACCGTGAGACTGAACTCTTTCAGGGGTTTCGCATCCTCACGCCACGCCTCGATGTAATTCAGCTGAAGCGCCTCTTCACCCTTCTCGGAGGCCTTGAATTTGAAGGTCTGGTAGTCGGTGCCGCCGGGTTTCTGGCCCTCCCCGGACACCTGCTCGGGCTCTCCCCTGAGGGTCAACGTCCTGTTCTCGCTCACGACTTTCCACCCGTACCCGGTCCCGAGCTGGGCCGAAAGCTTGACCGCGAGAAGATCGCCCCGTTCTATCTCGATTTTCGTGCCGTTATCGTTATCGCCTACCGTCATCGCCGGTTTCATGGCGCACGCGGCAAAAATTACCGCGACAGCGATCGCCAGGATCGGCAATGATACGGCAACCCATGTTCGAATCATATATCCTCCCTGCTGTGGACGGTTCCGCCCGATCCCGCACTTCGCACTCACATCGCGCTCACGACAGCCCATGCGGCACCGAACCCAATATTATTACAGCCGTATTTGATCCAGAAAAAGCCCTTCTCCCCCCATTGAACGCCCCAGGAGTTCTTTACCAGGTACGCGCCCTTCCTGTCATCCCACCCGACGATTGTTATCGCGTGATTGATGTCCCTCTCCCCGTTGCACGGGGCGAATTCATCGAAAATTCCGCTCTTATAGGCCTGGAGAGCCGGCGTTATCTTGACGCACGCCGCGATGGGGCCGTACTTGCACAGCGCTTCCTTCATCTCCCTGACGGTAGGAATCCCCGCGTTTGGTTTCACGTATCCCCAGGCGGCGATTGTATAACGGGTCTGGGACGGCGAGGGACAGGATGCCTCCTTGAATTTATAGGGTATCCTGCTTTCCATTTCCGCGCTCTGCTTCATCAGGTAATCAAATACCGGGCCGTACCACCCACCCTGGCAGCTCCCCGCCTTGCTGTTGACATACACCAGTCTCCCTCCACGGTAGACGGGCTGCGGGGCCTGGGCGCAGTCGAGTAAGTGCTGTTCGGAGAGATCAAGGCTCTTGCTCTGGCGTATTACGAAGTTCGCCTCAACAACGGCGCAGGCGGTGAAGGCCCAGCAACTCCCGCATTCACCCTGGTACCTTACCGGCGTCACGCCGTTCCTTCCGACCCAGTCGAATGCCACCGAATCGGGCGAAGGGGCCTTTTCAATATCGGTCTGTTCTTCCTGGCCGGCTCCTCCATCATCCTTCTCATCCCGTCCGGAATCTTTCTTTTCTTGCTCGTCGTCGCTGATGATCTCTTCGTAATATTCCTTCTTCCGCTCCCTTCTCTCCCTCTTTCCCTTCCGGTCCTGCCGTGACTCGTCGAGATATTGGCGGTATTTTTTCATCAGCTCTTCCCAGAGCTTCTTCCCGAGATCGGATTTGACCTTTGCCTGCTTTTCCAGATCCGACGGGACCTCCGCGCCGGTTATCTCTGATATCTTGTACTTCATCATTTCATTGATCTCAACGATGAAGCTCAGATTTTTTTCCTTTATCTCTTTCTGAATACCCGCCATCAGCTCCTTGACTTCCTGCGGGCTCCGCTGAATGCTCTCCTTCTGCTCCCTGTAGCGCCTGAAGATCTCATCTTTTTTCTGCTGGAACCCCGACTGGGCCACGCGCGTCGCCGTGACCTCGGCGACCTCGTCACCCCTCAGGCTTCCCCCGCCCCACACGACGGCAAGGATTGCTGACAAAAAGGCTATAATGAAAAACCTGGATGTATATGGCGCTGATCTGGTCATATCACCTCTCCTGGTAGTATTACTCCCCGCGGGATCTATATACCGATGACTCATCTGTTCCGTTGTTTCCGCGAGAACCATCCGAGGATTTGACATCAGGAAACCCGTATTAGACTAAAAATAATCGTTTGGCAAACTATTTTTTACAAGGTTTTCTTTTTTTAAGGGGCGCGAGAATCACCCCGGCAGTAACCGGAGTGATGTATCGGAAGCATGTGGTGCCAGAGAACAAATATGCTAAAAAGTGATATTTTAATTAATATATCGCTTGCGGTTCCTGCCACCAGGGGCATGCATCAATTCAATACCGAACCGGGCGGCCTGGAGAGAAAGTGGTCCGCCTTCATCGCGTTGATGAGTTTCCGTGTCCTTACTTCCCGCCCTGTCCCATTCAGATGGAATTCATTATCAAAAAAATAATTTTGCGGATAGATATTTTCAATCGAGGTACCGATGAACCTCACCTGCAGTCGCTTACGCATGTCCGTTTCGAGCTTCGTCAGGGTCTCCACCTGCTTCCGCCGATCCTGCTCCATGAGGGGTGAGAAGGCGACATAGAGTACCACACCCTTTTCCCTGCATGTTGCAGAAAAATCATTGAAACGACCCACAAGGGTGTCATTCACGCGGTCGGGAAGGAAACGCGTGATATTCAGTTTCGCGGCCTCGGGAAGAATCCGGGCGATATAGTCCTTTCCCTTGAATTCCGGGGGATCAACGCCGATATGCCCCTCGTTGTCGCCGAACTCGTTGAAACCGGAACGACGGTGCGTGGGGCTTTCCTTCGTCGGAGACAGGAGGCCACGGAGCCGGCGCTGGAAGGTAAGGGGTATGTTCGAGATGAAGGGCATGATGTTTTCTTTTGAATAATAGCATATAAGCCTGGGCATCAGGATGGTGACCTCGACCAGGGTATTGTCTCCGATACCCGTCCCGAGGTAGTGAGTGTAGTCAGGGATGAAAATGACGACGTCACCTTTGCCGAGGTAGGGCATAAGCTCATCCATGCTGTACACGAGACCCAGGCCTCCATGCAGTCCCATGTTCACCACGTTGTATCCCGTTGCCTTTTTTACCATCCCGCTGTTGAGGCCGAAGGCAAGGTTCGAATCACCCGCGAATATGATCCGGGGCCGCGGCGTCTCCTCCAGCATCCGATGCTTGTCCACGAGGGCCATGATATATTTATCATCATCCACGGGTGGGAGATATATAACGCCGAAGATCGTTCCGAACACCAGAACGCTGAATATGAACGCCTTGAGTATCAACTTCGCTATTGCCGGCACCGGAATTCGCCCCCGTTAGAATTGAAAATATATGAACTGCGACGTCTTCTGCATGCCGAGAAATATCGTCATGACAAGCAGGTAGTAGAGCGCCCATCTCACGATCAGCGGCTTCGTCCTGATCATTGCGCGTATGCTCCCCCTGCGCTCCTGCACCAGGTGAATCGCGTTCAGGAGCAGAACGACCCCCAGCATCAATCCGAGATCGCCCGGCTTGAAGAAAAGCGGCAGGTGATGAAAATTCGTGCCGGGAAAATGCGTGAGGATATACCAGGCGTCGGAGAGATTTTTTGACCTGAAGAAAATCGCGCCGAGCGTGAAAAGATGGAAGGTCACCACGACCATCCAGAGTCGTTTCAATCCTCCGATGAACCGGTCGAAGTCGCCGCCCCTGGCCCTGACCACCACGAAAGGAATGAGCGCCAGGCTTCCAAGCCCCGCGGCGATGCGTCCTCCCCAACCCGCGCCGATGGCACCGCCCGCGAAGGCGCTCAGCGCAAGGGCCGCGCAGATAACCGCGTAGGCCGCCGTGGGAATTTTCGCGAAAACGCCAAAGGCCGTATCGCGCACCGCTGTGCGGAAACGCTCCGTCACCCTGCCAAGGATGATCAGTAACCCGTTCAGGGACCCCCATATCACGAAGGTCCACTGGGCCCCGTGCCAGAGACCGCTCACGGTGAAGACGATCATGACATTCAGGTACCAGCGAAGCCTCCCCACGCGGTTCCCCCCGAGGGAGATGTAGAGATAATCGCGGAACCACGATATGAGCGATATATGCCATCGACGCCAGAGATCGGCGATCGAGGCGGCGAAAAAAGGCCTGCGAAAATTGGGCATCAGCTCGTATCCCATCACCAGGGCGGTGCCGATGGCGATATCGGTGTATCCGGAAAAATCGCAATACACCTGTATCGCGAAAAAATAAGTCGCCATGAGGAGGGGAAGGCCCTTCAGCATCGTGGGGTTCGCGTAGACCATGTTCACGTACTGGGCAAGGCGGTCGGCAATGACAAGCTTCTGGAAAAAGCCCCAGGACATGAGGATGAGACCGCTCACTACGCGATCATAGTCGAACCCGACCTCCCTGTAGAGCTGGGGAAGGAGTCTCGTGGAGCGCTCTATCGGTCCCGCGAGAATCGTGGGGAAAAAGCTGACATAGAGGGCGAACATACCGAAATGGTATTCAGGCTTCCGCGAACCGCGGTAAAGATCGACCGTATAGGAGAGGGCCTGGAAGGTATAAAACGAGATCCCCACGGGGAGGAGAAGGTTGAGCTCGGGAACGGAGTATTGCATGCCCAGGGTGTCGAACAGATCGCGGATACTGTTGTTAAAAAAATTGAAATACTTGAAGACAAAAAGAATACCAAGATTGGAGACGACGCTCGCCGCAACGCAGAGCTTCTTTATCCCCTGCGACCTCCCGTGCATCAGTATGCCCGTTATATATACTATGAAGGTGGTGGAAAGCAGGAGAAGGGCATACTTGGGATCCCACCACATGTAGAAGAAATAACTGGCGATGAGGAGAAATGCCCATCTCACGCGCTGGGGAATCGCGAAAAAGATGGCCACCGATACGGTAAAAAACACCAAAAACTGGAATGATATTAATGACATAGTGCGGGCCGGACCACCAGAAAAAAGTTAGCATGCATTAGATTAAAAGAGGGGATATTGTCAATACAAAAACTCATGCCGGTCGTGACAAGATCACCCCAGCGCAGAGAAGCTCCGTGGAATGGCCGATAACGAGGTGTCCGCGGGTCTTATCAAGCACCATGTCACGCTCTATCAGGTTTTTTTCGATCAGGTTTTTTGTGCGGGTTATCGTTCCCTTGAGGTTTCGTCCGTACCATTTATATTGCGCCTCTTGGAGTTCGAGTTTCTCCTCAAGCTCCTCCCCCTTCCGTCTGTAAGAGGCAAGTATCTTTTCGATTTCCGGGTCAACGCCCAGGTCAAGATCACTTCGAAGGGAGGCGCGCCGCTCCTCGATCTTCATGCGTATCCTCCGGCGGGCCAGCGCCCAGTACTCATCGGCGCGTGCCGTTATCATCCGCACCCTGGTGTCGTCGGCAAGGACGGCATCGAGGCGTTCACGGTCAACCAGTTCGTCCTCGATGGACCCGAGGCGATCGATGGGAAAAACCGGATCGAGGATGGCAACGACGGGAACCAGTTCGCGCACCTCCGTCACCGACGTAAAGGTCACGAGAAAATAAAACACCATCCCCGAAAAGGGAATATCCGAAGCCAGCGACTCAACGCCGGTGAACCCACCAAAAGATGAATCCCGGCAACGTGCCACCAGTCGGTCAACTGCGGGATGGCCAAAAGCCAGGAACTCGATACCCTCGTCTTCAAGGGCGATCGCGCTGTCGAAGGTCCCGAGCTTATCGCCATTCCCGTCGCCGGCCGCAACACGGTAGAGTCCCCGTGCCCCTCCCGGCGTGATAGAGAGCGCCGCACCATCATCGACACGTGTAAGGGTATTGACGAATCGCTCGATCCGTCGGTTGGTAAACTTTCTTTCCTTCAGGGTAACGCGATAGTATTCATCGTAATTGAAATCAATGCGGTCGGTGACCGTCAGTTCCGATATCTTCTCATATCCACTGCGCGCAAGCTCGATTCTCCGCTCCGCCTCCCGCTTCATCGATTTCGTGCTCCTAATCCCCGCCGCCATCTCCATGAGGAGGCTATTGAGCCTCAGTTCATCCTCGATCTGGCCCAGGAGCACATCGGGAGCCCCTATGGATTCCTCGAAAAGACGAAGTTTTTGATTCAATATCTCGAGCACCCTCTCGGCCACGGTATTCCTTGTGGAAAAATTATAAATGAAAACGTCATGGGGCTGTCCGAACCTGTGGAGCCGTCCGATTCGCTGTTCGATCTTCAACGGGGACCAGGGTAGATCATAGTTGACCAGGATATTGCAGAACTGCATGTTGCGGCCTTCACCACCGGCCTCGGTGGATATCAGGATCTCCGCCTCGTCCCTGAAACGTGCTATGGCCCTCTCCTTCTCATCGCGGCCCTGGGAGCCATGGAACACCTCCACCTCAAATCCGGAAAGATACCCCTTCAGGTAATCCTGGGTGGTCCTGAATTGCGTGAATATCAGGACCTTCCCGTGCCCCTGCTTCTTCAGGGTGACAATAAGGCTTTTCAGCTTTTCAGCCTTCTTGTTCACGCGTATGAGGCGCGACATGCCGACGAGGCGGCGGAGGGTTTCTATCTCCATGCGCATTTCGGCGATGCTCTTTGCGGAAGAAAGGGCCACAAGATCCTCGAGATCTTCAATGTCATCGATCAGGTCGGTGTCCCCTCCGGGATCGATATCAAGACGTCGGACCAGGTCCGCCCTTGCCAGGAGATCTTCAAGTCGGGCCATACGGCGCTCCAGGGCACACCCGAGGGCATGAGTGGATGAATCGAGCAGCTTCTGGAATACCGTCATCACGAATCCCACGGCCCTGTTTTCATTCTGAAGGGCCCTGTTGAACTCCTCGGCGACATATAATGTCGTTTCGTCATAGAGGCGCCGTTCATCAGGATACAGCTCGAAACGCACGGTACGGGCGCATCTTCGGGTAAACCCGCCCACTTCCCGCTTGGTGCGCCGTATCACAACGGGAGAGATCGCATCGCGCAGGGTGGCCAATTCCGAGTTGTCAAGGCAGTAGTCATTGAAATAGGAATGGAACGGCCCGAGTATATGGGGATCGAGAAGCGCAATGAGGAAATAGAGTTCCTCGAGATTACCCCTGAAGGGTGTTGCAGTAAGAAGTAAAAGCGCTTTAGTTCTTCCCGCGATCGCCTCGGCGGCCTCGTAGGCGAGTGTGGCCCGGCGACCGTCCCGACGAAGTCGGTGTGCTTCATCAAAAATTACGGCGTCCCAGCTTATCGAACCCAGTGATTTCAGGAGTCGCCTGTTCTTCATGAAATCTATTGAGCAGATGACCCTTTCGTGGGCCTCCCAGGGATTGGCTCCGCGCCGTGAATTCGACAGCCTGTTCAACTCCCGGCGATCCATGATAACATACCGGTCGTTGAACTTGCTCTGCATTTCCCGCTGCCACTGGTACTGAAGTGACGCGGGGCAGATGATAAGCACCCTCCGGTAGCGATGACGGTATTCCAGCTCCTTGATAACAAGACCCGCCTCTATCGTTTTACCCAGACCGACCTCATCAGCGATTAAAAATCGCTTGTTGAGAGAACTCATCACGCGATGCGCGCACGACACCTGATGAGACAGAATGCGCGTCCGTGAATTGGAGAGAGACATTATCTTGTTGTGCGAATACGCCAGCACGAGAGAAAAGGCTTCAATCCTGAGCAGGAACTGCCAGTTAAATCGGGGGGGAATGGTTCTCATCAGGGAAAGAATAGCGTCCTCCCCTGCAATGGCATGCTCATCAGGTTCGGGATGTCCTGATGATGAATCAGTCGTGGCTATACCGGAAGGTTCCAGCCTAAGATCGTGGGACAACTCAGACATGGTCACACATGGATACGGCAATAATAACAGATATGGCAGCCATTTTAATCATTACACTAAAAAATCCCCCCGGAGGGGGAAGGGAGAAATAATCAAAAGGAGGTATTCATGTATAGCTTATGTGACATAATACCATATCATGATAATACTTCAAGTATTTTTTCAATAAAAACCAGTATTTTTTTCATGAGTAGTAGCCCACCGATCAACATTGGCAATAGTGTTTATCCCTCGTTCTCTTCCATTCGTATATCATTAAAATCATTACAGACTTGATCCAGGAAGGAAACATGGAGACAACCCTATATATTCATCGAGCCATAATGGAGAAAATCACATATGCGGCGCATGCAAGAAAAATTTCAAGATCTGATCTGATGCGTACGCTGATTAAAATAATTCTGGAAAAGCATGCTTTCTATCAACCTAATATGGGAACACTAGTTCGTTATCAGGAAAAATGCCATCCGGATGAGTGGCACAGGTTCCACATTACCCTGAGGGAAGATGAATATGAATATTGTCTTGATCTTAGGAAATTTCTAAAAATGTCTCTTTCCCGTATTCTTGCCTTGGCGGTAAATAGATATATTGACAACATGCACGATGAATATTTCACCGATAACAATCGGTTTATCAACTACGTTATAGTAAAAGAAGTTGCCCGATCACTGATCTGTTGGAAACTGTACTGGGGGTACACCCCACACATAATGACAACAGCCCCATCACCCGAAAAAAAAGGCATGATTTAAGAACGCGACCCTATTCAAGGTTCGAAGCCAGCACTGCTGCGCCGATGGCGCCCATGACCTGAGCGAACTCGGATACTTCAATTTTTACCCCCAGTTTGTTTTCCATCGCCCTGACCACGCCGATATTTTTCGCCACGCCGCCAGTCATCATTACCGGTTCCCGAATTCCCACTCGGGAAGCCATGGCGCCAACACGCGCAGCGATCGATTCATGTATTCCGGCAATGATATTCTCTCTCCCCTCTCCCTTGGAAATAAGGGATATAACTTCTGACTCGGCAAAAACGGTGCAGAGACTCGATATCCTCCCGGGATTGTCAGCCTGGAGCGAAATCTCTCCGAATTCTTCGAGATCAACCTGAAGGGCCCGCGCCATGACCTCGAGAAATCTCCCGGTGCCCGCCGCGCACTTATCGTTCATTGCGAAATCCTTAACCCTGCCCGAGTCGTCGAGGAGTATCGATTTGCTGTCCTGTCCGCCAATGTCAATGATCGACCGAACGTGGGGAGCGCAGTAATGGGCGCCCGCGGCATGGCAGGTGATCTCTGTCACCGCCTTGTGGGCCGCGTCCACGCCGTTTCTGCCATATCCTGTGGATATGATTTTTTCTATTGAAGAAAAGTCCTTGCCCACATCAGCAAGAAGTTCGTCGGTTACGTGTCGCCAGGCCTTGCCGATATTATAGCCCGTAAACCCCACTTTTGTGCCGAGAAGCTTCGCATCAAACATCAACGCCGCCTTTGTGGTGATGGAACCGATATCAATACCGAGTGTAATCATTGCCTCATCCTAAAAAAATGGGTGCTACTCGCATCTACCATCGAGCAATTCATGAAGCATCCATGGTGCCGCATTACGCAATTCCTTTTTTTTATTTCAAGAAAGGGATTGCCGCACCTTCTCCAGGGAGCGCGGAGGATCGTGCCGGTTCCCTGGGCACCCAGATCCCGTTATCGGCAGGCATCAATCCGCTCCAGGAGTGCCCCAATCCGCGTGAAGGCCTGCTCCTCGCTGTAGGAACGCGCATCTGCGTGATCCACGTCGATCATCACCGTGGGCACCCCGGCGTCTCTTTCAATGATTCGCATCTGGTCCATCTGCATGAGCGAATACACCTTGCAGCTCCGGTTGCTGGCAAACACCACTCCGTCTATCGCGTTTCTCCGTATCGCCTCACGCATTGCGCGGACGCGATTCCCCAGCCCCATTGGACACACCGAAAAGTTCTGCATCCTTGCAAGATATTCGAAAGGATCCCCGCCGTCGTATTCGAAGGGATCATACTCCCCTTCAGTGCATCCCACGCAGTAGGTATAACTCGCGGCAATGATAGAAGCCCTCATCTCGGCGAGGCGTCTCGACATGGCGCGCAACTGGTGCCACGGCGCGATGTTGTCCCAGAGCAGGCGATACGTCTCTTCAGGCACGGGAAATACTGCCTTCGCCATGCGCGCCTCGGTCTCCTCGGCGAGCATTCGATAATGATCCGCCAGCCTTTTCGTTCCCCTGTCGGTGAGAATGGGCGCCATCTGCACGAAGGAATCGAAGGCGGTAATGCCGCTCGGTCGATGTTCGGCGCACCTGAGAAAACGCTTCCAGTGACGGCTCGCCTCGACGGAATGAGCCACGGCCTCCCTTACCCGGTCGATATCGAATCTCTGTCCGCTCATCTCAGAGATAAGCTCGACAAGCCCCTTCAGCTGTTCCGCGATATAGGCCCTGTCACCCTCCCTCTGGCGGCCATAGGCGAAGGGGACATCGAGGACGAAGTGAGGCACTCCCCTCATTCGGTGATGCACGTCGAACCACTTCACAAGAAGGGAACAATTATTGCTGTTGGAAACCAGCAGATGCGGCTTCGGGAGACCAAAGGTGGGCGAGTCCTTTCCGCCGTCGAAGACCGTCCCGAGGTCAAGACGCGCGTAGGAGCACAGGTCGGGGCTGTATCCCCTCCCCTCGGCCTTTTCGCACTGAAGGGCCCCCACCCCTTTACCGGCGCTCATGGCGGCGTGGCTCTCGGGAACCCCGTAGACAACGCTCTCGAAACCGGCGAAGATCTCCGCGGGCACCACGATGGCGATCCAGACAGTAAAGGCGCCTTCCCCGGCACGTCGATGAAGATCCATGTATGAAGAGGCCATCATGCGCGAAAGACGCGATCCTGATTCTGTTTTCTGGAATCCGCCCGGTTTATACATGACACTCATACCCGCCTTTTCCATTGAAACGAGTCGCCGTCGCGACAGTGTCGTTACACCACCGTGGCGGGACGCCCCTCATCGTGCAATAATTCTGAAAATGCCTCGATCCTGGTCTTAACTGACCCGGCATCCGCATCATCGATGGATAGCTCGAGCCTCAGCGTGTGGATCCCCTCCTGTGCCAATCGTTCTTCAAGGACAGGCATCTCGAAATATTCATATTCGCAGAATTTTTCCCCGATGATGATCAATCCCCGGGCACCGCTCTTCCGCACCAAGTCAATGACGGCTTCGATCCGCCGATCCGCCGAGGGAAGAAGCGTGGTACAGGGGAAATGGCCCCGGTAGAGCGCCGCGTAATATTCCGCGGGGTCGTCGTCGCATGAAGGCGTGAACGCCCATGACCTGTGCATCATGGCGCAATCATTGGCCACCACGCGAAGTGCGGCACTCTCAATAGTCTCCACCACACCGGGGGGCGGGGGGAGTATGCCGCTCAGGGCAATACCACACTCCCGGGGACGGGCATCTTCTCCCCCTGCGCACTCTCTGTTTCCGAGAAGAGATGAAAAGAGCGCGATCTGTTCCTCCACGGACATCACGCAGGCGTTGATCGCCGCATCCCGGTAGTCCCGAAAACCCAGCAGTCCCCGGGCAACCGCCGACTGGAGCCTCATCGCGAGGGATCGCATCTCGCGATACAGCGCGACACTCTCCTTGAAACGCTCGCCGGAAAAGGAAACGCCGAAAAGCCCTCCCGCCTCATGAACCAGTTCCCCGATCTCCCTGGAGAGAAATCTCTCCCCTATCGCGTCCATGGAGATTGAGCCCGAGGGGATATGCATTTTCAGTATCGGCGGCCCGCTTCTGTCGAGGGCGGTCACCCCGCACTCCAGGATTTCCGGAAGATTCCTGAGGGTGTCGCATGCATTGTACATGAAGAGCCCGTCAAGAAGCGCTCCGTTTTCCGACAGGACAAATTCGGCGAGACGGCGGCCAACGGAACAGGTATAATTCTGGAGGTGGCGGTCGCTCAGGGGAGTGGACCTGATCAGGTCCCCGAGTCCCCACAGCACCAGGGGTGTCAGCCCCATGGAATGAAAGAGCTCAAGGGGCGGATAGAGCGGGAAACACCCGATGACCGGACGCCCGTCTTTTTTCATGCCGGAGATACTGTCGTGAAGGATTTCCATTGTGGAAGATACCGTCCCGGGCCTGCAGGCGGAGGCACTCCGCCGTTTTCGCACGCATCGTCAGGACTTGTATATCTCCGAGCCGTAGGTCCTGACCCAGTGCTTGTTCAGGACTTCCTTGGCCTCCTTGATCTTGTCCACGTCGAGGATCAGAATCGCCTCGTCGTTCTTGAGATAAATGAAGGGATACACGGCGTCGATATTCACCTTGGCCTCGATGAGGGGCCGGAGCACGGCATTGAGCCCACCGGGATGGTCCGGCGTGGTGACGGCGATGACCTCTTTTGTGGTAACCGTGAACCCGTTCATCTGGAGGACTTTTACGGCCCTGTCGGGATCATCGACAATCATGTTTACCTGCACCGGGGCAAGCTGGGTGGCGGCCATGATTCCCTTGATATTGATCTGTTCCTTCTCAAGAATCGTGGTGGCCCGGTAAAGGCTCCCGGGAGTGTTATCAACGGCAATTGAAACCTGGGTTATCGTCATGGCGTTTTCCCCGCTGCTGGAGTGTCCTGGTCAAACGGGAATTCCTCGTATCCCCTGCGCACGGCTTCGGCACTCGTTTCCGCGATTTTTTTCTTCGATCCCATCATCACGTCAATGCTCTGTATGATAATGTCGATATCGAGTATATTCATCATCTTCACAAGGGCGCCGAGCATCACCATGTTCGCCGTGCGCTCGTTGCCGAGCCGCCGGGCAATCAGGTTCACAGGCGCCGCGATCATTTCCACGTCACCCCTCTCGGGAACCTCGTCCACGAGATCGGAGTTGTAGATGAGCTGTCCGCCCGGTTCAAGCCTCGTGATAAAGGCGACAAGCGACGGCTGGTTCATGGCGACCAGGATGTCAGGGGTTGAGGAAACCGGCGATGCCACCTCCTCGTCGGAAATGCAGACCGTGCAGTTCGCGGTCCCCCCGCGCATCGCTGCGCCATAGGAGGGGAGATAGGTCACGTGGAGGTCGGCCATCATGGCCGCATTGCCAAGGATGTTCCCCAGGGTCAACACCCCCTGCCCCCCGGAGCCGGCCGTGAGAATCTTCAGCAGCATATCATTCCTTTTTCTTTCGTTTATCGGTCAGCACGCCCAGGGGGTATTCCTTCGTCATCGTTTCAGTTATCCATGTGAAGGAGTCCACGGGTGAGAGTTTCCAGTTTGTCGGACATGGCGAAAGCACCTCGATGATGGAGTAGCCAAGGCCGTCAACCTGCGTCTGGAAGGCCGCCGCGATCGCCTTCTTGGTTTTCCTGATGCCCGCCGGACCGTCCACGGCGACGCGCTCCGCGTATACCACGCCGGGGAACTGCGCCACCACGTCGGTGATATGCACGGGATGTCCGTCATAACGGGGATCGCGGCCCAAGGGCGTGGTGGTGGTCTTCATATCCAGGAGGGTCGTCGGCGCCATCTGCCCCCCCGTCATGCCGTACACGG